>NZ_CP077769.1:5567500-6767500 GCF_020386615.1 Chitinophaga pendula
ACGTAATATACCAGTCTATCGCCTGCTGTTTCCCAGTAGGAGGTATGGATCTGGCAATTGAAGGTATGTACCTGGGTGTTCCGTTTGGAGAAGGTAGAGAAGTCGGTATATTCCTTAATAACGGCGGCGGCTTCGTTGAGGGCCTGCAGGTCGAGTTTGTAGGGGTAGTAGTATGCGCGGTCTTTCAGGAAGGGGTCTTTATGTTTATACAGGCTGTATTCGTAGGCGCGGCCCAGGGCATCGAAGCGGGAGTGTGCGTTGGCGGGCACTTCATAGACGGCGTTGAGTACTATATCCGGGGAGAGGATGGCGTTGACCTTGTAGAGGAATTGTGGATGCAGGGGTTGTTCGAGGTCGAAATGCAGGAAGTTCTGGCGGGCATGTACGCCTGCATCTGTGCGGCTGGAGCCGGTGGTTGCTATGGTGGTACGATGCAATATGCTTATTGCCCTGTCGATCTCTGCCTGAACGGTGTGAGCGTTCTCCTGTACCTGGAATCCATTAAATATGGTGCCTTTGTAGGCGACCTCAATAAAATACCTCATATCTATATATAACCTTCCGGACGCGAAAGTAAACAAAAAGTGCGGCCGGTCCAGCTGTAGGTTCAGCATCGGACCGGCCGTGATATCTTGTGTTATATATATGCGGGTGTATTATTTTTTGACCATTGCCTTGAACCGGTTCTGGTAGTAGCTATCTGTGAGCAGGCTTGAGAGGGAGGAGAACTGTTCGGAGTCGTATGCTTTAGGGTAAGCGAGATCGAGCAGTTTATAGCGATTCTCGTCGGTGCTCAGGAGTTGTACGAGGCTTTTGATCTGTGCGGTTTCCAGGCAATAGTTCTTTGTATTCTTGCGGAAGGCGTCGATCATGCCATCATCGTCTTTGGCGGCGACGAAGCGGCGGAGTACTTTACGATAGGCGGCATCGTCCATTACGTTGGCGCAATCGGAGTTGACCATTTTGAGTGCGCTGTTTTTTTTATCGTTCTCTTTGGGAGTATCGCTTTCTGCGGGGGTGGTAGCTGGTGTTATGGTACCGGCGGGTAGGTTAGTGCCGGCACTGGCATCTTGCTGGCGGGCGGCTTCCCGTTCTTTTTTCCTACGTTCTTTCCAGGTGAGTCTTTCCGGTTGCACTCCTACTCCATAGCCGCTGCTGTCGGTGATGATATTGTTAGGATGTTCTGGTTCGCCGAGATATTCGGATACCTTTTTTCTTTTGCGGTCTTTTTTGCTGCTGCTTTTAACCACTGTATTATTATCTCCAGCGGAGGTGATAGCGGTTGTAACGGGGAGGGTGCCGGCGGCGGGTGCGGCATCCGGGACGGTGGGTGTTTTGGCGGCCTCTTCGCCGAATTCGATGAATTCGGGGTTACCGTTCTTTTTCTTTGCTTTACGCGATTTGCGTGCTGGTTCCTCAGCAGTAGTTGTGTTGGCGGGATCGCCGGTCGTGACGGCAGCTGCGGCGGCTTCTTTATGTTCTTCCGCGATCACATCTCCCAGTATGGCTTTTTCTTCGGCGGTGAGTGGTTCTTTTTCTTTCCTTTTCTTTTTGGATTTGCGGCTACTCCCCTCTCCTTCTGTGGAGGGAGGTTCTACTACTGTACCGGCCACCGGTGCGGTGGTAACGGGTTGGGCTGCCGGGATATCGGAGGGGCGATCGTCGCTTACTACTTTATCGAGGGCGGCGGAGAAGGGGTTGTCGCTCTTCTTTGCCGGTGCGGTGTCTGTTGTTGTTTTGTGAGGGCCATTGACCTGGGCTTTATCGTTGAAGGAGGTCTCCAGGTCTTTCTGGAGGGAGGCCATCATTGCTTTTTTGGCGGTATCCTCTTCTGTGGCCGGCGCGGGTGTATTGTCGGTGGCGGCGGTTTCCTGCGGTGTTTCAGTATTGTTTTTGGTTACCCGGAAAGTCTGGAGGTTATATAGTGCATACCCTTTATCGCCATCGGCTTTGAGCAGGTATCCCTGGTCGTTTTTGCCGGCGAGCCTGATCTTAAATTCCTGTTCGGGGCTTTCATTTTTGGGAAAGCCTACGGTGATGGGCGTGGTACCGGCATCGAGTTTGGATAATATGATGTAACCTCTATCTGAAGAGCTGAGCAGTTTACCATTATATTTTACATAGAAAGGCTGAGGCTTTTCATTTTGAATATATACGTAATACTGCTGATCCTGTGCCTGTAAGGAGGTAATAAACCCTAGGAGGCTCAGTGCATATATAATTCTTTTAAAATATCTTCCCATAATGCAATGTGGCTATACAACCGGATAATGCAAATATTATTCCAGTACTATCAATACTTCTCCTTTCTCTACTGCGGTGCGTTCTGTGACTTTAATATCTTTTACGACGGCGTCGGTGGTGGATTTGAATACATTTTCCATTTTCATGGCTTCGAGGATGAGGACGGGGTCGCCTTTTTTGATTTCCTGTCCGGGCGTTACGAGTATTTTTAGTACGAGGCCGGGCATGGGAGCTTTGATATCGTTCACTTTGCGGGTGAGTGCATCTTTGATACCCATCGCGGCCAGTAGCTGATCGATGGGTTCTTCGATATTGACTTCGTATATCTGTTGTCCGATCTGAATGCCGGCGGTTTTGGTTTCTTTATTGATATGGAGGACCTGTGCTACGTAGCTTCGGCCATCGAGTATGATGCTAAAGTTACCTCCCGGCAGTTCTATTCCTGACCAGGCTACCTGTTGGCCATTGCATGTTACCTGATCGCCAGTTTCTATATTAAATGACGTTTTCCCGTCTACAATTGCTTTTATCATAAAATGGGCGGTACTTGTTGTACCGTAACAAAAATAGCATTTTTAACCACTTACCTTGTATTTGGTCCATTTGTTTAAATTTGGCGTCTTACTTTCTTTTTTCGCAATTAGATTTGTTTAAAATAGATTTCATGAATCCACATCTTAAGAGCACGCTATTTAACCTGCTATTGGGAGGCTTGACGGGGCTGGCATTGTATTCGCCGGTGCTGGCACAGTCCGGGGATACAAAATCCCAGGATGATCCCAAGCTGAAGATCTACCGTAGCACTCCTACCAAAATCAACGACCTTGTACATACCAAGCTGGATGTACGTTTTGACTATGCGAAGCGTTACCTGTACGGGAAGGCCTGGATTACGCTGCGTCCTCATTTTTACGCTACTGATTCTCTGACGCTTGATGCCAAGGGTATGGACATTAAGGCGGTAGCGGTTGTTAAAGGCGGTAAAAATGTACCATTGAAGTACCAGTATGATAGCAAGGAGGTGCTTATAAAACTGGACAAGACCTATAACAGTACGGAGTCTTATGTGATATATGTGGATTATGTATCGAAGCCGGATGAGTTGAAGGGAGTGAAGGGCAGTGCGGCGATTACTGATTCTAAGGGTTTATACTTTATCAATCCGGACGGTAAGGATCCGAAGAAGCCGATACAGATATGGACGCAGGGTGAAACGGAAGCTTCTTCTGTATGGTTCCCTACGATCGACAAGAATAACCAGCGTTGTACGCAGGAGATCAGCATGACGGTGAACAAGCAGTATGTAACGTTGTCTAATGGTAAGCTGGTATCTCAGAAGAACAATGCGGATGGTACGCGTACGGATACCTGGAAGATGGATCTGCCGCATGCTCCTTACCTGTTTATGATGGCGGTGGGTGACTTTGCCGTTGTGAAAGACCAGTGGCGTGGTAAGGAAGTGAATTATTATGTAGAGAAGGCGTATGCTCCTTATGCCAAGAACATTTTTGGCAATACTCCTGAGATGATGACTTTCTTTTCGAAGGTATTGGGTGTAGACTATCCGTGGGTGAAGTATTCGCAGGTGGTAGTCCGTGATTATGTGTCGGGAGCTATGGAGAATACTACGGGTACTATCTTTGGTGATTTTGTGCAGCAGACGGACCGTGAGTTGCTGGACGATAAGTTTGGCGAGGCGGTAATTGCACATGAGTTGTTCCATCATTGGTTTGGCGATCTGGCTACGTGTGAGTCCTGGAGTAATTTGTCGTTGAACGAGTCTTTTGCTGATTACAGTGAGTATCTGTGGTTTGAGCAGAAGTATGGTAAGGATATGGCAGATGAGCACGGGTATGAGGCGGTGAACAGCTACTGGAATTTTGTACAGTATGCTGGTGACCGTGATCTGATCCGTTTCCACTATCATGACAAGGAGGATATGTTTGATGCGGTTTCTTATCAGAAGGGAGGTCGTATTCTTCATATGTTGCGGAACTATGTGGGTGATGAGGCGTTTTTCAAGTCGCTGAACCTATATCTGAAGACTAATTCATTTAAGGCTACGGAGGCGCATCATCTGCGTCTGGCGTTTGAGGAGGTTACGGGGCGTGACCTGAACTGGTTCTTCAACCAATGGTATTTTGGCCAGGGGTATCCTACGCTGGATATCAGCTATGTGTATGATGATGCGGCCAAGACGGTGCGTGTGATATTGCAGCAGCAGCAGAAGGGCGATAAGATCTTCCAGTTGCCGATGGCTGTGGATATTTATGCAGGCGGTAAAAAGGAAAGGCATGAGATCACGATGTATAACAAGGTGGATACTTTTACTTTCTCTTATGCTACTAAACCGGACTTTGTGAATGTGGATGCTGACAAGGTGGTGTTAGCCAAGCGGAATGATCACCGGGATCTGAGCACTTATGTGTTCCAGTATATGCATGCGCCACAGTACCTGGACAGAAGGGAGGCGATAGAGGTGTTGTTAAAGCAGCAGACGACTGATGCGAGTGCGCTGAAGGCGTTGCAGGCGGCGCTGAAAGACAAGTTCTACGGGTTGCGTGCGATGGCGCTGAAGGGGTTGAACCTGAAGGATGCGAAGGTGAAGGAAGCGGTGTACAGTACTGTGATCGACATTGCGAAGAACGATCCGCAGTCAAAGGCACGTGCGGCAGCGATCACGTTGTTGGGTAAGCAAAAGGATGCGGCTAATGTGGCATTGTTTGAGCAGGCTGTAAAGGACAAGTCTTATGCGGTGGCTGGAGCGGCGTTGAATGCGTTATCTGAGTTGGATACAGAGAAGGGTTATGGGCTGGCGAAGCAGTTGGAGAAGGATTCTAAAGGCGCGCTTAACAGTGCTATTGCGGGTGTGTATGCTAAAAAAGCTGATCCTAAGGATGTGGCGTTTTTCTCTCATGCGCTTGCGGAGGCCTCCGGTCAGAGTAAGTTTGATGCGGCGGTGCTTTACCTGAAGGTATTGGCTAACCTGGAGGATACGCCTGTTTTCCAGAAGGGTATAGACGAGATCCGTGGCATGGCGGAGCAATTCAACAATAAGATGGTGAACAATTACCTGGTGACGTTGCTATCTCCTATTGCGAAGAACAAGGCGGACAAGGGGTTGACCCAGCAGAGTGACTATGTGCAGCAATTGATCAAGGAGTTGAAAGAGAGTGGTAAGGAAGAGGAATAGTTGCTTTTAATTTTAGTCTATACAAGGGAAGTTCGTTAAGAGCTTCCCTTTTTTTTATTTGAGGTAATGGATCAGGCGACCTGTATAATTTTATCTTCGAGTTCGTCCCATCTCCAGGGGCTGTTGAGGAGCCGGACGCCTCCGAGCCACCGGTGTTGGAGGGGGACATAGTCGAGGTAGTTTTCTTCGCCTTGGAGGATTTCTCTGCCGAGGGCGGTGATGGTGACCATTTGGTCGACTTGTTCGATAACGCCGGCTCTGAGCATTCGCTGGAGGTATATATCCAGTTGGAAGTCGCCGAAGCCATATATTTTCATTTCGTTCCAGAAGAGGTAGTAGAGGTCGTACCAGCGGTAGTTGCCGTATGCCAGTTTGAGCAGGAAGAATCGTTGGATGGTGTTGAGGCCATCCCGTTTGGAGGGGAGTCGTTGGAGGTGGGCTTTGAGAGCGGGGCCGAGCAGTGCCAGGGCGCCATCGTTGGCGACGTGGCTGACAGTTTCGAGCATAAGTGGATCTTTCTGGCAGTATGCTTCCCAAGCTCTGGCTGCCAGTTCGAGGTCTGGTATTTCGAGGAATACCCTGTTTTCGAAGAGTTGGGGGAAGTGTTTGGCGGACAGCATTCCGAGGCCTCTGAAGTCGGGTATATCCTGGTGGTGGTCGATGGAGACCAGGCTGATGTTGTGAAAGTCTGGCTTTTGTGTTTTCAGGTAGTGTAAAATAAAGAGGAGGTTGATCTGGCAGAAGAGGTCGAATTCGAACCAGAGGACGATCTCGTCGATATCCGGTGTTGTGTTTAGTTTGTCTAATTCTGTGACTACGCTGGCATGGTATGTTTGCATATCGATACCATATTGGTATTCGAGGTGTTTGGCCCGGGTTTCGAAGAAAGCCATCATGTCGGTGGTATATTTGACTTTTCCTTCGCACATCATTTCCCGGCAGACTACGGTCTGGCCTTGCAGGCCGCTTTCCCGGAACTGGGTGAGGGTTGCATCGCCATTGAGGACATGAAGACAGTTCATAAGTTAGCGCTTTACACCCGTCTTAACACAATTACCGGGCCGTGGGTTCAAAAGCGGAGGTATTACCAGCTACCGCTGGCTCCGCCGCCTCCACCAGATCCGCCACCGAAGCCACCGAAACCGCCACCGCCGCCGCCGGACCATCCGCCGCCGCTGTTGCCACCGAATCCGCCGCCGATGGGTATCCACCCGCCCCAGCCTCTGCGATTGATGGTGGTGCCACCGCCGCCGCCGCGGTTGTTAGAAATGGCGAGGATGATGATGATAATGATGATGATGACGAAAACGCCGCCACCGCCGATGCTTTTGGGTTTGCGGGGGATGCCTTTGTATTCGCCTGCCGCTGCTTTGGCGATGACATCAATGGCATCGTCGAGGCCTTGATAGTAGTGGCCATCGCGGAATTGTGGTTTGATGATCTGATCGATGATACGGTTGGCGATGGCATCTGGTATGGCGCCTTCCATGCCGTATCCGGTTTCTATACGGACGCGGCGATCTTGTACGGCTACCAGGATGAGGAGGCCGTTATTTTTTTCTTTGGTACCGATGCCCCAGTCTCTGAGGATTTTGAGGGCATATTCGCTGATATCGTAGTCTCCTGTGGTGGGGACGGTGACGATGGCGACCTGTGAGGAGGTGCTATCGTTGTAGGCGACGAGTTTACGTTCGAGGGCATCTGCTTCCTCTCTCAACAATACGCCGCCCAGGTCGTTGACCAGTTTGGGCGGATTGGGTCTGGGGGGTATTTGTTGTGCATAGGTGGAGATTCCCACTAATAAAAGCATTCCCAGACATAACCAGCGTAGTACCCTCATTATCTATTATTTTCCGATGATGATATCATCCGGCAGTTCGTTTTCGTCGCCGGCTTCGTAGGGGAAGTGGTGTTGGAGCGACTCCCCTATTTCTTTGATGCAGGCTTCCATGCCTGTTATTATTTCCGCCCTGGAGAAGTGGTGTACCAGGAGGTTGGCTTCTTCCATCCAGAATTGGTCGCCTACTTTTTCGTGTATGCCCTGGTCGCCCAGTATTGCGAACTGGTGGTCTTTGAGGGCGATGTATAGTAGTACGCCATTGCGTTGTTTTGTTTTTTCCATGTTGAGCGAGAGGAATATTTCTTTTGCTCTGTCCATGGGGTCGACGAAAGCGCAACGGCTTTCCACGAAGAGGCGGATTTCTCCGGAGGTGAGTCTTTCGGCGCTGCGTATGGCTTGTACGAGGCGGGACTTTTCCGGTTCTGTCAGTAATTCTTTTTTACCGAAGGGGAAGATGCCCATTGTATGTGGATTAAGTTTGCCCGTGCCGGCGGCGGCTGTGATGCAGTTGATGCCGGCACGGGGGAAAGGGTTTTAGAATTGCACTTTGGGGGCGTTTTCTGCGCCGGCTTGTGCTTCGAAGTATCCTTTCTGTTTGAATCCGGAGATGCCGGCAACGAGGTTATTCGGGAAAGTACGTACGTTGCTGTTATACTCGTTTACGGCGTTATTGAAGTCGTTGCGGGCAACTGTGATACGGTTTTCGGTACCTTCGAGTTGTGCCTGCAGGTCGAGGAAGTTCTGGTTAGCTTTGAGTTGCGGGTAGCTTTCGGCTACGGCGAGGAGTCGTCCGAGGGCGGAGCTGAGCTGACCTTGTGCTTGTTGGAATTGTTGGATTTTTTCTGGGGAGAGGTCATCGGCGTTGATGGTGACCTGTGTGGCTTTAGCGCGGGCTTCGATCACTTTGGTGAGTGTTTCCTGTTCGAAGTTGGCGGCACCTTTTACGGTATTGACGAGATTGGGGATCAGGTCTGCCCGGCGTTGGTACTGGCTTTGTACGGCACCCCATTTATTTTTCACATTCTCATCCTGTTTTACGAGACCGTTGTATTTGCTGCAACCGAACATGCCCAATAATACGAGGATGATAATAACGATAATACCTTTTTTCATCTGAAACAATTTGCTTGTTATGGCTGGCTGCTGTTGCCGGGCCTGTAACAGCTACCTTGCCAGTACTTTTTTCCTGTGGTTCGACTCTGGATACTGCCCATGTATCCTGTTGGTTTAGTGTGATTTAAATGCGCTTTCTACGAGGCGCTATTCAAACGTACATGAAATTATGCAAAAAGCAATAAACTCAGGTGATACTTTTTTGACATCTATAAACGGAAGTAATTACAACTGTTTTAGGGGAGGGGGTTAGTTATAAATAAATGATATGCTTAATTATCTGTGTGGCAGGTCATGTGGAGGTCATAAAAACACGGGGTATTAACGATTACAGTACAGAATGTATCATTTACGGAGAAGTTATACACGTTGTCGAAAAAAAGCGCATAGTTATGCATGAATCTGTATAATTTTGTGGCTGTTTCCTGCTGCCAGGTAATAAAAGAATACACCAGCTTCATTGTTTCTAACTCATTTATTTTTATTAACTTGGAATTAAGTAAGGGCCTAAATGAATGCACAACACATCCATATTCTCTATATCGATGACGAGATACACAATTTAAATGCTTTCAAAGCCTCCTTCAGGAGGATGTATAGTGTATCTACGGCCGCTTCTGCTGAAGAAGCTTCCCACTTGCTGCAGGAGCAGGAATTTCATATTATTATTTCGGACCAGCGTATGCCTAAGATGACGGGTATAGAGTTTTTTGAGTCTATCCTGGACAAGTATCCGGAGCCGATCCGTATTTTGCTGACGGGGTATGCGGATATTAATGCGGTGATTGATGCGATCAACAAGGGGCAGGTGTATAAGTATTTTTCCAAGCCCTGGAATGAGGAGGAGTTGAAGCATAATATCGAGAAGGCATTTGAGGTTTATTCGCTGCGGAAGGAGAATAAGGAGCTCACTGCCAAGTTGCTGGATGTAAATGAAAAGCTGGAATTTTTACTTCGCCAGAAGCTGATATCCTAATCAGTAGTAGGTATAGCTGATCGATGCTGCGGGGATTATTCTTCTGCCAGAGATCGTTGTTTTGATCAGTCTTTCTTTTTCATCGTAGTTATTATTGCAGGTAGCCAGGGTGTCTTTTCCTTGTGAGATGAGGTGGACGTTATTGGCGGACAGTGCGAGTTGGTAGAGCCAAGGTTCTCTGAAGAGGATGGCGGACCAGTTTCGTACGTAATACAGTGGGTTAGCGCGGTATTCATATTCGTATGCGGCGACGGTACCATCTGCTTGTTTCATGCGGGCGACGTTGAAGCCATTGTCGTAGAAGAGGGAATCTCCTTCGGGGAGTACGGTGATGCGGCCGGCGCCATCTCTTTGGATAGCGGCTATTTTGGGGGTGAGTATATATAATTCTGTGTCCCAGTAGTCGTACGCGATGATATTTCCGTTGTTGTTATATACGTATTTGTTGCCGGTGGCTACATTTTCTCCTTTTTCTTTATAGGCTACTGTTGTGATGCGGTTATCTCCGGCGTAGGAGATATAGTATCCTGCGCGGAGCGTGCCGGGTGTTTCTTCGGTTATGATGACGGAGTCGAGGTTGTTGGCGTTATTATAATGGAGCTGGTAGTGCCGGATGTTTTGGTCCTGCTGGATGGTGGTGGGTTTGACAATCAATTCTTTGAGCCGGAAGTCGGGTGGTGGACTTACGGGGAAGAACGGGTCGAAATTGGCGCCACGCTCCGGTTGGCAGCCGATGGAGGAGGCAGTGATCAACAGGATAATTAAGTAAGTAAAAACGGATCTCATACACTGCGAAAATTTAATGGTTCCCTGAAGGTTGCTATCAATAAAGCGGCGGTGCTGATCATGTAACGGTTGATGGGAGGGATTGTTACACGTGATGTTGGGGCAATGGAAATTCCCTTAAATTGCACCCCATTATGAACTTAATATTTTAGATATGCAAGTTTGGAAAGATTACCAGGGCCAACATAAGGAGCGATTCCTGGAAGAACTGCTGGAGTTACTTCGCATTCCTTCAGTAAGTGCGGATTCCCGCCATAATCAAGACACCATTAAATGTGCGGAAGCGGTAAAGCAGCGTTTGCAAGAGGCAGGAGCTGACAATGTAGCGGTATGTCCTACTGCGGGGCATCCTATTGTATATGGAGAAAAAATTATAGACCCGGCGCTACCGACTGTGTTGGTATACGGGCATTATGATGTACAGCCACCGGATCCGCTGGAGCTTTGGCATAGTGGTCCGTTTGAGCCGGTTATTAAGGACGGCAGGATCTATGCGCGGGGCAGTGCGGATGATAAGGGGCAGTTTTACATGCATGTGAAGGCGTTTGAGACGATGATCCGTACGAACACATTGCCCTGTAATGTTAAGTTTATGATCGAAGGTGAGGAAGAAGTGGGCAGTGCTAACCTGGGTATTTTCCTGAAGGACAACAAGGAGCGTTTGAAAGGCGATGTGGTGTTGATCTCTGATACCTCTATGATCAGCCTGGAGCATCCTTCTCTGGATACGGGTTTACGTGGGCTGGCGTATATGGAGGTAGAGGTAACTGGTCCTAACCGTGACCTGCACAGCGGTGTGTACGGAGGTGCGGTGGGTAACCCGGCTACTATCCTGTGCAAGATGATTGCCTCTTTGCATGACGAGAACAATCATATTACTATTCCTGGTTTTTACGACAATGTGCAGGAGTTGACTGCGGAGGAGCGTACGGCATTGAACCAGGCCCCCTTTAGCGAGGAGGCGTATAAGGCGGAGTTGGGAGTTGCGGATGTATGGGGAGAGAAGGGGTATACTACGATCGAGCGTACGGGTATCCGTCCTACGTTGGAGGTGAATGGTATCTGGGGTGGTTATACCGGTGAGGGTTCCAAGACGGTATTACCATCTAAGGCGTTTGCGAAGATCTCTATGCGACTGGTGCCTAATCAGGACTGGCATGAGATCTCTGATCTGTTTGCCAAACATTTTGAGAAAATTGCTCCTGCATCGGTGAAGGTGAAGGTGACGGCGCATCATGGCGGTAATCCATATGTGACGCCTACTGATCATATTGCATTCAAGGCAGCCAGTGAGGCTATCAAGGAGACATTTGGCAAGGCACCTATCCCGGTACGTGGCGGTGGTAGTATTCCTATTGTGGCATTGTTCGAGAAGGAGCTTGGATTGAAGACGATCCTGATGGGTTTTGGTCTGGACAATGACAATCTGCACTCTCCTAATGAGAAGTATGACCTGGAGAACTATTACAAGGGTATTGAGACGATCCCTTATTTCTTCCAGCAGTTTACGACGTTGAGCGCGAAATAATTCTTTCCATTTTATTTTTATACGAGGGGGCCGGTTGTACCGGTTCCCTTTTTTTATGCTTCTTCGGTATGGCAGCAGGCGCTGGTGGCGATGGCGCCGATGTGTTGCAATCGCAGGGAGTGGCGTTTGCGTTGCCAGTGGTCGATTGCGGGGGCGAGGTATGGCCATCCCCAGGCGGCGGTGTTGAGGAGTATCATCATGGCGGCGAAGAGTTGCAGTCCCATGAAGACGGCTATTGCGAGGTGGAGGCTTACGGTGGCGGCATATCCGTATCGGCGGAGGCGGGGTATGCACATCCAGACGGGGTATCCTATTTCTACGAGGAGGGTGCTCCAGCAGATGATGCGAGCGATCCAGGGGTATTGGGAGAGCCAGCTCATGTTCCAGGCGCTGAACTGGGTTTGCATGAGTGTTTGCCAGATCGCTTCGCCGTTCCACCACTGTGTGCCCATTGCCTTTTCTATACCGGAAGCGAGGTAGATGACGCATAGGTGGGCTTGTAGTATGCGGAGGGCGAGGGTATAGTTACTATGCGGGATGGCGGGAGGGCGATAGCGGGCATCGCGGGATGCGGTGTGGGCTACGGGCATTGCGACGCAGTATACCAATGCGATGTGCAGGAATGTTTCTACGCCATAGGCGCCGAGGAAGCCGGTGCTTATGAGCATAAAATGGAGCCACCAGGCGATGAGGGCCATATAGCGGGTGAACTTGCCTAATAGCAGGCCGAGGAGGCTGCCGGTATATATTATTACGAGGGCGTATACGCAGGTGTCGGGATGGCAGCCCAGGGTATTGGCCAGTGGGAGCAGCCATGACAGGCGTGGGAAGTGCGAATAGACGATGCCGTTACTAAGGCCCCACTGAACGAGGCCCATTTGTCCGTATAGCAAGGGTATATCCAGCCAGAGGCAGATGACCTGTATTAGTGCGATGGCGGCGGTACCGATGCGCAATACAGCGAGTGGGGCCGGGGATGTTGGTTGCAGCAGGTGTTGCCGGAGGTATAGACCTGGTGACATCATGGTTCGAGGTTTAAGGTAAGCGGGGTATCGTTGCAGGTACGTTTTTTCATGTCTTTGATAAAGATGGGGACCCATTTGGGGCGGGCGCCGTTATTGAAGGCGGACATGGTTGGTATTTCATGGCTTACGACGGTGACTCTTATCCATTGGCCCTGCGGGTGTTGGCGGAGCATGTAGGAGGCGCAGCTTTGGGCGAGGAGGTCGCGGGCTTCGGTGATATTGAAGAAGTTGTAGATGGTTTGTACGCGGCGGTCGCATTCGGCGTTGGCGGTTTGGAGCTGGCATACTTCCTGGTTGCCGAGGGGGTCGACTACGGTGTAAAGTACGGTGGTCTCCTCTCCTATTTGGGGGGCGAAGAAGCTGAAGATATTTCCGGCGCCGGTATAGTCGCCGTAGGCGGCCAGTATTTTGGGGAGCCAGGCAGGTCTGACGTTCCATTCGCGTATATGTGCGGCGTGGAGGGCCACTACGGCGAGATGGACGGTCGCCAGGGTGATGAGGAAATACTGCATCCGTTTCATGGTATGTATAATTGGGGAAGAAGGGACAACATGCGCATATTCCTTCCGCAGTGCAATGCGCATGTTGTCAGGTTGTTTATCAATCGACGATGGTTAGAACACGAGTTGTTGTTGAGCGCCGAGGATGGCGCCACCGGGTACTGTTTCTATGCCCAGTACGGTGTAGCGTTTATCCAATGAGATGAGGTTAGCGCGGATATCTTTGAGGTATTTGATATCGAAGCAGCCTATCATATTGGGGAATTTGCGGCGGATGAGGTCTTTCCAGGTGTACATGAGGCGAGCGTCTGCGAGGCGGGCGGCAGGTGCTGTCTGCTCTATATCACCGAAGCCGTAGAAGCCACGGGTGAAGAAGGGCAGTTTGCTATCATCCGGCAATGCGATCCGGAATTTATCCAGCGGTGCGTTGGCGGTGACTTTGAGGTCGATCGCATCTGCTTGCAGGCGGCTAGCGGCCTGGAGGAAAGATTTGGTTGCCAAGATGTTCTGTTTGTCGTTGACGGTGAGTGTGGTGATGTCGGCAAAGGTTTTGCTATCTGCTTTTTGGAGCAGGGTGGCGGCCCTGTTGGCGATATCATATACTGGTATCATTGTGGGGCAGGTCTTGATCCAGATCTTTTTGATGGGTACGAATTTATAGCCCAATTTGAGTAGATCCGGAGCGGCGAATTTGTCTGCCGGGTACAATGTTTCGTCGGACAAGGAGCCGTAGCTATTTCTTGTGACGTAGGGGTTTTGTGGCAATGGATCGAAAGAGAGCAGGTATGCTTCCTGGGGCAGATCTTTGAGGATGGCGTCCATGGCATCGCTGCTGGCGGCGCGGGCGTTTACATTATTACTGTTGGCGGACAGATTGGATTGTCCTGTTGGCGATGTCTGGTCCTTTTGACAGGAGAACAGGGATATGGCGGCACAGCCTGCCAGTATCCACATAAAGTGTGTACGCATGTTGCTTTTGGGGTTTGTGGTTAAATAATGGTGGGTTGTGACAGCAATGGAGAATGAACACTGTAAGGGATCGATCTGCTCTAAGTGTTTTAAATTATTCCGTAAAATTGTATCATAATTGGAACATGGGCAAGAGCGGAAGTACCGGATTCGGGCAGTAGATGTTGCCAAATTTGGGCTTACGTATAATTGCGGTGTTTATTTAAAAGGGAGATTGTATATGCAGCAAGCAGAAAAATTACGACTTGACAAGTATCTCTGGTCTATACGTGTATTTAAGACCCGCTCTCAGGCGTCGGCGGCATGTGATGCTGGCAAGGTAAAGCTGAATGGTGCGTCGGTGAAGGCGGCGCGTACGGTGGGGATAGGGGACCGGTATGATATCCGGTCGGAGTCGCGTAAGTGGCAGATCGAGGTGACGGGGTTGCTTTCGAACCGGGTGGCTTACAGTGAGGCGATCAAGTATTATATAGATCATACGCCGGAGGAGGATAAATTGGCGGTGCAGCAGGCGACTTCCAGTTTTTATACAGGTAAGCGGCCCAGTAAGATCGGGCGTCCTACGAAGAAGGAGCGACGTGAGCTGGACGGGTTTATGGAAGGTGGAGAGGAAGAATAGGTGCTATGGGGCTCCGGCGATATAGCGACTTATCACATTTTTTGTATTTTCGTGGGCTCATCTATCTTTCATATTATAAATCATTATTACATAGATGTCTAAACAAAGTGATGTGCTATCCGCTGATTATCTTGTAAAGATCGCGGACGAGTTTGGCACACCGGTATATATATACCACGCTGAGAAGATCAAACAGCAGTATGAGAAGTTACAGCATGCTTTTCAGCAAACTGACGCCCGTTTTTTCTATGCCTGTAAAGCGCTTACCAACATTAACATCCTGAAGTATATTAATTCGCTGGGTTGCGGGCTGGATACGGTCTCTATACAGGAGGTACAATTGGGTCTGAAGGCTGGTTTTGAGCCGAGGAACATCATATTCACGCCTAACTGTGTGGATTTGCAGGAGATCATTGCGGCGAAGGATCTGGGAGTGAACATCAATATAGACAATATTTCTATCCTGGAGCAGTTTGGTAATCAGTTTGGGGGTAGTTATCCGATCTGTATCCGTATGAATCCGCATATTATGGCTGGGGGTAATTTCAAGATATCTACCGGTCATGTGGACAGTAAGTTTGGTATTTCCATACACCAGTTGCGTCATATAGAGCGTATTGTGAAGAGTACGAAGTTGAAGGTGACGGGTTTGCATATGCATACGGGATCTGAGATCAAGGATGTGGATGTGTTCCTGCGTGGGGTGGAGATTATGTTTGAGATGGCGCAGCATTTTCCTGAGTTGGAGTTTATTGATCTGGGTAGTGGTTTCAAGGTACCTTATCAGCAAGGTGATCCGGAGACGGATATGGAGTTGTTGGGTAAGAAGTTGTCTGAGGCGTTCAACAATTTCAGCAAGACGTACAATCGTCCGTTGCAGGTATGGTTTGAGCCCGGTAAGTTCCTGGTGAGCCAGAGTGGTTATTTTGTGGTGAAGGCGAATGTGATCAAGCAGACGACAGCTACGGTGTTTGTGGGTGTTAATTCGGGATTTAATCATTTGATCCGTCCGATGTTTTACGAGGCGTTCCATTTGATCCGTAATATTTCGAATGCGAAAGGTACGGAGCGTATCTATACGGTGGTTGGTAATATTTGTGAGACGGATACTTTTGGATGGGATCGTAAGATCAATGAGGTGCGGGAAGGCGACTACCTGGTATTTTACAATGCGGGCGCCTATGGATTTGAGATGTCATCGAATTTCAATTCCCGTTTGAAGCCAGCGGAGGTGTTGGTAAAGGACGGGGCGGCACATTTGATCCGCAAGCGGGATGTGCTGGAGGATTTGCTTCGTAACCAGATAGAGATACCCATGTAATTTATATTTCCCGTACGTATGACCGCCGGTAGTTCCATTCATTCTACTCTGCTGGGGCAGGGATATGTACAGACGGCGCAGTTCGGCTTTGAGGAGCTGATCGGCGCCGTCAGGCAGGGATTTGCGGAGCGTAATGTATATGTTTCGGTTTATAGAGGTTTGTTATTACTTTTCTTTTTATTTTTCCTGGGATTATCGACCTATTATTCTTACCAGGGGTTTCTTTCGTTCGGTACTGCTTCTCTTGGTTTTTTTGGTGGTTTAGCTATTACTTTTTTACTGATCCCTTTGCATGAGCTGATACACGGGTTGATGTTCCGGTATTATGGGGCGAGGCAGGTGCGGTATGGGATGGTGCCGAGGTACCTAATGTTTTATGCGGTGGCTCATTTGTTTGTTGCCAATTACCGGCAGTATCGCTGGATAGGGTTAGCGCCCTGTGTGGTGATTTCGGCGGGCTGCCTGTTGTCGTTGATATGGCTGGCTCCGGTATGGCAGCTGGTGTCGTTGGGTACTTTATTCTTTCATACTTTTTGTTGTGCCGGGGATTTCGGGCTTTGTTCTTATATGCATAGTTACCGGCACCGGGATATCCTGACATTTGATGATGCGGAGGGTAAAACGACCTGGTTTTATTGTCGGGCGGCGCAATAACTTATTATCATTCAAACAGATATTTCTCTCTTACTTTTTGTTGCAACAGAAATTTGTCCGGCAATCGACTTCATAGTATCTTTGCATACCTCCTGCAATACTTCTCCTACACTGTTTTGACGCTGAAGACTTACTACGCCATGATGGGGCGTACTATTGTTGTATAATAACGTAATTGGTTTCTTCCTGGAACTGTTAAAAGAAGCGACCAAATGAAATAAAAGCGGGACCTAATCGTCCACATATTATAGACTGTCACACTTAATCCTGCAAATGGTACACTTATAAAGGTATTTGATGGATTGAATTTTATCGTTTTCTGCCTTGTCCAACCGGCCAATCGCCTATAAGCGAGGCATACCAGAATTTGGATTTTATGAAAGTACTTACTGCACATCCGGGCACCTTTGAAGATCAAAAAATCATTGATAGCCAGATATCTTTTGCGCCTTTTGTTCGTTTTTTGAAAACGAAGGTAGCGGAGGGTAATGATGCCCGGACCACTCAATATAAGGAGATCATCCGCAAGTTTGAGGCGGAGCCTGCTACGTTGGCGCCTATGCCTTACGACACTGATCTTTCGCGTTTCCAGGAGTACCTGGACATTGTAGTAGCATCGGTATTTCCGGTGACTATTGATACCAAACATGATATTTACGGGGTAGGCGTACCATTCCGGTTTGCGTTGTTGCATTATTCGGATATGTTCCGGCAGATATTCACTGGTGGGGGCGATCAGCTGGCGACTGTGCCGGTGGGTGTTTCTATAGACAAGGTGAAGAATGATAAGATGGAGTGGCTGTACAAGCTGATCCTGGAGCGGGTATATAATTTCCCTGTTACTTATAAGAACGAGATCATTCACACTTTTGTTTCTCCGATGAGCGGGTTGAAGAAGTTTGTGAAGGTGCATATTGATCCTCAGTTTGTAGATGTGAAGGTGAAGGGTAAGCTGCCGACGTTGGATTACAATACTTTCTGTAACTGTACCAATACGGTGCAGACGTTGCAGGAGTTGTTGCCACTTGACCTGTTTACGCTGGAGGGTTTTGTGATATGGACGGTACAGGATGTAACGAAAGAGGAGACTACGAACCGGGTAAAGAACCTGGTATTGAATATGCGTGAGGAGAATGAAGTTGCTACTTATGAGCGGATGGGTGAGATATTACAGATCATTGCGGAGAGTAAGGATGCGAGTGCGCATATTACGCCATTTCCGGAGGTGAACAATCATCCGGTGCTGGAGTCCCGTTTTTGTGAGAATAGTCCTATACTGGGTATTTCTGGTAATAACAAACAGCAGCAGCAGTTATTCGCGCAGTTGCTGGAGCATGCGCAAAAGCATCCGGAGCCGCTGGTAATTCCGGAGGTAACGGATGATATACTGGCGCAGTATCCTTTTCTGAAGTTCCTGCCAAGGAAGCGTGTGAAGAGCTTTGTGCTTTGTCCGTTGTATCATGAGGACAAGCTGCTCGGTGTGTTGGAGCTGGCGTCTCCGAAGGAGAATAGTTTCAGCCTGGAAAGCCTGGGGACTATGTACCCGGTATATTCGTTAGTGATCATGTTGTTGAAGAAGAGTATGGAGTTGCTGAAGAACCGGGTAACGAATGTGATCAAGCAGCAGTTCACGGCGTTGCAACCGGCGGTGGAATGGAAGTTCATGGAAGCGGCGTGGCAGTATTTAAGTGCACCGGAGGAAGAGAGAAAGGATATTGACAATATCACCTTTAACGATGTATATCCTTTGTATGGGGCGGTAGATATCCGGAATTCTTCTACTGAGCGTAGCAATGCGATCCATGAGGATCTGCAGGAGCAGCTGGAGCTGATAGGCCGTATACTTACGGAGGTACATAGCAAGATACATCTGCCATTACTGGAGGAATTGTTGTACAAGAATAAGGAGTTGATAGCAAGTACGCGTGTTAAGTTGCAAGCTGAAGATGAGATACGGGTGAATGATTACCTGGAGCATGAGATCTCTCCTTTGTTCCGGCATTTGCAACAAAGTCATCCAGATCTATCGACGGTGCTGGAGCAGTACTTTACGGCGGTGGATCAAACGGAGGGGCATGTATTGCATCACCGGCAGGAGTATGAAGAGAGTCTGGCCAGGATCAATACGGTATTGGGTCAATTCTTCGATAAGGAGAAGGACCAGATACAGCTTTCGTTCCCCTGTTATTTTGAGAAGTACCGTACGGATGGGGTGGAATATAATATTTACATCGGGCAGTCTATTTCCTGTGACCGGCAGTTTGATATGTTGTATCTGCGTAATCTTCGGTTGTGGCAGGTATCTTCCATGGCGGAGATAGCTAAACTGACCCATCGTCTGCAGCCGGAGTTGAAGGTGCCATTGCAGACTACGCAGTTGATCCTTGCGCATAGTAATCCTATTGATATCAGTTTCCGTAATGATGAACGTCGTTTTGATGTGGAGGGTGCTTATAATATCCGTTATGAGATCATCAAAAAACGTATTGATAAGGTACATGTGAAAGAGACGGGACAGCGGCTGACGCAGCCGGGGACGATCTCTATTGTATATGCTTATGTACGTGAGATGGAGGAGTACCTGAAGTACATTACGTTCTTACAGAACAAGGGTGTACTGCAGGAGGGTGTTGAGACGCTGGAGCTGGAAGATTTGCAAGGTGTGAGTGGTCTTAAGGCGCTACGTGTGAAGGTGAAGAGCTGATAACCATCATCCAGATACGCTACCATAGAGGGGGTTATTCCATAAGGGATAACCCCCTTTTATATGTGATTGATTTACAGGGAGCCAGCTATACAATGCTTATACGAGTGATACAGGATGATTAAACGAATGATACAGGAGAGGTGGACCTGAGCACTTAAACAAATAACAATCAGATACATACAATTAATAAAAAAACCCCTACAAGCAGATAATCAACCTGTTAGGTGTTATATAAAAAAGGCTGTCTACCTATTGGCAGACAGCCTGTATGATGGGTGATTAAATAGCTAGAATCGCCAGCCCAATGTGATGTATGGCAGTGTTTCTTCTTTGGAGTGGCCTACTACGGCGGTGATCATGAACATATCGAGCGGCACGAAATAGAGGCCGCCGCCGTATCCATCATGCCATTCGTGGGAGGTTTCTCCTTTTTGCCATACGCGGCCGACGTCGTTGAAGGCGATGAGGCCGACGGTAGCCGGGAAGAGGTATGACTTGAACTTGAGGAGTTTGATACGGGCTTCCATGTTGTTGTATACCATGCTGGTGCCATTGAAGCGGTAGTTGCGGTATCCGCGGAGGTGTTGAATACCGCCGAGCATCATGCCCTGGAAGTATTCGGGGTTACCCCACTGTACGCCGCCGCCGAAGCGGCTGATGATGACTACGCTGGCTGGTATGCGGAAGCTGGTGAAGAAGCTCAGGTCGGTCTGGAGCTGCATGTAGTTTCTCTTTTCTTCATTCAGGCCCTGGTTGCCTAGTAGGGATGTGGTCCAGAAGACGCCGCGGGAAGGTAATACCTGGCTGTTGCGGGTATCTACCTGGAGGGCGAGGCGGAGGCCGGCGTAGTATTTATCGCGGAAGACGGTGAGGGAGTCGAGACCATTTGTTTTGAAATTGGTGACGAAGCGGCCCTGATTTTCATCTTTATCCAGTGCGTAGTAATTAAACGTTGGTCCGTATGCGAGGGATATATGTGTTGCTAGTTTTGATTTGAGGAGTGCTTCTACGTTGAAGAGGTTGTACCTGGCGCGGTAGTAGCTGATATTTTTTCCATTGCTTTTATCGAATACGGTTTCGTTGCCCTGTCCGAAGAAGTTGATGGTATTGTGAGGAGCACGTGCGCTCGCGAAGAGGAGCACATCTGTTTTACCGAATACGTCGGTGAATTCGCCCTGATAGCGGAACTGGAATGCGCGAGTGGCGAGGGCGTGGCTGGCGGTAAAGGTATGTTTGACGGCGAAGGGTTCTTTGCGGAATCCCTGGCCGATGTGTTGTACTCCCAGGCCGAGCAGGATGCCATCATCGCGGTTGAAGCCAGCGGTGATGAGAGGCATAGTTTTATTGTATTTGAATGCCCTGCGGTTGTATTGTATGACGCCGGGGTTGGAGGAGAGTCTTTCTCTAGCGCCATTGAGGAGGAAGCTATCTTTTCCATTTTTCAGGTCGTAGATATGGACTCTTTTGCCACCGTGGGCGTTACCGGTTTCTGTATAGGTATCTGCGTCTTTACCACCGATAAGGCGGATGCGCAGAGGAGAAGGGTGTGTGCCGGAGAGCTGGAATCTATCTTCTCCGCCGAGGCCGTAGAAGCGTATTTCTTTTGTTACGGCGGGGTCGAAGGTACGGGAGTAGATGCGTTGTTCTGTTTCTCCTTTTTTGCTGATCTTATATACGTTGACTGCGAGTTTTCCTTCGGGCAGTCTTTCTATGTTGAACAGCTCATTTTTCTCTGTGCCGGTTACGTCTACTTCGCGTGAGAGGAATCGATAGTATTTCATGGCTTCTCTTTCGAGGATGTCTCTTCTTGCTTTGAGAACGCGGAGGGTACGCTCGCCGACGAGGTGCCGGATGGTATCGGGGAAGCGGTTAACGGCGGTTTGGAGTACGCTATCGGATATTGCTGTTAGGAACTGGCGGACATCTGTCTGCCATTGTTTTTCGTCGAGTTCGTTGAGGAAGGATCTGTCGAAGTGCCGTGCGTTGAAGTTGTATCCCTGTATGTAAGGTATTTTTTCGCGGAAGCCCTGGAACTTGGGTAGCAGCCATGGTCTTGATGCCTGGCGGGAGATGAATCCTTCGTTGACAAAGAAAGCCTGATCGCGGTCGCGAGGGATCGGATAGAACTCTTTTTGTTTTTTGTGTTTGTCGGCGTACCATCGCCATTGGTCTTCGTGACGGTCCCAGTCGGCAATGAATATATCCAGGAGGCGGGCGCGCAGTACGGCTTTCTGGTGAACGGTATTATCGTTGTCGCCATTGATCTGGTCGAGGACTTTTTCGGTGTTGTATGTTTTGCTGGTGACGGGTTCTCTTTCTTCGAACAGGTATACGTCGTTGCCGAAGCTTTGGCGGTATATGCCGAGTGACGTGTCTGCGGGCAGGAATACCATAGTAGGATTTGCATGGGGTACGCCTACTGCGTCGGCCAGTATGGGTATGGGGAGAGGGGCGTATGGGTTGGCGGCGGATATCTGGTCTTGCACGACATCTTTGGCGATGGTCTCTCTCAGTTCTTCCGGTACTGCTTCGTCCGGATATTTTTTGAGGGACCGGAGTACCCATTCACGGCCGGTGCTATCTTCGAGGCGCAGGCTGCGGGTTTGTTTACCACCTCCTCTTTTGAGGATCTTCAAGCCACCTTTTTCTTTTTGCAGATCTATTACGGGGAAGTTCATGGGAGTGGCCCATACGTTGCGGTAGTTGTTTCCGAGGAGGAACCGGTGGAAGCGACCTACTTTTTCGTACTGTGGATCTATCGGCATGTGTATTACCGGCGGTAGTGTTTTTGCCGGGGTGATGCTGGCGGCGACCTGTTTGCGGATATCCTGCAAGCTGAGTAACCGGGAGGTGAAAGCGGGTGTGTCTTGTTGTGCCAGGTAGTATTGTACGCGGAGGGTGCCATCTTGGAGGAGTTCGAGGGCGGCGTATCCATTTTCTTTGGAGGCGAACTGTGATTTACGACCTTTTTTTACGCGGGTGTCTTTGGCGCCGCTGCCGCTGATGACGTAGGCATTTTGTCCGTCGCGGATGAACTGCAGGGAGTGATCATGACCGGAGACATATACCATGGGACCATGAGGTTTGAAGGCTTCTTCTATTCCTTTGATCATTTGTTGATAGAGGGGATGTGGGAGGTCTTCGGGAGTACCGAATACGCCTCTTGCGAGCGGGTATATAGAACCTATTACCGGCAGCGGGATATATAGTGAAGGTTTAAGATCGGTGAGGGGGAATATATGTTGTTTGAAGGTATAGTATCCACCATGAATGCCATAGCTTCTAAGCGGGTGGTGAGCGGCGAAGATGAGTATTTTATCCTGATTGCGGATGACGATATCGGAGAGTGCGGCCAGGACATCTTCTTTTGTTTTGCAGTCGCAGGAGGAAGTAAGCCCTGGTTTTTCGTAAGGGAATAGCCACCATTCGGTATCCATTATCACGACGGTGATATTTTTGCCGACGGCTATTTCTTCGGGGCCTGGGCATCCATCTTGCGGGAGCATGCGGACGTTAGGCAGGTTGAGGGAATCCAGGTATCGTTGTTGCTGGCGGATGGTTTGCCATCCACCAGGTTTTGATTTGAGCCAGTCATGATTGCCCGGTATGAAGTAGGCTTGTGCTTTGGTATCTCGTACGAGATTGGCTTGGTAGTCGAGTATTTCTTTAGCATGTGGGAATGACCTGGCGGAGGCATCTGGCAGTCCGAGGGGATATACGTTATCGCCTAGAAAGAGGACGGTATTTTTGTCTTCCTGTAGGTTGTAGCGGTTGCGTACGGCATCTATTACCGGATTTTTACCATCATGGTGTAGTTCTCCGGCGTCGCCGATGAGGATGATACGTTGTACTACGCTATCTGTATTTGATTGTGCAGTTACTGTCTGCCAGCCCCATGACAGGAAGGCCAGCAGTATTGCCTTGCGGATGATGAACATATATTCACAGTTATGGCTTGTAGACGAATTTCAGGATATTGGCGGTGCCTTCTCCTGCTTCATTGGAGATATACATATCTCCATTTTTGGCGAAATATATCCCTTCGGGTTGCAGGAACAGTTTGTTCTTAAAGGGATATGTTTCCAATACTTTTCCCTGTTGGGTGGCTATTACCAACATGTGATTAACGTTGGAGATGATATACAGTCTTTTATCGATAGGATGAATGGTTGCGGCGGAGGGTCTGAAGTGTTTGATTTCTCTGCCTGCGAGGCGGGAGATGTCGTCGAGTGAGAGCTGGAATACGGGAGCAGGGTCGTATTGCATGCTGTTGAGATCGAAGCGGTATGCGCTGGTGACTCCTTTCTTTTTATCGTCTTCACAGTTTTTGCAGAGGAGGATGACGCCCTGGCCGGAGGAGTCTATGTAGGCAGATTCGAACTCTTGTTTGCCCGGGATGGATAGTTTGTATTCGGAGGATGAGGTGCTATCTGTGAACATATTATGTACGTGATAGAGGGTGCCGTTACTCTTTAACACCATCCAACCCTTATATGTTTTAACGATATCTTCATAATCGCCGGAGCGGCCGAATTTCCAGTATGGGTATGGTTCATCTGCGGAGAGGTCAATTTTATAGATGCGGCCTTCTTCGTCGTTGATTGCGTATATATTGTTTTCGTCGGGATCGAGTACCAGTCCTGATATTTCCTGCATGGACTCACGTACGCGGAAACGTTGGGGGTCTTGCAGCTGATAACCTTTTGGGGTGGAGGGTTGTTTTTTTTCCTGTTCGGAACTAGCATTACAGGAGAGGATGATAATCAGCAGAAGAGCCAGATAACGCATACGCTTAACAGTTATTGTCTACAGTAAAATTAACTTAAAAATGCTGTATCTTGCTCCTACACATCTTTGTTTTTTCAATGATCGGTTATGCAAACAGGTAAAATTATTGATGCGGCGCAACAATTCGTAGAGGCGCAGTATCAGCAGCATCCACATCCTAGGCTCATATACCACAATCTAATACATACCCGGCAGGTGGTACAGGCGACGTCGCAGATAGCGGCGCATTATCATCTTGAGGGGGATGATCTGGAGGCGGTATATGTGGCGGCGTGGTTTCACGACATTGGTTATTTATCGGGGCCGGGGCAGCAGCATGAGGAGCGGGGTGCGGAAGCTGCTGTGAGCTTTTTACGACAACAAGGTGTTGCTGAGGCATTGCAAGAGAAAGTATCTGGCTGTATACTGGCGACCCGTATGCCACAGGTGCCGACTAACCTGATCGAGCAGATCACCTGTGATGCGGATTTGTTTCACCTGGGATCGCCTGCCTTTAAGGACCGTAATAAGTTGTTACGGAAGGAAGCGGAGATGGTAGCTGGCAAGGAGATATCTTCTGCGACGTGGACGGAGACGACGTTGTTGTTTATGGAGCAGCACCGTTACCACACTACTTATGCGCAGGCGTTATTGAAGCAGCAGAAGGAGGAAAATATGGACCGGTTACGTAACAAGCTGGAGAAGCAAAAGGCTGCTACTGCAGAGGTTTCTTCTGCGAACCTGCCGACGGTAGTAAGCGCTGAGGCATTAGCGGCTGTGCCGGCGGCGACACAGCTGATGACATTGGGTAAGGAGGGGAAAAAAGGTAAAAAAGACAAGAAAAAAGATAAAGAGAAAAAACCGGAGCGAGGTATTGAGACGATGTTCCGCACTACGTCTTCCAATCATATACGGCTTAGTTCGATGGCAGACAGTAAGGCCAACATTATGATCTCGGTGAATTCGATCATCATTTCGATTATCCTGTCGGTGTTGTTGAGAAAGCTGGAGGACAATCCCAACCTGGTGATTCCGGCTATTATATTTCTATGTACGAGTGTGACGACGATCATCTTTGCGGTGCTGGCGACGCGTCCGAATGTCACCAATGGTCGTTTTACGCAGGACGATATACGTGAGAAGCGTACGAACCTGTTGTTCTTTGGTAACTTTCATGAGATGGCGTTGAAAGATTATGACTGGGGTATGAAGGAGATGATGCAGGACGCCAATTATCTTTATGGGAGTATGATACAGGATATTTATCACTTGGGAGTGGTGTTAGGGCGCAAGTACCGGTTATTGCGTATTGCGTATAATGTGTTTATGTTCGGGCTTGTTATTTCAGTGCTGGCGTTTACGATCGCTGTTATTTTCTTTCCTATCAAGGACTAGCTGCATTTATTCTACTATTCTCTTATTCTATCGACCACATGGCATCTACAGGTATTCCATTATACAACCGTGATCTCAGTTGGCTTTCGTTCAATTACCGGGTGCTTACTATGGCTCGTGATGAGCGGGTGCCTTTGTTTGAGCGGGTGCGATTTCTTTCTATCTTTTCTTCCAATCTGGATGAGTTCTTCCGGGTGAGGATGCCGGCTATAATTGCTGTGAACCGTTTGCTGGACAAGGATGCCAGTGCGTCCGGCGATGAGACGCTTACGAGAGATACGCTTACGCAGGTACAGTTGATGATCAGTCAGCAACAGCAGGAGTTTGGTAGTATATTGAGTACGCAGTTACTGCCTGAGTTACGGCAGCGGAAATTGCATTTGTACTATAATGAGGCTATACATCTGAAGCATCATGCTTTTACGAAGGCGTATTTTTTAACGCGGGTGTTAGCTTATCTGCATCCGGTATGGTTGCAATCTCAACCTGGTCAGCGTGTTTTTCTTGAGAATAATGCGTTGTACCTGGTGGTGTGTATGCAGGCGCCGGGAGATGCACAAGGCTTATTACATGCTGTTGTGAATATTCCCAGTGATCAATTGCCACGATTTATCAAGTTGCCCTCGGAAGATGACGTGACATATGTGGCATTGCTAGATGATATTGTCAGGGATTATTTGTCTTATGTATTTCCGGGGTATACTGTCAGCGGGAGTTATAGTATCAAGATCACGCGGGATGCGGAAGCGGATATGGATGAATTGAAGGGCGACGTGCTGGAGCAGGTGGAGACGATGATTGCCAAACGGGAGTTGGGTATTCCGACCCGTTTTCTATTTGACGCTAAGATGCCCTTACCGGTGCAGCAATGGCTGGCGGCTTATTTCGAGGTGTTGCCGCAGGAGATGGTACAAGGCGGTCGTTATCACAATCTGAAGGACCTGGCTGATCTGCCGATGCCGGCATCTACTATCGGGATGACGTATCCTTCGTTGCCGGCGGCCCGGGTGACGGCGTTGGATGAGGCGCCCAGTTTACTGGACCTGGTGCTGGAGCGGGATGTGTTATTGCATATCCCTTATCAGCGTTATGACTATATACTTCGATTCTTTAATGAAGCGGCGATCGATCCTGATGTGCAGGAGATTTATGTAACGTTGTATCGTATTGCGGCAGGTTCTCAGATTGCGCATGCACTTATCAGTGCTGCTAAAAACGGGAAGCAGGTGACAGTATTTGTGGAATTGAAAGCGCGATTTGACGAAGCCAATAACATCCGATGGTCTAAGCAAATGAAGGAGGCCGGGGTGAAGATCGTGTATAGTATCCCGGGGTTGAAGGTGCATGCGAAGATTGCGCTTGTAAAGCGGAGGCGGGGCTATCACTATGATTATCTGAGCCTGATGGCTACGGGTAATTTCAATGAGAATACGGCGAGATTTTATACGGATCATGTGTTGTTGACCTCTCACGGTGGTATTACGCAGGAGATGGAGTTGTTATTCATTTACCTGCAGACCAGGGAGCAGCCGTTGGCGTATCAATTTCTGCCTTTCCGGCATCTGTTGGTGGCTCAGTTCAACCTGGTGGACCGGTTCAGTGCGTTGATAGACCGGGAGGTTGAGCATGCGAAGGCGGGGCGTCCGGCACATATTATCATCAAGCTGAATAATCTGCAGGAGCAGCAGATGATTGCGAAGCTGTATGCTGCCAGTCAGGCGGGTGTGCAGGTGGACCTGATCGTTCGTAGTATCTGTTGTCTGCAACCGGAGCAGCCGGAGAGTGGTAACATACGTGTAAGGCGTATTGTGGACCGTTTTCTGGAGCATGCGCGTATATTTATCTTTCACAACAATGGGATGCCGGAGACCTTTATGGGATCGGCGGACTGGATGAATCGCAATTTACACCGGCGCATTGAGGTATGTTTTCCGATCTATGATGCGGTGCTGGCGGAGCAGGTGCGGCATATCATTGCCTTACAATTATCCGACAATACGAATGCTGTGATGCTAAATGCGCAGCTTAAAAACATCCCTGTAGCGGCGGCACCTGGCAGTGAGCAGGTGAATGCTCAGCGGGACACGCATGCTTACGTATTGCATTTATCCTAGCGGTTCTGTCTGCTGCTGGCATATATTCTCCCCACATTTACTTACATTCGGTATTCCAACCTGCGGCTATACAGGTTAGGGATGTGCTATTATTATCATTATCAGATCAAAAACCGACTAAAGATGAAGTTCTTAGGCACCCTTGTATTAGGTTTGACACTGGCTATTCCGGCCACCTATGCACAACAGCAGCCTGTGGCGACGGCGGCGGCGCAGACATCTGCTACGTTTAATCTTTATAACCCGGCTGCGAATGCGGCGGCGGATATCAAGAAGGCTACGCAGCAGGCTGCGAAGGAAAAGAAACATGTGTTATTACAGATTGGCGGTAACTGGTGTATTTGGTGTAAGCGGTTGCACAAGTTTATAGAGGATGATAGTAATCTGAAGGGTTACCTGGACAGCAATTATGTGGTGTATCATCTTAATTACAGTAAAGAGAATCAGAATCTGCCGGTATTGAAGCAATTGGGATTCCCGCAGCGGTTTGGGTTTCCGGTGTTAGTGGTACTGGATGGCAAGGGTACGCGTTTGCATACGCAGAACAGCGGTTTGCTGGAGTCCGGCAGTTCTTATGATAGGGAGAAGATACTGGCGTTTTTCAAGCAATGGTCTCCTACTGCTTTAGATCCTGTACATTATACGCAACAATAATTGAGTGCTTATGTCTACTGCTATTTCGTCTGCAAATTTTTCTGAGAGCCGGATCGAGCGTTTTCTCCGGATGGTGTCTCATCCGTTGAAGTTTTCCTTGTTTATGTTCAGCAAGTTGCCTTCGGCGTATATTGCCGGTGTACGTGTGCGGCGTGTGCAGCGGGATGGGGCTACGACATCGGTGCCTTACAAGTGGTTATCTCAGAATCCTTTTCGCAGTACTTATTTTGCTTGTCTGGCGATGGCGGCGGAGCTAAGCACAGGATTGCTGGCGATGCTTTACATACAGAGTGCGCCGGTGCAGGTGTCTATGCTGGTGACGGGGTTGCAGGCAAGTTTTCACAAGAAGGCGGTTGGGCGTACTTACTTTACCTGTGATGAGGGTATTGCTATCCGTGATGCGATAGCGACGGCTATTGCTACGCAGCAAGCGGTGAGTATCGTTGTAAACAGTCATGGTAAATCGGAAGACGGCACATTAATTGCGTCGTTTGCTGTGACGTGGTCTTTTAAAGCAAAGAGCAAATCGTAATTACAGTTCCATAATACACCACTATGAAGATAGCATTTCACGGGGCGGCCCGCACTGTTACGGGTTCCAAACATTTGATCACACTAAAGAACGGCAAGAAGATACTACTAGACTGTGGAATGTTCCAGGGTATGGGCAGGGAAACGGATGCGTTGAACCACGATTTTGGATTTGATCCTACGGAGGTGGACGTGATGCTGCTGTCGCATGCGCATATTGACCATTCTGGTCTGATACCGCGGCTGGTGGGTATGGGTTACCGGGGTACTATTTATTGTACACCTGCTACGCGGGATCTTACAGAGATATTGCTAATGGACTCTGCCGAGATACAGGAAGACGATATCAAGTTCACCAACAAGAAGCGGGCGAAGGAAGGGTTACCTGCTATTGCGCCGCTTTATACGGTAGAAGATGCAAAACGGGCGGTAACGCGGCTGAAGGCCATCAAATACCAGGTATGGACGAAAATTATGGACGGGGTGGAGATATTGTTCACTGATGCGGGACATATCATCGGCAGTGCAGCTGTTCATCTGCGGATTACAGAAAATGGCAAGACGCAACAGGTTACTTTCAGCGGTGATATCGGTCGTTATGGGGATGCAATATTACGTTCACCAGCTCCTTTTCCGCAATCGGATTTCATCATTATGGAGTCGACCTATGGCAGTACGTTGCATGCTGAGGCGGCGCCATCTGATGCTGCGCTGATCCAACATATCCAAGATACCTGCATTGGCAAGCGAGGTAAATTGATCATCCCGGCATTCAGCGTAGGTCGTACGCAGGAGCTATTATATTCTTTGAACCAGGCGGAGCTGGAAGGCAGGTTACCTAAGGTGCCTATTTTCGTAGACAGTCCTTTGTCTATGGAGGCAACGGAGGTAGTTAAGAGTCATCCTGAGTGTTTTAACAAAACCATTTCGAAGCTGCTGGAGACGGATAGTGATCCTTTTGATTTTCCTGGTCTGCATTACATACGGAGCGTTGATGAATCGAAAGCGCTTAACTTCCGCAAGGAGCCATGTGTGATAATCTCTGCTTCAGGGATGGCGGAAGCGGGCCGTGTAAAACACCATATTGCCAACAATATCGATCAGCCGCGCAATACCATTCTTATTGTCGGTTATTGCGAGCCTCAGTCATTAGGAGGCAGGCTGATGAGAGGTGCCAAAGAGGTATCTATATACGGCACGCGTCACGAGGTGAAGGCATCGGTAGGTGTGATCCGGTCTATGAGTGCTCACGGAGATTATGAAGATCTGAGTCAATGGTTATCCTGTCAGGATACCCGTGGTGTAAAAAAATTATTCCTGGTACATGGAGAGTATGATGTGCAGCAGATATTTAAAAGCTGGCTGGTGAAGAAGGGTTATCATGATGTAGAGATACCAGACAGGCATTATGAGATAGGACTTACCTGATTGCTATTAAATAAAAAAAGGCGAAGGTCCGGTTGTATATGCAGCCGGGCCTTCGCCTTTTTTATTCTTCTATGAGTGGGAACCACAAGTTGATCCGGGTACCCAGTGCATTTCCATTTTCATCGTAGAGGTCTTGAATATCAAAGGAGGCATCCATGTTGTACCGGTTGTTATAGATAGACAGGCGATCCCTTGTAATTTGTAATCCTCTTGAGTGGTGGGTGTGTCCGCTCATCTGTTTTATTGCCTGTGAGCGTTCTCTTCCCAGTCCGTTATCTTCAATGATGCATAGTATGCGATCATTTATTTTACGGAATGCGAGTAATAGTTTTCCTTTTTCTTTTTTGTGTAGCAGTCCGTGCCAGATAGCATTTTCGATGAACGGCTGTATGAGCATGCTGGGTATTTCTACGAAGTCTGCATCCAGTTCGGGGTCTACTTCTATGGTGTATTCGAATTGATCTGTGAAGCGTAGTTTTTCCAGTTCCATATAGTTTTCCAGCATATCGACCTCTTTTGATATGGGGATACTGTTGAGGGAGGAGTTATCGAGTACGTTCCTTATCAGCCTGGCGAAGCGGCCGAGATAGGCCAATGCTTCTTCGGTCTGGCTTTTCATCATGAAGGTCTGTATGGAGTTGAGGGCGTTGAAGATGAAGTGCGGGTTCATCTGTGCTCTCAGTGCTTTCATTTCCAGTTGTGCCATTTGTTGTTGAATGGCGGCTCTTCTCTTTTCTTCTTTCTTCACATAATAGATGCGCATGCGGAAATAGAGATATGCGAGTCCCATAGCACCCAGGAAACATAATAATTTGAACCAGGCTGTCTGCCAGAAGGCGGGGCGTATATTGATTCTTATTTCGGTGATGTGTTGGGAGAAAGTACCAGCGGAGTTGACACTTCTTACTTTAAAGGTGTAGCTGCCGGGGGGTAAGTTAGTATACCTGGCTATCAAAAGGCCTTCTGCGTTGACCCAGTTTTCGTCTACGCCTTCCAGCTGGTAGAAGTAGCGCAATTTTTCGTGGTGGTATTGCAGGCTTTTGAATTCGATGCTGATGAAGTTCTGTTTATAGCTCAAGGATACATTACGATAGGCGTTGGGAGCGGCATCGATGTTGATGGTGCTATCCATTGCCTTCATACTTAATATGGTGACATCGGGCGGAGGTGCGGCTACCATTAATACGGAGGTATCGAAGGCCATAAAGTGATCGGAGGCGCCTACGAGGAGGTGTCCATTTCTGAGGCTGGTGATGTACCTTCTTACTTTACGATCGTTGTCGATGATATCGTCTGACTGTACAAAAGTTTCCAGCCGGAAATCTTTGCGATTGAATCGGTAGAATCCGTATTGGGTGGTAAACCACAGTTTATCTTTTCCATTGGACTGTATGCTGAGTACCCATTCGTCGAACAGTCTTCCATTTACTTTTAGCGCCTGGTATTGTTTCCTTTTGGTATTATATATCCACAGGCCATGATCGGTACCTGCTACGAGGGTGCTATCATCGAACCGGTAGAGGCAGGTTACATTGGATATATTCCAGGAATCATTTTTAAAGGTGGTACGATCTGTAATGGCGTGGGTATAGCGATTGAAAAGAATGAGGCCGGAGGTGCTGGTAGCGAGCCATAGTGAGGAATCGCCAGCGGGGATGATATCCATTACGGATGTGGGCCTATGTAGGGCGGTGATCAGTTCGGGATAGGCGGTGAACATATTGTTCTGCGGGTTCCATCGGACCAATCCTCTTTTATAGAGGCCTATCCATACGAGTGTATCGTTGACGACGTCCATGTTGAGTAAGGTCTGGTCGTGGAATTTGTTGGGGTGATGATGTACGGTGAATAGTCCTTTGGCCGGATCGAAGACAGAGAGGAGTCCATTTTCCTGTCCTACGAGTACTTTGCCATCTTTGGTTTCTGCGAAGCTCCACACGAGGCTACGTTCTTCTGGCAGGCTGGTAGCCGACTCACGGCCGGTGAACTGGAAGTTACGTTTGAGCTGCAGCTGTTCGTTGAACCAGCTCATTCCTTTTCCCCAGTAGCCTGCGTATATGTCGCCATTGCTGGCCTGGAACAGGCCGGTTACTTCTGCGCGCGGCAGGTGTTCTTTGGTGCCGATGAAAGCGGTACGTTGATCCAGTACCTGGAACATGGTATTGTGAACGCTGAGGATGTTGATACCGATATCGGTGCCTATCCAGAGGTGTCCGTCGCGGTCGTTAAGGAAGCAGTTGGTTTCGTAGTCGTAGTGAAGGCCGAGGTCGTCGGCATTGTTGGCTCTGATATTACTTCCGAACTTACGGCTGATGATATCATAGCGATAGATGCCGCTTAATTCGGTAGCTACCCAGATGTTACCATACATGTCTTCGGTGATATCGAAGACGCGTTCCAGCTGGTTATCTCCCGGCATATTAGGAGGCGCCGGGAAGAGGAAGGTATCCAGTTGTTTTTCTTGCTGGTCGTAGGCATATAAGACATCGTTGCGGGCGGCGGCCCAGATATTACGACGGCTGTCCAGGTATATTTTTTTTACGCTGGCGGCTACTTCCAGCAGGGGATGGCGTGCGGGATTGTTTGCTTTGCTATAGATGCTTTTGCGATCTTTATCCAGCATGAATATCCCTTTGTTGCCACTGATCCAGAGGTTGCCATGTTCATCTTCCATGATGGCGCTGTTCATCTGGCGGCGGATATCTTCTGGTATCATGGCTGCTTTTTGCAGGTGGCCGGAGTTTTCGTCGAGTCGCAGGAGGCCTTCATGGGTGGTGACCCAGATAGTACCGGTATGATCTTCTATGATACGGCTGCAGCGGAGGTTGCTTTGTTCTTCGGGGATGATATCCATTTTTATGGCCCGGAGTGTAGCGGTAACGGGATCGTATACTCTAACGTAGTCGGGTGCACCGATCCAGATGCGGCCTTTCCGGTCTTCGCAGAGGCAGATGTCGTCATAATAGATGGAGCCGGGGACGCGATCGAAGGAGGCGACGGTCACGAGGTTGCTACCATCATAACGTTGCAGGGCGGTATTGGCGATCCAGATAAAGCCTCTTCTATCTTGCAGGATAGCGGAAACGTGATTGCTAGCCAGACCGTCTTTGATACTCAGGTGCCGGAAGGCGTAGGAGTGGATGTTATAGGTGGTGACTGGCCAGGTCTGGGCATGTGTATAGCAACAGGTGCTCAGTAGCAGGCATAAGGTGGTAATGTACCTGTAAAAGTATTTCCACAAGGGCAATGGGTAATGAGCACATTTTGCAATCATTCTATAAGGCAGCGCCGCTCCAAAGCGAGTTAGTCAGAAAGGAATAAAATCTGGAACAAAGATAATTGACTGGTACAGTGTGCAATATAAAAAATGTCCCAGGATAAAGTGCAATAATGTGCTTTATCCCGGGACGGTTTATTGTTTCTGATAGTATTATTTAAGTTGGTAGGCGACTACGCTGCTGGCATAGAAGGTGGGTATGAAAACGATCTTCTTTTGGGGATCGTATCCGATATCTGCGGTATTGCTTTTTTCGGCTTTGGTATCCAGCAGTTTTTTTGCTGTTTGTTTGGCCAGGTCTACGTAATAGACTTCGCCACCCCAGCAGGATACGATGAATTCCTGGCCTTTTACTTTTTCTATGCCATCGGTTCCTTTAGCTATGTTCAGGATGCGTTTTACTGATCCATCTTTTTCCCAGGTACATACGTCGCCGGCATCCAGGATGTAAAAGGCATCTGGTGTTGCCAGTAATCCGTTAGGGCCTTTGAGGCCTTCTATAATGGTGGTTATTTTACCATCTTTCAGCTGATGTATTTTTTTGGTGTGGGAGTCGGAGACATAGACAATGCCTTTAGCATCGATGGTGATGTCATTGAGGAACCGGCTGCTATCGATGGGGTAGTGTTTTACGATAGCGGCTTTGGCGATGTCGATCTCTACCAGTTCGGTCTGATCAGCAACATACAATTTGTTTTTATAGCGGCCGAGCCCTTTGGGAGAATTCAGGCCGGTCACCCATTTAGCGTTGATGGTTTTGCCATCGGGGCTTAGTTGGGCGATATAGCCATTGGCATCTTTTGCGTCGGGGCTACCTATACCTATGCAGGAGACGAACAGTACATTACGTTTAGCGTCGAATAATACTGATTCCGGCACTTTCACCGTGTTGGTGTCGGTGGCCCATTGTTTGTTCAGGGAGGGGCTTTCATCCTGGGCGGTGGCGGCTATTGCTCCGGACATAAGCAGTAGTGAGATAAACAGCGTTTTCATAACGAATTAAATTTTATATGTCAGTGAATGTGTTTGGGGAAGCTGGTTTATTGAATTCGCCTTCACTTTTTGCGACGACGATGGTAGCGACTCCGTTGCCGATCAGGTTGGTAATCGCTCTTGCTTCCGACATAAAGCGATCTACGCCGATGAGGATGGCGAGGCCTTCTACCGGTATTACTTTGATGATGGACAAGGTAGATGCCAGTACTATAAAGCCACTGCCGGTGATACCAGCGGCGCCTTTGGAGGTGACCATGAGGATGGCGATAACGGATAGTTGTTGTTCCAGTGTCAGGTCTACATTAAATACCTGGGCCAGGAAGATGACGGACATGGAGAGGTATATGCTGGTACCATCGAGGTTGAAGGAGTAGCCGGCGGGTATGACCAGTCCTACGACAGAGCGGCTGCAGCCATACTGTTCCAGGCGTTCCATGATGCCCGGTAATGCGGACTCGGAGGACGAGGTTCCGAGTACCAGTAGTATTTCATGGCGGATGAACTTCAGGTAGTGCCATAGGCTAAATTTATAGATGTAGGCGACAGTTCCGAGTACCAGGGTAATGAAGAGGAACATGGTGAGATATACGCAAAGCATCAATTTGAGCAATGGTATCAGTGCGGCGGCACCGTACGTGCTGATGGTATAAGCCATGCCACCGAAAGCGCCGAGAGGGGCTAATTTCATCACCAGTTTCAGTACGTTGAAAAACACCTCTGATAGTCTGTCGAAGGTTTGGAGGAGGGCCTGTCCTTTATCTTTCATGTGGGTGAGGCCGTATCCGAACAGGATAGCGAATACCAGTACCTGCAGGATATCTCCTTTAGCGAAGGCATCTATAGCGTTGGAAGGTACGAGGTGGAGCACGAATTGCCACCAGTCTATATGTGAGGCATCTTCTTTGATTTTGGCGACTTTAGAGACGTCTACATGAGAAAAGGCGACGCCATGTCCTGGTTTTATGACGTTGGCGACGATGAGGCCAATGACGATGGCCAATGTAGATATGATCTCAAAGTATAGGATAGCCTTCCCTCCTACCCTGCCGACCTTTTTCATATCGCCCATACGGGCGATACCCAGGACGATGGTCAGGAAGATGATAGGGGCGATCAGCATTTTAATGAGGTTGATAAAGACTTCGCTCAATAGCTTGGCTGGTCCGGCGATGCCCGGTATGGTGAGTCCAGCGATGATACCCACGAAGATGGCGATAACGACCTGAAAATAGAGATGGTTAAATAGTTTATTCATACGTTTTCTGCGATCGGCGTTCAGTGCGCCCAACATACAATATACAAAATTCCTATTGGCTGTATATATGGGGTTATTCTATCTAAAGTAGCAAGCCCTCCTGCATATTACATACAGGAGGGCTTGTTAATATTATGGATATAATTATTAAGCGTTTACGGCAGCGATACCTGGCAGTTCTTTGCCCTCAAAGTATTCGAGCATGGCGCCACCGCCGGTGGACACGTAGCTTACTTTGTCGGCCAGTCCGAACTGATTTACGGCGGCTACGGAGTCTCCGCCCCCTACGAGGCTGAAAGCGCCGTTTGCGGTAGCAGCTACGATGGCATCTGCAACGCCTTTGGTGCCACCCTGGAAGGCTTTCATTTCGAATACGCCCATGGGGCCATTCCAGAGGATGGTTTTAGAATTGCTGATCACTTCCCCGAAGAGGGTGATAGATTTCCCGGCGATATCGAGGCCCATCCAGCCGGCGGGGATGTTATCATTTGACACTACCTGGGTAGCGGCATCTGCTGCAAATTTATCTGCGGCCACGGAGTCTACGGGTAATAAGAACTGTACGCCTTTGGCTTTGGCTTTTTCGAGGAGCTCTTTGGCCAGTTCCAGTTTATCATTTTCACAGAGGGAGTTACCGATCTCTTTGCCCTGGGCTTTGAGGAAGGTGTAGGCCATACCACCACCGATGATGATATTGTCGGCTCTCTCCATAAGGTTTTCTATGATCAGTATTTTATCGCTCACTTTAGCGCCGCCGAGGATGGCAGTGAATGGCTTTTCAGCTTTGTGCATTACTTTTTCGGCGTTGTTCACTTCTGCTTCCATCAGCAGGCCGAACATACGTTCGTTTACTGGGAAGAATTTAGCGATTACGGCTGTGGAGGCATGTGCGCGGTGGGCGGTACCGAATGCATCGTTTACGTATACATCTCCCAGTTTGGACAGGGCTTCTGCGAATGCTTCCTCCCCTTTCTCTTCCTGTTTGTGGAAGCGGAGGTTTTCGAGGAGGAGTACTTCGCCCATTTGGAGGTTGGCGGCTGCTTTTTCGGCTACTTCGCCGATACAGTCTTCTGCGAATTTAACGGTGGCGCCGTCGAGCAGTTTTACCAGGTGATTTACCAGGTGTTTGAGGGAGTATTTGTCGGTAGGGCCATCTTTAGGTCTTCCGAGGTGTGACATGAGGATTACGGCACCGCCATCCTGGAGGATCTTTTTGATGGTGGGTACGGCAGCGCGCATACGATTATCGTCGGTGATGTCGAATGCATCGTTGAGTGGTACGTTGAAATCTACCCTTATCAGGGCTTTTTTATCTTTAAAGTTATAGTTGGAGAACTTGCTCATTGTAATTGCTTGAGATAAGTGAAAGGTAGGTAGGCGATTAAAAGCGAAAGGTGAAATATGAGGACCGATATAATGGTAGACCGGTCTTCACATTTCACCTTTTCTTGGCGGCAGCCATTATTTGCTGATCAGGCCGGCGAAATATTTAACGGTACGTACCAGCTGGGATACGTAGCTCATTTCGTTATCGTACCAGGAAACTGTTTTTACCAGTTGGAGGTCTCCGGTTGTTTGTACGCGGGTTTGTGTACCATCGAACAGGGATCCGAAGTGGCTACCGATGATGTCGCTGCTTACGATTTCATCTTCTGTGTATCCGAAGGATTCGTTAGCGGCTTCTTTCATAGCGGCGTTGATTTCTTCTACGGATACTTTTTTGCTCAGTACGGAGGTCAGTTCTGTGAGGGAGCCGGTGATGGTTGGAACGCGTTGTGCGCTACCATCGAGTTTACCTTTCAGATCTGGCAGAACGAGGCCGATTGCTTTAGCGGCGCCTGTGCTGTTAGGCACGATGTTGGCGGCTGCGGCGCGGGCACGGCGGAGGTCACCTTTAGCATGAGGAGCATCCAGGGTATTCTGGTCGTTCGTGTATGCGTGGATGGTTGTCATGAGGCCGGAAACGATACCGAATTTGTCGTTCAGTACTTTAGCCATTGGGGCGAGACAGTTAGTGGTGCAGGAAGCGCAGGAGATAACTGTTTCGCTACCATCGAGGATTTCGTGGTTGACATTGAAAACGATGGTTTTCAGGTCGCCGGTAGCCGGAGCGGAGATTACTACGCGTTTAGCGCCAGCGGTGATGTGAGCGGCGGCTTTATCTTTGTCGGTAAAGAAGCCGGTACATTCGATCACCACGTCGATTTCGTGTTCTTTCCAGGGAATCTGGGAAGGATCTTTTTGAGCGTATATTTTAACTTCTTCTCCACTTACAGAGATAGAATTTTCAGTATGTGTAACCTCGGCATCAAATCTACCCTGGGCAGAATCGTACTTTAACAGATGTGCCAAAACTTTGGGGCTGGTCAGGTCGTTGATTGCCACCACATCGATTCCAGGCATTTTATAGATCTGGCGGTAAACCAAACGGCCGATACGACCGAAACCATTAATACCAATTTTAAGAGTAGTACCCATTTTACACTGTGATTTGAGATGATAAAAATTGAGTAGCGAATTTACACACGATAGTGTTATTTTTCAATAGAATTTTGCGTTAAGTAAATTTTTTTTGGAATTACGGAAACAGGTATTACCTTTGCAATCCCAATAAACAACCGCCGCGTTGGTCAAGGGGTCAAGACGCCTCCCTTTCACGGAGGAATCACGGGTTCGATTCCCGTACGCGGTACAAAGGAGAAAACCTTTCAAATCGAAATATTCAAACGGAGCTCCAGGCGAAATTTTATTCGCCGCGTTGGTCAAGGGGTCAAGACGCCTCCCTTTCACGGAGGAATCACGGGTTCGATTCCCGTACGCGGTACGAAAGAAGACGGCAACGATACGAAAGTATTGTTGCCGTTTTTGTTTTGTGGTACTTCATGCGCCAGTTGGGTGATGGAGAGGAAGAGTTCGGGAACCAGTTGGAAACCCGGTATCTGTCAGTAAGATACTGGCGTTTACATCCGCTGTTTCACTATCTACCATCTGTTACATCAGAAATCCGGTAATGTCGCCGTTTTCATTCACTTATTCATCGTAACTTTCCGCTATGACTACATTACCAGAGAACGTACGTGCACTGAATGACCTTATTACCAACAATGAAACGCTAAAGGCAATGGAGTTATTCTATGCACATGATGTACAGATGCAGGAAAATGAGGATGGTCCAAGAAAAGGAAAAGATGCCTGTATGGAATACGAGAAAATGCTGCTTGACATGTTCGATATCCACAGCATACTGATAGACCAGGCAATTGATGAAAAGAGAAATGTAGTTTTCAGTGAATGGGAGATGACAATCACCAATAAGGAAACGACGAAATCAAGTAAGCGGACACAGGTATCTGTACAACATTGGCACGGCGGACTTATAGAAAGTGAGAAGTTCTATTACAACAGAGCGCCGCAAAAATTATAAGATCTTTCTAACCTCATATGGGAGCAAAGGCTTATCTGCTGCCTATCTTTCGAGTTTTCCCGGATTCTCGCTGATAAATAACCTACTGAGCATGTCTTTTCTTTTGTAAAAATTCCCAGCCAGGCAATTAATTATAAAATCAACATACGATCTGCTTTACCATTAACATCAGTTATCCCTGCTATAGCTTACTAATACAATGAGGTATGGCAACTGTCACCATACGATTGACCACATATTTGTGGCCATTGTAATCAACCAATACAAATCATTTGCTACCTGCTCCATCTTCTCCTGAATGGAACATCACTATGGTTATGCAAACATTATAATGGGAATGTTTATAGCTTTTAGGGCCAATCTTCTTTTCAGCAGGTATGGTTACAATTTTTTGAGTTATTGATTTTATTATGTTTTATACTTGGAACCGGTATGTTAATCTTTTCGGTCTTCGCCATTATTGAAGGATTAACAACTAAGTCTGATGAACATTTCGGGCATTATGGCTATGCTATAGTTCATCTGGGCAATCGGGCAATTCTTCGATCAGTTGATATAAAGTCAACTTGCTAATGGGATATTGAATACGGCAGTGATAAGCAACAGCGGCTATCCAGATGGACAGCCGCTGTTGCATTTGTGACTTTTATAAGGCTATTACTTGCTTACCATAATCATTTTCCTGAAGGTGGCCTGGTCTGCTTTAATCAGGCAGATATAGGTGCCAGCGGGTGCTGCGGAGCAGTTCCAGTTCAAGGTTACTCTTCCTGCTTCGCGGTTACCACGATACAAGGTAGTGATCTCTTTACCAGACATATCGAATATGGCCACTGATACGGCGGCAGGTTTATTCAGCTGGAAGTTGATATCAGCCCTGGTGGTGGTTGGGTTAGGGAAGATACTAACACCCTCCTTGATATAGGTATCGTTCATTACCTTATTCATTACTTCTACCGGTTGTGCGCTGACCATCAGGGCTTGCGGATTTACATAGTCTGTAGCTTTCACATATACTCTGTATCCTCTGGCGGGAGCTGACAGGAATACGCGGCCATCCGCCTGTACGGTCACGGTATCCTGGCCATTGGCGGCGTTCACCAGTTTCTTTCCTGCGAGGTTCTCATATCCGGCCGGTGAGGAGTCTATCCATAGCCCTTTTGTATTGGTGCCATGGTTATTCAATACAACGATACCGCCACCTTTGGTACCGTTGCCTTGTCTGCGGGCAATGTATACATTATAGGTATCACCGGAAGGTACGGGATTGCCGCTTTGGCTCAATACGGACAGTCCGCCGCCGAGGTATGTTTTACGTATATAGATCAACGTGTTAATATCTGTACGAAGGGAAGCGGGGGCTGTTACTGATACTGCTGCATTTGCGGCATCTTCCTGCTTAACACCATAGTAATGCGGATAGAATATACAAGGGCGTCCCTGGTGGGTAAGCATGTAGGCGTATGCCATTCTAAAATCTTTGGTGACCCATTTATCGTGTTCTTTTCCGGTGTCATGATTGTCGACAAAGGTTACTACGGAGGAATCTGGCAGGTTATTACCATCGGAGGTGCGTATGAGGCCTGCGTTATTCAGCCAGGCCATATTATAGCTGGACTCTGTGCCATTACACATGTCTGTGAGTGTGGACTTCAGCGGGAAGTCAAAACCTGTTGCTACGGCACCATTTGTTTTCAGGGTATTTACCCAGTTTTTGATCCTGAAACCGGAGCCCCAGTATTCTCCTACGATGAAACGTTGTTTATTATTCAGTTTGGGCAGGTTCTTGATCCAATCGGCAGCGAATGTCTCCTGGTATCCTCTTACAAAATCGAGGCGGAAACCGTCAAAGCCAATTGTGCTGGCCAGCCATGCTCCCCAGGTTTTCAGGCGGGATTGTACGGTGGTATTGAAGGTATTAAAATCATTTCCGAAGAACTTGGTATTGGTAATGATCTCATCGCTTCCTGGGCCACCTAACCAGTCATTTGCATCGGACGGATGAAAATGGCTGTAGTTCCAGGAGTAGTTTTGTTCTCCTGTTCCGGTGTGATTAACATAGGTGATGCCGGTATTTGTTCTTGCTTGCAGGGTGGTGCTGGCGAGGTTAGCGGTATTGTACCAAATTGCTACTGGATAATAGCCATTGGTTTGGTCTGCCCATTCCCATTTGAAAGGGTTGCTTAGTTCTTTGCGTGAGGTCAGTTTAATAACGATGTTGGCAGCTGTTGTGACGGTCACTTTGAACTCATCGATGTCGGATGTGTTGCTGATGTGTGCGCGAACGGTATGTCCGGAGCCCGGGAAGTTATTCGTTTGACCATTTCCGTTATTTGGTTCAAATTCCCAGAAGTTGTTATCTACTGTTGGTGCACCTGTCCAATTGATATTGACGTCGTATCCTCTTTCGCTTTCTGCGGCTCCCCAGTTGAGGTTATATCCTTTGATCTGGATGTAGTAATCTCCGGGTTGTGCGTTGGGGATTACCCATTTCACCTCATTGGTAGGGAAGGCGGTGTTAGCGCCATTGTGTGCTTCGCCGAATACATATGCTTTTACGGCGGGGTTAACTTCTTCATTTTCATCTCCGGAATAGACGTGGTTGAGGATGATATCGGCGTAGACGTCTATGCGGGGTGCGATATGCATTTCATTCAACATATTGACCAGTTCCTGTTTGCTGCCGAAGCGGGTTTCGGTGGAGCCTTTCTGCAGGTAGTTGCCCAGGTCGTAGTGATCATACACGCCGTATCCCATGTCGGTGATCCCCCAATTTCCTTTTGAGGGGGCGGGTACCCATATACCGGTGATGCCTGCTGATTTGAGTTCTGCGGCTTTACCGCGGAGGTTATCCCACCAGGTGCCATTTTTGGCGGCTTCGTTTACGGGGACATTCCAGTAAAAGGCCTGCATCATGACATCGTTCTGGGCGCGGGTGGTGGTCGCCGCTGCCGTCAGGAGGCTTAATATGCAAAGGCCTCTCTTTAGATAATGTGAGTAGAGATTACATTTCATACGTGGGTCTATTTAATAGTTGTGATAACTGTATTGGCAGTTGCTTACTGGTTGATTGGACGATCGGGTAACGATATGATCCGGGTCATTCTTTCATTCCGGGAACGTTCCCGAAAATAATAAAAAAGGGTCATATCACACTAAAAATTATTCGGGATGGCAGAAGTGGTTGGTGGTGTAACAATTTGATATTTTAATTTTGCCGGATATTTTGTCTATTTTTTCGACTGATTAAGTTTGCTTATGAATAGAAGAATACTACTGTACCTGTTGATCATTGGTGTATTTGGCGGATTAAGCTGGTGGATTATCAGGGAAGGGCAGCATTTGCCTTTTAAGGCGTTAGTGCCGCCATCCCATGCCACTCTTTTGGGAGGTTCTTTCAATTGGCGTCAGTTATTCGATAATGTAAAACATCCCCTTAGTATTTTATTGATACAGGTAATCGTGATCATGCTGGCCTCCCGCTTTTTCAGTTGGCTGGCGGGTACTATACGTCAACCGGCGGTGGTAGGTGAAGTGGTGGCGGGTATTTGTTTGGGGCCTTCTTTACTTGGCTGGCTGGCGCCGGATGTATTCGCTTTTTTATTTCCGTCGCAAGGGCTTAGTTCGTTACAGTTCCTGAGTCAGATAGGGCTTACCTTTTTCATGTTTGTGATCGGGATGGAGTTGGATACGCATCAGGTGAAGACGAAGGCGCATGATGCTATTATGATCAGTCATGTCAGTATTGTGTTTCCATTTTTCCTGGGCATTACGCTTTCTTATTTCTTATTCAACCGGTTTGCGCCGGCTAATGTCAGCTTTTTATCTTTTTCGCTGTTCATGGGTATTGCGATGAGCATTACGGCGTTTCCGGTGCTTGCGCGTATTGTGCAGGAGCGGAAGCTGGGAGGTACGCCATTGGGAATCCTGGCTATTACCTGTGCGGCGGCGGATGATGTGACGGCCTGGTGTATCCTGGCGGTAGTAGTAGCGATTGTAAAGGCCAGTGGTTTGTGGAGTGCGGCGGTGACGATTGTATTGGCGCTGGTATTTGTGGTGGCGATGATAAAATGGGTGAAGCCATGGTTACAGCGTACGGAGCAGCGTTTAAGTGCCAAGGGAGGAGATAAGGCAGTTATTTCGCTGATTTTCCTGGTGTTGCTGGCATCTGCCTGTGTCGCGGAGATCATAGGTATACATGCTCTTTTTGGTGCATTCCTGGCCGGGGTGATTATGCCTGATAAGGTAGAGATCAAACATAAGTTGACTGATAAGGTGGAGGACATCAGTGTGTTGGTGTTGTTACCGATCTTTTTTGCTTTTACTGGTTTAAGGACGCATATCGGATTATTATCCCAGGGGCATTTGTGGACTGTTTTCGGGCTGGTGATGCTGGTAGCGGTGGGTGGTAAGTTAGGAGGCAGTACTATTACGGCCAAGCTGGTAGGTCAAAACTGGACGGATGCGCTTGCTATTGGAGCTTTGATGAATACGCGGGGGTTGATGGAGTTAATTGTACTGAACATTGGTTATGATCTGGGGATATTGTCTCCTGAGATCTTTGCTATATTGGTGTTGATGGCAATAGCTACTACCTTTATGACGGGGCCATTACTGGATCTGGTGGATCGCTTGGGTAGTGCGCAGATGAGTCATAGCCGTTCTTCTTTATAGTGAATTAGCTGCCTGGTAATTATTTGAGATTGTTTTAATGGCATTCGGATACGGGAATGCGGGTGGTTGTTTGTCTTCTGCGCAGCCGGATGTTATTTTTCCTTCCCGGAAGAGGTAGTCGACTGTTTTTTCGAATATGTGGGAGAGCCATATAACGGCAAAATGCCCGGGGATAGCGGAATTCCATGTATGGCTGCTGCCGGTGCAGGCTTCTTTTCTGGCGGCCACCCTATAGGCTTGAGCGTTTTGTGTGCCCAGGGTGGTAAGGGTAGCTATGGTGGCTATTAATATGGCCAGGCTGATATGGGTTTTAGCCTTACTTTTCTTTATTTGGTTCAAATATTTTCTGAACATAGGTCATTGCTTTATATGCTCTTGTTAGCGAAGGGGGTGCCAAATTATTTAATATTAATAATCAATCTTTTACGTTCCTTTCTTACTGATCTATTGTCCGATTTTGATATGTTTATGTTCGTTCCCGTACGCTGGTGTTTTTATCTTGAGGGGTAAAAAAACCAGGGCCGACATAAAAGGAGAGTATCCTTTTCTGCCGGCCCCAGACACTTATTGAAATTTGTCAGATCGTTGCCTATTTCTTTTTAGCAGACGTGCTACGTTTTTTTCTGGCAGCAGTGGTATGCTTTGTTGTTTTCTTGCTCTTATGGCTGTGGGTAGCGGTAGTTTTCTTTGTGTTCTCGCTAACAGCCGGACGTTTGGCTGGTGGGGGGAACTTAGATTTATCTGCTGCTACGGCTTTGTCGTCGAGGGTCATTTGTAGTGACTCTTTCAGTATTTCTTCTTTCTGTGCCATGAAGAGTTTCATCTTCTCCTGTGGTATCCGCAAATCATAGCTATTGTCCGGGCCGGACATTGTTTTGGCGAAGCCTGGGTTGAGGTGGTCGAGTGCGGCCACTTCCATGTCCAGTTTCTTAGCGATTGCTTCCAGTTTATACTTACCGCTGATATTAAATTCTACGGTGCTGTATATTTCATCTTCTGTGAGAGCTGCTTTAGGAGCTTCTGTGGCGATGGCCATAGCGGCATTTTCAGCGGCGCCTACACCGAAGAAGTTGTTGAATCTGTCGAGGATATAACCGGTAGCGACGAATTTGTATACGTGGTTGCGGGATTCTGTGGGCAGGAAATACTGCATACCCCAGAAGTCTTCGCGGCCGCTTACTTTCATGGCTTTGAGAACGCCACCGGGTCCGCAGTTGTATGCGGCTACTACGAGCAGCCAATCGCCGAAGCGGTCATACAATTCGTTGAGGTATTTGGCGGCGGCGATGGTGGATTTGTAGAAGTCTTTGCGTTCGTCTACTTTTCTACCTACGCTGAGGCCGAAGATCCTGGCTGTACCGGACATGAATTGCCAGGTTCCTACGGCGCCTACTCTGGAGCGTGCGCTGGTGTTGAAGCTGGATTCGATAACGGCCAGGTATTTCATTTCTTCCGGGATACCATGTTCGCGGAAGATCTTTTCGATCATTACGAAGTAGGGTTCTCCTCTGGAGACCATTAATTGCAGATGTTGGCTATAGCGGGTGGCGTAGTTGCTTACGTAACCGGCTACGATGTTGTTATTGATCTGCTCATAGACTTTTGCACTGCGGATGCTAGAAGGAAGGCTTTCAGCGGCCTTCTTTACCGCTATGGAGGTAGCGGAAGCCCTAACAGTAGTGTCCTTGGGTAACTTCACTTTATGCACCAGGATGGATGTATCGGACATTTCCTGTCGTGGTGAAGTTGGGATCCCTTTAGGATTGCTATTGCCTGTGGCCGCGTTCACACTTCCTATTCCCAACGCGGGCAACAGCACTAGTAAAAAGATTTTCCTCATACACATATTGTTTTTTATAAAAAAACAAGTTGTTATGCTTGCATATCAACCTGTTTCAGTTGCATTATTTGTTGTGCGGTGTTCAACAAGCCTGCTTCATCAAACTTCTTTGTGATGATCTGTACACCATAAGGCATTCCGTTCGAGTGCCTGTTCAGCGGTACTGATATTGCTGGCATACCTGCCAGATTGGCCAATACGGTATAGATATCGGCCAGGTACATCGCTATTGGATCGTTGGTCTTTTCTCCTATCTTAAATGCTGTGGATGGAACAGTTGGCATTACTATTGCATCGTATTGTGACAGTATTCCTGTTAATTTATCTACTACCAGTCTTCTTACCTGTTGTGCTTTTGTATAGTAGGCATCGTAATAGCCTGCGCTTAATACAAAACTTCCCAGCAATATGCGTCGTTTCACTTCCAGTCCGAATCCTTCTGAGCGGCTTTTCTTGTAGAAATCAGCCAGATCGAGATGGTTTTGTGCGGTTCTGTGTCCGTATTTAACGCCGTCGTAACGGGATAAATTGGAGGAGGCCTCGGCGGTAGTCAGGACATAATATGCCGGGACTATGTAGTCGAGGTATTCGAAATCCGCTGCGGTGATGGAGTGGCCAGCGGCCTCCAGCTCTTCAAAGAAATTTAGATATCCCGCTTTCATTTCGGGATCCAGGCCATTGTGGTGAACGGCATCCCTTAAATACGCTAATTTAAGGGTTTTATTGTGTAAGCCGGTGATATATGTTGGCACTTCTCTTGTGGAGGCGGTGCTATCATATTCATCAGGGCCTGCGATCACTTGTAGAACAGCCGCAACATCTGCAATATTCTTGCCAAAAATGCCTATCTGATCAAAAGATGACGCGTAGGCGATAAGTCCGTGCCGGGATATTCTGCCGTACGTAGGTTTAAGGCCTACGATGCCGCAAAAATCGGCTGGTTGCCGTACGGAGCCGCCGGTATCGCTACCCAGGCTGAGGAGGCAGAGATCTGCTTGTACGGCTACTGCGGAGCCACCGGAAGATCCACCCGGTACTCTACTTTCGTCCAGTGCGTTGAGGACGGGACCGTAAGCGGAGTTTTCGTTGGTGGAGCCCATAGCGAACTCGTCGCAGTTGAGGTTACCTATTATAATAGCGTCGGCGTCCAGGAGTCTTTCTACTGCGGTAGCGGAGTAGAGGGAGATGAATCCTTTGAGCATATTTGATGCTGCGCTAACGGCATGTCCTTTGTAGCAAATAACGTCTTTGATGCCTATTACTACACCGCCCAGCGGGCCCAGTTGTTCGCCGGCTTTGATGCGGGCATCGAGGCTGGCGGCACGGGTCAGGGCTTCATCTTCGTATACTTCGAGGTATGCGTTCAGCTGTCTGGATGCCGCGATGCGGTCCAGGTAGTGCTGTACTATCTCTGTGCAGGTGATGCTGCCGGCGTATAGTGCTTTGTGCAGACCTGTGATGCTACTGAATGCTGACAAGGGCCCTAATTCGGTTAATTTCAGAATAAAAATAAAGGGGAATGGCTCCCCTTTTACTAATTTTTATGTTTTGAGGTGGACATAGGAAGATCAGGTCTATCATTTAACAGGCCTCTCCTTCTATTCTTTGTTTTCATCCACCGGCAGCTGGTACGCTGCTACTTAGGCGTTTTTCTGAGTATCTGTGGCGGCTGGGCGCTCTTTGATACCATCTTCAATTTCCTGGCGCACGTTGTTTTTGGCATCGTTGAATTCGCGGATACCTTTACCTAACCCACGCATCAGTTCAGGAATTTTTCTACCACCGAACAGCAGCAACACTACTAAAGCTATCAAAAGCAGTTCTGTCATACCCAGATCCTGGAACAGTAAAAGTGGAGATTTTACAAAAACAGCAGTCATTTTCTCAATTTTAAAAGTTCAGCTAACAAAGATAGCTTATATATTGGTTATTCATAGCCGAGAAAATTAGTTTAATACTATTTTAAGACGCTGATTTTTGATCAAAAATCAAAGGAGCGGTTACAGATGAGTTGTCTGTAACTGCTCCTCAGTGCTTTACGGAAATAAAACAAACGGGAGCTGGTGAAGGCTCCCGTTATCACTAATTTCCCTGTATTTTAATACTAAACCCTTTTCTCTTTAATACGGGCTGCTTTACCGGCGCGTTCACGCAGGTAGAACAGTCTTGCTCTTCTCACCTTACCTACTTTATTCAGTACGATAGAATCGATGTTAGGTGAAAATAAGGGGAACACTCTTTCCACCCCTACTCCATCAGAGATCTTTCTTACGGTAAAGGACACGGTAGCGCCGTTACCTTGGATCTTTAATACATCACCCTTGAAGGACTGGATTCTCTCCTTGTTACCTTCCACAATTTTATAGTTAACGGTAACGTTGTCACCGGCTTTAAACTTCGGGTATTGCTTTTTAGCAGTCAACTGCTCGTGAACAAAAGAAATAGCGTTCATCTTTCAAATATTTAAGGGAGTGCAAAAGTAACCTATCCTTCAACAAATTCCAAATAAAGCGGCGGGTAATTCTGCATAATTATTATAACTGTCTCATTATCAGCAAAATTTTTACCTATATATATTTTTGCTTTATGAGTTGATTTTTAGTGTAAAAGGTCGGGGCGTCGTTGTTTGGTTCGTTCCAGGGCTTTTTCGTGGCGCCAGTCGTCGATTTTTTTGTGATCGCCGCTGAGCAGTACTTCCGGCACTTTCCAGCCGCGGAATTCTTCGGGGCGGGTGTATACGGGAGGTGCCAGCAGGTTGTCCTGGAAGGAGTCGAACAAGGCGGATGTTTCGTCGTTGAGTACGCCAGGCAGGAGGCGGCCGATGGCGTCGACGAGTACGGCAGCTGCGAGTTCTCCGCCGGAGAGGACGAAATCGCCGATGGATATTTCCATGGTGACGAAGTGTTCGCGGATGCGTTCGTCGATGCCTTTATAGTGTCCGCAGATCATCAGCAGGTTTCCTTTGAGGGATAGCTGGTTGGCCATGCGTTGGTTGAGGGTATTGCCATCGGGGGTGAGATAGATGATCTCATCGTAGGTGACTTGTGACTGGAGGTGTTCGATGGCTTTGACCATGGGTTCGAGCATCATGACCATGCCTGCGCCGCCCCCGAACTGGTAGTCATCTACCTGTTGGTGTTTCAGGGTAGAGAATTCCCGGAGGTGGTGTACGTGTACTTCCAGTAATCCTTTTTGTTGTGCCCGTTTCATGATGGAATGGGAAAGGGGGCTTTCCAGTAATTCCGGCAGTACGGTAATAATATCTATCCGCATGTTGTTTGTCAGATTGTCTGTTTAGCTATTCAAGTATATATCCAGCAGCCCTTCGGGCAGGTTGACAATTACCAGTTGTTGTTTTTTATCGACTTTGACGAGGGACTGTTCGTTGAGTGGCAGCAGGGCTTCTTTGTCCTGGATGGTCACTTTAGCCAGTACCTGGAGGGGCATTTCGATGACTTCTTCGATAATTCCGAGGAGGCCGAGCTGTTGGTCTTCTACGGTATATCCCAGTAGTGACAGGGGGGCGGCGGCGGCGGCCTGTTGTTTAAAATCGGATTCGGCGAGGTATACGGTTGTTTGCGTCAGTTTTTGTGCCATCTCTTTGCTGTCGATGCCTTCGAGTTTGATATAGGTCTGGGTGACGTCTTTGGCGGTTGTTTTCTGCAGGAAATAGGGGATGAAGCTATCTCTGCGTTCTTCGAGGAAAATGGCCTCTACGCCTTTGAGGGTTGTTTTTTTACCCAGGCTGTGTTTGAGGATCAATTCGCCTTGCAGGCCGAAGGTAGCGACTATCTTTCCTATGCTGAAGTAATTGTTCATGCGGTCACGTTGGGCTATGAGGTAGCTATTAAGTAAAAAAGAAAGAGGAAATATCTGCAGGCAGACATTTCCTCTTCAATATGTTTGGTCAAAAGATTATGCATCTTCGCCTTCTGCTGCAGGAGCGCTAGGAGCTGCCGGAGCATCTTCTACTTTTCTTACAACAGGCTGAGCTATTCTAGCTTTTTTGTGAGAATCGCGGCGTGCAGCGACTTTCTGCTCGTGTTCGGCTTGCCATTGCTCAAATTTCTGGTAGGCAACGGGCTCATCGAACAGGCCGAGTTTCACGCCTCTCAGGAGGTGTTTCAGGTATAATACACCTTTGAAAGAGAGGATCCTTCTAACTGTGTCAGTAGGCTGAGCACCTTTCTGTAACCAGCGGAGTGCCTTTTGGGTATCTATGTTGATAGATGCCGGAACAGTTAAAGGGTTGTAGGTACCGATCTTTTGGATGAATTTACCATCACGGGGCGCACGTGCATCGGCTACAACAATAAAATAGAATGGTCTCTTCTTAGCGCCATGTCTCTGTAATCTGATCTTTACTGGCATAAATAAGTCGAATTATTTGTTGCGAGTTAAAAAATAATTTTAATAGGGTTGCAAATGTAAAGCATAAAATGAAAATGTCAAAATATTTATGTATTTGCCCGCTGGTGGCGGGATTTCATTATTGAAATGGCTTACCGGCCTAAGGATTTGAGGCCTTTTCCGCTTGCGCCGAACTTATTCATCATTTTCATCATTTGGCGCATTTGGTCGAATTGTTTCATAAACTGGTTGACATCCTGGATTTGTTTGCCTGCACCTGCGGCGATGCGGCGGCGGCGGCCCCCGTCGATGAGATCGGGGTTGGCTCTTTCCTGGGGAGTCATGGAGTTGATCATGGCTTCGATGCCTTTAAAGGCATCGTCGCTGATATCGATATCTTTGATAGCCTTTCCGACGCCGGGGATCATGCCCATGAGGTCTTTGAGGTTACCCATTTTTTTAATTTGCTGGAGTTGTTCTCTGAAGTCTTCGAAGTCGAATTGGTTTTGGCGGATTTTTTTCTCCAGTTTTTTGGCCTGTTCTTCATTGAACTGGGCCTGGGCGCGTTCTACCAGGGTGGTGATATCCCCCATCCCTAATATACGCTGGGCCATACGTTCGGGATAGAACACATCGAGGGTGTCCAATTTTTCCCCCATGCTGACGAACATGATGGGTTTTTCGACGGTATAGCGGATGGTGAGGGCGGCTCCACCTCTGGTATCACCATCTAGTTTGGTGAGTACGACGCCGGTGAAGTCAAGTCTTTCGTTGAAAGCTTTGGCGGTATTAACGGCATCCTGTCCTGTCATGGAGTCTACGACGAAGAGGATACCGGTTGGTTTTACGGCGGATTTGATGTTGGCGACCTCGGTCATCATGGCTTCATCTACGGCGAGACGGCCGGCGGTATCGATGATGATGACGTTGTTACCGTTCTGTTTGGCTTGTTTGATCGCATTTTCGGCGATCTGTACGGCATCTTTAGTTTCGGGTTCGCTGTATACTTCGACGTCGATCTGGCCTCCGAGTACTTTCAGTTGATCTATCGCTGCGGGGCGGTAGATATCTGCGGCTACGAGGAGGGGTTTCTTTCCTTTTTTGGATTTGAGGAAGCTGGCGAGTTTGCCGGAGAAGGTGGTTTTACCGGAACCTTGCAGCCCTGCGATGAGTATGATAGCTGGGTTTACTTTCAGATCGAGTTCTGCTTCTGTGCCGCCCATGAGTTCGGCCAGTTCATCTTTTACGATCTTGACCATGAGTTGGCCTGGGGAGATGGCGGTAATTACTTTTTCGCCCAGGGCTTTATCCTTTACTCTATCGGTAAATTCTTTGGCTATTTTGTAGTTAACATCCGCATCTACCAGTGCGCGGCGGATCTCTTTTACGGTAGTGGCCACGTTGATTTCACTGATCCGTCCTTCTCCTTTCAGCTGTTTAAACGCTGAATCGAGCCTCTCTGATAATGATTCAAACATTATTTGTCAGTTAGTTTTTAGGTGTGTTATTGGTTATGGGGGGATTATCCCTTCATAAGCCGGGAAACAAAAATGGTGAATATCCTGGAATATTCACCATTTGGGCTACAAAAATATATTTTTTAGCGAAATAATCTCAAGGGAGAGTGGTTATCAGCTACCGAGATAGTTGCGCAGCAGTTTGCTGCGGGAGGTAGTTCTGAGTTTAGTGATTGCCTTGTCTTTGATCTGCCTTACGCGTTCTCTGGTGAGGCCGAATTTCTCGCCGATATCTTCGAGGGACATGGGGTGTTCTACGGCGATGCCGAAGTACAGGATGATCACATCTTTCTGGCGGTCGGTGAGTGTGGACAAGGATCTTTCTATTTCCCGGCGCAGGGAGTCGTGGTGGTCCAGTTCTTCGTCTGCGTTAACGGCGTTTGGATTGGCGAGTACGTCTAGCAAGCTGTTGTCTTCGCCATCGATGAAGGGCGCGTCCATGGAAACGTGGCGGGCAGCTACACCGAGGGTGGCTTCTACCTCTTCTGTGTTGATTTCGAGGATAGTGGCCAGTTCATCCGGGGAAGGTTCTCTTTCGAATTCCTGTTCGAGCTGGGAGTATGCTTTGCTGATCTTATTGCTGAGGCCCACTTTATTGAGTGGGAGGCGTACGATGCGGGATTGTTCGGCCAGTGCCTGGAGGATGGATTGACGGATCCACCATACGGCGTAGGAGATGAATTTGAATCCTCTTGTTTCGTCAAAGCGTTGGGCAGCTTTAATCAGACCGAGGTTTCCTTCATTGATGAGATCACTGAGGGAGAGGCCTTGGTTCTGATACTGTTTGGCCACTGACACTACAAAGCGAAGGTTTGCTTTTGTCAGCTTTTCCAATGCGCGCTGATCGCCTTGTTTGATTCTGATCGCCAGATTCACTTCCTCCTCTGGTGTGATTAAATCCACCTTACCGATTTCCTGCAAGTACTTTTCCAGGGATTGTGATTCCCTGTTTGTGATGGATTTAGTGATTTTGAGTTGGCGCATTGACATAGTGTCGGAACAGTTACAGGTTATTAAAAAGTTACCTTTTTGATGAATGCCTGACAAAAATAAGTTTTTTTAGATAGTGCCCAAAAAAAATAATTGGTTATTAAATCGTTTTCAAATTAAATCGATTGTTAATGCACGTACCTAGTCTAAAAACGCACCAGCATGGGCTTTTCGTATAATGAAGTGTAGTCACAACACTTATGTAGCAGCTGGATATTAATTAAAAAAATAATAATATAATGTTTTTTAACCCGTTAGCGGAAAGATTAGGCGATCTTAAAAAAAAGCGTTAAATTATTTTGATAGAATAAATATTTTTCTATAATTGCAGCCGGATGATGATGAATTTGATTTACTAATTAATTGAGCGATGTCAAAGAAAGTGCAATATGAATTGGAATTCCCGGTACGGTGCTCTCCAAGTATCTTATACGAATTCTTGTCTACTCCTGCTGGATTGCAGGAGTGGTTTGCCGACAAAGTGGATTTCAGGGATAATGTTTTTTCTTTTTCCTGGAATGGGTCGGTAGAGGAGGCAGAGGTGCTGGAGCAGGAAGAGGAGGAATTTATAAGATTACATTGGCTGCATGCTCCGAAGGAGGAGTTTTTTGAGTTCCGGATACAGATATCCGAGGTAACGAATGAAACGATCCTGGTGGTAAAGGACTTTGCGGAAAAGAAGGAGATTGCTGACCAGAGCCAGCTTTGGGACTACCAGGTAAAGGATCTTTTCCACCGTATAGGTAACTAGTTCAGCCCCCAGGTCCCAGTACCTTTAAAAAGGTTGTATAGACTTTTGCTGCTTCAGGTATTATATTTTCCCACGTATTTAGTGAAAACGGTTTTGCCAGCTTTACGAAGGAGCGGTGTGAGATAATATTTTGCCATTCTTTCGTTGAGATACTGCTAATCGGCTGATAATTACCGTTTTCAAAATCATGTAGCCAGGGGTCCTCCTGATTATACACGTATATTTCCATCTCACATAGTTGTTCTTTACCTGCCAGTAGGGCTGGTAAGTAGTGCTCTTTTATGGTACCGCCGAGGTGGAGGGTGCAGGAGAAGTAGTGTCCCCACCAGAACATGGTCCGGAATGCGAAGATAGCGTCCTGGCTGAAGTAGCGTGGGTAGTCGAGTATGACGTAGGGCAATTCCTGGTACTTCTCTCCTTTCGATATTTTGGGGCTTTGCTGCGCGCAAACGGCGGGCAGGGTAATATCCGGTGGTAATATGGTGGAGGCGAGTTCCTGCTGGACCTGGCCGAGGAGGAGGATCACCTTGTTCATCACGCTATTCTTACGGTAGATGAAATCTGCGCTGGCAGCCACTTCCCATTCTTGTTCCGATAACAAATAATTATCCATAATAATTTAACTGTTTTTTCGCCTATCAGAAGGCATCCCTTGTGTAAAATCGTACTACCTTTGCCATTCTGTAAAAATACGCCATTGGGATATAGCGGTTGTTACGTAGATTTCAAGAACGGTATGTTACTCCCGTCTATCCAACTGATTAACTGATTACTCGTGAAAAAACTGGACAAACTCATCATAAAAACTTTCCTGGGGCCTTTTGTGGCTACATTCTTTGTGACCCTGTTCGTTTTGGTGATGCAGTTTTTGTGGAAATACATTGATGACCTGGTTGGTAAGGGGTTGGATACGCCGGTTATCATTGAGTTGCTGACGTATACGGGAGCGAGCCTGGTGCAGTTGGCGTTGCCGCTGGCGGTGCTGTTGGCTTCGATCATGACCTTTGGTAACCTGGGGGAGAGTTTTGAGTTGGTGGCGTTGAAGTCGTCGGGGATTTCGTTGTTACGATTTATCCGGCCGTTGATGTTTGTGTGTGCTTTTATTTCCTTCCTGGCTTTTTTATTTGCCAACTATGTGATCCCGGTGGCGAACCTGCGCGCCAAGTCGTTGTTGTACGACATTACCAATTCCAAACCTGCTTTTAATATCAAGGCCGGGGTATTCTATACGGATATTCCGGGTTATACGATCAAGGTTGCTCAGAAGGAGAAAGATAACAAGACCATTCACCAGGTGATGATCTATGATCAGCAATCGGGGGGTGGCAGTAAGTTGATACTGGCGAAGAAGGGGACGATGATGTTATCGAAGGATAAGCGTTTCCTTTATTTTGTACTGGAGGATGGCTGGCGTTATGAGGAGCGGAACAACCGGGGTTATGGTACGCCGGGGGAGTTGATCCGGATAGGGTTCAAGCAGTACCGGAAGGCGTTTGACCTGGCTTCTTTTGCCTTTAACCGATTGGATGTGAACCTGTTTGCTTCTAACCAGCAGATGTTGAATGTGCGGCAGTTGGACAAGGCGATCGATTCTTTGGTGAAGGAGGAGAAGGTATTTTCGCGGACAGTGAACTCATATGTGACGTCACGTTATCCTTTTTACAAGTGGAAGGATACGGGATGGGCGAAGACGGTGGCTCCCTTGCATGTGTCGCGGTTTGAGGACATAATACCGATCAAATCCAGGCGTTATAGTATAGACCGGGCGGAGCAGAATATCCGGGACCTGCAGAGTAACCTGGAGACTCCTGCCAAAAGTTATGAGGACAAGCACGCTATTATGTTGCTACATAAGGTAGAATGGCAGCGTAAGTTTACGTTGGCAGCGGCATGTCTGGTGATGTTCCTGATAGGTGCTCCGCTGGGGTCTATCATCCGGAAGGGTGGTTTGGGTACACCATTGGTGTTTGCGGTGATCTTTTTTGTAATTTTTAACATTTTCTTTATGGTAGGGGAAAAGATGGCCCGGAAGGACGTGATGACCACGTGGAGCGGGATGTGGCTGTCTAACATTGTGCTCCTACCCATAGCTGCGTTCCTCATTTATAAGGCCATGAATGACTCGCAACTGTTCAATAAAGAATATTATTTTCGGATATTGCATAAAATACGAAAGTTCTTACAGAAGTATAAGGCAAAACCTACAACCTAAAACGTTAGAATTTGAAAACGTTGCTTACACTGTTCAGGAAGAACGCATTGTTCTTTCTGCCACTGCTGTTATGGCTAATAGCGGGTGGAGTATTACAAATCTTCTTCACGCATGAAGAGTTGTTTCTGGCTATAAACGGGGCCTACAATCCGGTAGCTGATGTGATGATGACCGTGCTGACGTATGTTGGTGACGGGATTACTTTTGGCGTGTTGCTGATAGGTATACTGGTGGCGAAGCGATTTCGTCTCTTTTTTGCTGGTTTATCTATTTTTCTGCTAGTGACGGTGATTGTGCAGATCGCCAAACATTATTATGATATGCCCAGGCCGCTGGCTTATTTTGGCGATACGGGGCTGGTGCATATGGTGAGTTGGGTGAATGTGCATAGTAGTAATAGTTTTCCGTCGGGGCATACGGCGACGGCTTTTGCGATGTTCTGCTACCTGGCGTTGGTGGTGAACAACAAAAAGTGGGGCTTTTTGTTTATTACATTTGCGTTGCTGGCGGCCTATTCGCGTATTTACCTGGCGCAGCACTTCTTTATGGATGTATATGCGGGTAGTGTGATAGGTAGTTTGAGCAGTATCTTGGTGTACTGTTTGTTTGAGTTCAGGAACAATACGCTTACGCCGGCGGTGTGTCCGCAGCAGCGGGCCTCGCATTTAGAGCTGGCGGAGACGAAGGGGGGAGCATAATTGCGTTATTCGATTTTACGGGATTATTAAGTACTTAATAATAAAGATCTGGCTAACCATGGCAGCGATGCTATGGTTTGCTTTATTTAGTAAGTAACAAATTAACGGGACTAAGAAAAATTCATTATTCGAAGTGAAATACCTGCTGATTGCCATTGTGGCCGCTATCCTATTTGTTCCCTTTTTGGGGGCCGTACCTTTGTTTGACTGGGACGAGATCAATTTTGCTGAAGCTGCCAGGGAGATGCTGGTGACTGGTAATTTTTCTCAGGTGCAGATTGATTTCCAGCCGTTCTGGGAGAAGCCTCCTGTGTTCATATGGATGCAGGCTGGGAGTATGCGTTTGTTTGGCGTGAATGAATTTGCGGCGAGGTTTCCAAATGCGATGGTAGGTGTGGCGACGATCGTGTTGTTGTTCGGTATTGGCAAGAAGCTGGCGGATGAGAGGCTGGGTGCCTGGTGGGCGTTGGTGTACGCTGGTTCCTGGTTGCCTCACTTCTATTTCAAGTCGGGCATTATAGATCCTACTTTTAATCTTTTCATATTCCTTGCTATTTATTTTGCGTACCGTATTGCTTACAACAGTCGTCCGGCGAGGATGGCTATTTTCAGCGGGATATTCCTTGGGCTGGCGGTATTGACGAAGGGGCCGGTGGCTATCCTGGTGGCATTGCTGACATTGCTTGCCTACTGGTTGTATAACAAGGGGCGGATCAACATCCGGATCGTGCATTTGCTTTGGATCACTTTGTTTGCGTTCCTGACGACGGCATTGTGGTTTGGTTATGAGATTGTTTCTCACGGTTGGTGGTTTACTACGGAGTTCATCAAATACCAGATCCGGTTGTTCCAGACGGAGGATGCGGGGCATGGAGGTTCTTTCTTTTATCACTGGATCGTGTTATTGATCGGGTGTTTTCCTGCCAGTGTATTCCTTTTTTCTTATTTACAGGGGCGGAAGAAGAGTATTTACCAGCATCAATCGCTGGAAGCGAAGGATTTCAAGACCTGGATGTGGGTATTGTTCTGGGTGGTGCTGATTTTGTTTTCGATTGTGAAGACGAAGATTGTGCATTATTCGTCCTTGTGTTATTTCCCGCTGACGTTCCTGGCTGCTTGGCAGCTCTACCAGTTTACCAGTGGGAAACGTACGCTTAAGGCCTGGAATACGGTCCTTTTGCTGCTGATCGGGCTGGTATTAGGGCTGGCTATTGCTTTATTACCGTTGGTGGGGCTTTACAAGGCGCAGTTGATCCCGTATATCGGGGACAAGTTTGCGGTGGCTAACTTGCAGGCGGATGTGCCCTGGAATGCCTGGGAAGCGGCTTACGGGGCTGGTTATATCCTGCTTGTTATTATCAGTGCGGTATTGTTATTCAGCAGGAAGGTACAGCAGGGGTTGCTTTGTTTATTCATCAGTACGATACTGGCGATACAGATAACGGTGGTGCATTTTGTACCTAAAGTGGAGAAATATTCCCAGCATGCTGCTATTGAATATTTCCAGTCTTTTGTGGGGAAGGATGTGTATGTGCAGGTATTGAGTTATCACAGTTATGCTCACTTGTTCTATACGAAGAAGTTGCCTGCTAAGAATCCGAATTATTACAATAAGGACTGGTTGCTGACTGGTCCGGTTGACAAGCCGACGTATTTCATCTGTCGTATTACGGATAGCGAGCCCTACCGCACTAATGCTAACCTGGAGCTGATTGGGGAGAAAAACGGGTTTGTATTTTTCAAACGTAAATAGCTTTTAGACAAAATAATCAGGGCGGCTGTCTCCTTTTGGAGGCGGCCGTTTTTTATTTAGGGGTGATGTATGGGGTGCGGGTATATGGGTTGGATAAGCGAATGATACAGGAGAGCTATAGGTTAATTAAGGGAGAGGTGGACTTGAGCCTTATCTATTTCATTTACAAGCGGTTGGGAGGTATTTATTCCAAAAAGGAATATTAATCTCTTAAAAAAGGCATCGGGCTGCACAAATTAATATTGTGGAGCCCGATGGTATGTAAGGTATGTATTAGGTTACTATTTCAGTGCGGCGGTATATAAGTTATCGACTTCTTTCCAGTTGATGACGTTCCAGAAGGCGGTGATATAATCGGGGCGGCGGTTTTGGTATTTGAGGTAGTATGCATGTTCCCAGACGTCGAGGGCGAGGATGGGTGTTCCTTTTTCTTTAACGATCTGGTGCATGAGTGGGTTATCCTGGTTGGGGGTGGAGATGACGGAGAGTTTTTTATTGGGCGTTACGATGAGCCAGGCCCAACCGGAGCCGAAAACGCCTTTAGCGGCGTCGTTGAATTTTTGTTGGAATGTTTCCCAGGAGCCGAATTGGCTTTTGATGGCGGCCTGCAGTTTGTCGGAGGGTGTTGTTTTCTCCGGGGAGAGCAGGGTCCAGAAGAGGGAGTGGTTATAGTGGCCGCCGGCGTTATTGCGGATGGCCTTGTCTTTTTCGGTGACTTTGGCCAGGATTTGTTCCAGGGAAAGGCTGGCCATGGTGGTACCATTTAGCGCGTCGTTGAGGTTTTTGACGTAAGCGGCGTGGTGTTTATCATGGTGTATTTCCATGGTTATTTTGTCGATATTGGGTTCCAATGCGTTGGTAGCGTACGGCAGTGCGGGCAGCTCGAATGGCGCCTTGGATGTTCCGTCGATGTTGGCGGCCCGGGAGTTGTGGGCATTGGCGAACAAGCCGGAAGGATTACTTAAAGCAGCTACGCCTGCCAGGCTAGCCAGCTTTATGAATTCTCTTTTATCCATATACGAATTATTAAAAATTGGTAAATTAATGAAGCACACAAATCTAACGGATAGTGCTGAATTCCCTATCAAATATTACACCATTATTAATGGTAAATTAATAGGAATAGGCTTAATTTCGTATATCACGGGATTAATATTGCATATTTCACCATTTTGTCCAAAATGGGTGAATGTTTGGTGAAATTATTTAAAATTAGTACTATTTTACTTTTGCTTTTCATGGGAAGTTGCTGGATTACAACGAATTCGCAGTATTGACTATTTATCCCGGGCGGTGCACACTTCAGGCGTGCAATTTGTTACTCCTGCCCATAGGACGTACGTTAGCTGCACGGTTGCCAACTAAGTGGGTCGCATTGATCGCTTTGTTTAGAATAGAATCATTTTTCAATACCTGGCACATCGTTGCAGATACCTATACTACGACGCAGAGATATCATTAAGTACAATTATATAGGATAAATTGTCAGCGGATTGTATATGTTTTCATATATAGTAAGATTTCTAGACCAGGCAGTTTATAGCAGACATAATAATACATTATACTTATAATTAACAACCATTTTTTGGAGGTTAGAATTTATTTAACGCATTTTCCTATACATGCTTAAGATCAGAGTATTCAGGGCAATGGATTTTCCGGAAGAATGTATGAGGTACATTAATGGGCACAGGAAGGTACTAGAAGCATATGGTGTTACGAAAGTTACTTCTGCCAATGTAGACTGGATGTACGAGCCTCATTCTTATATTTCGACGGTGGAGACGGAAGACGAGAAGGTACTCGCGGGCTGTCGTGTGCAGGTGGCTGGAGGGGATTTGCCATTGCCGATAGAATCGGCCATTAATACGTTGGATACTCGTATTTTTGGTATGATAGAGCATTTGCGGGAGAATGGGGGTACGGCTGAGTTGTGTGGGTTATGGAATTCGCGGGAGATTGCGGGTTGGGGAATTGGGAGTATTGTGATGGGTCAGGTAGGTGTGGCGTTGGTTACTCAGTTGCCGATTACGACGATGGTGGCGTTTTGTGCGCAGGCGACTTTTAAGAACTGTCAGCGTTTAGGTTTTACGATTAAGACGGAGTTGGGGAATAACGGGACTTTTTATTACCCGAAGGAGGACCTGATAGCGACGGCCCTTATTATACAGGATCCGGATACACTTTCGAGTGCTCATCCGGAGGTGCGGGACCGGATTATGGATTTACGGCATGAGCCGATACAGCGTACGCATGAAAAGGGGCCTAAAGGGGAGATGGACCTGGACTATAACATCCGCATACAGCATACAGCACTGGCTGTTCCTAACAATGCATAATTATTCCAATCGAAAGAATTGAATTGCTCGAGGTTTACAACGGAGCGGGTATAAGACATGAAGATATTAAACGACGCCAGCCAACGGACATTACAGCAACAGCATTTATATCAGCCGCTTTTTTTTGATCTGCAGCAAGCGGCGGATGAGGAGGGTTTAGCTGCGCTATTGCAAAGCAAGCCTTATATCGGTGTGTACGATCAGATCGATCGTCAGTTACAGGAATTGATGCGGATGTATCATATATCGGAGCGGCTGGAGGGGGATGCGCTGGAGGAGCGTATCGGGCAGCACCTGGGAGGTGTGCCGCGGCATGTTTACGGGCTATGGGTGTATTATCCTTGGGCGGAGCGGCTGGTGCATATATTGGGGCGGGAGGAGTTCATTGCGTTGCGGACGAACCGTAACATGTATAAGATCACGCCGGCGGAGCTGGCGGTACTTTCTACGAAAAAGGTGGCGGTGATAGGTTTGTCTGTGGGGCAGTCGGCTGCTATTTCGATGGTACAGGAGCGAATTTGTTCAGAGATCAGGATTGCTGATTTTGATCTATTGGATCTGAGTAATATGAATCGTATACGTACGGGTGTTCATCACCTGGGGTTGCCAAAGACGGTACTGACGGCGAGGGAGATTGCGGAGATTGATCCTTTTGTGACGGTGCGTTGTTATCCGGCGGGCATCACGGAGGAGAATATTGACGTGTTTCTGACTGAAGGAGGCGCTGTAGACCTGTTAGTGGAGGAATGTGATTCGCTGGATATAAAGTTGCTGAGCCGGATCAGGGCGCGGGCATTTGGTATTCCGGTGATTATGGATACGAGTGATCGTGGGATGATGGATGTGGAGCGATTTGACCTGGAGCCGGGGCGTCCTATTTTTCATGGTACGGTGCCTGAGTTATCTTCTGCGGCGGTGCGGGCGATGAATCCGCAGGAGCGTTTCGGGTTGGCGGCGGCGATTGCTGACGCTACCCATATTTCTACCCGGTTGCGGGATTCGTTGCCGGAGATTGGTAAAACCATTGGCACCTGGCCGCAGCTGGCGTCTGAGGTGATATTGGGAGGTGCTGTAGCTACCTTCGTTGGAAGGGAGATCTGTCTGGGGCATGCGATGCCATCGGGCAGATATTACGTAGACATTGCGCAGATTTTTGCTGCGAAATGATATTAAGTTCTATATTGTACAGGATCCTCTGGCTATATGAAGGCTTTATTATTATTACTAATCCGTAGCAGGTATACGCTGCTAACTGCCCTATTCTATGTGTGCTGGCTGTTACCTGCAGCAGCACAGGAGCAAGTCATTGAACTTTCTGATGCCCAGCCATTACAGCTGGCTGAATTCCAGCAATTGCAGGTCCATATTGAGAAGGATACGAGTTTACAACTCCAGGATATTTTATCGGGCAAACAGTTTAAACCTTTGGACAAGCAGATTGCCAATTTTGGTGTCAGTTCGGAGGTGGTCTGGTTGAAATTCACGATCCACAATCAGACACGGCAGCCATTACAGTTAGTGGTGGGTAACCCGGTGTTGGATTATGTGGATTTTTATTATCCGGGTGTGGGTGGCCGGTATGAGGTGATCAAGGGTGGGGAGTTAACCCCATTTGAGTTAAGGCCTATCAAACATCAGAATTTCATTTACAACCTTCATATCCCTTATGGGCAAACGCAGACATTTTATTTGCGGGTAAAGAGTCATGAGTCGATCATCATTCCCATTTTTGCCGGTACGGAAGAAGAGGTGAGGAAGAAGAATAATATTGACGATCTGGTGATGTGGTTATACATCATGGTACTGATCGTCATGATATTCTATAATACGTTCATATTCAGCACGGTAAAGGACTGGAGTTATTTTTATTACATTCTTTATATCGCTGGGGTGGGGTTAACGCAGGTATGTCTGCATGGGTTTGGCTACCGGTATTTGTGGCATAACAATATTTTCATTACGGAGCAGAGTGTGTTTTGGACGGGTGCGCTATCGGGTATTACGGTAGCGTTGTTCGTGCAGCGGTTCCTGCATGTGAAAGAGCGTGCTCCGCTGGCGTATAAGTTCTTCAATGGTTTCATTTACCTGTATGTGTTGGCGGTAGTGCTGGCGTTGTTGAGGTTTTACGCGTTATCTTACCTGCTTATTGATGTATTGGCGATCACTGGTGTATGTTATATCCTGGGATTTGCGTTGACGCAAGTATTTAAGAGGTATCGTCCGGCGCGTTTTTTCATCATTGCGTGGTTTATTTTTATCCTGGCGGTGATGGTCTTTGTGTTAAAGGATACGGGTATAGTACCTTATAATTTTCTTACTACCAATATCGTGTTGATTGGTTCGGCGTTGGAGGTGATATTACTTTCTTTGGCGCTGGCGGATAAGATCAACACTTACAAGAAGGAGAAGGAGGATTCGCAGGCGATGGCGCTGTCGGTATCGCAGGAGAATGAGCGATTGGTGAGGGAGCAGAATATTATATTGGAGACTAAAGTGAACGAGCGTACGGAGGCGTTACAGATGGCCAATAATGATTTGAATGTGGCGTTGAGTAGTTTGAAGGAGGCGCAGACGCAGCTGGTGGAGAAGGAGAAGATGGCATCGCTTGGTCAGTTGACGGCTGGTATTGCGCATGAGATCAACAATCCCATTAATTTTGTAACTTCCAATATCAAACCCCTGAAGCTCGACATAGAAGATCTGAAAACCTTGCTGAGTATGTACGAGCAATACGGTAATCAATCGGGGGATGCTCCTTCCCTGCAGGAGATTGATTCGTTTAAAAAGCAGATTGACATAGATTATATCCATGAAGAGATCTCGTCATTGCTGAAAGGCATTGAGGACGGTGCTGCCCGTACGGCAGAAATCGTGAAGGGGTTGCGGACATTCAGCCGGCTGGATGAGAGTGATGTAAAGTATGTGGATATACATGAGGGGATTGATTCTACGTTAGTGTTGCTGCGAAATAGTATTCCTCCTACGGTGACGGTGGTAAAGGATTATGGGGATCTGCCGAAGGTAGAATGTTATGCGGGGAAGATCAACCAGGTATTTATGAATATCCTGACGAATGGGTTGAATGCTATAAAAATGAAGGATGCCAGTGGAGAAGGGACGATCACGATCACGACACGCCGGGAGTCAAATGGGTTTGTATCAATTGGGATAAGGGATACGGGTATCGGGATGCCTGATCATGTAAAGGAGAAGATCTTTGATCCTTTCTTTACCACCAAGGATGTCGGCGAGGGTACGGGACTTGGATTGTCAATCGTATTCAGCATTATAGAGAAACATCATGGCCGTATAGTAGTAGAATCGGCGCCGGGCAAAGGTGCAGAATTTATTATATATTTACCTTTAAATATTGATAATCTACCGTCTTAATAATCTGAATCCTCCCTGTTAATGAAAGATAACCGCATCAGAATATTGTACATAGACGATGAAGTGCATAACCTCAACGCCTTTAAAGCCAGCTTTCGCCGGAGTTATGAGATCTATACTGCCAACTCAGCCCAGGAAGGCAAGCAACTGCTTCGTAGCATTGATGTACATATTATCATTGCTGACCAGAAGATGCCTATTTCTACCGGTGTAGATTTTTTTAACGAGATCAAGGATGTATTACCTGACCCTATACGCATTTTGTTGACCGGTTATACCGATGTAGAGGATATCATTGATGCGATCAACAAGGGGCATATTTATTCGTATATTAAGAAGCCCTGGGATGAGAATGAGTTGCACCGTACGATAAACAATGCTTTTGAGATATTTACGGCGCGTAAGCAGTTAAAGGAGAAAATAGAAGAGTTGGAAAAGACGAATGATGAGCTAAACCGGTTCATTTATTCTACTTCTCACGATCTGCGTTCTCCGCTGATGTCTGTACTGGGTATTATTAACCTGACCCGATTGGATAATTCGGTTACGGACCCGAATGGTTACCTGGACATGATAGAGTCTTGTATCCTTAAGCTGGACGGATTTATTCAGAAGATCATCGAATATTATCGTAACTCCAGGCTGGAAGTGGAATATGAGAAGATTGATTTTTCGCTGTTGCTACAGGATTGTATCAATGCTTTTAAACACCAGAACACGGCTATCGAGTTTCACACGCAGGTGGATCAGTCTTTTGACTTCAAGGGAGATACTTTTCGGATCAGTGTGATATTAAACAACCTTATTTCCAATGCTGTCAAGTACCAAAAGCCGGATGAGGCGCATCCGCGGGTAAACCTGCTGGTAAAAGTGGAACCCCATAAGGCTTCTATCATTATTGCAGATAATGGTATAGGCATTCTGAGTGAGCATCTGAACAACATTTTCAAGATGTTTTTCCGATCAAAGAACAATAACAAGCCGGGCAGCGGGATAGGTTTGTATATTGTGAAGGAGGCCCTGAATAAGATCGGAGGGACTATCAATGTTGAATCCAAGTATGGAGAGGGCACTCAATTTGAAATAACTATTCCCAACAGAAATGATTTCGATACCTGATCTGCGCGTTATACTGATAGATGACAACGAAATAGATCTGCTGTTGCACGAGAAGCTTATTACTCTTCAGCGTATCAGCCGTACGGTCCTTTCATTTACCAATGCAAATAAGGCGTTGGAGTACTTGTCGTCGAATATAACGCTTCCCAAAATACCTCCTACCCTTATCTTGCTGGACATACAGATGCCGGAGATGGACGGTTTTGAGTTTTTGCAGGCGTTTGACGCTTACCCTGCGAAGATCAAGTCGCAGTGCAACATCATTATGGTATCTTCATCGTTGGATTTTAGTGATATCAGCCGTACCAATGCTAATCCACTTGTGGTCAAACTACTTCGTAAGCCCTTACTGATAAAGGATCTGAAAGAAACCGTCCAGGCTATCTTCAAAGATTTTCAATAAAAAATTTGTAATTACAGGAAAAACTATAAATTTGCACTCCAGTTCTTAAAAACAAGGGGGATTAGCTCAGCTGGCTAGAGCGCTTGCATGGCATGCAAGAGGTCACCGGTTCGACTCCGGTATCCTCCACTTCTTTTAAAGGCCCGCTCTGGTAGCGGGCTTTTTTTTGCTCCTACTTTTCTGACAGGTCTTATTTCGGCAGTGCGCTGACAAGAAAATTCATACTTGAACTCCCCTATAGTTTTGTTATATTAGTTTATGTAATAGTAGTTAATTACAGGTCTATGCGCTTACCATAAACAGGCTGTATCGTATTTAAATTGTTCCCTTTTGCCAACCCAACCCCATGGTATGTACTCCTAATAGCTATCTCCAGCGCATCACCCATTTATAAAAACCCCAAACATCAATCACCATGAAAACAATCATCCATCAGGCATTTAGTCTTGCACTATTGTTGTGCATATCCTTATTGCTATCGTGTAAGAAAGAAGTGCGACCTGTGTTGGCGCGACCGGCCTCCCTGTCGGGAGAAAAAAATGGTCCTGTATCCGTTAACAGATGGGATCCGAGTCCCGGAGAGTATTATAGAATCAGAAATTCCAGTAGTAATCTTGTCTTACAAGTAAAGTCCTACAATGAAGAGGCGGTCATACAGGGAACCTGGAACGGCGATGCCGCTCAGTTATGGACGATAGCCCCCATATGGAACAACGGCGGCAGCTACGTGATAACAAACGGCTTTAGCGGTAAGGTATTAACTGGTTTGAAGGGGCCGAACGGGCCAATCAGTTTTGTGATTCAAGATAATAATGCCTGGAGCATTCACCCGCTACTTCAGGCATGGTGGATCCAGGATAGATACAATGGTCGTTTCGTGCTTAAACCCGGATTTCAGTACTATGCGCTGACCAGCCCCTCTAATTCGCCAGGTAATGAGGTGACGATATATTCTTATCATCTCAACAGTGAAAACCAGGAGTGGTACATAGAGTTACCGCCATCCTGAGCCAGCCGTCTTATAATTAAATGATATCTAAAACAAATCTTTCTTTCCAACAGCGCTATGATGTTTATCACAGCGCTGTTTTGTTTTCTCCCACATTCGGACCAGGTATTTCTACCTGGTTGAAGAATGGGCTTTTTTACGGTATTACTTTTTTCGCCGATGCAGTTATTTTGTATTACAGTAACTAAGCGGCCAGCCAACGAGTCATGGCCATCCATCTATACCAGCATCAGTACACCGCAATAATCATCCTAAATCGAATTAAGATGAGCCAGACATCCAATGAGACACAACATAATGAAGTAGGCTTATTCCAGGTAAGTTATCGTATCAGCAGTGGGTTGATCGGTGCGCCAGTGTTCCATGTGAACCTGACGGTATCGACCGTTACCCAGAAGGTAGGGGGAATAGGTACTATTACGCAAACCAGACATCGTCCGGTACAACTAGAAACCAATCTAAGTGGTAACTATTTTGTGCTTCCTATATTGCCTCCGCAGGAGCATTCACTAAGTGTACATTTAACAGGTCTTCCTTTTATCCCTCATCCATTAAATAACGTAGTACCTCATCCGAATGTGGAGTTGTATATGCGGCTTGACGCCCATTGGCAGGCAGGCATTGCCACATTCAGCTATTTTGAAGATGGAACCAAGATAACCATTAATGACGCGAAGGTACAGAAGGTTAAATTTGCCGATGTAGTACCCGTATGATGCCCTATTGTCCCTCGGCCGGGTTAGTATTGCCTCCGCATACTAACCTGGTTATTTCCAGTTAATTACATTCTCAATGCGACCAATGCTCAAGCCATTCGCAGGCTCTCCTGCAGATGGCTTTTTTTATTGTTGCTGACGGCCCCACTCCTACCCTTGTGTTGAAATATTTTTCACGCATGTAATTAGTCTACCAATTTTATAGACTATATTGTGTCATAATCTCACCTTTATTCATAACACTATGGCACAAACTCCTATCAAACAGACAGCCTTAGGTGATGTAGCTGCGAGGCAGCTGGCCATTGCCACCCGGACGGTACCTCAATTGTCTACGATTAGTCCTCGCTGGCTAACACATTTGTTGAGCTGGATACCGGTAGAATCGGGTATTTATCGTGTAAATAAGGTAAAGGACGCTAACAGCGTGCAGGTAGATTGTTCTGCGCGGGATGAGCGGGAACTGCCCTCCACCTATGTTGACTACATTGAAAATCCGCGGGAGTATCTATTGAGCGCGGTCAATACGGTACTGGATGTACATACGCGGGTATCGGACCTTTACAGTAAGCCTTACAACCAGATCAGCGAGCAGTTGCGTCTTACTATTGAGACGATCAAGGAGCGGCAGGAGAGTGAGTTGATCAATAACCGGGAGTATGGGTTATTGCATAGTATTGCGCCGACGCAGCGTATCAGGACCCGTACGGGAGCTCCTACGCCGGATGACTTGGATGAGCTGATCACTAAAGTATGGAAGGAGCCCGGTTTTTTCCTATTACATCCTCTTACGCTTGCGGCATTTGGCCGGGAGTGTACGCGTCGGGGGGTTCCACCACCTACGGTATCTCTATTTGGTTCACAGTTCATTACCTGGCGGGGTATTCCTCTGATCCCTTCTGACAAGGTGCCTATTGAAGGTAATTTGTCCAAGATATTGCTGATACGTACCGGTGAGAGTCGTCAGGGTGTGGTGGGGCTGTTCCAGCCAGGTTTGCCGGGGGAGCAGACGCCAGGGCTTTCTGTGCGTTTTATGGGCATTAATGACAAGGCTATTGCGTCTTACCTGGTATCGCTGTATTGTTCGCTGGCGGTGCTGGTGGATGACGCTATTGCTGTATTGGATGATGTTGTAATAGATCATTACCATGAGTACAAATATTAACCTGGAGGCGCTGGAGCAGCTGGCGAACCAATTTTTCCGTTCGCTACCTGGAGAGCCGGTACCTGTGGCCCCTTTACCTGCTGTTGCGCCACCTGAGGACCCGTTATTACATCCAGGTAATGGGGTGAACCTGGCGCATCCGCAGACTAGTTTTCCGGATCCACATGTATCGGGTAAGGGGGTGAGTCCTGGTTATTCGCAGTCACCGGCACAGCCCGGACTTGCGACGGGGTTACCTGGCCGGATAAACGACGGTATCCCCGCTTCTATAGCTGGCAGTGGCGTATCGCCGACGCTTCCTTACCAGTATGATCATGTATTAGATCACTTGCTACCCTATGTACGGCAGGAATATATTCCCTCTCAGCAGGTACCGGTCCAGCCGGGACCTTTTTATTACTTCCTGGCGGGGCAGCAGGCATTGGCCAGGCCACCATTTGACGTGCAGCTGATCAAGCAGGATTTTCCTATTCTACAGCAGCGTGTGAATGGGCGGCCATTAACATGGCTCGACAATGCGGCGACCACGCAGAAGCCGAAGCAGGTGATAGACCGGATCAAATACTTTTATGAGTATGAGAATTCGAATATTCACCGGGCTGCTCATACGCTGGCAGCCAGGGCTACGGATGCCTATGAGGGGGCACGTAACAAAGTGCAGCATTTCATCAATGCCCGTTCTCCCGATGAGATTGTATTTGTGCGCGGGGCAACAGAAGCTATCAACCTGGTGGCGAAAAGCTGGGGGGAGCAATTCCTGGAACCCGGTGATGAGATCATTGTCAGCCACCTGGAGCACCATGCCAATATTGTACCCTGGCAACAGCTGGTACAAAAGAAAGGCCTCAAATTGCAGGTGATACCGGTTGATGAGGATGGGCAGGTGATATTGGAGGCTTATTCCCGTCTGCTGAACAGTAGGACCAAGCTGGTTTCGTTCACACAGGTATCGAATGCGCTGGGGACGATCACGCCGGCACAGCAGATCGTTTCATTGGCACATGCGGCAGGCGCCAAGGTGCTAGTGGATGGGGCTCAGTCGGTATCGCATATGAAGGTGGATGTACAGCAGCTGGATGCTGACTGGTTTGTGTTTTCCGGGCATAAGGTCTTTGGTCCTACTGGTATAGGGGTTTTGTATGGCAAGGAGGCATTATTGAACGAGACGGCTCCCTGGCAGGGCGGTGGTAATATGATCTCTGATGTGACTTTTGCGCATACCCAGTATCATGTTGCTCCTGCCAGGTTTGAGGCCGGCACGGGTAATATTGCCGATGCGGTAGGGCTGGGTGCAGCACTTGATTACGTGGGCAAGATCGGAATAGATCATATCTATCAATATGAGCATGCTTTGTTACAGTATGGGACACGCTTGCTGCAGGAGGTACCTGGTCTGCGACTGATCGGAACTGCCAGCGAAAAAGCCAGTGTATTGTCTTTTGTGCTGCGGGGATTCCGTACGGAGGAGGTAGGTGAGGCACTTAGTGCGGAAGGTATTGCCGTGCGATCCGGACATCACTGTGCGCAGCCTATCCTGCGAAGGTTCGGTGTGGAAAGTACGGTAAGGCCCTCGCTGGCTTTCTATAATACCTGTGCGGATATTGATCTGTTGGTACATGTATTACATCAGCTTGTTCAACGAAAACGTTCCTGATGGAAAATGAGCCCCTACACGCGTTCATTGCGTTGTTGCATAAAAATCACCGGGCGGAGTGGGAAGCCAGTCCCTCTGCGCAGGATGCGATCCGGTGGCTGACCAACCTTTACCAGTTCCTGTTTCCTAATGATCATTTGAATAAACAATCGCAGTATATTGGTATACTGAAGAAGAACCAGATAGACCTTATCAACCTGTTATTGAGTTATCTGGACCCCAAGGATATCGATATAGAGCAGATAGTGACTGATTTCTACAGTTCACTGGCAACTATATACGAACAGCTGCGGCAGGATGCATCCAAGACTTATGCATGTGATCCTGCTGCTACGAGTATACAGGAAGTGATTGTTTCTTATCCGGGTTTTTATGCTATTGCGGTGTATCGCATTGCTCACCGGTTATCGCAGCTACATATTCCGATATTGCCCCGTATACTCAGCGAGCATGCGCACGGTAAGACGGGGGTGGATATTCATCCTGATGCCAGTATAGCGGCGCCATTCTTTATTGATCATGGTACGGGTATAGTCATAGGGGCGACGGCGGTGATCGGCCGTAACGTGAGTATCTACCAAGGCGTTACGCTAGGAGCTGCTCAGGTCAGTAAGGAGTTATCTGCTGTAAAGCGGCATCCTACGGTGGAAGACGATGTGATCATCTATGCCAGGACCACCATCCTGGGAGGCAATACGGTAATCGGGCATCACAGTATTATTGGCGGCAGTGTGTTTCTCACGAAGAGCGTGGCGCCTTATTCCCATGTATTTAATACTCATCAACTGCGTATAGATGTAAAACATCAGGCGATAAGAGGAGATGAAGGACATTGAGTTTATTATTTACTAAGGGCGAGGCCCGGCGGTGTCAGTACTGCCGGGCCTTGTTGTCTTTGGTGAGGCGTTACCAGGTTGGTTTGCGATCATTGCCATAACCGCCTCCTTTGGGACGATCTTCGAAGTGCAGATGAGGGCCTGTTACATTACCGGTGGCGCCTACTTCGCCTAATTTCTGTCCTGCGGTAACTTTTGCGCCCATACTTACTGAGCGGACAGAGAGGTGGCAATAGATGTAATCGCGGCCATTATCGGCGCGTAGCCCTATCCAGCGGCCATAGGCGCCGCCATTGTTATTGGACCAGGCGATGGTACCGTTGCGTACGGCTATTACCTTCGTGCCGACGGGCGCTGCGTAGTCGTCGCCGGTATGATATCCGGCTGCATATTTGGGATTTTTGATTCCGTAACGATAGGTTACGCTATAACCCGGTACGGGGGAGCTTACTCTGGCAGCGGCAGCCTGTTCTGTTTCTGGTGAGGGGGCGGTGTTGTCAGTGGGTGCTGTGACAACCGATTTAGTACATGCAAGTGTGCTGATGAGCAGTGTGGACAGACACCATAGCTGGGTTTTCCGGAGTGTGTTTTTCATAAACTGGTTTTACAACAATCTAACCTATCCTTCTGCGAGCAGACGACAGTACCTTGCCCTAATGCCTCAGAAATGAACACGTTATGTCTCAAAACCGGACACTTCCCCCATTATCCATAATCATAAACAATTGATCCTTAAATTTATACCAAACTGGCATTCTCTTGGATCGGGCAGCACAGCCATTGTAGTGGCTTTCAAACATATCAATCACTCATTATGGTATTCAATTATATTAAAATAGCCTGGCGCAACCTGTTGAAGAACAAAATATACAGTGCTATCAATATCCTGGGATTAGCTATTGGTGTGGCAGTAACAATACTGATAGGGTTATGGGTGTACCATGAGTATTCTTATGATAAATTCTTACCCGGGTATCAACAGGTGTACCAGGTAAAAAGGAATTTTGACAGCAATGGCAACATACTGACTTTCAATACTACGTCATTGAAGCTGGCCAATACATTACGTAACGAGATACCGGAAATCAAATACCTGGCAGAGACAGACTGGTCGTCTCATCACGGGCTTAAAGTAGGTGACAGGAAATTCTATCAGCGCGGTATGATCGTAGGTGAAGATTTTCTTAAGATATTCCAGTTTCCGCTTTTACAAGGTGACGTTGCATCGGTGCTAAAAGATCCTTTTTCTATTGTGCTCAGTGCCAGTACTGCTATCGCGCTGTTCGACAGTGAGGACGTAATCGGGAAGACAGTGCGGGTAGATAATCTGCATGATCTGAAGGTGACGGGTATTTTAAAGGATATTCCTTCTAATTCGACATTACAATTCCAGTACCTGGTACCGTTCAAGTATCTTGTACAGATCAATGCCAATGTAAAGGCCACGATCAATGGTAGTTATGGTGACAACGGATTTCAGCAGTTCATTGCTTTACAGCCTGGCGCTTCTCTTGAAAAAGTAGCTGCTAAGATCCAGCATATCGAAAAGACGGAGAAAAGTTTCAATGCACAGCATTCGGAGGTGATACTGCATGGTATGGACCGTTGGCACTTGTATTCACAACACAAGAATGGAAAGGAAGCTGGTGGTTTTATTGAGTATGTGCGGATATTCAGTATCATCGGTATATTGGTATTGATCATTGCCTGTATCAACTTTATCAACCTCACCACTGCACGCTCGGAGAAACGGGCCAAGGAGATAGGTATCCGTAAGGCTATCGGGTCATTGCGTGCTCAACTGATCATTCAGTTGCTTATGGAGTCTTTCCTTTATACTGTTATGGCTTTTGGTATTGCGTTGATCGTGGTACAGCTGGTGTTGCCTGCCTTTAATCAACTCACGGGTGCTATTTTGTCTCTTCCTTTAAGGGCGCCATTATTTTGGGTAGCCATAGCCGGCGGTATCATTGTCACTGCGTTACTAGCGGGTAGCCGGCCAGCTTTTTATCTTTCTTCCTTTCATCCTATCAAGACGTTGAAGGGCCGGATACAAAACGGGAAGGCTGCCGGTTTTTCCCGGAAGGCATTGGTGGTGGTACAATTCTCCTGTTCGATCATCCTGATCATCAGTACAATTGTAATATACCAGCAGATGCAGTATGTGAAGCAGCGACCGACGGGATATAACATAGCGCGGCTGGTAAGTACCAATATGAACAATGAGCTCAGCGGTAGCTACGATGCTTTACGCGCAGAGTTGCTGAGTAGCGGCCTTGTGGAGCATGTATCTGCTTCCTCAAGCCATCCTACCGGTATTTATTGGCATACTAACATAGAACAATGGCCCGGCAAGATAGAGAATGAAAGTATAGAGATGGGGGTGATCAGTGTAACGAGGGACTACTTTCATACGATGGGCATCCAGTTGTTGCAGGGGCATCCGTTCCGGGCCGGGCAGGATTCTATGGACATTATCCTGAACCAGACTGCGGTGACCCGATTACGGTTAAAAGATCCTATCGGTACGACTATTCTTTGGAATGGGAAATCCAGGCATATAGCCGGGGTGGTGAATGATGCGCTGATGTCGTCTCCTTTTACTACTCCTGAGCCAACTATGTTCCTTGCAGTGGACCACCCTGCGAGTGATGACGTGATGTTATACCGGCTTTCTGCCAATGTGCAAACCAGTGTAGCGATGGAAAAGCTATCGAGGATATTCAACAAATATGAGCCTGCCTTTCCTTATACATACGATTTTACGGACAACGATTACAATGAAAAGTTCAAGCAGGAGGTGCTCACCGGGCGTCTTTCGGGACTGTTTGCGGCATTGGCGATATTTATATCCTGTCTGGGGTTATTTGGTCTTGCCACCTATACTGCGGAGCAACGTACGAAGGAGATAGGCTTACGGAAAGTGTTGGGGGCCTCTGTCTCCCAGCTATGGTTGTTGTTAACGCAAGATTTTTTATTGCTGGTGGGTATCAGTTGCCTGATCGCCTCTCCGCTTGCCTTTTATTTCCTTCAGCAGTGGCTGGACCAATATGACTATCGCATCCGTATACACCCGGGGGTATTCCTGATGGCCGCATTGATCGCTATTCTGATCACCTTGCTTACGGTGAGTTTTCAGACGGTACGTGCAGCGTTGGCCAACCCTGTCAAGAACCTGCGTACGGAATAATTCATCAGTCGTTTGACAGTAAGCGGTCTACGGCATATTTGCCGGCGCCGCTCACCAGGATACCACATAAGATCCCTATTACCAGTAGATGGTATTCAAAACCTTCGCCCGGTTGGTTGCCCAACCAGTTCATGAAGAAACCATTGTGCAGGTGTGCTGTCAGGATCATTCCGATAAAGAGTATGGTCATCGCGAATGCGAACAGGCGGCTGGCAAAACCTACCAGTAATGCCAGAGGTCCGATAACCTGCAGGGCAATGGTCAGGAAGGCGATGATAACTGGTAAGTGCATGCTGCCATGCAGGTATTCCATGGTAGCGGAGTAACCTGATCCGCCCAACCAGCCGAATGCCAGTTGTAATCCATGCGGGAGTATTGCTATGAATATGGTCAATCTTAAAATAGGTCCGGAGAGATGGTCTCCTGTTCGAAACAAAACGTTTTTCATTGCCTTCTTTTTGTGATGCAAAGTTGTCATCTGTAGGAGGTTCAAAAAATAAAGTAGATTAAGAAAAATGGGGGCTTATTGGTGTCTCCGTTTTGCTTTTTTGCTACGTATCATACTGAGGAATTCGGGGGTGATACCCAGGTAGGAGGCGATGTATTTCTGTGGGATCCGTTGTTCGAACTGTGGATATTTCAGGGAGAAGTTTTCGTAGCGTTGTTCTGCAGATATAGAGTTGGTTTCCAGTATCCGGTTTTGCATAGCTACGGAATAGTTTTCGTGCAATATGCGAAAGATGCGTTCGAATTTGGGTATTTCATCAAACATGCACAGTTGTTCGTCGCGGGTCTGTTGTAGCAGGTGTGTATCTTCGAGTGCTTCTACGAAACTGGTTGCCGGTTGTTTGGTGAGGAAGCTATGCAGATCGGATATCCACCAATCCTCTATTGCGAAGAAATTGATACGCTCTACGCCATGCGGATCGATCCGATATGACCGCAGGCAACCTTTTACTACGAAGTAGGTACAACAAGCGACCTCTCCTTCTTTGACCAGCAGTTCTTTCCTTTTTATCTTTCTGTATGTAAAGTAAAGTGGCAGGCGGGCCTGTTCGTCGGGCGTAAGAGGATTGTAATTGTCCGCATGACGGATGAGTGCATCGAAATATTGCTGCATAGATATCGACGGTAAAGTGCCTTCATTGCGAAGATAGGGTATTTACCATTGTGGCCTTACCCGGGTGATATGTGGTGCAGTCATCTAAGTTCCTCATTAGCAGCAAACAGCTATTGTCTGTTTTCCTTTCTATGACCAGCGGTATTTCCATCGCTGCCAATCAATAAAATATTCATGTGTTTCGCTTATACTGAATTAGGCGTGGTTGATATGTTGTGCAGCTCGATCTGATTTTATAATATGGCACAGATGATTCAAAAAAGGTACAACCATTTATTTATTCTTGCTGCCCACTTTAAAGCACTAACGCCGGCATAAGCCGGCGTTAGTTAAAACAAACAATTATAAAACAAAACAACTGTGCGATTAGTTAGCCGCTAGCTGGTTGACCAGGTCGCGGGTCTTTTGTGTGTCTTCTGCGGCCATTCCTTCCTTTTCGGCCAGTTCGAGGGCTTGTTTGCCATATTTTATGGCATTGGCTTTATCTTTCAGCAATCCGTACAGTTGCGCTGCGGTATCTGTGTTGGCAAATTCCTGGCGCAGTGCGATGGATAATAAAGATAACTTCAATGCGGCTTTTACCATTCCTTCATCGGGTTTTTCTTCATTTAATTCGAAGGTTTTCCAGCTCAGGTCGTTGTAGAAGGCTGCTTTTTCCTCATCAGTATCATAGAGTAGTCCGGCTACTTTGTCTGCGAGTTCCAGCATTTTAGGCATATCCGGATTTTCTTTATCACTGGCGAGTGAGTAGCGGATCATGCTCATTATTGGTGTTGTTGCTTCCGGCAGGACTGCTTTTACATCATTTTCCAATTTGTTGAGATCACTTTGGTCACCGAATATTTCCTTCGTATGTGTTACCAGGAAGTAGCCGGCATATGCCATATACAGCTGGCGTTTTTCTTTTACGCCTGCGGTGAAGTCTTTCGCATGAGCGGCATACAGGTTCTTGTAGCTTTCGTTAGCGATATCTGTGCTCAGTAGCTGGTTAAGTACGAACAAGGTGCTGTCGTTGTATGCGATATCTGGCTGGGCGATATATTTATCGAAGGCCGGTTTTGCTTTTTCCAGGTCTGTGAATTCGTTCAGCATGATATGAGCGTAAGCCAGCAGGAAGGACGGCTTGTATTTACCGGAGGTATAGGTATTTTCCCAATAGGCGTAGTTGCCTGTATTGTCCAAGCTCTGTTTTCCGAAAGCGACCAGTTCTTCGGCTGCTTTGTATCCCATGCCGCGGTGCAGCAATTTGCCATCTGGTGAGATGACCAGGTAGGCGGGGATGGAGGAGATCTTATATTTTTCTGCCAATTTTGCTCCTTCTCCGGCGTCGACATCAAATTTTGCGTTGATGAAGTTCTTATTGAAGTAATCGCCTGTGAGTTTTTGGGGATATACTTCGGCATCCATGCTTTTGCAGGGGCCGCACCAGGTAGCGTAAGCGTCTATGAATATTGGCTTTTTGAGTGTTTTGGCTTTCTGTATTAAAGCCGCCACGGTAGTTGCTTTTTCGAAACGGATACCGGCTTGCTGGGCTATCAGTAATGGAGCTTGTAACAATAGCAACGTGCAGGATGCTACAGTCAGGATAAATGTTCTCATATTATAGTTAAATGATAAGCTTTGAATATACCTTTTGGTATATACAGCATGATAATGTACACACTGCAAATTTAGCATGTAAGGTTGAATACGGATCATTCTTAGCAGATTTTTACCTTTTTTGCTAGTTGAGGAAGACGAATCTTCCTTCGAGGGCCTTACCAATTACGGGTATTGGTTTGCATTGTTCGCCAGCGGCGGTGATGATACCCAATATCATGAGGATCAGTGGGATTACGCCGGCCAGCGCCATTAGGGTACCTAATGCGGGGGCTACTGTCACTATAACATAGAGTCCGATGTTGAGCATAACAGAGAGCAATACTACGCCGAGGGATTGTCCCAGGTGGTATCTTACCAGGCTATTTTTCTCTTCCCTGTTTTTGTATTGGAAGTAGGCGATGAGCCAGCCGATGATAGAAACGTAGGAGATGATGGCTAAAGTTTTCTGATTCATAGTGATAATTTTTTGTTCGAGGCAAAAGTATTCTGGCTGTTGGGTGCTGCCTAATTTGGGGTAGCTACCCGTCATCTACGGGCGGGGAAAATGGCATCTACAAGGCATCTACAATCGAATCAACAAATTGATTATCAGTGCATAAAAAAGCAACTAGCGGCTACATCTACAACAGGTTTGGGGGAGGAATGCCGCGCGGGGCATGTTTACTGCAGAGGCTTAGGGGGGTATTTATGCCATCCAGGGATGATTTATGAGTGGAGGAGGGAGGTTTAAAACTCCTGTAAAAGGGGGAGGGCGGGGCGTTAGGATTCCTTGAAAATTAGGTTACTGTCATTTTTTTAATTGCTAAAAAAGAATACCTTTGCAATCCTTTTGAAAAGCAAAAGGGAGCTTTTATTTTTTTGTTTTACGCCTGCGGGTGTGGTGAAATTGGTAGACACGCCAGACTTAGGATCTGGTGCTTCACGGCATGTAGGTTCGAGTCCTATCACCCGCACAACAAAATCAGAAGTGGCAATGTGACAATCTGACAAACGCGACCATGTTACTGCTTTAGACCGCACGCATCGTCCTTTTTGACAGATTAGCACATTGCCACACTTGTTTTCAGTACTGCCATTCCTTCGTGCCTTTTATGACTTCATGGCAGAAAAAAATTACCGGAATTATTATTGCTTCATAAAATTTCTTTTATCTTAAATAATTATGGCAACCGTAACCAGAGCAAACATTGGTTTATTGAATGATAAGATCACTGTGAAAGTGAGCCAGGAAGATTACCTTCCTAATTTTGACAAAGCAGTAAAGCAATTCAGCAAATCTGCCAACATTCCGGGTTTCCGTAAGGGCATGGTGCCTGCCGGTATGGTTAAAAAGATGCACGGTCAGGCAATTTTTGCTGATGAGGTGTTGAAATCTGTGGAGAAAGAGCTGGTAGGTTATCTGCAACAGGAGAAGCTTGAGATCTTCGGTCAGCCGATATCCCTGGATAAGGAAGCCAAAGCCTTTGATTTTAATACTCCGGCTTCTTATGATTTTGACTTTGAAGTAGGTCTTAAGCCTGAATTTGCGGTGACTCCATTGGAGCCCGGTAAAACTGAGCTGACCCGTTACAAGGTGCGTGTATCTGAGGAGGCGGTAAATGAGGAAGTGAACCGTTTGCAGCTGAAGGGCGGTAAAGAGGTAGAGCAGGACTCTCCTACTTCTGACGACAGCGTACTGACTGTGACCCTGGCTGAAAGCGATGCTGACGGTAATGTGGTAGAAGGCGGTATCAGCAAGGACAATACTTTCCTTTTTAAATATTTCACGCCTGCTGTTCAGGAGCAACTGAAGGGTAAGAAGAAAGACGATGCGATTGTTACTACGCTGGGTGCTGCCTTTAACAATGAGCAACTGGAGTTTATCCTGAAGGATCTTGGTGTTGGGCAGGAAGGTGCTGACAAGCACTTCAAGCTGACCATTAACAAGGTGGGTCTGATTGAAAAGCGGGAGTTGAATGAAGAGTTCTTCAAGGAGGTTTATCCTACTGAGGAGATTACTACTGAAGAAGCTTTCCGTGCTAAACTGAAAGAAGAAATAGAAAAATACTGGAGTTCCGAGAGCCGTAACCGTATGCACAACGACCTGTTTGAAGTGCTGGTACACGAAACACCGATCGAATTACCTGTAGACTTCCTCAAACGCTGGTTGCAGACTGGCGGCGAGAAGCCCAAGACCGCTGAGGAAGCTGAAAGAGAATATCCGAACTTTGACCATCAGTTGCGCTGGACATTAATCAGCGACAAACTGATCCGTGATAACAAACTGGAAGTAGCCTATGAAGAGGTGAGAGCCGGCGCCAAGCAGAAACTCCTCGGTTACTACGGAGGAGCGGGTCTGGATGGTGCAGAGTGGCTGGATAGCTACCTGGACCGTCTGATGCAGGACGAGAAATTTGTGGATCAGACTTATCGTGAAATGATCACCCAGAAACTGTTTGAGTGGGCAGAGGACAAGGTGAACGTGAAGGAAGAGGAAATTACAGCAGATGAATTTGTAAAATTACCTCATAAACATCACCATCATGAACATTAATAATAACGAATTCAGGAAATATGCGATCCAGCATCGCGGAATCAGCAGCCTGGTAGTAGATAGCTATGCCCGCCATCAGATCAACGCTTTGACGCCTTATATCATTGAGGAGCGTCCGATGAATGTGGCTACGATGGACGTTTTTTCGCGCCTGATGATGGACCGTATCATATTCCTGGGCGACCCGGTGAACGATTATGTAGCGAATGTGATCACAGCACAGCTGTTGTTCCTGGAGTCTACAGACCGTAACCGTGATATCCAGATGTATATCAACAGCCCTGGTGGTAGTGTATATGCGGGTCTGGGTATTTATGACACGATGCAGATCATTGCGCCTGATGTGGCTACTATCTGTACTGGTATGGCTGCCTCTTTTGGTGCTGTACTGCTGGTAGCTGGTACAAAAGGTAAACGTACCGCTCTGAAGCATGCGCGTGTGATGATCCACCAGCCTCATGGTGGTGCTGAAGGTCAAACTTCCGATATCGAGATCACAGCCAGGGAGTTCATAAAGCTTAAAAAGGAACTGAATGAGATCATCGCCACTCATTGCGGACAGCCCGTGAAGAAGGTGGAGAAGGATTCCGATCGTGACTACTGGATGACTGCCGACGAAGCCAAAGAGTATGGTATCATTGACGACGTACTGGACAGAAATCCCCGCAAAAAAGCAGAGAATAATCCGCAATAATATTGCTGGAGAAACAGTAATAATTGAAAAAAGGAGAAAGGGTCCCTGACCCGGTTCTCCTTTTTTCCTTTTCTCCCTTTTTCAGTTTTAACTTAACTTTGATAGCTATGAAAGAATCCAAAATACGCTGTTCCTTTTGTAACCGGTCTAAAGACGAGGTGCAGATATTGATCGCCGGTGCGGAAGGACATATATGTGAGAACTGTGTAGCCAACGCTCAGGAAATCATTGAGCAGGAGCTATTCCAGCAGAATAAAAAGGTTTCTTCTTCCCACTTTGTACCCAAAGTATCCAAGCCGGTAGAGATCAAGAAATTCCTTGATGAGTATGTGATCGGCCAGGACGATGCCAAGAAGATACTGGCAGTAGCCGTATATAATCACTATAAGCGCCTCAACCAGGAGATCACTGATGATGAAGTGGAGATTGAAAAATCCAACATTGTCATGGTAGGTGAAACGGGTACGGGTAAGACCCTTCTGGCCAAATCCATTGCCAAACTCCTGAATGTGCCTTTTGCGATTGTAGATGCTACGGTATTTACGGAGGCTGGTTATGTAGGTGAGGACGTGGAGAGCATCCTGACGCGTCTGTTACAGGTGTGTAATTATGATGTAGAAGCTGCTGAGCGTGGTATTGTGTATATCGATGAGATCGATAAGATCGCGCGTAAGAGTGACAATCCTTCTATCACCCGTGATGTAAGCGGTGAAGGTGTGCAACAGGGTTTACTTAAGCTACTGGAAGGTACGGAAGTACTGGTTCCCCCTCAGGGTGGCCGTAAGCATCCGGAGCAAAAGCTGATAAAGGTAAACACGCAAAATATCCTGTTCATTTGTGGTGGTGCTTTTGATGGTATTGACCGGATCATCAGCAGAAGGGTGCAGACGCATTCTATTGGTTTCAATGTGAATAAAGAGCAAGAGGAGGAGAACAAGAAACATATCCTGCGTTATGTTAATTCACAGGATCTGAAGACTTTTGGTTTGATCCCTGAGTTGCTGGGCCGTCTGCCGGTGGTGACTTATCTGAATTCACTGGATAAGGATGCATTGAAGGCGATCCTGACTGAGCCTAAAAATGCGTTGGTTAAGCAGTACCAGAAGCTGTTTAAAGTAGAAGATATCAATTTGTTGATAGAAGAAGATGCGGTAGACTACATCGTGGATAAAGCCATGGAATATAAATTGGGCGCGCGTGGTCTTCGTTCTATCTGTGAAGTGGTGATGAGTGAGGCCATGTTCGAACTGCCCTCTACCAGTGAGAAGTCCTTTACACTGACCAAAGCGTATGCGGAGGAAAGACTGGACAAATCCATGCTGGTAAAATTGAAAGTAGCCTAAGGTCAGCGATACCTTTTTCCCATCCCGGACGGCCTTGTTGCTGTCCGGGATTTTTATTTCCTAACTTTATTACCTAAATAACTATCTTATGCAGGAACTCATTCAGCAACTACAGGAGAAAGCCGGTCTTGCGCCGGAGCAGGCCGTACAGTCCATTGAAATTGTCAAGGAGTATGTTAAGAGTAAATTACCGCCATTTATTGCGGACACTGTAGACAGCTGGTTTGCCAACATGTCGGGCAAAGAGGGGGATAAAAGTGGGGCTGGTCAGCAGGAGGCAGATTTCCTTGATTAACAGGTGTGTTATAGATAAAATAAAAAAGCATTCCCGGAGAGAGAATGCTTTTTTTGTGCGTAAAAGTGTTTCGTTGTCCTTTGTGTTTAGGTTGATAAAAAGGTAAAGAGTGATGAATTAACTCAAATTTAACGTTCCTTTTTCAATTTACTAATAACACAAAAGGGTTAATGTTGATTTTTTTCCAAAAATCTTTAGCGCTGTATTTATTCAACACTTTTGTATACGCCTTGATTAGAATATGTACTTAGTTGACAAGAAATTGGATGTCTGCGTGCTAACGATTGTATTGACTAATTGTTTGTTTTCATCCGTTTGTTTGGTAGCTACCATGGAGCGGATGGAAAATGCGCGCAAGGCATCTGGTACACTCAATGTGCCTTCCGCAGAATCTTTTCTACCGGTGAACGGGAAGATATCCGGGCCCCGTTGGCACTGACAGTTGATATTGACGCGACTTACCTGATTTACGAGCGGGTCTACGAGGGATGCCAGTTCATCGGGATCGTTGGAGAACAGGCTGACTTGTTGTCCGTGATCGGAATGGATCAGGTATTCGACTGGTTGGTTGATGTCGCTGAAAGGTAGTACGGGCACTATCGGGCCGAACTGTTCTTCTCTGTATAGCTTCATCTTTTCGTTTACCGGGTATACCACTGCCGGATATACGAATGATTCATAATTATCGCCTCCATTTGGATTGATCACTTTTGCACCGTTGGCTACGGCATCTTCGAGGCACTCTTTGAGGTAAGCGGGTTTCTGAGGTTCGGGTAGTGGTGTGAGGAACACGTCTTTATCCCAAGGCATGCCGAATTTCAGTTTGCTGACTGCTGCGCTGAGTTTTTCGAGGAAGGGGGCTGCTACTTTTTCGTGTACGTGGATGATCTTGATGGCTGTGCAACGTTGTCCGTTGAAGGAGAGGGCTCCGAGTACGCATTCTTTCACTGCGAGGTCGAGATCTGCTTTTTCGGTGATGATCGCTGCGTTTTTGGCATCTAGTCCGAGGATAGCTCTGAGGCGGTTCACTTTGGGATGCATTTTTTTCAGCTGGTTGGCCACTTTACTGGAGCCGATCAGTGTGAGTACATTGATCTTGCCGGTTTCCATCAGCGGAGCGACGATCACGTTACCACGGCCGTAAATGGTGTTTACGACACCTTTTGGGAAGCAGGTCCTGAAGGCTTCGAGCAGTGGATAGTGCAGTAAGGTACCATGTTTCGGAGGTTTGAACAGCATTGTATTTCCCATGATCAGTGCGGGGATCAGGGTGGTGAATGTTTCGTTCAGCGGATAGTTGAACGGGCCCATGCAAAGCACTACGCCCAGTGGGCTGCGGCGGATCTGGGCGATGATGCCCTGTTCGATCTCGAAGCGGGAGGAGTTGCGGTCCAGGTCTTTGAGTGCGTCGATGGTAGCGTTGATGTATTCGATGGTACGATCAAATTCTTTGACGGAATCTGCTACGGACTTACCGATCTCCCACATGATCAGGCGAACGATCTCGGCTTTCTTTTCGATCATTTTGCCCGTGAATTTTTCCATGCAGGCGATCCTTTCTGATACCGGCATGGTGGGCCACTCTCCTCTCCCATCGTTATAAGCTAATACGGCGGCATCCAGGGCCTCCATTGCTTCATTCTCCCCACATAGCGGGTAAGAGCCGATCTCTACCCTTTTGAGGCCTTCCGGTGTGTGTACGCATATGGGAGAGTAAACTGTGTGTACGTCTCCATTCCAGGATCTCATTTCTCCATCTACGAGATATTCCCGTTGGTGTAATTCGCCTGGCAGGGCGTGTTCTTCAGGTATGGTACCTGCCTGCGGAAACAGGTTATGTAATTGTTCTTCGAAAGACATAGTTTTTCTGAGTTGATTATATTAGAAATAGCCATGGGCTTTACAATAGCAAGGGATGAATGTTGTACCCCATCTATATTTGTGTGAATTTAACACAATTTAAGTAAATACCTGATAACCTTGATATCTCCTGAGTTAAAAAATTGCTATTTTGGCCGCTTAAAAAATCCCTATATGCGATCATTTTTACTGTCAGCACTTTGTGTATTTATGGTGCTGGCTGCCTGTAATCCGCAAGGCAGTAGTGATCCGGCTCATCAAGGTAATGCAGCTGATACGACTGTTCCGGTCAAAGACACTTTATCTGCAGCAGTTGGGGAGGAGGTTTTTTCTCCTAACGACGGTTTTTTCCCATCTTATGACAGTAGTTATGGCGGTGATTTGTTGGGAGCGGGCGGGTATCATTGGGATGAGGTAAAAAAGGGGATGGACCGGCAAGCCTGGCTGGGGGTGTTCAAGAGTGCGGACGGTGCTTATTATGTTGCGGATACGCGGGTGACTATACAGCAGGATTATGATCCTGTGTTGGATGAGGACAGCACACAGGCTTCGGGCTGGCTGGTGACACCGGAGATCCAGGATACGACGATCGTGCTTGTTAGCAAGATATCGTTGCAGAAGGGGTTGGTGGTACCGGTGGCTATTCCGGCGTATATTAGAGATGACCGGATGATACCAGGAGACTCGTTGGTATTCCGGTATGGAGGGGATTACAGTTATCGTTTGTCGGTGACTGGCAAGAAGCAGCGTATAGCTGAGCTGGATAGCTGGAATGTTTCGGATTACCGGATGTATATTACTGCGATGAAGGCTGGCAAGCTGGTTAGCCAGTTGTTGATCAACAGTCCGCATAATGATGATTCGATTCCATCTATCATTTTTATTGGAGACCTGGACGGGGACCAGGTGCCGGACCTGATATTGAACGCTACGAATAACTATAACGCTTATGTACCTACGCTATATTTATCGAAGGATGCGGGAGAAGGGCAGTTATATCGAGTGGTGGCGCAGCATGTGAGTGTGGGGTGTTAGCTGCATAAAAAAGCCCGGAAGGTGTCCGGGCTATGTGAGTGGAAATTATAGAGGCTAATTGAATAACCGGCACGCATGCAGCGTGCCGGTGTTGTTTTTCGTGGAAGTTATAAAAGCAAGCGTTCTATTTTGTTTTAACCCTTCAGTGCTTCTCGGGCTATTACTATTTTTTGTATTTCTGAAGTACCTTCTCCGATGGTACACAATTTTGCATCGCGGTAGAATTTCTCTACGGGGAAGTCTTTGGTGTAGCCGTAGCCGCCGAAAATCTGTACTGCTTCATTTGCTACTTTAACGGCTACTTCGGAGGCATAATATTTAGCCATGGCGGCTTGTTTGGTCATGGGCTGTTTCCTGCTTTTGAGGTCGGCAGCCTGCATGGTCAATAGTTCTGCGGCTTCTATCTGGGTGGCCATGTCTGCCAGTTTGAAGGAGATGCCCTGGAAGTTGGCGATGGGCTGATCGAACTGGTGTCTTTCTTTGGCATATTTGCGTGCGGCGTCGTAGGCGCCTTTGGCGATGCCCAGTGATAGTGCTGCGATAGAGATACGGCCGCCGTCGAGTACTTTCATTGATTGAATGAAGCCTTCTCCTACGGGTCCGAGCCTGTTAGCATCGGGGATGCGGCAGTTATCGAATATCATTTCGGCTGTTTCGGAGGCTCTCATGCCCAATTTATTTTCTTTTTTGCCGCCGCTGAAGCCTGGTGTGCCCCTTTCTACTACGAAGGCGGTCATACCGCGGCTATCTCTTACATCACCTGTACGGGCGATCACTACTGCTACGTCTCCGCTTTTGCCATGTGTGATCCAGCATTTGGTGCCATTGATGACCCATTCGTCTCCTTCCTGTTTGGCTACACATTTCATGTTCATGGCATCGGACCCGGTGTTGGGTTCGGTGAGACCCCAGGCGCCCAGCCATTCTGCGGTGGCCAGTTTAGGCAGGTAGCGTTGTTTTTGTTCTTCGTTGCCGAACTGTAATATATGTCCGGTGCATAAAGAGTTATGAGCGGCTACGCTCAGGCCAATGGCGCCGCATATTCTTGCTATTTCACTTACTACGGTTACATACTCGGGATAACCGAGGCCGGTGCCCTGGTATTCCTGTGGTACTAATACGCCCATCAGGCCCAGTTCGCCTAGTTTACGAAACAGGTCTGCCGGAAATTCCTGTTTTTCATCCCAGTCCATGATATACGGCAGCATATTCGTTTTTCCAAAGTCCCGGATCATCTGCGCGATCTGCTGCTGTGTATCCGATAGCTCAAAATTCATAATGGGGAATTTATTATTTGATGTCTATGTATGGCATTAGTTTTTTGTATACTTCCTCGTCGACCAGCGGGAGGTGATATAGCTCCGTTATATCGTGAAAAGGGCCATGCTCATTACGGTAACGGGATATCAACATAGCCAATTTCTTCCGGATATAGGGATGTTGTGATAAAGATTTTTCATCTGTATGGTTGAGGTCAATTTTTTTTAGAGAAACCTTATCGAGGAGTAATGAAGGTTGAATTTTATAAAACGTCGAATCGGGCAATCCATAAGTCTCGGCGACCTGTTCCAGGCGATGGAATCCGCCTAATGCATCTCTGAATTTTATGATCCTGGCAGCGAGTACGGGGCCGATGCCGGGCAGTTGTTCCCAGGCTGCGCTATCTGCGTTATTGATATCTATTGCGATCACTTTACGCGGTGTATAGTGTGGTGTATAGCGGGTATAGGAGGGTGTATCCCGGGGGTGCGGGGTGGTGCTGCCAGCGATATGTACGTATGGTATCAGGCGATCGCAAACGGGGGTTGGCAGTCCATATATCTTACGCAGGTCGGCGGGTTGGCGGAAGTGGCCACCTTTGGCCAGGTAGTTTTGGATGGTGCGGGCGGTGCGAGGGGAAACGCCCAGGCGCAGCCATTCATTTTCGGGTAAAGTATTGGGGTCGAAGCGAAACAGGGCATAGGTATTGGCGGCGGGTGCCTGGTGATATGTGCGGTATGATGGCGTTGACCGGGAGGTGAGTGTATCCAGTGAGCGGGCGGCGATGAGGAAGGCGGTATCATCTGCCGGCGGATGCGTGGCCGGGCTGTTGCTGTGTATACGCAGCAGGAGGACACCTATTACTAATATAATGAGTATGATGATGCCGGTTTGTTCGCGGCGGGAGAAGCGGAAGTATTCCTTCCAGGGGTTATTTTTCATAGTGGCCGAATTTCAGTAAATAAATCCGGCCGTTCGTTAACTGGATGCTAATGGGTAGCGGTTAGCCGAGAGACAAGGTGAGGCCATCATAAGCCAGTGCCATGCCGGCAGGCAGCTCTTTAGTAACATTTTCATGTTTGCCCATCTGGTGGCTGATATGTGTGAAGTAGACCTCTGGTACTTCCAGTTCCTGTGCCAGTGCTATCGCTTCGCCGAGGGTGAAGTGAGAGATATGTTTTTCTTTCCGCAAGGCGTTCAGGACGAGGATACGGGAGCCTTTGATCTTTTCTTTCTCTTCTGATGCGATGAAATTAGCGTCGGTGATATAGGTAAAGTCGCCGAAGCGGAAGCCAAGTACGGGCATCTTATAATGCATGACCTGGACCGGGATGATGGGGTAGCCATTGATATCAAAAGGCTCATCGGTGATGGTACGGAGGTTCAGATCGGGGATGCCGGGGTATTTGAATTCGGCGAATGCGTATGCGAATTCGCGCATGATACCTTGCTGGGAAGGTTCGGTGGCGAAGATATCGATGGGTTGTTGTTGGAAATAGTTGAATGCGCGGATGTCATCCATCCCGGCGATATGGTCTTTGTGGGAATGGGTGATCAGTACTGCTTCCAGGTGTTTTACCTGTGCCCGCAGCATCTGGTAGCGGAAATCCGGGGTGGTATCTACTACGATGTTGCCGATAGGCGATTCTACTAATATGCTACTACGTAGCCGGGTATCTTTTTTGTCGGCAGAGGTACATACTTCGCAATTGCAGGCGATAACGGGTACGCCTTGAGAAGTACCTGTGCCCAGGAATGTCACTTTCAATGGTCGTCTGATTGTTCGGGTGAAGGAGTAGCCGTTGTGTCGTCTCCTGTATTGGAGGTATTGTCGGCGACAATTTTACTTTGTAACACCTGCCGGTATAGTTTGAGGGATTCCGGGGTAAGGAGTTCCTCTTCCAGTTGGATGGTCGGCAATATATCGAGCAGGGTATTGATGCGACCTTCCAGGTTCAGGAATTTGTTCACCACTACCACTTTTTTATGTTCCAGTATACAATAACCCGAGTTAAAGGTACCTTTCTCAAAACGCAGCACATATTTCGCTTCCTCAAATATCTTTTCCAGCCGGGTCAGATTATTTGGCGTGATCTTGATGTTCATTTTACAAATATAAATTTGATGGCTGAATTATGGAGGGGAGATTTGACAAGCAGGAGGAATAGGGATATGCTATACAAATGGATATAGGAGAGCTATGGGAAAGGTGGACGGAAGCTATACAAATGATATAGGAGAGCTATGGGAAAGGTGGGCGGAAGTTATAAGATAAAACAGCAAAGGCTGCTTTGAAGAGCAGCCTTTGTATATATATAATCATAGCAAATCTCTTATTTGCTGACGAGCCGGGCGACCGGTACGATCATTTCTTCCAGGGATATGCCCCCGTGCTGGAAGGTATTGCGGTAATAGTTTACGAAGTAGTTATAGTTATTTGGATAGCAGAGGTAGCCATCTCCGCGGGCGAATATATAGGAGGAATTGACATTGGGTTTGGGCAGGCCTGCTTCTTTCGGATCGCGGAAGGCGAGTACTTCCTTGGGATCGTAGTTGAGGTTACGGCCATGTTTATAGCGGAGGTTGGTGGTAGTTTGTTTATCGCCGATCACTTTTACCGGTGTTTTCACTCTTACGCTGCCGTGGTCGGTAGCGATGATGAGGTTGATCTTTTTATCGGCGATACGTTTCAGTGCCTGGTGCAGGGGGGAGTGTTCGAACCAGCTGGCGGTGATGGAGCGGTAGGAGGCTTCGTCGTTGGCCAGTTCTTTGAGCACTTCCATTTCTGTACGGGCATGGCTGAGCATATCTACGAAGTTGTATACGATGATATTCAGCTGGTAGTCCATCAGGTTATGGACATTATTAAGCAGGTGTTGTCCGTCGCTGTGATTGATGACTTTTGTATAGGAGAACCGGATGTCTTTACGGTGCCGGGCCAGCTGGGCGGCAAAAAACTCTTCTTCATAGAGGTTCTTTCCTCCTTCTTCGTCATCATTTTTCCATTGTACCGGGAATTTCTGTTCTATATCTACGGGCATCATGCCAGCGAATATGGCATTGCGGCTATATTGGGTGGAGGTAGGCAGGATGCTGTAGAAGGTATCTTCTTCCAGGAGCCGGAAGGATTCGAGGAAGATGGGAAGGATGGCCTTCCATTGATCGTAGCGCAGATTATCTATGAGGATGAAGAAGTTAGATGCTTCTTCATCCAATGCGGGTAATATTTTTTCGGAGAACAGGGTATGAGACATGACGGGGACATCGGTGCCTTTGGCTTTAGGATGTACCCAGCTGCTGTAGTTACGGCTGATGAACTTGGCGAATTCGGTATTGGCTTCGGCTTTTTGTGTATTGAAGACCTCCATCATTTCCGGGCTGTTACTTTTGGACATTTCCATTTCCCAGTAGACCAGTTTTTTATAGAGGTCCATCCATTCGCGATGGTCCTGGTTGGAGTTCAGGGCCATAAAGAGGGAGCGGAATTCCTGTTGATAGGCGGTGGTGGTTCGTTCTGCTATGAGGCGTTTATTATCGATGATCTTTTTGAGGGAGAGTAGTACCTGGTTGGGATTGACCGGTTTGATGAGGTAGTCGGTGATCTGGGAGCCGATGGCTTCGTCCATGACGTTTTCTGCTTCATTTTTGGTGATCATAACTACGGGTATCTGCTGGTCGATCTCTTTGATCTTTCCCAGGGTTTCGAGGCCGGTGATGCCGGGCATGGATTCGTCGAGGAGGACGACATCTACCATTTGTTCTTTCAGGAACTCGAGTGCGTCGTAGCCATTGGTGAGGGCTGCTACTTTATAGCCTTTATTTTCGAGGAACAGTATCTGTGATTTTAGGGACTCTATCTCATCATCAACCCAGAGTATATTTATTTGACTCATTAGCAATGTTTAAGAATGAAAAAAGGGCTTTGCCGGTCTTAAAAGGCAAACTAAAAACAAGTTAGCACCATATTTTGGCAAAAATCATTCCCTGAGCGGGTAAGTGGTCTAATATATTGTTAAAGTAGGCGTTGGTGATGAGGTGATATGGCAGTATCCGGATGGGAATGTCTAAAAATCTGCGGCGGGTGCATAGGAGTAAACGAGTTTTAACGCGTCTTTATAAATAAAAAATTTACATATTAGTAATTCCTAGTGTAGTTTTGTAAACGTTGGGAACAATCATTTGACCTGTAATTGACCATAAACCTTTAGCCATACAGCATGACCGAACGCAAGCGTAAAATTGTAAATGATCCGGTATATGGCTTCATTACTATCGATCATCCACTGATCTTCACCCTTATCTCCCACCCCTATTATCAGCGGTTAAGGCGGATACACCAGATGGCCCTGGCTCATTTAGTATATCCGGGGGCGATGCATACGCGTTTTCATCATAGTATGGGGGCGTATCATCTGATGAGTTGTGCTTTGCAGGAGTTGCGGGGTAAGGGGGTGCATATTACGCAGCAGGAGGAGGTGGCGGCAAAAATGGCTATATTGTTGCATGATGTGGGTCACGGTCCTTACAGTCATGCTTTGGAGAACGGGATTATAGAGGGAGTTTCTCATGAGGAGATTTCGCAATGGCTGATGGAGGATTTGAACAGGGAGATGGGCGGGGCGTTGACGCTGACATTGGAGATATTTAACGGCAGGTACCACAAGCAGTTTCTTCATCAATTGGTTTCCAGCCAATTAGATGTAGACCGGATGGATTATCTGAACAGGGATAGTTTTTATACGGGTGTATCGGAGGGGGTGATCAGTTATGACCGGATCATCAAGATGCTGACGGTACATCATGGGGAGTTGATGGTGGAGGAGAAGGGTATTTATTCGATTGAGAAGTTCATTGTGGCCCGGCGGCTGATGTACTGGCAGGTGTATTTGCATAAGACGGTGCTCAGTGCGGAGAATATGCTGGTGAAGATATTGCGGCGGGCGAAGCAACTGGCCTTAGCGGGTGAGCCATTGTTTGCCTCTCCGGCATTATCATATTTTCTTTATAATACGATCACAGCTGCTAATTTTGAAGAAGAGCCGGCTTGTCTGCAACAGTTCTGTCTCCTGGATGATTATGACATTATGGGGGCGATCAAGGTGTGGGCTAATCATACGGACAAGGTGCTGTCGTTACTATGTAAGTCTTTAATTAACAGGAAGTTATTAAAATGCATTCTTCACAGTGAGCCATTTGGGGAGGATGCTATTGCGCTGCTTAAGGAGAAAGTAGCGAAGGAATGGGGGATTTCGGGTCCTGATCTGGATTACTTTGTATTTACGGGAACGGCCAGTTTGCGGGCATATAACGTAAGTGACGAGAAGATCAACATCTTGTTTAAAGATGGTACGGTCAAGGACATATCCTCTATAGATAATGCATTAGTTAGCCATACCTTGGCTATACCAGTAAAAAAATTCTACATTTGTCATCCAAAAATCTAGGCAAACGACGTTTTTATTAGTAAATAAAATGTTAAAGAATAATTTCATACAATCCGGACGGTTTGCCTGTGAGGAAACTTTTCAATTCATCAATTATGCAATTTAGCGCATTACAATTAGCCACCATGTTGGATGGTAAGCTGGAGGGGAATCCCGAAGTGAAAGTGAGCAATATAGCCAAGATAGAGGAAGCAGCTGAGGGCATGCTGAGCTTTATTGCGAATCCTAAATACGAAGAATTCATCTATACTACACAGGCATCGGTACTGATAGTGAATGAGACGTTGGTAACGGAGCGTCCGGTGAAGCCTACGTTGATCCGGGTAAAGGATGCTTACAGCAGTTTTGCTTTGTTATTGGAGAAATACAAGCAGATGGTGGGTAATAAGACGGGGATACAGCAGCCCTCTTATATTCCATCCAGTGTGAAGGTTGGTTCTAATGTGTTTGTGGGTGCTTTTGCTTATTTGGGTGAGCATGTGGTGTTGGGAGACAATGTGAAGATCTATCCAGGGGTATATTTAGGGGATCATGTGGTGGTGCATAATGATGCGGTGATTTATCCGGGCGTGAAGGTGTATGACAATTGTGTGGTGGGTAAGCGAGTGATCTTGCATGCGGGTTGTGTGATAGGCGGGGATGGTTTTGGATTTGCGCCGCAACCTGACGGGACTTATAAGAAGGTACCTCAGATCGGCAATGTAGTGATACATGATGATGTGGAGATAGGGGCGAATACGACCATAGACCGTGCTACTATGGGTTCTACTGTTATCCGCCAGGGGGCTAAGCTGGACAATCTGATTCAGGTGGCGCACAATGTGGATATCGGCACGAATACAGTTATTGCTGCGCAGACGGGTGTATCGGGTAGTACCAAGGTGGGTCAGAATTGTGTGATTGGGGGCCAGGTGGGTATGGTAGGTCATATCCAGATTGCGGATGGTACGAAGATCAATGCGCAGAGTGGTTTATCCAAGTCCATTGTAGATCAGAATACATCGTTGAATGGTTCACCGGCTTTTGATTACAAAAGTTCACTAAAAAGTCAGGCAATTTTTAGAAATTTGCCGGACCTTGACCGCAGGGTGAAGGAGCTGGAGGCCATGGTAAAACAATTACTTTCCGAGCGGGAAGGAGTTTGAAGGATATTGTAGACCTAATATAGTTATACGTTACATTATGATGGAAAATCAACAGTTGCAAAACCAGCACACCCTGAAGGAGGCAATTACTATTTCGGGTGTTGGATTGCATACGGGAGCCCACGTAAATATGACGCTCAAGCCGGCGAATCCCGGTTTTGGCATTAAGTTTCAGCGCATCGATCTGCCTGGTCAACCAGTTGTAAAGGCGGATGTAGACTATGTAGTAGATACCACCCGTAGCACTACCCTGGAGCATAACGGAGCCCGGGTAAGTACGGTAGAACATATCATGGCAGCACTGGCCGGCACTGGTGTTGACAATGCACTGGTAGAGCTGGATGGGGGAGAGATCCCTATTATGGATGGCAGTGCACAACCTTTTGTGGAGGCGATAGAAAAGGTAGGGTTACAGGATCAGGATGCGAAGAAGATCTATTATTCTATAGATACGAATATCAGTTATAACGATGAGGGGAAGCAGGTAGAGATGGTGGCCTTGCCGGCTATCGATTACCGGATCACGTGTCTGATCGACTTTAACTCTCCGGTGTTGGGTACGCAGCATGCGAATCTGAAGGGCATACAGGAGTTTAACAAGGAGATTGCTCCTTGTCGTACTTTCTGTTTTCTGCATGAGTTAGAGTATCAGTTGTCGCTGAACCTGATTAAGGGTGGTGATATTAACAATGCGATTGTGGTGGTGGACCGTCCTGTTAGTGAGGAGGAGTTGCAACGGCTGGCGAAGGCGTTCAACCGGGAGAAGATATCTGTGCAACGGGAAGGTATATTGAACAATATAGAGTTGCGTTTTCCGAATGAGCCGGCTCGTCATAAGTTGTTGGATGTGGTAGGAGATCTGGCGTTGATTGGTGTTCCTATCAAGGCGCATATTATTGCCAATCGTCCGGGTCATGCTTCGAATGTGGAGTTTGCCCGAAAGATCAAGGCTTATATCAAGAAGAACAAACATGCCCGGGATATTCCTATTTATGATCCGAATCAACCGCCGGTGTTTGACATTCGTCGTATACAGCGTACGTTGCCGCACCGTTATCCGTTTCTGCTGGTGGACAAGATCATCGAGTTGTCTGACAACCAGGTAATTGGTATTAAGAATGTGACGATCAACGAGCCATTTTTCCAGGGGCATTTTCCAGGTAATCCTGTAATGCCTGGGGTGTTGCAGGTGGAGGCGTTGACGCAGGTAGGCGGTATGCTGGCATTGAATACGGTACCGGACCCGGAGAACTATGACACATATTTTCTAAAGATAGACAACTGTAAATTCAAGCAAAAGGTATTACCCGGCGACACGATGATCCTGAAGATGGATCTGTTAAGTCCGATCAGGAGGGGTATTGTAGAAATGCGGGGAACAGTATTTATTGGAAACAAAATAGCTACCGAGGCTGATCTGGTGGCACAGATTATAAAAACAAGAGAAGGCACAAATAACAGCTAATGATTCATCCGCTTACATACATTCATCCGGATGCCAAGGTGGCGCCAAATGTAAAGATAGATCCGTTCACGGTCATTCATAAAAACGTAGAGATCGGCGAGGGCACGTGGATCGGTTCTAACGTTACTATTATGGAAGGCGCCCGTATCGGCAAGAACTGCCGTATATTTCCGGGATCTGTTATTTCTGCTATTCCGCAGGATCTGAAGTTTGCAGGGGAAGAGACGATTGTGGAGATTGGTGACAATACGACTATCCGTGAGTTTGTGACGATCAACCGTGGTACTAAAGACAAATGGAAGACCTCAATTGGCAAACATTGTCTGATCATGGCATATTGCCATATTGCGCATGACTGCATCATCGGGGATTACTGTATTTTCTCGAACAATACGACGCTGGCTGGTCACATTACTATAGGTGATCATGTGGTGTTGGCGGGTATGGTTGCTGTGCAGCAGTTCTGTAAGATAGGGCAACATGCTTTTGTGACTGGTGGTTCGCTGGTACGGAAGGATGTACCTCCTTATGTAAAGGCTGCGCGTGAGCCGTTGTCTTATGTGGGTGTGAACTCTATAGGGCTGAAGCGTCGTGGATTCTCTATTGAGAAGATCAATCATATTCTGGATATATACCGTGTGATCTTTGTAAAGAACAACAACGTTTCTAAAGCGATCAGTCTTCTGGAGGCTGAGTTTCCGGCTACTGATGAGCGGGATGAGATCTTATCATTCATCCGTGATTCCGGCCGAGGTATCATGAAAGGTTATACTACGCGATCTAATAATGACGATCTCCCTTAATCAGGTTGGCAAGCGATTTAACTACGATTGGATCTTCCGTCGGGTTACCGCTACTTTTGAGCGAGGCGGGCGATATGCGATACTAGGTTCCAATGGATCCGGCAAGTCGACGCTTTTGCAAGTGATCAGCGGCCATCTGCATCATAATGAGGGGACGATTCAATATCAAACACCGGAAAAGTCTATTGGCAACGATGCATTTTTCCGGTATTTTGCACTTTCCGCCCCTTACCAGGAACTGGTAGAGGAGTTTACCCTAGCGGAGTGTATTGACTTCCATTTAAAATTCAAGACTTTCCTTCCTGGTATTACTATTCAGCAAGCCGTTGCGGCGGTAGGGCTGGAGAAAGCGATGGATAAGCAGATCCGTTATTTTTCTTCCGGCATGAAGCAGCGTATCAAGCTGTCTTTGGCGATCTTTTCAGATGTGCCTGTATTGTTGCTGGATGAGCCGTGTACCAATCTGGATGCTGCCGGTGTGGCCATTTATCAGCAGTTATTGCGGGATCACCTGGGAGAGCGGTTACTGATCGTCAGTTCTAACGACGAGCAGGAGTATTTTCTTTGCGAGCAGCATATCCATATACAGGATTATAAATAATTCCGAATTATAATTATTTGTGGGGTAGATTGTTATTTGTTATTTGCGCGTTATATTCACAGCTACTAATAACTCTCCTAGATGCAAACTGCCAGTAAAAAAGTCATCAATGGTTGGGCCATGTACGACTGGGCCAATTCTGTCTACAACCTGGTGATCACTACTACTTTCTTTCCTATTTATTTTACGAGTGCGACGCATGCTCATTTTGGCAGTGAGAACATTCCTTTTTTCGGGAAGTTGTTTGTGAATTCTGCCCTTTATGATTATGCCTTGGCGGCGGCCTTTTTACTGGCGGCGATCCTGTCTCCTATCCTTTCTTCAATTGCGGATACGCGAGGTAATAAAAAGAATTTTCTCCGCATGTTCACGTTGCTGGGAGGTATATCCTGTTCGGCATTGTATTTCTTCACCGGTGCCAATGTGGAGTATGGTGTTATTTTGTTTTTGCTGGCGACGCTGGGCTATTGCGGAGGGTTAGTGTTTTACAACTCCTATTTGCCGGAGATCGCGATTCCGGAGGACCGGGACCGTATTAGTGCGAAGGGGTTTGCATTAGGTTATGTAGGCAGTGTGATCTTGCAGCTGATTGGTTTTGTGTTGGTAGCGGTGAAACCTTTTGGCTTGACGGACGGTAGTGCGGTGCTGGTTACTTTCCTGCTGGTAGGTATCTGGTGGATCGGCTTTGCGCAGTTCACCCTGCGCCGGTTGCCGGACAGCGTGGGTAGTATACAGACACATGGTGGTAGTGTATTGACGGAAGGTTTTACGGAGTTGAAGAAAGTATATGCGCAGGTAAAAGTGATGCCTGTGCTGAAGCGTTTTCTTCGTGGTTTTTTCTTTTACAGCATGGGTGTGCAGACGGTGATGCTGGCGGCTACGCTGTTTGGCAGTAAGGAGTTGAATCTTCCCTCAACGAACCTGATCATCACGGTGGTGATCATACAGGTGGTGGCTATCTTAGGCGCCTGGGGTATGGCACGGTTGTCCGGCATTTTCGGTAACCTGAAAGTACTGATAGGTGTGGTATTGGCCTGGATAGGTATTTGTTTTGCAGGTTATCATATGCGTACTGCCAATGATTTTTATATACTGGCTACAGCGGTAGGCCTGGTGATGGGAGGTGTGCAGTCACTTAGTCGCAGTACCTATGCCAAGCTGATGCCGGAGACGAAGGACACCGCCTCTTTTTTCAGTTATTATGATGTAACGGAGAAGTTGTCGATCGTGATCGGCATGTTCAGTTTTGGTTATATAGAGGAGTTGACGGGCAGCATGCGTAACTCAGTGCTGGCGTTGATGTTATTCTTTGCTATTGGTTTGATCTGGATTGTCTCTGCGTTGGTGAAGCAGCGGCAGGAAGCGAGGGTCAACGCATAGCGGTTGTCTTTTGTACAGGTGTATGCAATTCGTTAGTTTTATAGTCATCTAAAATGTCAGACTATGAAACTATATACGATTGATACGGGCTTTTTTAAATTGGACGGCGGCGCAATGTTTGGCGTAGTGCCTAAGAGTATCTGGAACAAGCTGAACCCTGCGGATGAGAATAACCTGTGCACCTGGGCGATGCGTTGTCTGCTGATAGAAGACGGTAACCGGTTAATATTGATAGACAATGGCATAGGTGACAAGCAAGATGAAAAGTTCTTCAGCCATTACTACCTGCATGGAGATGCTACGTTAGATAAATCGCTTGCACAACACGGTTTTCACCGGGATGATATTACGGATGTCTTTTTGACTCACCTGCACTTTGATCACTGTGGTGGTTCTATTATCCGGTCGGGAGAGCGGTTGCTTCCTGCGTTTAAGAACGCTACTTACTGGAGTAATGAAGCGCATTGGAAATGGGCGACTCAGCCTAATGACCGTGAGAAGGCTTCTTTTCTGAAAGAGAATATCCTGCCTATACAGGAAAGCGGTCAGCTACAGTTTGTGGTGCAGGAAGAAGGTGTCAAATTTACAGATCATATGCAGATCCGTTTTGCGCACGGGCATACTGATGCTATGATGCTGCCGCAGCTACGCTATAAGGACAAAACGATCGTTTACATGGCAGACCTCCTGCCCTCTACCGGGCATATCCCTCTCCCCTATGTGATGGCCTATGACATGTTCCCACTTACTACATTACAGGAAAAGAAACGTTTCCTGGAGGAGGCGCAGCAGCAGCAATATATTCTTTACCTGGAGCATGATCCGCTTCATGCATGTTGCACTTTACAGCTAACAGATCGTGGTATACGGGTGGGCGAGACTTTTTCCCTGAATGAAATTTAAGCAGTCTCTGGTGTCAATATGGCACTAAAACTGCTCCTGCATACAATTTGCTATAATGTAAGCCAGGAAAAGCAACGTGAAATGGCGATTCATCTTACAATAGACAACAAATTGAAGAAGCTGATCGTAGTAGGCGACCGGGTGCTGGTAAAGCCTTCGACCCCACATGAACGGACAGAAAGCGGGTTGTATCTGCCTCCTGGTGTACAGGATCGGGAGAAGGTGCAGCAGGGGTATGTGATCAAAACCGGTCCCGGTTATGCGATCCCTGTTCCGGCGGAGGATGATGAAGTGTGGAAGCCGGCAGATGAAAAGGTGAAATACATTCCTTTGCAGGCCAGAGAAGGTGATTTAGCCATCTTTTTACTAGGTGGGTCTACCGAGGTGGTATATCAGGGAGAGAAGTACTTTATCGTACCTCAGAACGCGATCCTGATGCTGGAGCGCGAAGAAGATCTCTGATCCGTTATATACAGACTTTATCTCCGGATCATATCCGGATCTCCATATATCAGATTCCAGGCAGTATGTCATATCTCACCGATATGGTAGCTTCCTGGAATTTTTTTGTTTTCCCCCTGCCGTCAGTGATGACTTTGCCTTCTTTTTAATAACTTACCCCTGCAAGTCGAAGGGCCTTTTTATCCGCATACGGGCTGCATGTGACGAGATATTATTTACTGTGAACACCTACCGTAAAACATTAAACCATGGCAAACAAAGAAGCATTCCTGGACTACATCAAAGCCGGCTATACATTTAAAGGAGAATTTTTCAAGCTGGGTTGTGCTATGCTTGACGGCGTTGTAGTAGCAGGGGCCGACGTCAATTTACCATTAAAGACGCTGAACCGTCACGGGTTGATAGCCGGGGCGACGGGTACTGGAAAGACGAAAACGCTGCAGGTGATCGCGGAGGGGTTAAGTGATGCCAGTGTGCCTGTATTGCTGATGGATATAAAAGGAGACTTGAGTGGTATTGCTGCGGCGGGGATTTCCAATGCGAAGATAGCAGAGCGATATGATAAGATAGGCGGCAACTGGTCGGCCAGTGCCTATCCTACGGAATTGTTATCGCTGAGCCATGAGAAGGGGGTACGTCTGCGTGCTACTGTTAGTGAGTTCGGTCCGGTACTGTTGTCCAAAATACTGGAGCTGAACGATACACAGGCCGGGCTGGTGGCTATGTTGTTTAAATACTGTGATGATAATAAACTGCCGTTACTAGACCTGAAGGACTTCAAAAAGGTATTACAATATTCCAGTGCGGAAGGCAAGGCGGAGCTGGAGAAGGACTATGGTAAGATCTCTACGACATCGACAGGTACGATCTTGCGCAAGGTGATAGAGCTGGAGCAGCAGGGTGCGGGTATTTTCTTCGGGGAGAAGTCTTTCGAGGTGGATGATCTGATGCGTATTAGTGATGATGGGCGTGGGGTGATCTCTATTGTGCGGGTGACGGATATACAGGACCGGCCTAAGTTGTTCTCCACTTTTATGCTGAGCTTGTTGGCCGAGCTATATGCTACGTTGCCGGAAGAAGGAGACCTGGATAAGCCTAAATTGGTACTGTTTATCGACGAGGCGCACCTGATATTCCAGGAAGCCAGCGATGCATTGTTGCAGCAGATAGAGACTATTGTAAAACTGATCCGTTCCAAAGGGGTAGGTATCTTTTTCTGTACGCAGAATCCTATGGATGTGCCTCCTTCTGTGTTGGGGCAGTTGGGGTTGAAGGTGCAGCATGCCTTGCGAGCCTTCACTGCCAATGACCGCAAAACGATCAAACAAACGGCGGAGAACTATCCACTGTCTGACTACTATAAAACGGATGAGCTCCTGACACAGATAGGCATTGGCGAAGCGCTGATCACCTGTTTGAATGAGAAGGGCACTCCTACTCCATTGGCAGCTACTATGCTGGTATCTCCCCGGTCCCGCATGGATGTGCTGACGTCTGCGGAGATCGACCAGTTGGCAGACGGTTCTAAACTGGTGAAGAAGTATAATGAAGAGATCGATAACGAGAGTGCTTATGAAATATTAACTGCCAAACTGGAAGAAGCGGCGGAAAAGAGTGCGGCAGCGCCTGCTGCCAAGGGTAATGGTGGTAAGACCAAGGAAGAGAAAGGCATGCTGGAAACGGTGCTGGATAGTTCGGTGGCACGGCAGGTAGGGCGTACGGCGGCGAGTATGATCACCAGAACCTTACTGGGCGCGCTGGGTCTGGGAGGTAAAAGTAAAAAGAAAGGCAGCAGCTGGTTTTAGGCACTGGTATTATCCTCCGAAAAAGCTCTACAAGTTAATGGGCTACCGTACGCGCCGTTTTACAGCGGAGTCTCAGCAGCGATACTGGCGTTGGCTTTATTTCTGTTGCCGGACACGGCCCTTCCGTGGATGGGTACTGAATTAATGGCGTTTACAACCTCTGCTTTTATTACACTTGTATTTGGCTTTGTTCCTGTTTATCTTACAGAACGTAAACTCAGACAGCGTACTTAGGTGTGATGTCTTACAATACAGCAAAATTTTCAGATATGGATAAAGTGATCAAAACAGGAATTTGTTCTTATGGTATGTCCGGGCAGGTGTTTCATGCCCCTTTTTTACATGTGCATCCGGGCTTTGAATTTACGGCAGTAGTGGAAAGGAGTAAACATCTGGCGCAGCAGCGTTATCCCGAGGTGAAGGTGTATGGCAGTGTGGAGGATATGTTGCAGGACGCCTCTTTGGAACTGATCGTTGTGAATACGCCTAACTATACACACTACGACTATGCCAAGCAGGCATTACTTGCCGGCAAACATGTGATCGTAGAAAAGCCATTTACGGTAGATGTAAAGCAAGGCGAGGAATTAATCCAACTGTCTGCGGAGAAGGGATTGTTACTGAGTGTATATCATAACAGGCGTTATGACAGCGATTACAAGATTGTACGTAAGGTAGTTGAATCGGGTTCATTAGGAGACCTGCTGGAAGTAGAAATACATTATGACCGTTTCAAAGAGGAGTTGAGTTACAAGAAACATAAAGAGATCGCTCAGGCAGGTACCGGTGCCTTATATGATCTGGGCTCTCACCTTATCGATCAGGCGTTGACCCTGTTTGGGATGCCACAACGCTTGTGGGCAGATATCCGTATCATTCGGAAAGACTCGGTAGTAGACGATTATTTTGAAGTAGTGTTGTACTATGAACAGCTGCGGGTACGGTTAAAATGTAGTTACCTGATACGGGAAGCATTACCTGCTTATGCCTTACATGGCAGAAAAGGTTCGTTCATCAAAACGAAGTCGGATACACAGGAAGCGATGCTATTAAAAGGTTTAATGCCCAATAGCCCGGACTGGGGTGCAGAAGCACCACATGAATGGGGACTGCTACATACCGAGATAGACGGTAAGATCGTTAAACAATATCTTCCTTCTACCAATGGCAACTACCTGGATTATTACCAGGGTATTTATGATACTTTACGTAACAAGGTAAGTAACCCGGTAGCACCGACAGATGGATTGAATGTGATTCGCATCATTACTGCTGCTTTTGAGAGTAGCAAAGAAGGAAAAGTCATTACCCTCTGACAGAAAATATCACTTTTTTTTAGCTGGTCGTAAGTGCATAATTATTAGATAATTATGCACTTACGACCAGCTCCTTTTAGGGCTATCTATTTTTTTTCAAAAAAAATGAGCCGGTTTTGTAACAAAGTATTTTACGGGTCGTCTCCTTTCTATAACGCGCTATTAATACCTATAGGACTCCGAATTAACTAATAACACAAACTCATTTTATGAAAAGGTATATCGTACTCGCGCTGCTGGTATTCAGCGGCCTGCAACTCTCTGCACAACAAAAAAGTGCTATTGATCAATTTTTCCAGAAATATGAAGGAGATGAGGGCTCTACTGTGGTGAACATTCCGCCTAAAACCTTTACTATGTTCGGCAAGCTGGATATCGACAGTAAGGAGGGTCAGCAGATCAACCAGTTATTGAAGCAGATCAGCGGTTTTCGGTTGATCTCCAAGGAGAATACTGATCGCGGCAAGCAAATGTTTAAAGAGGCTTATTCTTTCCTGACGAAAGACTTTGAAGATCTGCTCACGGTGCGTGATGGTAAAGATGATGTGCGTTTCATGGTGAAAGAAAACGGCCGGGGTAATATTTCTGAATTGGTGATGCTTGTAGGAGGAGAAAAAGAATTTGTGGCGATGAGCCTTACCGGTGATATCAATCTCAGTGAGATCGGCAAACTGGCTAATGGTATGAACATCAACGGCATGAAACATTTTAAAAAGATCAACGATTCAAAATAGTCCCTCCGTCTTTCTTTCCGCCATTCTGCTATTCCTCACGGACGCGTGGGGAATACGCATTTAACCAGGTTTAATGGTTCCTGATAATATCCCATCCTTATTACGAAATGCTTTTCCTTCTGTGATCAAGAACTGTAGTATTTCCAGTACCTGTGTTTCTTCGATTTCTGGTAATCTTAACAGTAAATCCTGTAATGACATTTCCTGTTGTTGCAGGATTATGGTGATTTGTGCCGCGATTGTATCAAACCGTTCTTTGGTGATACTGGTGCTCTTTCTTTTTACGCATACATCACATATTCCACAATCTTCGCTTTCCTGCTGACCGAAGTATGTTACGAGCTGGCGGGTACGACAGCTCGTATTATCTTCTATATAAGTGATCATTGCTTTTACCCGTGCGGTGTAGGCGGCACGGCGGGCGGCTACATGCTCCATGTCTACCTGGAGGTGCCGGGCAGGTACTCTTTCCTGCAGGAAGCTCAGTTGTGGTTCTTCCCGGCGTGGATGGTAGGCGATCATACCGATCTGGTGTAATTGTTCCAAACCCTGTATGATCTCTTCTTCCGTGCTATACAGTATGCGGGCGAGTTGTTTTTCGTATACCGGTACCATGGTATCGTAGATCCCTTCATAGGTGCGTAGTAAGGATTTAAAGAGGCGGTCCAGCCGGGGTTGTTTTTCTTCCAGGAGGTGTAGTCCTTCTCTTCCTGTGATGACTTCTGCACGGGAGGGCAGGAAAACGCTTTCACTCAGCTGGAGTATCCCTTCCTGGGACAATATCCGGATAGCGCTGTAGGCCATCGTAATATTTAGCTGGAAGGTCTTTACAAAGCTGTTGATATCGAAGTTGTAGTATACGCCTTCTGTTTCCCCTACAGGCACTTGTAAGTAGTTGACGATACATTGATATACCTCTTTAATCTCCTGCAGGGCGGGGAACTGCAGCGGTATTTTTTCGAGCATATCATGCAGTTCCTGTTGATGATATAGAAGTACCGCATATGCTTTCATTTCATCTCTGCCGGCACGTCCAGCTTCCTGGTAATATGCTTCCGGGCTATCCGGGGCATCGTAGTGTATTACTAATCTTACATTGGGTTTATCGATGCCCATACCGAATGCATTTGTACAGACCATTACTCTGATCCTGTCTTTCATCCAATCTTCCTGCCGTATGGTCCTTTCTTGGGCGGGCAGTCCTGCATGGTAATAATTGGCTGCTATACCCTTTGCCTGCAGTTGTCCGGCTATTTCCCGGGTGCGTTTACGATTGCGGCAATAGATGATAGCGCACCCCGGCACCCGTTCGAGGATATGTAATATTTTCGCTGGTTTGGCTATCTCTGGCAGCACGGTATAGGAGAGATTGGGCCGGGCAAAGCTCTTGAAGAAAGTGCGGGTATTTACCATCTGCAGCTTATCGCAGATATCCTGTTGCACTTCCAGCGTAGCGGAAGCTGTCAGCGCCAGCATCTTTGCCTGGGGGAAAAGCGGACGTATCGTTGCTATCTGCAGATAGGCCGGTCTGAAATCATATCCCCATTGCGATATACAATGCGATTCATCTACTGCGATGAGGGATACGGGCAGGCCATCACAATACTGTTTAAATAATTTGCTTTGTAGTCTTTCCGGGGAGACGTAGAGGAACTTATAGGCGCCACGGCGGGCACTTTCCATTGCTTTTTCCACTTCCTGGTAGTACATCCCGGCGTAGATGGCTCTTGCCGGGATCCCGCGCTGGCGCAGATTATCGACCTGGTCCCTCATCAGGGCGATCAGTGGGGTGATTACCAGGCAGAGGCCATCCATCATCATGGCTGGTACCTGGAAGCAGATCGATTTACCACCACCGGTTGGTAACAGGGCTAACGTATCATGTCCATCCAAGATAGCGCGGATAATATCTTCCTGGACGGGCCTGAAAGCATTATATCCCCAATATTGTTGTAATACGGATACCGGTGACGACAAGCCTTACTGATTTATTGAACCGTAAAAGTAAGGAGAAAGGTGTAGCTGTCAGCTTACTTTTTTATAGCGTAGTCTTACGGAATTGACGGCCAGTACGATATCAGACACTCCCATGATTGCTGCTCCAACTATGGGGTTCAGGAATCCGAGTGCTGCTACTGGGATGGCTATTATATTGTATGCAAATGCCCAGAAGAGGTTTTGTTTGATGGTGAGATAGGTGTGTTTGCCGAGGCCCAATGCGAGTGGAAGGGATTGCAGGCTATGTCTGAGCAGTACGACGTTGGCGGTTTGCATGGCGACCTGGGAGGCATCGCTGAGGGAAATCCCGATGGTAGCTTTGGCCAGTGCCGGTGCATCGTTGATACCATCTCCGACCATTGCTACTGGCGCCTCTTTCATGAGGGTTTCTATTTTCTGTAGTTTTTGTTCCGGAGACTGCCCGGCGTAGACTTCTTCTATACCGACGGCGGCAGCCAGTTCCTGGCATTTCCGGGCGGTATCGCCACTTAACAGGATAGGTTTGATACCTGCCTGTTTAAGTTGTTTCACTACTGCGGCAGCTTCCGGGCGCAGTTCATCGGAGAAATCTATCCAGCCGGCGAGCTGCCCATTTTTGAGCAGGTAGATATTATGATGATCGTCGTCGGTGGCATGTTGTGCCATGGCATAAGCGCCCAGCAGCCATTCGTTCCCTTCTTTATCCCGTCCTTGCATACCTTTTCCTTTCAGCTCCCTGATTTGTTGTAGTCCGGCATCGCCATTACTTTTCCACCAGGATGTGATGGAGCGGGCAATCGGATGGGAAGAGAATTTCTCCAAGCTATATACGGTGCGTTTGAAGTCCAGCTCTGTCATTCCAAAGTACTGGTAATTACCCAGTTGCAATTTGCCGGTGGTCAGTGTACCTGTTTTATCGAATACTACCTGGGAGATATCTTTAAAAGCTTCGAGGGTGTGTGCTCCTTTGATGAGTATGCCATTGTTGGCAGCCCGTCCCAGTCCGACCATTACTGCTGCAGGGGTGGCTAATCCCATGGCGCAGGGGCATGCGATCACCAGCACGGCTATACTGCGCATCATGGCGGTATCGGCGGGGACATGACCAATCAGCCACCATCCCAGGAAGGTAACCAGTGCGATCGCCAGTACGGAGGGTACGAAGATGGCGCTGATACGATCAGCCAGTTTTTGCATGGGAGGTTTATTGGTCTGTGCCTGTTTGACCAGTTCGATAATATAGGACAATACGGTGTCTTTGCCGGTGGCGGTAATGAACATTTTGATGCTACCCTCTTGCAATATGGTACCTCCTATTACTTTGTCTTTATCTTTTTTGGCGACTGGCAGGCTTTCTCCTGTGATCATAGATTCGTCGACATGGCCGCTGCCCCAGTAGATGCTACCATCCATTGGGATCTTGTCGCCGGTGTTGACCAGTACCCGGTCTCCTGGTTTCAGGTCTCGGTTGTCGATATGTGTAAGTTCTTCATCGCCATTGGTGTTGACGGTCAGTTTGCGGGCGATGGTGACCTGTAATCGGGCGAGGGCGGTGAGGGCGGTAGTGGTTTGTTTTACGGAGCGTTCTTCCAGCAGGTTACCCAGGAATACCAGGGTGATGATGGCGGCTGCGGTCTCGAAGAACAGATAGTCTTCGCCCAGGTGCAGGAGGAGGCCGGTGAGGCTATAGCCATAGGCGGCGACGGCACCGAGGGTAACCAATACATCCATATTGGCCATTCTGTTGGTCAGGGAGCGCCAGGCGCTGCGTCCGAAGTGCCACATGCCTATTGCAAAAACGGGGGTGGTAAGGGCCAGCTGTACGACAGGGTTGTGTAGCCAGGGCCAGTCTACCCACATGTGTAATAGCAGTGGTGCGGTAAATATGGCGCAGCATATGAATTTAAAGGAGAGAGTGCGCAGGAAGTCTGTAGGCGACGGTTTATCTTCCGGGCGGACTACCTGGTATCCAAGTTGGTCGATGCCTTTCAGGACTTCTTTTGAATCGGCTCCTATGGGTAGGGTGAAGCTCAGTTCTTCGGTGGCAAAGCTGACGTTGACATCTTGCATGCCTTTTTCTTCCAGGTACCGGGAGACGGTCCGGGCACAGCTGGTGCAGTTCATTCCTCGTACTCTACAACTAATCGTTTCCATATAGAGAGAAAAATAGCGGTATTACAAATATAGCAGCCGGCATCAGGATAGTATCGCAGCCTGTAAGGGTCGGCGGCTGGATGTTACCAAAGGTAGTGATGGACGGGATACGGCTGTAAAATATTAATGCAACGGAATTGCTTATTTGAGAGCGGAGTGGAAATGCTTATTTTTACCGGATGGAATGGATATTTTCCGTGGAGGAGTTACCGGCAGTAGCGACATCTTTCTGGGCTACGTTTACCGGGTCGCACGTGTTTACGCTGGAGGGGCAGATGGGCGCCGGCAAGACTACGCTGGTCAATGCGCTATGTACTGCCAGGGGGGTATTGGATACTACCGCGAGCCCCACATATGCCATTATCAACCAATATCATTTCGAGGATACTGCCGGGCAGGAGCAGCTTATTTACCACCTAGACCTTTACCGGCTACGGGATGAGGAAGAAGCGATAGCTGCCGGCGTAGAAGATTGTCTTTACGAAGGGGCCACCTGCTTCGTAGAGTGGCCGGATATCGTGTTAAGGATATTACCCCCAGGCAGTGTAAGGCTGCAGCTGGAGGTATTACCGGATCAAAAAAGGCGGCTGACAGCCGGGGTTCCGTCTGACAAATAGTGTATCTTTGGATAGCTGTACAGCGACAACATCTTTAAGGACAGATGACAACATCACATAAAGCAATGTATCAATATTGACACCCATATGGAGCAAAGGCAAAAACCTGTTGTGAGTGCTGGCTTTACCTATTCACCACTGGAAGAAACGCTGGATATTCCTCAAAAAAATTCCCGTTTATTCATAGGTATTCCCAAGGAAACCTCCTTCCAGGAGAACCGTATTGCCCTAACCCCAGATGCGGTTAGTATCTTAGCGAGTAACGGACACCATGTGGTAGTAGAACATAAAGCTGGCGATGGCTCACACTTTTATGATACGGATTATTCCGAGGCAGGCGCTGAGATCGTGTATGACAAGAAGGAGGTCTTTAAAGCGGAAATCATTGTAAAATCCGCGCCTCTGAATGATGAGGAGATCGAACTGTTGCGTCCTCATCAGATTGTGATATCTCCCATACACCTGGCAGCCCTTAAAGCCCAGCAGGTACAGAAGATGATGGACAAGCGTATTACGCTGCTCTCTTTTGAAAACCTGAAGGACGATGCGGGGACTTATCCCATTGTGCGCGCCATGAGTGAAATTGCCGGGGCAGCTGTGATGCTGATCGCCGGTCAGTACCTGAGTAATGATAATCGTGGTAAAGGTATCCTTCTGGGTGGCATTACCGGTATTCCCCCTACTAAGGTGGTGATCATCGGAGCAGGCATCGTAGGGGAGTTTGCTGCCCGTACGGCTCTCGCATTGGGCTCGTCTGTGAAAGTATTCGATAATAATATCTATAAGCTGAAAAGGCTGCAGAATAATATTGGGGTGCGGGTGTTCACTTCCGTTATCCAACCCAAGGTGCTGGCTGAGCAGCTGCGTAATGCCGATGTGGCCGTAGGTGCCCTCTCCTCCCAGAGTGGCCGTACGCCGGTGGTAGTTACGGAAGCGATGGTCAGCAATATGAAAGCTGGTTCTGTTATTGTGGATGTAAGTATAGACCGTGGCGGTTGTTTTGAGACCTCGGATATTACTACGCACGAGAACCCGGTATTTAAAAAGTACGATGTGCTACACTACTGTGTGCCTAATATCCCTTCGGGCTTTGCGCGTACAGCGAGTGAAGCGATCAGTAATGTGCTGATGCCGTTACTGATCGAAGCGGCTGACGACGGTGGCTTTGAGAACCTGGTATGGATAAAGAGAGGAGTGCGGAATGGTATTTACTTATATAAAGGCGCGTTGACGAACTACCATCTCAGTGAAAAGTTCAAGTTGAAGTATACGGACCTGGAGCTTCTGCTGGCCGTTAAAGGATAATATGATACCAACATACAAAAGATAGCCCCGGTAGTCTGGCTACTGGGGTTATCTTTTTATTTTTTAGTGGCAGGCGGATCAGAATAAACGATATTTCAGCATGGCCTGGTAGCTGGCCACGGAGATCTTCAGGCTGTTGTAGGAAGAAAATCCATTACTGCGGGCATGTCTTAACTCTAACTGGAAGCGGCTATATTCCAGTCCGGCGCCGAATATGAGTGATTGTTCCAGTCTGCGCGGTCCTTCGATCGCCTCTTTTATTTCTGTGTCTGTGGACGAGTATACCACCTTCTGCTCCGTCTTGGCATTCCATGCAGCGGCGCCGGCCACCCCGACATTTACAAAGGGATGCCATTTGCCTTTCGGATAGGTGTAGCGGAAGAGCAGGTCCAGCTGTATATAAGAAAGGTCAAATTTTCTTTCTGTATATCGACCGCTGGCGGGTGTACCTTGCCATTCTGTTTTTACTGACTTGTAGGTAAGCCCCGTGTGCAGTGAGAAGTCACGTACACCACGGGAAAAAGGCACATCCAGCCACACGCCCAGTAAGGGGCTGCTGCCATTCTTATAGCCATCGGCCACCAGGGGATGATTACCTTTAAAGCGTATATTATTCTGGCTAAAACCTGCCTGTATACCGAAATGTACTTTATTTTTAGTGGAAGCCTGTACGATGGTCCGGGTAGCAGCTTCGCTTCCTTTACAGTTATTATAACGCAGGAATATATTGCTCAATGACTTTTCAGTATAGCTTACTGCTGCTGTGCGTTTGCGTACTTCCTGGCAATCGTTGAAGAGCAGGTCTAGCTGTTCATGGTAGTAGTCCATTGTTTGCAGTGATGTACCTACTGCATGGGCATTGATCATTTGTTTTATGACTTTCAGTTCTTCTGGTTGCCGGTCTGCTCCGTCATAAAAATAGTGTTCCCGGTTGTGTTCATCTGTGAAGCTATACAGGCTCAGACTCCCTTGTACCAGCTGCATGGCGAAGACGGTATCCTGCTGGTATACTCTTTCCGTATGGTTGGACAGGTAATCCATTGTATGTGGTGTAATGTCCAGTTTTAGCCATTTGCTCAGGTACAGCTCATTCGTGCTGCTAATGCGGAAACCGCTGATCGCCGGTGGCCTGAATGTCTGAATGGGGGCATTGGGAGCAGTTCTAAAGCGGATCTCTGTGGGGGTAATGTTCCAGTTCCGGTAGTCGATGTAGCCCGGTAATGAATCTTTTTGCAATGTAATGATAGTGGCGGGCACATAATTACGTTGTGCAAAAGCATTGCTGCCCATGCATACCAGTAACAGGTACAGGAATAAAATTCTCATCTATGTTTGTTTTAAAAATTGCTACAGTAAGGTCCGTTTATGGAAGAAGTTATACTTCGAGTTTATATCCCATGAAGATAGCGATCAATATAATGATGCCGACGATGATACGATAATATCCCCATACCCGGAATCCGTATTTTTTCAAGGCGCCGATAAAGAATTTAATGGCCAGCATTGCTACGATAAAAGCCACAACATTACCTACGAGTAACAGCTTCAGGTTGTCCATATTCGACATCAGTAGTTCACGGCCTTTGAGGAGTTTGTATCCGGTGGCTGCGGCCATGGTAGGCACTGCCAGGAAGAAAGAGAATTCGGCGGCTACATCGCGGGTGAGTTTCTGCTGCATACCGCCGATGATAGTGGCGGCGCTGCGGCTCACGCCCGGGATCATGGCAATACATTGGAAGAAGCCGATGCGAAGTGCCTGGAATACGGTCATCTGCTCATCGGAATGTACTTTGGGATCTTTGAACCAGTTATCTACGAAGAGCAGTACGATGCCACCCAGCAGTAGCATGACGCCTACTACGAGTGGGCTTTCCAGCAGGGTATCGATCTTATCGCTGAACAGGTATCCGAATATCAAAGCGGGGATGACGGCGATGATCAGTTTAAAATAGAAGAAGAGCCGGTTTTTGTCAAACACCAGGAACTTTCTCCAGTAGAGTACCACTACGGCCAGGATAGCGCCCAATTGTATACATACCTCGAATAGTTTGGTAAATTCATCTTTATTGATGCCCAGCAAGGCGCTGGTGATGATCATGTGACCGGTGGATGATACCGGTAAAAACTCTGTCAGTCCTTCAACTATGGCGATGATGATCGCTTCGAGAATGCTCATGAGCGTGAAATGAAAAGAATTATAGAATATGAATGATAATGACGGTCACGCTGCTGCAAGCATTGTACCATAAAAAAAAGCGATGACTGCTCATCGCTAAGGGAAGGTCATTCCGCAGGGACCTCACCAGCTATCTGATACGGGATCAGGCCTTAGGTCTGCGCATAATAGCGTATACTTCTACCAGCAGGCCCAATACGATCACGATCGGGGCCAGGGTAATACGGCGGAAGCTGTATACTTCTTCAGGTTTGAAGGTATTAGGATCGTTGCTGTTGCCACCCATCATCAGGAAAAAACCGATGAGGATCAGCGCCAATCCTGCTATCATGAATTTGAAATTATCTTTTGCAAAAACAGGGCGGGTATCTTCCGCTGTCTTTTCTCCTGCTTTTTTAGCTTCTATAGCCATGTGGGAATAAGTTTCAAGGTTGTCAAAATTAAGCAGCTGTCACTTTATCCGGGATCAATACAGATCATCTAGTTTCAGGCGCAGGTACTTCATCACAGAGCGATGGGTACTTACCAAAGATATGAATATACCGATCACTATCATGCCGATGAACATGAGGGTAATCATAAAATAATCTCTCATGCCACTCAGTTCGGGCAGCAGTCTATCTGCGAAATACAGTAATCCCATCAGGCCAGCGATGGCGAGGATGGCACTAAGCGCCCCATTGATGATACTCCTTATATCAAACGGCTTGGCAATGAACCAACGGGTAGCGCCTACCATTTGCATCGTTTTGATCAGGAAGCGGTTGCTGAACATTGCCAGGCGGATGGTATTATCGATCAGAATGATCACGATCAGGGCTAGCAGGGCGCTGATCGCCAGTATTACGATACCGATCTTACGGACATTCTCGTTGAGTTTATCCACCAGCAGGCGTTGATAGGATATCTCCCTTACTATGTTTTGCTGGGTAAGTACATTTTCTATAATGCGCAGGCTGTCGGAGTTGACATAGCCGGCGTTGGCTTTGATGTTGATGCTGGCGTATAAGGGGTTATATTGCAGCAGGTTAATGAAATCCTCGCCGAATTCTTTTTTGAAACGCTGGGCAGCCATGTCTTTAGAGACATATTCAATAGATTTGACGTAAGGTTTTTTGGCAATGGAGTCTTTCAGGGCCAATGCCTGGTTTTCCTTTACGTTGTCGCGCAGGATTACCTGTACCTCTATACTCTCCTTAAAGTAAGCGCTGAGTCTGTTAGCATGAATCACTATCATCCCCAGTGTTCCCAGCAGGAAGAGTACCAGGGCCACACCTATTATGGAATACAAATAGGATGGTTTGGACTTTTTTGCTGATGATTTCCCGGATTGAGCCATTAATCTACCGTTTATCGGCGAAAATAATAAAAATTAGTAGTTATGTTTACTTTTGCCATTCATAACGAGATTTTAACATTTTTATTGGTACTGATAAAGTATAGCGTTTACTAACGCTTATCTTGTACCGGTTATATTTTTAGATTATGGAATACAACTTCAGGGCTATTGAGCAAAAATGGCAGCAACAATGGAAAGATTCGCATGCTTACCGGGTAAGCAATAACAGCCCCCAACCCAAATTTTACGTACTGGATATGTTCCCTTACCCATCGGGAGCAGGTCTGCATGTAGGCCACCCGCTGGGCTACATCGCTTCTGACATATATGCACGTTATAAACGGCTAAAAGGCTATAATGTACTGCATCCGATGGGATATGATGCATTCGGGCTGCCAGCCGAGCAATATGCACTGGAAACAGGGCAGCATCCTGCTGTTACTACCGAGCAAAATATCAATGCCTTCCGCAGGCAGCTGGACAATATCGGTTTTTGTTACGACTGGGAGCGGGAGTTACGTACCAGCGATCCGCAGTATTATAAATGGACCCAATGGATATTCCTTCAGCTGTTCGACAGCTGGTATGACCGCAGCACCCGGAAGGCCACCCGCATCAGCGAGCTGGTAAAGATCTTCGAGACTGCGGGTAATACTGCTCACGAGTGTCCCGGCGACCGGCAGCTGCATTTCAGTGCCGAACAATGGAAAACATTAGATCTCCCCAGACAACGGGAAATACTGATGCACTACCGGCTGGCCTACTTGGCTTACGCAGAGGTGAACTGGTGTCCTGCATTAGGGACCGTACTGGCTAATGATGAAGTAGTGAACGGTGTAAGCGAACGCGGTGGTCATCCGGTGATCAAAAAACAAATGCGCCAGTGGTTCTTGCGTATTACTGAGTACGCTAACCGCTTGCTTGAGGGGCTGGAAACTGTTGACTTCAGCGACGCCATGAAAGAGATGCAACGTAACTGGATCGGCAAGAGCCAGGGCGCTGAGATCAAATTCCAGGTGACAGACAGTACTGCTGTCATAGATGTATATACTACCCGTCCAGACACCATCTTTGGTGTTGATTTCATTGTACTGGCCCCAGAACATGAACTGGTCACGACTATTACCACCGATGGCCAGCGTGATGAAGTGACCCAATACCTGGACTATGTGCAAAGCCGCTCTGAAAGAGAACGGCTGGCAGAAGTAAAACAGGTAACTGGTGCCTTTACCGGCGCCTTTGCCATCAACCCATTCAGCGGCCAACAGCTACCTATCTGGATATCAGAATATGTACTGGCCGGATATGGTACCGGCGCTATTATGGCCGTACCTTGCGGCGATCAGCGCGACTTTCTGTTTGCCCGTCATTTCGATATCCATATTACCAATATCATCGGTGATGCCTTTACCGGTGAGGCAGCCAACCCTACCAAAGAAGCTACCCTGCAGAACAGCGGCTTCCTCGATGGGTTGGAGATGAAAGCCGCTATGGACGTGGCTGCCGATAAAGTAGAAACGTTGGGCATCGGCAAACGCAGGATCAACTACAAAATGCGCGATGCAGGCTTCAGCCGTCAACGTTATTGGGGAGAACCCTTCCCTATCGTTTACAAGGATGATGTGCCGTATGCCATCGACGAATCGTCCCTGCCACTGGAGCTGCCATTTGTAGAAAACTATAAACCAGGAGAAGAAGGCGAAGGCCCTCTGGCCAACATCAAAGACTGGGTAAACGTAGCCCCTGGCGAAAAGCGGGAAACGAATACCATGCCCGGTTATGCCGGTAGCAGCTGGTATTTCCTGCGCTACATGGATCCTCATAATACCGCTGCCTTCGCAGACCGTGCTGCCACCGACTACTGGAACCAGGTAGATGTCTATATCGGCGGTACCGAACACGCCGTAGGCCACCTGCTCTATTCCCGCTTGTGGACCAAAGTATTATTTGATCTCGGCTATATCGGATTCGACGAACCTTTCCGGAAGCTGATCAACCAGGGTATGATAGGCGGTAACTCCCGCCTGGTATACCGTATCCGCGGTACGCAACAGTTCGTTTCCTATAATCTCAGAGATCAGTACGACACCGACGAGCTGCACGTTGATGTGAACATCGTGGATGGCGTGGAACTGGACACCGTTGCCTTCAGAAACTGGAAACCCGACTTCAGCGATGCTACCTTCCTCCTGGAAGATGGCAAATATATCTGCGGTACGCTCCAGGAGAAGATGAGTAAGCGTTTGTTCAACACTGTTAATCCGGACGATATCGTCAACAGGTTCGGTGCGGATACCTTCCGCATGTACGAGATGTTCCTTGGACCGGTAGAGCAGTCCAAGCCCTGGGATACCAAGGGAATAGAAGGCGTTCACCGCTTCCTCAAAAAGCTGTGGCGGCTGTATGTGGATGAGCAGAAGGGCGTGATCGTAACAGAGGCAGCTCCTACCGCAGAAGAACTGAAAGTATTGCACAAGACCATCCAAAAGATAGATACCGCTACAGACAGCTTTTCTTATAATACCGCCGTCAGCCAGTTTATGATCTGTGTGAATGAACTGGCCTCCCTGAAGTGTAACAAACGCAGTATCCTGGAACAGGTGCTGATATTGCTGACGCCGTATGCACCACATATTGCAGCAGAACTGTGGCAACTCCTGGGTCATACAGACAGCATATTGGATGCTACCTATCCTGTATTTGACGAGCAGCATGTAAAAGAATCCGAGTTTAACTACCCGGTAGCAGTGAACGGTAAAACACGCACCGAGATGGGATTCCCGGTAGATACGGATAATGCGGTCATGGAATCCGCCGTACTGGCCAATGAGGTCGTACAGAAATGGACGGAAGGCAAACCGGTAAAAAAGGTAGTGATCGTAAAAGGCAGAATGATCAATGTAGTGATATAACAAAAGGCAGCAGCTACTGCTGCCTTACAGCCCCCTCCAGGTATGCTACACGAATTACTGGAAAAAAACCAGGCAAGATATATGCCTGTCGTCGACTTCGATCCCGCCATCGACCGGCTGTTACTGATGGATTTCAGTAGTGGCAATACTACGCTTACGCCTCCCATTCTGAAAAATGTCCATCGTTTCTGTGACTATATCACACAGCAGATACAGCATGCCACGGCCCGTTATGGTATCGGCGGTTATGGTGAGCACAGAACGATCTATGCGATGAGTCCTCATTTTGATGCCGGGGAAGAACCCAGGCGGCTGCATCTGGGCATCGATATCTGGGGCGATGCCGGTACACAGGTATATGCGCCGTTGCAGGGCCACATTCACAGTTTCCGCTTCAACGATGTGCAGGGCGACTACGGCGCTACCATTATCCTGCAACACCAGCTCGAAGGATATACTTTTCATACCCTGTATGGCCACCTGTCGCTCTCCAGCCTGTATGGCCTCTATGAGAATATGCCGGTAGGCGCCGGGCAGAAAATAGGTACCTTCGGTCCCCCTCACGAAAACGGGCAGTGGCCGCCACACCTGCATTTCCAGATCATCGACCATATAGGCACTCTCCGCGGCGACTATCCCGGCGTATGCCGCTTCAGTGAACGGGAGAAATACCTCGCCAATTGTCCGGACCCGGACCTGCTCTTAAGGCTTAATCAGTTTATAATATAGATAAGTGCCTGCTGCTTATTATCTTTCGCCGTATAAATAATATGGGAACATGAAAAAAATACTATTGCTCTGCTGTTCGTTATCGATCAGCGGTATGATGATGGCGCAAAGTGCGCTGCAGGTGATGACTTTCAATATCCGGATGAACACTTCTTCCGACAGCCTGAACGCATGGCCTTACCGGAAAGATAAGGTAGCCAGCCAGGTATTCTTTCATCAGGCGCACTTGCTGGGGGTGCAGGAGGCATTACACGACCAGATGGTAGATCTGCAGCAACGGTTACCTCAATACAAATCGCTGGGTGTAGGCAGGGAAGATGGTAAGACGGCCGGGGAATATTCTGCTATCTTTTACGATACCACACGCCTGCAGCTACTGGAAGGGCATACCTTCTGGCTGTCAGAGACCCCTGAAGTGGCAGGTAGTAAAGGATGGGATGCGGCGATCACCCGTATCGTCACCTGGGGTAAGTTCCGGGACCGTATCACCAAAAAGATCTTCTTCCACTTCAATACCCACTTTGATCATATGGGCGTGGTGGCTCGCCGCGAAAGTGCTCATTTCCTGCTCAAGCAGGTACAGCGGATAGCCGGGACGACACCCGCTATCATCACCGGTGATTTCAATGCCACTCCTGATGACGAGCCGATCCGTGTAGTAGTGGATCAGCAGGACCCTTTACACCTGACAGACAGTAAATCGTTGTCCCGCACACCGCATTACGGACCTGATGGCACTTTTAACGGCTGGCATATCGCTGAGCGGGAAGACCAACCGATCGATTATATCTTCTTAAAAGGACGTTTTGTAGTACAGCAACACGCTACTATTTCTGAGACCTGGAAAGGTCGATATGCCTCTGATCACTTCGCGGTGTTGAGCAGGTTACTGCTCCAATAAAACAAGGTATTCTTTATAATAAGACGGCCGCTTTGTCACTTCTGTTTTTATTGCAAGCAGAATTGACAAGCGGCCTAGTAATTTGAGACAATGGTGGACGCGATGACTATTTGTGGCTGTGTTCCACTGTCATTGCATTTTCGAATGTGTTGCGGAGCTCTCCTTCATTCTGCAGATCAGCTTCGATCAACACAGGTTGCTGCTGACCAGCACCTTTACCGGAAGTGAGGGTGATATTACCCAGCTTCAGCTTGTCGATGATTGCTTTGAAATCCAGTACCAGGTCGCCTTTCCATTGGATAGTGGTATCTGTTACCACGATATCCCTGCCAGTAGCTTTGATCGATGCTTTACCAGACAGTCTGGCTTCCAGGGGGATGATAGTACCGTTCCAGGTGATCTTACCTTTCAGGATAGCCAGTGGTTTTGCTTTGTCGCCTTCTGCCCGGGCATATACCAGTACATGCTGATAAGTGCCTTTAGGGATCTTGATGAAACCGATGAAGTTCACTGCAGCCAGCAGGTCGAAATTGCGGTCTGTTTTAAGGCCGAATTCCAGCTCATCCTGGCCACGTTTAGCTTCTATGCGTATTTCACGCAGACGAACGGTAGCTTCTGTCCAGGTCCAGTCAAAACCTGCACCTTTAGCCATTTCCGGGTTACCGGTTACGTTGGCGATACGGGCGGCGGTCTCACCGTTCACATGACCAGTGGCACCAATACCACGGATAGAGTAACCAAATGAAGCACCACCTTGTTCAACAGGCGTTGGATCAGGATTGGGAGCAGGTGAAGAGGCATCTTTTTTTGAGCAGGCGGTAAGCATTACAGCAGACAAGGCCACAGCTCCGCAGAGATGGAGGAAATTGGTTTTCATTATCGATATGGTTTTAGATGACTTAGGGGGTTCTTAGGTTTTTCACACGGACAAAGTGTATCATCACGCCTGCAATATAGGCGTTTTTTAAATAATTACATTAAAACCTTAATGTTTAACACAAAAAAAACGGAAATGGTCATTTCCGTTTTTTTTATCATATCTCTGCGGGTATTACTTATTGAGCGGAGGTATGCGGCTCGGCGTATCCTTGCCATCGACGATAGAACGTGCACTCCATGCGATCGCTTCAATAATACTCCGGATGTTTTCCGCATCCAGCGTCTCCCATTCATCATCTACGCTATGGTATAACTTATCCTTGTCTATCTGGGTAGTAGAAATGGTATGTGCCGGTACGCCCAATGCCGCCAGGGTAGCGTTATCGGAACGATAGAAGAGGTTCTGGTCCGGATAAGGGTCCGGATGGAACCGGAAGTTGGTATTTTGCAGGTTACGTTGCAGAATAGGCCCCAGGTCAGAACGCTCAAAGCCGGTGATAAATGCACTGTTGCCACCAAACTTAGATTGTTTGCCGATCATCTCTATATTGAACATCGCTACGATCTTTTCGGGGTCCAGCTGCTGTGAAAAATACCGGGACCCCGCCCCATCTATCTCTTCGGCGGTGAAAGCCACGAAAAGCAGGCTCCTGGCAGGTTTTTTCTTACTGTAGTATTTGGCCAGCAACATCACAGCGGTGGTTCCGCTGGCATCATCGTCGGCGCCATTGGCGATACTATCCAGTTCCGCAGAAGGCTTAATGATACCCAGGTGGTCATAGTGCGCGGAAAAGATCACATATTCGTCAGGGTGTACCGCGCCCTTGATCATACCTGTTACATTGGTCAGCCGTTCGCTGCCGGTGCGGCATTGTAATGACAGTGACCAGTTATCTATCTGTGTGATATCTGCCGGCTGCAATACGAGGATGAGGCTCGCGGCATTCCCCTCTTCCTGCAACCAGGTTTTGCGGGGTCTTGCGTTCATTTTGGTAAATAGCTCTTTATGTGCAGCATCTACCCATACCAGCGTGTTGCGTGTTTCTTTGCGTAACTGCCGGAGGCGGGCCTGGAAGTCGTCGGTAGCGCTGATACGGGTGATAGCGATACGGCTATCGGCGTTCCAGCTGATCACACTGTCTTTGCTGTAGGCAATGATATTACCTTCCGCAGGTACGGTGTTACCATTAATCTGTAAAGCGGTAGCTGTTGCGGTAGCGTTGTAACGGCTGAACTCTTGCCGGTAGTTGGCAGCGCCGGGCAAAGGCTGCAGGCCCGCTTTGGCAAATTCCTTACTGATGAAGGCTGCCGCCCTTTCTGAGCCGGCAGTACCTGCTTTACGGCCTTCCATATCATCGGCTGCCAGCGTACGGATGATACGGGATACTTCAGATCGTTCGATTTTCTTTTGTGCGGCAACAGGCAGTGACAGTGTGCCCAGGCATAGTATCAGGAGAGACTTGTGTACATTCATAGTGGGATAAATGTAAGAAAAAAATGATTCCTCCCACCAGGCTTCCACCTGCTGTAACGCAGATTATTATTACTTTTGGTCTGTATGTCTAATCCACATTTAAGACCAGACGAGCAACGGCAAAGTGCTGCGGAGAAGGAATTCGAAAACAGCATACGGCCCCGCGAAATCATAGATTTTTCGGGGCAGGAACAGATCATTGAGAACATCAAGATATTTATCAAAGCAGCCAAGATGCGGGGAGAAGCCCTGGATCACATCCTGTTCCACGGTCCTCCGGGATTGGGTAAGACTACCCTGTCGCGTATTGTGGCCAATGAACTGGGTGTGAATATCCGGGAGACCTCTGGTCCGGTGATCGAAAAGCCCGGCGACCTCGCAGGTCTACTCACCAACCTGGAAGAAAAAGATGTATTGTTCATCGATGAGATACACCGTCTCAGCACTGTCGTGGAAGAGTACCTGTACTCTGCCATGGAAGACTATCGTATCGATATCATGATCGATACTGGCCCCAGTGCCCGCTCCATACAGATCAATCTGCAGCCGTTCACGCTCATTGGCGCTACCACCCGGTCAGGACTGCTCACCGCTCCCCTGCTCTCGCGCTTCGGTATCAAAAGCCGCCTGGAGTATTATACGGCGCCGGTATTGCAGAAGATCATCTGGCGGGCGGCCGGACTGCTGAACTCCAAGATCACCTCTGATGCTGCTATGGAGATCGCCCGGCGTTCGAGGGGTACCCCCCGTATCGCCAATGGCCTGCTCAGACGGGTACGCGACTTCGCCCAGGTGGTAGGCAATGGTGTCATTGACCTGGAGATCGCACAGTTCAGCCTCAAAGCCCTCAACGTAGATGAATATGGGCTGGACGAAATGGACAATCGTATCCTCAACGTCATCATAGAGAACTTTAAAGGCGGCCCTGTAGGTATCACTACCATCGCCACCGCCGTAGGGGAAGAAGCTGGTACGCTGGAAGAAGTATATGAGCCATTCCTCATACAGGAAGGTTTCATCAAACGTACCCCCAGAGGTCGGGAAGTAACAGAGAAAGCGTATATGCATTTAGGTAAGAAACCTCCCGGACAGCCAGGCACCAACCTGCTATTCTGATGCTAACATCCATAAAAAGTAAAAGCCTCGTCCGCAGACGAGGCTTTTACTTTTTATACAAACGGCGATAGCCGGACTAGTCTTTTACCACCAGTCGGAAACCATTGCCATGGATATTCACGATTTCGATCTCCGGATCTTCTTTCAGGTACTTGCGGAGTTTAGCAATGTATACATCCATACTACGACCGTTGAAGTAAGTATCGCTACCCCAGATCTTTTTTAATGCCAGCTCACGCGGCAGCAGGTCGTTCTTATGCTCACAAAGCATGCGTAACAATTCGTTCTCCTTCGGAGAGAGGGTATGCGATTCTCCACCATCTTTGGTGAGGGTACGCAGACGGGAATTGAAAGCGTAACGGCCTACTTTGAACTCATGCTGCTCTTCTTCTTTATTGGTCAGCTCCTGGTTACGTTTCAGGATGGCCTTGATCTTGAGCAACAGCAGTTCACTGTCGAAAGGTTTGGAGATATAATCGTCCGCACCCAGCTTATATCCTTGGATGATATCTTCCTTCATGGTCTTGGCAGACAGGAAGAAGAGCGGAATATCCGGATCTACATCCCGGATCTCTTCCGCCAGTTTGAAGCCATCCATGTTAGGCATCATAATATCAAGCAGGCAGATGTCAAATTTCTCACGGCGGAAGGCTGCCAGCGCCAGAATACCATCCCGGCACAATTCTACTTCATAGTCGTTCAATTCCAGGTAGTTCTTCAGTACCATGCCGAGGTTGGTATCATCTTCGGCCAGTAAGATTTTGGGTTTATGCTCTTCCATGATCTATCATATAAATTAACGATAACAAATATAAAGCTTTCTACAGCATGGAAATGTTAAAATGCTGACGATGATAAAGATAGCTATCGTTTTCCAAGCAGGGAAGTAAACGGATAACGCAGGTTCTTATAGTCGATCATATCTACTTTGATACTGCCTACGGAGATAGGGCTATCTATACGCAAAGGTACTTTGTTTGCATCATCGCTGACCCATACCGTCATTTGCTCGCCGCCCTGGAACATTGTTCCTTTGATCAGTAATGGTTTGAATTTGATCGCTTTAAACTTGCCGAAGCGGGTGTCTACCTCTTCTTTTCCGACGTACCGGATGTAGATATTGTATACTTCGTCATCCAGGAACATATTAAAGGGGATCTTATCGCCTGGTTTGTATTTGTCGAAGTTGATGTTACGTGCGTAATAGATAGCGCTGATCACATCCTGTATACAATCTGGCGTTTTAAAGGTACCATTGGTGCTGGTGGCGGTGTTCTGCTGTTGATTGAAGACAACGTTATTGTATATCTTATATCCACCTTCGCTTACATTACGGACGAATTTAAGGGGTTGCATGGTGGCGGTGTCGATATAGCTTTCGTAACGATCGCGTACTTTGAACACCCAGTCGTAGGTACGGTAGGTCTTACCATCCCCTATTACATGATAAACGTCTTTGCCGTTAAGTTTTTCCAGTGAACAGTTAAAGGTAGCCTCGCCGGCGCCAACGTATAGGCGTCCGAGGTTATAGAAGACTTTGAGTGTGATACTTTCGCCGGTTTTAAAGCTGGAGTTAGTGACACCACAGAATTCTTGTTGTGCACGGGCAGGATAGATACAGGTCAACCCTAATAGTAAGAGTAAAACATACCTCATTTGGAGAAGCTATTTGTCCTTAAAAATCTTAATACCGAGCAATAACACACTTCCAAGTACTGCCGGGAGGACCAGGTTAATCAACCAGATACTCACGGTAGCGGCGATGATCCCTGCTGTGTTGGAGCTAAGCAAACCCATGAAATACAGGCTAACCTTACCGCGGAGGCCTAATTCTGCGATGGCTATTGTGGGTACCAGCGCCATCACCAGGTAAACGACGGCATTCATCAGAAACCCTTGCCACCACAGTATTTCCACTCCCAGCGTGTGAAGCAAAATCAAATACTGTGCCGAGAAGACCACATACCTGCAGGCCGAAAGGGCGAGAAGATTGCTCAGTTCAGCCGGGGAGTAACGTGCTATGATCTGAACGAACACTTTTGCCTTCCGTAGCCAGGGTATCTTTTCAAATACTGCTACGATGATCTGCAACCGAAAATATAATAATATCGTTAACAGGCAAATTATTATAAGCACTGTCAACAGGATTTTTTCCCAGAAAAAGGGGGCAAAGTGCTCCCCTGCGTTGAGTGCCGGGAAGTTATTGATATAAAAAATCAATCCAATTAACCCAAATATAATAGTTACGATCAGTTGGCTGAAGCTTCCTACTATCGTTGCTGCTATCGCTTTCAGCTTATTACGGTGCTGCAGGTATAAGACCCTGCCACCATATTCCCCGATACGGTTAGGGGTATTAACGGAAAGGGATACGCCGGTAAGGATCGCGCGGAAGGCCCGCCCAAAAGAAATGGTTTCCAACGGAAGGACCAGCATCTGCCATTTACGGGCTTCCAGCCCCCAGTTGAATAACATCAGTATTAACACCAATGTCAGGGTGATCAGTCCTTTCTGTTCCAGCGCCCCTGACATCTGCCAAAGCGCGGACTTAAGATTAGACTGGTGTTTCAACTGATCGTAAATGGAATAGCCCAACCACGCAAAAAGCCCCGCTCCTAACAGATAATTGAGAATTATTTTGGTACTTTTGTTCAGACATCAAGATTTTGGCAAAAATAAACCGCGGTTGGGAAACAAGTCAAAAATAATTCTGGGGATAGACCCTGGTACACTCGTGATGGGTTATGGGATCATCGCTATAAATGGCAAAGAAGCCAGCCTCGTGCAGATGGATGTACTGAAACTATCCCGTCATAAGGACCACTACGAAAGACTACAACTGATACATACCCGGGTACAAGAACTGATCCAACAACACCGCCCCGACTGCTGCGCCATCGAAGCCCCTTTTTTCGGCAAGAATGTTCAGAGTATGCTCAAACTGGGTAGAGCCCAGGGTGTCGCCATCGCTACCGCGATGCATGCAGGGGTCACTGTAGCAGAGTATTCTCCTAAAAAAGTCAAACAATCCATTACCGGCAACGGTAATGCAGACAAAGAGCAGGTCTGGCTAATGCTGCAACGCATACTCCGGTTCAATGAAAGACCCGAGTTCCTCGATGCTTCCGATGCCCTCGCCGTTGCTGTCTGCCATTTCTTCCAGGAATCCAGTATCTTACCTGCCGGAACGAAGGCCAAAGGTTGGGAGCAATTCATGCAACAACATCCCGAAAGGATCAATGGATGGTAATATATTGCAATGTATGCTGAAACGCAGGGATTTCTAAATTTGGGAAATTGTATTTATTTTGACCTTAAATCTCCAAAACTGCCCATAGTGATAGAAAGGGGTTATCCATTCAAACAAAAACTATGAAAACTTACCATAACGGGGACATGGTATATTGTATTAATCAGCATCACGGTCAACTATGAAAGCAAGAATCTTACTGGTGGAGGATGATCAGCATGTTGGTGCGGTAACTAAAAAAAGACTGGAAGAAGCCGGTTATGAAGTAGTACACAGCATAGACGGGCAAATCGCCTGGGAGCAATTCCAGTTACGTACTTTCGATATTTGTCTGCTGGACATCGTCATGCCCAAAAAAGACGGTTTTACCCTGGCACAACAGATCCGCAAAAAGAACGACCTGATCCCGATCCTCTTCCTCTCCTCCAAATCACTCGACGAAGACAAGATCGCCGGGTTCAAAACAGGCGCCGATGACTACATCACCAAGCCCTACTCCATGCAGGAGCTGCTCATGCGCATCGAAGTATTCCTGAAACGCACCAAAAACACACCTGCTACCAAACGTACCCAGTACAAAATCGGCAACGTCACCTTCGACTACAACGACCTCCGCCTCTCAGACCCTACCGGAGCGATCGCCGTCTCGCTGACCCAAAAAGAAGCAGACCTGTTGAAGTACCTCTGTGATAACGCTAACAAAACCCTGAAACGGGAAGAGATCCTCTTCAATGTATGGGGCAAGGACGACTATTTCCTGGGCCGAAGCATGGACGTATTCATCACCAAACTCCGGAAGTACTTCAAGCCAGACCCCACTATCAAGCTGGAAACCCTACATGGGGTCGGCTTCCGTTTTAATGTGCCGTAAGCGCCGCTACTATACGCTCCTGTACTGCCTTAAACTCCTCCGGAGTCATCTTCAGCTTAGGACGGGTGAAGTTCAGATCATCAGCAGAACTGATCGGTACCAAATGCATATGCGCATGTGGCACCTCCAATCCTACTACACTGATCCCCACACGATTACAGGGGACCGCCTGCTCTATTGCCAGCGCAATAGGCTTCGCAAACAACAAGTACTCCTGCAATAACGATTCCGACAAATCAAAAAAACGATCCGTCTCTTCCTTCGGTACAATCAACGTATGCCCCTGTACCAACGGAAAAATATCAAGAAAAGCATAAAAACGGTCGTTCTCTGCAATCTTGTAACTGGGGATCTCCCCTTGTATAATCTTTGTGAAAATGCTGGACATATAGATAGGTTTTAACAAATATGGCCATAACGGCCAGCGGGGACTAAAGGTACGCAAATGTACGGACACAGATATACGGTTCGCCATCCGGAGTGCAAACAAAAAAATCACTATCCATTCTTACAAAGGCTGACCAAAAGGGATTTCCGGTTCTTTACTTTGCTACATGAAAAAGGCCCCTGCCGTAGCAGGGGCCTTCCTAATAATATCAGCTACCTGCTATACCGTGATATGCTCAATCTTGAACTTGATGTGACCATTGGGTGCCTGCACATCCGCAATCTCACCTACCTGCTTGCCCAACAAGCCCTTGCCGATAGGAGAAGATACCGAAATCTTCCCCGCCTTCAAATCAGCCTCCGTCTCAGATACCAACTGGTAAGTCACGGTCTTCTTATTCGCCATATTGGTGATCGTTACTTTACATAGTATGGATACTTTAGACGTGTCTATCGTGTCAGCTTCTACCACTCTCGCAGTAACAATGGCATTTTCCAACGTAGCTATCTTCGCTTCATGAAGCCCCTGAGCTTCCTTGGCAGCATCGTACTCCGCATTCTCCTTCAAATCCCCCTTCTCCCTGGCCTCTGCAATAGCCTTCGCGATCTCCGACCGGCCTTTTGTCTTCAGCATGGTCAGCTCTTCGCGCATTTGCTCCAAGGTCTCTTTCGTAACATAGTTAATGCCAGACATATACTTCTTGTTTTAGTAATAAGAAAAAAAAATCAACGCCCCCATTTGCATAGAAGCGTTGTGACTGGTATATCGCAAATATAATTATTTTTTGTTTGCGAAAAAATAGGTTGCAATATGATAAAAATCAGCTATTCGTAGGCTTACTGTTTAAATGATGAAAAGCTTCTCCAGCACGATCTTAGCCATCTTTATACTGGCTTCATGAGAATACCCGGCTATGTGTGGGGTCAACACCACATTAGGTGCCTGCAACAGGTACTGGAACTGCTCCCGCTCTATCTGACTGAACGTTGCCATCTTCTCATTCTCCAACACATCCAGACATGCTCCCCGTAACCGCTCGTCCTGCAGTGCGCGGATCACCGCCGCCGTATCCGTTACCTTCCCCCTCGCCGTATTCAAATACCAGATCGGACGCTGGAAAGACCGGAAAAAAGCATCGTCTGCCAGATGAAACGTATCCGACGTTAACGGCAAATGCACGCTCACCACATCCGCCCGCTCATACAACTCATCCATACCAGCCTCCCGCACATAAGCATTCCCAAACCCCTGCTTGAACTTATCATAGGCCAGCACCTGCACATCAAATCCCGCCAGCTTACGGGCAAAAGCACTGCCCGTATGCCCATAGCCAATAATACCTACCGTCAACCCGTTCAGCTCAAATCCACGGTTACCATCCCGCTCCCACACCCCTTCCCGCAACTGCAGGTTACTCTTCAGTATATTGTTCATCAGGCACAACAACATTCCTAACGCCTGCTCCCCTACCACATCACAGTTCCCCTCCGGACTACTCACACAACGGATGCCTTTGCTGCTCGCATAAGGCACATCAATCAGCTCCATCCCGGAACCCAAACGGCCTATCCACTCCAGCTGAGTAGCCTGGTCTATAAATCGGCTGTCAATACTCAAACGGGTGGTGACAATCAACCCGACATAATCGTGCATAACGGCCAATGCCTCGTCATAAGTAATAGAGGGCTGGTAAGAGATGGTATAGCCCTTTTCTTCCAGTCTCTCTATCAGATAGTTATGCGCTTTTGCGGTGATCAGTACTTTACGACTCATATCATCTTGTGGGATAAGGCTACAAAGTCAGCCACCGTAAGGGCCTCCGCCCGCTTGGTAAATTGGCTGTCCTGAAGTAACGCTTTGTCGAATAATGTTTTTAATGGATTACGTAGCTGCTTGCGACGTTGATTAAACGCGGTCTTTACCAGGTTGAAAAACTTCCGCTCATTGGCAATGTCATAAGGCGTCTCCAGCTTCGTAAGCCGGATCACCGCAGACTTCACCTTCGGCGGCGGTGTGAAACAGTTCTCATGTACCTCAAAAAGATATTCTACTTTGTAAAATGCCTGTATCAATACACTGAGTACCCCATATTCCTTATTCCCATGAGGAGCCGCCACCCGCTGTGCTACCTCCTTCTGGAACATCCCCACCATCACCGGTACCTGCGACTTCCACTCCAATATCCGGAACAATATCTGCGTAGAGATATTGTAAGGGAAATTGCCGATCACACTAAACGCGCCGTCAAATGGCGGATGCGTATCCAGGATACTCTCATTCACCAGCTTCCCCTGTATCGCCGGATAAGTTTTTTCCAAATATTGTACCTTTTCTTTGTCCAGCTCTATCGCCTTAAATTGAATATCCGGCAACTGTAACAAATACTTGGTAATAGCCCCTCCGCCGGGGCCTACTTCCGCTACCTGCTGTCCTGCGGAAACCGGTAGGGCGGCCACGATCTTTTTACACATGTTCTCATCGTGCAAAAAGTGTTGACCTAATGATTTTTTTAATGTATACATGATTGGAGAGCAAAGTTAGTGAAATCAAGCCGATTACTTCCTTTCTATAGCTCTCCTATAACATTCGTATAACATTCGTATAGCGTTTGTATAAGCAACGCCTATCCAAACCTATACAATGGGTATATCATGCGTATACCCCGGATATACCTTGCCTATACAAGGACTATAGGTTGCTTATACAACGCTTATACAAGTCCTTCATAATGTAATGATAATAAATAACTTATGTAAAAAACACCCGCACCATACCCATCCGGTCTACCACTTCTGTAACTCCCCGTCCCCTATCCCTCTGCCATTTAAGCGGCCTTTCGGGTATAGTATGCCTTGATTGTGTTGCGTTTGTGTATATTTGCTGCCTATGAGTACAAGTGCCCAGATAAATAAACCGGTAATTGGCATTTCCATCGGAGACCTGAACAGCATCGGCATGGAAATCATCATCAAAACTTTTGCGGACAGCAGGATGATGGAATTCTGTACGCCCGTAATATTCGCGTCGAATAAAACCATCAACTTCTACCGGAAGCTGATGAATGAGAACAACTTCAACTACCAGAGCATTAAAGACTTTACCCGCCTTAATCATAAGCAGGTAAACGTATTCAACTGCTGGGAAGAAGAAGTACAGATCACACCGGGTGTACTGAATGATGTAGGCGGTAAATACGGCGCCCGCTCACTCACAGTAGCGCTAGAATGCCTGAAAGACGGGCACGTGGATGGCCTCGTTACCGGGCCTATTCATAAACATAACATACAACGGCACGACTTTAACTATACCGGTCATACCCCCTTCCTCAAAGATGCTTTTGAAGCCAGGGAAGTACTGATGTTCATGACCGCCGACGATATGCGGGTAGGCCTTCTCACCGAACATATACCGGTAGCCGAGATCGCCAAGCACGTGACCCGGGAGAACATCCTCAGCAAACTGTACCTCATGCACGACAGCCTTGTAAAAGACTTCGGTATAGATGCTCCCCGTATCGCCGTACTGGGCCTCAACCCACATGCCGGCGACAATGGCCTGATCGGCGATGAAGAGATCAGAGAGATCATCCCCGCTATCAATAAAGCCAAGGATAACGGCCTCCTTTGTTTCGGTCCCTATAGCGCCGACGCCTTTTTCGCCCGCTATATGCACCGCGAATTCGACGCCGTACTGGCTATGTATCACGACCAGGGCCTGATACCCTTCAAATCACTGGCCAGCGGCCATGGTATCAACTTCACCGCAGGACTGCCCATCGTAAGGACCTCGCCCGACCATGGTACCGCCTTCGACATCGCAGGCAAAAACATCGCAGATCCTTCCTCCTTCCGGCAAGCGATCTTCTCCTGCCTCGAGATCATGGCACAACGCGAACAATACGACGAAAACACCGCCAACCCGCTCAAGAAAACTGAACTGGCTTCCGAATAGCCACCAACATCATATTGAATTAAACAGTAAGGCCGTCTCAAATGAAGAGACGGCCTTACTGTTTATAACACCCACCTTTATCCCTAAACGTCAGTTCTTCATCTTGTCATGATAATTTTAACCATAATAATCACATCCCCGCTCCTTCCAAACGTATATCCATCGCAGTGAGTAATTGTATTTTCAGCTACCGGTCTATAGCTACGTTCATTTTTAACCCAAATAATACCTGTAATGAAAAAAATCAGCAAATTTGAATCAGTTTCACGTCAAGCACTAAAAGACATTTATGGTGGTGGCGCTATGCATGCACAGCCTTTCTGTTTCACCTTTACCCGCTGCGATCTGAATCCGTTCGCCTGTGGACCTATCATCGGTTCTACTTGTAAGTGTTCTATCTTCAGACGTCCGGATGGCTCCAGGTATTGTACCACCGGTATCTAATCATCCCAAGTGCAACAAAAAGCGGCTGATCAAGGTATTGATCAGCCGCTTTGCTATTAATATCATTGCATCTTATCAGCGCCATTATTTGTTGGCTTCTGCCAGCAGCTCCTTGGCACGTTTCTCACCCCAGTGTGGCGCCAGCTTGCTGGCAGGTTTGAAGCTGGCGTATTTTTCGATGGCCGCCTGGAACTTCTCCTTGGCCCTTGCCTTGCTACCACCAAATTGCTCCGGTGTGTAAAAGAGGGACTGTCCTTGCAACAGGTACACACGCGGATTTTCCGCATTGATAGTCTGTGCTTTCTGCAACTCCTGTGCAGATGCCATACCATATTGCATACCACGGCTCTGCGGATCTACCATCAGGCGGGCAGTAGCAGCCAGCGACTTGATACAGGCCGCCTCGTCATTGTTAGGGCTCAGCTCATCTACTTTGGCAAGATTCGCATCTACCTTATCTACAATAGCATCTACCTTGTCTTTGTTTTGCTCTATCAGTGCAGCCATCACCTGGCTGTAAGCAGCGTAGTAATAAGGCAACCATTGGCTTTTTTCTGCTGCTGCGATCCGCTCAAAAGTATTCGAGATCTCTCCCAGTTTAGCAGGATTGAAGCTGGCAGGATCGTCCAGCAACGCAACCTGTTTCGTCATAGCTGATTCGTATTGCGCACTCTGCGCACCGGCAGTGAATACTACAGCCAGCAATAGTAAAAAGGACAGTGTTACTCTTTTCATATTATATTGAGATTTAGAATGATGTTAAAATAAACTATTAAAGACTGTTGATAACGTCCTGACTTCTGTCTATACCGAAGTTCATAAACATTCCGACAAAGATAAAACGGGGTATCACCGGCGCTATCTCGTCCCGGCGCAGGCCATCCCTGGAATACCGGTAACCATATACCTGTTTTAAGTTTAGCAGGTTATTCACCGCCAATGCAAACACCGTATGTGCTTTACCCAACGTAGCCAGTTTGGCGACACTCAATCCCAATGTATTATAGTTGATCGTGCGATCGCTCATAAACTTATCCAAAGGCTGTGCCGGATTGAAATAAGGACGGCCTGTAGCAAAGGTATACGTCAACCCGATATTGGTCATGATCTTTGGAAAGAACTGTTTGTATACGATAGAAGCGGTATGTTTTGCTGCAAAATCAGGCTGCACCTCGTATGGATAGTTCAGGTAATTACGTTTGGTATCCAGGTAAGAGTAAGATATCCAGTAATCACCATTTTTGATGGTTTTACGGTCCCGCCAGAAGAACTCTACTCCCCTGGCATAACCCGTACCGCTCGCGCTGGTATCAGGAGTTGTTTTCAGCAGATCATGGTACTTTTTGTAATACACTTCCGTACGGAAAGTATAGCCATTGGCGATACGTTGGTAACTGGCAATATAGTGCGTCGCCTTCATGTATCCCAGGTTGTGTTTAAAGCGGATATATTGCTGCTCCGGCTTCTGGTAATAATCACCATAGGCCAGGGATATCTCCCCCTGATTATCCAGCTTGTATGCCAGGGAAGCACGAGGTGCAAAATTGGTCTTACTGATCACGGAAGAATATTCCATGCGGCCACCTACCCTGGCTACAAACTGCGGGGTGAAATAAATATCCGTTTCAGCAAACGCGGCAGTGTAATTATCTACAAAGTCAGCTTTATAGCTATTAAAGCTTGATTTTTCTACGGCATATTGTTGCTCTCCACCAAAACGTATCTGAGAAAGCACACCCAGCGATTTGGTCAGCACTACTCTTACCTGTCCGAGGTCCGATCGTGCTTTGATCCTGCCGGGAGCCGATTTGGGTAAAGTATCCGTCTCAATCTTATCGTCATTGATACTATAGGAAACACCTGTGTTGATACGCCATCCCTTTCCAAGACTTTCCTTGTAGGTCAGGTTCGTATACATATTCATGTTATTGTTGTTGAACATCTCCTGGCTACCGGGGTAATCCAGGCTGGGACGTAAGATCCCGGAACGGTTCCAGTTGGCATAGCCATAAAATTTTAATATACCCGTGGAAGAGGTCCGTCTCCTGAAGTTAAAGGAGCCACCCCAGTTTTCAGGATATATACTGGATTCCCATTTAGGTTTGGTCACTTGTATATAGGGCTGCAGGTTAGTATAACTGGCTTCTATACCGTAAGATCCTTTTTTGTCTTTGGATAGCCTCTCCATGCCGCCATTCACGCCTATCACAGAGGCACCCAGGCTATAGGAAGAACGATCCGGCAGATCACTGGATTCTAATATCAAAGCAGAAGATAGCCCCTGTCCGTATTGAGCAGAATAACCACCACTACTGAAGGTCGTACCTTTAAAGAGGAAAGGGGAAAAACGGCTGCGTCCCGGGATATCAGGCAATCCGCTGAAGAAAGGATTCCTTACTAATAATCCGTCGATAAAGGTCTGTGTTTCATAACCGGTACCACCTCTTACGAACAAGCCTTCGCGGTCGTTGGTCTGTTGTGCACCGGGTAATGTCTTGAGTGCATTGACGATATCGGCGCCCGCGCCTGCTGTCGTCACGATATCCAACGGCTTCAATACCGTATTTGTCTTTTCTCCGCTGGCTTCAAAACTGCCGGCAGAAATAGTCACCACACGTAATTCGCTGATTGAAGGTTTCAGCACCAGGTCCAGCTGTACAGGACCATTGATAGTAATCGGCTGCTCCATTGTTTTGTAGGTCATCAGCGAAGCAGCAATCACTGCTTGTCCGCTGGAAGAAGTGGTAAAGCTGTAGGTACCATCTGCGGCTGTAGTAGCGCCGTCATAGGTGTCTTTGATAAAAACATTCACTCCAGGAAGTGGCTTCTTTTTGCTATCCGTGACACGGCCGCTTATTTTATGCTGCGCCATCAGAAACATCGGGAGAAAAACACAGGCAAGGAGGTTGATAAATTTCCACATATATCTGCGATGATTTGTACCACAAAGCTATTGGCTTTCATGAACAAAGCAGATTATCAAAGGAACAATTCGGTAAATGTACTGTTGCTACCGGTAAAATACGGATGCATTGCCGGTGAAAATACCCGCCGCCGGTAAAATCGCCCATCTCCTCCTGCCATCGCTACTTACGCGCCCCCGGACAGATCTCTTTACGCAGCACTTCCGCTCCTGTTAACCCATTGGTATTGAAGTCTGTACTACTGATAAGACGGCCACCTGCATATACCCGGATCACATATTCCGTATCTGCTTCCAGGGTCGCTGTGATCTTGCGCTCCGGCGGCTGCGGCATAAAGCACCAGCCCATATCCCGCTTCTTATTGTAGAGATACACACATACCTGGTCTGTACAGATCGTAGCCTCAAACGGGATACGCAACAGGGGCTGCACAGTGACCGGTGTGATCATCGTCGCCGGCAAAGCCAGGCTATACAGATCATCCCCCCCTTTTCCGCCACTACGGTTGGAAGACAGGAACCCTTTCCCGTCAGCTGTAGACACATAATAGAAATCATCTCCCGGAGAGTTGAACGGCGGATACAGATTCACCGGCGTTCCCCACTGATCCCCACTGCCAACCGCCCGGAAGAGGTCAAAGCCACCCATTCCTATATGCCCCATACTGGAAAAGTACAGTTGCCCATCCCCTCCAATAGTAGGAAACTCTTCCGCTCCGGCAGTATTCAGCTGGCTACCACAGTTTTGTGGTGTTCCCCAGCTACCGTCTGCAATCCGGCGGCAAAACCAGATATCCGTACTCCCCTGCCCTCCGGGCATGTCCGACGTAAAATAAATGGTTGTACCATCGGCACTTAAAACAGCTTGCCCCAAAGAATATTCCTGTGGCTTATTATACGGAAATGGTTGCGGCGGCTGCCATTGATTATTTTTCTTTACAAATACCAGCAGCTCCAATCTTCTTACCCCATATACCAGCAACCGGGTGCCTTTGTCGAAAGGTATCTTAAACGGATCCGTCACCGTCACATATGCCGTATCCCCGCTACCTGAAAAAACAGCAGGCCCCACATGATACCGGTATTGATTGATCACTGGTGAAAAATCATTGACATATCCCCAGCCGTTGATCGAAGGGGCCGCACTATACAACTTCAGGTATGCATGCTCATTACGGGCATAGAACCGCTTATTCCGCCTCGACGTGGCAAAAAGTACTTCCTTACGCATACTGTCTGACACAAAGACCAGCGATTTATGATACAAAGCAGCGCCCCAGTCTGCCCCCCCGGAATTCAGTGAAGCCATATTATATATCATCACACCAGATGGCTGTTGCTGCCATACCAGTGCGCTGTCACACCCCGCTATCCGGTTAGCAGTCAGCGGAGAGGCCCCTCCTTTCTCCCGGTAAGTATTGTAGGCTGTTTTAGCACCGGCATAATCTCCCTGGCTCTTCAGCATATCGCCGTAGTATAACCAGTTCTCCACCGATGCTTCAGGCTGCTGTATAATGCGGGCATATGTCGCAGCAGCCTGCTGATAAAGGTTGAGACCCCGGTAGCTGGTAGCCAGCTTCTCCAGCAACGGCAGGTTGTTTTTTTTACGCAATATGCGCTCATACAAGGCGGCAGCAGGTGCATACTCCTGCAGGGCAAAATGCGTCTCTGCCCTGGAGAGCAACGACGGTTGCTCCTGTGCCGATACTGTACCGGCAAAACATATATTCGCCATCAGGATCCATCTGCAGCTATACCGGAATATTGTAGTCAGTCTGTTCATTGGGCCATTGTTTAATGGAGTAAAACGTGCTGGTCAGTGTATTAGAAATATCGTGGGCTGGTAATGCGCAACTTCCTGTTTTTGTTGTTGAACAGGAATCCCACAGATATCTCGTGAGAGCCTTGCTGATAACTGGCTAGCTTGTTGATCGTCAGGTCATAAGAATATCCTATACGTAGTTGTGGGGTAGCATAAAACTCCACGATCGCACTGGCGGCATCCAATGGGTCGAGGTCCCGGTCAAGGTGCGGCTTATCCCATAGGCGTACCCCTGTACGGTAAGAGCCGCCTATCCATAGCTTCTCCGCAATAAGCAAGAAAGCGTTAAGATCGACATTGGTAGGTCCTTTGAAGTCCTCTTTTACCATGATAGAAGGCTTCAGCTTCAGGTTTTCTCCGAGGTCTACCAGGTATCCCGCTGTCGCATACAGATGCTGTGTCTTACGGATGGTCTTATAGTTATAGCCTCCCCAATAATACCGGGTAGCATCTGTATACAGGGAAAAGAGGTCCATCACGGAGACGCCCAGGTAGAACTTCGGCGTATAGTAGTATATACCGAAACGCGCATCCGGTATAAGTACGGACGTTTTAGTAACCGGTACGGCCGGATCATTTTCATCCAGTGCCTGCAATGCGGTACCGTCGATGGAGTATTGCGTTACACCTCCTGCAATACCGATAGATAAGCGGCGGGTGTCATCTTCATCCAGCGGGATACGGTAGGCGTAGTTGAAGTATCCGGAGAGTATTTCCTGTGGTCCGAGCTTATCCATCATCAATTGTAAACCTATCCCTACCCGGTCTTCCCTCGCATTTGTCAACCCATCGATAGATATACCACCTGTACGCGGCGCCCCCGGAAATCCGGCCCATTGATGCCGGTAAATGGCATTCAGATACCAGTCGCCTTTATAACCGGCATATGCGGGGTTTACACTCAGCCCGTTGAATACATACTGGCTGAACTGTACATTCTGTTGGGCAGCAGCGCCCAGTGTGCATCCACAAAGCGCCGCCATACCTGCCATCATTTTTATTGCTCTTTTAAGTCGCATACATTCTCTTTTTGGTAAAACCATCACTGCTTTTTTTGTCTATCGTAACAATTCGATCCAGCCTTTGTACACTTTAGTACCCTCCGGCATCTTGAGTTCCAGCAGGTAGTAATAAGTGCCTTCGTTAAGACCGTTGCCATCCCATTCGTTGCGATAGTTCTTGGACTGGAACACCTGATTGCCCCAGCGGTTATAAATAAGCAGGGATGATCCTGGGAAGCGCTCTATACCGACGATGACGAACTTATCGTTCTTACCGTCGCCATTGGGGGTGATTACATTAGGAACATATATGTTGTCGCCCGTCACCTGTTCTTCTCTCGTACGGGACTTATTATTCGATGGATCAGGGTCACGCTCTTTCGCCGTCGCTGTCGCCTCGTTGACGACAGTACCCGGCCCATTGATGCGGGCACTGAATTTCAATACCGCATTCTGCCCTGTCGCCAGCGATGGTATACGCCAGGAGATCCGCCGGTTGATCACATCGTAGGTAGCCACCCCAACGGTAGCATCGAAGCTGCCGGTCTGATCCAGGTTGCTCACCAGCTGATCATCCACCACTACATTGGTAGCCGTATTAGGACCGGTGTTGGTTAGCGTGAGTGTAAAGTCTGCCTTACCTCCTACGCGCATCGGGGTATTGTTATCCAGCGTTTTAACCAGCCGTAGGTCTGCCAGTTCTTCGTTATTGAGCGTAGAGATAGCCGTATCCGGTATCGCCGGGTTAGGTTGATTATCTCTTCCAGTCACTTTCACTATGGCGGTATTTACAATGTTGCCGCTTTCTCTCAGCGTCACTTCATATTCCAGGCTGGCCGTCGCATTCGGACGCATCACACCGATCACCCAGGCGATCCTGCGTGTACCCGCATCATAAGAGGCGCTGCCGGCGGCAGGCGCCGAAATAGCCGGATCAGATACTTTATTAGCTGGTGGCAGTTGGTCGGTCACATTAACCGGATTGAGCGTCAGTACCCCCGGTGCACTCACCGTCAGGCGATAACGCACCGTACTGCCCACGGCATATGGGCCGGCCGTCAACACTTCCTTCGTGATCTGCAATGGCGTCTGCGGTAGTATAGGAGTTACCACCTTATCACTTGTATTATCTGTCACAATCGGATCGGTCACTCCCGGCGGCGGCTGTACGCTGGCAGTATTTTCCAGCTGTCCGCTACCATCCGCGATCGCCCTGATCAGTATCCGCACCACGCCGCCTGCCGGCAACGTACCGATGGTTCCTTGCAACACATTGCTATTCACAGCTAGGCTTACATTAGCAGCGCCCCCTGTAGCGGATTGTACCTCCGCTCTGGCATTCCGGATACCCGCCGGTAACTGATCCGTGACGGTAGCACCGTCCGCAGCACCAGCTCCGCGGTTACCAATCTCCAGCCTGTAATACATACTATCCTTGTTGATCACCTGGTCCAGACCGGTCTTATTGATATACAGGTCAGCCTGACGTCCTACCCGGGTAGCGGTCGTATTGGAGGAGGTGGTCACCCCTGTTCCGTTGATAGCATATGCTGTATTATTCAGCGTGCCGCTGAATGCAGGATCGATCGTACCAGTTATCTGTAAGGTGATCCTGTTGGCATTGCCGGCTGCCAGGTCAGCGGATATACCGATGATGTTGCCGCTGCCATTAGCCGTAGCGCCTCCCTGTACCGTAGCATTACCGGTAGCAGTTGCGGTCCAGGTAACGTTGCGCAGCTGTGCCGGCACCGTATCCCGTATCGTCAGCCCTTTCGCATTAGCCGGGCCTGCATTGGCGACATTGATCGTATAGGTCAGCGTCTCCCCTGCATTGGCAGTAGTAGCAGCTACTTTACTCAGCGAGATCCTGCTGGCAGTCGCATCTATCTGTGTAGTCACAGGGGCTGAGGTAACGGTCGTGCCATCCGGCTTATCTACACTGGCCGTATTGGTGATCACACCAGATGTCGCATCTGCATTCACCGTTCCTGTCACTGTAATCTGCAATTCATTACCTGCACCTGCTGCGACGTTGCCCGCGATGACGATATTATTACCGGTACCACTGCTGGCGCCCGTTACGGTAGCATTACCTCTCGCCGTTACTGTCCAACCTACCTGTTGCACCACAGCGGGTACCACATCCCTGATCTGCAACCCACTCACATTAGACGGTCCCTGGTTGCCTACACTGATCACATAGGTGATCGGCGCACCGGCAGCTACATTAGCAGGTCCTATCTTCGATACCGTTACATTAGCCTGGTTCCGTACTATAGTGCTGATATCAGATGTGTACACGCTGTCACGATGCTTCAAGGTAGCCAGGTTGGTCAATGTACCCTGGTAAGCAGGATCTACATCACCCGTTACGGTGATATGCACTGTATTGGCACTACCGGCAGGCAGGTCTGCATTAATGAATACATTATTGCCTGTACCGTTGGCCGCCCCGTTGATCACCGCAGCGCCCTGTATCGTAGCCGTCCAGTTAACATTACGTACGGTAACCGGCACGATATCTTGTATGACAACGCCGCTTGCATCAGAAGGTCCTATATTGACCGCATCAATGGTGTATCGTATAGGCGTACCGGCGGCGATCGTTGTCGGGCCGGATTTGGTGAATTGTATACCAGGTCTGTTAGTCACGGTAGTCGTCACAGAATCCCTGGTTTGTACAACACCCCCTTTACTTACACTGGTCAGATTCTTCAGCTGCCCTTCGAATCCGGCACTCACCGTACCTACTATATTGATGGTAACGCCATTATTGCTGCCTGCGGGCAGATCAGCGCCCACGTTGATAGTACTGCTGTTGCCATTGGCGGGGCCATTGATCACGGCGGCCCCTTGTGCCGTAGCGGTCCAGCTGACCGGCTGTATTGCCGCCGGTATATTGTCTGTGATACTGATACCTGGCGCATCAGATGGTCCGAGGTTACTTACTGTAATGACATATCGTATCTCACTACCGGCAGCGAGCGTACCGATACCATTTTTACTTACCCGCAAGCCTGGTTGATTGGTAACCGTGGTCTGTACGGGTGTACTGCTTACCGCGGTGCCACCCGGCAGGGTGTAGGTAGCCGTATTACTGAATGTTCCGGTGAAGGCCGGGTTTATAGTACCGGTGATCATCACCGCAATACTGTTTCCGGTACCTGCCGGCACATTCGCTACCAGGTTCACATTACCCGGGCGGTCAGCGATATTGCCGCCCTGAATGACAGCCGACCCGGCAGCAGTGGCAGACCAGGTAGCATTTTGCAATTGTGCCGGTAGTATATCGGCGATGGTTACACCGGCCGCATCTGACGGACCATTGTTAGTAACGTTGATCATATAAGTGATCGGGCCGCCTGCTATACCTCTGGCCGGGCCGGACTTACTGATCCGGAGACCGGGCGTATTGTTGACCGTAGTACTTACTTCGTTAGAAGGTACCACGCGTCCATCCGGGAAGGTGGCAGTTGCCTGGTTGCTGATAGTACCACTGAAGGACGGAGCTACCCGGCCGGTGATCGTAATGCGGATACTGTTACCGCTACCGGCAGGCATATCTGCGGTGAGGTTGACATTGCCGGTCTGTCCATTCAGGTTACCACCTGCAATGGTCGCGGCGCCTTCGGTATTGGCAGACCAGGTCCTGGTAGCCGGGTCTAACTGTACCGGCAGCTGATCCGTGATCGTAATACCCCTCGCATTGGATGGGCCGTTATTATACACATCGATCGTATAGGTCAGTATATTACCCGCGTCGATCACCGGCGGAGCCGCTTTCACCAGCTGTAAGCCGGGAGTATTGCGGATGCGGGTCACCACCGGTGTGGAAGTAACAGTTGTTCCGCCCGCAGGTGTTGCAGTAGCGGTATTGATCACCGACGTAGTTGCATCCGGATGAATGATACCATCCACCATCACAATAACCGTGTTATCGCTACCGGCAGGAATAGTCGCACTGAAGGCCACATCTCCCTGCTGACCACCGAGGTTACCACCATTGATAACCGCTGTGCCGTTGGCTGTAGCCGACCAGCTGGCATTGATCACAGAGTCTGGTAATATATCGGCGATCTGTACATCCAGTGCCGTAGATGGACCATTATTGGAAATAGTGATCGTATAATGTACCGGCGCGCCAGCATCCAGCACCTCAGGTCCGGACTTAACAACTCTCAGCGATGGGGTGTTCGTAACCGTAGTCGTGATCGTATTACTATTGACGGATATATTATTCGCACTTGCCGTGGCCGTGTTGTTGATAGCACCGCTAAAGTCCGGTGCTACTGTGCCGCTAACCGTAATGTTCACGACACCTCCCACGGGGATATTGGCGGCTGTAGCTACGGCATTGGTATTGCCCGTTGCAGTGCCTGTCAGGACAGCATTGCTACCAGCTGACGCATTCCAGTTGACACCCTGTATCGTTGCCGGCACCTGGTCGGTGATGTTCACATTGGTCGCATCGGAAGGACCGTCATTATGCACCGCTACCTGGTATTGGATCACATTACCGGCCGCTATGGCAGTAGGACCGCTCTTCACAACGCGCAGCCCGGCTTTTGCAGTAACGATGGTATTCACACTCACCTGTGCAGGAGACGGGTCTACAACACCTGCCGGCGGCGTAGCGCTAGCAGTATTCGTGAGTGTACCGGTGAAGGCAGGATTTACCTTCCCTTTTACCGTGATCCTTACAAAGCCTGTATTCACCGGTATATTAGTGTTGATATTGATAGTGTTGTTGCTGCCACTAGCAGGATTAGCCGTAGCGCCGCCACCAGTTTCTGCTGTCCAGGTCACTCCCTGTACATTTGCCGGCACGACATCATTGATCGTACCTCCGGTGAGGGAAGCCGGACCAACATTCCGTACATTCACCACATATACGATGGTATCTCCCGCTGCAATTGTTGCCGGTGCTGTTTTCGAGATACGCAGGTCAACTGAATTATTCACTGTAGTGACAAATGTGCTGGACTCATCGCCACCGAATGAAGCTACTACTGTGTTCACGATAGCGCCGCTGGCAGCGGCAGTTACGCGGCCTCTGGCGGTAAATATCACCTTGCCGGAACTACTGCCGCCTACATTGGCGGTCACCGAAATATTACCCGTACCGCTGGTAGCAGATACACCGGCTACTCCCTGCACAGTAGCTGTCCAGGACCAGGTCGCCGGGTCAATACCGGCAGGGACAGCATCCGTTACCACGACACCATTGGCGTCAGAAGGTCCGTTATTACTTAGCTCCATCGTATACACGATCTCATCGCCCACATTCACACTGGCAGGACCTGACTTGGAGATCAGTATGCCCACCTTTGTGGTGATATCTGTACCTATCTCACTACTGTTGGTAGATGGATCTGTTTCATGTACATCCGCAGGTAGCGTTACGGACGCCGTATTCACTATCCGGCCGGTTGCCGCCGGATCGACTATCCCCCTGATAGTCACCCTTACAGCGTCACCATTATCCGGCGAGATGGTTGCTGTCAGCGATACCATCTGCCCATTGATAACTACCGGGGTGACAGTGGCGGTACCTTCTGTTGCAGTGGTAGCCGAAATATTGGTGATGCCGGATGGCAATACATCCTGGATGGTGGCCCCTGTTACTGTAGACGGCCCCCTGTTGGTGATGCGCAGCTCATAACTGATCTGCTCACCCGCTGCCTTATTGGCCGGGCCGGTCTTAACGATTACCAGGTCGGCATCTTTGGAAAGATTGGTCACCACGATACCGGTCGCCGGTGAAGGATCTGTCACTCCTGCCGGAGGTACTGCTGTAGCCGTGTTCGTGATAGTCATGCTATTAGTACCCGGCGCTATTCTGCCTCTTACTAGGATAGTAACCGTACCTGCATTGGCAGGGATGGTGGCCAGTGCGCTGATGTTACCGCTGCCACTGGCAGGCGTGATGGTTACGCCGGTGCCGGTAGTCGTAGCCGACCAGGTAGCGCCTGTCAGTTCAGCCGGCATATTATCCGTAATCTGTATGCCGGCGGCATCAGACGGACCGTTGTTCTTTACAGTGATCGTGTAGAAAATGCTGTCTCCTGCCAATGCATTAACGGGACCGCTCTTCAGTACTACCAGATCAGCCTCGCGGCTTACCGTAGTGGTTATCTGTGATTGCACCGATGGTTGTCCGGCTGGGGTAACCGTAACAGTATTATTGACACTGGCGCCGGTAAAGGCAGCATCTATCTTCGTCCTGATCACCAATGTGATCACATCGTTAGCCCCTGGGGGCAATGTGCCGGTGATATTGATAGCGGTACCTGTTCCACTGGTGGCGCTGACAGTAGTGCCTGCACCAGCCGCCGTAGCGGTCCAGTTACTACCGGATAGACCAGCAGGCAGGTTATCTGCAATACTTATGTTGCCGGCTACAGAAGGGCCTGCATTGCGGATCGTGATCGTATAGATCAGGCTGTCTCCTGCCCTGGCGACCGTAGCTCCTGCTTTAGTCACCAGTAGGGATGGCTTGTTAGTCACCGCAGTAGTGATCGTAGAGGTAACCGGATCTTTTCCGGCGGGTGTTGCAGTGGCAGTATTCACGAGGGAAGTGCCGGTGAATGATGAATCCACCGTTCCTCTGATCGTCACCACCACATTATTGCCTGTACCGGCAGGTATGCTGGCGACCAGCTGTACGTTATTGCCTGTACCGGTAGCACCACTGGTTATCACTGCACCGTTGGCGTTAGTGCTCCAGCTGGTCCGGATCACCGCAGCAGGTACGATGTCCTGCAGCTGTACATTCGGCGCATCAGACGGGCCATCATTGGTTAGTGTGATCGTATACACTACATTTTCGCCGGCAGCGATGCTGGCAGGACCGGTTTTCACCACTTTCACCGCTGGTTGGTTGACGATCTCCGTAGTAGTAATGTTGGAGGTTACCGGCGGCTGACCCGCAGGAGTAGCGGTAGCACTGTTATTGATCTTTCCGGTAAAGGCAGCCTTTACACTACCCTGTATTCTGATCGTTAGCTTATTGCCGGCAGCCGCCATTATATCTGCCACCACCACTACATTGCTGCCGGTACCGGTAGCACCGGAAGTCACTGTTGCATTGGTAGCCGTAGTAATATCCCAGGTTACATTGTCGATGTTTGCGTCTACCAGGTCTTCGATCCTTACGTTTCTGGCATTGGATGGACCGGCATTGACGATGTCTATTGTATAAGATATGCGGGTGCCAGCAGCTAAGGTATCCGGAGCTGACTTAGTCACGCGCAGTGCCGCCCTGTTTACGATGGTAGTGATTACGGTATCGGACTGTACCGGTGTTTTACCAGCCGGCGTACCGGTGGCGGTATTTTGCAGCGATCCTGTAAAGTCAGGTGCCACCATCCCGGTGATATTGATCGTCAGCTTATTGCCCGATGCCGCCGGGATGTTGGCATTCAGTACCAGGTTAGATCCGGTACCGGTAGCACCGGTAGTGATCGTTACCCCACCTGCTACCGTGGTAGTCCAGGCGGGATTTTGTATAGCAGCCGGTATCATATCTGTAAGCTGTACATTCTTCGCGTCGGAAGGACCATTATTGATCACTGTGATGAGATAAGTGATCGGATCTCCTGCTGCGAGTGTATCTGCTCCTACTTTGGTGATGATCAGATTCGGCTGATTGGTGATCAATGTCCTTACGGTGTCTGTCACAATAGGTTGGCCTGCCGGCTGTGCAGTAGCACCGTTCTTGATGGTATCTTCTACCGCTGCCCCCACTTTGCCATTGATCGTGATCGTTACTTTTGCCGCTCCTGCTGCCGGGATATCGGCATTTACAGCTACCGGATTGGCAGTACCCGAATTACCACTGTTGATCACCGCACCATTGGTAGCGGTTGCACTCCAGCCTGTCATGGTTACACCCGCCGGCAACTGGTCATTGATAGCCACATTTTTGGCATCAGAGGGACCGGCATTCGTTACATCTATAGTATATGAAATATTGCTGCCTGCAGCTAATGTCGATGGTCCGGCTTTGGATATCCGTACATTGGATTTATTCTGCACTTTGGTTTTAGCCGTATCCGACGTAATAGCAGGCTTACCAGGAATAGTAGCGGTAGCCACATTTTTCAAGGTATCAGTAAAAGCGGCATCCACTCTACCAGTGATCGTAACAGTGATCTCATTGGCCGGGCCGGTAGGTATTGTTCCCTGTACGGAAACGGCATTGCCGGTACCACTGGTGCTACCTGTAATAGTAGCCCTTCCTACTGTCGTAGCGGTCCATCTTACATTACTGATCTGTACAGGCACCTGGTCTCTGATCGTGATATTTTTCGCATCAGAAAGTCCTTCATTGTTGACAGATACGGTATAGGTAATATCCGTACCTGCGGCAATAGTATCCGGTGCATCTTTCTCTACCTGAAGGTCTGCTTCATTGACGATAACAGTAGGTACTTCAGGAGAAGGTACAACTGGCCGGTTGCCAGTTTTTGCAAAGGCGCGGTTGATGATCCTGCCCTCGAAGGCCGGATCTGCAACGCCATCCACAGTGATGATCGCCTGGTTGCCGCTTCCTGCAGCCACGTTGGCGACTACCGTCAGGATATTGTTTCCCGCCGCATCCGTGTTGATGTCGCCGGAAAGGATGCGTGCATTTCCCTGAATAGCGGTATGTACATCTGGCAGCAATACCTGCGGAGGTATGGTATCCGTAATCGTTACATTGAATGCATCTGAAGGTCCTGCATTGCTCAGGGTAAGTGTATATATCACCGGTGCGCCGGCAGCTACGGTATCGTCTGCTGCCTTACTTAAAGTCAGGTCAGGGCTATACCTGATATTGGTGATAATAGTATTGGAGGTAATATCAGGCTGGCCCGGTACATTCACTGTTGACGCATTATCAAAGCTACCGCTGGCAGCTGGCTTAACGATACCGCTTATGCGTATGTTGATCGCATTACCGGAGCCGGCGGGGATATTACCTGTCACCTGCAGATTATATCCATTGCCGGTAGCACCACTGGTGACGGTAGCCGTACCGGTGGCGGTTGCCGTCCATGATACGCCGGCATCTATCAGGTTAGATAAAACATCGCTTATCGTAGCATTTACGGCATCAGAAGGCCCGTTGTTAGTTACGTTCAGTGTATACACGATCGCCGCACCTGCACTGACGGTATCCGGTCCGGACTTGGTAATCACCAATCCTGGCTGGTTGATCACCGCTGTTTTGTTCGTACCGGTTACGGCTATGCCACCCGAAGGGGTCGCCGTAGCAGTATTCACCAATGTATCGGTGGCGCCGGGACGTACCCTACCACTTACATTGATAACAAGGGTATTACCTGCGCCAACAGGTATATTGGCAGCAGTGCTGATATTATTGCCGGTACCGCTGAATGGCGCATTGGAAGCCGGCGTAACACTACCGCTGGCAGTGATATTCCAAACCACCTCTGTAATATCAGCCGGGATAATATCCGAGATATTGACACCAGTTGCGTCAGATGGTCCTGCATTCGTTACAGTAACGGTATAGTTAATCGTACTCCCCGCAGCGACCCTTCCGTTTGGTGGTCCTACCTTCACTACATTTATTCCTGTCTGCGTATTTAAAGTAGTCGTAACGGTATTGGAATTTACCGGTGTCTTTCCGGCAGGTGTTACGGTAGCTGTATTGCTGACGGCGCCCACAGCAGCAGTATTTAACTTACCCCTGATATTAATGGTGATACTGTTAGCAGTCCCTGCGGGAATGGTGGTCGTCAGGCTGACATTTCCGGTACCGCTAGTAACGCTGGCGGTGGCGGTTCCGGCGGTAGTAACCGTCCATTTGGCGCCGATAATGGTTGAGGGTAGCACGTCTGCTACAGCAGCGTTCACCATATCAGACGGGCCATTATTGACCACTACGATATTATAGATAATACTATCTCCCGCAACGGCTGAAGCAGGACCTGTCTTAGTAATATTAAGATTGTTGACCGTGCTGGCCTGGTCCGTATCTGTTGCGCTGTTGTTATTGGTATTGTTATCGGTAAAACCATTAGGTGCGGTAACACTTGCTGTATTAGATAGTGAGCCATCCGTATTAACCGAGGCATAGGATGACGGTACCTGGATCGTAAAGTTATATGTGATGGAATCTCCTGCCGGTATATTTACCAGCTGATCGATCGCTCCGTTACCACTGGAGGCAGGCAGTGTTGCACCACCGGCTGCAGCTGCATTCCAGGTAGCGCTTGTGATACCGGTTGGCAAAGCATCTGTTACCCTGGCGCCTCTCACATCGGAAGGCCCTGCATTCTTTACTACTATCGTATATTCGATACCGGTACCAGGTGTATAGGTAGTTTTACCATCCGTTTTGGTAACAGACAGATCACCGGTAAGGGAGACCGGCGTAGTTACTGTAGCGGTATCGGGTGTCGGATCGGTTACGCCTGTGGGCGGTGTGGTGGTCGCACTATTGGCGATCGTTCCGTTGGCGGCGCTGCTTACACTACCTGCAATAGCAAGGCTTACGCTCGCACCAGGTGCCAGGGTTACGCCTGTCCAGCTATGATTGCTGCTGTTGAAGGTGCCTGCGGACGCCGTATAGGAAGTTGCTGTAAAGTTAGCTGGCAGATCATCTCTTACGAAAAACGTTTCACTGCTTTGTATGGTAGAGGGTCCGTTATTGATAACGGTGATAGTATAGGTAAGATTCTGACCGGCGACTACTGTTGCCGGATTGGCGGTCTTCCTCACTTTCAGGTCGGCAGTAGCTGCCAGTACAGCGATTGTTACTGTGGCATGTGCACAGGCATTTTTATTATCACAGATGCTGTATACAAACTTATCCGTGCCTGTGAATCCGGCGTTAGGAGTGTAGGTAAAAGTACCATCTGCATTTAAGGTGAGGGTACCATTTGAAGGGCCGGATATAGGAGTGGTAGTAACGGTAAGCGGATCATTTTCCGGATCGCTGTCATTGGTCTTTACATTTCCGCTTACTGCCACATCGCGCGGTGTGCTGAAGTTATCGTCTACAGCTACCGGTGGATTATTAGGCACTGTACCAGTTACCGTAGAAGCGTTATTGTTGTTATTAGGATCAGGGATGGTGATATCGGTCGCTACTGATCCTGTATTAGTAATGGTTTTGCCGCCTACTGAGGTAGTTTTGATCCTGCCGGTAATGGTCACTACAATTTTGTTACCTGCTCCAAATGGGATATCTGCATCGATGTCGATAACGCGACCGGTACCTGTTGCCGGGGAGAAAGATACGCCGGCGCCGGTACCTGTAGCTGTCCAGCTGATATTCTCCATGTCTTCAGGCAACAAATCCTGGATAACCAGCCCCAATGCATCTGAAGGACCATCATTTTCTACGGTCAGTGTATAGGTCAGCGTACTACCTGTGCGATAGGTATTGCCCGCATCAGATTTGGTGATCCTGGCATCTGCCCGGCGGGTAAAGGTGAGTATGACGGTGTCCCTGGAAGGCGGACAGCTACCATTCGAGATGGTCCACACCAGTGCCGCTGTAGTATTAGGCTGTAAGGTGGCCATCGTTGTGGCATTATTAGCGTTAGCGATAGTCGCGGTGCTCCCTGCTGCCACACTCCATTGGCCGGTACCGGTGGTAGGCGTATTGCCGGTGATATTAAATATTCCTGAGTTATAGTTAGTCTGGTCAGCGCCCGCATTGGCAGCTGTCGGCAATGCCTGTACCGTAATATCAACGGTATCCGCACTGGTAGCACACGGGGCGTTGGTGATTGCCCATCTGAAGCGATAGGTACCAGGTATTAGTCCGGTGATAGGGGTGTTACCTTGTGCGGGGTTAGTGATCGCCGCTGTGTTAGGGCCGTTGAGTTGAGACCAGGCACCGGCACCATTGGTAGGCGTATTACCCGCCAGTGTCGCAGTAGTCGCATTACACAATACCTGATCAGGGCCGGCATTAGCCGTAGTAGTTTGTGGTACCACTGTGATCCTCACTGTATCCGCACTGGCAGCACAGCTACCATTATTGATCGCCCACCTGAAGTTATATACTCCTGGTACCAGACCGGTAATGGTAGTATTTGCCTGGGCGGGATTAGTGATAGTAGCGGTATTGGGACCACCGGCCAACTGGGTCCAGGTACCGGTTCCTACAGATGGCGTATTACCTGCAAGTGTGGCGGAAGTAGCGACACATAGGCTTTGATCCGGTCCTGCATCCGATGTGGTAGGTGCGGCAGATATCGTTACGGAACCTGATTTGATATTGTTGCAACCAGCTCCGGAGGGGGCGCCATCACATTCCCGCTGCGGATCGGTAGGATTGGCCACCATGTTATCTGTCGCATCCGGATCTATATCTGTTGCGGAACGCATAACGGAGACATTGGCGATGCCGATACCATTGGCGGGCCTGGTGGCTGCTACTGCTGTAAAGACATAAGTAGCAGAAGCGCTATTATTAAGGTTCACGCTATCTACATAGGAAGTTCCGCTGGTAGTTCCGGCACCAAATGAGCCTGTGCCGGTAGTAGCCAGGGTACGGCTCACACGGGTAAGGTTAGTAAAACCGGCCGGCACGCTGAAGTTGATGCGTGCGTTGGAAGCTGCTTCCGGCCCATTGTTACGCACCACAAAAGTATACTGTATCGTACCTCCTACACAGACGGTGGCTGGTGCAGGCGTGATAGATACCAGTTCGAGATCAGCGACTTTGCGGGTATCTGCCGTATCTGTCGCCACATTATTGGTCGAATTGGCATCGTATTCATTGGAAGCGATTGCCAGGTTGACGATGGTATTAGGTGCATTTGCCGCCACTGATACGGGGACAGTAATAGACGGATAAGCGGCGCCAATCGCCAGTGCATCTGTACGACTGGCCACTACTGCACCTGCTACGGGCGTAAAGGTCCAGCCGGTTCCTGAGGGGCTACCATTCAGGGTAAGACCTGTGGGTAAGTTATCCTGTATGCTGACGGTGCTCAGATTAGGTTTGGCATCCGTACCCACATTGGTAACAGTGAGCAGGTAGCTGCCGGTGCCTCCGGGCCGCAGATTTCCTGTTTTAGCTTTTGTCAGCTGCAGATCCGGGTTGATGATCTGTGTGATGGCTAGGGAGGTATCATTCGAGTTATCAGGATCTGTGATGCCTATGGAAGAGGGGCTGACGTAAGCTTTGTTCTGCAACTGACCGTTGGCCGGTTTATTCATCACCGTACCCGAGACCGTAAAGGTCATCGAACTTTTCGCGATCATATTCATGGTGATGTTGGCAAAGCTGGTATTGCTATATCCTGATGCGGTATTACCTGTGAACCCGTCATTGGAAAAGCTAACGGAACTAATGTTAAATCCGTTAGCCGGTGTAAATGCATCTGTCAGTGGCAGACCATTCAATGCAGAACCGGTCTCATTGTAAACAGTCACCTTATAGGTAAGCAGATCTCCCACTTTCGCCAGGGGTTGATTAACTGTCTTTTGGACACGAACATTGCCGGGGGTGGTAATGATCAGATTTCTTACTTCATGTTTATTAAAGCCTCCACCAGTAGAAGCAGCGAATCCCAGTTTAAGATTAGCCGGGGGAGCACTGGTGAGAGTAGTAGGGCCGAATACGGTCCTGAATGCGCCGGTCTCACTGGTTTTAAGCCGAACGGTAATGGAATAATTAGCGCCGGACGGTGTGATCTCTACCTGTACACGGCGATAGAACTGGGTGCTGGTAGGCCGGGTCTGGGTGAGTACGTCATAGTCAATGCTGACACCTGCTGCCGAGCCGCTGAGATAGCTATAGCTAGAAGACGCTGGGCCACGGGCAGAAATGAAGTCGGTGGTATTAGTACCGATCGGTGCGCCACCTACTTTACCGCCACCACTGTTGGCATAGTTTCCGAATTCATCGATCCCGATGCCTACATATCCACCAGCGAGACCTTGTTGATTGGTAGACTGTGCATATCCAAGGCTACCACCGGAAGCACCAATACGAAATGGGTTGGTGGTAGCGTCGAACAGGAATATAGAGAAACCATCTGCGCCACCGAAAGTGGGGTTGCTACGGCGCCAGGCGGTGTATTCAAAGTCCATGAGTATACCGAGCGAGGAAGGGAAGCTCTGGTTTACATAGGCAAAACCGGCCTGGTTCAGCTCATCTTCTGTAAGTCGGAGCCAGCCATCTCCATTGGGATCTATTGATCCGGAGGTAAGTTTCGCTCCCCCACCCAGGGTAACGTTGCCGGCGGAATTGCCTTTAAAGTTCTCGGTAATGGTAAACTGCGCGTAGGAGCTTTGTGAGCAGAGCAAACAAAGAAAGGCCATCAGGAGGATAGCGGTGTTGGTGGTGATCCTTCTGCGGATGTGGAGGAGGGTCAAACAATCTTTTTGTTCACTCGGTAACGCGGGTAGCTTTTTATCCATGCAATGCTCGTTTTAGTGGTTGGAATGGGACACCGGGGCACGAAGGCTCACTATGGCATTTGCTGCTTGTTTGGGTTTTCACCGGCAGTAGATGACATACAACGACCTAATTCAACTGTTACGCAGTTGATATGCTTTTTAATGGTTCTTAGAGACACACACGGAAGGGTACTCCGTTAATGCGGATTTTGGTCTATCAGATAGCGATTATGCGGTAATAAATTCCTCAGCCATTCAACATGATTTCTTGCTATGCGGTATAATTAGTAACGCATAAGTCAGCATAGGGTTTAAAAAGAAGAAAAAATTTTGATGGGATTGGGTGATGGAGTTGAAGGTGATGGGTTGAAGGTGATGGGAATAAAAAAGCCCAACGCCGGGGGCGTCGGGCTTTTTTTATTTTTTAGTCATTGAACTTAGGCGAATCTTGGTTTCAGTTCGTTGGCCAGGGTCACCATGCGTTTGATACCATCTTCTGGCAGGTTACCTTTTTTGAACTCACCCAGTACTTCAGGGAGACGTACTTCCATTTCGTTGAGGAACGCCTCTTCGAATGCGCGTACATTTTTCACTGGTACTTCACGGAGCAGACCGTTGGTACCCAGGTAGATCATAGCTACCTGTTTTTCTACTGCGTAAGGGCTAAACTGAGCTTGTTTGAGGATTTCCACGTTACGGGCACCTTTATCCAGTACGGATTTGGTAGCGGCATCGAGGTCACCACCGAATTTAGAGAAGGCTTCCATCTCGCGATATTGAGCCTGGTCCAGTTTCAGGGTACCGGATACTTTCTTCATGGATTTGATCTGAGCGTTACCACCCACGCGGCTTACGGAGATACCTACGTTGATAGCGGGGCGGATACCTGCGTTGAACAAGTTTGATTCCAGGAAGATCTGACCATCGGTAATGGAGATCACGTTGGTGGGGATGTATGCAGATACGTCACCTGCCTGTGTTTCGATGATAGGCAATGCGGTGAGGGATCCACCACCTTTTACGAGGTGTTTGATAGAATCCGGGCAGTCGTTCATCTGCTGTGCGATCTCATCTTTGGAGATAATTTTAGCAGCACGTTCGAGCAGGCGGCTGTGGAGGTAGAATACGTCACCAGGGTATGCTTCACGTCCGGGAGGTCGGCGGAGCAGCAGGGATACTTCACGGTACGCAACGGCTTGTTTGGACAGATCATCATAAACGATGAGAGCAGGACGACCGGTATCGCGGAAGAATTCACCGATAGCGGCGCCGGCGAATGGAGCGAAGAACTGGAGAGGAGCCGGGTCAGCAGCGGAAGCAGCTACGATGGTGGTATAAGCCATAGCGCCGTTGTCCTGCAGGGTCTTCATCACACCAGCGATGGTAGATGCTTTCTGACCGATAGCTACGTATATGCAATATACAGGCTTGCCTGCATCAAAAAATTCTTTCTGGTTGATGATGGTATCCAGGCAGATGGCAGTTTTACCGGTCTGACGGTCACCGATCACGAGTTCACGTTGTCCACGGCCTACGGGGATCATGGCGTCGATCGCTTTGATACCTGTCTGCAGGGGTTCTTTTACTGGTTCGCGGTAGATAACGCCAGGAGCTTTACGCTCCAGGGGCATTTCATACAGTTCGCCGGTTACGGGGCCTTTACCATCGATAGGTTCGCCCAGCGTATTGATTACGCGACCAACGAGACCTTCCCCTACTTTAATGGAAGCGATCTGACCGGTACGGCGTACTTTATCACCTTCTTTAATTCCTTTTGATTCACCCATCAATACCACACCAACGTTATCTTCTTCGAGGTTGAGGGCGATTGCTTTCACATCGTTTTCGAAGCTCACCAATTCCCCTGCGCGCACGTTGTTCAGTCCATATACACGGGCAATACCATCACCCACCTGCAATACGGTACCTACCTCTTCGAGGTCGGCAGAAGCATTGAAGTTGCTTAACTGCTGGCGGAGTATCGCCGAAATTTCATCAGGTTTGATTTCAACCATATATTGTTTTTTTAGAAAGGTCGTTAAAGTAAAACTATAGTATAACGACAGACAGCTTGGCGTGTACGCAGCGGCTGCTGTTTATATTGCTTTTAGCGAATATTCGGAACGTAAATGTTTTTCTCGAATTGTTTTTTGATGTCTTTCAGGTCACGGAGAACGGAAGCATCTACCAGTTTATCACCGGTTTCGAGTACAAATCCACCGATGAGCGCTTCATCTACTGATGTTTCCAGTTCGATGGAAGCATCGCTGCCAGCTTCTACCTGTTTTTTAATCAGTGCCAGTGTAGCAGCATCCAAGGGAACGGCGGAAGTAATCTTTACTTTATTGATCTTTTTGATCACATCGTATTCCTGCAGGTATGCGGAGAGCATTTCGGGCAGGTAGCTTTCGCGGCCTTTGGAGATCAGCAGGTTGATAAAGGACGCGGTGAGATTGCTCACTTTACCTTCCAGAACGGCTGCCAGGATCTTCTGCTTTTTATCGGCTTTGATGATGGGACTTTTGAGCAAAGCCACCACATCGCGATTGCCTTTGAAGAGCTGTTGCAATACAAGCATATCCTGCTGTACAGGTTCCAGCTGGTTCTGTTCTACTGCCAGGTCCACCAGAGATTTTGCATACCGGGATGCTAAACGGGGATTTTGCATAAATTTATTATAAGTGCTAAAATGTAAAGTTGTCCGGTAGGGACCACAGCTACATTAGTTCAGTTTAATTTCTCCAGCCAGTTGTTGTACATATTGCTCCTGAGCAGATTTGTCTGCCAGTTCTTTGCGCAATACTTTTTCTGCTACTTCGATTACGAGGGCGCCTACCTGGTTTTTCACGTCGGTGAGGGCAGCCATTTTCTGGTTATCGATAGCGGTGTAGGCTTCGTTGATGATCTTTTTAGCTTCTGCCTGAGCCTGGGCTTTAGCTTCAGCAATGATCTGATCTTTGGCGTCTTTTGCTTCTTTGAGAATTTTGCTTCTCTCAGCTTTAGCTTCGGCCAGGACGTGTTCATGCTCTGCTTTCATCTGCGCCATTTCTTCTTTCACCCTTTCGGCTGATAAGATAGCATCGGCGATAGATGTTTCCCTTTCTTTCAAGGTAGCCAGGATAGGCTTCCAGGCAAATTTTTTCAGGATGAGGAAAACAATAATGAAGATCAGGAATGAGATTGTAAACAAGCCTAATTCGGGCAGCAACAGATCCATAGTTATAAATTGTAGTAATTATTGAGTTTGGATTTGATAAGCTAAGTTGCGGAAACTGATATTTACAGGCAACGGTCAAAATAATACTGCATCCATTGCCCTGTGCGCCGGATGCAGTAATAATTTTGGCTTAGAGTACTACTGCCAGCAGACCAGCGATAACGCCGAACAGGGCAACACCCTCTACCAGCGCCGCAGCCAGGATCATGTTTGCACGGATGTCGTTAGCAGCTTCGGGCTGACGAGCGATAGATTCCAGCGCGCTCTTACCGATGTTACCTACACCGATACCAGCTGCGATAGCAGCGATACCAGCACCAACAGCACCACCAGCTTTAGCCAGGCCAGAAGTAGCAGCAGCCTGCAATAAAACAGTCAAAATTGCCATAATTGTAAATATATGTTGTTATTAAAAATACGTTATCTCTGTTGGCCGGCCTTTTACAGGGGCCAGATCACCATTTATTAGTGATGATCATCGTGTGCACCTTCCATTGCCTGGCCGATAAATACGGCGGTCAGGTTGGCAAAGATAAAGGCCTGTATGAAGGCAACTAGCAGCTCCAGCATCATCATTACGATGTTGAATGCAACAGTGATGGGCAGGAAGCCGTAACCGGCCGCTTTGCTCAGGGAGCCGAATATAAATACCAGTGAAATGATGCTCAGGATGATGATGTGACCTGCGAGGATGTTGGCAAACAACCTGATCGCGAGGGATACTGGTTTGGTGAATACACCGATCAACTCTACAGGCGCCAGGATGAACTTAACCAGGAAAGGAACCGGAGGGTTCAGGATGTGCCCCCAGTAGTGTTTATTAGAGCTGAAGAGGATGGCGATGAAGCTGATGATAGCCAGGGCAGCGGTAACGGCGATGTTGCCGGTTACGTTGGCAGAGCCCGGTAACAGTCCTAACAGGTTGTTGATCAGGATAAAGAAGAAGATAGTCAGGATCAGCGGGGTGTATTTAGCCGCGCTTTTGCCAGGGATATTAGGTTTTACCACTTCGTCACGCATAAAGATGATGACCGGCTCGATAAGCCCCTGGAATCCTTTAGGCGCTTGTTTGGAACCGCGGGTGCGGTATGCTTTGGCGACACCCAGCATGAGGATCACCAGCAGAATAGCGGCAATGATCATGGAAGTGATGTTCTTGGTGATGGAAAGATCGTAGATCTTCTCACCGGTAGGCATATCATTCGCGTCTACGGCGATGATCTTACCTTCGGTATATTGAGCCGGATCCAGGCCTTTTTCATGCAGATAGTGTGCATTTACGAGGCGGTAGCCTTCGTAGGCGTGGTGGCCATGTTCAAACTTTGAGGAGGAAAAAACAGCAGTACCTCTGGCAGGATTGTAGATGATAACGGGCAGGGGCAAGGTAACGTGGTTGTCGCCGATGCTCAGGAGATGCCAGTCATGGGCATCCTTTACGTGGCCCAGTAATACTTCCTTCGCATTAAAGCCGCCTTTTTCAGCTTCGGCTTCATGGCCAGCAGCTGCTTCATGACCTTCATGAGCAGTAGCGGTTGCATGCTCTTCCTGGGGGGTATGCTCCCGGGCATTTACAGCAGTAGAAAATCCACCGAGGCAAAAAGCCATCATAAGGGCTACCAGACTATGTTTGAACGCTTTATAGGAAATCACCGTTTTCTGAAATTTTGCGCAAAGATAGTCGATTTTAAGTCAAAAATTAAACGGATCAGGAAAAAAAACGGGGCGCGCTAAAAAAGGTTGCTAAAATGTGTCCAAAGTACACACTGTAAAGCAATTGAGATACTGCCGAAAGATCGCATGTAACTCTCCAACAGGAGAAAAGAAAGGCGCATAGTTATATGCGCCTTTTTGTTATATGAATGATTTCATTACTATACGGCCGGGCCCGCTTTGGTGAATTGCATGGCATGCAACTTGGCATAGAAGCCCTCCAGTTTCAGCAATTCCTCATGGTTGCCCATTTCCTTGATCTCTCCTTTGTCGAGCACAATGATCTTATCTGCCTTACTGATAGTAGACAGGCGGTGTGCGATGACGATAGCGGTACGATCTGAGATCAGCTTATCGATCGCATTTTGTATAAGTTGTTCAGATTCAGTATCTACAGAAGAAGTGGCCTCATCCAGTATGAGGATGGCGGGATCATACAGCAATGCCCGTACAAAAGAGATCAGCTGCCGTTGTCCGAGGGAGAGGGTGCTCCCTCTTTCCATAACGAGGTAGTCGTATCCGCCCGGCAATTGCATGATAAAATCGTGCATACCGATCAGTCGGGCGGCTTCTTCTACCTGCTGCCGGCTGATGCCCGGATTACGAAGAGTGATGTTCTCATACACGGAGCCGGAGAACAGGAATACGTCCTGCAATACGACCCCAATCCTGCTACGTAAGGCAGATAGTTCATAATCCTGGATGTTGACCCCGTCCAGTTTGATCTGGCCTTTATTGATCTCATACAGCCTGTTGAGGATACTGATGATGGTTGTTTTACCGGAACCGGTATGCCCTACTATGGCGACCGTCTCTCCCGCATTTACACTAAAGTTAATATCTTTTAATACGTAATGCTCTTCTTTATAAGCAAAGTATACATGTTCGAAATCCAGGCTCCCTTTGGTTACCGGGGTGGTATGGGTACCTTTATTGGGCATGTAATCGTCACTATCCAATACTTTGAAGACCCGTTCACTGGCTACCATCCCCATCTGCAGGGTATTGAATTTATCTGCCAGCACGCGTAGCGGACGGAACAGCATGTTGAGGTACATAATGAAAGCGATCATTACCCCCTGGGTCACTTCATAGTTGAGGACCTTATTAGCGCCCCACCATACCATGAGGCCGAGTGAAATAGCCAGGATGATCTCCACTACTGGAAAGAATACGGAATAGGCAAATATGGCATCGATGTTTGCTTTCCGGTGTTCTTTGTTGATGGTCCGGAAGCGCGCATGTTCTCTTTTTTCCGCGGAGAAGGCCTGTACTACGACCATGCCGGTCAGGTGTTCTTGAACGAAAGCGTTCAGGGCGGACACGGCATTACGCACCTGGTGGAAGGATTTGTTAACGCTCTCTTTGAACAGGTAGGTAGCAAAAATGAGTACCGGGAAAGGTGACAGGCTGATCAGGGTCAGCCGCCAGTCTTCGTAAGCCATTACCCCGAGGATGGCCACGATCATCAACAGATCGGCCACAATAGAGATGATACCTTCTGAGAATACGTCGTTGATAGCTTCAATATCATTGATCGTACGGGTGGTTAAGGTTCCGATCGGTGTTTTGTCAAAAAAGCCCAGGTTCAGGTGCACTACCTTTTTAAAAACCGCCACTCGCAGGTCTTTGATCACGGATTGCCCCAGCCAGTTTGTCAGGTAGGAAAAGAAAAACCGTACGGCTGTTTCGAGGAGTAGTAATACCACCTGTACGATTGTCACGATGATCAGCATCTGCATCCACTGGTTGGTGATATATTTATCTACCGTCAGCTGGATGAGGTAAGGGCGTATAGGCGACAGGAGGGCCAATACGACCGTTAAAAATATAGAGGTGTAGAATGATCTTCGGTAGGGCGCTGCAAATGAGAATATGCGCCGCAATAAACTGAAGTCAAAAACTTTTTTTTGCGCTGAGTTGTCCAAGGAATCCAGGTTTCAATTTCCAAAAATGCTGCCGTTCATAGCCGAAACGAAAGCGCTAACAAACCTACTGCTTTTTACGGAATGCAAAAAAGAGAGAAAGTAGCAACGGTTAACAACCAACCCATTATTATAATAAATATATAAGATTAATGGCGCAATGAAGGCAAAAAAAATGCGATCTGCTTATCGAATATACATGCAGGTGTATCCTGCATGCGAAGGCTAGATAAATTTACCATGCACATCCCCCCTTTATCAGGAATAATTCCCTGTACGTTGAATCAAAAATTCGCCCAGTGTTCCGTATTATTTTTTTGTGATCACCCAACATCATTTAATCATCAACAATAATCAACTATGAAAACGTGCGTGAAACCGACCCTTATCGCAGTATCCCTATTCTGATCTCTTTTCTGCCCGATCCCAATTTTGCTGTTGAGCTTTGCGTCATATGGTGAAAACACCTGGGTGGTGTTGGCGGCGCCATCATGGAAGAAAACATTACAGTAAACGGTGGCGCATTTGCGACCTGCTTGTTTACACAAATCTATGCGCCGTCCTTCGTATTCAGAGATCGTAACAAAGTATCTTTCGAAGGTAGCGGCGTAGTTCCTGACATTGAAGTAAAATACAATGCAGATGCGGTGACAGCGGGTAGAGGCCCTCAGCCGGAAGCGGCTATTATTGCGTTGACCACATAGGATTTTAGTTGCTGATGAAAAGTCAAGCGGCTGTCTTCTGTTGATGGCAGCCACTTTTTATTTACATCTGTTCATCTAATTGTGACAAGTACTGTTGGAGCCATTCTATCATGTTATTTATTTCCTGTTGTTGTTTCTCCTGGTACGTGTCCGGACAAACAGCCCTATAAAAAGGAAACACCGCAGTAACGGCATAGATCAGTATGATCATCATCAAGCTTAGCCCCGACAGTGGCCATTGTTAATGGTTTTACTTTAGATATGGATATGGAGGAAATGTTACAATACTGGTACTATAATTTTTCAATAGCATAGTTTCACTTCCCTAACCTTTGCCAACAAATAAATAATATTTGAACATCCATATAGGTGGTTACTTTCTTTACCCTATTCTGTGGATAAGTTCATCCAGGTGCTGATCTGTTTTCTTATCGAACTTACTTCTTACTTCTTCATAAACGGCTTTATTAGCAGTCATAATAAACAGCGCTACCCTAAAAGGATCGTTTTCTACTAACTTCAGGGCTGTTTCAGGAGTACTGAAAAAATGTATGGTCGTGGAAAGAAATTCCGTACCACCCCTGCGATCTGAAAGGGAATGATAGCTTGATTCATCGGTGCTGCTATTTGCCATCACAAAGTGATTGATCGCATTACCAGCCGCCTCATTTCCGAAGGCATTAGGAACTGACAATGCAGCCATTTTCAATAGGGATTTCGACGGTGTAATACCCAATTCGGGATTCTCTGTGTCGTACCCGGTTTCGTTATTCTCCCGACCGACCAGACTACCCTGGCCGACCTTTCGTAAGTTATCCCCCTTGCTTCGGGCTCTCAGGAAATTGTGTAATGAAGCGAAATCCAATGGTGACAAGTTATTCTCCAAATGATGGCCTAACTCATGTAAGAGCACTCCCCTGGTAGCAACCGTCCCAACATGTAATATGCCATCTAATCTCCCTCCTTCTTCTTTTGCATTCATACCCATCGCCGACACGGGATCTAACTTATTTCTTTTCACACCTACATTGGTAACTTTGGTTGTCACCAGTTTATTAAACATCCTCCTGGCCTCCTCCGCATGTTGGGGAACTTTTCCCGGAAGATATTGCAGATTTCCCCCTCCAGCGCTACTACTTCCGTCCTGGGCTGCCTTGTGTAACCCACCTTTAAAAATCATCTGTATATAATCCGTACTCTTTAACACCTCACTAAGATCATTTTTGTATGCCGCTGCTTTCCGCTGGTGATCACCAGGTTTTGCAATCTGATCCTTAAAATGCTCACTAAATACTTTCCCCGATTCCAATGGTTGCTTTTCAGCCTTTAGCTTTTCTGCATGGGAAAGCATACCAATTGTTTCATTTTGCTCGGTGATATCCGTTTTCCAAAGTCGATAAGCCATTTGATCAAATGGCCCCGGCATACTTTGACCTGTGACATTGGAAGGAGGACCGAACATAGCATTCCTTCCGTAATTCAATGCATTTTGAACACCATACCCTCCTACCAGCCCCGCAACACCTCCAACAACGCCACCTATTGCTCCTCCTGCCAAACTGCCCAGCATACCAAACGACGATCCTAAAGCCGCACCAGTAACAGCTCCCTTATATATACCGGCCAATGGTACTGCTGCGCTCAGCAAGTCCCTTGTTATACCGAAAATCCCCTGTACCGTCGGATTGCTCACCGATTGCTGCTTCAACACTCCCACCTGCGCAACACCGCTCAATGCTTGTCGCCCCATTACATCCGCCTCCTGCTCCAGCCCTACATCATCATTGATCGGCCTAGCTCCCTTTCGCTGTATAGTAGGCTGTACCCTCCCCTGCTTTTGCTGCACCACATGCCAGGCCTCATGTGGCAAGTGCTTTTCCTGACCGGGCCCTATATGTATATCTGTACCTTGCGCATAAGCCAACGCCTGCAACTGCGCGGGTTTATCAGAGCTATAATGGACCTTCACATCGTCCATCGAGAAACCTGATGTCGCCTCAATACCTGTCTTTAACTGATCAGGCAGGCCGGTATTGTTAGGTCGGTAAGGACCAGCAGCCCTCAACTGAAAAGGCTTTGACTGCTCTTCTCTTTCTTCTGCGCTGTCATTTGAGGAATTAGCCATCTTCTGTATAGCTACCGCCGGCATCGACTTACCAGCATTTCCTTGTTCACGGATAACATTCTTTTCATCAGCTTGCTGTGTAACAGTCTTTTGAGAGAACATAACTTAATGGTTAAGGGATTGGATATAAGGGATATTCAGCTATTCTTCCAGGATACTTTACTACTAATTTAGTATTATTTGAGGTTTCATAATAGGGTATTTTTACGGGGAGTTATAGGAGGTTATAGAATGCCAAGTACCTTTAAGCCAGAAATTGTATTATCAGCATCACTGAAATTAGAGAAGCTTTTTAATTTTCTTCCAAGAAGAAAATAACTACGAAACTCTTTCAATCCTGCAGTCAAAATGTTATCTGCCAAGCGATGCAAAAAGAAGTCGTTGCCGGTATACACACCTCTAACGGAAACCTTCCATCTACGCCTTAATCAAGATCGCACACCTCTTCGGCATCACCATCGATGAACTTATCAACACGAACAGCTAGATACCCCAGGAGGTCAAAGTAGAAAATAAAACAATCTATGAGAAGCCAAGGCTCATCGAGCAACTCGACGAAGAGGACAAGCAATACTATACCGCATCATCGATACCACGCTCACCATCTCCAAGTTCAAAGACTTCTTTAAAAAGAACTTAGAAAACTCATAACGAACACATTATCAATATATAAAACTAAAATAGCCCCGACCGATGGCCGGGGCTATTTTATATCTTACTTATACCTCAGTTATACCTTAGACGAACCTTAAGCGAACCTAAGGTGGACCTGAGCAGGTAATTGACTAATTATCAATACCTTAAAAGTACACAAACTGAATCAATTAAATCTCATGCAATCTCTTTTCTACCCTCTCTGCTAGTAACCATCCCATAATACCAAACTCTGATTCTTCTAACTCATCTAAAGAACCCAAGAAAAAAATTTTCCCGTCCCTTGAGATAGAAACTCCATTCTTCTCAACAAAATCATCCTTAATTGACTTCCATCCACTACTAATACTCCGTAAGATACAACCATCACAATACTGATCTGTTGGACTATTAAGATCATGGCATACTCTATTCTTGCAATAAGAAACAGCAGATACTAACTCCTCAAGCGATAATTCAAAATCTTCTAAAAAACTAGTAAGACTTATTGCATAATTCGCGTGAGATAAGGCACTAAACACAGTTAAGCGCCTTCCCTTAATAACAGGCTGGCCAAAACCTCTATTAGCATTACGTTCTACAAAATCCATAATATCTTATTCGGGATTGGCTAAAGATACAACTTTACCAGGCTTTAATATTGACGGATTGGCTTGTGATTTGGCATCCAAAGACTTCATTAAAGGAACAATTTGCTGATAATTCTGCTGCTGTTTGGAAGTGACCTTTATAGCTGTAACACCATTATTTCCTCTGAAGTCTTTTATATTATTAGTAAGTATTATAGAATTTCCTTGTTGGGCATATTTAATAATATCTTCATCTAAAGTAACCTTAGGGAATCTCTTTACACTAAAACCAGCCTCCTCTAATGGTCTCATCAGTTTAGGCGACAAGTTATCGTCTACGATAAGCTCACGGCCACGTAATCTACTATTATACATTGGAGGAATATCCAATGATTCACTCCCTGACACAGTAGTTACCCGCACCAATGGTCTTGTCACATCTGCTTTAATAGCAGTCTTAGGCATTTGAGGTGTTGAACTCACATGCACCTCTACCATAGGCTCTTGAGGCGCCCTTCTAAAGTTCCTGTTCGCACCTCCACCTGACATTAATCCCCCACTACGATATTCTGTATATGCTTTTCCACTAACTGCTAAAAATGATATTACCGCATCTCCATTTGTATAATTCTTCCTTTGTGCGGGGATTCCTGCGGCATTATACCAACCATGAGCTAAGTCGGAACCCGTTTTACTAGAAGCATTCCACCATTCTTTAATCTCAGGAATTATGCTACTGTAGCTAACAGGTATCCCGCCTTCTGCACCATCTATATCTATTGCCCATATTGGAGTATTACTTGCGAACTGATAGGGAGTCAACTCTGGATATTGTTGTGTAAGTGGATCTATACTCAAAAACTTCCCAACCCTCGGATCATACACCCGCATCCCATAATCCTGCTGATTACCCACTCCCTTGACCTCATCATCGTTCTCCTTCCCATTAAACCCATAACGATACCGACTCCCAATATATATTCGCGTCGCCAGTTGTAGGCCAATTCGCTAAAATAACTCAATTCATATTCTTTATATAAATCAAAACTCCAGGTCTCACTTAACCCGGAGTTTTAATTTACATATGATTTCACTCATAAAGCTAAATATTGCAACCATTAATTAAAGGGTCGAATTATTGACTTCCTATAATCAGTAATAATTTCATAACTAGCTAATTTATAATCCCCAATTCTATCCAAAAACGATACTCGAATTGTCACTTTTAAAAGTTTATTATCTGGGCTTTCTTTTACTGAAATGGGAACATTTATATAAGTGCGCTGCATTAAACCTAAACTATCTTTTTCAGCAAAAAAAACGGAGGTATCCGGTATCCCGTAAATAGTTAATATATCTGATGCTTTCTTAATCTCAAACCTGAATATTTCTTCATCTTTTCCTAAGTCAGCTAAACTAAACCCTAACATACTTTTTGCACTATCTACTTCATTGTTCTTTAAGTACTTCATAAATTTATTAGCTGTATTGATTTTCACCTCATTCTTACGATCCTGAGAGCGACAGGAAACAATACAGAACAAAATAGTTACCATTATCAGGATGGAAGAATATTTATATCTGTTGACCATATAAATCATAATTATTTTTAGTATTTTTTTTCACCTCCGTTACGTTGATAGATATCTTTCAGATTCGAAAAAGATTTTGATACTGACTCCTTTAATGGAATACCTTGATCTTTAAGTATCTGAATTCCCACGTGCATTACAGTCAATGAATATTCCGACATTGATCTAACTTGGGAACTACCTAATCCTTGCGCCCAATTACCTGTTAGGGGTATTGTTCCATCGTTAATAAAGTTGATAAGATCTGCCTTGCCTTGACCGGTTCTAAATGTCTGATCAAGCCTAACAAACATGCCGTCCTTGATATACGAATTGATCAAATTGGTTGCCTGATAAAAAGTTCTTCTTTGTGCTTGCTCTAATGCCGAAGCATTCCATTCCGGTACATTTAGTTGATTATCGACAAGCCCTTTTAACTTTGATATCTGATCAATTATTCCTCCTCCGGTTGCAATATTGTTCCGCGTTCTATAATTCGAGCTCTTTATAGGTCTCACTCCTAACCGACCGAAATCATTCTTCCTAGCCTCTCCAGGATCCTCCCTTCCTTCATCTCCATACTTGCCATTAAAGTCTGGACCAGAATTATAATATCTTCCAGGACTGTAAATAATAGCACCTTTATAATCTTTACCATCAGAACCGACAGGGCCTCCTTTTGTATACTTAAGATCTCCAGCGCCATCATTCAATGCTACTGGAATATTATCAACAACTGTCTGAACTATATGTAGTTCGTCCGAAATACCCAGTTTGGACTTGGAACCAACAAATGCCATCCTATACATAGAGCTATTAACGGGTAATAATTCCAATCCGTCAAGGTCAATTCCCATAATAGGACTATTACTTGCGAACTGATAAGGGGTTAACTCAGGGTATTGCTTCGTAATAGGATCAACACTCAAAAACTTCCCTACCCTCGGATCATACACCCGCATCCCATAATCCTGCTGATTTCCAACGCCCTTCACCTCATTATCATTCTCCTTCCCATTGAACCCATAACGATAACCTCCTCCCCCACCCAACACATACGTCCGACCAGGCTGCAACATTCCAAAAGGATAATCAAAGAACCCACCATAAAGATACCTTTTTCCTAATGCGTTTCTCCTATCCATTCAATAGAAACAAAAAAATCCAGATCACGATTGACCTGGATTTTTTCACTACTTTACAGTTGCTTTAATGCTTAGCCGTATTAAAAGCAACCTTTGCCCCGGGCATCTCACTGCCCGGGCTTTTTCATCCGACCGCGCCACTTCACATACCACGCCGCTAGCCGGTAACGAACCTGCAACTGATACTCCTTATCTAAACGACCGTAGTAGTACTCCAGCTCATAACCTGGCCACCCGCTCCGTAAGCTATCCAGCTCACGTAACATCTGACGCTGTTGATCAGGGCGGTAACGATCCCACCCATAACGGGAGCAAGTAAAATAACTCATCGCCATAAGACGCTCATCGCTGCTATAACCCCACGTATCCATACACACATGATGGATAAAGTCCTGTAGTACCCGCTGAGGAGTTACACCCACTAAACGGCATAATAACCGGAACTGGATCGGTAAACGCAACTCGTAACGTTCCCACGTGCTGTTGCAGTTGCGCAGACGAGCAGGAAGATGTTTTCTTCTCATTTGATTTCATTTATAAAGTGAGTAAATAAATACGTGCGTACAAGGGGAACACGTCCGGGATAATAGCGGCGCAACTACTAACGCCGGGAGCGAGTATCTAACGCTCAGCGCCGCATTATCACGGACGCGCCAAGATCATACTAATGCCGGGGCAGCGAACTAATGTAGCCGTTCGCGGCAGGTCTTGTATTACTGCTCAGCGATCAGGGAACTAACCCATAGTGCTATAATCTCCCGATCAACCGAAGCTATCCGCCACCACCGCCATGACGCCCCGGCCGCTGGGGCGAGAGTGCGCAGCGAAGCGGAGCACGGAGCCACAGCTGGCCGCCGCTAGTCCTTATTATTCGCCGGGAGCGAAGCGGACGGCATAGACGTATCAACAAGGCCGGGGCGGTACGGCAGGTGGCGGACGCAGTGAGGCAGCAAAGGGATGGCGCCAGTTAAGCCACTGTGCGAGGCGCGCCAGACCGGGAGCTGCCACGACCGGAGCCCGAAGCGTGAGCAAAACCGTGACAGGTACGGCGAAGCCTACCTGGCGCGGTTTTTTATTCCCAGCCGGGCGAAGGGAGACCGATCTTCCTGTTTGGCTTTATCCTGATGATGAGGTCTTTTGATGCAGATTAGCTCTGCACTGACGCCGGGGAGTACAGCAGGACGCAGGTTCGATTCCCGCCGACTCCACGCTATTTACTGCCGCTGTCGCACCCGTTCCCAGAACAGGAACAATACCTGCACTCGGGGGCGGAGGAGGAGATTCGAACTCCTTAACAGTCGGGATGACTAGATTCGAACCAGGTAGATTTTCTATGTAAATACTGGCTGCGGTTCTCATTAGATTCGAACTGCCGGTTAACTAGCAACTGTCTATAATCTCTACATTGCAGTGGTTAGCACTTTTGCTGGCAGTGCGGAGAACGGCATTCAAACTTGTAGCGAGGAGAGGATTCGAACCTGATAACGGTCCGCTATGGAAGGGATTCGAACCAGCGGTTCGATTACAGTACAAGGATAGGATTTTTATTTCATCGGATGATAAGTATCTATAGCAGATTGTAACCGGTCTACCTGCTCCTGGCGGTAACGCTCCGTACTCGATGGGTATTTATGTCCCGCGAACTGCTGTACCGTCGCTATATCATGCCCTTGTTTAAACAGGTTCGCTAGTACACTTTGACGGATCGTTTGCGCGGTCACCGCACGAGGGGCGTACATATCCCCGTAAAGACGCTTTATATGCTTACTAATGTCCTGCGCACTCATTCCCTCACCTCGCTGCCCAAGCAGCAGTAAGTCGCTTATTTTGCCCCGTAATAGCCGTAAACGAACATACTCCTGGTAGCTGTATAATAACAACACCTGGTTAGGCTGTAAAGACAGCGTACGACTATTGGCCGCCGCACTGCTCCGGATATAAATACTACCCGCCTCCAGGTTGACTTCCGTAACTTTTAATCCTGCCAGTTCGTGTGTCTGTAATCCCTGGTACACCAGTAAACTGATCAGTACCTTATTACGGTAAGCAAGCAGACTATAACGGGACGTACGTGCTAATAACTGCGCTAACTCTCCGGACGTAAATAAGTCCTGTAACTGTATATCACGGCTACGCTGGTCCCTTAATAACAACGCCCGTCCAGGATGATCTTCCCGGATGCCTGACTGGCATAAGTAATCATAGTAAGCCTTGATGCTACTCACGATACGGTTTAACGTACTGGCATTGCTGTAGCGCTGACGTAACTGACCCACATAAGCTATCAGGTCACTATACAAAGCCGTTTCTGCTCCAGGGCAACCCGATAAAAAACAGCTGATCTCCCGTTCATAACTGGCAGCGGTGCCGGGGGTGTAGTGTTGGGCTAAATACTGCTGTAAGGTCATCATACAAGTAGTTTTTTAGGGTGAACTTTAGCATATAACTGTGTCGCCTCCAGATGGCTATGCCCTAAAAAATCCCGTACGTACTCCAGGTGCATACCACCTTGTAACAGATGCGTGGCGATACTGTGGCGCAGGTAATGAGGACTTACATGACCGGGTAAACCCGCACGATCTACCAGTACCTTCAACAGACGGTTGTAGCTATCACCACTCATCGGTCTGCCTAAACGGTTCAGCATAAAGGCGCTGCTACTACCCCACTCCTGCAACCGTATCTCCGACAGGTAAACACCCAGGCTGGCGGCTACCCCTGCCGTCAGCGGGATCACCCGCCGTTTTGCACCTTTACCAGAACGCACGTATAACAACCGGCTGCGCACCGATACATCCCGGATATGTAGACTAACCGCTTCTCCGCGACGTAACCCACAACTATAAAACAGGTGTAGTAATGCCTGCTCTTTTAAATCCTCCACACAGTTAAACAACTGTTGTACTGCCTCCACGCTCAACGGTTCGCGTACGCCTGCCTTACCGCGACCGAACTTTAACCCGCTCATCGGATTATGCAATAACTGACCGCTCACCTCTAACCAGTCAAAGAACACGCGCAACGCATACACGTAATGACTGATCATCATACTACTCAGTCCGCCACCATCTCCGCGTTTCAACGGGCGTACCTGCAACCAGGCATAAAAGTCCCGGATACCGGATGCACTAATTGCATCCACATGGCTATACTGTCCATAGCTGAGCAACTCCCGCACACAGGCAGGCAGCATCCGCTGCGTACTTGCGCCGTAGCCGAGTATGGACAGGTAACTCGTAAATTGACTTACGATCAACTCCATAACTACCAATATTTTTTTAACGTAAATAAAAAGAGAGGGGTAACGCTATGCCGATTTTTATATCACTATGACACTTTTTTAAAAAGGGGCTTGAGCATTTTTCCCGAACACCGAACGCCAGCATCTTTTTAACCCCTTTTTAGCTACTGTACAGCACTCTGGCGTTCGGTCTGGTGTTCGCTGGCGTTCGGCATGCCCGTCTGGCGGGCAGGCTGGCGTTCGGTACTTGTTAGTTCTAAATTGACACGGAGAGTGGCAATTTGATTATTTAGATCGGTCTTGATTCGCTCTCGCAGACCGGTATAATTGTCCCAGTAAGCAATACGGTATTTAAATCCACGATTGGCATGACCATACTGGCGGATATAACTTAACTCCACCAGCTTGTTTAAGTAATGATGTTGCTGCGTCTTACCTACCCCGGTAGCATCCCGTACCTCGAACCGTGTAAACTCATAGTTCTGTCCGTGTTTGCCTATCACGTCTTTTAACTGCTCATAAAACTGACGCAGACTTCCATCTAGTTCGTCTACCTTCAATACTATACTATCGAACATAATAAATACTGCCGTCTCCAGGTCGCTGATATCAGCGATTAATCTACCCTGGTTATCCCGCTGACGCTGGTATTGATGCAGTAAGGTCACCAGCTTTACAAAGTTTAAAAACAGGTCGTGTAATCGCCTGATCTTATGTGCATCTTCTGGTAGCTTTAGCCTGCCGGCATAGGGATTTACTACTTCATAGGGGTGTAGTACCCGCACCAGGTTACCGATAAAATGTTTGGTCGACTGTTCCTTGCGGCTATCGGCGGCGCCACTGGCTTTACTATCCTGGTAGGCTATAATACGTTTGGTCTGCGCTGCACTCTCATCGACCGCTACCAGAAGAGGATAAAGCTGCCCTGCTCCGCGTAATAGCCGCTTTTATCAGGGACGTTAAAACTAAACAAGCCTATTCTAAATAGTAATAACATAAATACCATAAAATAATTAGCCCCGGCCGTCGGCCGGGGCTAATTATTTTATCACCCTATCTATACCGAAGGATGGTTATACCTTCATCGAAGGAAGAGCGCATTTAAGATGGACTAAAGGTGGACTTGATACACAGATAAGACTCATTTACAATGACTTATAAAAACCACAAAATACTGTAAAAGATAAGCCCCAACCAGCTGATCGGGGCTTATCTTTTACAAACATTGTCATCTTAACTATTCATCATATCATCGTAATTCTCATATATATCAACGCCCATTTCTAACATTAATGAGACAGCATCTTCATAATACAATTCCAATATTTCAAACCCCTTGGTTGGTTTAAAAATTATAACATATTCAAATGGAGGTAACTTATCATACTTCATAAGAGCGTAGTCCTGAAGATTACTAAATACTTCAGGATATGTATTAATAACTATTTCTTTTTCCATTGTATATCTGTTTGACCTTCTGTATTAAATTTAGAATTGGAATTACCTATTGGTATGATTTGGGAAGAACTCTGTATAGGCATCCCCTTACTCCTTTGAATCTCTTGCAAATTATTCAATATCAACTTATCCGCATTACTCGGTACAGACGTCCCCCCCGGATGAACGTGGTTAATCAAGTACGGTGTCCCATCTGAGAAACTAGGAATAGAAATTCTATCTTTTGTACCATAGATAGTACTATAATAACCGCCACTTTTTTGCTTAACAAATATCTGCGCTACTTCAACTCCTCCCAATTCGTTTGACAATACCCTCATAGCGTTTGTACTTAATGGCTTGTTAAAATTAGGAACTCCATAATTAGCAGGTATCTTACTGAGGTTCTCTACAAATGTGCTGATGTATCCCCTCTCAAAATCTGTTAACGAGATATTTAATGCAACACTAGAAGTCCCAAATAGTGCATTCTTTGCATTGCCCTCTCCTAGACTTCCAAGCTGTTTATTCCTTAAGTCCCTCGCTTCATCCTCAAATCTGGGAACTGATTTCCCGCCAACCATTGTAGTATTTCGCAAATACTCTTCTCTCCTAAACTCTTCCGCCTGATTTATTTGCTCAATAGTACTTAACGGATTCCGTTCATTTACATAACCGGCCGCACTCACCCCATACCTGGCATATGGTGCCATAGGCATAGCGGTACCGCCTCCTAAAATAGGCCGCATTAGAGGACCTGCGGAAGGTGCTAATGCCGGTTCTGCACCATCTAAGTCAATAAATTTCGTGGGCGTATTTCCGGCGAACTGGTAAGGGCTATAATATGGATAGTCTTTAGTTAATGGATCAATGCTCAAGAACTTTCCTACTCTCGGGTCGTAAATACGCATCCCATAATCCTGCTGATTACCTTGGCCCTTCACCTCATTATCATTCTCCTTCCCATTGAACCCATAACGATAATCTCCCGTTCCATATGATCTTCCGGGCTGCAACATACCGAAAGGATAATAGTCCTGTGCAGAAGCGATTTCCGGTTCGTAATAGTCGATGGTGCCATCTCCGTTAGCATCGATACCGCGACGGTTGTCAGTCATAACAGCCAGTACGTTACCCAGATGGTTGGACAGTTCATATCGCCTGTTACCAGATTGTCCCCAGATAGAAGTAGCATTTCCGCTGCCAACATTCATATTAGGTGTCCACATCCCTAAGTGACTACTACCGTAAAGGTGTTGCTCTTTCCAGTATTGCTGCGCGTCGCCATTTTTGTTGCCATAGATGGCGAGCACATTTCCTTGTGGGTCGCGGACATACCATTCTTTGTTTACCACTCCACCAGAGGAATACTCCTTGTATATGCGGTTGCCCGCGGCATCATACCTATATAACAAAGAACTACCATCACTCTTCTGAATAGAACTGATCTTACCGTAGACGTTCCAATTGATGTTATTCACTCCACCCTGTACATCTCGAACAAGATTGCCTATCTGGTCATAAATATAGTTATTATCTGACTGGCTATCCAAATCCACTGCGTAATTTCCGGCATTGACAGCATCACTGATACTGGCTAAACGATTGTTTATCAGCTTATTTCCACTCTTGTTATATTGATAAGTCAGGTTATCCATATCCAGCGGCATTCCGCTGGCATTGGCGCCGTTACGTTTGTATTTCAGTATGTTACCATTACCGTCGTAGGAGATATCTTCTGCATAGGCTTCGGTTTGCTGTGCAGCGCCCCAATTCGTAAGGCCAGTCCCAATATTATGCTGCCGCATACGTGTCAGACGATTCAACTGGTCGTACCGATAGCTGTATCCTGTCAGCGCACCATTATTCAAACGATTGAGCCCCAGGGTGCTCCGGCTAATATTACCATTGTACAATGATTGCCCCGTCAGATCTCCCGATTGTGCCTGCCAACTTAAAGGGAATGCAGGTGCATTTGTACCTCCGATTGGTCTATAATCCCCGTTAAAATAGTCCAGGCTGAAACTCATTGCATCCCTGGCAAAGGATGTCGGTCCATTAGGTCCATCTGTTCCCATTTCCGTATTGGGTTGCAGGTAATGCCCGTTCTGTCCCTTCAGCCATCCTTGGAGCGTATACGCATAGTCCAGTCGCTGGATGTTGCTAAGGTCCTGTCCTATTTCTGTTCTGGCCAGCGGGCCATGCAGATAGTATTGATAGTAAGCATCGGTGACAGGGTTACTTACTGTCCAGCCGTCACTGCTGGAGGACAGTATACCGCTACGCGCTTTTGTCAGACGATTCTCTGCATCATATTCATATTGGTAGAAGAACTGATCAGGTTTTCCTGACTGATAGCGAACCTTATTCACCTTGCCACTCACCAGGTCGTAGTTATAGTCAATCCGCTTCAGCTCTAGATCCTTCAGCTGCTGCCATAACGTCTTTACGTTACCCAAGGCATCATAACTGTAATAGCTACCCTGTTCCTCTGCTCCTCCAACTGTAGGCTGGTAAGTGGTAGCAGCAACCCGCTTACGCAGGTTATCTTGTGAGATGCCCGTAACACCGGCCGGCATATAGGCATTATCATAATAGGTACGGGTGACCTGAGAATTGTTGCCACTACCGAGGAAACTACTGATTATTCCTGGGTCATAAAAAGGTGTACCTACAGTAAGCCCACCGGCACCTACTTTCTCTCCCACTTCTGTCACGCGGCCTAAGGCGTCATAGCGTGTATAGCTATAAGTGCCAGTGTTGGCAGCCTGTTTCGCGTTGACGGAAGCAAACAGTCTGCCGGCCTGATCATACCAGAAGTTACTACCGCCCGCATCCGGAGTCTGCTGTTGTACCACCTGATTCAGAGAGTGGTAGGCATAGTTGGTTAATAGGCGGTGTTTGGGATATACCGGGGACAACTGTGTCTCTGTTGTTCCTTTGCCTTGCATCGTCGTCTGGCTTCCCTCAACAGGCGTGTTAAAGCGAGCCCAGTGTTGCAGTACCGGATTTAATGCTGCAAGGTAGCTGGCATTAATACCCAGACATTGCTCTCCGGCGTTGGCAGTAATCTCCGCCTGTGTCATCAGGCGGTTATACATACGTAATTGCTTGAGCGAAGAAAGCTGCTGCGGCCAGATCAAATTACCACTTCCATCCGGCCCCAATTCCCAACCGCAACCTCCAGGAGGAGCATTCGTCGCCGCAGGGCAAAGCGTACCATTCACATATACACTAAATGGAATGCTATCAATATCTGCGCCTTGTAATACCAAATGAGTCCACTGTTTTAACGGCAACAACTGATTAATATCAACACTGACATTATTGGACAAGGTAATATCCGCTGTTTTGGCATCTACAGGTATCGTAGAATAGATATCGATATTCAGGTAGCGGTCGTCGATACAGGCATTAAAAATATATTTACGATCCGTTGTCGTTACAAGTACCTGGTTCGCTCCCGGATCAGGACTATGCAACCACATTTCCATAGACCTATTCGTACCGGACAACGTATTTGAAAACTGTTGCAACGATACGGCCGGATCAGTATTATTTGCGGGTCCTGTATAGTTACAGGTGGCAGGATCTTGATTTCTGGCAGCTTGTACCAAGCTCAATTCCTGATCGGTCAGCAACTCTACTCCTTCAGGTGGTACAGTACGAACCAGGTTGCCTGCCTGATCATAATAGTAGAGGGTAAAATGATATAACCGCTGTGCTGTTGTAATATTTACCGCTGACTTGGTAGTAGCACAGACGTTCACATACTGACGGCTGAAATCCTGCCGAACAGAATCAATATATTTTGCATACACCCTACGACCTTGTGCTACGGCACCTTCTGCCAGACTCACCAGGCAAGCATAAGGATCTGCATCCTGACTAGTAAAAAATGGCTGGTTACATAACGTAGCTGTTGAAGAACTCGCTAATTGTACTGCATAGGTCTCATAATCAGCATAACCTAGCGAAAATCCCCATCTATGATTGAGATAGGTCGTAAATACTCTTTTGTAATTTGGATGTCCAGCATTAAGATCACTCCAACCTTCCTGATTAAATGCAGTTACCGCAGCAGTATATTCCTGGCCATTAATGCATCCCTTTTTCCCATCTACAAATACCGGCAGACGAATTTCCTTTTCAAGAAGATATCGGCAGTTAGTACATCCTTTAAGCAAAACATCTAGTTCTGCAGACATAATGTTCATAGCTGTACCAAAACGATTTGTGAGATACGCATAAAATGTCCCACCAATATTCTGGCTTTGCTGATCCTGTTTAAGTGCATTCAATCTTGCACAAATCTCTGGGCTGGTAAACCCGGCTTGAGTTTGTGCAGTCTGTGGATTAACCTGAAATGGATATGGAGATTCCTGTAGCCAAGGATTGCATATCATACTCCAGGAAGATATCCCTAACACATTTTTCAGTACAGCCTTGAAAGTACTATAATTTGGTGCAGAAGGATCTGTTGTGCTGGCACCGTTTGGATGCATTATATCTCCTCCTCGCTTACACACTGCCAGCAATTGGCTTTCAAGAAGACTAATTGTCGCCTGACTTACTCCTCGAGCATTAAAGTAATCAGCTAATTGTGCCTTCCGCTCTGAAATGTTTTTAGCGCAAGCGGAATCCAACTGTTGGCTCAATAGTTTCCCATATTCCAGCTTCAGATTGGTGGTATCTGTATTGATATTATCATAGTTGATAATTGGTTCCCGGGGTATCTTTGTCTGGTAAATTACCTTTTCCGGAGTATCCGCAATATTACCCACAGGATTACAGGGATTCACATCACCGCCGTTGCAAGAGGTATAGCGCCTCGTGATTTCACCAGATGGGCCAATTACATAAGAGGCTACGTTTTTATTGCGAAGATTTGCAGTGGTGAATATCCGGCTTTGCTCTATCAAATCATAACTACCCGTTGTAAGATTATTATAATCAAGATTATATATTTCAACACCGGCGGCACCACCAGGTTCATGGTTCTGCGCTTCGATTTTTATCCTATGCGCACCTGCGGAAAGCTGTATTGGCAACATCAACCAGCCAGTATAATTCTCCTGTGGAGCATGTCCTCCCATTGAGTATATGAACTTTCCATCAACATATATATTTATATAATTCTTCGCTGCAAAACCAATATAATATGTCTTTGTGGAAGGAGCCGTAAAGCACGCATCTAAGCCCTTCCAATTTCTACTTTGAGACAACCAGCCCCAGCCAATACCAACTCTATTCAACACACTACAGTTAACAGTTTTATCTTCACTACAATTACCCCAATAACCATAACCAGCATTCGTTACGACCTGCCCGTTTGCATCAAGAAAGAAAGCTCCATTGAACGTATAATTTTCATCCCAGGCAGACTGAATTATCTTTAATGAATCGGCGGTATTCTCTATCACACCACCTTTACAATTACCAGGACTATCCGGAGAATACGGTTGGCCGACCTGGGGTTGCGCTCCACAGTAGAACTCATTTTGTCTGGCGTACTGATAATATTTTGCTTTCAGATCAAAATAGATGTCGCGGTAAGCAGTCCATTCCCTGTCAGGAATGCGACAAGAAGCAACAGGGCTGCAGTTATTCCACTTATCATTTATATTACTATTCGTATTGCCTCTGTCATCTGCGCAGTACAGAGAATAAGCCACGAATGCAGTTACACTTTTAGTTACCAGACGACTATCGTACCTTTTGAGTATACGATCGGAATAGAATAACAGATCATTCCTGAAATCAGATGCATATCCACTACCATTTCCATTAAAAAATGGATCTGCAGACATTAGCCAATCTGCTACAGCAGCATTATAATTATATCCGGGTAGAACAACAGGAATATCAGTTACTTTTTCTGCCAGCATTTTGACTTTTTCATCCCATGCGTAATAAGATGTGTTACTCTGACAGAACCTTAGCGCACAATATTCGGGATGATATTCTTTGAACCTGGACGCCCATTCCGGTTTCCAGTACTTAATTAACATTCCGATAGTAAACGATGGGTCATAAGGGGAAGTTACCTCTCCATCGATAATCAAACTTTCTGCCTCATAATCTACATTACCAGGATTTCTTTCGGGGAATTTTATACGCCAATATTTATTTAAAATATTTGTCGGTATTTCCAAAGGCGCAGCGCCATCAAACAATGCGTATTGTCCACCGGGGCTAACATCGTCCAATATCTGCTTTTCCAGCGTAACACAGGGAGAAGGAACGCAGGATTGGCGTAATGCAGTACAGTTATTACTTAATGCAGTATACAAACCATCTGCCCAACCAGTGAATACGGCATCATTTACCGGCATCTCTGGCCAGACTGTAAGTACTTTTTCTTTCAATCGCTGCAAAAAATTTGCCCTTTCACCCAAAGACTGCCGACAGGTCTTACAGTCACCAAAACAACCAGTAAAATCAATTGCCTTCAACTGGTCCATCACCATTTGCAACTCCGTCTTCAGGTTGGTATTACGTTGAATAAAATCATTGGTATAATCACGAATTACATCGGGAGAAAGCGACAATTCGAAAGTGACATAGTATTCACCTATTTTCAAAAGATCAACCCCGAAATTACCGGTTGCCGTAGCAGGAGCATTACAATTACTGAGGAGACTACCTATCTGTATCGGTTGAGCAGTATTATATACCTGATTTTTACAATCATCATACATACTGATACGTAATTCATAATAACAATTGCTGCAGATATTCACACCGTTCTGACTATAGTTTTTCACCAACTGTTGAATACTATACTCTAAGTTAGCCGTACCTATCAGGGAAGAGAGATAGGTTGTAGTGCCCGTCAGTTTCAATGTAGCATTATCAAATACAAACTGCTCAGGCTCCAGCAAACGGGATTTTCTGGTAACATTATCTCTTATTGTAGAAATTTTATCTGTGGCCAAGGGCACTTCCCCCGCTAACGCAGTTGCAATTACTTTACCAGCAGCATCCTTGTAGCTCACGCTCACCTGGCTATTGGGATCGACTACCATTTCTTTTGTGTAGTGATTAGCTAATCCAACATCGTTACCAAACAGTTGGTCCAGCTCCCACGACTCCGGTTTGCCATAGTAATATCTCGTTGCTTTATTCTCCGTCAGGTCTGCACTGGGTTGTAATTGATTACCAACACCTCCTTGTACAGCTATCCTTCCTGTATTATCTGGAGTATAACGTGTTACGGCAAACGGATAGCCTTCAGCGGCTGGAATATACTTATTAACCCCTGCCGCATTAAGAAAATCATTATTAGACGAATAATAACGTGCTGCACCTCCAGTGGGATCCATCATCTGTGGCTTAACTACACAAAACCCTGTTGCCCCGTTGTAAATATTCTTAAAGTTATAGGGTTGCTTATTAAGGTTGAGACTCTGACTTACGTAATAAGTGAGGTTCGGCGAATTTACCGGCGCAGGAAGTACAGTCGCCGCAGGACGGCCAAACTCATCATATATTGTCTCCTGTACAACGGCAATCCCCGACGTATTGCTGAGTGTAGTAGACTGGCGATTTCGCCCGGAGCCATCAAAATAACTGACTACTTCTTTCTTTTTGCCATCTTCTGCATAGGTAGCGGCATACTGCCAGTTCATCCCCGGCTGATGCCGTAGAGTCGTTAGTTCTACCACACCCTGCTCTACCGTTCCCTGATTATTGAACTTATAGTTCCACGGGCCTTCTATACGATTATTGTTGGCATCGTAATTAACCACTCTCATGCGAAACAGGAGATATTTGGTATCATGGATCAATGACACCCTAAAACTTTCTTGTTGAACAGTAACCCTTGAGGCGTTATTGCGCATCATTAATGCCATTAGGTCATCTGTCCTGTTTGCCTGCGTATTCAACAACCTTCCGTTGTCAGACTCATCATCAATAAATGTCCACTCAATATCATAAGCATCTGCACCTGTTATTGTCCCCCAGATAAGATCTACAGCATATGGAGTTTGATTAAAAGCACGTGCAGCCACACCTCCATTATTTCCTGATGAGCCACCATCTGTCACCGGTACAACGTAAGGTATCACCTCCTTAGACTTCAAGGTATATGTACGGTCTACAATTATCTGAGATTTCAGCTGTAGTACAGACGGTGTCTTTCCATCTCCTCCTTCATTCTTAATATCATTAATAGTAATTTTCACCTGATGTCCATTCAGGAACTCATATAATGTACTACGCTGATACACAGCACCGGAGTCCGGGCTAAAGTTAATTTTCAGTGGAATATGATCTTTGACGATAGGTTCCCGCTGATCCGGCTGGCTCCAATATTCTATCTTCAGATCAAGTTCACAGCTGAAAGCTTTGGTCAATGCGACAGTAGTGTCTGTAAATAACTCAAAGGTTACAATATTTGTGACCCGTGCATTACGGATATCATTCCAGCTCCAGGAGGGGTTTCTGAACTTCTCATCTCTCACAAGTAAAGTATCTCCTTTCTTCAGTTTGCCCCTCAGCATATGTTGATAAGGCTCCACCCCTGCTGATACGTGCATGTATAACAGTACGAAAAAGGGGATCAATAATAATTTAATAACGGGTCTATATTTGAACGGACGCATCATCGTTATAGGTATTGGAATGGAATTAATTCATATTTCCCATGTGGATCACTTCATATCCGGTCAACTGGGCAGATGGCACTACGTGGCCATTCTTATTTTTCAACCAGCTATAAACTGCTGGCATCTTTTCTGTAACATGCTCGAGTTCCCATTGATCAAACCGAACAGTTATCGTCTTATCCTTTTCTGCGCTCTCCGGTTCATCCATATCCGACAGGCGCATAAAGACTTGCTTCATTCTCAGGGTATGAGGATCGAAAGTCACCGCATACTCTTTGCAATTAATATGTGTTTCACGCAGCAACCTGATGACAGCCGTACCGTTAATCACAGTTCTGGTAACCTTATACCCATCTCCTTGCACCATATTCCTCAAACTATCGGAAGAGATCCTGAATGGCATAGTCATAGCTTTGGGACCAGACAAAAAAATCTTCTTCACCCCATGATTAACAGTAACAAAATGTTCGGGCGAAGCATACATTTCCTGATCTGCCAGCTGACAATACATTTCTGCTCCTTTCACGTGGTAGGCAAACACAGTATTCACTACGTTACTGCTGTCGCGTGGATCTGTAGTATTTACAATACCCTTCATATAAAAAGTCTTCACGCTATCTAACTGTCTGTAAACGCTAGCCAGTTCATTTAATATCTCTTCATCTTTCATGCGATCGAGCTGAACATCCGCTATTGAATCCAGACTACTCCTTTCTCTATTTTTCATCCAGTCGCCATGCTGTTTGGATGCCCATACAGTCATAGCAATAACAGCAACCAACATAAATGGGATGAGCACCTTTATAAATCTCATATTTGTCTTCTTACTTTTCATTACTTCTGTTTTACTCATTACTGATTACGGCGAAACGCAGAACGATTTTCTTTTAATGTCATAATACCCCTGTCAGTTTCTTTCTTAAGACGTATCAACGATCCCTCATCATCATATTCATAGAAAGTGGCAAAGTTATTTTCATCCAATTCCGCCATCAGACGTAGTGTTTTGCTATCATATGCGTATGATTTTAGTTGCCCATCAAACGGAAAAATGCGAATATCATCCACCCACACGGTTCCCTGAGGGCTTAAGTTTACAGTGAAGTTGGCGGCACTCCCAATAGCCGATAGATCCATAATACCCTCGACCAGCTTCCATCCTTCTACCATAGCCCGGCGTTGCAAGGCTATATTTACGCCGTTGATCGTAGCAGTAATACCTGTGCTAGTGGACGTCGCAGACTGATTGTCTTTCACCCAGGCAGAGAAGACATATTTCTTATTGGGTAAAGGTGAAAATCCTGCCGGATAAAGACCGTTCACTCCTTTCAGCTTATATACACCGGAAGAATTGTCCAGGTAGCTTTGTGATCCATATACTATGGTATGCACGAGTGACTGCATTCCCAATGGCCCTGTAAGTTTAAGGCTGAAGTTACCTGTATGTGCGTTGGAGACGTCTAATGTACCGGTACTATTGCTAAGTATCGCTTTACGGATACTGAATACATCGGGATTACAAATATTCTGCAGGCACCCGGTACCTGGTACATCATCCTCAAAGCCGTCATAAAATATCTCACGATTCATAGCATTGGATGATACCGCCAATGGTACAGTATTGTAAAACCCATACCTGGCACCGCTATAGCGGCCTAATACGTCTTTGTTTTCCAATTCCTCTCCTTGCTTTCCATATAAGGTAACATAACGTGCAGTAGTCCATGCAGTACCATTGACCGTTGCCGACTGCCATATACCAGCTTGATCCGGATACCAGTAAGGCGTAAAATTGGTATAATAGCCACTGTGACGTACATTCGCTCCTGATCCGGCAGAAGCAAATGCCTGACTGTTGTCCCGGCCTACTTTAAACACCTTTTCTTCTACCGGTCTCCAGTTACCCAGGAATCCTAATAAGTAAGGATTTACAGTATTATTAGCATCAGCCACACAATTACCGGTGCAGACATCATAATTACCCGCGCTGCACTGGTATCTAAATTTGGAACCGAACGCGGTAAAAACATATGTAGATATATTACTTCCTGCAAGAGATTCCGTAGAGAAGACACGCCTCTCCTGTACTTGTCCAAAATTCAGATTTATTAAATCAGCGGGAAGCCCTTTATAAATTTCTACCGCTACTGCATTGTTATCTGCTGTTTTCAGAGATTCAATTGTTATTTTTTTCTTACCAGCCGTAAGATAGATCGGTCGAACATTCCAATATTTATAATTATCCTCAATTTGCCCAGCGGCTCCTTTTACCTCTGTACCGTCTATATATATTCTTACATCCGTCGACACGCCGTATCCCAGAGAATACCAACTAGTTTCCGGTACTGTAAGACATGACTCCATTCCTAGCCATGTCCCACGGGTTACTATCTGATTTACACATAGCCAAACGCCGTAACGATTTAAGGGAGAACAGTAATCACCACCATGCACACAAGCCGGAGCCCAGTATTCCCTATTGTTGTAAACAGTACCGGATTCTGTGTAAAAACGCCCACCGGAAATGCCATAATTAGCATTTTTTGTTATCGTACATACGTTCAGATCACTATCATTATTCACAGTTGGCGCACCTACACATTTATCTCCCGCTGAGTTCAATGTATAACCCGGCGGACAGATATTACAGGTACTGCTCATACTCCATTCTTCGTTAAACAATGTTGCCTTTGCGTCCACAATGCGAAAAGCAGACTGCTCCGCATTATCCAGTATACTCAACTTATTATTATTGTAGGGCATTTGCTTACAAACTATACTCAGCGTTCCCGGCTGCAACTGGTTGCGGTAGGCAGAATGGTACACTTTTACATTCCCTGTGTAAGACACTACGGAAGAACCATCAGCTCTTACTAGTCGAAGTATCTGCGTAGTGTTCCCACTGGATATAGGCGCCTTGACAACCCACATCCGTGAACTATTTTTCAGATCAATCAACTCGTCTCCAGGGTTTAGTGAGGATTCATACGGTGCATTGGTGATCGCGCCTGTATTGTCACTTTTTAAATCAATCATCAGCAACCCTTCATTCTTATATGCACCGCCCATTTTATCGTACTTCCAATAAGCAGGCATATTCACCTGATACACAGGATCACCAAATTCATTTTCTTGTTGTACTACCACAGGGTCACCTGTGAGTTGGTCATATAATAAATTATTAGTGGTGATAGAAGAACCATTGACAGTTTTCACAACTTTATCAAGTATTCCGTAGTACTGTACGGTCTTCAAGGTACTGGCAGAACGGAAAAGCCGGTATTCATCGTTCGAACTGGTCGGCCAGTGAGGGATCGGTAATGCAATTCCGAAGAAGAAGGGTATCACATCTAAACCTATGTTTATGGAACGACCGGTATTAGACGTTTCCTGTTCACGCATATCAGTATACATCTCTATCTCACGGCCTATGATCTGGTCACGGGTAATTTGCCCCTTATCATTTACTACACTTACCTTATTGGCGAGGCGATAAGTATTGGCTCCCATCCGCTCAGAATTATAATGATAGACGGTAGAGGATATTTCTGCTCCTGACTGATTCAGGATGCGTTGCGCTTTAGGCTTACCATGCATATCATTAAGCTGAATGGCATACCCTTGGCTCATTACCATTTCATGTGTAATCTGGCCTCCAAAGAAGGAGAACCAACTGGCTGGCTGATAATTCCAAGTTCTGGGACTTGTATAGGTACAGGATACCGGATATTCCTTCGCTGTATAGAATTCATCAATAACTCTCCCCGTTTTGTTTAACGGATCGGGCTCTCCCTGTTCATTAAGGCTTCTGGTCGTCACCCTTCGATAACCAACTACAGGTGCAGGATACAAAGATTCGCCAAACGGTTCCTCCAGATAGAAATAATTGCTAAGCGCCCATTTCATTTCCTGTGTGTAGTAGTTCACTGGTTGACGCATTGGATTCTCATCACCACCGATATAAGGTTCGTAGCTGGCTACTCCGCTGCTAATGGTACGACCACCTTCCTCTGTAGTATATTCATAACTCTGTCCATAGGTTGCATTGGTGCCACCCTGCGCAATACTGCTCCAACTATCCGACAACACTATTTTTTTCACACGGATACCTCCTCCCAACTTGAATCCATCTGCTTTAACAATACGCGCGAAACTACGATCAAGATCCACCAGGCTACCAAAACCTTTCCTTTTGGCACGTTGATAGAAATTCTCCTTTAATTCGCTCAGGTTACCTATTGCATTAACGATAGCAGATAATGCTGCCTGAATAGGAGCATCGTCAGAAATGCGGTTACGATATCCGGGGAATGCATAGCGGGGGTACTCTAATCTCATTTTTTGCCAGGCCGCAAACTGGAAAGGATTCACACCTCCGCTTTCTTGCTGGTCTTCAAAATACACATCCGCATATCCATCACCGGTGACCACTTTTATCACTTTGCCGTAAGCGGGTATAAATTCCTTCTGAATACCGGTATTATTCCCTGGATTGTCTGTGACATCTACAGATAATTTCGCATACAGATATGGCTTACCGTCCAGGTATTGTTGTATAAACCAGTCTCTTCTATCAGCACCACTACTGGAACTAACACCAGGTATACTAATACGTAAGGCCTTGGCGTCTGCCAGACTAAATACCTGATCACCTTTTATATTGAGCATCCTTGTTATCTTAGTCATCTGCATAGCACGTCTATCCTGTACATAACTATAGTCATCAGATTCGTAGACAGGCTTTATTTCTCCTCCGGTTGGCAGTACGATTTTAGACAACTGCCATGCGCTGGCATTAAGATCAGCAGTACCTTTGTTGCTTGTTGCATAGGGAAACTCGTCATTCGTTAATGCACCAAAGCCATCACTCGCATTATTTGCCACCGGCTTGAGTACACCCCATCTGTCTGTAGAGACACGGGTGTATTCCGGCCCAGGATTATACTCAAAAGCATAAGGATAACGTGCTCCTTTGGTTGAAGACTGATATTTGAAATAAATCTTCTTCAATGTCAGCTTTCCTGCGCCCGTACGATGATTAGGAGCATTAACACAGAGGCTGTAATCATATTCAAAGACAACGGTTTTGATCAGCTGAGGTACTGCACCCTTCTTATACAAACGGATTTCACGCAGCCGTTTAGGTGCCATTGCGGTGTTTTTTGCACCTTTCCAGTCGGCGACTCCCAGGGCATCGTCTCTGTCTTCTGTTACGAAATAGGCGATATAGTTTTTGCCTTCTATCGAATGGGTATACCAAGACTCTCTCATTCCAAACACTATACTGCCTTTATCATCTTCAGGAACAGCGAGTTGCCCCCGGTTCAACGCGGCCCTCTGTTCCTCACCAGGAGTTCTCCATCCATAATCTACCCCTTTGGTATAATTGAATTTAACGGCGGTACCGTTATCATCAGGTGAAATACCATCTCCGGTAAGGTCTACATAATCCGGAGATAAATAGCCGGTCAGTAAATAAGACGAGGCATATGCAGGTTGCGTCTCATCATGCAGATAATGATCGATACCCAATTTATTATCCAGGCTCCCATCACCTTTCGTATTATAAGCTATGAGGTTTTTTGCAATATCAGTATTCCCTGAGATAACCTTTGCCTTATCAATAGCAAAAGACATCTCCCGCTGACTGATATTGTAAACAGGTATTCCATATACGGAACGCCCACCATTATCATTATGTACCGTGATCTCTGAGATGTGATGTTTCTTTCTATATCCTCCTTCCCTGTTTATAGATACAGGATTTCTCGGGCTACACCCCTCTGGATTATTAAAAGCACCGTAATTATTAAATGCATAACTCTTTATTTTTCTGTCTATTGCACCTGCAGCAGCCTCACCTGCAGTGAGATAAGTAACAGTAGTACGCCTTGATTGTCGACCATCCTTTTTGTAAGCATCAGCTGCAGCATATGTATTGTAGTCATCGCGTAATAAGTTCTGCGCGCTTTTACCTGAAAGCGTAATAGCCACCGGCTTCTCATCCACTATACGACGTGAAAAATTTTGATCCGGCAGATTCTTTTCTCCCACCTGTTTAAAATAGGCAGCTTCATCCGCAGGATTCTTTTTATTGGCAGCAAAATCGCCCGCCGACAAAAATGCATTGTCTTTCTCCCATTTTCCTGTTTGTGTTACCACATCTTGGTTATAAAAAGATACACCGCCGTGAAAATATCCACCATAACCAAAGTCTCCTCCGGCAGAAGCATTATCAGACACATCTCTTGTTGCTGCATCATAAAAAACACCAGTCCCTCCCCTGTATAAACGGAATTGTCCACCAGACCCCTGTCCACTATAAGAGAACAGATCCGGCGTAGCTATTGGCATCGGTAAGTTAGGCAGATTGGGAATGGCAGGGTTGTCTTTCTCCCGCATAAAATCCATTAAAGCTCCACCCTGTTTAGCTGCCTGTTCCGCATATAATAAACCAAAAGCCGGCTTAGCAATCGGATCTGCTGAAGCAACCTCCCGGACAGATTTATACCCGGAGAGTCCGCCACCTGCAAAAAGCGCAAAAGCAGTCCCTCCTACATCAAGGCTGTATGTTCTGTCCTTGCTCTTAAAAGCAACACCAGCAGAGGGGTAAAAGGGAGGTGTATTATAGCTGATGTTACTCGACGATATATCAAAATTAGCACTACCTGTTTTCAGATTCCTCCCGCTAATATCATAACCTGACAGTCCAAAAGACTGGCCCAATGTAAGATCTTTCAATCCATTCCTGGTATTATAACCCAACTGAGCAGAGACGGCATAGCTGGCAGTCATCGCCTCTGTCATCTTATTACTGATGGCTAACGACACCTGAGGGCTGACATTGACCCCGCTGGAAGTATTAGAATTTACCCCAATCCCTAATCGCCCCGTTAGTACACCTCCGTTTGTCAGGCTAAGGGAAAGGCCCGCATTGGCGCCTACTTCAGCACCAATACCAGTATAATTATCACTGAATACGCCCAGGAATAATGACCCTCCGATATTACCGATACCTCGTCCTTTTAACTCCAATCTCACAGTACCTCTTCCCCCTACCACTACCTTCGGCTTTACATAATGCTGTGTTACCACCTGATCACCCGCGAAATCATCCGGCAATCCTCTCAGCTGACGATTGATGGCCCCAGGCGTCAGACTCCATCCGAATCCTACCCAGCTGGCCTCATCATCCATACCGCTACCGCTCTGATAGCTCAGATTAATAGGATAACCATCTATATCCAGCAGTGGGATATTATATTTAAAGTCACCTGTGAAAAGGTCTACCATATCAGTGGTACCTGCCTGCTGGAATTGTTTACTTTCCGGCTGTACAGGTCCGCTGGTCAGTGCCCACACTCTCAATGGCAATATATTCTCTGCTACGAGTAGCCCTAAAAAGAAAAGAGCAACAGACTTTTTTATCCTTTTACTACGTATCATATGCTGCAGCTTTTTGCGTCTAATTTTTTGGTGTTGGTAAGATTGAATCGGAAAGACAGGTGCGTATTCGTGAACAACCAATCGCGGAACAGGAACGTGCAGGCAGTATCCTGTTTCAGTTGAGCACGATCGAACACCACCAGGTATTCGGTACCACCGATGTTACCATTCGCTATCTGCTGCGCAAATAACGGAGTGATAGTATCCTTGCCTACCACTACATTGAATAAAGTGTCGACATTCGTATGCATGGTCACTGGCGCATGATCCTGATCTTTGGGGGGCATCACCCGCAGACGGAATCCCAGTTCATCGGCTCCGGTTACGCCCCCTTGTCCGGCGGCAGCTTTCTTCTCACATGCCGGCATGTATGACAATTGCATATCCGTACCCTGTACATTTTTCTCACGTTTTAAATCCCATAGGGCCAGTTCATCCTGTTGAGATGCAGTCTGATGACAAGCAGCCAACATCATCATTGCTATGGCTATCCGCTGATAGCTTTTTCGTATACTCTTCATCATTGCGGCACTTTATAAAGGAAACGTAATTGCTTTTGCTCTCCGCTCGGCAGCTGTATGGTCATAATATAGAAGTATCCATCTGTAAAGGAAGGATTGTCGGACAGATCGATAATGATCTGGTTCGCCCCTCTGGCCAATCTTACCTTAGGCAACTTTTTAATCTTCAGTTCCGGGTTGGTAAGACAGGTAATGGTATAAGGCAACGGGCCCTCCGCATACGCGTTGTGAGTAGAGAATAAAATACTGCCGTTGGCGATATAGAAGTTTCCTTTGGTCAGGTCTTCCAGGTCGCGATAGCCTGTTACAGGCAATGCTTTGGTACTGTCCTCACATGATACGGTGAATTCCCATATCTCTGAATTAGCGAGTAATAGCGTTCCTCTATAGGCAGCTACCTGCCAGGCATATTGATGCCCTTCTTCCAACGGTCTGGCACCAGGAGGGAAGAACAACATAGGGGAGGGTATACCCATTTGTTGCACCTGTGGGGTATTATAGTTCAGCGCTTCTACCTTAGACTGACCTGGTTTTATCTCTGTTAGTACCAGACGGTACTGCATGCCTGCAATAGCGGGTAACAGCGGCTGCCAGTAGAGCTGTGGGCGCTTATCACATATCGCATCGCCGTCACCGGGAGACATTAATAGCAATGGAGAAAATGGCTGCAGCTGATAGTTAAAACACTGCTCTCCTATCAATTCTCCGGCATTCTTATCCTCGTTAGTCAACTCAAAACAATACTCATAGTCTCCTTCGGGGAAGGTACCGGTCTGCTTGCAGATCGTCGCTGCCGGGTTGTTGGAGAAGGTGAGTTTCGCATTACGTATCAGCGCCGGAGGCAAAGATTGTGTGCCCTCCGTCAACGGGAACGGGTTAGTACGCATTTGTAATACACGGCCGCTCTGTTGTTCCGTTACGGTGATCGTCAATATCACGCGCTGACTGCCGGCAGCATTTACCACTCTTGTCATCATCAGCCCGTCAAGTGTACGGCCATGTACTTCCGGCAGGAACACAAAAGACACCTGGCAGAAACTGGTCAGCCAGGACAGCTGTACCAGCAGTAATAATATTATTCGCTTCATCATAGTCATGTTTAATCGAGCGTATAAAGGAATGAGAGTTCTCCGCGGAAGTTGCCAAACAGGTAGTTCTGAGCGGAGTTCAGAAAACTAGTGCGGCAATCTACATAAGCATTCATGGACAGCTTGGGTAGTAACATGGTCTGCACATGCTGTTTAACACCTGCCTGTTTTACAATACCCGTATTACTCAGGTAGGTAAGTCCACTGGAGCAGGATACCCGTTCCCACAGTTGATAGTTCCAGGAAGCCTCTGCTGTCAGCAGATTACCGTAGAGTGCATTATCCTTTATATCGCGGTTGTAGAATACGTTCATCACAAGCGTGTTAGTTTTGAACGTAAGTGTTTGTGTGAGGTTGATGTTGGTCATCAGGGAGTTCAGCGGTATGGTAGCGCTCTGCTGTTCCATTTGCTGGAAAGCCAGCATTACATGGCTATTGGACGGTTTATTAAACAAGCGCCCATTGATCATGGACGACATGCTCAGTAACCTGTTCACAAAGTCGCCGCCATCGCCCTTACCACCTTTGTGCTTCATTACGGCCTGACTGTAGCGGGCATCGAAAGACACATGTTTGTCCAGCTTATACCTACCGTCAAATCCGATCTGGGTACTCTTCCAACTGGAATTGTACACCGTGGAAGTGCTCATATTTTTCTGGTCCAGCCTGGCACCCACCTGCAGGCGGTTGCGCTGGAAACGTTTCTTAACCTTGAATCCATACTGCCAGCTACCGCGAGCAGCATAAGGGCTGGCAGGATTGTTATAACCAAGACCGGCATAGTTCACATACACCCGGTGTGTAGACTGCCATTCTTTTACATCTCCGTTCCACCCCAATCCGGCAGAGAAGGTACTCCAGAAATCATCCATCAGACTAAAAGCCGCTGCTTTAGACCCGAGTGCAGATCCATCTTTGCCGGTGCCTCCGGCAAATACGTTGTTGGATTTGGAGACTTCCGCATCGAGCGTACCGTATTCTCCCAGGCTCATTTGTTTGGAGAAAGACAGGTTAAAAGCATTACGCGGTAGCGCCGGCATATTGAACTGTCTGCGGTTGGCATCTTTAGTATTGGCGTTCACTATCCCGATATGGGAGTGTTTCTCACCGATATCTCCTTTACCCATACGCAGGAACTGTAAGCTGTAGTCAGTAGGCGCGAGGGAAGAAGTAAATGCTGCATCTCTCATACCAGCCGCATCTTTACGTTTACCTATCCCTAACATCAGCAGACGGTTGTTGTCCAGTAAGGTTCCCGCTGCACCCGTCATAAAGAGATCGGACACATTTCCTTTGCTCGCATCTACACCAATATCACCGATGTTGAGTGTTTTCATTTTGAGGAACAGCTTTTCCAAACCATTCAGCGGCAGCAGGTCTTTAGCGGCCTGCTTACGGCCTTCCATACTATTCATAAGGCCCGTAAGTTTCTGTTTGGCATCGAAACTACCTGTCAATGTATTTTTCAGGTCCAGTTCCCTACCCAGGCTTTGTTTCATCTGCAACAACTCCTGTAGGTATTTATTACGAGACTGCTGTTCGCTCAATGTACTGTCGCCCCACTGTTGCAGACCTTTACCAGAGTTCATTACCAGGTTTTTCAGCTGTACACTATCCAGCTGCAACAACTCTTCTGAGGGAATTAATGCAGTACCACCTTTGTACAGGCTATCCAGTTTGCCATGTATTTCTTTTACACGGGCATCAGCATACTGTTTTACTGCGGCCTTTACATCTATATCGTCCAGAAAATATTTACGCAGGTCGTAGTCTTTGCTCACTCGTGCCGATAGCTGCTCCAGGAATGCCTGTTTATCAAAGCCAGCCTTCACCAGCTGCGCCATGCGGCTGTTATCCCAGACAGGTGCCGCAGTATTGAGGTTAGTACCATTCACTGCGAACGGAATACCTGCCAATGCCACGCTACCGTTGATCTGTATGTTACTGTAAGTACGGGCGATGGCAGCCGGTGTGTTATCCGTGACTACACCTGCCTGCACCTGTTTAAGATTTACCTTCAGCAGATCCTGCCCTTTTTTAGGCAACGGCAGCTGCTGACGCAAGGCATAGAATCCTCTTAACTTATTGTCAAAGTAATGGTTGATCTTACCCGTATCTTTTACAACTCGCAGGGCCTGTTGCAGTTGCTGTACTTTGCCTTTACCACCGGTATTAGCCATGTATTGCATAAACTGGTTAGTCGCGGCGGGCGACAGATAGGCCGACATCAGTGCCTTTGATTGCTGGCCAACCGCACGCAACACTGTATCCGGAGCCTGTAGCCATTTACCGGAGCGTGCATTTACCGAGTCAGCGATCGCCTTATTCAACGGCGTTTGTTTCCACAGTGTTTGTGCCTGCTCTTTTATGTTCAGCGGTTCAGATGGAACTTTAGGGGAAGGCGCAGCCTGTTGTGCACGTAAGGCGACACACAGGAGTACACCACTGCCCGTAAGCAGTATATACTTTAGCATGTAAGAGTGATTACAAAATGATTTTAACAGGAATCAGTAACTGTCATTCAACATGAATACAGCACGCGGATATAGGTAATAGGAATCCTTCCTGTATCCACAAGACAGTGACAGTTCACTAATTTCCAGAACAAACAAAATAATTTGAAGCCTTTATGAGCGCGACTTCCAGCACTACCGACATTATCAACACTGTTCATAGGTACACATGGATCGGTTGATTTCCTCCCCTGTTCATATGGTATAGGATACAGGTTTGAAAAGGTGACATTACCTCATAGATCGAGTTTAACAGTACAGAATTCTCTTCGATTCTTAAATTAATGACTCTTTTCCAGGCCCGAAAGTAAAATATTATTTGGATTACTAGAATACTTTCAGGTTAATTTTATTTGAATACAAAAGTATTGTTTTATATAGATGCTCAAAATTTTAGTTTTCCATAGGTAGTGAGGAGAGCTCCGATATAATATTAAACTTCTCTCATTTCATGAGTGTATTGACCCCTTGGCAATTGGATAAGACCAAAGTGAATAATGGGAAGCAGAGGATACGGTTTTTCATAGGATTATTAAAAACTAAGCGCTGTTACTTAGCTTCCTTCATCATTTTATCAAACTCCAGCCAGGAAATCTTAATCGCATTTTTTTTCATAAAGCCACTTGGCTGATAGGAGAAGGCCCCATGGGAGATATGCATCGTGCCTAATAACTTCCCATCTTTTTTTATCTGGAAAGAGGCATCAGCTTTACCTAGTTCCGTCACAGGTAATTGCAGGGATACACGGTGTCCTTTCATAGTTGTGTTTTTTATTTAAGCGTGATTAAATAGGATTTTAAATGAGCTATCATAAAGTCTTGATATTATTGTTTTCATACTAATAACGAGACTATATTTTTAAGGAAGCAGATATAATATTCACACTTAAAAGAACACAAAAAAGGCTCCTCCATCAGAGCAGCCCTTTCACTGGTTGGTTATTTCTTTTCCGGCCGGTACTTTTCACAGTATTGCCAGAACTCCAGGTACACTTCATCTAACACACTCATGATCTTTTCTTTCTCTGCATTGCTCAGCGCGGGTATTAACCGTCTACGCCCGGTATCGCTCATCCGGTCAATGCTTTTCATCTTGCGGTAGAAAGTAGGGATACTCCATCCGCATTCTTCGCATACTTGATCTCTAAAGGTGATGGGTACTTCGAACAATCTGGCGTGGAGGTCCTGGAGCATGTTTACATAGGGCTGCGGTACATTTTGTTTCTTCATGAGGTTAATAAAATTTAGGTGTTAAAAAGCGGATTTACCAATAAGGAGGATCAGGGTGATGCAATTTTAATTCCCGCTGTTTAACACGAAAAAGAACATTCAGACAAATAAAATTAATTTATTAAAATACTACTCCAAAGATATCATACATGACCCACAAGAACAAATATTTTTTCTTAAAGGATAATAAGGGAGGCATTATGAGAAATGAGAGATTATTAGATTTGTCCTCAAGAACAAAGTATTACCCTTGATGAGTAAATTAATATCCTCTACAAAACCTAAGAATGCCCCTATCATCATGAACCGCCTGGCAGTTGTCATGAAGGAAAGCAGAATTACAAATCGTGCACTGGCAGCGGCTATTGGCTATGAAGAAGCAACGGTTTCTAAATGGGTTACAAATACAGTACAACCACCACTATCTACTTTTTTCCGTATCGCATTGGTCATTAACAGAGACCTGCAGGATCTGTTTGTTTCCACCAAAAATATTACCCCCGAAGAAAAAGAAGAGTTATTACAGGAACTGGAAATTTTAGCAGAACAAGGTAAACGTACAGGCAAGTCTAAACAAAAAAAATAACCCTACTGTCTATTTAAAAATACTTTTCAATATAATGTAAAACCCCGACATTCGGCTAAATCTATATTCGCTATAAGTAGCAATTACCCCAAACAGAAATCTATGAAGAAACTCACCTGCTACCTTTTCGGTATCCTATTTTCTGTAATTACTATTCTACAGTTGCAGAGTTGTCAAAAAAACGACAAGCCATTGCCACAGAATAAAACAGCACTAACAATAGACGAAGCTAAGCAATACTTTAAGGCTGGCATTAATAGCAAAGTGTCACCTGAAAGTACGCCGCTTACCTACTTTGAAAAAGAACCTTCGTGGGATCGCGCATATACAAAGCATACAAACATAGGAAATGTAGTGGCCGTTCCTTTAAACTTCACTAACAGTGACTACTTTTCTACCAACAAGTTAAATACTAAAACTGCATTAAGCGATTATAGCTATTTGCTAATATCGAAAGATGCTATAGGTCAAATTCACAACGAGGTAGTGCTGGTATTACCTTCAGATAAATATCTTGATAACAATGACAAGCACTTTTCTGGTGTAATACTTATTCAGGAATGGCGGGGAAAAATTATAAGAGGGTATAGATTCAATGATGGTCAATATACCCTCATCCCTAATATAGGTATCAGAAAAAAAGGACCTGTCTTAACAGAGAAATATGAACCTTGTTTTTTAGAGGCAGATCATTACACTTGCAATAACTTCGGTGGAATTACAGAATGCTTTTATGACTATACCGTTTCAATACCTTGTGGAAATGGTGGCGGAGGTATCAAACAAACATTTGCCAAAGTATCTAATGAAAAACTTTCTAACAATATTAATGTCTTTTTACAAGAACTACATGATGACAAAAAATATAAATTTACATTCTATGACGTCTATCCGGAAGGAACCGTAGAAAGTCCATCACGCACCTATCCACAATTTGACGATAAATACCAGTATACTGGTTCAAACATCCGCTTTAGCGGCAATATCGTTTCAACATTCTCTCAAGAGTTACAAGTACAGCTTATGCATCATGAAATACTTCATGCGTGGTTATCCCGACAGCCTAACCCGGATCGTGATGACCACATAACGATGATAAATAGCATGTTAAAGTTTCTGGTAAATGCAGACAGGGAGATATTTCCAAATTATCCAATAAAAGATGCCTATGCAAATGCTATGTTTGGGTTAACTCGTTTATTGAATTTTGAAGACTCTGCTGAGCTCTTCCAGGAAAAGCTAAAAGAGCTAAATTTAACTTTAGACGAATGTAAAAGCACTTATAAAAAATATAGCGTCGGCGATAATAATATTAAACTTGGAACAAGATGTCAGTAAAAAATATGAATACATTTTCACCTCTGAAATACTTTAGGTATTGTTTATTAACATTACTTTTCTTTCCAATTTTTGGCATTGCGCAGGATAAAAAAGTAGCGTTAAATAACCTTTCATCTTACCTGGAGGAGAGGGCGGAATACCTCATCTCCCCAATTTGCGAAATAGGCTATTTCCAAATCACCTTCTCAGTAGACTCACATGGCAAAATATCCAACATTGATTATTCGAAGGAATTAGTTCCAGTCATTAGAGACTTGATAACGAAGGAACTTGATACTATTAATATCAAAGGAGGGCTAGCATACAAAGGGCCCGCTATCAATGTACTCCTCCCTATTTATATCGATTTACAACTCTGCCGGAACGAGCCATTTGAGTTTCAAAAAATCCCTGTCGTGCCCGACACCACACGTCATAGCCCTAAAGTAGATAGTATTCTAAAAACAATAAATAGCCAACAACTAAGACAAAACCCGTCACTAGGGAGATTGAAGAACACAATTAAACAATCTTCCTTATTCAAAAATGGTACAACGTTAGGTGAAAAACAATGGGTAATACTCCGAAGACTAAGTATGATAGGTATAATGTAATAGCTATTCTAAAGATAAAGGCTGTAATACCTATACATGTATTGCAGCCTTTATCTTTTTATCTAGCGCCTCTTTCCCCTCCCTCCTTCCTATAGCTCTCCTGTATCATTCCTATAGCATTCGTATAGTCATTGTATAAGCTAACCCTATCCAACCTTATACAATCGCTATACAACGACTATACCCCCGGTATACCTTGCCTATACGATGACTATAGAACGCCTATACAACGGCTATACAAACATCTCACAACGTACTAACAACCAACCACTTAAACCATACAAAATGCACAACATCCTCAGGATCAATGCAATAAAAAAGGGGCTGCCCCGGTAGGAACAACCCCTGTATGATACAATGATGGCTAAGCCTTATTTGTCTTCTTTCATGATTTGTTTGTATGCTTTGATGAAGATGGCGCCTAGGTTCTTGTGTGGCGGCACGTAGTCGCTGAACAGCTCCCGGTTACGGGCATCACCCGCAAAGCGTTTACCCAGGACAGACCACATATCCACCCAGTCTACTTTTTTACCGGCGCGGATGGTTTCGTCCAGCACGCGGATGATAGGCTCGTTGACGAAGCGGGTACCCACCTGTTTGGAGGAGATGATATGTGCCTCGGGTGACTTCTGCAGCACTGTCGCCAGGTTGTGATAGCCACCACAGGAACCCAGTACAACTATCTTGGCAGAGCTCTGCAGGTTGTCCAGGGTAGTGTTTACGTGGTAGCTGTGACCACGGTGAATAAACACGGTAGGATGGATATCGTTCTCGTCGAGGTATTCGCTCAGTTTCTCGATAGCGGTTTTATCTTCCGGCTCCGGTAATGGCAGGTTGGCATAGATGGTGATCGGTTTACCTTTCACGGAAGTGATGGTAGTCCAGTATTTACCCTTGCTCACTTTCCAGTCGCCGCCGGGGAAGTTACCCATGAAGCTGCCGTAGGAGTCAGATCCGTCTTTATCTCCGTAGAAAAATACCTGTTGATATACCCGGCCGCTGTCGCTCAGGAGAGAGTTGAAGTCGACATAGTTCACGGGCGGCAGCTGGAATTTGCTGGCCATATCGCTCGCTTTGGAAGAGTCATTACCACCGCCTACCTCTGTTTCGAACAGGTTAGATAGCAGGCTGTAAATCACCTTACCACGACGGTCGCCCTTACTGTTCACGAAGTTGTAGTTCTTCTTCACCTCTTCCCGCAGAAAATCCAGCAATTTGGGATCGCGGATACTGCCGAAGGAGTTAGCCACATCCACCGCATCTTCGAGGTCTTCTGTCTTCTCCAGGCTGCTCACATACTTTTTCATCAGATAGTTGGCATTATCGGGCGCCATAGACTTCAGGAAGTGGTCCAGGGTGTTAAAGCCTGCAGCCATGGCAATGAACTTCTTAAAGCGGTCAAATGCCACCAGCATCAGCAAACTGTCGCCACGCGGTGGTTTCATACGCAGCATCATCTGGTCGTACAAGCCCGCTTTGGCTGGGTTGGTATAACTGGAAGTATATAGCTCTTCCTGACCGTTGATGATCAGGTAATACAACTCTTCCGGACTAAAGTCTTTTACAATACGGAAACGCACCGGCGCCGGCTCCTCATGCAGGTCATCCACTTCGCGGATATATTTCAGCGACTTGGCGTGCAGGTTCTCAATCATCGCCTTGAGGCCCAGCGGATTCTCACCATTAGATTTACGTACCTGCAAGGCAACGGATGATTTCACCATCTGTTTGAAATACTGGTCGTCGTTATCTACGGTCTTCTCCAGCTGTTCCATGGTCATTTTGCCATCCAGCAGCTCGTCGATAAAAGGTAATATCTTGGTGGACTGTGGGGAGTTACCGATCCGTACGATCTGTTGTACCAGCGGGTCCTGGTTCTTTTTTATCGCCGTCGCTACCGGTGTATAGGAAGTCGCATACGTGAGTACCTGGTTAGGATATTTACGCGCTACCGCAGCAATGATTGAGTCGGTAGCCGGGTATTGCAGATAGCCGCCTATCTGCGTCATCACCGTCTCCAGGTTGTTATAGGCCCATTTGGTGAACATAAGACCCTTCGCTTCCTTATAACCCGGATTCTCCCGGAACTGGTCGATCATTTTCTCCCCCGCCTCAAAAGAAAGGTTACGCATCGCAGGCAGGATGCTCTCCCCTTTAATATCCGCATCCATCATGCTTTTGAAGGCCTGCACCATGGCAGCTCCTTCCGCAGCATCGATCTTACGGTAAGCACGTTTAGTATTAAAATCTTTCAGCATGTAATACAGGCCGGTCAGGTACTTCACCTTCAGCCGGTGGTCCAACGCATCATTACGTTCTATCTCGGCCTGCATCGCATCCACCTGCTTGATGATGGCATTGGATACCTGCAGGTTGATCGTCTCATCATCCGATACCTTCACCAGATCGTCCGCCTTACCGTCAAATTTGGCGGCAGCAGCTTGCTCCTTATCTATGTTATCGTGAAACCCCTGTCGGCCGATTGGAATATCTAATTTTCCCCCGTTTTGCGCATATACCCAACCTCCTTGAAAGGCGGCCAGTACTAATAGCATTAGAATTTTTCTCATGTATACTTATACTTTTCGCTGTACTAGCTACAAATTTACTACCAAAAAACTTGAGTCTGATTCACTACTGTGAACGAATGATTAATAATTACAGATAAAGATATATATGTCAGAACAAAAGTATATGCCGTGCTGTTAGGGAAATAATGGAAATTTCCAGTCAAAATCAGTCATCAAGCATGGAAACGTTCAAAAGCGACCTCTCGGGCAATGAGTTCCCATCGGCCGAAAAAGTAAGCGGCAAATCCATTCGTAAAGGCCTTTACGACCTTATCCGCCAGGATCATCCGCACTTCAACAACAAATGCCACCTCGCCCTCAGCGAGCTCACTGAGTACAAACAACGCTATTACGAAGGCTTCTTCTCCCACGAAATAGGTCAGCTCACCGAAATGGAAAAACAGGTCATGGCCAAACTCAAAGACCACGAATCCATCACCGACAAGCTCGATACCGGAGAAGAATCCCTGCCCGCTACCTACGGCGAACGCCTCGCCGATAAGATCGCCGATTTCGGCGGCAGCTGGACATTCATTTTGATCTTCCTCTTTTTCATCTGCGCCTGGATGGCGGTCAACATCTACCTGCTGGCCAACAAAGGTTTCGACCCCTACCCCTTCATCTTGCTCAACCTCATCCTCTCCTGTCTGGCCGCCCTGCAAGCGCCCGTCATCATGATGAGCCAGAATCGACAGGAATCTAAAGACCGCCAGCGGGCTAAAAACGACTATATGATCAACCTCAAATCAGAACTGGAAGTGCGCATCCTCCACGATAAGATCGACCACCTGCTGCTCCGTCAGCAGCAAGATATGATGGAACTCCAGCAGGCCCAGATGGATACGCTACGGGAGATCACCCACGCCCTCAAGCTTATCCACCAGGATGTACACAAAGGAAATAAAGGCGACCACGGCACTTCCTGAACAGGGTACCGGCCCCACCTTCCGCCGCTGGCATGGCGGCATACGGCTGAAATAGCTTAACTTTGTACTATCCTTTTTCCCTACCCATGAATGGTGAATTAACAATTTCATAATGTTATCATTCCATTAATCCACCCGGCGGCTTTATACTTTTGTGCCGTCTTTTAAAAAGTCAAATTTTATGATAGACCAAGCGGTAGCAGGTAAAATCTTAGTGGTAGATGATGAGTTGGATATATTGGAAATAATCAGCTACAATCTAAAATCAGCAGGTTACGATACCGTAACTGCAAAAGATGGCAGCGAGGCTATCCAGAAAGCTAAAATATTTCGTCCCGATCTGATCATGCTCGATATCATGATGCCCAATAAGAACGGAATAGATACCTGCCGCGAGATCAGGAAAATACCAGAGTTCAAAGACACCATGGTACTCTTCCTCACGGCACTGAACGATGAAAAATCCGAGATAGACGGCTTGAACATGGGTGCCGATGATTACATCGCCAAACCAATCAAACCAAAACTACTCGTAAGCCGTATCAATGCCCTCTTCCGCAGACTGCACAAGCCGGAAGAAATGCAGGTACAACTCGGCGACCTGATCATCGACAGAGAGAAATTCACAGTAACTTATAAAGGCCAGGAGATCATTCTCGCTAAAAAGGAATTCGAATTGCTGCAATTACTGGCTTCCAAACCAGGCCGCGTATTCCTTCGCAACGAAATACTCAACCAGGTATGGGGTACAGAAGTGATCGTAGGCGATCGTACCATCGACGTACACATTCGTAAGATACGCCAGAAGATAGGCATCGACCTGATCACTACCGTAAAAGGCGTGGGTTACAAATTTGAAATGTAAAATACTTCCCGGGACGCCTCCAGCGTCCCCTTCTTTTATAATGCAATAACGGCGCTCCGCCTTACCACCGGCACATCGCCTTACTATCTGTTCTTCATTTTTTATAATAACTGCCCCCTTTTCAGGGCAGCTCGCGTCCGCACGCAACATGACGCACAGCACCACCTTGTATGTCAAGTAAAAAAATTAGATTAATTTCCCTCTATTATACCAATTACTCACTTTGGAGTATGTTTAAAGCAAAAAACCTTTCCCCCCAGAAACTGGCGGGTTTTACTGCACTTATTATATCGATCATCATATCGTTAGGCAGCCTTTTGGTAGATGGAAGCTGGAAAATAATGCTCGTAGCATTCATATTGACCTTCCTCGTATCCTATTACCTCTACCTCTATACCTTGCAGAACTTCATCTACCGAAAGATCAAGATCATCTACAAGTTCATTTATCAAACCAAAGCCTCCAAAAGGGAAGACTTCTTCAACAAGAATATCCTCCCCCTCAAAACCATCGACGAAGTAAGCGAAGATGTAGAAAAATGGGCCAGCCAAAAGAAAGAAGAACTGGAAATACTCCGCCGCAACGAAGCATTCCGCAAAGAATTCCTCCTCAACCTCTCCCATGAGCTGAAAACACCCATCTTCGCCGTACAGGGCTATATCCACACCCTCCTCGATGGCGCCATCGAAGATCCAAATGTCAATAAGCTGTTCCTCAAGAACGCTACCAAAAATATCGACCGCCTCTGCCGCCTTATCGACGACCTCGACGAAATATCCAAACTCGAAAGCGGCGAAATGACGATCAACAAAGAACTGTTCGTCATCCAGGATCTCATCAAAGATGTATTCGACACCCTGTCCCTTAAAGCCAATAGCAAAGGCATTAAATTCAGCTTCAAAAAAGGCTGCGAAGCCCCCGTACATGTACAGGCCGATAAAGAAAAGGTAAGACAGGTACTCATCAACCTCGTAGACAACTCCATCAAGTACGGCAAACCCGATGGCCACACCATCGCCAGCATCTACAATATGGATGATAAACGCGTGCTGATAGAAATATCAGACGATGGTATCGGTATGGCAGAAGAACACCTCCCCAGGGTATTCGAACGTTTCTATCGCACCGACAGAGCACGTAGCCGCGACATCGGCGGTACCGGCCTGGGCCTCGCGATTGTTAAACACATCATCGAAGCACACAACCAGACCATCAACGTAAGAAGCAAACCGGAAGTAGGCTCTACCTTCGGCTTCACCCTCGAGTCAGGCAAAGAATAATCTCAGCAATTAAAAACGGTATTGCAGACGACAGGTAAACACGTCGTCCCGGATGTCATCCTGGAATCCCTCCAGCTCAGTAGACTCATTCCGCACTACATCATACCAAAGCGTCATCTTCAGCTGATCGCTGAAATGATAGACGTAACCACCACCCCATGTATCAAATCGTACATCGGCAGCATACGTGTTCGTATTAGGCACCCCGATCTGACGCCCACTCAACCGGGTATTAGGGTCATACCAATCATACTTCAACACCACCTGGTGCCGGTCACTGCCCAGGTTCTGCAGAAAATAAAAGTAGGCACCATCGAAATTACGGATATATAAAGGGGCGTATTTAGAACCGATCATAGGGATAGTACCTGGCGTCTCACTAGTCAGCGAAGTAGCCGTCTGTACCCCCCTGATATACTCCGCCCGCAATTGCGTACTCCCCTTCCCCTTACCATTAGGTATCTTCAGCTGCACATCCGCACCGTAATAATGCCGGGGCGCAATCTTGCCGTCATTACTCTCCGTCGAATCCACCTGGAACCCTTTTGTCGCATTATTACCACCATCCATCCGGTATACATACTTCGAAAACTGCTCCATCCCTCCATACAGACAGGATACACTGGCCGACAGTGTCCAGCCGGCACTATTGATCGCAATAGGCTTCAGACTGACACGCCCGATGATATCCTTATGGCTGTCATAATCCGCCGGCCCCGCCAAGCCCTGCCCGTTAAACACACCCAGGTCCACATCCAGCCATGCCAGCGGATGATGCTTGTCCCTGGGATTAAATGAAGCCATCACCCCCAGATCCCGCTCCGTTTTCATCAGTATCTGCGACATACGCCCGCGCTCCGGCGCCTCCCGGTCCGCAGAAGAAAAGTTCACCTCATAGCCAAAAGGCCGGGCAAACATCCCCGCCGTCAATGAAAACACATTCCACTTATTCTCGAAAAAACGTCCCCAGAAATCACGAATAGCCACTCCCCGCTCCGTACCGTCAAACTGGAACGCAAACTGCACTATAGGATACCCCGACTTATTATATCGCGCATAATCCACCCGCAATCGCCCCCGCCGCAACATGAACCGGTTGTTCACCCGCGCCGGAAAATCCCCGCCGGCATAACTATCCGCCCCCTTAGATTGAACGTACTGGAACTGCGGCTGCAAATAACCGCTGAATCGCAAGGCATCGTAAGTCTTATACAGGGAAAACATCCCCTTGCCAACGCTCGTAGTAGTATCGATCATATCCATAAGGAACTGTGCCCTGGCAACCTGGCATAGCAGCACAAGGCCACCCAATACCAGTAATGACTTAATCGTTCGCATGCGCAAAAAGGAATTTTGCGCAAAAGTAGACGGGAAACATTTAATGAAAAAATGTTTTTGCAGTCCGGAACAGCCTTTTTACAGTCCGGTCCGTTACTTCAAAGCACCGGATAATTAGGGCTTATAGGTACCAAAGAAGCGGTCCCAGAGAGAAGTATAAAAACCAAAATTAGCATGCACATCCTGGTGATGATCATGATGAAACCTGGAAGTACCCAGGTACTTCAGCCAGGAATGCCGCTTCAGAATAGCTGCAGGCAAAGGCTCTATTCCCAGGTGCCCTACCATACCAAACACCACATTCACCACCAGGTAAATGACGATCGCATAAATATTGAACGGATATAACAACAGCAACAATATCCACAACGCTCCAAAACACAACGTCTCCACAGGATGCAGGATGAAAAGGTCGATCGGCTTGGGGTCAATAGCCGCATGATGCAGCTCGTGGATCGCCTTATACAGGAAAGTCTTGTGTACAATAAAATGAAAGGCATACATCAACAGGTCCATCGCCAGGAAAAGCAGGCAGAAGTCTACCAAAATACGCCAGGAAAAAGCGATGCTGATAGTGATCCATCCCTTCCGCCAGCACCAGAACCCAATATAGGTAACAATCGTATTCAGTACATTGGTGAAGATACACCATAACCATTCACGACGGGTATATTGGTATGGAAGCGCCGCCGGGGCTGCATATCGCTGTATAACACGCCCCACTGCCAATACCAATACGGTGATCAGCAGGTTCTCTAAAAAGAACAACACCCATAATACAGGCGTAGATAAATGCAATAAAAAATCCAGCATAATAACAAGGTACCTCCCCGGAGATACTACCGTAAAAATACTAAAACTGGAAGTAGATCGGGATCATCGGTTGCAAGGTCTTCACTTGCGCCAGCAGCCAGATAAAGGATACCATGATCAATACTCCCGCCCATACCGGCACCCGCGACAATGAGCGCTCAAACCAATCCTCACTGCGCACCGGCAGGAAGTGCAGGAAATACCCCAATAACATCAACCACACCACCTGCGCATATCCCTGGTAAAACTCCAGCCACACATCCGGTTGGAAGTTATAAACGATCTGCCGGATCAGCGTCCAGGCCGCCTCGAATGTGGTCGCCTTAAAGAATATCCAGCAGAAACATACAAAGTGAAAAGTAAATAGTATACCCAGTAAGCGGTATACCTTCGACAACCCCGCGCGTTGAATACCCCCCGTCGCTTTCAACCAGGTCAGCCGCACCTTGTCCACCGCCAGCGCCGAACCGTGCATTCCTCCCCAAAAGATAAAATTCCAGCTGGCGCCATGCCAGAAACCGCCTATCAGCATCGTCAACGCCAGGTTGATATACTGCCGCACCGTCCCCTTCCGGTTCCCACCCAATGGTATGTATATATAGTCACGCAACCAGGACGACAAGGAAATATGCCAGCGACGCCAGAACTCCGTAATAGAAGCACTCTGATAAGGAGAATCAAAGTTGGCCGGTATCTTAAACCCAGTCCAGCGGGCAATACCAATCGCCATATCAGAATAACCCGAGAAGTCACAGTAGATCACCAGCGCATACCCATACACCCCCATCAGGCATTCAAAGCCGGTATGTTTGGTAGGATCGTCAAAAATATACTGTACAAAATTGAGATAGATAAAGTCAGAGATCACCACTTTCTTAAACAGCCCACTAATGATCAGTGCCATCCCTTTCCCGACATCCGTAGCATCCAGGTGATAGGGCTTGTATATCTGCGGGATAAAATCAGCAGCACGTACAATAGGCCCCATCATCAGCTTGGGAAAGAAGGACAGGAAAAACAGGTAATCCATAAAATCCTCGATAGGCTCAAACTCTCCCCGGTACACATCTATCGTATAACTCAGGTTCTCAAACGTGTAAAAGGATATCCCTATCGGCAACAACAGGTGCAAAGGCCGGAAATGTCCCATGCCAATATCGTTGACGATACCAATGAAAAAGTCCGTGTACTTGAAGTAAAACAGCATACCGATATTGATCAGGATACTGAACACCAACAATGCCTTTTTCTTACTTGCACTGGTAGAACGGTGTATCCAGTGCGACAGGTTATAATCCACGATCGCCGACAGGATCACCAATCCTACGTAGTAGTTACATGCCTTATAGAAAAAGTACAGGGAAAATAGGGTAAACACCCATACCCTACCGGTCTTGCTGCCGCTTACCAGCTGATAACAAAGGAGAAAGAAGGCAAAGAAATAAATGAAAAAGGCACTGTTAAACAATACCGGGTCATTCGGGTTGTAGAGCAGCTGTGATAACAGCTTACTGATGTCGATCATTTTATTATGGCAGTGATTTCTTAAGACGGATATAACGGTCGTATGCAGCCGACAAAGCCTCATACAGTAGTTGACCTTGTTGCCTGTATCCCGCCGGATTAAAATGTACATGATCAGGTGCCCATCCGCTACGGAAAAGTGCAGCGCGGGCATTGTTCACAGCATTGAAATCCCAGCAGGCTAATCCCTGTTCCTTACAGTACTTTCTGATCTCCTCCGTGACCAGGGTGATACCCGGGCATGGCGATAGGCTGCTACGGTACAAGGTCTTATATCGTTTTCCCACTTTACGGCGGTATGCGGTGCGTACCGTACGCATACAGGCGGGTGGAGTAGTTAACAGGATCGTGACGTTCGGGTCCTCCTGGCGCAGCCAATGTACCGTCTTGTCAATCTCTGCGGTAAACTGTGCCGCATCAGGACGACTGCCATATGCCTCATTGGTACCAAGGGAAATGATCACCAACCGGGGCTGCATAGTCGCCATCTGTAGTTGCAAGGTACTGTTCAGCTCATTATATTGAAAGTACTGCGCCCCGTTTATTCCCACGGCACTATACAAAATACCGGGTTGCCCATTCCGGATAATACCGCCATAAAACCGGAACGGCGCCGTACCGGAACGTTGCCAGCTCACCTGGAATTCCGGTTGCCCTATCGGGTACAACAAGGTAGCCTGCATGGCGGTAGAAGTAGCATAAGGCATCGGCGTATAGGTAACCGTAGCCCCACCGGACTGTAAAGTATCCGCTACATCACCCGTGTCATAAAACAGGGATACCTCCTTTATCTGCTGTGTAGTACGGTTATTAAACGATAAGGAAGGAGTAGCGGCAGCGGTATAGATCGTAATAGCGCCAGGGCCCAACGGATCCGTCTTTCGCTTGTCAACAAGGCGTTCGCTCTGCCATCTCACCGGGCTATGCCAGCGATATCCCTCCGGTCCATTCGTACCGGCGAGATTAAAAGGGAATACCCATCCCATCCCCGCATTACCAAAGCGTGCCTGTAATCCTTCTGCCACCGCGCCGGGATAATAGCCCGCCTGTATGTGCGAGTCTCCCAGGTGCAGTACTGGGATCACCATACTGTCCTTCTGCTCCAGCAAAGCGAAAAAGGAATACAACGCCGTATCCTGCAATATCTGGTTATGTGGATATGCCGATGATGATTGTGCAGCTACCTTCCGGGAAGTTCCTAACAAACTACCCGCGAATAAGGCCAGCGCCGCGCTAATTTGAAAAAGCCGGATGTTCAAACTCATGCTTGATTGCTTTATACAGCAATGCGCCTACCCTCGATGCGCCCTGTCGGTTAAAGTGCGTATAGTCTTTATTGGCTAATACCGTATCTCCTTCCACCCAACGCACCATCGCCCCTTCACCGCCCATAGCGGCAAACAGGTTCCAGTACCCGGTACCAAACCGCTCAGCCATATCATGTTGTACTTTGATCAATGCTTCTACACCCGGTGCTGTCACATACTCCTCTCCCTTACGATAGGATTTATCCGCCGTACTGATGATCAGGAAAGAAGTGTTCGGAAAGCGATGCCGCAAAGAATCCATCACCTTCGCCATCGGCCGCTCATACCAGCTGTAGTCCGTTAGCTCCGGACGGAACAATACATTGGCGCCATAGTGCAGCACGATCAGGTCATAAGGACGCTGCTGCTGCAAATGCTGCAACATTCCCGATGATAACTTAGCCAGCTCTATCCCGCTGATACCGCGAAAAGAATAATTATCCACGAACACACCACTATCGCTTTCAAAACAAAGCCCATACAATGGTGTATTCATACCAGCTGCACACTTCAGCAACAAACCAGGCATAGCAGTATCCTGCTTAAAGGTGACCATATTTACTTCGGCAGTACCACCCAGCGGTATATTGCGGTCATTTACCGCCACCGCACTGTTGCCTTCCGCAGGCCCATACAGGATACTTACCTCATCAAACCGGTTCAGGCGAGGTTTCTTCACGGGCGTATACTTGATCCAGCTATCAGCACCAGGAATAAAAGTATGCCCCGAAATGCCGAGCATCACATCTTCCGGTGGATTATTCTTATAGTGGTAATCTTTCCAATTACCAGAGAAACTATGCAATATCGTCGTGCGGTACGTAGCTACAATACTGGTAGCGGGAACAAATCCCACACCCATACCGCCAAACATCGTTTGCAAGCTATCCCGCAGATCTTCCGTGATAAGATCACCTTCGATCATAGAATCACCGAAGTAAGCAATACGCACCTTCTTCCGTTGCCCATGCCGCAGGTCCGTCAATGCCTGCACGAAATGCTGCATGCCGGGTGCCACCGTACTTGCTTCCACCGGCGCCGGATAATTAATGATACCGGTATAAGACATAAAGTCCGCAGGAGGCTCATGGGTAAGTACAGCAGTAGAACCTGCCGGCTGACCAGGCGTTGCCTTAAGCTGCTTGGTAGCCGCTACCGCCTTCTTCTCAACAAGTGGCGGCGGATCACTTTGCTGGAGATCAGACAATACATTCAGCGGCCGGAAAGTAAATCCGTTAAATGAAAAGGTGTTCCTGACCACCGAAAGCAGTATCAAACAAATCAGGGTACCTGAAATAATATAGAAGGGATATGCGTGTTTGCTTTTACCAGACATAGAAAACGCACTTAAAACGGGTAAAAATGTACTCTTGTTGGTTACGCAAAACTATACAGGAGATTTGTTAATGAACTCCTAAAGTCACTATTATAATGCAGTATAGCAGCGTTTTTCAATAAAATACCACATTCGTGGTGTCCCCTTGTTCTGCGGATATCTCCGCAATTGCTCACAGACAAAAAAGTTGGGCTACATCGTTGCTCTTTTTTTATTGTTTATTAGTTGAAGTCAGGTGATCTTCCTTATCCATCTTATACAACTTATAACGGCGGATAATGTCGGAAACCCGTTTGATCCACACATGCCCGGCTGAAGAATAGCCGCCATGATCCATATGTTTCAGCCATACCGCATACTCCATATTACCCTTCATATCCCGGAACCACTTCCGCTTCATCAGCAATTTCACAAAATGACGGTAAGAAGCCGTATCCGTTTCATATTGCTTATAGCGGGAACGGTACTTGGTCTTTAACTTACCGAGACTATTACGCCCTACGATCCCAAAGTGATTCTTCAACAGCTTCACATTACGGCTGGTCCCAGTTCCGGATTCCAGCATCGCAACCCCCAGTATTACACTGGCCGGTACACCCGTCTCCTCCATCAGCCGTACAGATATCGGTGAGTACTTCCGGATATAACTACTGGTACTGTGTTGAGCAGATAAAAGCTGGCTGGTGAAAAGACAGCAAATAAATACGCATCCAAAGAAGAAGCGTTTACAAGCAGTAACGTTGCTTTCAGATATGGCTATAGATCGTTTGGTATCCTGCATAGGCATCTTTCCTGCACTGCACTTTACCTAAAATTGCACTCCCGTTTCGTACAGATTGTGATTAGTTTAAAAATAAAAATAATATATTTTCCTGAATTACCAAATCTCGACTGTAATTATCGATCCCACACCTGGCGGGTGTGGGATCATATTGTAACGGGAAGGATCTATACCTAAGGCCCGCAAAATTAATTACAAATGAGCACCGTTCTTATCCCGGTAATTTGGGATATTCCCGGGGCTATTCTTTTACCAGCTTGATCTTCAACTCATCTAACTGATGCTGTTCAATATCAGATGGCGCATCGAGCATCACGTCCCTGCCGGAATTATTTTTCGGGAAAGCGATAAAGTCACGGATACTCTCGCTGCCACCCAGCAGTGAACATAACCTGTCAAACCCAAAGGCAATACCTGCGTGAGGTGGTGCACCGTATTCAAAAGCGCCAAGCAGGAAGCCGAACTTATGCTGTGCCTCTTCTTTCGACATGCCCAATGCGGAGAACATTTTCTCCTGCAGGTCACGCTGGAAGATACGTACAGAACCGCCCCCTACTTCCGTACCATTCAGTACGATGTCGTAAGCATTGGCTTTTATCTCCGCATACCTGGAGGTATCATCCATCAGCATGATCTGGTCTGGTTTAGGTGAGGTAAACGGATGGTGACGGGCTACCCAGCGGTTCTCTTCTTCCGCATATTCCAACAGCGGGAAGTCGATCACCCATAGTGGCTTGAAGTCATCCTTCTTACGAAGGCCCATACGCTCCCCCATTTCCAGGCGAAGCTCACTCATCGCCTTACGGGTACGCTCTTCTTTACCAGCAAGCACCAGGATCAGATCTCCCGGCTCTGCCTGGCATTTCTCTGCCCAGGCTTTCAGCTTCGTCTCATCAAAGAATTTATCTACGGAACTCTTAATAGTACCATCTGCATTGTAACGGGCGTATATAAGGCCGCTCATGCCTATCTGCGGACGTTTTACCCAGTCGGTCAGTTCATCCAGCTGCTTACGGGTATACTCCGCGCAACCTTTCGCACAGATAGCTATCACCAGTTCTGCTTCGTCAAACACCTTGAAACCACTATCCTTCACCACGGTACCCAGATTTACCAGCTTCATTTCAAAGCGGATATCCGGTTTGTCATTACCATAGTACTCCATGGCATCTTCCCAGGTCATGCGGGGGAATGGCTCGTTAAAGGTAATCCCCTTGATATCCTGGAAGACATGTTTCACCATACCTTCAAAAGTCTGCAATACATCTTCTTGCTCCACAAAACTCATCTCACAGTCGATCTGCGTGAATTCCGGCTGACGGTCAGCACGCAGGTCTTCATCACGGAAACACTTCACGATCTGGTAGTAGCGGTCGTAACCACTTACCATCAGCAACTGTTTGAAGGTCTGCGGAGATTGTGGCAACGCATAGAACTCATTAGGGTTCATACGGCTGGGTACCACGAAATCGCGGGCGCCTTCCGGCGTAGAACGGATGAGGAATGGCGTTTCGATCTCCATAAAACCACGGGAGTCCAGGAAGTTACGCGCGGAGCGGTTCACCCGGTATCTCAGTTCGAGGTTCTGCTTTACGATATTACGACGGAGATCAAGGTAGCGGTATTTCATACGCAATTCATCACCACCATCTGTATCATCCTGTATAGTAAAAGGAGGAGTCTTAGAGGAATTGAGGATAGTAAACTGTTGTACAGTGATCTCCACATCCCCGGTAGGGATGTTCTTGTTTTTGCTGGAGCGTTCGGTAACGGCGCCAGTCACGTGTAACACGAACTCACGGCCCAAAGGCTGTGCGTCCAGTTGTGCATTGAGGTCCTCACCAAACAGCAGCTGGGTAATGCCGTAACGGTCACGCAGATCCACAAAGGTGATGCTTCCAAACTTTCTAACTGTCTGTACCCAACCGGCCAGCGACACTTGCTGACCCACGTGCTCCATTCTTAATTCGCCACATGTATGCGTTCTGTACATTTTATATAAGATATTTCAAATGTTGAATAATTCACTGGGGGGCAAAGATACGTTTTGCGCCCGCATTTCTGCCTCTTTACTTCTTGAAATATTCTTTAATATCTACTTCTTTCAATAAGGGGACGTTCTCTTCCAGGTGGGTGGTAAAATGAGCGGCCATATAGGGCGCCAGGGAGCTTCCCTTGGTCCCCATTCCATTAAAAATACCGATAGACGGCCGGTCCGGCAGCATCCCCATCACCGGGCGCCGCTCCTGCAAGGAGGGTCGGATCGCGGCCAGCTGGCCGACTACCTCGTAGGGTACTTTCAGCAACTGCCGGAGCCCTTCTTCCAGCTTATCCCGCTGTGCCGGGGTAGGCAGCTCATCAGGGTCCGTCCAGGCAAAAGTGGCCCCCGCCCAGTACAGATCTCCGCCTTGCGGCACCAGCGTAATGCTCCTTTTGATGATATCCGCCGTTTCAAACCCCGGGATTCGGACCATCAACACCTCCCCCTTACTTGGCAGCCAGCGTAACCCCGAGAACCAGGGATGTGCCCCTACAGCAGCGCCCTCGCAAAAGATCACCCTACGCGCTTGCACGTTCCTGTAAGTGACGCCATCGGTAGTTTCTATCAGGTTTGCCGGGTCCAGTCGCTCATCCAGCAATATCCCACTGTCCTTTAGTCGCTGTTTCCAGGCAGGAATAAGAGCGTTCAATTGCACTGTGGCACCTCCTACTACTCCGGCACCAAATGGCTGATCCAGCCAGGGGGCATATTTCGCTGCATCGGGCTCATATCCCTTTAACAACGCCGGAAATTGCGGCAACCGCTCCCGGAAGGCAGTACGTAGTTGTTCCGAAGGCATCACCATCCAGATATCCCGCTCCGTAAAAAAGGAGCTTTGCAGTTGCTGCTCCATATCCCGGTAACATCCGGCAGCGTAGGTATAGAAGGTTTCATACAGCCATCCAAGTTCCAGCCGCCGTCCCGACACCGGGTTAATAACACCTGCCGCGACCAGGGAGGCGCTGTTTTCCTTGGGGGCATCTACTACCAGCACCGTCTGGCCGGCTTTCAGGAGGTGCCAGCTAAGCATGGTACCGGCGATCCCCTGTCCTACTATGATATAATCTACTTGCATGATCAGCTGCGAATATACTATTTGCCCCGCCGATGTTATATAGCACGTTAGCACCGGCTGTATATGAAGAGGGCGACCACGCTTGTGGCCGCCCTCTCATTTTTAAAAGTATAACCGTACTTACTCTACTACTTTCACCCGGATGCCTTCGCTATGCGCGCTGAACTCCGGTGCATACATACACTGTACCGTGCTGATGCCGTTTGAATAATCCCCGATATGGGTGACGAACAACGTATACTCAAATACGTGGGTACCTTTCGGCAGATAGCTAAAGAAGAAGTTGGTAGCAGCATCCTTGGTGCTCTCATAGTAACTCAGGCCATTCTGCCATTTGCTGGCACTGATCACGTTCTCCGGTTCAAAACCGGCGGCACGCATATCTTTCAGGTGTACGTATTCCATGTCCCGGTCTGTTTTCAGGATCACCTGTACTTTCACCCTATCGCCCACTTTCAGCTGATTTCCTTCTTCTACTTTGGTGAGTACCGGCCCTTTGGGACTATTACGCTGGATGAACAGTTGTTTCTGCAGGCTCAGCGGTGTCTGCGCTGGTGTGATCTTATCCAACTGCTCAAAATACTGCCAGTAGATAGCTCCCCAGGCGGGCTGTCCTTTGCTGTCTTTAATATTCACGGTCACATTTCCCATAGCAGGTTTTACCTCCTGGGATGCCACCCGATCCTTGAAGTAACCAGTCCCCGCTTCGGCCTGGCCGGTAGTAGGTTTGATTACTTTACCTCCCAAATCGATCTCCACTTGCGGCGCAGCTGCCAGCCAGTTATCCCCGGATAACAGCACGGCGTAGCAAGCGTCGGCGGTTGCTTTGGTGGTAGACCAGTTGTTGGTCTGTTTGTTTTTCAGCAACCAGGTCTTCATATCCGCTACGGCTACTTCATCTTTGGTAACCAGTTCAAATGCCTCTACCAGCATTGCCTGTGTTTCAATGGGTGCTTCGTGCCAATAGTATCCACCACGTATCTCTTTCCAATACATACCCTGCTCTTTGGACACGATCGCGTTTTCCTTCAAGGAGGCGATGATCTGTTTTGCTGTATTGGCATCACCTGCCCGGTTCAAAGCAATGGCAATCATTGCCTGTGAGTAGCGGGAAAGATTAAGCCCATATTTTTTGGCCTGTCCGAGATAATAATCATATGCAGGTTTGATATCCGCTGGCACGGGCTGGTCTGCAAACATGCCACGCAGGTACAGGTAATGTGCCTGTAAGTTGCCGATCTGTTGCTTATTCAGGTCTGCTTTTCCATTCTTCAGCTGGTGATAGTCTTTGTCTATCTGCGTATCCAGGTATCCCAGTGCTTTTGCCACCATATCTCCGGCTGCCACCTGGGCGGCTTTGAGCTGGCCAAGACGACCAATACCTGCCAGGATATACTGTGTGATGTAACGGTCTTCCCACATGCCGGTAAACCAAGGGAATGCGCCAGAAGGTAATTGTTTTTGCTGCAGTTGTTCCAAGGCATGTCCTGCTTCTGCATCCATACGTTTGAGATCGAACAACAATGCAATGTTCTTCTTCTGGGTATTTTCATCTTTAGCCTGCAATACCCAGGGTGTTTCCTGCAGCAACAGGGATTTCAGTTCCTGATTTTTCTCCAGGTTGCTCTGTAGTGCAGCAGTATCGGTCGTCTTCCATTTCTCAAATACAGTCCTGATACCCGGTACTTTGTTTACAATATGTGCAGCCAGTGTGTTGGCATAATAGCGATTGAATACCTGTTCTGAACATTCATAAGGGTACTCCATCAGATAAGGGAGGGCCTGTACAGCGTACCAGGCGGGATTGCTGGTAAACTCTACGGTAAGTGCATGTTGTCTGAGTGTAGAAGATTTCCCGCTGTTCAGCAGTTTGTCCATCCGGAAAGTATGTTTACCATCTCCGCGCACAGGCAGTGGCAGCGTCTCTGTCACCAGCATGGCGTTGGTCAGTACCGGGATGGTATTTTCTTCTCCATCGCTGAAGTTACCGGCCTGTGCCACCACCCTGTATAACAGGGGTGCTTCCACACTGTAAGGTATCTGTAAGGGGAAACTTACAGCGGTGCTTTGTCCTTTTTGTACGGTAAAGTGCTGAACGGGGAACAGGTTCTGGAACCAGCCATCTACTGGCTTCATGGTCGTTGCGTCTATCAGTTCCAGGCGTGCCTGCCCGATCAGGGTGCTGTCTGCAAGATTGCTGATCTTGGCGCTGAACTCCATACGATCGCCTTCGCGGAGGAAACGCGGTGCATTGGGTTGTACCATTAGCGGCTTCTGGGTGGTGATGCTGCTCTCTATATATCCAAATGACAGTTCTTTGGTATGTCCCAGTCCCATAAAGCGCCAGGTAGTCAATGCTTCCGGCACAATAAAGTCAAACGCGATATTGCCATTGGCATCTGTGTGTAACTCGGGCAGGAAGAAAGCGGTCTCATTAAAGTTCTTACGAGGCTGTACAGGCACTTCTTCTTTTTTCTTCGGACCACTACTGTAGCCTACCACAACAGACTCATTCAGGGTAGCATTGTCAGCCATCTGCACACCGGCCATTTTACCTTCTAACATAGCTGGAGCGGATGCTGCCACGCTCTTTTCCATCATCCTGGCCTCGGGTGCCGGAGGAGGCATAGCTAGGTTTTTTCCACCTGATCTGCCTAATGATGCCGCACCACGGATACGTATCTGCCTTTCATATACTCCCTCTCCTCTTCCTCTCCAGCCAAACCAGTTGAGGGCATCGTAGGAATCGCCTTCTTTAACCGGAGGTGGTTGTATTCTTTGCCAGATAACGGCTGAGATACTTTTAAAGTTGTCGGCGCCGTTCCAGACATCTTTTCCATAGTAGGTGCGATAGAGATCGGGCAGGCTCCAGTTGGCCGTGCGGAAAGCATCGAGGGATGCGTCGTACATGGTAGCCATCAGTTCGGCGGCTACTTTTTCTTTCTTACTACCGCTGATATTCAGGGTCCACTTTTCTTTTTCACCAGGCAGCAATTTATCCCGATGGGCTGCCAACTCGATCTTTAGCTGTTTATTGGTCCAGGGCACCGCTACTTGTTTTTTCCAGCTGAATACCCGGTTGTCTTTTACAAAGGTGTAGGAGATGGAGAAGTTGCCCCGGTCTTTATCAGTTACCGGATAGCTGATCCTTTTAATACCACTGTTTAGTGTCAGGAACTTGATCTCCTCGTCATCTTCCGTCCTTTCTACCTGCTGAAGGAGGTGTATTTTACCTGCTGTTGTGCCGAAGGCTACATTCACCTGTTCGCCAGGTTCATATGTCTTATCTTCGGTTGCCACCTGCATATAAGCCGGGAAAGGCAATTTATCGGCCCTTTCGTCTATCAGCTGGAATACCTTTTTCTGTATTACTTTTTCGCCATACTTATCGGTTGCAGACACTTGCAGTTCGTACCATCCCGGTGTGGTTGCGGCGGCATAGAGATCTGTCGTACTGTCTTTTACGGTACGGAAGTTCTTTTGCCAGGCAGCGGCATTACGTTTCCAGCTGGCGGGTTTGTCTTCATCTTTATAGATATCCAGCGGGAACAAACGCACATACTCTTCCTGGGATAGCGTAAACTGATCGGGTTGTTGCCAGTAACGTTTGCGTAGGAGTCTATCCGGGTGTTGCAGGGGCAGTAAGGCTACCTGTATATCTGCCGGTTCAAAGTTATTATTGAGATTGGCCGTAACGATAGCTACTTTCTGCAGGTCTTTGCGGGTGATCTCTTCTCCCAGTCCCACACTGATATCCAGAGCCTGGTATCCGGCAGCTACGTTTACTTCTCCTGTACGGGTTTCTCCATTCAGGTCCGTCACGTCGGCAGATACCTGGTAGGTGAACACTGGCTTATCGGATGGTTTCACCTTTTTATCGGGCATGGCAGGGAAGGTGACTGTAAAGGTACCGGCACTGTCTGTCTCCGCCTCGCCTGAAATGATCTCCTGGCTGTTACCATAGGGTATTGACCTGTATCCGAAGAGCCATGGGTAAGGGTATCTTACGGTACGTACTACCCGATATTTTACTTTGGCGCCGTTAATGATATTGCCGGCGTATGCAGTAGCATTCCCCTGTACGCTTACTTTATCGCCTACACGGTAAGTACCTTTTACCGGTTCGAATGCTACTTTGAATTTGGGTCGTTTATATTCTTCTACTGCGAAGGTGATCTGTCCGGTCTCGTCGCTATCGGCGATGGTGAACTCTCCATTCATCCGGCCTTCGGGCAATTTAAATTTGCCGGAATAAGCGCCATATTCGTTGGAAGTTACCACAACGGAGTCGGCTTCATCTCCATTTGCGTCTGTGAGGGATATCGTCGTCTTGTAATTAGGTACTATGCGGCTCTTTTCATTTTTATCCTTTCTGATTACGATCCCTTTGAAGTACACTGTTTGTCCGGGACGGTAGATGCCTCTGTCGCTAAAGAGGAAGGTATGTATCTTGTTTTCTTCTTCTTTATTCGGGCGATAGCTGTTATCATAGATATATCTGCTTTCGTCCGGGAAGAGGTGATCATTTCCCCATGTCCACTCATATCGGACATACCGGTTGTTCTTGGCCACTTTGGGGGTAACCAGTCCCTGTTTGTCGGTGGTGCCTTCATAGATTACGGCACGGGTATCTTTCTGGTTGTAGTAGGTGGCATTATCCCATACTTTCAGTTTTACGCCGGCGAGAGGCTCGCCTGTTTCCCGATGCAGTGCGTAATACTGGTTGGTTTGGTTGCCGATATAGCTGATGTTGGAGGTATGGATCAGTTGCATGGCCAGCGGATTGTTTTCCATAGGGAAGTCTGCGGCTATGCTGGCAACGATCATATATTGTCCCAGGGGCAGGGCATTGATCTTTATTTCGGTATTGTGTTCCCGGTAATCTTTCGGGTCGGGCACTGGTTGTTCCCAGGCGGTCAGTACGGGTCGGGAGAGGATGAGTTTCCAATAGTTAGCCTGTGCGTCGCCATTCCGGTAGTCAGCCTGGGTTTTGCGTAGTTGCTGAAGAAAGGTCTCGTCTACTTTTGCTACGCGCAGGTATATTTTACTGGTGTTGCGATAGGATACCAGTGTACGGAAGGGTTTGTCTGGCAGGTTAATGAATTCTGTCTGCAATTGTAAGTTCTGGCTGAGTATCTGCCAGCGCAGTTGTGCACAGCTGCTACCGCCGTTACTTTCCGGGGCAAGTTTTATTGCCTGTTCACAGAGCGCCAGTGCGCGGGCGCCCAGGTTTTCTTTTTGTTCTTTGGGAGCGGAGGGGGCGTCTTCATCCGGCCGTTCGGCCACCTGTCCATACAGGTATTGTGCTAACAGGAAATAGGCGCGTGTCACTTCTTTTTCGCCTTTATAGTCCTGTTGCATTTTCAGCAATGCTTTTTCGTAGAGAGCGTCTTTATCTGGCATTACTGCGTTGAGCTGCACAAATTCCATTCTTGCCAGGTCGGCATCCAGCAATGCGGTACGGTTACCATTGAGGTGGAAGCTGATCAATTCCTGAAGCAGGAGTAATGCGCGATATTGTTGTGATTCTTTATTTCCTGTGGTGAATTTATGGGCGGCAAAGACGGCGGCAGGCGCGTAGGCTGCCTCGTCCGTCAGTTCGAACTGATTGGAAGGTTCCAGCAGTTCCCTTTCTCCGCTTGCAAAGTAGTTGAGGGCACGGTGAGTGAGCAGATCGAACAGGACGGGGCGCAGGTGCCGGGTATCTTTTCCTTTAACGAGGATGTCGTCGTAGGCGGTGAGGTCTGTCTTTTGCAGCAGGGCTTTGTCTTTGAGGGAGGCCTCATAAGTTGCTGCTATCTCCCGGTGCAGGCGGTCGATGCTCCAGGCGGTGATATCGGTGCTGGTACCGGAAGGTTGTGCGGTGACGTTGTAGAGCCGGTAGCGATTATCCTGCAGGTATATCCAGAGCATTTCGGCTTTCATGCTTTGCAGGATGGCTTTGGGGGCACCGGTCCGTTGTTTTATTTCCCGGTCTATTTCGGTCAGTTGCTGAATATTGCTATTCTCAATCCGGTTTTCGGTGAATTTGATCCGGAAGATCAATGCTTTGATCTGTTGTACTTCTTTTTTGTCCTTAACGGCCTGAGTATAAATCTTATCGACCTGTTCCAGGGCAGACTGGGGCAATCCTTTTTCCTCGAGGGAGAGGACTGCCTTCCATCGTTCTTCGTAGTTAAACTGGGCCATAGCGGGTTTTATAGCGGTTATTAAAACAATAGCACACAATAATGATAGCAGACGCATAATGGAGCTTTATTTACAGTAATATGTTTTGCTTTTTTATAGGTTATGATGCCAAGGTAAGTGAAGTTTCCATAAAACGGGGCAAACAATCACTTATATCACAATATCCACAACAGTAATTTATACATATTCAGCGCTTTACCAAGCATTTAGTTACAAAAAGACAAAAAAAATCCCTCTGGTGGTGACCAGAGGGAGTATAATTATTGAACCTTTTTACGGATTATTTAGCGGTGGCTTTGCTAAGTACTTCGGCCATTGTTTTACCGATGTTAGCGGGGCTTTCCACTACATGAACGCCACATTCTGCCATGATCTTCATTTTAGCGGCGGCAGTATCATCTGCGCCACCGATGATGGCACCGGCGTGTCCCATACGGCGGCCGGGAGGGGCAGTTTGACCGGCTATGAAGCCTACTACGGGTTTAGTAGCGTTGGCTTTGATCCACTGAGCGGCTTCGGCTTCCATGCTACCACCGATCTCACCGATCATGATGATACCTTCTGTTTCGGGATCGTTCATGAGCAGTTCCACGGCATCTTTGGTGGGTGTACCGATGATGGGGTCGCCACCGATACCGATAGCGGTAGAGATACCTAAACCAGCTTTAACTACCTGATCAGCAGCCTCATAGGTGAGAGTACCGGATTTAGATACGATACCGATGCGGCCTTTTTTGAATATAAAACCGGGCATGATACCTACTTTAGCTTCTTCTGCGGTGATCACACCGGGGCAGTTAGGCCCGATGAGGCGTGTAGTACGGCCTTGGAGGAAGCTTTTTGCTTTTACCATGTCCTGTACGGGGATACCTTCGGTGATACATACTACCAGGGCGATGCCAGCTTCGGCAGCTTCCATGATCGCGTCAGCGGCAAATGCCGGTGGTACAAAAATGATAGAAACATCTGCTCCTGTGGCCTTTACCGCATCTGCTACGGTATTGAACACCGGACGCTCCAGGTGGGAAGTGCCTCCTTTACCGGGTGTAACGCCGCCTACTACCTGTGTACCGTATTCTATCATCTGAGTAGCATGGAATGTACCTTCCGTACCGGTAAATCCCTGCACAATCACTTTGCTATGCTTATTAACTAAAACACTCATCGCGCTTGGTTTATTGGTTTAATATTTATTGATTTACTAGTTCCCCCCTGAACGGGGTGCGGCAAAAGTACAAAGATTAAACAAAAATCACCCCCTGCCAGGCGAATGCCTTACAGAGAATTAATATCCTAGTCTTTTTTGCCCAGTTTAGTGCGCCAGTCTTTATCCTGGAACATTTCCTGCTGGCGGATCTCTTTAGCTTCCTGCAAGAATTCGGAGGCAAAGATAAAGTCGTTCAGCAGTTTATCTTTACTGAAAATGATGTCTTTGTTGCTGCCTTCCCACTGTTTTTTACCCTGGTACATGTAGACGATATGATCTCCATGTTCCATTACGGTGTTCATATCGTGGGTATTGATCACTGTGGTGATATTGTATTCGACGGTCAGTTCTTTGATGAGGTTATCGATGAGCAGGGAGGTCTGTGGATCGAGGCCGGAGTTGGGTTCGTCGCAGAAGAGGTATTTAGGATTCAGTACGATGGCCCTGGCGATACCGACTCTTTTTTTCATGCCACCGCTGATCTCTGCCGGGTATTTTTTGGCGGCGTCTTTGAGCTGTACGCGGTCCAGGCACTCCATAACGCGTTGTTTTTTCTCCCGGGAGGAACCTTTTCCGAACATTTCGAGCGGGAACATCACGTTTTGCTCTACGGTCATACTATCGAAGAGGGCGGAACCCTGGAAAAGCATACCTATTTCCTGGCGGATTGCTTTTCGTTCGTTTACCTGCATGCTGGTAAAATCCTGGTTATTATACAGGATCTTGCCTTCATCTACTTCGATAAGGCCTACCATGCACTTCATCATTACGGTCTTACCACTACCGGAAGAGCCGATGATCAGGTTTACTTTTCCGGCCTCCATGGTAGCGGAGACACCTTTAAGTACTTCTTTATCTCCAAATCCTTTTCTAATGTCCTGTAGTTCGATCATATTATTTCGGACTAACCGGCAGGTAGGGCCTGGCGGTATTTAAAAAACGTTCTCAATATCTTCGTTGCTTACTACTCATCAGAGCAGTACGGCTGAAAGTGCATAGTCGGCAAAGAGGATCAGCACGCAGCTTACTACTACTGAGGTGGTGCTCGCCTTTCCTATTTCCAGGGCGCCACCTTGCACGTTGTAGCCATAGTAGGCGGATACGCTGGCAATAATGAAAGCAAAAGTATATGATTTGCTTAAGGCGAAGAATACGTTATATGCTTTGAATTCCTGCCTTAAACCTCTCAAGAACTGTTCATTGGAGATGATACCGGCTACTACCCCAGCCAGTTTACCACCGAAGATACCCAGGAATCCGGCGATGATGACCAGGCAGGGAATGGTGAGCAGTGCTGCCATTATCTTGGGAAGAACGAGGTATCCTTTGGTATTGATCCCCATGATCTCCAGGGCATCGATCTGTTCGGATATACGCATATTCCCCAGTTCGGAGGCAATTTTGGAGCCGATCACCCCTGCCAGTACGATACAAGTGAGGGTGGGGGCGAATTCCAATATAATAGTGTCCCTAACGATCTGTGCGATGGTGCTTTTGGGAATGATGGGGCTTATCAGCTGGTAGGCGGTCTGTAATGTGGTTACGCCTCCCATGAACAGGGAGATAATAAATACGATACCCAGTGAGCCTATACCTATTTCCACGCATTGCTGCATGAATTGTTTCCAGTACATCTTGCCGTTCTCGGGTTTCGAGAACATACCTTTCAGCATCAGGAGGTATTTCCCGAAATGATAGAAGAATTTGAACTCCATAACTGACCAAAGATAGGAAATAGTAAATGTACCGCGTCCGGGGCTGGGATTTTTTTATCGGCCCTCTTATTTGAGGCTTTGTACCAATAAACGTTTGAGGCTCCGTTCGATGATCTCTCCCATGGTTTTACACCGGGCGAACACTTTGTCGCCGTAGTATTGGGCCAGTTCATCGCCCAGTTGCTGGATCTTTTCGGGGAAGGATACACGATCTGCCATGATGACGTCGCGAAGATCTTTGATGCGGTGGCGTTGCACTTTCATCCGGCGGGCGATCAGGGCCCTTTCTTCCTGCTGGTATTGTTTCACTACTTCGGCATTGAGGTGTTGCATAGCCAGCTCTACAAAAACCCTGTTTTCCTTAAAGTACTGGGGCATATAGAGGGTCCGTTTGCCTTCGTAGAACTGCTGATCGAAGTCTATGGCACGGATCCGGAATTGTACGTCATCGAAATCGGGGGTGATATCGAATATGAAGTTGTAGGAGCGCATGTCGCCCAGCAGGCGGACGAAGCAGCGTTCGTTGAATTTGACGAACTCTTTAGCGATACGTTTGGGGTTGAATTCTGGGCGATGCAGGTAGTGCAGGATGAACTGATCGCCGGGTACACCTGCTATATGTTCTTCCACCAGGGTATTACCATCTACCAGGAAGTTCATCCAGTAGGGAGACAGGATGTGTTCCAGTTCGAGCCCGTAGATGCGGGAGGCATCTGCTATTTTTATATAGAAATAGTCGTATACCTCGTTATAGTTGTTAACGATCTTAATACGGAAAGGGTGGGAATTACCGAAGGTGCAGTAGTCGATCCGTTCGATATGCAGGTGTTCTTCTGCGCCTTCATCGCCTCCAGCTTTGAGGATGGAATAGATACGTTTCAAGCCGGCGTGCAGGTTGGTCATCATGCTTTGCGGATAGAAGACGGTTTCCCAAAGGGTATCTTTTCCGTCCTTATCATATACGGGTATGCCATTATCATAATATTTCAACTCCTCGTACGATACGGGGAGTTTCACCTCCCGTTCGTATAGCTTGAGGTATTTGCGAAAGGCTGGATTGAGCGGGAAGAATATCTTTTTCCGGGAAATATGCTGCATAGTCGTCTATAAGTTACTGAAAATTAAGACAAAAAACATTCTCCTACTTAACATTGATATAACATACCACGCTTATATTTATATCTTCCGGCTGTCGCCGGCAAAAGAGCTTTCCTATGCGAAATACTGTTATCCTCCCTTTAGCCCTTTTCAGCCTGATCTTACTCATCAGTTGCCGTAAAAAAGACGATGTCCCCTATGTACCTACGGGTCCTGTCACACAGCAGGAGATCAACGGTTGGGTATTAGACAGCATGCGTTATTTCTATTTGTGGAATGATCAGTTACCTGGTCAACCGGATAAGAACCAAGAGACGCAGGTATTTTTCAATGGTCTTAAGAACCGGGAGGACCTGTTCTCCTTTATTTACAATCCTTCAGATCCGCAAACGATCACCTATGATATGCTGAACAAGTATGGTGTTGATTACACTATTGTCAACTGGCCACCTACTGGTGGAGTGATCGGTGTGGTGAAGCTGGTGGTACCGGGTTCTTATGCAGCGGCCGGAGGGTTAAAGCGAGGGGATTATTTTACCCGCATTAATGAAACGGTGCTTACCGCTGATAATGCCGTGAGGCTGAGTGATGAGATGTTGAAGGCCGAGATAAGTACGCTGACGCCGGCGATCTTGACGAACGGCAGTTTTGTAGAGCAGCCGCTGGTACAGTTGCAACGGCAGCGACAGACGGCGAGCCCTTTATATACGACTAAGGTGTTTAACAGTGGTGCTGTCAAAGTGGGATATCTATTTTATAATGCGTTTAATGACGGGTATAATAACTATGTGCTGGCGGCTTTTGAGGATTTTAAGCGTAAGGGGGTACAGGAGTTGATCATTGATCTGCGTTATAATGCGGGTGGTAGTCTGGCTGGTGCTGCGATGATGGCTGCGATGATTGCCCCGGGGGTAAAGGAGGGCAGCCCTTTTGTGAAGTACACGGGCAATAGCCGTTTTCCGACGCGGACTTTGAGTTTTGCGACTACGTTATCTGTGCCGGAGACCGGTGACCCTATTTCATTCAATAGTTTGTCCGGAGGGCGGCTTAATCTGTCGCGGGTATTTATCCTGAGCGGGCGGCAGACGGTATCTGCTGCGGAGTTACTGATCAATAACCTGAAACCATATACGACCGTTATACAGATAGGTGCGACTACCTGGGGGAAGGATAAGGGGGCTGTTATCATCAGTGACATGCGGAATACCAAACGTATTTCCTGGATCATGCATCCATTGACCTACCGGTTAGCCAATGCGAATGGGGAGGGAGGGTATACACAAGGTATTACGCCACAGTACAAACTGGATGAGTTGAGTGTGTTGCCGCTAGCTGCTTTAGGAGATACGCGAGACCCGTTGCTGGCCAAAGCGCTGTCGCTTATCGATGGCAATGGGCGGGTGAGTAATGAAAATATACCTGCAGCCGTTCGCTCGTCTATTTATGATTCCCGGGATAAAGCGGCGGTTAACAGTATCATGATATTACCGAAGTAACGTACAGGGCTATGCCCTGTACGTTGTTGCTGATATGTTATAACCTTGTCCATCCGTTAGCCCAAGTAATGTTGCCGGTAGGGAATGCACCGGCTGTTTTAGCAGGAGAAAGAGGAGTAGGAATGAAGTTGCTGATACTACGTGTTGAGCCGTATGGATTAGCCAGTAGCAGATCGGTATTAGGCGCGGGTGTAGTATAGCCGATATTACCAGGCATCGGGATAAATGGTATGAGACCGGTAGCTGTTTCTTCCACATACGGAGCGATGTAGGCGTGTACAAAATTGTTTGTTAATGTTGATATACCATTGTCATATTTTGTTTTAGTGTTAGGACCTGTCAGTGGTGTGGTACTGCTTAACACGATACCATAGTTGAAGCCCAGGAAGATGGATTTATTAATATCAAACTCTGTATTATTCTTCAAATAGGCAGCATGACCATATCGACCTATGCCTGATGGGATACCATTGGTAATGGAAGCTGCTGACTGGTTAGGAAGTCCTACTATCGTGAAGTAATTATACACCGGATGCGTATTTGGTAAAAGTGGGGATCCACCGGGGGCATTATCGCTTTCTATGCCATTTGACCGGCTTTTGTCTGCTCTGCCAATATCCATGACGCCTAGCGCGAAGTTCAATGTTCCTGTATATCCTCTTGTGGTTACAAACAGTTCATCCAGTGGGTCTATTGCTAACAGGTGTGAAGCATTTACCGTGCCGCCCAGAAAGCTAAAAGCATCTCCCTTAGATTTATATATTTCTATATAATCTAACAGGGTACCTCTACCGACGCCAGCCAGGATAAGACCACTCATGCTATTGTCGGTGCTCAATTCATACCCTGCATATTCGATGCGGATGTATTTTAGCATACCGGAGTTATCATTAGGGATGTTATTGCCAGCACCGCCAAATGTTACACCCGGCACAATTGCGCTACCGATACCTGGAGGTAATACCGGAGCGGGGTAATTGGTAGGTGCTTTACCTACGATCGTTACTCCAGCCCAATCGCCGGATGCCGGCGTTGCTTCGTAAGAGGTGAAGACAATGGGATCTGTAACGGTCCCTTCTGCAATGATCTGAGCGCCTTGAGTAATAACAAGGCCTCCGCCTTGATTACCTGGAGTGGTGCTTTTTATGCCTTTTATCAACGTACCGGGTTCAATGGTAAGTACGGCGTTATTAGCGACATAAACGATGCCGCTCAGTTTGTATATCATGCAGCTTTTGAGTGTCGTATTCTGAGTGATCACTCCTGTGAGGGTAGTTTCGCCACATGCGCCAGCCGGGCCGGAGGGGCCACCGGCCGATACTACACGATTTGATTGGATATCCTGTTTGTTGTCTTTTTTACAGGAAACGGTAAGAGTGATACTTAATAAGGCGGGCATTAATAGCGGTAATGAAAAGATGTTGTATTTCATTGTTAGCGGGTTTAAACTCATTAAAGTATATGTAGGTTACGATGGGTATAGACAGCGCCGAAGTTAATCGGCAAAATATGGGTTTGTTAGAAGGGGCGTACAACGGCACAGGCGGGGTTAACCTATATAGCAGGTTGCTTCCATTAGGAAAGGGGAAAGAAAAGGGGGTCAACAAGCAAAGAAAGTTGCGATGTAATCGTTTATAGTTCTATGACGGAGATTCTGGTGAGGTCGCCTGATTCATCGTCTTGAAGGAAAACTATAACGGTTTTACTTGCTACGCTTTGGTCTATTCCCAAAAGGAACAGGTCGGTGCCTATACCAGGCTGGAATATAGGATCTCCTGTTTCGGCATCTACGATCCTAGCGCCATAGGTAATTCCCTGTCCCTTTTCGTCCTGCACCCTGAATTTGGTAATGCCTTTGCTTAGCGCGCCTCTTTCCAGGCCTTTTATTTCAACCGGAGAGGGTACTATTTCTCCTGTATTCGGATCGATGTAAACGAATTGAATATTGTATTTCGGTTTGGGATAAAATTTCTGGCTCAGTCTATTTGAAAACTGGATATACACGGAGTCTGCCGGCAAGGTGGTATTTCCTGTGCCTACAAAGGTGCATAAACCAAGCTCGGGGCTGTAGGCCAGTCTGAAGTCCTGCGAGCTATTAGAGGGGATCGTTATTAATGTATCAATAATAAACTTGTTTGTTCTGGCATCGAAAATGGAAAGTTTGCCCTGTTGATTTGCCTGAATTATGAATTGACCATTATCGATGGTAGTACCGTTAAGGAGTACGGTATCGAGTTGTTTATCATTGAATCGTACTATTACATCTGGGGTTCCGGGAAGTTTCAATAAGTTTAGTTTTACTTTCCCGAAATAGTGATCTTCAGCTAATTCGCCCTTGCGGCAGGAAACTGCCAATATTAATACAGCAACGAAAAGGGAAAGGCGTTTGATAAACAGATGCATACTTTAAAAATTGATAATTCAGAAATTCAGATTATTATTAAAAATTGATTTTGTACCTATCGATGTTTCATTATTACCGGAGTACTGTTTTATGAAAATCCTGGAATTAACATTCAATGGAAACAACGTATAGAAGCAAGTTCTATACGTTGTTTTGATGAAAAGAGGTTAGAATCTGCTCCAACCGTTAGCCCATGTGGTGCTTCCTGTGGGGAATGCGCCAAAAGCTTTAGCAGAAGACAGTGCATTTGGAATGTAGTTATTAACAGTACGAGTTGTACCGAAAGGATTGTTCAGACCGATGTTAGCGTTCGGGTTAGCAGAAGTGAAACCTGCGTTACCAGAAGTCGGAGTGATTGCAGTATAACCAGAACCATTCACTTCAGTAGCATAAGGCAGGATGAAGGCTTGAACGAAGTTAGCAGTCAGGGTAGAGATGCCATTATCGTATTTGGTTTTGGTATTAACAGCAGCACCAACTGGTCTTTGAGTATCCAGAGAGATACCGTAGTTGAAGCCCAGGAAGATAGATCTGTTGATTGCGAATTCAGCATTTCTTCTCAGGTGAGCAGCGCGACCATATCTACCAGTAGTAGAAGGAGCACCGTTAGTGATAGAAGCAGCAGCTTGAGAAGGTTGACCAACGATGGTTACGAACTCATAAGTAGGGTGAGTGTAAGGGCTCAGTGGATCGCCATTAGCGTTGTTATCGCTTTCGAAACCGTTAGACTGGCTTTTGTCAGCGCGGGAAAGGTCAGATACACCCAGTGCATAAGAGATTTTACCAGAGTAGCCATTGTCTGTATCGAACAGGTCATCCAGTGCGTCGATAGCGAGCAGGTGAGAAGCGTCTACAGTACCACCGAAGAATTCGAAAGCGTCATCATTAGATTTGTATACTTCGATATAATCCAGGGTAGTTCCTTTACCAACGCCAGCCAGTGTCAGACCGTTCAGTTCGTTATCAGTAGCCAGTTCATAACCAGCGTATTCGATTCTTACATACTTCAGAATACCTGAGTTGTCGTTAGGATCGTTGTTGGTAGGGCCGCCATAAGTAGCATCAGCAGGAGGATTATTAGTGATACCTTCTACGATTACAGCAGATGGGTGGTTGGTAGGTGCTTTACCTAGCAGTACGATACCGCTCCAATCGCCGGAAGCAGGTACAGCTTCATTAGAAGTGAAGATGATAGGATCAGTCTCCGTACCTTGAGCGATCAGTTTAGAACCGCGGGTAATGATCAGGCCACCACCTGGTTGACCGGCAGCACCTTTGATACCTTTGATAGTAGTACCTGGTTCGATGGTAAGAGTAGCGTTGTTTGCAACGTAAACCAGGCCTTGCAGTTTGTATACTCTGCAGCTTTTCAGGTTCAGGTTAGCGGTGATCACACCAGTGATGGTGCTATCAGGGCAGCTACCGGAAGGGCCAGAAGGACCTGCGGCGGAAACAGTGCGATCATTTGTCAGATCGGTGTTGTCTTTCTTACAGGAAGTAGCCAACATCATGCCCAACACGGCGGTTGACATAAGGGTTACAACTAAGGGCTTCTTGTTCATGGGATTTGTCAATTTTTTAAGTTAAACAAATAATGAAATTGGATAAATGACTACATACCTGATCAGGGTATATTTCGACGTACGCGCGTAAGAACTTAAAATCTATAACTAAAGGTTACACTAGTTGTCCTTCCTGGTGATGCTTTAAAGTTCAACAGGTCGGTTTTCGGGTTATATTTCAGCTGAGCGGCACTCGGTGCGCCACCATCTTTAAAGGATTGTAATTCTTCAGCTGTATATTGGTTTCTATAAAGTACTGAGTAACTATTCAGCAGGTTGCTTACATTCAATTTTATTTCCGCTTTCTGCTTGAGTAATCTCACCGCGACCTGCGCGTCGAGTGCCTGTAGGGGGCGTTCCATCAAAGAAAACTCATAATCAGTGTTTGGTACGAAGACGCGATTGGTTACGCTGTTGTAGCTTACGCTAACAGATACCGGATTGTTATCATAGAATATGCCTGCATTGACCATATAGTTGCTGGCTCCCATCTGAGGGCGTTTTTCTTCTTTACCTACTACTTCTCTCAACAAAATTTTATTAGGCTGATTAGGGTCTAAGAAACCGGTAGTAATATCCATACGTTTTACGCGGGAATCGAGGTAGGTAAAGTTTCCGTAGAGTGTCAGGTTACGGATTACCGGTATGTTTGTGAAGGCGAGTGTTTTTCTTGCTTCCAGCTCGACACCATAGTTCTTTGCCATTTTACTATTTTTCAGTTCATAGCTATTCAGGGTATTGATCCGGTATATTTCCATGGGGTAGTCCAGGTGTTTATAGAACAATGAAGCAGAAAGTATTTCACCTGGTCCTGGGTACCATTCATATCGCAGGTCTATATGTTTGATTGTTGTAGACCTAACGATCTGAGAGGTATAATCGCCACCTAATTCAAAGTCATATTCTTTAAAAACGGATAGCTCTCTCAGGTCAGGCCGGATGATACTTTGGGAGTATGCTGCCCGGATGTTCATGGACGGTGTTAGTGAATAGGTGAGGTTAGCAGATGGGAAGAAGCGCCAGTTGGGTTCTCTGTTTGTGAGGTCGGAGTAATCGAAGCCAGGACGGCCTTTGGTAAGGCCCTGGAATAGTGAATCCAGGTTATCATTTACGCGGTTCAGGTTATAATACTCTGCTCTTAAGCCCCATACCAATCTGAATTTATTACCGATCTTATTATCCAGCATGGCATACAATGCATGCAGAGATGCGGAGCGTTTTTTAAAATTATCGCCGAAGCGGATGATATCTACCTGTACATTATTGGCGGGAGTGAATACCTGGCCTAAAGGCAGGTAATTTGTTTCTTTATTATCTATTTTAGAAGCAGTATTCAGTACGAAGAACAGTCTGTCTTTATTCCACCCGGCATAACCTCCTTTGAATGTATTTTCGAAGGCTACGTTACCTGCATTGAATTTAAACGGTACGGACACAGCTGCGTCCCAGTTATAGTTATTTTCCAATGCGCGGCTCCACCAGCGGAGGGCGCCTTCAGCGAAGTTGCTTCCGAAAGTAGAAATATTATAGTCATTGATGCCGGCGCCATCTGCTTGTTTATAATCGGCCAACATCATGTGATTATCGGGTTTCTGTCTGTCTAACTTCAGATAGCTACCTACCCATTTGATCTTCACTCCTTTGTTACCGATGGCATGTTCACCTTTTAACTGATTTTGCCAAAGAGTGGTTTGCATAGCCAGGTCAAAATATCCCAATGTATTATCTGAGCCGAATTTTCCATTCTGTCCTGTTCCTAGTATGAACTGCTGATCCAGTGTGCGGAGGTACATGGATTGAAATCCTATTCTGTTCTTTTCATTTCTGTAACCTATTCCAATCATTCCTCCGAGGTTGGTGGTGAATCCATATCGTTGTCCTTTGAATTGGCGGCGTTTGCTTTCTTCTGAATCGGCAGCCTCTTCAAATCCTTCTCTACCCAGGATTACGTCTTGGGTTGCCAATGTATTTCTATAGCTGGCGCTAGCTACGATTCCCCATTGTTGGCCAGCTCCTGTGCGTATAACACGTCCGAATGAGGCCTGATAGTTTGGGGAGATGGGTGCTTTGAATTTAGCAACGCCCCAGTTATTGCTGAAGAGGGATGGATTTTTTCCCTGTTTGTTATAGCTTGCTACTATATCGTCGCGATCTTTCCAGTCGAGGGTACCGAGCAGGAACCGATGTTTGCCGGCCTGTGCAGTATATTCTCTGTTGCTGAGTGATAAGGCCAGGAAGTCCTTTCCTACTGTTTTATCGTTATAGCTTGCGCCTATGGAGAGGTTAAGAAAGTTTTCAGTAGGGATATCCAGGGTATTTACTTCTACGAGACCGCCGCCGAAATCAGCATTACGATCAGGGGTGATTGTTTTTACAACGGTTACGTTTTCTACGATATTAGAAGGGATAATATCGAAGCTAAAGTTTTTTCTGTTTAGTTCTGTGCTGGGCATTACCTGGCCATTCAATACGGCCTGGTTGTAGCGTTCGCTGAGTCCGCGTACTACTACATATTTATTATCCATAGTGGCCAGACCAGTTACACGTTTAAGCACTTCACCAATATTTTTATCTGGTGTGCGTGCGATCTGTTCTGCGCTGATACCATCAGAGATAGCAGGATTATTTTTTTGCATAGCATACAGTCCTTCGATGGAAGTCTTGCGGTAGTTAGCCGTAACAGTTACTGCCTTCAGCTGTGAGCTGCTGCTTTTCATCACGATATCGAGTGGTGTCACTCCTTTTTCGTCTACTGTCACTTCTGTTACTTTGCGGGTATCAAACGACACATAGCTAAAGGTGAGGTTGTATACTCCAGGCGGTAATGTTATGTTGTAGGTACCATCTACGTTGGTGACGGTGCCTTGTCCGCTTTGGGTGGTGATGGTTACACCGGGTAAGGGTTCATTTTTGCTGTCCACTACTTTACCGGCGACATGGCCATTGGTTTTGGCAGCGGGTTTATCGGCATTTCCTTTACGGATGGCAATGGTATTATTTTTAGTCAGTTCGATGTCCAGCGGTGCGTTATTGTCTATATAAGCCAATACGTCGCCGAGGGCGGCACCTTGAAATTTCAGGTCGCTGAGTGTGCATTGTTGCAGGTACTCAGGATCATAGATAAAGGTGTAAGGTGTTTGTTGTTGTAATGACTTTACCACTTCTGCTGCAGTAGCTTTTGCCATATACAGCTGTACTTTATCGGTAAGGGATCTATACGATTGTGCCATCACTTTGCCTGGCACTAGGCTGATCAGTGAAACTACGAGGCAGATGACACTACATGACATAATTCTCCTTGTACAAAATCTGTTAGTAGATTTTTGCATACGATTGTACTTTATAATATTTGTTTAATTAAATGTTCCTGCTCAGAGGTTTATTTTTTTTGTACCTGATATGTACTTTCATTCACGCGTACAAACGTGATGTTGTGTACATATTCCATAGTTGATAGAATATTTTCGAGCGACATGTCCCTACTGAACTCCCCTGAGATCTTCTTTTTACACAGTATTGAGTCTTCCAGTACTATACGGCAATTGTACCGTTGTTGTAATCTGGCGAGTGCGTCGCCAAGCATGGTGTTATCGAAAAAGATCTTTTTACGTTTCCAATCCAGCACTTCGTCTTTAGCAAACCTGAGTAACTGTGGAGTTTTACCTTCTGCATATTGCAACATTTGTCCGGGTAACAATATTTCTCTAAATACATCTTTTGAGCTTACTGCTACTTTCCCTTCTATCAAACTCACTTGGATACTTCCGTCAGCTTTGTTAGCTGTTGATATATTAAATGCAGTTCCGAGTACGGTGGTTGTCAAACTTCCGGCGTGCACCAGGAATGGATGTCTATCATCTTTGACCACTTGGAAGTAGGCTTCTCCTTTTAACCACAATTCTCTTTGCAGACCATTATAATATTGATGGTAAGTAAGAGAGGAGTTGGAATTGAGCCAGACTTCAGTTCCATCTGACAGTCGGAGTTGTTGTATAGTGTTGGTCTTGTTAACGAGGGTATCCCATTTCAGGGCAAATGGCTGGTGCGGTGTACGTGGTTGCCAACAAAGTGTGACGAGTGCCAGTGTACCTATTATCGCTGCCGCTACGGCTCCATACCAACGCTTGCTTTTTCTGGGGGTCAATCTCACGGGTTCGTTTGCCTCAGACCATTTCTCATTCATTAACTCATCTAACAGAGCAGTGTCAGGTCCGGAAAGCCAGGTCTCTACCTGTTCAGCTTCCTCTTCTGTGCATTGTCCTTTAAAGAATTTATCTAATAGTTGTTTGTTCATAGATCCCGGGAAAGGAGTATTTACACAAAGAGTACGTTCGAGAAAGAAGGTATTCCTATTCGATTTTCAGGGTTAACAATTTGGTAATATGAGCGGGGTTAGGTACTGGTCTTATTTCCGGGACCGGAAAAAAATAGCGGGTTGCTGCTGATCATCCAGGGTGGCTGGCAGCGGGATGATATTTAACATGGATACCATAAAACCGGCGACGCTCCAATCTATATCGATGTTAGCAAATCCGACCTGGGTACCATCGCTGGTACACCAGAAATAGTGAGCCATGCCTTGCAGTCCGCTCAGGCCGACGGAGTAAATAACGCCGAAAATGGCTTCCAGTTTAGGCAGGGAGGTTCTGTCGTGATCGTCAATAAAGAGGGTTAGTCCTTTGATGAAGCCGTTGCCGTTGACAAAGGCGAAGGCATATTTCACATTGATATCCGTGCTTTGGACATTTGTATTGGGTATAAAATAGAAATTATCATTCTCCGAGGTGTGGAACAGTTCATTGTATACATAATCAGACAGATGTATGCAATCAGGGTAGTTAGTGATATGGTCATTCAGCCGCACATTATTAAAGCTGCTGGGGGTTATTTGTGCAAAGCCCATAGTATATGGAATGTATGATACTCAATATACGAAAAAGCGGAGAATGGCGATATTAGGTATGCTTCTAGTATGCGATAGCAAAAGCCGTCAGTGATGGAACTGACGGCTTTTGCTATACGTTGTTATCTTTTTACTTTTTCTTTTTCTTTATATCTGCGGCTACTGCTTCTTTGCAACATTTGTGTTGTGCATCGACTACTGCGATATTCACCATGTTAACGATCTGGCGTACACTACTTCCGAGCTGGAGGATGTGTACTGGTTTTTTCATGCCTAGCAGGATGGGACCGATGGAATCGAAGCCGGCAACTTCCTGGAGGAGGTTGTAGGCTACGTTACCGGCGGTTAGGTTCGGGAAGATGAGAGTATTGACTTCTTCGCCTATCAGTTCGGTAAAGGGATAGTTATCTTTCAGTATTTCTTTATTGAAAGCCATTGCCGCCTGAATTTCACCATCTACGATGAGGGTAGGATCTTTTTGTTTTACTATTTCGCGTGCTTTGGCAACCAGCTGTGCTTCGGGAGTGGGGCTGGAGCCGAAGTTAGAATAGGACAACATGGCAATACGTGGTGTGATATTGAACTGTTGTACTTCTTTGGCGACGAGTAAGGTGATATCTGCGAGTTCTTCGGCAGTAGGATTGAAGTTGATGGTGGTATCTGCGAGGAAGAGCGGGCCGCGTTTGGTATTGATGATATACATACCGGCTACACGTTTGGTACCTTCTTCCATGCCGATCACCTGAAGGGCGGGGCGGATGGTATCGGGGTATTTGCGTGTGAGGCCGGAGATGAGTGCATCTGCGTCGCCTGTTTCGACCATCATGCAGCCGAAGTAGTTACGTTCGCGCATGATCTTTTTGGCCTCATAGAGGTTGAATCCTTTACGTTGGCGTTTTTTGAAGAACAGTTCACCGTATTCGTGACGTTTGTCGTGCATTTCATCGCTCTTGGGATCGATGATCACGGTGTCGTCTATTTCGATACCATTTTCTTCTGCGAGTGCGCGGATACGTGCTTCATTACCCAGCAGGATAGGATAGGCGATACCTTCATCGCGTACTACCTGTGCTGCTTTGAGTACTTTCAGGTTATCTGCTTCTGCGAATACGACTTTACGCGGATCTTTACGGGCTTTGGAGCCGATCACGCGGAAGAGGTGGTTATCGATGCCGAGGCGGTTATTGAGTTCTTCGCGATATGCTTCCCAGTTGGTGATGGGGTGTTGTGCGACACCGCTGTCCATTGCCGCTTTAGCGACAGCCGGCGCTACTACGCTTAGCAGGCGGGGATCGAGCGGTTTTGGGATGATATAATTAGGTCCGAAGAAGAGGTTACGTTCGTTGTATGCCAGGTTTACGATATCGGGTACGGGTTGTTTGGCCAGGCTGGCGAGTGCTCTTACGGCGGCCAGTTTCATTTCTTCGTTGATCTGGGTAGCTCTTACGTCGAGGGCACCGCGGAAGATGTATGGGAATCCCAGTACGTTGTTGACCTGGTTAGGGTAGTCGGAGCGGCCGGTCGCCATGATAACATCTGGGCGGGCCAGTTTGGCGGTTTCGTAGGCGATTTCGGGGTCGGGGTTGGCCATTGCGAACACGATGGGGTGTTTGGCCATGCTTTTCACCATTTCGGGTGTTACGACATTGCCTACGGAGAGGCCGATGAATACGTCGGCGCCTTTGATGGCATCTGCCAGTGTTTTCACCTTGGAGGAGGTGGCGAACTGGCGGTGCATATCGGTAATATCGTTACGATCGTGGTTGATCACGCCATCTTTATCGAAGAGGACGAAGTTTTCGTGTTTGGCGCCGAGTGCTACGTATAGTCTGACACATGCCATGGCGGCAGCGCCGGCACCGTTGACTACGATCTTTACTTTTTCTATCTTCTTTTTTACGAGTTCGAGGGCATTCAGCAGGGCGGCGCCGGAGATGATGGCGGTACCGTGCTGATCGTCGTGCATGATGGGTATTTTGAGCTCTTTGCGCAGGCGCTCTTCGATGGCGAAGCACTCAGGGCTTTTGATATCTTCGAGGTTGATACCGCCGAAAGTAGGTTCCATTGCTTTTACTACTTTCACGAATTCGTCTACATCGGTGGTATTGAGTTCGATGTCGAACACATCGATATCGGCGAATATTTTGAATAATACGCCTTTTCCTTCCATTACGGGTTTGCCGGCTTCGGGGCCTATGTTGCCCAGGCCCAATACGGCGGTACCGTTGCTAATCACGGCAACGAGGTTACCTTTGGCTGTATACTTATAAACATTTTCTACGTCTCTATGGATTTCCTTGCAGGGTTCTGCAACACCCGGCGAGTAGGCCAGGGAAAGGTCCCATTGTGTTTTGGTATTTTTCGTAGGTATCACTTCTATCTTACCGGGACGCCCCAAAGCATGATAGTCTAACGCATCTTGCTTATTCAGTTTTTTGGCCATATAAAGATTGTTATTGGGGGTGCAATATACGAAGTATGTAAAGAACAGGGGTACAACTAATGAGTAGGTTCATAGGAATTACTTACTTTTACGATGTTAAACATTTAGGAATATCATGATACAACGCATTCAGAGTCTTTATTTACTACTGGCAGCGGGGGCTGGTGTGGCCACCTGGTTTTTCAATCTGTGGACGGCTAAGCTGAGCGATGGTTCGACGAGTAACTTCAATGCCCAGTCCAGCTATCTTGTATTTGTGTTGTATATGGTGATTGTGTTACTGGCGGTGATCAGCATTTTCCTGTTTAAGAACCGTAAGTTGCAGTTTCGCCTGACGGTGCTTAATGTGGTATTGTCGATTGGCGCTGTTGTGCTGCAGTACTTCAAGGTGCAGGATCATGCCAATGCGCTGGGCACCCAGGGCAAAGTGATTACGTCTGCAACCTACCTGCCTGCGGCATTTTTGCCTATCCTGATCCTGATATTCCTGTTCCTGGCGGCGCGGGGTATCTATAAGGATGAAAAGCTTATTAAATCACTGGACAGGTTGCGTTAATCCTGCGATCGTTTTATACCTGCCCGTGGGATGGCCATGGGCAGCTTGTTTCCCCCTCCCTCTCCTATTTCGAATTGACTGTCAACCAGTTACGTTCAAAAAATAATCTAAAAAACTAATAATCAATACGTTATAGCAGGCTTGTATAAGCATTCTATAAGCGTTGTATAAGCGTTCTATAGTCATTGTATAGGCGAGGTATACCTGTTGTATACCCGTTGTATAAGTTTGGATAGGCGTAGCTTATACAAACATTATACGAATGTTATACGAATGATACAGGAATGTTATAGGAATGATATAGGTATCCAAAAGGCATGGGCAGACCTGATCGGATCTGCCCATGTCTTTTTTTGTTATGTGTATCCTGATCAGAGGAACTGACCGGTATAGCTTTCTTTTACCTTTTTGAGGCCGTCGGGTACGCCGGCATAGAGCAGGTTACCGCCGCCGGCGCCACCTTCGGGGCCGAGGTCTATTAACCAGTCGGCGCTGCGGATGACATCGAGGTTGTGTTCGATGACGAGCACGGAATGTCCTTGTTCTATGAGGGCATTGAAGGAGTCGAGCAATTTTTTGATATCATGGAAGTGGAGGCCGGTGGTGGGTTCGTCGAAGATGAACAGGATATGCCCCTGGGCTTTTCCTTTGCCGAGGAAGGAGGCCAGTTTTACGCGCTGTGCTTCTCCACCGCTGAGGGTATCGCTGCTTTGTCCCAGTTTGACATATCCGAGGCCTACACTGTTGAGTGGGCGGATCTTATTGATGACATCCTTTTCATCTGCGAAGAATTCGAGGGCTTCATCGACGCCCATTTCGAGTACGTCGTAGATATTTTTGCCTTTATAGGTTACTTCCAGTACTTCTTCTTTAAACTTTTTGCCCCCGCAGCTTTCGCAGGTGAGGTGTACATCGGCGAGGAACTGCATTTCCACGATCACTTCGCCCTCTCCTTTACAAGCGTCGCAGCGGCCGCCATCTACGTTAAACGAGAAGTGTTTGGGTTGGAAGCCTCTCATTTTGCTGAGTGGCTGTTTGGCGTAGAGGTCCCGGATCTCGTCGTATGCCTTGATATAGGTAACGGGGTTAGACCGGGAGGATTTGCCGATGGGGTTCTGATCGATCATTTCGATCTGGGTGATATCATCCATGGCCCCTTTTAGTGCGCGATGTTGTCCTACTCTTTCTGCGAATTCGCCCTTAAGTTTCATGAGGGCGGGGTAGAGTATTTGTTTTACGAGGGTGGTTTTACCGGAGCCGCTTACGCCGCTGACTACGCAGAGGACGCCTAATGGGAAATCGACATCGATATTTTTCAGGTTATGCTGGCGGCAGCCTTCGAGGGTGATAGCTTTTTTCCATTTGCGGGTTCTGGCGGGCGGGTCGATACGCATGTGCCCGCTGAGGTATTTGCCGGTGAGGCTTTTACCATCTTTGAGTATTTCGGGATAGGAGCCGGAGAAGATGACTTCTCCACCCAGGTGGCTGGCGAGGGGTCCCATATCGATGATATGGTCTGCTTCTTCCATCATTTGTTCGTCGTGTTCTACGACTACGACGGTATTTCCCAGGTCGCGGAGTTCTTTGAGTACGGAGATGAGCCGGTGGGTATCGCGTGCGTGCAGGCCGATACTAGGTTCATCGAGTATATAGAGGGAGTTGGTCAGGTTGCTGCCCAGGGAGCGTGTGAGCTGGATACGCTGGCTTTCGCCGCCGCTGAGTGTGTTGGCGACACGATTGAGTGTCAGGTATCCCAGGCCTACGTCCAGCAGTGTTTTGAGCCGGTGGTTGATCTCAATGAGGATACGTTTTGCTACTTGGGCGTCGTATTCGTTGAGGTCGAGTTGATCGAACCAGTTTTTGAGGTCTTGTACGGGGAGTTGTACGAGTTCGGAGATGGTTTTGCCTCCTACTTTGATATAGAGGGCTTCTTTGCGGAGGCGGCCACCGTGGCAGTCAGGGCAGACGGTACGACCTCTGTAGCGTGATTGCAGCACGCGGTATTGTACTTTATAGAGGTTTTGTTCTACCATCTTAAAGAACTCGTTGAGGCCGTAGAAGAAGTCATTACCGGTCCAGAGGAGGTTGTATTGTTCGTCTGTCAGTTCGGCGATGGGTTTATGAACGGGGAAGCTGAATTTGCGGGATGCTTTTATGAGAGCTTCTTTGTATTCGCCCATTTTTTCGCCTCTCCAGGGGGCAATGGCGCCTTCGTAGACGCTGAGTCGTTTGTCTGGTATAACGAGGTCGGCATCGATACCCAGCACTTGTCCGAAGCCTTCGCAGGTGGGGCAGGCGCCGTAAGGGTTATTGAAGGAGAAGAGGTTAGGCATGGGTTCTTCGAACTGTACGCCATCGAGTTCGTACCGGTTGGAGAAGTGTACCTGTTTGCCATCTACTTCGAGGAGGCAGTCGCCTTCGCTTTCATAGAAGGAGGTTTGTACGCTATCTGCGATACGGTGTTTATCTTCTTCTTCGAATTCTTTGACTACCAGCCTGTCTATCAGCACGTAAGCGGTTTCTGGTACGGCAGGTTTCTTTTCTTCCAGCAGGTCTTCTATACGAACCAGTTCTGTTTCTTTCTTGTTGTAGATGTAAAGTCGGGAGAAGCCTTTCTGCATGAGGATGTTGAGTTCTTCTTTGACATCGCGTTTGGCATGTCTGCGGAAGGGTACGAGTACCAGCACTTTAGCGCCGTGGGGCAGTTTGCTGATATAGTCTACGACATCGCTGACCTCCTGTTTTTTCACTTCGCGGCCGGATACGGGCGAGTAAGTTCTACCTGCGCGGGCGTAGAGGAGTCGGAGGTAGTCATATATTTCTGTCATGGACCCTACGGTAGACCGTGGGGTGCGGGTGATGACCTTCTGTTCAATGGCGATGGCCGGGCAGATTCCTTTAATGTAGTCGACATCGGGTTTGTTCATACGCATGAGGAATTGACGGGCGTATGAGCTAAGGCTTTCGGCATAACGTCGTTGGCCTTCCGCGTAGAGGGTATCCATGGTGAGGGAAGATTTCCCGGAACCGGATACGCCTGTTACCACGACGAGTTTGCTTCGTGGTATGGTGACGCTTACATTTTTAAGGTTATGGACGCGGGCCCCTTTGATGAAGATATGATCTTGTGTGCTAACTGATTGTGGATCAATTGCAGTCTCGTTTTGTTTACTTTTTGTACGCATGATTCTGTAGCAAAGTTCCTCGAAAAAACCGAAAGCGAGGAATGCATTTTTTGAGAGTTCGAAAGTAACGGATTCCGCGTAAATTTCGCAGTGAAGTTAGACCCACAACTTTTGTGCTATTTTACGTTACTAAGCGGTCAAATTTGCCCTTGCTGCAGTTGTTTTTCTCAACTATTCGATTATATTTGCATTAGATCGCATCAAGAATAGTTCCTATACCTTAGACCAGACAGACGTTTACACTTTTTAACAAATAAACTACTTGCTATAGCATAAACTCTACACAAAAAAACAACCTACAGACAGATAAGTCCGTATACGTATTTACTAACCCGTCTATTGTAGAAGTTTATGCAAATAATGTACAAATTGAGTGATGAGCAATTAATCACCCTTTTTAAGAAAGGACACACTTCGGCATTGGAGGAATTAGTTCACCGGCACAAAGATAAGTTATTCACTTCCATTATATTATTGGTAAAAGATCCCTTTCTGGCGGAGGATATCTTCCAGGATACTTTCATTAAGGTGATTGATACTATACGAGCAGAAAGGTATACGGAGAAGGGGAAGTTTCTGCCGTGGGCTATGCGTATTGCTCACAATCTATGTGTGGATCATTTCCGGAAGATCAAGCGGACGCCGGTGATCAAGACCGGAGATGACAAGGATATTTTTAATGTGCTGAGTTTCAGTGATGGATGTGCGGAGGACAAGCTCATTATGCGTCAGAGCCATGACCGGGTGCGTAAGATGCTGGATATGTTGCCGGAGGAGCAGCGGGAGGTGATCATTCTGCGTCATTATGCGGAATTGAGTTTTAAAGAAATTGCTGATCTCACGCAGGTGAGTATCAATACGGCATTAGGTCGTATGCGCTACGGCTTAATAAATCTCCGAAAGATGATGACGGAGAAACAGATTTGTTTGTAATCCTTTTTTGCTTGCCATCAACGGGCGGCCGTATATACGACCGCTCGTTTTATTTTCCCCCCTTTTCAGTTCCTTTCCAACCTATTATCAATACGCCGGCGAGTACGAGGGCGGTGCCGCTTAGCTGGCTGACGGTGATGGCTTCTCCCAGGAAAAAGTAAGCCTGTATGATTGTCGCTACGGGGCCTACACTAGCGATGATGGCTGCGTTATTAGCGCCCACCCTCTTTACGCCTGCCGATATCATGAATGTGGGTAGTACGGTAGCGAATAGTGCCATTATGAGGCAGAGCCAGTAGACGTGGGCATTGGTATCCGGCATTTGCCAGCCATAGCGGGCCAGGTAATGGATGAATACGCCCATGGAGGAGAACATAAGGGCATAGGCGGTAAACTTCATCACCCCTACCTGTGGGATCAGTTCGCCGCTGCCTACGATATAAAAGGCATAGGCGAGCGCGCATCCTACCATTAGTACGCTACCGGTGACGAGACCGGGGCCCCATCCTTCCTGTCGTATGTCGCCGGTAAAGGCGATGAGGATACCGGTATAAGCGGCTGCCAGCGCCAGCCACTGAGTGCGGCTGATCTTTTTCTTCAGGTAGAAGGCGGACATCAGCAATGCGAAGGTGGGATAGGTAAACAGGATCAGTCTTTCGAGGCCGGCGGAGATATACTGCAGGCCCATGAAGTCGAGGATGGAGCTGGCGTAATAGCCTACCAGGCCCAGTACGCCTATCTGCAGCCATTGGCGGGAGGTAAGGCGCACATTGCTGGTATGCCGGGCGAGGTACCAGGCGGTGGCTGCATAAAAGGGCAAGGAGAAGAGCATGCGGAGCATGAGCACTGCTACCGCATCTATATTTCCGGCGCGGTAGGCCAGCTTAACCAGAATGGCCTTTGCGGAGAAGCATACTGCGCCGATAAAAACGATTGTCACTCCCCATATAAAACGGGAACGTTGTGTTGCGGCCATAGGAATGGGTTCCTGCTGTTGCGTCAGCATTTTTCGAATACGACGGCGGCGCCTTGTCCGACTCCTACACACATGGTGGCGAGTCCGAGGCGGGCATTGTCATGACGTTTCATCTCGTGCAATAAGGTGGCGGTGATACGGGCGCCGCTACATCCGAGCGGGTGGCCGATAGAGATGGCCCCTCCGTTGACATTTACTTTTGACGGATCGAGTTCGAGGTCGCGCATGCAAGCCAGGGATTGTGAAGCGAAAGCTTCGTTGAGTTCGATGAGGTCGAGGCTGGCGGTGGTGATGCCGGCTCTTTGTAGTGCTTTACGGGAAGCCGGTACCGGGCCGATGCCCATGATGGATGGGTCTACACCTGCTACGGCCATTGCTTTTATCCGTGCCAGCGGTGTAAGATTGAAACGTTTGAGGGCGGCTTCGGATACAATCATCACCATCGCGGCGCCATCGTTGATCCCGGAGGAGTTGCCAGCGGTAACGCTGCCATCTTTGGCGAAGGCAGGTCTGAGGCCAGCCAGTTTTTCGAGGGAAGTTTCGCGCGGGTGTTCATCTTTAGAGAAGAGCACGGGTTCTTCTTTGTTGGGAGTGATTTCTACGGGGATGATCTCTTCCGTCCATTTACCAGCGTCGAGTGCCTGTTTGTATTTGCGTTGGCTGTCGAAGGCGAACTGATCCTGGTCTTCGCGGCTGACGTTCCATTGTCTGGCGACGTTTTCTGCGGTTTCTCCCATGGAATAGGGATAGTATAGATCTGTCAGTTTTTTGTTGTTAAAGCGCCATCCTATGGTAGAGTCGAATATTTCTGTTTTACGGGAGAAGGGGCCATCGGATTTGGCCATGACGAAGGGGGCACGGGTCATACTTTCCACGCCACCGGCGAGGTAAGCATCTCCTTCGCCGCACATGATAGCGCGGGCGGCATCCATGATGGCCTGGAGGCCGGATGCGCAGAGGCGGTTGACGGTGTTGCCCCCGACTGTTACGGGCAGGCCAGCCAGCAGGGCGGCCATACGGGCTACGTCGCGGTTATCTTCACCCGCCTGGTTGGCAGCGCCGGCGATTACATCTTCTATGGCTGCAGTATCTAGGGAGGGATTGCGATTGACCAATGCTTTGATCATATGGGCCAGCATGTCATCTGGCCGAACGGTGCTGAGGGCGCCGCCATAGCGGCCGATAGGTGTACGGACTGCGTCTACTATATATGCTGCTTGCATGGATATTAAAATTGAGGCTGTAAATGTAGGGAAATTAGTCCATCGGCAAGGGACGGAGGGGGTGAGGGGGTTGGCTGGCCGACTGTGGTTAAATTACCTTATCTTTGCGGTTGCTTTCCGACTGCCGTAAGGTAGCCACTTACTCATATAATGAAATGATCTAATGGTTATTAGCTTAGCGCTAAAGAAAGTACAATAGAAAGTTTACAATTTACAATACATACGAGGCGGGGGAACCTGTTTACGACCACTTGTTATAACAATCTGATGAAGTCTGTTAAAAAGAACATACGTCATATGAGCCTGTCGGAGATGCAGGCCTATTTTGTGACGATCAATGAAAAGGCCTTTCGTGCCAAGCAGGTGTATGAATGGATCTGGGTGAAGCATGCGACCAGTTTTGAGGCGATGACGAATTTATCCAAGCAGTTGCGGACCACTTTGCAGGAGCATTTTGAGTTGCCGGCGGTGCGGATAAATGCCACACAGCAGAGTACGGACGGCACTATCAAGAACCGGTTCCAGCTGCATGACGGTCATTTTGTGGAGGGGGTGCTTATTCCCACGGATACCCGTCAGACGGCTTGTGTATCGTCGCAGGTGGGATGTAGCCTGAGCTGTAAGTTCTGTGCGACCGGTTATATGGACAGGAAACGTAACCTGGACTATGACGAGATATATGATGAAGTGGTATTGTTGAATGAGCAGGCGATGGCGGCATCTGGTAAGAAGCTGACCAACATTGTGTTCATGGGTATGGGAGAGCCGTTGCTGAACTATAAGAACGTATTGCAGTCCATTGCCCGTATCACTTCTCCGGACGGAGGGTTGGCGATGTCTCCCAAACGTATTACTGTATCTACTGCCGGTGTGGCTAAGATGATCAAACAGCTGGGCGACGACCAGGTGAAGTTCAACCTGGCATTATCGCTTCATGCTGCCAATGACAAAAAGCGTAGTGAGATCATGCCGATCAATGATACCAACAACCTGGAAGTACTGATCGAGGCGCTTAACTATTTTTATAAAGCGACGGAGAACCAGATATCATTCGAGTACATTCTATTCAGGGATTTTAACGATTCCCAGAAGGATGCGGATGAACTGATCAAGGTATATCGTCAGGTCCCTGCCGACCTGGTTAACATCATCGAGTACAATCCTATTGACAACGCACGGTTCCAGAAGCCTGACGAGGATGTTGCGGAGTCATTCATGCAATACCTTAGTAAGAACCGGGTGAATGCCCGTTTGCGCCGCAGCCGTGGTAAAGATATCGATGCAGCCTGTGGACAGCTAGCCAACAAATAATTATCAAATTGACGTTTATTACTGCAGTAATGCAGCAAAGTTTAAAAGACATACATGAAAAAGAACAAACCTGCCGTGAAAGGCTTTTCTCCATTTAAAGAGAATAAATCCCATAGCAACAAGCCAGGTCGTCCGGACGTTGGTGTTGAGCGTGCGGGGCGCAAACCTGCCCGTCTATTAGAGAAAGGGGAAAGAGGAGATAAGGGAGAAAAAATTGAGAGAAGGGAGAAACGGGAGCAATCCGAAGGTGCTGGTACAGAAAGAGGTAACAAACCTACCTTTCGTGGCAAAGGCACTGAGGGTGGTTTCCGAGGTAATAAATCAGAAGGTTTCCGTGGTAATAAGCCTGACACTTTCCGCGATAATAAATCTGAGGGCTTCCGCGATGGTAACAAATCGGAGAGCTTCCGTGATAACAAATCTGAAAAGAGGGAAAAAACGCCTGTTCAGCGTGGTGGTGCAGGGAAAAGCTTCAAGGATACTCCGCGGGAGACGCCCAGCGGATTTAACCGGAAGAAATATTTTGACAATACCAATGAGCGGTTTGCGGAGAAGCAAGATCGTAAACAAGCCAGCAGGCAGCAGCGCAGCGAGCATGATGGAGAAGTGAAAGAGACGGTCCCTTATAAAAAGACTGCCAGGAAGCAATCGGCTGAAGGAAATGGAGTGGCTGGGGAAATGCCATTGAATAAATATCTTGCTCACTGCGGCATTTGTTCCCGGAGGAAAGCGGTAGACCATATCAAAGCGGGCAAAGTAACGGTTAACGATCAGGTGGTAATGGAACCCGCTTTCAAGGTAACGGACAAGGATAATGTAAAACTGGTAGGTAAGAAAATACATATACAGAAGAACCTGGTATATATACTGCTGAATAAACCTAAGGGGTATATTACTACGACAGATGATCCCGAGGGTCGCCAGACGGTGATGGAGCTGATCGCTGATGCGACTGAGGAGCGGGTATATCCTGTGGGACGTCTGGACAGGAATACTTCGGGGTTATTATTGTTGACTAATGATGGAGAGCTGGCGCAGAAGCTGGCGCATCCGAAACACAATATCAAAAAGATCTACCAGGTAGGGCTGGACAAGGCGCTTACCAAAGCAGACTTTGAAAAGATACTGAACGGTGTACCACTGGAAGACGGTGTGGCGTTGGTGGATGCGTTGGGATATATTGATCCTAAGAACAAAGCCGAAGTAGGGATAGAGATCCATAGTGGTAAGAACCGTATTGTGCGCCGTATATTCGAGCACCTGGAGTACAGTGTGGAAAAGCTGGATCGTGTGATGTATGCCGGTCTTACCAAGAAGAATGTCAACAGGGGCAGATGGCGTTTCCTGACAGAGAAGGAAATCATATTACTGAAGCATTTTAAATAGGCTGACAGCAACATCTATGCGAATTCAAGATCATATTATAGCAGAAACGGAAGATTATATTGTGGTGAATAAGCCGGCGGGTTTGCTGACCATCCAGGATCGTCATGATAGTGAGATACCGGCGTTGCTAACTTTACTGAGAAAATTATACAGAGATATATTTACGGTGCACCGACTGGATAAGGACACCAGTGGGGTGTTGGTTTTTGCGCGGCATGAGGAGGCACATAAATACTTTTCGCAACTATTTGAGGGGCGGCAGGTCAAGAAGTTTTACCTGGGGCTTGTACATAGTCAGCCGGAGCCTCCTGTGGGCAGCATAAAAGTGCCTATTATGGAGCACCCGGTGCAGAAGGGTAAGATGGTGACCAATGCTAAGGGGAAGCCGTCCCATACGGACTATGAGACGCTGGAGACTTTTGGTCAGTACAGCCTGGTGAGGATGCAGATACATACGGGCCGTACGCATCAGATCCGTGTGCATATGAAACATGTGGGGCATCCGATCGTGGTAGATGAGCTGTATGGTAGTCCTAAGGGTATTTATCTCTCTGCTATTAAGAAGAAATACAAGATGGGCAAGTTCACGGAAGAGGAGCGTCCATTGTTGGGCAGGTTAGGACTTCATGCCTGGCAGTTGCATTTTACGGATATGAGTGGTAAGGAGATGGTAGTGGAAGCTCCATTGCCTAAAGACATCCAGGCGGTGCTTACCCAGCTGCGTAAGCGTGGTGGTGGCAGTGCTGCGGTGTCGGCTGTTGTGCAAGAGGATCAGGGGGAATAATTTGTTATCTGTTCATAAAAAGGAAAGGCGCTGTATGATACGGCGCCTTTCCTTTTTATGTTGGTGTTTGTTTTGGGAGGTGGTATTAAAAGAAAAACGGGGAGAAATCCCCGTTTCGTAAAAATCAAAAACCAACCATTAAAAAAATTTATGAATAAAAGCCTTCTACCCATTTATAGCGAGGAGGCTCTACTCTCTTGTTTTGTTGAGCGTCCTTTTGTTTGGGCCTCAACCAATTAACCAACCACTGAACGAATCGCTTCATGAATGACCTATTTATTAGGTTGTGGCGTCGTACGTAGGTAAGGTTTGATGATCTTGTGTCCTTTCGGGAACTTGGCGGGGATGTCTTCGGTGGGGACGGCGGGTACGACGATCACGTCTTCGCCATCTTTCCAGTCTGCAGGGGTGGCTACGCTATATTTAGCGGTCAGTTGCAGGGAGTCGATCACGCGCAGTACTTCATGGAAGTTCCTACCGGTAGAGGCAGGGTAAGTGATGGTAAGTTTCACTTTTTTATCGGGTCCGATTACGAACAGGGATCTTACGGTGAAGGTCTCTGAAGCGTTAGGATGGATCATGTCGTAGAGGTTAGCGACTTTTTTATCCTCATCGGCGATGATGGGGAATGTAACGTCGCAGTGCTGGGTTTCGTTGATATCGCCTATCCAGCTTTGGTGTTTATCGAGGGGGTCTACGCTGAGTGCGAGGACTTTTACGTTTCTTTTAGCAAATTCCTCTTTGAGGAGGGCTGTTCTACCCAGTTCTGTGGTACAAACGGGGGTAAAGTCTGCCGGATGGGAAAAGAGGACACCCCAACTGTCACCCAGGAATTCATGAAAGTCTATATCTCCTTGGGTGGTTTTGGCCTGGAAGTTAGGCGCTATATCTCCTAGTCTTAAGCTCATAATTTTGCCATTTAGGTTACCAAAAATAACGATTTCCTACAAATTTTATAGACTTTAGGGGAGTTTTTTCAAAAAAAGTCCCTGGCTGGAGTGGCCAGGGACGGTGAGGGGGTCAACAAGCAGTCAACCATTGATTAATGGGTAGGGATCATTAATCAACATCCAATGCATTGGGGATTATGGATGAATCCGGGGGGTCCAACGCAGGATGAGGGGGACGGGGGACATTAAACGGATGAGTTGTGGGTTATTGTTCAATGGATGAAAGATCTGCTACGTACGATTACGGGTTACTGGTAGTTTTAAGCGGCCTTCGCCTTTTGCCAGGCGCAGTAGGCCATAGTATACTTGAGATCGTCGGAGAGATCGGATTTAACGCGGGCGGTTTCTTCTTCGAATTCGAGTTCGAGATAGCCCAGATAGAGTTCATAGTTTTTGGATAAGAGGTCCATACATTTATCTATTCGTTCGTCATAATTGTTGTTGGCAGCAGGTGTTGGGGGGTGGATGGGGATGACAGGTGTTACTTTTTCTATGAAGTAGCACTCTTCTCCGGTGTATTCTACCCAGTCGTCCTGTTGCTGATAGCGGGGGCGGGCGAAAGAGAAACCCAGCTGACTGAAGACGACGGGGTATCCTAGTTCGGCTTCCAGGTCGATCATTTCGGGTATTTGGTGCATTTCCTCCAGTCGTTTAACGATGCTCATTTGCATGTCATCGGAGGTATCCTGCGCGTATCGTAACATAGTATTGAGTACTTCGTAGGTAGTTACAAAGTCACAAGGGTGCCATTCATTGTCCTTTTTGAGGTGTCCCCAAAAGGTCAGGTAGTTAGATTCATCGAGGATGATCTGGCTGATGGAGATGGCTTGATAGGCTGTTACTGTTACTGTTTTTACCTTACTCATAACTGTCAGGTTTATAGTGATAACAGTACAAATATCTTACGCCATCACGCAGGGGATATGCGTAGTGATAATTTGATCAAAAAATGGTTATTTCAGCGACTGAATGCGTATTTTGCCAGTCAAAATAAAACCCTCATGCCCAAGAATAAGGATGCGGTATCCCGCTATAGATGGATAGATGAACGGCTACGCAACAAGCGGCTTTCCAAACCCAAGCTGGAGGACCTGATCGAGTTTGTGTCTGAAAAGATGGGCGCTGCTATTTCGACCCGCACTATACAGAAGGATATACAGGATATGCGCCATGATCCGGAGCTTAATTATATGGCCCCTATTGTATACAACCGGAGTGCGGGTACCTATAGCTATGAAGACGATAGTTTTTCGATCAGCAACATGCCTATAGATGAAGCGGATCTGCAGGGGTTGGAAATAGCAATTGGTATATTGGAACAATTCAGAAGTCTGCCGGTGGTGCAGCAATTTGAAGATGCGATTCTCAAAATAGCTGCCAGCCTGAAGATGAACCGGGAGGCGCTGCAACATAAGGGATTGATCAAGTTTGCGAGAACGAACCAATATAAGGGAGCGGAACATATTCCGACCATTGTGGAAGCCATTAAGGAATTGGAAGTGATCCGTATTGCCTATCATAGTTTTGAGCGGAAAGAGCCGAAGGAGCACTGGGTGGAGCCTTATCATGTACGTGAATACCAGCACCGGTTCTACCTGATCGGGAAGAGCCAGCGGGCTAAGGGGGGTACTTTGCTCACTTTTGCACTGGATCGTATTGTGGATATGTGGCCGACCAACAAACATTTTGACGAAAAGAATTTCGACGACGCCAACTATTACAAACACGCCATTGGTATCACCGTTCCGGAAGGGAAACCTGAAGAGGTATTGCTGGCCTTCACGCCCAAGCAGGGTCATTATATCAAATCCCAGCCCATCCATACCTCACAGGAGGTGATCATTGACAATGAAGAGGAATGTCGTGTATCGCTCAACGTAGTCATCAATCATGAGCTGGTTATGATGCTGTTAAGTTATGGTGCCAATGTAAAAATATTACAGCCCCGGGAACTGGCGGATAAGATCGCCGCTGAGGCAAAAGCTATGCTGGCGCAATACTCCTGAGTGGTGTAAAGGGGATATACCGCTATTCCCTTTACCTCTTCCATTATCTGGGAGCCTTGAAGAGATCATTATTGACTGGTAGATTTACATCTACGCGAGTAACAGTGATGGATAACCCTGCTTCTTTAGCATATGATTTTCCGGCGTATACATATCCTCCAGGAGTCTTTTTATATTCGCCGTATTCCATTGTTTCGTAGGTCTCTTTTCCATCGACCATCTTATTGGTTTGTATCCGCACCGGCAGGTAGCTGACGGCATCTATAAACATCTCGCGCGCGGGTTCATTACCACCAGTCACCAGTATCTTATATACCGGCTTTCCATTAACCGTTTCTTTGCCTTTCAGGGTAGCGACCTTCCCTTTCTCCTTATAGCCGGCGAGGTCGGAGAGGTCCAGGCCTTTGTTGTTATTATTTAATTCTTTGTCTGTCATGACTTTGGCGGTACCCTTCTCTCCTATTTGTGTCCAGCCATTGTTTTTTGTGACAGCGGTTGTGAACCTGGTTGTCAGGATGCTCATTTCGATACGCCTGCCCGCGTCATCTACGGCCCAGCTCCGGATGGAGCCTTTGATACCTTTTACCTTACACTCTCCTTCAATGTAGAGGGACTTTACTCCTTTCAGCAGCTGCTCTCCTCCCCTGGCGGCGATATATTTCTTCAGGATGTCATCGGCAGTTTGTGCCTGCGTATGTAGCGTCTGCAGACAGCCTACTGCCAGCAGGCAAGTGATAGTATAGCTTTTCATAAGATCAGAACAGGTTTGAGGGGTATATGGTTCACAGACAGTCGGTAATAAAAAAGGGAGTCCGCTGTGTGTCGGACTCCCTGTATGTATTTCGAATATACTAAAAATTATTTAGCTGGCATTTTGAAAATGCTTTCATCGATTGGTTTATTCACTTCTACTTTTTTAACTGTCAGTTTCATACCGGAAGGTTCTACGCTGGTAGAAGACGGATAAGCGAAACCGTAGTCAGTTTTCTGATAGTCGCTGAGTGTGGTAACGGTTTGAATATCCTGGCCATTGATGGCAGTTTTGGTTTCTATTCTAACCAGGTAGTTCGTGGCAGGATCGATAAACATGTTTGCAGTAACGCCGTTAGTGTTTGTCACCTGTAGTTTGTACAGTTCTTTACCATCTACGGTCTCTTTGCCTTTGAATTCTACTTTTTTACCTTTTGTTTTATAGTCATATAAGCCGGTGAGGTCCAGTTGTGCCTGTCCGAGACGGAGAGTAGCGGTATCTGTTTCTTTAGGGTCCGGTTGATTCTGAACGGGCATCTGGCTCCAGCCGCCAGTTTTGGTAACTACCTGTACGTTAGTAGTACCCATTACTTCGAATTCTACGCGGGTAGCCTGGTTGTTGATGGACCAGGTTTTCATGGGGATCTCCATACCCTGGATTTCCATTACCACCTCTTGCTGCAGTGTTTTCAGCCCTTTCAGTTTTTCAGCCCCGCCAATAGCGTCAACGTATTTGGCTACGATCTCATCTGCGCTTTGTGCTTGTGTGGTAAATGCTAGCGCCAGTGCTCCCAGTAACAGGGTTAACGTCTTGAGCTTTTTCATATTTGTATTGTTTTTAGAGGTTTAGGTCACAAATCTATTCTTTTTTGCCTATGTTTTTATTTTCGCAGGTTTATTTGTTTTGTCACCCCCTTTAAGGGCCTTAGTTTTGTCGTTATGAACACCTTTCACATTTCTGGTAATATCATTGACGTCCGGGGGAGGCGTACTTATCCTGGTACTATTTACGTAGAGCAGGGACGTATCAGCCGTATCGAGGCTGATGAACAAAGTTATGATACCTGTCTGCTGCCGGGATTTATTGATGCCCACGTGCATGTAGAGAGTTCTATGCTGATTCCGTCGGAATTTGCCCGGCTTGCGGTAGTACATGGTACGGTAGGAACTATTTCCGATCCGCATGAGATTGCCAATGTGATGGGCGTATCTGGTGTGGAGTACATGTTGGAGAATGGCAGCCGGGTACCTTTCAAGTTCAACTTTGGGGCGCCCTCCTGCGTACCGGCCACTACATTTGAGACTGCAGGCGCACAGGTGTCTGTAGCGGAGGTAGCCGCATTGTTAAGACGTCCGGACATAAGATATCTGACGGAGATGATGAACTTTCCCGGTGTATTGCAAAAAGAGCCGGAGGTAATGGCTAAGATCGCTGCTGCCCAGGCTGTAGGAAAACCAGTAGACGGGCATGCTCCGGGATTACGGGGAGACGCCGCCCGGCAATACATTGCAGCTGGTATCAGTACAGACCACGAATGTTTTACCGCCGAAGAAGCATTGGATAAACTGGCTCATGGTATGCATATATTAATCCGGGAGGGCAGCGCGGCGCTCAACTTTGACGCGCTTATACCTTTGTTGCCTGAACATTATAATCACATCATGTTCTGCAGTGATGACAAGCACCCGGACAACCTGGTGCAAGGACATATCAACCTGCTGGTGAAACGTGCACTGGCACTCGGAATGGACCTTTACAAGGTACTACAGGCAGCATGTGTCAACCCGGTTACTCACTACAAACTGGACGTAGGACTGTTACAACCTGGTGATCCTGCTGACTTCATTGTGATCGACAACATCCAGGATTTCAATATCCTGACCACTTATGTTGATGGCATCAAAGTAGCTACGCAAGGGGAAACCCTTATTTCCTCTATCAATGAGGCTGTTGTGAACAATTTTGAATGCACGCCCAAAGTACCATCGGACTTCGTCATTCCTGCTACGGACGGCAAAGATATGGTCACCATACATGTCATGGAAGCATTAGATGGCCAGCTCATTACGAATTCCAGTAAGATGCCGTTGTCTGTAACTGATGGTATGCTAAAAGCGGACGTGTCGCGCGATATACTCAAAATAGCGGTGGTAAACCGCTATCATCATGCACCGGTGGCGGCAGGCTTTATCCGCAATTTTGGTCTTACAGAAGGAGCGATAGCCTCTTCTGTGGCACATGACAGTCATAATATCATTGCAGTGGGCGTAGATGATGATAGTTTGTGCAAGGCGGTAAATGCCGTGATCAGTTACCGGGGAGGTATCAGTGCTTATGGCAGTGCAGGGTTAAAGTTATTACCACTACCGGTAGCCGGGTTAATGAGTAACCTGGATGGGTATACGGTAGCAGCGCAATACAGCACGCTTGATGAAGCTGCCAAAGCGTTGGGCAGTACGCTTTCAGCCCCCTTTATGACATTATCCTTTATGGCACTGCTGGTGATCCCTCACCTCAAACTCAGTGACCAGGGGTTATTTGACGGGGATGCTTTTGCCTTTACGCCTGTGATTGCACAATAAAAAACACCGGGCATTACAGGAAGTTTCCTGTAATGCCCGGTGCTATATATCTTTTGGTAGCTATATCACCCACAATGCGCCTCCGATACTATCTCTCGAGGCGCCTGTTACGGATGACAACACATTGCTTTCCTGTCTCCAACGGAGTGCACCCATCAGGGCCATTATCACCGCTTCTTTATATTCGATCGTCTGTGCATCGGGTACTATCACTTCTATATCCAGGTGTTGCAAGGCTTTCTGCAAGCTATTAACGAGGAAGCTATTCATTGCACCGCCCCCTGTTACCAGCATTTTAGCCGGTCCTGCCGGTAATCCTTCACGGGCAATGATCTTTTCCACCGCAACGGCCACCTGGGCGGCAATATGTTGTGTATAGGTACCGAGTTTGCCTTGTACTGATATCTTATATTGCTGGATCAACGGCAGGATGGTATCCGTTCCGAAATCATTGGCCAGGGACTTGGGGTATTCCTGCTGATAGTAAGGTAATGCCTGCAAAGCTGTGCTGAGTTTTTCGTCAGCGACGCCACCTGCTGCCAGTTGACCTCCCTCGTCATAGGGTCTACCAAGTTGTTCGGCTAAGGCATTTAGTACGCGATTGCAAGGGCATACATCAAAGGCGACAAAACTGTTTTCTGATTGGGCGGAGATATTAGCGATGCCCCCCAGATTGAGGTAAAACTGATATCCGGGCAATAATAATCTTTCTCCCATAGGTACGATCGGAGCTCCCTGTCCGCCTAATGCGATATCCATCCCACGCAGGTCGTTGATCACGGGCAGTCCTGTTTCTGCGGTAATAGCTGCTCCATCCCCTAACTGAGCCGTCATCTGTGATTCCGGCATATGAAACGTGGTGTGCCCATGGCTGGCTATAAAATGCACCTGGTGATCCAGCTGATGAGCGCTGATAAATGCATTGATCTGCTGTCCTATATAATGGCCATACCGGCTATGCAATAACAAATAGTCTCTTGCGGGCATTGTCGTTGCGGTAGACAGTTGTGCGACCCATTCCTGCGGATAAGGCTGACAGTCTGCAGCTTTGATCTTATATTCCCACTTCCCACGCACTTCTGTCAGCTCAACAAAAACGATATCCAGCCCGTCCAGTGAACTACCCGACATTATGCCTATCACATTATAAACCATGCTTTTTTTGTGCAAAAGTAAAAAATTGAGGAAAGCTTTAGGAATTCCTGCGATATCCTCTTTTCAAAAATTTTGATTGTGCTTATGGAATTATGTATTTACTCTGCATCATGCCCCTGTAACAAAGCAATCTCACCATGAAAAAATATGCCCTTCTCCTATCACTAGTGCTGTTGACAGCCTATTCTGTATTCGCACAGCAACACCTGCTAAAGGGCAGGGTCACTGCCTCCGACAATGGCAATCCGCTTCCGCATGTTACCATACGCATGCTTGGTAGCAGTCTGGGTACGGTGAGTGGCAATGACGGATATTATCAGCTGGCACTACAGAAAGATACGACCATCACCCTGGAAGTAGCCTTTATTGGCTTTCAGACCAAAACCATCAAGATCCGTAAAGGTCAGACCAAGGCCGACATTACCTTAGATCCTTCCCGGGAAGTGCTGCAGGAGGTCGTGGTAACAGGTTATGCGTCTCAGCACAAACGTTCGACAGCGTATTCCTGTGTTACGGTCACGAAAGCTCAATTGCGCGAATATTACCCGGCACCCAGGCAAGCAGATACGGAAGATTACAGCCCCGTAAACGAAAACATCTTCCATAAAGTAACGGACCGGCCGCTCAGCACTTTCTCAGTAGATGTAGACAGGGCATCTTACAGCAACGTTCGGCGTTTTCTCAACAGCGGTCAGCTTCCTCCTGAAGACGCGATACGGGTGGAGGAGATGATCAATTATTTTGACTACAAATATCAAAATCCTACTGACGGTGCCCCGGTGGCTATTTACACGGATATGGCTATATGCCCTTGGAATAAATCCAATCAGCTGGTACGTATTGCACTGAAAGGTAAGTCAGTGACTACGGATAAACTTCCCGCGTCCAACCTGGTATTCCTCATCGACGTGTCAGGCTCTATGGAATCGGCGAACAAACTGCCACTTGTAAAGCAGGCCTTCAAGGCGCTGGTACAGCAACTTCGCCCGGCAGATCACGTATCTATAGTGGTGTATGCAGGTGCCGCAGGGCTGGTATTACCGAGTACAGCTGGTAACGAAAAGACAACGATCCTCGATGCATTGGACAAACTCGAAGCAGGTGGTTCTACAGCAGGAGGGGCCGGCATACAGCTAGCATACCGTACAGCAGCCGAACATTTCATCAAGTCAGGCAACAACCGGGTTATCTTGGCTACTGATGGCGATTTCAATGTAGGAGCGTCCAGCGATGGCGAATTACAACGTATCATAGAAAAAGAAAAAGAGAAAGGTATTTTCCTGTCAGTGCTCGGCTTTGGTATGGGTAATTATAAGGATAACAAACTGGAATTGCTGGCAGACAAAGGCAATGGCAACTATGCATACATCGACAATTTCGAGGAGGCACGCCGCACTTTTGTTACTGAGTTTGGCGGTACGTTATTTACCATCGCCAAAGATGTAAAGCTCCAGATAGAATTTAACCCACGTTTTGTCAGCTCTTACCGATTGGTAGGATATGAGAACCGTCTCCTACATGACGAGGATTTCAATGATGATAAAAAAGATGCCGGAGATATGGGAGCCGGGCATACGGTGACAGCATTATATGAAATCGTACCGACGAATAAGGCCCGCCGTATCGACAATGCACCCGTAGACCCTTTAAAATACCAGGAATATATAACCCGTAATAATAAGGAGGAAGTCCTCACCGTAAAACTCAGGTACAAACAACCCGATTCGAACAAGAGCCAGTTGATCAGTCAGATCTTACCACTTAACCGTCAGCAAATCCAGCAGGCCCCGGCAGATTTCCGTATGGCAGCTGCGGTAGCTTCCTTTGGCATGTTATTACGTAATTCAGCTTTTAAAGGAGATGCCAGCTTTGATGAAGTGCTGGCATTAGCGACCCAGTCAAAAGAAAACGACCCAGAAGGGTATCGCTCGGAATTCATTCAGCTGGTCAAAAAGGCCGCATTATTGAAAAAGTAAGACTGTAGCTACTCCGCAAAGGTTCCAGGGTTTATTACGTGTACATATGCGTAATAAACCCTCCTGGCGGTCATCCTATTCATCACTTCCTCTTCTGTCAACCGGCAGTGAACTTTCTTCACACAGAGATATGCCCAGAACTCCCTAAAAAATTGTTATTTTGCCTCTCGAAATAGAAGCAAATGATAATAAACTTGAGTGATACCAACTCGCTTGTAGGAGAATGGCTAAGCGAGATCAGGAGTGTTGACGTACAAACGGACAGAATGCGCTTCCGTCGTAATATGGAACGTCTGGGCGAAATTGCCGCATACGAGATCAGCAAGACGCTGGAATATGTGGACAAAGAAGTACAGACCCCTATGGGCTTCGCAACCTGCCGTGTATTAAAAGAACAACCTGTACTGGCTACTATCCTCAGGGCTGGACTGGCGCTTCACCAGGGGCTGCTTCATTATTATGATAAAGCAGACCATGCATTTATCTCTGCTTACCGCAAACACAACAGAGATGGCTCTTTTGATATCAACCTGGAGTACGTTTCCAGTCCATCAATAGATGGACAAGTGGTGATTCTGTCCGATCCTATGCTGGCCACCGGTGCTTCTCTGGTGAAAACCATCGAACACCTGCAGGATATTGGCAAGCCCAAGCATATCCACCTGGTAGTAGCCATTGCCTGTACCGTTGGCATTGAATACGTGCTACGTAACACCGACAGTACCAACCTGAGCATATGGGCAGGTGATATTGACGATGAATTAACTGCCAAAGGGTATATTGTACCAGGCCTGGGTGATGCAGGAGATCTTGCATTTGGCAATAAACTGCAACAATAAGCGCCAACCTACCGCTTCAACACCGCAAAGACTAGTAAGTATAAGTAAGGAAAAAGGTATAGATAGCCGACTTAAGAAGAAAAATTGAAAACCTTTATCTATTAAGTGGCTGAATAACAACATTGCGCTCATCACACTTGGCACATACACCGGGGAAGGCTTTGTGAATGAATTACAAACTATTATATAGTTTTAATTTGAAATATGAATGCTTGTTTGTACCTTCACGCGGTGCCATGTGCTCCCTATACGAAAAGCTTAAATTATTATGAAAAAAGCTTTACTGGTTTTAGCCATCCTATTCTATTTAAACCCGCTTCGGGCGCAAGACCCGCATTTTTCGCAGTTCTTTGCCTCCCCGTTGACGCTCAATCCTGCATTTACCGGCCTTTTCTCTGGTGATTATCGTATTTCAGGTAATTATAGATCACAATGGAGAAGCATTGCCAGTCCCTATGTAACAGGGACACTGGCCGCTGACTTCGGCATCCTGAAAAATGCTATTTCCTATACTGATATATGGGGAGTAGGTATTATGGCGATGTACGACAGGAGTGGGGCCGGTGCACTCACCTCCAACTATATTGCTTTTAGTACGGCTTATCATAAAGGATTGGACCCTGAGGGTAACCATACCCTGGCTATCGGCCTACAAGGCGCCTTCGTGCAAAAAAGGGTGGATATGTCCAAACTGATATTCGAAAATCAGATTGATAATAATGGTTTCAACCCTTCCATTCCGAGCAACGAGGTACTGGTCAATCCTAAGATCTCTTATTTTGATCCGAATGTCGGTATTTTATATAATGGACTTGTAGGCGAAGCTTCAAACATTTATGCAGGTGCTTCTTACTATCATGTCACCCAACCTACGGAGACCTTCATGGGGCAGAACAACAACCGGCTGAGCTACCGCTGGACCATCCATGGTGGCGGTTCTTTCCCGGTGGGTAGCAACGGTAACCGCATCCACGCCAGTGCCTTATATATGAAACAGAGTACAGCCTCCGAGACATCGTTGGGTGCTGCTTATGGTTTCCTCTTAAATGGGATGAGCGATGACCCTACCGTATTTTATATCGGTAGCTGGTTCAGGTTGAAAGATGCGGTGAACCCATATATAGGTTTGGAATTTAAGGGATTTCAATTCGGCCTTTCTTACGATACCAACGTATCTACGTTAAAGCCGGCATCCAACTACCGGGGTGGTATGGAGATATCTGTTATCTACATACGTCAGCGTAACGAAAACAGTAAGTACAAAACCCTCTGTCCGAAATTCTAATAACACAATCTTAATCCGTTATATAAAAAGCGGTGTTTGCTTGAACCAACCGGGCAGAACACCGCTTTTCTGTCTTTAGCGCCCTAAATCCATGTGCAGGCCCTTGTTTTCCCGCGCTCGCCTGCCGACTATTGCCGATTTATTGTTAATTTAGTTGCCTTGATAATTAGTTACTTAGGATAATTATCCTGTTACCATTAAAAAAAAGGCGCTTGTTTTCATTCAGAGAAATACTTGGATCAGTGCAGGCCTACGGTAAGGCACATCAATTTATTCTGCAACATAAGCTATGGAAGTGGATCTTAGTCCCTGGCATCATTTATTGTCTGCTCTTTATTACAGGTATTTACTTTGTATGGGGCTATTCTGGTGATTTCGTGGAATTCCTGTTCAATCTGTTGCCAGTAAAAACCTGGATCCAGGATATGGAAAGCAGCTGGATTAGTTTCTTCTTCATTTTGCTGGGTTTCTCCATCCGGATCATATTCCTGGTCTTATATTTTTCTTTATATAAGTACCTGTTCCTGATAGTGGCATCTCCCTTATTTGCTTATCTCTCGGAAAAGACCGAAGCCATCCTCCAACACCAGGATTTCCCCTTCAGCACCTCACAATTCATGAAAGATATTGTACGGGGAGTACGGCTGTCATTCCGGAACCTGTTGTACCAAACACTTTCCCTACTGGCAATATTCCTATTGTCATTTATTCCGTTGGTTGGTTGGATCACGCCGATGATCGCATTCTTTATAGAGTGTTACTTCTTTGGATTTTCTATGTTGGATTATAGTTGCGAAAGACATCGTCTCAGCATGAAAGACAGTATTTTGTTTGTCAAACAGCATAGAGGAATGGCCTTTGGTAATGGCCTGGTATTTTACCTGTTCATGTTCGTCCCTGTCATTGGCTGGATATTAGCACCGTCCTATGCCGTTATCGCCGCCACTATTCATATCCATGATAAAAAACTGCTTTGATGCAATCTTTAGGTAAAGTATATCTTATTCCTACCGTATTAAGCGGTGATGCGCTCCATACGTTGCCAGCTGCTATTACAAGCATCGCACAGCAGTTACGTGTATTTTTTGTAGAGAATGAACGAACCGCCCGTCGTTTTCTGAAAGCGCTGGACCGAAACATTAATATCGACGAGCTTCAGCTGCATATGATGCATGAAAATCATCCTCCGGATACACAATTGGCTAAAAAATTACTGCTGAGCGGTACGGATGTTGGTATTATCAGTGAAGCGGGGTGTCCCGCCATCGCTGATCCTGGCCATCTGATCGTACAAATTGCGCACAGCGTAGATGCGCCGGTCATTCCTATGGTAGGCCCCAGTTCCATATTGCTGGCCTTAATGGCGTCGGGTATGAATGGACAGCATTTTCAGTTTGTCGGTTATCTGCCAGTAAAACCCTTCGAACGGGTAAAGGCGATACGCGACCTGGAAGCTACCGCACATAAAAAGAAACAGACCCAGATATTTATAGAGACCCCTTATCGGAATAATCAGCTTCTAAAAGATATTCTCGATAATTGTAAGGACTTCACCCAGCTGTGTATTGCAGCAGATATAACAGGACCGGAAGAATATATCAAAACAAAGACAGTCAAAGACTGGAAAAAATCCCTACCCGAACTGCATAAACGTCCTGCTATCTTCTTGATGCTTTAGTCCTTCTGATAAAAAAAGTCACATAGCGACTTGTTACTACTCGCTATGTGACCTTCGATCCGTATTAACAATATGTTATTTATTGTGTTGGTTCGCTGACAGTCAATACACTATCAACGATAAAATTGCTAAAGCCTCTCCAGGGTAATGCCCCCAGATACTCCTTATAGTGCAGCTCTACAGACTTACCACTGGCTTTCATCAGCTGCTGAGCTACCCTTTCGTCTTTTACAGAAAACATAAACTCGTTGGACTGTATAGCCCCTGGCTGTTTGGACCTGTATCCGCTTTGGATCAGGCGACCTTCATAGGTCTTGAAGACATAACCTTTCTCTACAAAATAGTTAAGTTCTCCAGCCTTCACTCCCTTACCAAATACGAAGTAGTATTTGTAGAATGCGAAGGCGGCAGCCACCAATATCAGTATACTGACAACCAGGAATACAAATCTGCGCATATAGATTTTTTTCTGACCTTAATAATCAATAACCATACCCTATTTAGAGACCGTATCTGTCTACCAGGTAAACAAGTGCGCCCATGCTCAAAGCGCCTAACTCCAGCTCTCTTTTGTTCACTGCTTCAAATACGTCGGAGGCCGCATGGTGCACATCAAAATAACGCTGCGAATCCGGTAAAAGTTCAGCCAGGATGGTAGTATTAAACGTACGAGCCAATGGTTCAATATCAGTCCCACCGCCTGGCTCGTCAAAATCATATACGCCATAGGGCAGGAACAGCGGGCGCCAGGATTTTACCTTCTCCCGTTTTTCCGATGGTATAGTCAACGAAAAGCCTCTTGGTGAAAATCCACCTGCATCACTTTCCAATGCGAAGAGATGTTTTTCTCCCGCTGCCTTGGCCGCTTCTGCATACTTGCGACCGCCTCTTACACCATTTTCTTCATTGGCAAAAAGTACAACACGGATAGTATGTTTCGGCCTTATTCCCAACGCCTTAAAAGCGCGTAATACCTCGATCGATTGTACACATCCCGTGCCATCATCATGTGCGCCTTCGGCGACATCCCAGGAGTCCAGGTGGCCCCCCACGGTGATATATTCATTCGGAAACTCGCTTCCTTTCAACTCCCCAATCACATTGTGCCCTGTCACCTCTGGCAACATTTCGCAGTTCGTACGTAGGTATACCTTATCCGTAGGTCGCTGTTTAATATGCTCGCTCAGACGACCGGCATCCTCCAAACCAATCGCTACAGCAGGTATCTTGGGGAAAGAGTCGTTATAAACCATCGATCCAGTATGCGGGAAATTATTCGCTCCATGTGTCATCGAACGTACGATAACCGCCAGCGCACCGTATTTAGCCGCCCTGCTGGCACCTTGCGCACGATATCGCGCCGCATCTCCATAAGATTTGAAAGTCTTAATGAATTTGGGATTAAACGCATAATTATAGAATACGATCTTACCTTTTATCTGATCCTTTTTTGTCTCCAGATCATCAAATGATGCTACTTCCAATACCGATGCTGTAACGCCCTTTGGACCACTACCCAGGGAATTCCCCAGCGCCAGTACCTGTAAGGGAATACCATTCTTCTTGTCTCCACTTAAGATACGTACCTCTTCTTTGGCCCCTCTTACCCAATGGGGTACCTGACAAGCCTGAAGATACACCGTATCTGCACCGGCAGCTTTCAACGCCTGTACACCCCATTGTTCTGCCTGAAGCATCTGCGGGGAACCGGCTAACCGGCCTCCCACCTTTTTAGTTAGCGTCCTTAAATTTTCATATGCGGTGCTATGTGTCAGCACTTCATCCGCCAACTGACGAATAGCGAGAGAATCATTTTGCTGCTGGGCTTGCGTGACAGGCATCCCCCATACTAAAAGTAGTGGTAAAAAAAACTGTTTCATCAGGGAATATATTTGGTTGCTTAAAAGTTGGAGGTGGTTTCCATTACAGCATTAAATCTAGCAATAAAAATGATTACTGCCAGCATCCTACCCTCCCAAAAGGGCAAAGATGCGTTTATTCATTTTTTAAACTACCTTCGACACGCCAAAGCTGGAAGTAAAGACCCAAATAGTTAGTCGGCTAAATGAACTGACCGGGTACCTGCTGACAGGCAGAAGCGCTAAAAAACAACACGTTACGCGTTCATAAAAAAGGAAACAAATGCGCATAGGAATAGTATGCTATCCCACTTACGGCGGAAGTGGAGTCCTGGCAACCGAATTAGGTAAAGCACTGGCTGATAAAGGCCATATGGTGCACTTCATTACCTACCAACAACCTGTAAGACTTAACGCCTTTCACGCCAATATATATTATCACGAAGTACAAGTACCTACCTACCCGCTCTTTGACTTTCCCCCCTATGAATCTGCCCTGAGCAGTACCATGGTAGATGTCATACTGAACCAAAAGCTCGACCTGCTACACGTCCACTATGCCATCCCGCATGCCTCTACCGCCTACCTGGCCAAACAGATCGTAGCCAAACAGGGAATGAAAGTACCCTTTATCACCACCCTGCATGGCACAGATATCACACTGGTAGGGAAAGATAAAACGTACGCACCGGTAGTCACCTTCTCCATCAATGAGTCAGATGCTATCACAGCAGTATCAGAAAATCTCCGCGAAGAAACATACAAGTCCTTCCAGATTCAAAAGGACATAGACGTTATCTACAACTTCGTGGATACAGAACGCTTCAAACGCCGCGACCTTTCTCATTTCAGAAAAGCGATCGCTCCAAATGATGAAAAGATACTGCTCCACGTTTCTAACTTCCGTAAAGTAAAGCGCGTACCCGATGTGGTAAAGGTATTCAAGCAGGTAAGAGAACAAATGCCGGCAAAATTATTACTGGTGGGTGATGGTCCGGACCGCCCTACTATCGAATGCATGTGCAGGGAGTTACAACTCTGTGACGACATCCGTTTTGTCGGCAAACAGGAACAACTGGAAGATGTAATGTCGATCAGTGATCTCTTCGTACTTCCTTCCGAATATGAAAGCTTCGGGCTTGCAGCATTAGAGGCAATGGCATCTGAAGTGCCGGTACTTTCTTCTAATGCAGGTGGTTTGCCGGAGATCAATATTCAGGGAGAAACAGGCTATATGAGCCCCGTCGGAGATGTTGATGATATGGCGGCTCATGCTATCCGTTTGCTGAAAGATGATCAAAAGCTGGCAGCAATGCGTAAAGGCGCATTAGCGCAAGCCAGCCGCTTCCATATTGACAATATCATCCCTCAGTATGAAGCCCTTTATGAAAAAGTAATCAGAGGATAACGATCAGATATCACAAAGAAACGGGGCTGTCTCTTATAGAGACAGCCCCGTTTTATTTTTCCTTAAATATTATGCGTTATCTGCTCCGTATCCAGAATTGTGGGTTCTGTCTGGAGGCTCCTTTGTATATCTGCAACTCCACCTCTCCCATATTTTCCAATTCGTTGGTGCTGGCAGTACCGATCACCTGCCCCGTACGTACTTTTTCACCTTTCCTTACGGACGCTGATTGCAGCCTTACATAGTTGGTAAAGTACTGTCCATGGCGTAGGGTGACCATATATCCGGCCCCCGGTATAACGTGTACGATAATTACCTCCCCATCAAATACCGCTTTTACATTAGCTCCTTTACGGGTACCGATGATGATACCATCGTTGTCTACACTGATATGGTCGATCACGGCATGCCGTTGAGGCCCGAAGTAACCAGTGATCTTACCGGCGTCAACAGGCCATGGCAGCTTACCACGATTGGCCTCAAAACTCTCTGATAATGCCAGTGCTTCCGGGGTAGCTTCCAGCACGTTTTCACTACGTGTAGGTCTTTCCGGCTCCGGAGATTTGGTAGACGTAGGTGTTTCTACCGGCTTGGTTACAGGCGGGTTAGCAGCTGTAACAGGTGGATTATTGTTGGACGCGTTATTGTTGTTTTTGGCCGCTGCCGCCGCTGCTGCAGCCGCCGCTCTACGGGCTTCCTCTTCTCTCCTGCGTTTTTCCTCCGCAGCCTTCTTACGGGCCGCCGCTTCTTCTGCTGCCTTACGCCTTGCCTCTTCTATCTCCCGGCGGATAACTGCCCGGATAGCCGCCTGCACTTTCTGCGCATCTTTCTTACGCTGATTAATATCTGCTACCAGCTCTTTTTCACGGCCTTTCAGTTTATTCAACACCTCATCTTTCTCTTTCTTGTCCTGTTCCAGCGTAGCCCGTTGGTCCTGTTCTGTTTTCAGTGTGTTCGCCCGCTTATCTTTCTGCGACTGCAGGCTGGCGATCTTTTTGTTCAGCAGCTCCTGCGTCTCCATGATATTGCTGGCCTGCCGGTGACGGTATTCCCGGTACTGCTTCAGATATTGATACCGCTTTACAGCATCGTTAAAGCTCTGGGCAGAAAAAACAAAGTTCAATATATCGTAAGTACTACGGTTCTTATAAGCATACACTACCAGCTGGGAATATTGCGCCTTTAAGGTGTCCAGGTCTTTTTGTAAGGTTTTCACATCCCGGTAGGCAGTATTGATGTCCCCGTTAATAAAATTGATCTCTTCGTTAATGCTATTGATAAGCCGGCTACGTAAAACAATCTTGTCCTTTAACGCCCTCAACTGCCCCAAACTTTCTTTCGTGGACTTTTTTGTATCTCTCAGCTCAGCATTGGCTTCGTCTATCTCGCGTTGCAACTCTTTCTTCCGGTGCTCAAGTTCCTCCCGCGATTGGTTGCTATTCTGAGCATGCAGAAACGCAGGTACCGACCATAGCAATAATATTAACGGGATAAACTTCTTCAGATACAAAACATAATTATTTTTAGATGACGTAATATGTATTCCTGCTATAAACGCTAAATATACAACGATAATTACAAATAGCCTCCTCGCGATCCCATTTCAATCTCTCCCCCACTATTGCAAAGAATAGCCGGAAGTAGGCACTGTAAACGGAAAAGAAAGACTCTGGTTAAACTCAACTTTATTGAATTCCATCGCTATCCGGGTAATATTTTTCTCCTCCACAAATAAACGACGCCGGGTAGCAAACTTATATCCTCCCGCATCCTTATACTCTCCATATGTAAGTTCACAGGAACGCTGCTGACCTGCGCCCTTATCCATTACCTTACTTTGCTGCAATACATAGTCATCCGCAAATACATTGAAAAGACTGGTAAAAGCACTGCTGTCACAACTAAAAGAAATGATCGCCGGCGTCTTTACAACCTGGTATACACTGTCTGTCAAGAATACAGGATTACCGATGATAAGATCCTGTAACGTCTTGAAGTCAAAGGGAATATTCAACACATCTTGTGCATCGGATAATGCTCTCAGATACAACCGCTTGTTGAATTTGTCATACGCCTTCAAACTATCCGGCGTAATAATAGCCCTCGCAACCTCCCCCAATACCGGAAAAGAAACAGATATCCAGATCAGGCTATCCTTTTTCATCCTGATCACTGTATTGACATTTTGATGGCTTTGCTTCTCATTTTCGAAGTCCACCTTCAGTTTGGCCGAAAACGTAGTATAATCAATATGCCGCTCTCTGATCTTGGAAAGCAGGTTACGGTTGAACGCAACAGCTTCTTCATTGGAACTGCTGTCCTTCACGATATGTGCGCTGTCAGCTGCCGGGAAATGTGTACGAACGATCGGCTTGGTACTACGACAGGAAAAAAGTAAGGTACCTGCCAGCAATAGTAATGTATATACGCCTGTTGTTTGCTTCATGTAGTTAGTTGTTTTGAGCAGCTTGTCTCAATGCAGTTACCCCTGCGGTAGCCTTTACTCCGGCTCGGTAGCGTGAATATATCTTTTCTCTGCTATTTTTTTTGCCAGTTTTACGGAAGAAGCACCCTTATCCTTTGCCTTCTGCCAATATTCGAGGGCTTTGGTCACCTCTTTCAGATTGAATAGTATATCCCCGTAATGTTCCAATATTCCCGGACTTTGCTGTGCTACCGGATAAGATAATGCCTTCTCTATCCAAATACGTGCCTGATCATATTTCCCCATACGGAACAATACCCAGGCATAAGTATCCATATAAGTAGCACTCTCCGGTTCCAACTCCAATGACAATCTGGACATCTCTTCCGCCCGCTCTAAATGCTCTCCCCGTAACGAAAGATAATAACTGTAATTATTTAATACGACGGCATCTTTGGGCCGCAATATCAAGGCGTGTTCATAACTGCTGTCTGAAAGTGCATGCTGCCCCGTAGCATGATAAGCATCCCCCAATAGTGAATAAATGTCCGCTACAAACTTTTTATCTCCGTTACCCAGCACCAGTGATTGGTTCAAAGCCGCTACAGCTGCCGGATAACGCTGTAATAGGTAATCGGCGACCCCCAGGAAATAAAAACCCATAAATTCCTTGGGGAACTTACGCGTAACCGTATCACTGATACGCAGCAAAGCAGAAGGGTCATCTTTCCGGGAATAGATCCACATCAACTGGTACCACACGGAAAACCGGGTATCGTCCAGCGTAATCGCTTTATGATAATTGACCAATGCGCTGTCCAGCATGTCCACCTGGGAATACATATCGGCGATCAACGCATAGGCCTTCGCTTCATTCGGATGTGCTTTCAACAACAGTCCGGCCAGCTCCAGGCCATCCTGCAACTTAGAAGTATCCATCTGCAACATCTGCAGGTAGGGATATACAAAAGCCACTTTATCATCAATGCTATAGTCCGGATTAGCAAACGCCCGCGTCAGGCTACCCCAGTAAGTAGCCGTATCGCCGTCCTTTTTGGCATAGTTGGCAATGGCGATCAATGCCCGGGGGTTATTGGGGTCCTTTGACAGAATGGTTTTATAGGTCTGACGGGCATCCGCTATGCGGTCATTGGCATCATAGACTTCTGCCAGCAAATGATAATAACGCAGTTCCTGCGGATACAAAGCAATCAGCTTGCGGATCTCCGCAGCTGCATCGTCCACCCGGCTTTGCTTTAGTAATAACCGCTGTTTCTGATAAGTAAGCTCTTCTACCACACCGGTTTTAGCTTCCAGCGCATTAAACACAGCCAATGCCTGGTCAGTCTTGTTGGCTTTTGAAAGCAATAATCCTTTATTGAACAGGTAGTCTTCGCTTTCCGGATATAACCGGCTTAACCGGTCATAAATGATAGCTGCGCTGTCAAATTGCTCATTGACACCGAAAGCATCCGCCAATGCCAGTTGAAACCATTTATTGCTGCTATCCAACATTACGGCACGTTTGGCAAATGCCAGCGCATACCCTGGATTACGCACTTCAATAAAAAGACGGGATAATTCATAATAAACGGTGGGATTCCGCTTATTCAAACGCAGATAATCGGAATACTGAGTGATCGCCGTTCGGTAATCGCCCAATATCTTCGATCGCTGTGCTGCAAAAAACAAGCTATCAGCCCGTTGCTCTACCAACGCAGGATTTTTCAGGATAATATCCTGCTGCGACGCCACCTTTTTGCCGCCGGTACAGGCGCTAGCCCAACCCATCCACGCTATCGCTATAGCGGTAACCCATACACGCATGTATCAGGATTTTCCAGTGTGTCCAAATCCACCACTACCTCTTTCCGTATCAGATAGTACAGCTACTTCTTCCATGGTCGCCTGCACAAAAGGTGCGATCACCATCTGCGCAATACGGTCTGCCGGAGCGATTGTCTGTGGCGTATTGGATAAATTTATCAATATCACCTTGATCTCTCCCCTATAGTCGGCATCAATAGTACCGGGCGTGTTCAATACCGTCAAACCTTGTTTGAACGCCAACCCACTACGCGGCCTTATCTGCGCCTCATAGCCTGCCGGTAATTCCATATACAGTCCTGTAGGGATCAACGTACGCTCCAAAGGTGCCAGTATTACCGGTGCCTCCAGATGCGCCCGCAGGTCCATCCCTGCTGCATCCGGTGTAGCATAGGCCGGCAACGGATTATCTGATTTGTTAATGATCTTTACTTGTACACTCATACTAAACACAAAATTACTCCAATTACCCATTTATCTCCGCTTATCTGCTGGTTTTCTCCAGCAATGCAACCGCATGCGCCGTCACACCTTCCTCCCGTCCTACAAAACCCAACTGCTCAGTAGTCGTCGCTTTAATTGATACATCACCGATCTCCACCCCCAGTATACCTGCAATAACCTGTTGCATCTGCGGCACATACCCTTTGATCTTAGGCGCTTGTAAACACAACGTGCAGTCTATATTCACAACCTGGTACCCCTTCTCTGCTATCAATGCCATCGTACGGGCCAGTAATATCTTACTGTCGATATTTTTATAGGTAGCATCTGTATCCGGGAAATGTACACCGATATCCCCCAGGCTCGCAGCGCCTAACAAGGCATCACAGATAGCGTGTAACAATACGTCCGCATCGCTATGCCCAAGAGCGCCTTTATAATGCGGTACCAATACTCCGCCTAACCAAAAATCCCTGCCTTCCACCAGCTGGTGAAAATCTACTCCTAATCCGATACGCAGCTTACTCATATTATATTCCTTCTTTTAATATCTTGCTTTTCAACTATCAACGGCTAAATCTACCACAAATTATAAATCCTCCCGCTAAAGGCGTGGAGGATTTATAAAAAGAGTTATACTGAATGCTATTATACTAGTCCTCCGACCGTGAAAGGTCAAAGGTAAGGCTAAATCTCAGTGTATTAGATAGTGGATTTCTTTGTATACCCGTACCAGAAGGTACCAGGTAAGAAAAGTTCAACCCGAAAATGTCATATTTAATTCCAATACCTGCCGTAAAGTATTTCCGGTTACCCTTGTTCTTGTTTTCATTGAAATAACCGGCACGTACCGCAAACATGTCATTGTACCAGTACTCAGCACCTACTGAATACATCAACTCCTGCAGCTCTTCCTTAAAACCTCCGGGAGCATCACCGAAAGAAGAGAACATCCCTTCGATCACCCCTTTCTCACGGTATTTGCCTGTACTGTCCGGCGTAGGCACCAGCAACTTGTTGATGTCCAGCGCAAAAGTCAGCTTGCTAGCCTCATCCAGACCAAAAGTATAAGAAGTACCAATACCCAGGTTAGTAGGGATAAAGTCCTTGTATTGTGCCGATTGTGTATAAGATATCTTGGTACCGATGTTAGTGATCGCGACCCCGAAGTTCCATTTGTTTACATTCCCATCGTCCTTTTCATACTCTTTGGTATAAAAGGCAGACAGATCCGTGCTGAAAGCCTTACCAGGACGTACTACCCTACCGGCAATATCTCCACTGGCCAGGTTGGAATAGATATAACGGGCGGCCAGACCAACAGACCAGTTTTCACTCAGCTTACGGGCATACCCCGCATCTAGTGCAAACTCCCGGGGCCTGTAAGAACCGGTCTCACTACCGGTTACGTCCGTAAAGTTGATAGTACCCAGTGAAAAATATCGCAGGGAAGCAGAAATAGATTGATATTCGTCCAGTTGGGTATAACCACTCACCGTAGCCAGGAAGACGTCGTTTACCAACTCTTTCAGCCAGGGCGTATACGTAACCGAAATCCCCGACTTCGCAGTCGCAAACGGCAGCTTCGCCAGATTCCAGTAAATAGAGTTCGCATCTGGAGCAGTTGCAATACCTACATCCCCCATTGCACCACTTCGGGCATCCGGAGCTATTCGCAGAAAGGGAACAGCGGTATTAATAGTATTGGTCCTACCGTCCAATTGTCCGGTATTGATTGGGTCTTGCGCTGAGGTTTCAAAACTGGCGAAAGTACTATAAATGAACACAAGGCTCAAGGTTACCTTACGGATCATGCAGTTTCTATATTTTGACAGGATGTAAAAATAATGTCTAATTTGTAATATTCAAGATTTTGGGGTTAGGTCAGGGATACCTGGTATCAGCTCCTACCACACTCGCATAGGCTATAATCGCATTAATTTTCCACTTAAAACTCTTTTCCTCCCTTCCTGCGAGACAGTCAGCCTGTAATAATATATGCCGGGTGCAGCATGTGCTCCGGAATTTGAGGTACCATCCCAAAGCATGCCTTCATAACGTTGACCGGACACTTTTATTGTCTCTCGTTTACTTTTTACCAGCTGCCCGGCACCGGTAAATACCTCTAAATGGAGCTCCAGTAACTGACCTTGTTGGTTGTGATGAAAGAAAAATCGGGTTACATCATAAAAGGGATTCGGATAGTTGCCCGCTTCTTCTATCGCCAGCGTGGATGCTTTTACCACTTTAAAGCGGATCCTGGCCTTCCCTGAATTGTTGTAGGTATCCCATGCTCTCACCTCCAGATCATGCCACCCTTCCGGCAGGTTGTACAACGGATAACGTATACTTCCCCGGCGGTAACTATTCAAAGATGCTTCAAAATAATCATTTAAAATGAAATATTCACCTGTGCCATCCAACATTCCTGTCATTTGATGCCCAATACCATATCCCGTCGTATTGATCCCGCTACTATCCGCCAGGTGTACCAGCAACACAGGATTTTCACCTGTGATCCCTCCATCCTTAAACCACTCATTGTCCAGGTACACCCTAATAGCAGGTCCCGTTTCATCCTTATCTGCTACAGCTGTACCTCCTATCTGCACAGCGCCCAGCACACCAGCGGCGTCCACCTTTTCCCCTGCTGCATAATACACGATCTTCCCCTCTCCTGCCTTATAATCAATATCCTTAGGCACCACAAAAGTATAACGGAACTTTCCTCCGGCCACCGTATGCCGGCCGCTATACAGCACATTACGCTGCACCGTATAATCCGCCACCTCACTCTCCGGATCATTTCCCAACGTCCGCTTCACCGAAGGCTTATCATACACTGTACTATAGATCATTCCCGTAAAGTCAGTCACAGGCTTGCCGTCTAGATCCTCCACATGTCCGCTTACTTCATACATTCCCAACGCCCGCAAAGTATCCACACCAGCTCCCACTGCCATACCATTGATGGAATCCGTTACCACCTTATAAGAAGGAAATGCTAATGTCAACGCCGGATCACCCAGCAGTTGGAACTTCCGGTTGTTGGCAATATCACCGGATGTACGATAAGTCTCATTCTTTGCCCGCATCGCCGCCATGCCCATACTGGGCATACGTCCCGACGCACCTGGTGTCAAAGCTGCATGTAGATAATTCATGTGTATCACCCGATTGGAATAGGCTAATACAGCACGCGTAGTGGTCATGAGCGCTATCACACCACCATCAGGTTGCAATAGTAGCTTTTCTCCCAGCGATAAGATCGCAGGATTATCAAAGGGGGCAAAGTCACAGGTCGCCGTTACTAACAATGGTAAATGACCGGCCGTCTTCCATTCTGTCAACGCCGCATCTGTTACCACCGCCTCCTCTGCCAACCGCGTATAACTACCATGCCCCGAATAATTCCAGATCAACATCCCATTACTCATCCCACGACGGATCGCCTCATTCACCGCCGGATAGCGACTCCCCCCTGCTCCCGCTATCTGCGGGAAAGCATCCAGGTATACCTTATCAGCGGTCAACACCGCCGCCTGCCTAGCAGCCACTGCACTTACCGCCTCCGCATCTTCCAGGTGCAGGTTGTGATCCTCATCATCCGCTACAAACATCATCCGCGTACGCCAGCTGCCAAAGTGATCCGGCGAGTGATATCCTGCTATTTTGTCCACAACCTGCTCCGCCTCTCCCAACTGCCGCACCGGTATCCGCCCGATAGCGATATCCAACAGGTTCTTACGCCCGCTATCAAGGATATCATCATCATCATCGAGGAACCCGTAATAATCATCCGTACCATAGGAATTAATAGCATCCGTAGAAGCTGCACTCTGCCACGTAGGCACCAGGTTAGTATTATTTGCTACCCGGTTTTTATAATCATAGGAGGCATCCCCAAAAAGTAACAGGTACTTACCTGCCTGCCCCCGGTCATAATACATCTTCAGAAAATCCCGGATGGCCGTCGGATCAGGAGTGCCGCCGGCAAACTCCAGGTATACCTGCTGCACGTCTGTAACCTGCACACTCAGCCCATCATGGGCCTGATGATAGGCCGCCAGCCGCCGCGCCGCCGGTAGTAAGGCCGCTGTGGTAATAATGATCATGTCCGCTCCGCTGCTGCCATGCAGGTCCTGATTCGCTACCGCCCCCAATGGAAAAGGCCGCATGGCCGCCCCTGGCGTAAACGCTACAAATTCCCGCAATAGCCCGCAGTCTCGGCGGAACGTCACCGAGTCCGCATACACTTGCGTCTCCAACTGCACCGGCTGATCAATAGTACTTACATCCCAGATCGACACAGGCATCCCTTTTACCCGCAGCTGGTAAGCTGCCACCCCGCCGGTATTGACACTGCCCGCATCCCGGAAAGCCAGTTGCCCCGCCGCTGGCATCGCCAGTATACTCCTCCCCTGCACCTCCAGGTAGTCCAGCCACCCTTGCGCACCTGCACCTCTCGGTATGAACCGCAACCGAATATTCACGTCCTTCGTACGGACCGCCGTCTGAAAACTACCACTGGCCACACTGGCCACCCCTTCAAAAATATTACCGCTCACCGGCGCTATAAAAACAGTCCCGGCCAATTCCTCATTCACCGCTAGCTCAAAACGGCTCCCGACACCACTTCTACCTGCTACCCGCGCCTTCACACGCAAACCACTGCTCCCTTCCACCATCGGCAGCGTAAAAGGATAATAACGGGTAAGCCCCCCATTGTCACCAAAAGAGCGCCCCCACCACTGCTTACCACTATTCAGCAGATTCACACTATCCTGCTCATAAAAGGCGTAGTAATCATAACTGTCTACACGACGGTTTACTGCGGCGGTAGTACCCTCTTGCGCAATCCGCTTACCTTCACCGCCGGTCGTCAGGAAATAATAGGCAGTATCGCTATAGAGATGATAAGTATGACTGTAACTGCCATCAAAAGATTGGTATTGCCAGCGATGAGGCCCGGGAGCATAAAATAATAAGTAATCATTCCCGTCCAATATCCCGTCCCCTCCGTCCGATACCTGCAACGCCACCTCCCGCAGATCATCCGGGCGGCTGCGCTGATTATCTTCCGGCAATAGCTGCCCACCGTTCCCATATAGTCTGATCGTTCCGGCAGACAACCGGTTGGTATTGATCCCCAAACTTTGTAATAAGGAAATATCTATCTTATACACCCCGCCAGCTGTTATCCCTAACTTATACCAGCTCCCGGATGCCAGCACAGAATGCGCCGCATAGGGCCGTCCACCGCCTGCTAACGTATCCCCCCGTAACACATCTGAAGGACTCGCCGCCGCAACGCTGGTCATCAATAGGCATAGCAACACAACATATTTCATCTGGGAAATCCTGGCATTTTTACAAACCTACTGTAAATAATGAAATAAAATATATATGTTTACAGCGGCTGCGAAAAAGCTGTAATCGTCACACTTTAGATAAAATACTACCAGTGTAATCCATATCCTTGGCCATTGATGCGCTTCACGACCCGGTCACAACCGTCGTTTCCAACCAACATCAAACCACTCCCGGTACCTGGTTTTACTTAGGATAATGGTATATTATCTTTACGTAAACGATCCGCCACAACAATGGCAAAGGCCGCTTCCCTGCTAGATACAGGGCCATTTTCAACGGTCAATTACAGATTAATTTTTTTCGCTATAAAATAAAAAGAATTACATTTGCGTTTATCAAAAGAAAAATACAAAAGCTGAATCGCATGCGTAGATTAACCTCTGTATCATTGCTCCTAGGCACCGGCATATTGCTATCCATGACGTCTTGTAACAAAGACGGCGGCGGTGGGCTTTTCGGCAAGAAAAAAGATAAATCTTCCGCTACCGGTTGGAGCTATAACGACCCAAAGATGGGTGGCTTCACCGTAGCTAAAAATAAAGACCAGCAAACCGGCCCGGGTCTTGTATTCGTTCAGGGTGGTACCTTCGCAATGGGGGCCACAGAACAGGATGTAATGGGCGACTGGAATAATATCCCTCGCCGTATTACCGTATCCTCCTTCTACATCGACGAATCCGAAGTATCCAACGTACACTACCGCGAATACCTCTTCTGGATTAAAAGGGTGTACAACGAATCCTTCCCCGAAGTATACCGCAAAGCACTGCCCGATACCCTCGTTTGGCGTAGCGAACTGGCATACAACGAACCACTGGTAGAATACTACTTCCGCCACCCGGCATACAACGACTATCCAGTAGTAGGTGTAACTTGGAAACAGGCCACCGACTATTGTAAATGGCGCTCCAACCGGGTGAACGAAAAACTCCTCATGGACAAAGGCCTCCTCTCCAAAGCAGACGTAGCCAACCAGGCCGATGACAACACCTTCGATACCAAAGCATATACTGCCGGTCTCTATGAAGGCACCCCTGGTAAAATGTCCAAAGGCACCAAAAGCCAGTTCAAAAATGCAGATGGCACCCCCCGCCGCGCAGAGTTTGAAGATGGTATCATGCTCCCGGCATACCGCCTCCCCACTGAAGCAGAATGGGAATACGCTGCCCTCGGTTACATTGGGCAGAACCCCTCCTCCTCCAAAAAAGAAGGTAAACGTGGAGAAGAGCTGATCATGAACAAACAGATCTACTCCTGGGGTACCAACACCGCCGGCCTCCGCGACATCCGCCGTGGCAACTGGCAAGGTCAGTTCCTCGCCAACTTCAAACGTGGATCTGGTGACAACATGGGTATGGCCGGTGGTCTGAACGACCGCGCTTCCATCCCTGGCCCTGTCCGCTCCTTCTTCCCCAATACATTTGGTATTTATAACATGTCCGGTAACGTAGCCGAATGGGTACTCGACGTATATCGTCCCCTCAACCCTATCGATGGCGATGACTTCAACTACTTCCGCGGTAATAAGTTCGAAACCGTACTTATGAATGGTGAGAATGAACCCGAAAAAGATAGCCTCGGTATGCTGAAAATGCGTGCCATCACCGACGAAGAAAGTGCCGGCCGTCTGAACTACCAGAAAGGAGATGTGATCAACTACCTCGATGGTGACTCCCTCTCCCAGGTACAATATGGTTACGGTATCACCTCCCTCGTGAATGATAAATCACGCGTGATCAAAGGTGGTAGCTGGAACGACCGCGCTTACTGGCTCTCTCCAGGCAGCCGCCGCTTCATGCAAGAAGATATGGCCACCAATACTGTCGGATTCCGTTGCGCAATGGACCGCGTAGGTAGCCCGGAAGGTAACCGCTTCAAAACCGGTAACCTCTTCCGCAAACAGCGTCAAAAGAGATAACGCCAACTTTACGATAGGAACGAGAAAAGCCTCCCCGACCGGGAGGCTTTTTGCTGGTATACCTTATCGCTATACACAAAAAAATACGGTCATCCGCAGATAACCGTATGCATAGCATCATAGCATTACATGCTTAATAATTTTTTTTACGTGTCCGCAGTATCCGCAACTATTGCGGCATATTCCGCGTGATCCATGCCTTCAACAGCTCCTTCTGCTGCTGTGTCAGCGTACGGCCGCCTATCGGCATACGACCAGATTGTACCGCATCATTCAAACGTGCACCATTCGTCTTCGCATTATCGTAAGTATCCTCATACTTCCACGCCCGCGAAGCACCCCCCGTGCCACCATGGCAGCCAGAACAATTGGTCTTCAAAAGATCTTTCGTAAAGTTGGTATAGCTAACATTATTAGCAGTCACAACATTGGGGTCCTCAGGGGGAGTAGGTGCTGGCGCCTCTTTTTTGGTACAGGACAGCAATAATAGTGATAACGATGCCAACAACAGGGGCAGGCGTGTCTTCATAAATACACTTAATTAAATGAACAATAGAGTGGTCTTCCTATCCGTATACGACACCTGATCGTAAATGGTTGCCTCACCCTATCGTATCTGCTGTGTAAATTAACACACCATACCACACCTCACTAAGCACCTAATATCTCCGCAGTATGATCCTTTGTATTCGGCTTGGTAATGATCCTTTCAATCACTCCTTTTTCATCGATCACAAACGTTACCCGGTGTATACCGTCAAATACACGTCCCATAAACTTCTTCTCGCCCCATACACCATATTGCTCAATGATCTCCCGCTGCTCATCCGCCAGCAAAGGAAAAGGTAGCTCATATTTCTCTGCAAACTTCGCATGCCGTTGCGCACTGTCTGCACTCACACCTACCACCACATACCCCGCCTGCTGCAAAGCTGCATAGTTATCTCGCAGATTACAGGCCTGCGCCGTACACCCCGGCGTCATATCCTTCGGATAGAAATATAACACCACCTTCTTACCCTTAAAGTCTTTTAACGAAACGGTATTACCATGCTGGTCCGTCCCTTTAAATATAGGAGCTTTATCCCCTTCTTTTAAATGCATCATCCTATAATAGCTGATTAACGTTTAAATGTAAATGTATGTACCTTCTCATTCCCTACTTCATCCGTAACGGTCAGCTGCAGGGCATGTGCGCCAGGCCCGCAATGTTCGTCAAATGTATAGGTCAGCACATTACCCCTCCTGGATAGTAACAACCACTTACCGTCCAGCGTAGCCCGGTAAGTTTTGATACCACTCGCATCACTCATCGCAAACGACAACTTTGCCGCCTTAGCCAGGTTACTGCCGTTTTTCAGTCCGCCGACAGTCGTCACACTAGGTGCGACCGTATCTATCTCCAGGTGAAAATCGCCGAAATCCCTGAACTTCCCTTCATACCAGCCATTCACCAATGTCGTCGCAGACACACCCTCTCCCAATCCGCTACGCACCATGATCACCTTATTGGTCAGCGAAGCCGGCACCTCCTTGGTAGGCTTCATACGCAGGGTATAATAATCGTGAATAGGTACCAGCGCCGTATGCAGCCGGTAAGTGTTGGAATAAGCTTTCGGATTAGCATTAGGCAACTCCCGGTAGTTAAAACAGATTCTGTCATACAACGCCGCTTCATCCAGGTAAAATTCCACCTGGTTATTTTCAAATATATTCCTCGACTCCGGATACATCGTATTCGCACAAGCAGGAGCATCCGTCGGCTCCCCCGATTGTTGCAGGGAAAATTTCACCGTAGAACTATTACCGTAAGCATCTTTTACCAACAACTTCACCGGATGCGCAGCACCGTCAGACAGATCAATCGTACCATCCCCCTTGATATCATGGTAAATACCCAGGTTATTGCCTGGCAGGGAAAAAACTAATTGCAAATAAGGCCCACCACCCTTCTTCACCTTGTAGTCCACATGTGCATTGATATAACGGGTCTCTTCATAACCGATGTCATCCAGCTGGAAGCCAATGCTGGGCACATCATTATCAAACAACAACACCTCATATATCCCATTCGCATTGGCCGAATTACTCTGACGGTCGATCGCGTTAATCGCAACCCCAGCCTGCGAAGCCCTCACCTTTACCACCGGCTGCGTCGTCACATACTCCCCATCCACTTTCTTCACCGGCAACATCACAGGTGTCTGCTCGTAAATGCTTTTCTCCATATCGTACACCGCTACACGAAATACCTCCGGCGTCCGCGTATCAGGAATATCAAAACCAAACAACATCGGGTTCAATGGCTTCTCCGATTTAGTATTACGTATCTCGAAATGCAGATGAGGACCGGCAGATCCACCCGTATTACCACTCCAGGCCACAAAATCCCCTTTCTTCACCGGAAACATCCCCGCCGGTATCTCAAAGTTCCCGGCCCAGGATTCCTGCTTATACTGCTGCTGTTTTATATAAGCTGCCAAAGCAGGATAATAACCGTTCAAATGCGCATACAAAGTCGTATACCCGTTCGGATGTGTAAGGTATAAGGCATAACCAAATCCCGAATGAGATACATTCACCCGGCTTACATAACCGTCAGCCGCCGCATGAACAGGCAGATTCTCCCGCTGCGCAGTCTTAATGTCTATACCGGAATGAAAGTGATTAGGACGCAACTCCCCAAAATTGCCCGCCAACTCGATCGGAATGTTCAGCGGATTTCGAAAATACCCCTGCGGATAACTCTTCCCTGGTAAATATTGTGCTTGTAATAACTGTGGTAGCAAACAACAAATACCTGCTATTATTCTTTTCATACACATAATTGCAAAAGTAAGTGCTTAACACTAATTACCTGCCCTTAGTTCAAAAACACCTGCCCCTACCTCATTCAGTATCACCGTTTTTAACATATCTCTAACGTCTGCACATCTTTTCGCCATACCCATTCCTATAATATTCCTGTATCATTCCTATAGCATTCGTATAGTCATTGTATAAGCTAGGCATATAGTTGCATATACAATGCTTATACAACGCTTATACAACCTATATGCAACAAATCGACAACTAACTGACAATCAATTCGCTATACAAATAACGATTTTTCACAATTTAATAGATGCGTTATTTCTTTACTTTAGTGTCTCCAAAAAAAGAGCCATGTCAATAGAAGTTGCTGCATTGGGTAAGAACTACGGGGAACAGAAAGCCGTAGACAATATTTCATTCCGGCTCAATAAAGGGGAGATCGTCGGATTCCTCGGTCCCAACGGTGCCGGCAAATCCACTACCATGAAGATGATCACCGGTTACCTCCCCCCTTCCTCAGGTACCGCCAGCGTCTGTGGCTTCGATGTCACCCGCGAGCCACTACAGGTACGCCGCCGCCTAGGATACCTCCCCGAAGCCAATCCACTGTACCACGACATGTACGTACGTGAGTTCCTGGGCTTCATCGCCGATGTACACCTCCTTGGCCCTAAAAAAGAACAGCGGATCTCCGAAATGATAGGCCTCACCGGCCTCCGCCCCGAAAGCGGTAAAAAGATCGGCGCCCTCTCCAAAGGATACAAACAGCGCGTAGGCCTAGCACAAGCCCTGCTGCACGACCCGGAAGTACTCATCCTCGACGAACCCACCTCCGGCCTCGATCCTAACCAACTGGCAGATATCCGCTCCCTCATCAAAGACCTGGGTAGTGACAAAACCGTCATACTCTCCACACACATCATGCAGGAAGTCACCGCCATGTGCACCCGGGCCATCATCATCAACAAAGGCAAATTGGTAGCAGACGATACCCTGCAACACCTCCAGGAAGGCAATAACACTTCCGCCCACATCCAGGTAGCCTTCGGCGAACCCATCACCCTGATCGAACTGACACAACTGCCCGGCATCACCCAAGTCATCCCACTGGAAAATAATACCTGGCAGCTCTACGGACCAGAACTGGAAGCCATCCGTAAAAACCTGCTACATTTCGCTTTGATTAATAACCGGAACATACTTTCTTTGCAGAGCAATTCGCAAAGCCTCGAAGCTATCTTCAGGCAGCTCACGCAACAATAGCCCCGGTAAACGACCGTAAATACCGGTAGTAGCTCTTATAAAACTGTATCTTAAATCTTTAAACTTTACAATATCATGAGTATCATTTCAGAGATCCATGCCAGGCAAATACTGGATAGCCGCGGAAATCCTACAGTAGAAGTAGATGTAACCACAGAAGATGGCCAGTTCGGCCGCGCTGCTGTTCCATCCGGCGCCTCCACAGGTAAGCACGAAGCAGTAGAACTACGCGACAACGACAAGAGCGTATACATGGGTAAAGGCGTTATCCAGGCAGTGAGCAATGTTAACGACATCATCGCTGAAGAACTGATTGGTCTCGACGTAACCGACCAGGCAGGAATCGATAAACTCCTGATCGACCTCGACGGTACTCACAATAAAGCCAAACTGGGCGCCAACGCTACCCTCGCTGTGAGCATGGCCGTTGCCAAAGCCGCCGCAGAAGTAGCCAACCTCCCCCTCTATCGCTACCTCGGTGGCGTTAATGCCAACACACTGCCCCTGCCCCTGATGAACATCCTCAACGGTGGCGTTCACGCAGATAACAAAATCGACTACCAGGAATTCATGATCATACCCGTAGGTGCAGCAACCTTCTCCGAAGGCCTCCGCTGGGGCGTGGAAATTTTCCACCACCTCAAATCCGTACTCAAAAAGAAAGGATATAGCACTAACGTAGGCGACGAAGGCGGTTTCGCTCCCGAAATCCAGAGCAACGAAGAAGCCATCGAAACCGTACTCCAAGCCATCGAAGCCGCCGGCTACAAACCAGGCGAACAAATCGGTATCGCCCTCGACGCCGCCAGCAGCGAAATGTTCAACGACGCCGACAAAACTTACAAATTCTACAAAAGCTCCGGCAAAATCATCACCAGCGACGAAATGGTCGCCTACTGGGCCGAATGGTGCAAAAAGTACCCCATCCTCTCCATCGAAGATGGTATGGCAGAAGACGATTGGGACGGCTGGAAAAAACTCACCGAAGCAATCGGCGCTAACGTACAACTCGTAGGCGACGACCTGTTCGTAACCAACGTAAACCGCCTCAAACAAGGCATAGACCAGGATATCGCCAACAGCATCCTCATCAAAGTAAACCAGATCGGTACCATCACCGAAACCATCAATGCCGTTAACATGGCCCACAAAGCTGGTTATACCTCCATCATGAGCCACCGCTCCGGCGAAACAGAAGATACCACCATCGCTGACCTCGCCGTTGCACTCAACTGCGGCCAGATCAAAACCGGCTCCGCTTCCCGTACAGATCGTATGGCCAAATACAACCAACTGATCCGTATCGAAGAACAACTGGGCGAAACGGCCTTTTTTCCGAAAAATTCCGTTAAATTTGGTAAGAGATAAGCCTTCCGCTTATAACGATACTACAACTAAGTAAGCCGCCGCTTACCAACATAAGCCGGCTTAATAGCAACACCAGCTATAATTAGTGGTCAATATTTCCGGGTACTGGGTCACTCCAGGACCCGGAATCTTTTAGACAACCTTATTAAACTGTCATGCCAGCGATCAAATCATTCAAAGTGCCTAGCTACCTACGCAACAAATACTTTGCGGCAGCACTCGCATTTGTCATCTGGCTCGCGTTCCTCGACCGAAATAACCTCCTGTCCCAATACCAGCTACAATCAGAAGTAAATACCCTCGAAGGACAAAAAGAATTCTTTAAATCAGAAATAGATAATACCCGCAAAGAACAACAGGAACTACTCTCAAGCCCCGAAAAATTAGAGAAATTCGCCCGCGAAAAATACCTCATGAAAAAAGACAATGAAGACCTCTTCATCGTCACAGAAACCCCCAAAGAAAAAAAATAGTCATCACCCGCTACCCCTTGCCCCGTCCATAAAACGACCCGGACATCAACAGACATCAGTTATCTATTTCACGTATTTATACGTTTTTTGCATAGATTTTGCAGGGAAATGACAATACTTTTGCCCATTCACCGTTAATACAGTGCGATACTATTAACCAAACTTTTTACTGCATGAGTAATTTTACACATTCCACTACCACCCCAATCACTGATAGCCGCTCCAACTCCAAAACCCAACAAGAGCTGCTCTCAGCAGAAGAACAAGTCTGCCTGCGCCAGGCCCTCGACTCCCTGATCTGCTCCCCAAGAGCATCCACACTCGAAGCCATCTTCAAATACGCAGAGACCCACACTTCTAATAACACACCGGAACACCGGTAAGACCAACATACGATCCGCTTTAACACCCTTTGTCAGCCATCCACATGGCCTGTCCATCATCGACTTTTTCTATCTTTACAACATGACAAAGAAAGAGCGCTTCGCATTCGTATTGGACTACTTCGAAAAACATGCACCAAACGCCGAAACAGAACTGATCTACGATAATACCTACCAACTCCTGGTAGCCGTAATCCTGTCTGCCCAATGCACCGATAAAAGGGTCAACATGACCACCCCCGCCATCTTTCAGCAATACCCGGATATCGAAAGCCTCAGCCACGCCACCTTCGACGATCTCTTCCCGCTCATCCGCAGCATCAGCTACCCCAATAACAAAACCAAACATCTCATCGGAATGGCCCAAATGGTCATCGAAGACTTTAATGGCGAAATACCCGCTACCGTACCAGAACTGGTCAAACTACCAGGCGTAGGCCGCAAAACAGCCAATGTCATTACCTCCGTCGTACACCACCAACCCAATATGGCCGTCGATACCCACGTATTCCGGGTATCCGCTCGCATCGGCCTTACCACCAACGCCAAAACACCCCTCCAGACCGAACAACAACTACTCAAATATATACCCACAGAAAAGGTACATATAGCCCACCACTGGCTCATCCTGCACGGCCGGTACATCTGCCTCGCCCGCTCGCCAAAATGCGAAGAATGCGGCCTCAGACCCGTCTGCAAATATTATCAGCAAAACCTTCGGAAAGGCTTCTAAACACCACTTGCTTCATCAAGTCGGTTTATGTATCTTACTGCCCGTAAAAATATTTCCACGTTATGCCGTCATCTTGACTCTTATTGGCTACTATACAACTGAACAGCAGCTATATAGCTATTTGTCAACACATTGACAGCAAAGTATTTTTATTATCTTAAACCTTTATTAATCTATTTTTCTCAGATCCAACAAGCATCAGCATTATGAAACTAACTACCAGAGTGCAATTGTCTACCATGATGTTCCTCGAGTTCTTCATCTGGGGAGCTTGGTTCGTAACAATGGGCACATTCCTGCTCACGCACCTGCATACCTCCGGTACCCAGGTAGGTGTAGCGTACCTTACACAATCCATCGGCGCCATTGTCGCTCCTTTCATCATCGGCCTCATCGCCGATAAATTCATCGCAGCCCAGATCATCCTCGGTATATTGCACATCGCCGGCGCTATCCTCCTCTGGGTAGCCAGCACCGCCGTCGACTTCGATGGCTTCTACCCCCTGCTCCTGGTATACATGATCCTGTATATGCCCACCCTCGCATTAGTCAACTCTATCTCATTCCGACAAATGCAAGACCCTAGCAAAGAATTCCCTCCTATCCGACTCCTCGGTACCCTCGGCTGGATCATCGCCGGCCTCGTAATCGGATGGCTCGCGTGGGAGAAAAATGGCAACCTCGCCCTTACCTTCAAAATGGCAGCCATAGCTTCCGCCATACTCGGCGTATTCGCATTCACCCTGCCACACACACCTCCACTGAAAAAAGACCAGAAAGTATCCGTAAGCGATATCCTCGGCCTCGACGCTATCCGCTTACTGAAAAATAAATCTTACCTCCTGTTCTTCCTGTCTTCCGTAGCCATCTGTATCCCACTGGCATTCTACTATAACTTCACCAACCCATTCCTCAATGAAGTAGGTATGAGCTCCGCCGCCGGTAAACAATCAATGGGACAGATATCCGAACTCCTGTTCATGGCCCTCATGCCCCTCTTCTTCGCACGCCTCGGCGTAAAGAAAATGCTGGCAGTAGGCATGCTCGCCTGGGTAGTACGCTACGGACTGTTCGCATACGGCAACGTAGACGCAAACTACTGGATGCTCATCGGCGGTATCGTATTACATGGTATCTGCTACGACTTCTTCTTCGTAACCGGTCAGATATACACCGATAACCTCGCCGGCGAACGCTTTAAAAGCGCCGCACAAGGCCTCGTTACCTTAGCAACATATGGCGTCGGAATGCTGATCGGATTCCTCATCTCCGGCCCTATCGTAGATAATTTCAAAACAGGCGAAACACACGACTGGCACAGTATCTGGATGATACCCGCCGGTATCGCCGCCGTTGTACTGGTATTGTTCCTCCTCTTCTTCAAAGACACCAATACCAAAACACAAACGAAATAAAATAATCACACACGATTCTTATCTACGGCTGCTCCCAACGGGCAGCCGTAGTCACCTAATAATAAACCGAGATTATGAAAAAGATTGCCATGCTAGGCTCGGGTTTCATCGGGCGATTTTACGCAGACTCCCTGCAAGGACAAAGAAGCAGAGACAAGATCGTTAGCATCTACTCCCGCCGCGAAGAAAGCGCCAAAAAGTTTGCAGCAGACTATCAGGTAGCTCACTGGACCACCGATATGGAAGCAGCAATCGCACACCCGGAAGTAGATGTTGTCTGCATCTCCCTGCCCAACAACCTCCATGAAACAGCAGTAAACCTATGTTGCAAACACAAAAAAGGGGTAATCTGTACTAAACCCCTGGGCCGCAACGCCGAAGAAGCCAAACGGATGCTCGAAGCAGTGGAAAAAGCCGGTATCTTCAACGGATACCTCGAAGACCTGGTATATACCCCCAAATTCCTCAAAGCCCTCGATAGCGTTAAAAATGGCGCCCTCGGCCGCATACTTTGGGCCAAATCCAGAGAAACACATCCCGGCCCCCACAGCGAATGGTTCTGGGATAAAGAACAAGCAGGCGGTGGATGTATCCTCGACCTCGGATGCCATTGCGTAGAAATCGCACGTAGCTTCATCGGTAAAGACATCAAACCCATCGAAGTAATGTGCTGGGCCGATACACAGGTTAAACCCATCGACGCAGAAGACCATGCCATCGGCCTCGTAAAATACGAAAACGGTGCCATCGGTCAGTTCGAAGTAAGCTGGACCTTCCGCGGAGGCCTCGACCTCCGCGACGAAGTAATGGGCACAGAAGGGACCATCTGGCTCAATAGCTTCCTACGCACCGGCTTCGATATGTTCACCACCGGTAAAGGCGCCGACTACGTAGCAGAAAAAGCAGAAAGCAACAGCGGCTGGCTATTCCCCGTAGGCGACGAACTCAACGAACTGGGATACAACCACATGTTCGCCGATATGTTCAACGCCATGGAAAATGGCCGCCCCCCACAAGAAACATTCTACGACGGATATGTCGTTAACGCCGTACTCGACGCCGCCTACCGCAGCAGCGCCAGCAAACAGTGGGAACCCGTTAAACTCGATATTTGGAGAGGAAAAGAAGGCATCGGTAAAGACAAAACACTCACCGAATACAACGAACAATACTACCTCGTTAAAGAAGAAATGACTCACTTCGGCGCCAAAAAACTCATCCTGAAAGATAAAAAAACCGGACAAATCATCGAAAAAGTAGACTGATACACGCCTCCGGAATAAAAATTGGGGAACTATCGCCTGCTAATCAGGTATAGTTCCCCAATAAACCTAAAAAAACGAACATTAACTGGTCTTCTTGAAGTATGCTTTCCCAAGTGTATGATTCACCTCTACTTCTACCAGTAAGCCCTTAATATACTTGTAAATATTACGTTTCCCCTCCGGCAAATTCAGCTCATACTGCCCATTCCCTAAAGCCTTCAAGGTAAGGAACTGACCCAACGTCTCCGAAAAGATACGCGACACATCCCGCGGCTCAGAAAAATATAACTCCGCGACCGTATGCTGAATATTCGTATTACTCAATACCGAACGATCCCCATTGTGTACCACCACATAGTCATTCCCCTCCCGCTTGGTGATCGTAGCCTTGTCCTCACCAGACTTATTGCTCTGACGTACAGAACGGGCCTGCAACAGTAAATTATCCCTGAACTCCACACTCAGATCACTGTTCATCTTGGACAACAACATCATCTGTACCCGGCTTTTGATCAATATATGCCGGACAGATCCATTCTCCTTCTTTTGTACCTCAATAGTACCAATAGTGTTATTACTGCCAATTCGAATGTCAAAGGTATGGGTCTGTGCAAACAGCGATGATGTCATCACGATACCTCCAAAAGTCAACAGTATTATAAGAAATATGCCTCTCATATATACGCGTTTAAACGTCCACGCCTACTAAAACTTGCTCCGCAGGATGTTATCTGAAAATACGAAAATTATATACTTATCCGGTATTTAAAATGTAATGGCACTCTTAACGGTTGGCGCTGTTGCTCCCTTGTTCCTGTCTGATTGAAAAAACCCGCCCGGCCTTTATTTCTTCAGTTAACCAATAAGTAAGGCCAGGCAGGGTGTCTGTACCTAGTTCCTACATATAACGTTTCAAAAGCCGGAACCCCTACTTCCAGGTATTTATTTTTTTGCGTGTACACATTACAAATTGCTACCCTAACTTGCAAACTAAAACGATCATTTAACAATATGAACTACCGTATCAGAAAGACCTGCCTGCTCCTGCTAGCCTGTATTGCCTGCTCTTGCGCCCTAAATGCCCAAACAACTACCACCAAAGCCTGGGAAATTACCTACCGGCCCGTAATGGAAATGCAAAAGTCAAATGCCACAACCGATTCGGACAGCAGCGACTTTATTATTAAAGCGTTTACAGAAGAATTGGCGGCCTATCTGAAGAAAGATTCAGCACCGGCACTGCACTGTTTCCTGGCCGACACCCGCTTACGAATAGAAACCAACGATATGTCCCACACGATCGAACTGGGCAATAAAAAAGATAGCACCTCCTTCATTCTCAACGTGGGCGACTCCTCCGTCACTAAAACAACCCTACTACGCCCTAATCTGGCCTATGTAGGCGATTCTATGATCGTATTGGATGATAGCAGCTACCGTATCACCCTGACAGAAGATACCGCCTCATTCGCCGGCATAGTGTGCAAAAAAGCCCGCATAGAGATCCTACCACTGGCAGACAAAGACAGCGATATCTTCGTATGGTACGCACCCAATCTGCCGCAGATGTATTGGGACAAATACAACTACCTGGCTCACATACCAGGTTGCGCCCTGGCCATACTCTCACAATCAAGAGGAACGCAGCTAGGCATCAAAGCTGTCACCGCCCGGGAAGTAACGGTTCCAAACGCTTTGTTTGAGCTGCCCAAAGGATATAAGATCTCCGAATACTAAATAAAAAAAGCCTGTGAAGTATACTTCACAGGCTTTAAAATACTTTCATGCTAATACCTATCGCTCCTGCCGGGATTCCAGTTGTTTGATCCGCTCCTGCTGCTGCTCCACCTTCCTGTTCACCTCTATCAGGTACAACGTTAACTCCTCTATCTTTTGCAACAATAGTTTATTCATCTCTCCTACATCCACACCGTCCGCTAATACCTCCCGCTCCGTAGGTATACCAGGCAAATGCCCGTTATCCCGGATAAACTGCTGCAACTCCTGTAAACTGATCAGGCTATAGGACGGATGAAATACAAAGTCCGACCAGCCTGTCATCGTTACTCTCAATCGCTGCGCCCCTATAGACCCGCCTACCGCCAGCTTATAGCCACCCGGATTATCCGTACCGATCGCTACCTGCCCGTTATCTTTGATACGCAGCCGCTCCTTTAGATCTGCAGCCGTACTACCCGTCGAAGTGGAAAACACAAGATCCATTCCCTGCACCAGCGCACTGTTAGGCACAAAATTGTTGATCCGCTCAGCACGTATACGAGCCCCGATCTGGTCCTGTTCAATATCCCTCCAGGTATGAAAGTCAATATTGTAACCGCCGGAAGAACCACCGTAAGGTACCGCTTGGTTACCAGCATCATTAGCTACTCCAAACGTCAATGCCGCATAGGGACTATTAGCACGTATATTACCTATATGTAAGGCCGCTCTGGGATTACTAGTAAGTAGTCCTACTTTGCCATCCTGCCGCAAAATCGAAACATAATCGCTTCTGAGACTACCATCATTGTTATAACCGAAAATCGTAAAGTTGGCGCCAGTGGCATTTACGCCGTTTTCAGCTCCTTTCATACCGACCGCCCAACGGGTTTTGCCATCGCCATGCAATAGGTGAAAAGTACCTACTCCCCATTATCCGAAGCCAGTACTGACTGAAAATATGTTGCCCGCACACCACCAGTCATATTTATATCAGTAATCTGGGGCGTATTATTAGGTATCGGATTCTCCCGGATATATTGCGCATCCGTCTGCTGCAAGCCCATGGCCAGCATTCCGCTGATAAGTACAGAGATCTTTTTCATAAATAAATTCGTGATTAGCTGCCGGTATAACAGCTTGTTAAGGATAAATTAGTCTACATACAGTATTAAGTTCGACAATAGCCGTATTACTACAGCATCACAAATAAAAATCTTTTCTCTCATATCGCCGTATGAATGTTCAATTAAGTTTCACACAGTTTTTAGATACCCCGTCTTATATCCCTATATCATTATATACATATATCCCTTATGCCCTATACCCCAATACCCCATATATCTCCTATCCCTTGTATACACTGTATCCATATGCCCTATATATACCCTGTATCCGTATATTCCTTATATCCCTATCGCTGGTATGCCCAGTATCCGCATATCCCTTATACCCCTACCCTTTATATACCCTGTATCCATTAAACTCCTTATAACGCCGATCTATTATATCCTGCACAAAACAAAGCGGCCGCCTTTTGCAAGACAGCCGCTTCAATAACATATCACTTCAACTTACAGTAATTCCTTGATCTTCGTAACCAGTTCACCCTTGGTGATCGGTACCCCCATGATCTTATGATACCCCTGTGCATCTATCAAGAACTGGTCACGGATGATCTTGATCAGCTGACCATTGTTGATCTCAGGGATCAAAACCTTGTCGTAGCTATGTAAGATGTCACCCAGGTTCTTAGGGAACGGACGCAAATGCCGCAGGTGCGCATGCGCCACCGCATGACCTTCCGCCAGCAATTCCAATACAGCACTTTTTATAGAACCATAGGTAGAGCCCCATCCAAGTACCAGTACCTTCCCCTTCTCCGGTCCTATCTCGATCTGCTGCGCGGGAATATGATCCGCGATCTTATCCACTTTCTCCTGACGGATCTTCACCATCAATTGGTGATTCTCCGGGTCATAACTCACATTACCGGTAATGTTCTGCTTCTCAAGACCACCGATCCGGTGCTCTAGCCCCGGCGTACCGGGTACCGCCCACGGACGTACCAGGTTCTCATCACGATGGTAAGGCAGGAAATGTTCCTCTCCTTCCTCCAATCCCTTCTTAAACTTCACCGCGATCTTAGGCAGGTCTGCAGTCTTCGGAAAACGCCACGGCTCCGCACCGTTGGCAATATATCCGTCACTCAGGAAGATCACCGGCGTCATATGCTGTACCGCAATACGGAACGCTTCAAAAACACCGTCAAAACAATCAGATGGAGTAGACGCAGATACAATAGGCATCGGACACTCCCCATTACGGCCATAATATGCCTGCAACAGGTCAGATTGCTCTGTTTTTGTTGGCAAACCAGTAGAAGGGCCACCCCGTTGTATATTGATGATCAGCAAAGGGATCTCCAGCATAACCGCCAATCCCATCGCCTCACCCTTCAAGGCCATACCCGGACCGGAAGTAGTCGTTACCCCCATATGCCCGCCATAAGAAGCACCGATCGCCGATGTAATACCCGCAATCTCATCTTCCGCCTGGAACGTACGCACCCCGAAATTCTTATACCGACTTAACTCATGCAGAATATCCGAAGCAGGCGTAATAGGATAAGTCCCCAGGAACAAAGGCAATCCGGATTGCTGAGAACCGGCAATCAAACCGTAAGCCAACGCAGTATTACCAGTAATACTCCGGTAAGTACCGGGCTCCATACGGGCTTTCTCTACCCGGAAACGGGTGCTGAAAGCCTCTACCGTATCCCCGAAATTATATCCCGCATGCAACGCCTTCAGGTTACTGTCCAGTATCTCCTCTTTCTTACCAAACTTCTCCTTCAGGAAATTTTCCGTACTCTCCATATCACGGTCATACAACCAATACAGGAAACCAAGCACAAACATGTTCTTCGCACGGTCCTTCTCCTTCATACCCATGTTGATCTCCTTCAGCGCTTCCCGCGTCATCTTGGTCACATCCATCGTATGCAGCTGATAATCAACCAATGAACCGTCCTCCAATGGGTTTACCCCATCCGGGTAATTGGCAAGACGCAAGTTCTTGGCATCAAAACCATCCGTATTCGCAATGATGATCCCCCCTTTCTTTAATCCCTTAAGATTGGCCTTCAACGCGGCAGCATTCATAGCCACCAACACATCGCAGGCATCCCCGGGAGTGAATATCCGGTTTGAAGAAAAGTGCAGCTGAAATCCACTTACCCCCGGCAATGTCCCCTGTGGAGCGCGTATTTCCGCCGGAAAATCCGGGAACGTACTCAGGTCATTACCGATCAGCGCTGTATTATTGGAAAATTGGGTCCCTGTTAATTGCATACCATCCCCACTATCTCCCGCAAACTTTATCACTACATCTTCTATCTGTTGAATCGAAGTATTAGACATTTGATGATCTGTTTAAGGCTGTAAATTTAGCAATTCGCCGGCTAGTAACCACACCCACCGGCAGATTAGCTGCTTCCTGACCGCAAAAGTACACAAAGCCAGTAGACTTTGGGTGGCGTAAAGCCATACAGACATAGCAATTTGTTATGCCCAATAACCGCAGGTTATAACCATATTCATTATTTTCCGACCACTATCCCACGTTTACCCTATCCACCATTACAGGGAATATTGTATTTTAGCAGCAGACCAAATTTTATTTTAAAATGGCATTATTTGAATCCAATAACCCTGTACTGAAGCAGCGTACTTTCGAACAAGCATCATCCGAGTCCTTTTCACAAGGCGCTATGACCATCAAAGGCACTGTGAATAAGATGATATTCCTGCTGCTCATGGTAATGGCCGCAGCCGTATTCTCCTGGGGAACATTCACAAAAGAACCCGGCACCGTGATGCCTTACCTGATTGGAGGCGCAATCGGCGGCTTCGTACTCGCACTGATCATCACCTTCAAAAAGGAATGGGCGCCTTATCTGGCCCCAGCCTACGCATTGGCTGAAGGTCTCTTCCTCGGAGCCATCTCTGCCATGTTTGCCAGCCTCTATGAAGGAGTGGTGTTGCAAGCGGTAGGACTTACATTCGGCACTTTCCTGGCCATGCTGATCTTGTATCGTGCACGCATCATACGCGCTACAGAACGATTCCGCTCGATCATCATCACCGCAACTGCCGGTATCGCAATATTCTACCTGATCGCTATGGGCCTGCGCTTCTTTAACATCGATATTCCAATGCTCCATGAAGGCAGCACCATCGGTATCGTATTCTCTCTGGTAGTAGTAGCCATCGCCGCACTCAACCTCATCCTCGATTTCGACCTGATCGAAACAGGAGCAGCACATGGGGCACCTAAGTATTTCGAATGGTACGCCGCCTTCGGCCTCCTGGTAACCCTGGTTTGGCTCTACCTGGAAATACTCAGACTGCTGGCTAAATTTAACAGAAGATAATCCCTGATCATAAGATTATGATTACAAGGCTGCCCCGGAAAGGCAGCCTTGCTTATTAGCTCCCTATTGCATATTCCACTCCTTATTGCACGCCCCACTATGCCTCTCCCCACTGTCGGTTCGACAGTTCGCCTCTAACCATTACTACTTTGTTAAAGCTGTAATCCTTTCTTGTTAAGTCTTTTGTAAAGAATTGTTAAAGGATTCTCACAACGAGATGGACCGCCCTTATGGCATGGTAATTGAATTTTATCCCTACAGATGAATGTTTGAAAAGTGAAGCAAGCGTTTAGTTTTTAAGAGTAAGAATAGGGAGATGCCATTCAGAACTCCCGCTACTCACTAACCATTCTTTTATTGTTAAACCATTAAAATTGTAGGCTATGAACAGGATTAAAGTAGGCTTGATAGCATTGGCCGCAGCAGCAGTAGGAACATTTTCATTTAAAGGCATCGAAAATGGCTCAATTACGGGTAAAGTAACGCCCGCAGATGCAGCCACCGAAGCATGGGCCATAAAAGGTACAGATACCTTAAAAACAGCTGTAAATGATGGTGCTTTCTCCTTCCAGGATGCTAAAAACGGTACCTACACTATCGTAGTAGATGCCAGGGATCCATTTAAAGACGCAGTAGTAAATGACGTGAAAGTGGAAGACGGAAAAGCCACCGACCTCGGCGAAATTAAATTAGCTCAATAATTAAGATAGCAATAGTTGGTTTTCATAGGGGTTAATCAAAAAGCCGGTTCCATACTTCCGTATGGCCGGCTTATTTTTTTGCGCCAAGTCGCCCCCTTTTCCTTACCGCCCCATCCTTCCGTGCTCCTATCGTCATACTTGACAGTCCCCTTTCCTGCTCAACACAATCTCCAGCAGATCTCTCCTCCCTTTTCAGCTGTACTATCTGGTCCCGCACTAATTCTACCCCTGTCTCCTTTATAACTACTCAGTCATTCTCCATTTTTCTCCATTTTTTCTCCATTTTCCCTCCATCCTACCATCCTTTTCATTTACACGACATGATCCTGCACTAATTTCCCTATCTCCCATCCGGCTACTTAGTCGTTCACCATTTTTCCTTCTTTTCATCTATCGCCCTTTTCAACACCTCCTATCTGGATCTGGTCCCGCACTAATTCTACCTCTGTTTCCTATACACTTACTATCCATTTACCATTTTTCCTCCCTTTCAAACATCCTACCCCCCCTTTCATCTAATACTACATGATCCTGTATTCATTCGCCCCTATCTCCCATACGCTTACTTACCCATTTACCATTTTTCCTCCCTTTCAACCATCCACCTCCCCTTTTCATCTAATACTACATGATCCTGCATTCATTCGCCCCTGTCTCCCATACGCTTACTTACCCATTTACCATTTTTCCTCCCTTTCAACCATCCTACCTCCCCTTTTCATCTATCCTTCCAGGTCCTGCAACAATTCACCTGTCTCCTATCTGGTTACTCAGTCCCCCTTTCCCGACCTTCCACACAATATCCTGTCTCCCCGTTTGCGCGATCAGATCGCTCCACACTTCCACAGTTTTCCCAACTTGATGACTTTTTTTTACCCATATAGGGGTACTTTTCGCTTCTGCCGTTTTATTTATAAAGCGCCATGAGAAAAACAGAGATACCCCTTCAAGGTAACCTAAACCTACGTTGGATACTGCTGATTCTGTGCATCATCAGTTTCGTATCCAATAGTTGCGAACGGGACAATATCTCTGGCTCTGGAAGGATCATCACCGAAAAACGGGAAGTAGATCGCTTCACCGCTATCAGTGTAAGCGGACCATTCCATGTGGAGCTACTGCAAGGACTAAGGGAACCTGTACGCATAGAAGCAGAAGACAATATCGTACCAGCAATAGAAGCTTACGTAAGCGGAACCATGCTTCGTATCAGGCTGAGAAGAGGAGTTAATCTCCGTCACTTTCGTGAAATCAAAGTATACGTACAATCTCCTGTTTATGAACAGGTAAGTTTTTCCGGTTCGGGCTCCCTGACTACACCGGATATCCTGCACTGCACCGATCTTCTCTGTGAGATCAATGGCAACGCAGCCACGCAGCTTAACTTGCAGGCAGACAGACTAGACGTACAGGTCAATGGCAGCGGTAACGCCAGACTCGAAGGCCAAACCCGCCTTTATAAAAGCGAGATCAATGGCAGCGGAGATGTTATCGCACACGGATTGCAGACAAAAGAAGCCCGCATCCGTATACATGGATCCGGCAACCATTCCATTAGCGTCGAAGAACTAATGGATATCAGGATACTCGGCAGCGGGGACATCAGATACAAAGGATCTCCCACTATCCGCTCCAGTATCATGGGCTCCGGTAGGCTCATCCGGATATAGGATCCGCCGCATTTATTTCTTCTCTTAATTACTGTCACATGAAGGGTATTACTATGTTGACGCAGCCGGTCAATAGTAGCGGCAATAAGATTACTAAACGCTATTTTTGCACTATGCCCGAAAATGCCAGGTTGCTTCAACTTTTACAGGAAAATGAACAGACTTTTATGGAAGTCTTGTTCCACTCCTACTTTCCGCTGGTTTGTAAAACCATCTACCGATTGGTACAGGATACACAAACCGCGGAAGACCTAGCGCAGGAAGTGTTCATTAAAATATGGAATCGTCGCGATAGCCTGCATGACGTATATTTTAAAGCATACTTACATAAAGCAGCGATTAACATGGCTCTGGACTATATGGATAAAAATAAACGCCGTGGTCAACACATGCCCCTGGAAGAAAGCATCGTCCTCACAGACGCACCTTCCTCCAACCAAAGCCTGAAAGAAACCAACGCCCGTGTCCAGAAAGCTATCAATGAACTGCCGGAAAAATGCAGAGAAATATTCATCCTTAGCCGGTTTGAAGAAATGACCTACCGGCAAATCGCAGATACCTTAAAAATATCTGTTAAAACAGTAGAAAACCAGATGATCACCGCATTGAAAAAATTAAGAGTCTCCTTGCAGGATTACCTGGCCACCATACTGCCGGTAGCCATAGCACTATTATTATCATTTTTCGCACAATTCTAATGTTATGCCTCAATACAATGACCATATAGAAACGCTGATCGTGAGGTCCTTCGACAATAGCCTCACCCCGGAAGATCAGGCGCACCTGCAGGCATGGCTGCATAAGGATATTGCCAACCAGCAATATTATAACCTCATCAAAAAAACCTGGGCCATCGCAGGCCAGGCCGACAACGATTTCATTCCGGATACCGCCCGCAACTGGGAACGCTTCCGCCAACAGATCATGCCAGCCAAGGTTTCCTTCATACATAAATACCGCAACGCCATCCGCATTGCTGCTACCCTCATCGTAATAGCAGCAGCAGCCACCATCTGGCATACCTTCTTCTATCATCCCATGATCGACATTACCACCGCCGCTCATGAAAAAAAGAATATTACCCTCCCCGACGGATCACAGGTATCGCTCAATCAAAATAGCCATATTCGCTATGCCAGCAACTTCAATGGCAACGAAAGAGCAATACAACTGGAAGGAGAAGCCTTCTTCAACGTATCCCAACAGGTAGATAAACCCTTCATCGTAAACGCCGGCAATACCCGCACCCAAGTACTGGGCACGTCCTTCCATATCCGGGATGATAAAGCAGGCAATGTAGCCGTATCAGTAGTAACAGGAAAAGTAGCCTTCTCCGCTACCGGCAACGAAAGGAAACTGGTACTCACCCAGGGCAATCAAGGTATCGCCACCCCCGATAAACCAGTCCAGGAAAGTAAGATCACAGATCCCAACTTCATGGCATGGAAAGAAAATAAACTCATCTTCCGTGATACCCCACTTTCCGTGGTCATCAAAAACTTGGAAGAATACTTCAATATCGACATAGAAGTGATGAACGATACATTACTGTCTTACACTTATACTGGTACCTTCGACCACCCCAAACTGGAAGAAGTACTGGAAGTAGTAAGCGAGTCCACGGACCTTAACTGGAAAAAAATCCAGGATAAATATGTATTAAGCAAACAAGTACAGTAAATCGTATCAATGATAGAACTTTACACAACACTACTTACTAACCCAATATATCTACAAAAGCACCCTGCTATAAACGCTTCCCGTATAGCAGATTCCCCCCGCATTTTACCTTTATACCTATTAGCTGTACTGTAGCAATTCTTACGATATCAATAATACCAATACCGCCTGTATCGCCTATATCACACCTTCCGTACCATCATACTTCTCTTGACTAATGTCACATTCACCTCATCTGTACAGTCACCTCATCTGTACTGCCGTCCCTTTCCTGAGTTTTCCCCTAATACGTTTCCCCAATACATAATCACTATCCCCCATTACTCCACCTATCGTCTCTTCTTCATTTATTTCCAAAAAACGAAAAGGGATAAGATAAAGCACATACGACATATGATATGATCGCATACACTTTACCTTATCCCTTTACAAAGGATAATATTATGATCAGGCGCCGCCTAACTTACATTTCTGTAATACTTCCCATGACTTACCATTGTGACGCAGGAAGTAAAGGTTATTCACCTTAAAGGAAGCAGTATATTCTTTGTTCTCGTATTCAGGCCATGCCTCGTTAAACTGCTCATCGGTCAGATCTTTAAAAGATACGGTCACGTGTGGCGTAAATCCGGTACGAGCCAGCATAGTACTAAAGCCGAACTCCTTACGTAAGAAGTTTATCAGTTGACGATGCATAGCAGAAATCGTTTCACTCTTCTCTACATTGATAAAGAGTACACGGTTCTGTTTGTTCGGGAACGTACCAAAACCATTGAGCGATACTTCAAAAGGAGCCTGAGTTTTGGCAAATTCAGCCAGCTCGTCACAGAACGCTTTTTCCAGGGCAGGATCAGCAGTGAACGGTACCTGCAGCGTTATATGCGGCAACACTTTTAAGGCGTATACCGGACCATATTTTTCTGCAAACTCTTGTTTTATTTTGATGATCTCCTTACCAACTTCAGCGGTTGGCAATAGCGCAATAAAGTATATTTTATTATCTGGCTTTGGAGGCATGGGGCGACGCATACGGCCACCTTGACCCTGGCCGTAACCACCACCGCCGCGGTTGTAACCACCACCGCCACCGCGATCGTAACCACCACCACCGCCGCGATCGTAACCACCACCGCCACCGCGGTTGTAACCACCACCGCCACCGCGATTGTAACCACCACCACCGCCGCCGCGATCGTAACCACCACCGCCACCGCGGTTGTAACCACCACCGCCACCACCACGATCGTAACCACCGCCGCCGCCGCCACGGTTGTAACCACCGCCACCGCCATCACGGTTGTAACCACCACCGCCATCACGGTCACGGTATCCACCACCACCGCCATCACGGTCACGGTATCCACCACCACCGCCATCGCGGTCACGGTATCCACCACCACCGCCATCGCGGTCACGGTATCCACCACCGCCGCCATCACGGTCACGGTATCCACCACCACCACCGCCATCACGGTCACGGTTGTAACCACCACCGCCATCACGGTCTCCACGGTTATAGTCGGGTCTCATATCACGGTCTCCCCTGTTATAATCTGGGCGATCACGGTCTCCGCGATTGTAATCGGACCTTCCATCACGGTCCCTGTTATAGCCACCGGATCTGTCATCGCGATCCCTGTTGTAGGCTGGTCTGCCTTCCCTTTCATTATTGAAGTTGGGCCTGCTGTAACCTCCCGGATTCTCTTCTCTAGGGGAATCATTCTCTTTGTTAGTGTCAGAAGAGTACTTACGGGGGCGTTCGTTTCTCTCAAAATTCATCTTACTTAATTAAGCGTTTGAAGCAATATTTGCAATGATTTCATAAAAATGAAATACGTCTGTATACGAATTATATAAGGGCGTCGGCGATACCCGTATCACTCCGGGTTCCCTCCAATCCACTATAATACCGGCATTTGTCATTTGTTGATGTACCTCTTTACCCCTGTTGCGGAACAACAAAGATAATTGTGCACCATGTTCTTCACAATTTTTTGGTGTTATTATTTCAAATTCTATACCTGTCAACTGTTCCAGCAAAAACCGTAAATAGTTGGTTAATGAAATACTCTTTGCGCGTAGTGCAGACATCCCTGCAGATTCAAATAAAGCCAATGATGCTCTCAACGATACCATATTAAATACCTGTGCTGTACTGATCTGCCAACCGCCGGCATTGGTCTTAGGCACAAAGCCTTTCTCCATTTTAAATCTGGTGGTCTCTTCATTGCCCCACCATCCGCCTAGTCTGATTAAGCCTGGGTCCGATGCATGCTTTTCATGTATATATGCGCCTCCCGCGGCGCCGGGTCCTCCATTCAGATATTTATACGAACACCATACTGCAAAATCTACACCCCAATCATGAAGTGATACTGGAACATTTCCTGCCACATGCGCCAGGTCGAACCCAGCAATGGCACCTGCCTGATGAGCGGCCGCAGTAATAGCCTGTATATCAAACAACTGGCCGGTATAATAGTTTATTCCCCCCAATAATATTAAAGCTAAGCTACTACTTTGATCGTTAATAATTTGTAAAATATCCTCGCTTTCAATCAAATGCGCGCCTTCTCGGGGAGCTACTTCTATTATTGCTGTCTCCGGATCAAATCCATGTAAACGTACCTGTGTTTCAATTGCATACTGGTCACTCGGAAATGCTCCTGCCTCCATTAATATCTTGAATCGCTGCTGCGTAGGCTTGTAAAATGTCATCATCAACAAGTGCAGGTTCACTGTAAGTGTATTCATTACTGTTACCTCACCTGCCTTTGCTCCGACAATTGCCGCCATCGGCTTACTGCAGTATTCCTGGTAGTATAACCATGGATGCTGCGCCTTCCAGTATCCTTCTACCGCATGCTCTTGCCAATCTTTCAGCTCCTGATCAATAGCCCCTTTCACTCCTTTAGGCTGTAATCCCAGCGAGTTTCCACACAAGTAAATGGCATCCTTACCATTACGTTGGGGAAAATGAAACGCGTCCCGGAAAGGCCGTAAAGTGTCCAGTCTATCTTGCTCTTCGGCAAATGCTAATGTCGCCAGATACATATCCAGTATTTGCTTATTTATTTCCAGGCATACAGATAAGGTGCAAGTTATCTGCCGCCACTATCTTTAATTGCTCATCAATCACCATCCAGTAAATTACCCAGACCTCCCAGTATACTTCCTTCTTCTTTCCGGGGCCCTGTTCCATAAGCCAATATACGGCTGGCCAAACGACTGATAGGTAATGACTGTATCCATACCTTACCAGGACCTCTCAGCACAGCGAAGAATAATCCCTCACCGCCGAATACCATATTCTTGACCCCTTTTATGAATTCTATATCAAAATCTATATTCTGTGTGTATGCGACCACACAACCCGTATCAATCTTTAACACCTCTCCTGCTTGCAACTCTTTCTCTACCACCATACCACCTGCATGCACGAAAGCGAGCCCATCCCCCTCCAGTTTCTGCATGATAAACCCTTCGCCACCAAATATTCCTGTACCTAACCTACGCTGGAACTCAATTCCTACACTTACTCCTTTAGCAGCACACAAGAAAGCATCTTTCTGACAGATCACTTTACCCCCCATTAACCCCAGGTCCATTGGAATGATCCGCCCGGGATAAGGAGCCGCAAAACTCACCCGTTTCTTACCCTGTCCGATATTTGTAAATGCAGTCATAAACAGGCTCTCTCCCGTTAGTATCCGCTTACCGGCAGATAATAATTTACCTAAAAATCCCTGGGAAGGCTGTGAACCATCGCCAAACATGGTTTGCATCTGGATCTCCTGGTCCATCATCATAAAGCTGCCACTTTCAGCTACAGCAGTCTCTTGAGGATCTAATTCCACCTCTACGATCTGCATTTCTTCCCCAAATATTCGGTAGTCTATTTCGTGATTATTAGGCATATATTACATGGTACATGGTCCGCAATCCCTGTCTCGTTATAACAGGCTCGTATTTAAAAGCGGAATATTTGATTGTTTAGTTTTCTTTCATAGTCACGGCATCACGCCTATGATCAACACACAGTGCGGCCACCTCATTAAGGCCGGGTTAGCATATCCATATCTCGTTTGTTTTTTCATGCTTTTTCCGTGGCAGGAGCGCAGATTGGTCTGTTGGATTCTAAATCTTATCTGTTGTATTGTCTTTTCAAATTGTATTTGTAATCCCCATTTTCTTAAATAACCTATTGTCTCTCAAGCAAGACTGTTTCATGTAAAGGATGACCAGATGTTGACAATTGTATTATTTGTTGCTCTTTATCTAAATGGCCTTGGGCATCTCACCCATTTCTAAAAAATGTAAAAACAACGGCGACTCAATTCAACTTTACTTATTTCTCATTTTTAATGTCCACATTACAGCTCAGGACATAGGCTCAATTAAACTTCTTTCATTACCGGTTTTCAATATTACAAATCAAGTTTCAAAACTTCCTGCCTGTTTTTTAACAATTATTAGGCTTTTTGGTTTTCTTTTATAAAGATATTCTTTCGGGCGTAAAATTTCTTTATAAATTCAAAAATAACAAAGCCCCTCTGAATTGCAAGCGCACGCAATTGTTAAAATTTGTTAATGCTGCTCCCTTTTTTAGCCTCCTTGCCTAACCTCGGAGGGCCATCTTAAATCGCTTTTCCGCTACAGATAAGCATCTAAACTGATCTATGCCAATTGATCACCTCGCCTTTGCTGCTCTCAAAAAAACAGATTTTGACAAAAAATTTAATCTGGCATTGAATATTTCCACCCGAATATACTACGTATTTACCGGAAAAAACAACCTATTGTTACGAATGGCGTCCTACTCCTCTCCCCCAATAATAAAAAAAACCGTCCCGAAGATTCGGGACGGTGTCTGTTACCTACAACTGTTACACTGTATGAGCCTTAGCTCAAAACAAACTTTATATACGCATATTATATATATCAATGATGTGCACTTACGCCGTTGCCTTCCTTACTGCCGGCATTTACCGGCGAAGCGCCTTCTGGATTTCTGAAAAACTCATATGGCTTAGACGATACATAATGAGGATCATGCAGCTTCTTCACCGTTTCCTTCTTCAAAAACAGCTTGGCGATCAACACCAGGAACGGCACATACTTCAGTCCCCTCGGCCAGCCCAGGTAATCCAATACATCGATAGACCGCTTATTCATCGCATACATCACAGGCACCAAAATCAAAGTGAGGAAGGTCGCAAAAACCAACCCGTACACCATCGTCCAGGCCAATGGTCCCCAGAAGGCGACATTGTCACCACCGAAGAAGATATGTGGATTAAACTCAGAGAATAATGTGGCAAAGTCAATATTTAATCCTACCGCTAATGGGATCAGACCCAATATAGCCGCAATAGCAGTCAGTAATACGGGCGTCATGCGGGTCCGGCCACCTTCAATCACCGCATCGTACACCGGCGTACCCTGCTGTACCAGCAGATCCGTAAACTCCACTAACACGATACCATTACGTACCACAATACCAGCCAACGCCATAATACCTACTCCCGTCATTACAATGGAGATGTCCATACCGAAAATGGAAAATCCTAAGAATACGCCGATGATACTGAACAATATCTCCATAAATATTACCAACGGACGACCTACTGAGTTAAATTGCGTCACCATGATCATCAGGATCAGACCAAAAGCACCCAGCATCGCAGCTAATAGGAAGTTGGATGTCTCCTGCTGATCTTCCTGCTCACCGGTCATCTTCATCGTCACACCAGTCGGTTTAGGGAATTCCTGCATGGCCGTCTGTATTTGTTGTACCACCTCATTTGCATTGTACCCCGTCAACACGTTAGAATACAACGTCACCACTCGCTTCTGATCTATACGTTTAATACTTGCATAAGTATTGGAATAGCGGATATCAGCTACCGCAGACAAAGGCACCTGCCTGATCACACCGCCATGGTTCATATCCCGGTAGGTCAGATTCGTACTCATCAGTGTATTGATGTTATTACGCTGGCTTTCCTGGAAGCGTACCATAATAGGATAGTCATCATCCGGATCTCTGAATTTGGATACTTCCAAACCATATAATGCATTACGCAAGGCATCACCAACAGTCTTGGTAGAGATACCCTCCCTGTTCGCTCTTTCACGATCAATATTCACCAGGATCTCAGGCTTATTACTCTGGAAGTCCGTCTTCAACTCCTCGACACCAGCAATCTGTAAGGAATCCAAGTATCGCTTCAAACGCTCAGATGCGCTAGTGAGCTCCTCAAATTCATCACCGGATATCTCAATGTTAATAGGTTTACCAGTCGGAGGCCCGCCTTGCTCCTGTTCAACGGTAATATCTGCACCCGGGATACCCTTTACAGCATCACGGATTTTACCTAAGTATTCTTTACTGGATTGACCATGGCGCTGTCCAAATTCCACGAAAGCAACTGTCACCTTACCTTTCTGCGGCTGCACACTCATGTCCATCTGACTGGGATCTCCGGCGCCTACTGCTACGTTCGATATAATGGATTTTACAATAGGATTATTCTTACCTACCACTTTTGTGATCCGCTGCTCAATGATATTTGTGATAGAATCCGTATATCGCTGATCTGTACCATTAGGCAATTCGATATATGCATAGATGAAGTTAGGATCCGCTGAAGGGAAGAATACCACCTTAGGATTACGCACAGCTGTCAGGAAAATACTGAATATCAGCAGACCGAAAGTCCCAATCAATATCCATATCGGACGCCACCCTATCATACACCATTTTAATATGCGCCTGTAACGCTCCTGTACACGAGGCCATATATTACTCTGGAATTTCCGGGCAACTCCTCCCAGCCAAAATCGCTCCAGCACAATCATCAGGTAAATGAACACTACAAAGTTACCGACACCTGCACCACTGGCTGCATAGCCAATAAGTGCGATAAAGGCAAATACACCGGTAAGAATAGCAAACTTCCTGTTAAAAGTAGGCTTAGGATGGTTTTCACCTTCATGACGATCCATGAAGTCAACGGCGAATACCGGGTTAATGATATAAGCTACTATCAATGAAGCTCCCAATGTAGTAATCAGCGTCACCGGCAGGAAGAACATAAATTTACCGATCACACCAGGCCAGAATAACAACGGTACAAACGGTGCCAACACCGTCAGCGTTCCGGAGAACACGGGAAGGAACACTTCTCCCGCCGCTACCTTCGCCGCTCGTACAATTCCGATATCCTTCCGTTCATAGAATATGCGATGCACATTCTCAATCACCACGATCGCATCATCCACTACGATACCTAAGGCCAGTAGGAAGGAGAACAACACCATCATATTGAGTGTGAACCCATACGCTGGCATCAGCAGGAACGCAATGAACATGGATATAGGTACAGACAGTGCCACAAAGATTGCATTCACCGCCCCCATGAAGAACATCAGGATCAACGTTACCAATACAAAACCAATGATGATCGTATTGATCAGGTCGTGTAAGGTCACCCGTGTAGAATCAGACTGGTCTGCTGTAATGGTTACATCCAACCCTTTAGGCAGGTAGTCTTCTTTCATCTCATCGATGATTTTTCGGATCTTATCACTGGCATCAATCAGGTTCTTACCACTCTGTTTGATCACGTTCAGAGTGATCACATTCTTTCCGTTCAGACGCGCATAACTCTCCTGCTCCTTAAATCCGTCCTTTATCTCAGCAATGTCTTTCAGGTAAACAATTGCTCCGGATTGTCCCCGCACAACGATGTTGGCAATCTTAGTGGGATCTTTATATTCCCCTTTTACACTGAGTGTACGTTTCTGACCATCCATATTCACCAAACCACCAGACATAGTCAGGTTTTCTGACCTTACAGCGCCCATCAGATCATCAAAGTTGATCTTGGCAGCATCCATTTTGTATTTATCAACGTTGATCTGTATCTCCCGGTCCAGTGCCCCTACGATGTCCACACGCGTGATCTCTGTCAGTGCCTCTATACGATCCTGCATTTCATCCGCATAACGTTTAAGGGATTGCAGATCAAAATCACCGGACAGATTTACGTTCATAATAGGTATCTGCGATACATCCACCTTGGTGATCTGTGGCTCCTTACCATCCGTACTAAGGTTAGTCGGAAGATCTGGCTTGGCATCATCTACTTTCTGTCTCACCTCCTGCCTCGCACGTTCCATATCCTCACCGGCATTAAATTCTATGGTGATGGCAGAGTAATCCTGCATGGATGTACTCTTGATAGATTTCACACCGGATATACCACCCAATTGTTTTTCTATCGGTTTGGTCACCAGTGTTTCCATATCTTCCGGAGAAGTACCATAGTATTGCGTACTAACATAAAACTGAGGAAATACTACTTCCGGGAATTGTTCTTTAGGTAGACTATTATAAGCCATGATACCTGCGATCGCCAGGATAATGGTAGCAACATAAATGCTTACCTTATTATCGATAGCCCAACTGGTCGGCTTAAATTCTTTATTCAGGTTGTCTTGCATAACTTAAATTGTTAGTGATCCAAAGACAGCTGTTACGCAGTCTTTCTACATGTTGGGTCATCCTACAGTTGAATAGCGTCATTGTCATTCAACCCCTGAAAACCAGTTGTTACAACCCTATCTCCTGCCTGTAATCCACTTACAACTTGTGCTTTATCATTGTAAGTACGACCTACTTCAATATCCTTACGTTTAGCCGTCATGTTTTTACCACTGCCTTGCGCCAGGATCACATAAGGCTTACCTTGAGAATACTGGATCACGCCCACCGGAATAGTAATGGAATTGTTAGCCGTATAATCTACAATACGCAGTTTAGCGATCATATTAGGTCTTAAAACAGCATCTGTTTGCAAAGGGATCTCTACCCGGATAGTGCGGCTTAGTGGATCGATAGTCTTGGCAGCAAAACCAATCTTAGTACGCAGCTCTTTATTAATATCTGGGAATTCGATCAATACAGCGTCACCGGTTTTCACCTTACCGGCATACGCTTCTGCCACATCGGCTACCACCTTAAGATTGCTGGCATTTACTACCCGGAAAGGAGCAGCACCTGCAGTAGAACCCGCAAAGTCACCTATTTTGGCAACTACTGCGTCTACAGTACCGGAAATCGGAGAGATAATTTTTGACTGCGACTGTTGATCCTGTAGGGTTGCCAGCTTACGCTGCGTTGCTTCTAGCTGGCTCTTGGCATTCAGATACTGTACTTCAGAACCGATTTTTTGTTCCCACAACCTGCGTTGCTTTTCAAACAAAGTCGTGTTCAGTTCCAGCTGGGTTTTTACCTCCGCAATATTTGCTTTGGCGATCTGATCATCTATTTGTGCCAATGTCTGGCCTTTGCTCACCTGCTGTCCTTCTTTCACGTAAATAGCAGTGATCACACCTTGTGAACGGGGATACACATTCACGTTTTCACGGGCATCTACACTTCCCTGTACATCAATATAGTGTTCAAATACAGTATCAGCCACTGTAGTGATCACTACTGATTTTACTTTTTTGACAGAATCACCACCTAACTCTTTCTCAAGTGCGGTGATCTTTTTATCGATGTCTGCCTTCTGTTGTTTAAGTGTTTGCAGTTGCTGTGCTTTATCGCCACCACCGCCGCCACAGGCAGCCAGCATAAATGTTATAAACGGGATAGCGAAATATCTTTTGGTCATATAATGAGATTTAATAGAGCAGTTAATGATTAAAGCTTGCCGTTAGCCTTCAGATAATCGATCTTGGCTACGATCGCATTGTACATCGCAGTGAAATAATTACTTTGTGCCGTCAGCAGATCCTTTTCTGCTGTATTTACCTCCAGACTGGAACCTACGCCTTCCTGGTACTTGATAACGGATACATCATATACTTCCTTGGCTAGTTTCATATTGCGTTCCTGTGCCTCCAATGTCTTTACGTTATACCGGAAAGTACTATTAGATTGCTGCCGCTCCATATCAATACTGAGCTTCAGATTCTCCAGGGACACCTCTGATTTCTTTACCGTTAGAAACGCCTGATCCACCTGCCGTCTCCGTTGTAATCCGCTAAAGATGGGGATGCTCAGGTTTACACCGTAGTTTACATAACCATACCAGGTCTCCTGTTTGAAATAATTGAACGTATTACTTGCCCGGGAAATGCCCGCAGTACTGAAAAGAGATAAAGAAGGAATACCCTTTAGTTTATAACGCTTCAGATCATACTCATAAGCCTTCTTCTGTGATTGCAGCGCCTGAAATTCTACACGCTGCGTATAGTCGAATTGCTCGCTCTCCGTCTGCGGCACCGCTGCTATCTCTTCTGTGCTAAGACTATCAGTAAGTATTACATCCTGTGCCATCGGAATACCGATCTGGAACTTCAGCGCGGCCACACCTACCTCATCAGCATTCAGCAGCTTGGATTCTTCCGTACGAAGATTCGTGATCTGTATTTGCAAACGGTCTACATCCAGCTTCTCTACCGTACCTGCTTTATACATTTCACTGGTCTCACGCATGTTTTTATCCATAGTGACCAGGTTATCCTGCATGATCTTCAGAGCCTTACGTGCAGACAATACGTTGTAGTAAGCTTTATAAACCGCCACCTTTACATCTACTTCAGATTTCTTGACGTTCCGGTTTGCCAGCTCCTCTAATGTCTTACGTGCCTGTAAAGCCACCAGTACACTTGGATCAAACAATACCTGCTGCAGCTTTACTTCGCCTACAGCATTGTATTTAAGACCAAATGCAAAAGGTACCAACGTTCCCTTAGGTACGCTGGGATCAAAGTTGGATGCATCAATCAATTGTTTTTGGATAATGGGGTTATCCTGGTACTGACCGCTGGCAGAAAGATTGGGTAATGCCTGGCCGCTCACCTCCTTATTCTTCGCCAACTGTATCAGTTCGTCCAACTTAGCTGTTTTGATAGCCGACTGATTAGCCAACGCTAGTTCGACCGCCTGTTGGGCACTTAGCTGAATCGGACCTACCGATGCCTGCGGCGTTCCCTGCTGAGCGATAGCCTGGTTGATAGCAAGCAGCATTATTATGCCGGCGAGCATAATAAGCCTACGTCTTAGTTGCATAATTGTTATTTATTTTTTCAATAGTTGTTCCTTATATAGTTCTATTAGCTTGAAACCCTTTAAAGAGGCTACGCCATATAAAAAGTGCTCCAACAGTACCTTCTGCACGTGTGACATATCAAAACCGCTGACTGAAAATAACTCCGGCTGAAAACACAATAGCGACGACGTAGTCCGGAACTCTGTTAACACCTCTACATTAATATCCGCCCGGTACAATCCCTCGGATATACCACGCTGGAGATTCTCTCGTATAGTTCCTTTTAAATAATGATCTTTATAATGCTGAAACAATCTATAGGCCCTGGAATGGAACTTTTGAAGGTCTAACAATATTACAGGGTTCATATTTCGGGTATGCTCTTCCAGTATCTCCATTAACCGGAATAGGGCTTCAATGGCATCCTTCCCCTGCTCGTGACTTACCACACAGGCATCCTGCATATGCTGCAGATAACGGGCTATCGCATTCATCACCAGGTCATCCTTATCCTCAAAATGCGCATAGAGCGTCTTTTTTGAAATACCCATCTTGATAGCTATGTCATCCATAGTGATAGATCGGGTACCGTACTGCCGGAATAAACCAAATGCGGTATCTAATATGCGTTCCTGTACTTCCATTTTGGGAGGTGCTGGTGAATTTACAGCCCGTAGAACAAAACTATGGAAACTTTTTAAACTTTAATAGTTTCCAGTATTATTTTTTCTATATCGGGGTTCCCTGCCCAATTATATAATATGTTAACCGACTTACTTAGTAGATTTAAGTAATTTGCACCCTGTATCGCTCACAGGTATAGGGAAGCACCAGGCTTTCTACATACATATATTACTCGATCATGTCTCCTAAGCTCAAATTCAAACTACTGGCAGCACGGTTATTACGTTATTTTTTTCAAGGACTACTGATCCTGGCACCTATAGGTATCACCGCTATTACCATCTATTGGGCATTCGTCACCATTGACAACCTCATCCCCAAAGAGCTGATCCCCCTGGAAACCCCACTTAAATACCTTCGTTACAAAGGTGTAGGATTCCTGCTTGTACTTATCCTGATCCTCAGTGTAGGCTACCTCAGCTCCTCGTTTATCGTTGGCCGCATCTTCGACCTTTTCGACCATCTCCTCGAAAGAACACCGTTTATTAAATACATATATACGTCTGTCAAGGATGTCTTCGATGCCTTCGTAGGTGAAAAAAAGAAGTTTGACCACCCCGTACTCGTACAGATATATGGCCAGGATGTATGGGAAATGGGATTTATCACCCAATCCGATGTTAGCCATCTTGGACTTGAACACCACATCGCCGTATACGTCCCCCATGCTTATGCTATCACCGGTAAAGTATTCCTGGTCCCCAAAGACAGGATCAAAGCACTCGATAATGTGCCCGCTGGTGAAGCAATGAAATTCGCCGTCAGCGGTGGCGTTACCAATATAGCCCACCACCTTCATAAAGAAGAAACGGGCAAAACAAACTAAATCTATTCCCCCGACCCCAAATACACATAATGCATAAAAGCAGCACCAGCTGGCTATTTTGTTTCTTTTTACTGATACCTGCTACCGCAAAAAGCTGGGGCTTCTTTGCCCATCAGCGAATAAACAAACTGGCGGTATTTTGTTTACCTCCCGAAATGTTGGTCTTTTATAAAGCTAATATCACCTTCATTGCCGAACACTCAGTAGATCCCGACAAACGTAGGTATGTCGTACCAGAAGAAGCTCCCCGCCACTATATCGATATTGACCGTTATACTACGCCTCCCTACGATAGTTTACCCCACTCCTGGCAGGATGCAGTAAGCCGGTATACCGCAGATACACTGCAACGACATGGAATTCTCCCTTGGCATCTCAATACCATGATGTACCGCCTTACCAAGGCCTTTGAAGAGAAAGACCCGGCACGGATCCTGAAACTGTCTGCAGACCTGGGCCACTATGTAGCCGATGCACATGTCCCACTCCATGCCTGCTCTAACTATAACGGCCAGTTCACCGGTCAACAGGGTATTCATGCCCTTTGGGAATCCCGCATCCCTGAACTCTTAGCAGATGCGACCTTCAATTACTGGGTAGGCAAAGCCACGTATCTGAATAATACCGACCAGGCCAATTGGCAAACCATACTGGAAAGCGCCACAGCAGCCGATAGCGTATTAACATTCGAAAAACAATTAAGCGTCCGTTTCAATCCAGCCCATCGCTATGCCTATGAACAACGAAACGGTAAGCTCGTACGTAATTATGCTACCGAATACGCCAAGGCCTATCATCAGCTGCTTAACGGGATGGTAGAACGCCGGATGCAACAATCCATCCATCGCGTAGCCAGCTGCTGGTATACAGCATGGGTAAACGCAGGACAGCCCTCTCTGTATAAGATGACCAAAGTCCGGTTCTCCGAAGAAGACCAACAGGCTTTCAAACAACTCGACCTGCAATGGAAAATAGGTGACAATAACAGCGGTCAACACGAATGACAATACAGCTAAAGGCTCCTGTCAGCCGGCATTTCAGATAAATAGCGCTGGTGGCTTCCTAATTCGAAATTAAAAATCTATCTTTGTTACCTAGCTTTTAAGCATATCCTACACCGCGTCTTACTGGTAAAAGAAATACCTGCTATTTTTGCCGTTCCTTAGAAAAACCAAACAAAGTGGAAAGAGAAAACATAGAATTTAATCAAGAACGCAACATGAAGGTGCACAACTTTAACGCGGGTCCTTCTGTATTACCTAACGAGGTATTATACAAGGCCAGCAAAGCCTTGATCGACTTTGAAGGAACAGGGATGTCTATACTTGAAATAGGCCATCGGACAGCGCCATTTATCGCCGTAATGGAAGAAGCCCGTAGCCTCGTCAGGGAACTGATGCAGCTGGATGACGACTTCGAAGTACTATACCTACAAGGTGGCGCTACCACACAATTCATGCAGGCACCTATGAACCTGCTCGAAAATGGAGCCGCCGCTGCCTTCGTAGATACAGGTGTTTGGTCCTCAAAAGCTATTAAAGAAACCAAAAACTTTGGCTACGCCGATGTAATTGCTTCTTCCAAAGAGAGCAACTATAATTACATCCCTAAGCAATTCAATATACCGCCAACGGCGTCATATCTGCATCTCACTTCCAATAACACCATCTATGGTACCCAATGGCAGTCCTTCCCAGACTCCGAAATACCTGTGGTAATTGATATGAGTAGCGATATCCTGAGCCGGCAGGTGAACTATAACAAGTTCTCCCTGATATATGCCGGTGTACAGAAAAATATGGGAGCCGCAGGTGCAACAATGGTAGCAGTAAGAAAAAGCATGCTAGGTAAAGTATCTCGCAACATACCCTCCATCCTCGACTACCGCCTGCATATTGAGAACGGATCTATGTTGAATACCCCCCCGGTATTCGCTATATATATATCCATGCTCACTTTACGCTGGCTTAAAGAACAGGGCGGCGCTCCGGCCATGGAGAAGCTCAACAACAAGAAAGCAGCTTTGCTGTATGATGAAATAGATCAGAACCCGCTCTTCCGCGGCACCGTCGCCAAAGAAGACCGTAGCAAAATGAATATCTGCTTCATCATGGATAAACCGGAGATGGAAGAAGAATTTCTCAAATTCTGCAAAAAAGAAGATATCGTTGGCATTAAAGGCCACCGCCTGTCCGGAGGTTTCCGCGCCTCTGTCTACAACGCACTTCCGCTCGAAAGTGTCGAAGTACTTGTAGAAGCCATGAAATATTTCAGTCTTAAAAAAGCATAATAATAAATATCAATTATTCATCTCGTTTATTGATTAACCACTATAATTCTCTAGGGCTCTGGAAAATATCCAGGGCCTTTATTTTTAGCCAAAAATAACAGCTTCATAATAAAGCACCCTACCCGCGGCAAACAGGCATTCACGCCACCATGTTGCAGCCCCTTACCATTCCTGTCACATAACCCACCTGTTATTTCCTTTTTATTTATTTACTTTTACGCCTACACACTTTTCACTCATATTAATAAGATACAAGATCATGGCCATCATTAGACCCTTCAAAGGCTTAAGACCCAAAACAAATCTGGCAGCGCAAGTCGCGGCACGCCCCTATGATGTGCTCAGCTCTTCAGAAGCCAAAACTGAAGCTGACGGCAATCCCTACTCTTTCTACCACGTTTCCAAATCAGAAATTGACCTCCCCGAAGGCACCGACGTTCACAGCCAACCAGTGTACGAGAAAGCTGCAGAAAACCTCCAGCAATTCATTAAGGATGGTACGCTCTTCCAGGAAGACGCCCCTGCATACTATATCTACAAACTGGTAATGGATGGTCGCTCTCAGGTAGGCCTCGTATGTGCTTCCTCCGTAGCTGACTACAATAACGGTATTATCAAAAAACACGAATTTACCCGTCCGGAAAAAGAACTGGACCGGATCAATCATATCAAAACTACCCGCGCGCAAACAGGCAATGTTTTCCTGGCTTACAATGATGTACCGGAACTCAACACCTTGATTGCCAGCTGGCAGGAACACCATGCGCCTACCTATGATTTCACGGCAGAAGATGGCATCCAACACACCCTCTGGGTAGTAGACGCAGCGGAAACCGTAGATCAGATCACCGGCCTGTTCCAGGAAAAAGTACCTTGTACCTATATAGCCGACGGCCACCATCGCGCCGCATCAGCTGGACTGGTACAAAAAGAACTGGGCGCTGACCAGGATACCAATGCTCCTGTTAACTACTTCCTGACTACCATCTTCCCTGCCAGCCAGTTGGCAATCCTAGACTATAACCGCGTAGTAAAAGATCTCAACGGCCTGACCAAAGAAGAACTGCTCTCCCGCCTCGAATACGATTTTATCGTGGAAGAGATCGGCCATCTGGCTCAAAAACCAGCCATGCTACACGAGTTTAGCCTCTACCTGGAAGGTAGCTGGTACCGTCTCGTAGCCCGTGAAGGTACCTATACTACCGATCCCATCGGCATCCTCGATGTAACCATCCTATCTAACAATGTATTGGATAAGTTATTGGGTATCAAAGATCAGCGTACCGACAAACGCGTGGATTTCGTAGGAGGTATCCGCGGACTGCAGGAGCTGGTTAAAAGAGTAGACAGCGGCGAAATGAAAGCAGCCTTCGCCCTCTACCCTGTTACTATACAACAGTTGTTCGACATCGCCGATAGCGGTAACGTTATGCCACCGAAATCCACCTGGTTCGAACCTAAACTGCGCGACGGTCTCATTACGCACACCATCTGATTCATTTACAATATTAGAGCCCTGCCCGTAGCCTATTATGAACTACTGGCAGGGCCTTTTTGATAATTAGATAAATTATCACTTATATATTCTCAACTATACCATATTATTATTACACACTAACCCTTCACTACAACACGTTGTTTGTAAAATACTTACAACATTCAAGTCCACCTCACCTCCACCTTTCTCATACATCTCCTATAGCACACCTTTGCTTATCCTATAAGCTACGTATAATCTGCCTTTTTCAGATATGCCCCCAGGTCAGCCAAGCCACCTCATAAATCAATACCCGCTACAGGCTTCACTTTACTACGTATCCCTGCTCGCCTGCCCAGTCTGGCCCCACTTTTGCACCGCTGCGCACAATTTTTCCTTATTTTTACAACAAACCAAGGACAGTACATGAACAGGGGATTTTCTTTATTGAAGAAATTTTTATTAGTAGCAGGAGTATTGTTGACACAGTTGGCACACGGACAAGATGCAAATGATCTCTATAATACCGCCAATAACTTCATTAGAAGTGGCGACTACGCCAATGCTATCCTTGTATTCAACCAGGCCCTGCAATTGGACCCGGAAAACACCCAGTTCAAAAAACAATTAGCCTTCGCATACTACCTGAGAGGAGACGTCTCCAGGGCTAAAACCCTGATAGACCTCCTACTCGACAAAAAGGACGCAGATGCCCAGACCTACCAGATTGCGGGAAATATATACCAGTCTAAACAGGAATGGAAAGGCGCACAAAAAATCTATGATCGCGGCATACGCAAGTTCCCCGACAACGGCGCCTTATACAACGACAACGGACAGCTGCTCGCTACTATGAAAATGTTTGACGGCGCACTGTACAACTGGTTGAAAGGCATTGAAATGGACCCTAATTTCCCTGGCAATTACTACAACGCCGCCAGGGCATATAATTTATCCAAAGAACCCGTATGGGCCATCCTCTACGGAGAAATATTCATTAACCTGGAAAGTTATACCACTCGTACAGCCGAGATGCGTGATATCGTATTGGAATCCTATAAAAAGCTCTTCAACGATCCCGCTATCTTCAATGCACAAGTACCCGAACTCGAAGGCAAAAAGGGTAAAAAGAGTAAATCCACAGGTGGTGGCTTTGACAAAGCCTATCGTCAATCAATGGCAAAACAGATCAGTGTGGTCAACGTCGGTATCGAACCCGAATCCCTGCTGATGTTACGTACCCGGTTCATATTGGATTGGTATAACTTTAATGACGTCAAATTTCCTTACGCACTCTTCGATTTTCAACGCAAATTGCTCAAAGAAGGACTGTATGAAGCATACAATCAGTGGTTGTTCGGTCCGGTAAGCAATCAGGCCGCGTTTAAAGCCTGGTCAGGACTCCATAAAAAAGAATATGATGAGTTTCTGCAATATCAACGCAACAATCCGTTAAAACTACGCCCGGACGAATACTATAATGATGGGAAAGTATCACTCGGCAGATAAATAACAAGGCATTGCACCAGATGTAGTGACACTATCCGAAGCCTGCATAAATTCCACGTTATACCGGAAAGTCCGCTTAATTATTAATTGTTCATCATTCATTACTAATTATGCTCACTGCCAAACACCAAAACACGATTGACAACGCTGTAAAGGCCAATCACGAAAGGACATTTTACGCGCAGTACCCGGAACACCCCAAAGCCTACGGCGAAGAAGCCCCCGCTAACGGCGTCGCCAGTTTCCAGCAAATGCTCCAACAACCCTTCAAACAATTGCTGCAAACAGGCGAAACCGGCTGGTCTGGCGAAGAGGTATCTCCTTATACTTTGGAGAAATTAGGTATCACCTATCCTGTATTCACCATAGAAGACCTGATATCTAAAGCTTCCATCGCTGGCAAAAAATGGGCTAAAACACCTGTAGCCGAACGCGCTGCCCTACTCGTAGAAACCCTCGATCGTGTACAGACCCGATTCTTCGAAATCGCTCACGCTACCATGCACACCGCTGGACAAAGCTACATGATGAGCTTCCAAGCCTCCGGCCCACATGCCAACGACAGAGCATTGGAAGCAATCGCTATGGGCTACCAGGAACTGCAACGTTTCCCCTCCCAACAGGTATGGGAAAAACCAATGGGCAAATTCAGCATCAAACTGGACAAGACATTCAAACCAGTACCCAAAGGGATAGGGGTGGTGATTGGCTGCTCTACTTTCCCGGTATGGAACTCCCTCCCCGGAATATATGCAGACCTCATTACCGGCAACCCAGTCATCGTCAAACCACACCCTAACGCAATACTACCCATCGCCATAGCCGTAGCCGCCATACAACAGGTACTACAGGAAAATGGCGCTGATCCTAATCTCTGCCAGCTGGCAGTTGATAGCCAGGAACACCTCATCGCCAAAAAGTTATGCGAACATCCGGCTGTTGCCCTGATCGACTATACAGGAGGCAGTCAGTTCGGCAATTACGTCGAATCAATACCCGGCAAAACCGTCTTCACAGAAAAAGCAGGTGTTAACTCCGTGATCATCGATTCCGTACAGGATATCGAACCTGTAGTACAGAACCTCGCTTTCTCCGTATCGCTCTATTCCGGCCAGATGTGTACCGCACCGCAGAACTTTTTCATACCCGAAACGGTGAAAACCGCCAGCGGAACACTCTCTTTCGATGAAGTCGCAGAAAAAATAAAAGAAGCCGTCCTCGCTTTGGTCAACAATCCCAAAATGGGAGCAGGTACACTGGGAGCCGTACAGAACGACACCACCCTGCAACGTGCCCAGAACGCCCATACCCTAGGAGGCAAAGTCCTTCTCAATGGCACAACTGTTGTGAATGAAGAGTTTAGTAAAGCACGCGTTTGCGCACCCGTTATCCTCGAAGTGGGCAGCAAGGACGCTAATATATTCGAACAGGAGCTATTCGGCCCCGTCATCCTCCTCGTGAAGACTAGGGATACCGATGAAGCTATAGAACTGGCCAGACAAATGGCAAAAGATCACGGCGCCATCACCTGCGCAGCATATACCACCAGTGAAGAGATCAAAGAAAAGATAGCAGAAGAAATGAATAGCGTATTTGCACCCGTATCTTTCAACCTGACAGGCTTCATTTGGGTCAACCAGCATGCCGCCTTCTCAGATTTCCACGTCACCGGTGGTAATCCCGCAGGTAACGCCAGCTTCACTAACCAGGAATTCGTGATCAAACGATTCGTCTGGGTAGGCAACAGAGAACTGATCAGCAGTTGAGTTATATCCCTGCCAGGAACAATGCCGCTTGTCGTTGTTCCTGGCAGTATCAAATAATAGGCATATGAAGTACACATTTTTACTACTGATATGTTGCTGGGCCGTCGCTTGCGAACAAGCCCCGAAAGCTGATAAAGCACGCGTCACCGAGGCAGAATCGGTGAAAGCACCAGAAGGCGTCGCTTATAAAGTGGACACCGCACAAAGCTTGTTGAAATGGATAGGCACCAAACCTACCGGACAACATGTGGGCTCCTTCACCCTCAGTAGTGGTACACTATATGTCAAAGAAAACAAAGTCACCGGAGGCACTTTCAAAGTGAATATGAAATCCCTCCGCAACATCGACTTGGCTTCAGATGCCAATATGAAAGCCAAACTCGAAAGTGAGCTGAAAGGCCCCCTCTTCTTTGACGTTGAAAAATTTCCTGCCGCAACCTTCGAGATCACCGATATCAGCATATTCCAACCCGTCGCCGGCACAGAAGTACTGATGAAAGATGCCACACACAATATAAGTGGCAACCTCACTATGAAAGAGGTGACCAAAAACGTTTCCTTCCCCGCTAAGATCACCATCGACGATGGTATACTCATAGCTGAAGCTAATTTCAATATCGATCGTACATTATGGGGAATGACCTACCGCGCCGATAAATCCGTACAGGACAAACTGATCAACTCCCTGGTCAATATCCAGTTTACCGTTAAAGCAGAGAAGTAAGTACACTATAATATAGCTATATAATACCACTGCATCTATCCGTCCGTATAGGTGGAGTTTCGCCATTCCGCTAATTTTTTTTATATTTAATTCATACCGCATCACATTTTAATACCATTCACATGGAAACGATACAGCAAAAAGATGAAAGGCTGTGGCGCATCGCCAAAGCCAGAGCTGGCTTCAAGTCCCATCTCATTACTTATCTTGTCATCAATGCCGGTTTCTGGGTATTATGGTTCCTGACAGACAATTCCTCTCATCATACGCCATGGCCTGTATGGCCTGCATTAGCCTGGGGAATAGCACTGGCCTTCCAGTATTTCAACGCTTATCATCGTGACCCGTTTGGCGACACGCTGAAGGAATATGAAAAACTACAGGAAGAACAACATCGCCGTGGCGCACTGTAAACACCATCAGCATTGCTGACTTGTATCGTACCACCAAACCAATTGTAGCATGGAGCAACCGAGTAGATTATTTGACGCAATAGCCTATCAGCTGGAGAAACATCCCAACGATGATATGCTCGCAAGAAAGGAAAATGGTCAGTGGAAAAAATATTCCACAAAAGAAGTAGCAGAACTCAGTCAACGTTTCAGCGCAGGCCTCCTCCAACTAGGCATCAGCGGCAACGATAATAGCATAGAAGGCAAAGACAAAGTAGCTATCATGTCGGCCAACAGACCCGAATGGCTGCTCACCGACTTCGCCTGCCAGCAGGCAGGCGCCGTACTCACCCCCATATATCCAACCATTAGCGAACAAGAACTGGAATTCGTCCTCCAAGATGCAGGCGCTAAGATCCTTTTTGTCGGAGATCACACCATCCTCGAGAAAGTACAAGCCGTTAAAGACAAGCTACCCAATCTCAAACATATCTACGCCTACGACCAGATCGAAGGCTTCCCGCACTGGTCAGAAATACCCGAAAAAGCCACTCCTAAAACGCTCGCAAAAGTGGCTGCCATCAGGGACAAGATACAACCAGACGAACTGGTCACCATCATCTATACCTCCGGTACCACCGGTACCCCCAAAGGAGTAATGCTCACCCATCATAATATCATGAGCAACGTAGCAGCATCCAGGCCCTATTTACCTGTACATACAGGCTCCAGGGCACTCAGCTTCCTCCCGCTCAATCACATATTCGAACGGATGGTCACCTATGTGTACCTCACTGCCTGCGTCCCCATCTACTACGCAGAAAGTATGGACACCATCTCCGATAATCTGCGCGAAGTAAAACCTACAATCTTTACCACCGTTCCCCGCCTCCTGGAAAAGGTCTATGAAAAGATCATGTCAAAGGGATTAGAGCTCAAAGGCATAAAAAGAGCCCTTTTCTTCTGGTCTGTCGAACTGGGAAAACAGTACGATGTCAACAAAGACCTGGGCTGGTGGTATCGCTTTAAATTAGGCATCGCCAACAAGCTCGTTTTCAATAAATGGCGGGAAGCGCTTGGTGGTAATATCGAAGCCATTATCAACGGAGCAGCAGCCTGCCAGATAAGACTACTCAAAGTATTCACTGCTGCAGGCCTTCCCGTACTGGAAGGTTATGGCCTCACAGAAACCTCCCCGGTGATCGCCGTCAACCGCATGCCCGAAAAAGATCGTCTTTTCGGCAGCGTCGGCCCCATCCTGGACAATGTCGAAGTGAAAATAGCCGAAGATGGAGAGATCCTCGTCAAAGGCCCTAATATTACCCCTGGCTACTATAAACGCCCCGATCTTACCAAAGAAGCGATAGAAGATGGATGGTTCCATACCGGCGATATCGGTGTCATCGTCAACAACAAATTCCTGAAGATCACCGACCGCAAAAAAGAACTGTTCAAGACTTCCGGCGGCAAGTTCGTAGCACCACAACCCATTGAGAACAAATTCAAAGAATCCCCCTATATAGAGCAGATCATGGTCGTAGGAGCAGACCGCAAATTCACCGGCGCCCTGATCGTACCAGCATATTCCAACCTGAAGAACTGGTGCGCTAAACGTAATATTTCCGCCTCCTCTAATGAAGAGCTGATCAAAAACCCGGAAGTAATAGCACTCTATAAGCAGGCATTAGATAAATATAACCAGCTCTTCAGCCACATAGAACAAATCAAAAAGTTCAAACTCCTGCCCCATGAATGGACCGTCGATAGCGGCGAAATGACCCCTACGCTTAAACTGAAGCGTAAGGTTATCCTGGAGAAGTACAGCAAAGAAATAGACGAGATTTATGAGTAATTTTAATTGAAAACACTTACTTTTGCTCTCCCTTTCGGGATTCCGTACCCATCAGTACCACCCGGAATGGCCCCGTAGTTCAATGGATAGAATAGAAGTTTCCTAAACTTTAGATCCAAGTTCGATTCTTGGCGGGGCTACCACTTCACTCATCTATAACCACCGGCTTCCGGTGGTTTTTTATTTGTATTACCACATACTCCCAGCAACTCAACCATACCTTATGGCATAGTATTAGAGGTCTTTCTGTACACGCCAGCGGACTGCAACAGGCAATCAAGTTGTACAATATTTCAAACGATAATAATGGGTAAACGCGACATCATCGTAATAGGGGCCTCAGCAGGAGGCTTTGAAGCAATTCAACAGCTGGTCGCAGATCTGCCATCAAATTTCAATGCTTCCATATTTATTGTGTGGCATATGTCTCCGAATGTACGCGGCATACTCCCCCAGGTATTGAATCGTATAGGCAAAATACCCGCTGCGCATGCAATGGATAGAGAACCCATCCGGCCCAAACGCATCTATATCGCTCCGCCTGACCACCACCTCTTGCTGGAAAAAGGCAGGGTAAGAGTAACACATGGCCCCAAAGAAAATCGCTTCCGCCCCGCTATAGATCCTTTATTCCGTTCTGCAGCGCTCACCTATGGAGTACGCGTGATCGGCATCGTACTTTCCGGTGCACTGGATGATGGCACCGCAGGACTATGGGCAGTAAAACAACAGGGCGGACTGGCAATAGTACAAGACCCCGCCGACGCAGAGGTCTCCTCAATGCCTGACAACGCCATCAATGCCGTCAGAGTAGATCATATAGTGCCAGTAACACGCATCGGCGCTTTACTCGACACACTCATCAATAAAGAAATCCCGGAAAATAATGGCTCCGAAACAGGCGACATCAAAAGAACCTGGATGGAGGTACAGATTGCTATGGAAGAAAAAACCTTCCATCAGAATATATTTGAACATGCAGCGCCCTCACCGTTTACATGCCCCGAATGCCATGGCGTACTTGCCGCCATCACGGAAGGCGACCGTATCCGTTTTCGCTGCCATACAGGTCATGCGTTTTCAGCTGATAGTCTCTTGGCTGGTATCACCGAAAATATCGAGGAAACATTATGGAACGCGATCCGCAGCGTACAGGAGAGCATGTTACTACTGAACCACATGGGCGATCATTTTGCAGAAGCTAATCAACCTAAAATAGCCGCCATGTACTTCAGAAAAGCCAAAGAAGCTATGCAACGAGCTGATCTGGTACGAAAAGCAGTATTTGATCATGAACAGTTAAATACAGAAATTGTCCTACAGCAAGCCGGCGATAAAAAAGAGAATATTCCCTCTGGCGGCTGACATTATAGTAACTTACACAGTTATTAGCCATTACCATATTGTCATATGAAAGAAGCACAACCCAATCAAGATAGCAATAACATTCTTGCAGGCCGCCCCGACAAAGATGATCTGCTGGTAGTAGGCATAGGGGCTTCCGCTGGCGGCGTACATGCATTACAGCTTTTTTTTGAAAATGTCCCCGCCAATCCATCTATGGCATACGTGGTGATCCTGCATCTGTCGCCAGATTACGACAGCCAACTGACAGAGATCCTACAACAGGCTACCCATCTGAAAGTCATGCAGGTAAAAGAAAAAACCAAGGTACAAGCCAACCATGTATATGTCGTGCCCCCAGACCGCCATCTGGTAATGTCTGACAACCATATCCTCGTTTCTGAAAACACAGAAATAGAAGACAGACGGGCGCCCGTAGATATCTTTTTCAGAACGCTTGCTAACTCTCTCGGCCCACGGGCCGTATGTGTAATCCTCTCCGGCACAGGAGCCAATGGCTCAATGGGTCTCAAACGGGTAAAAGAATGCGGTGGCGCAGCTTTCGTACAAAATCCTCGCGAAGCCGAATTTAATGAAATGCCGCGCAACGCTATCGCTACAGCATTGATAGATGATGTACTACCAGTAGCTGAAATACCAGAAAAGATCATCGCCTACAAACTGAGCCTCGGTACCGTGGAAATACCCGTCGATAGCGAAAAAAGAGTAGAAGAACAACAACATGCCCTCCGCGAAGTCTTCTCTCATCTTCGCCTGCGAACTGGTCACGATTTCTCTAATTATAAACGACCTACCCTCCTCCGCCGCATAGAACGACGCATAAATATCCGTAACCTGAACAGCCTGCAGGCATATGCCATTTACCTTCAGCATAATCCGGATGAAGTAACAGCACTACTCAAAGACCTGCTGATATCAGTCACCAACTTCTTTCGCGATAAAAAAGCATTCGAAGTACTGGAACAGGATATCATCCCTACCATACTTAATAACAAAAAAGCAGAAGACCAGGTAAGAATATGGATAGCCGGCTGCGCTACCGGAGAAGAAGCCTATTCTATGGCCATGCTCTTCGCCGAAAAAACATTAGGATCCATAGATGCACCTAAAATACAAGTGTTTGCAACAGACATTGATGAAACAGCTATTGCCGTCGCAAGAGAAGGTTACTATACCATCAATGACGCTGCTGACGTATCCCCAGAACGATTAAGACGCTTTTTTAATAAAGAAGGTGAAGGCTATCGCATCAGAAGAGAGATAAGGGAAATGATCCTCTTCGCCAGCCACAACTTCCTCAAAGATCCGCCTTTCTCTCATCTGGATATTGTGTCCTGCCGGAATGTGCTGATATACCTCAACCATACCGCACAGGAACGTGTCATGGAAACATTCCATTTCGCACTGAGACCAGGAGGATACCTGTTCTTAGGACTATCCGAATCCGCTGAAAGTGCCAGCGATCTTTACAATACATTCAATCGGGAGTTTCATGTCTTCCAATCCAAACATATCACACAAAGCAACTATCCGGTCCCTGAGTCAGTACCCAATTTCAAGTTCCCCGAACCAACGATATCCCCTGCAGTAATCTCGCAAGAGAACCGTACACGCGAAAGAGTCACGATGAACGATCTCCACCAGCGACTGCTGGAAGAATATGCACCACCTTCTATGGTCTTAAATGAGGAATACGAGATACTCCATCTATCAGAACGCGCCGGCCGTTACCTGCAAATCACGGGAGGAGAACCCTCCCAAAACCTACTCAAACTCGTTCGCCAGGACCTAAGGCTCGAACTACGTTCGGCCCTTTATCAGGCAGTACAACGCCAAACAGCAGTAGAAGCAAGAGGACTAAGGGTAAATATCGACGGGCAACAAGAAAACCTGACCATACATATACGCCCGGTATTTCGCCAAGGCGATGTGACAAACGGACTTATACTTGTTATCTTCGAACGCAGCGCCGATGACGACGCCAAACAGGAAGTCATATTATCCTCCGACGAACCCGTAGCAAGACAGCTGGAAGAAGAATTGATACGTTTGAAAGCACAACTCCGCGCCTCCATCGAACAACACGAATTCCAGCAGGAAGAACTCAAAGCCTCCAATGAAGAACTACAGGCAATGAACGAAGAACTCCGCTCTGCCGCCGAAGAACTCGAAACCAGCAAAGAAGAACTACAGTCAATCAATGAAGAATTGCGAACCGTCAACCAGGAACTGAAAGTCAAAGTAGAAGAGACCACCCTGGCCGGCAATAATCTACAAAACCTCATCAACTCAGCATAAATAGGTACCATCTTCCTCGATCGCAGTTTCAGGGTAGCCTTGTTCACACCTCCTGCCCGTACCATCTTTAACCTCATTCCTAACGATATCGGTCGCCCACTCTCTGACATCACTAACAAACTCAGTTATGATGATATCATCACCGATGCAGAAGTTGTATTGGATAAATTACAGACCGTAGAACGCGAAATAGGTGCCATCGATGGCCGTATCTTCCTAATGCGGGTACTACCCTATCGCACAGAAGAAGACCGCATCAATGGGGTAGTACTGACCTTTATCGATATGACCGAACACAAGAAAGCAGAGATCGTTCTGCGCGAAAACGAAGCCTGGCTCGATGGTCAAAAAGAAGCATTCCAGGCCGCCATGAATGGACAACCACTGGCAGAGTCACTCAGCGCACTGGGCCGCACCGTCGTAACACAAACAGGTGGCGATGCAAGGTTCGCTTTCTATATGACACCCGCAGGTCAGGAAGGCTTGCATCATATCGTAGGTATGTCCGACGCCTACGCCCTTAAGATCAACGGATTCAAAATCGGCCCCGAATCAATGGCTTGTGGCCTAGCCATGCATACCGGCGAACCAGTCATCACTCCCGACATAGAACTGGAACCGCGCTGGGAATTATGGAAATCCGTAGCCAAAGAATTTAACTACCGCGGCTGCTGGTCCTTCCCCGTTCGTACCACCGGAGGACCCATCGTCGGCACCTTCGCCGTGTATTTCAACGAGCCAAGGGAACCTAAACCACGCGAATTAGAATTGGCAGGAATTGTTGCCTACGCAGCAGCTATCATTATTTCCCGCCATACGGAGCTTACAGAAAGAGCACAAGCCGAAGCAGCCCTCCGCCAAAGCGAACAACAGCTAAAAAACCTGCTAAGGATACGCGACGAATTTATTGGCATCGCCAGCCATGAACTAAAAACCCCTATCACTAGCATGAAAGCTTATGCAGAGATAATCAGGGAAAACATAGCACAAAGCGGACATAGTAAAGATGTCGACCTGCTAACCAGATTAAATGCGCAGATAGACCGGCTCACTACCCTCGTCAACACCTTGCTGGATACTACCAGGATATCAGAAGGCCAATTAAAACTAACACCCGAAACATTCGATATCAATAAATTACTGGTAGAACGAACAGAAGAAATCAAACGTACCAGCCATCACCAGTTTGAAATACAGACACAACCACTACCAATGGTCTATGCAGATGCAGAACGTATTGGACAGGTAATTACAAATCTCTTGTCAAATGCCGTAAAGTATTCCCCCGACGACACAACCATTACAGTAAAAACAGAAAAAGAAAACGATTATATAAAAGTAAGTATAGCAGATAAAGGATATGGCATCTCAGAAGAAGAACAGGAAAAAATATTCGACAGATTCTATCGCATCACCAGCGATAACTTCGATACATTCCCCGGCATGGGTCTTGGATTGTATATCTCCGCACAGATCATTCATAGACACCAGGGTACCATCAACGTGAAAAGCAAACCGGGAGATGGGGCCACTTTTTCATTTACCATTCCAGTTTCAAAACAATAATACATGAAAAAGATCATTCTAGTGGAAGATGATGCCGCCATCCGGGATGTATTTTCTATGGCCCTCGATCCAGAAAAGTATGAGGTACTCACCTACGAAAGAGGTGACTCATTATTAGCAGGCCAAACCGAAGTACCCGATTTGTTCGTACTCGATAAAAGTATCGCTGGCAGCAATGGCCTAGATATCTGCCGCTTTATCAAAAAAAGCCAGCAATACCACCTGGTCCCGGTAGTTATACTCTCCGCCTCCCCAGACATTGTAACTTCCGCCAGGCAGGCCGGAGCAGACGACACAATAACAAAACCGTTTACATTAAAAACCTTAAGGACCGTTATAGAAAAATATACAACACAACAAGGCTGAATTCACCCATTTCCCCTTACCAAACACTATGGTCAAACTTAACACCCTATCAGGCTATCCAGATGCCGATCAGCCCAAACGCACGATTGCTTACCTGCTGATCTGGTGCTCTTCAGGAACCATTGACATAGTGGTCGATGAAAAGAAATTGACCCTTCAACCACATGACGTCCTCACCATTACCTCCGGACAGGTACATTATTTCAAAAATACAACCAATGCGGAAGGATATATACTGGAATTTCCACTAGCCTTCTTCTGTAAAGATGATAACGACATAGAACTGATCTTCCACAATGGACTCTTCTGCCATTTCGATATGAATGAAGTGATCCCTATAAAGCCATATCAGATCATAGAAGACCAACTCAAACTTATCGAAGCGGAACTACAGGAACAACCTTACCAACATCTCATCTCCATTCACTCCAGGATAACGCTGATACTGGTCGCTATCAACAGGGCCAAAGTCGAAAGAGGCGATGAAATATGGAAACCCGATGCCCTATTCCTCAAGTTCCTCGAAATAGCACGATCTAGCTTTGAGAAAAATTACACCATGAAAGACTATGCCAGGATACTAGGTACTACTGAGGCTAAAATCAATGAACAGTCAAAGTTACATACCGGTAAAACAGCCCAAAACGTCGTCTACGAACTGGTCATCTCGGAAGCCAAAAGGCTGTTGATCTATCAGAAACTCTCTGTGAAAGAAGTCGCCTACAAGCTAGGCTTCAATGACCCCTTCTATTTCTCCAATTTCTTTAAGAAATACACCAACGCGTCCCCTAAATCCTACCAAAGCAAAAATAGCCTGTAGATATTACATGCTTTTCCGAAAATTCTCTATTCTTCTGACACGCGTAACAGGCTAATTTTGTGTCATCAGATGGGGAATATACAAAGCACCCCGCCTAACAATAAAATCTTAATTTATTTATTACCAAACAATTAAACACGCGCAAAAACGCGACCACGTACCCTTTTGCCTTACATTTTCAAACCAATAAAAACAGTATAACATGAAAAAAAGGATCAATTTCAATAGCGTTCAACCCACCGCTTATAACGCCATGGATGCACTCGATCAATATGTAGGAACTACTACCGTAAGTAAACAATACCAGGAACTCATCCGGATCAGAGCATCTCAGATCAACGGTTGTGCTTATTGTGTCGATGCACATACCAAAGATGCTTGTGATCAGGGCGAAACATTGCAACGCATCGCGCTGGTAAGCGCCTGGAGAGAAGCGGGCAATATTTTCTCTGATGAAGAAAAAGTATTGTTCAAAATGACGGAAGAGATCACACATATCAGCCAGCAGGGCTTAACCGAAGACACCTACGAAAAGGCGATCGCCTCATTTGGCGAAACACAGACAGCAGAAATAATAATGATCATTGTAACAATTAATGCATGGAATAGAATTGGGGTAGCCACCCAACTTCGACCTGCTCGCCGCAACACAAAAAATGCCTGATACTAAGAAGCCTTGTGATGTTATCACAAGGCTTCCGCTCAATAGAATAAAAACATGTTCTTAGAAACATGAACAACTACGGGTATTACAGATTTTACCTATTTCCGTACACGCGTCTATACATTCAAGTATATCCGAAGTGGGACAGGAAAAGTTCTCAAGATGGCCTCCACCACCGCCAGACAGCTTACTGAGCGCTTCCCGGCTAAGTATAGCAGTAGAGTTACAGGCTGGTTGACAAGACAGGATCGTTTTTTTCATGGCATGTAGATTTTGTACTGCTGAATGTAGCAAAATTCAATGCTTACCTACTTCAGTGAAAGTTTTAGTAAGTCTCTTAATGATAACCTGTTTAGATACAGGAACATGTGCGGGTCTGACATCGCATGCCCTCTTCCCGGCAGACCCGGATACACTCTAATAGATCCTCCTTCGGACAGGCAACAGCGCCAAAAGAACCTACACCACCACCAAACAGTTTACTGAGTGCTACCCGGCTAAGTATAGCATGAGAGCTGTGAAATAGTTGATAGGACAAGATGGCTTTTTTCATGGTATATAGATTTTGTACGGATGATTGTAGCCATATTTAATGCCTACCTATTTTTAGCAAATAAGAAGCATTATGGTGATATGGCTTTTTTAGACACATGTACAGGTGCGGACCTCACAACGCAGGCCCTCTATCTGACACCCGTTAAAACACTCCAATATTTCTGGGCCGGGACAGGGACGGCTTCCAAAGCTACCTACACCTCCGCCCGATAGCTTGCTAAGAGCCATCCGGTCCAGTATAGCATTAGATGTACTTTCTAGTTGACGAAACAGAATTGTTTTTTTCATGGTATATAAATTTTGTACGGATGAATATAACAAAACCCAACGCTTACCAACTTCAGTAAAAAAGTTGCTTCGGTAAGCTATTGAGTAGAAAAAAAGGATAACTTTTGCTATCTCCCTTCAACTCACCCCATCTACCGATAAATATTCAACACCGGCCAATTCGTTTTCTTAAATGGTCACCGCGTTAGCTGAGACAAACCTGCGTATGTATCGCCAACTGGCACATCACTAACCTTTATGTCGCTTTTGTACTATTTGCATACCCATCTTACCGGATACCTTTGCACTGTAAATAGGTAGAGTAGCGCTACTCCGTTAACCGTGTACTGTTAATTTTAAATTACCGTATGAGCACTAAAAGACACTTTCGGTCTGCAATGGCAGGCTCGATACTAATTGCTGCGTTTACCCTTGCCGGATGCAAAAAGGACTATAAAGAACCCCCTGCCAGCGACCCGGTAAATTCCAAAGGAGATTATATGATCTTCAATTCAAAGGAAAAACTACGCCGCTGTATAGAAGACCTGACCTCAGACAACCTCAGTAATGCCACTGCTATCTTACAAAGATACCAGGCCCCCGTAGGATTCCAGTCCTTGTACAATAGCAAGCAGGCACCAATGCAGTCAAATGCAAGAACGGAACAAGCGAATACCGTCATCACATCGTATAACGGACAAGATCTCGTCCCAGACCAATACTTCGCCAGTATCCTGAACGATAAACTGGAAGTACAGGTAGAAAATACGGTCTATAAAGTAACTAAATACGGCACCTTCATGTGTATGCCGGGAAAGCTCGCTCGTGTCAATGAGATCATTCACGAAATGGACAAAAAGGATGGTGCTGACCTTAACCAGCGAACCCCTTCCACAGAAAACGGACCGGTACCAGCAGGTAATGAACGCAGACCAGTAAGACAGGTAGAACCAGGCATAGTCATAATGAGCGGTAACGGCGGAAATCAAAGACCTGTCCGTGGAGATACCACCAATACCGGCGGCGGTGGCGGCGGTGTACGCCCACCAAGGACCCCTCGCAATCCCGCTGATAATGATCCGGAAGAAAATGAACCCGCAGGCGGATATGTTCGCCCAGACAGGCCAGTGGGTGGCAGTACTACCCCACCACCTCTTCCTACTCCGCTCGCGCCTGCCGTATACGACGGGCTGCCTACCTACGAATTCGATGCCCAAACATGGGCAGGACAATTGATCCAGGACGTATTCGGAAGAACGAAACCACATTTCGAATATTTTGATAATACCCATCGCGTAAAGGTGAATTTCTATAACGTGAACTTTGGCGTTTACGCAGCAGCAGGTGTCAACGTAAAAATGCAGACAAAAGGTTGGACCGGCATCTGGCGCAAATTGGAAACAGAAGAACTACGACTAGGATGGGACGGCCTCACCCTAAAATTCAAGATCCCAAATATGCCGCAACCACCAATACCCAAAGTAGATTTCGGCAAACTTAAACTCGGAAATATCAACCTCGATGTTGAATCTATTAGTGTTGCCGGCATCAGTCTGACACAGAAAGCACAACAAGCATTGCACGGCGCACTGGAAGGCCAATATAGAAATGGTGTCAAATACCTTTGGGATTATGTAACCAACGCACTGGCACCTGCGCAGTTCAGTAATCAAAAGCAATATGTCCAGGCTTTCAAAGCAGTATATAAAGATGAGGTAGTAATAGCCCTCGGCAGATATGAAGAATCAGTAAAAAACACAAACGAAATCACCAAAACATTCGACTGGAACGTAGGTATCACTATCAAGTGGAACCCTGACGGTGGAGCCGTGAATCTGGGTGATTTCCAGGGTGCCGCATATAGCTATGAAATATCCGGAGCCAGTGTATATGGCCTGTCCCAATACTATGGTGTCTGGAAAGGAGCGCGCGTTGATAAAAAATAACAGGAACGATTACGATAAAACTCGAAAAGAGCGGGAATAAATATGTCCCGCTCTTTTCACTTACCTTCGATACCACCCAAAAAACCTATAACGGAAGATAAACACGAAATACTCGAAAAGCTTGGGAAGATGCAGCAAATTACCGACTTTGCAGGATCAGCAAACCTTCACGTAAATGCCCATTGCACTAAATGATATCAATACCCCCAGGCTAACCCTCCGTTTATTAGGCGACGATGTAACGACAGCCTGCCTCAACGAAGAGCTTCCTACCGCAACTCAACTGCTACATGCCGACATCTCCGAGGAGTTCCTGGAACACCCCAGCAGCTTGAGACACGACCAGTATCAGCTACAACAAGACCCAGCATACCGCCCATGGTCTTCCAGGGCCATCATACTAAAAAGCGAAAGGAAAGCGATCGGTTTGATACGCTTCCACGAACGCCCTCACGCCGAAACAGAAAAAGAATACAGAAAAGATGCGGTAGAATTTGGCTATCGTATCCTCTCCTCCTATAGGAGAATGGGATATGCCAGAGAAGCCGTCCTCGCCATGATGGACTGGGCACAGGAACAATTCCAGGTACATCGCTTCATCGCATCTGTATCGCCAGACAATGAACCCTCCACTAACCTGGTAAAATCCCTCGGCTTCAAAAAGATTGATGAAGCAATAGACGAAACAGATGGACTGGAGTATGTCTTCCTGCTGGAAAGAACCACATAGATCACATCCCAGGTACCTCCCATACGATATGAATAACCTCCAGCAGTCGCGCTGACTGCTGGAAATCCCATAGAACCACACTTCCTCACTTTGTTAAAAAAACCTGTTGAAAATACACTTGCAAACATCCTGACAATAAAAAGGCGTAGTGACACCACTACGCCCAATAACTTATAAAAGCACTATAACTTGAAAACCTACCTCAATGGAGGCTTTACCACAGAGATCAATACGATCAGGAAAAATACGATCAATTGCATCGGTACTACTAGCTGAAGCGTATGGTGATTGGTCAGGAACAAAGGATCTTGTAATATCGCTGGATCACCTTGGTCCAGCAACGAAAGATTCACCAGCATCTTACGCTCCGTATAGAACATCCCGAAAAGGATCATACCGATCGTTAATAACAATTTCAATACAATCCAACGATGACGGAACAATCCCCAATGTGTCAGCATACCATTCAACAACCCGGTAAAGAAACTGCCAATACCTCCCCAGCCAATGACATTCCAGGCAATGGTACGCAGATTCTGATAAGTGGTACGGGAAGCTCCCAGATCAGTCAGCTCCATACTATTGATCAACGGTAACCACGCCAATAATCCACCCATCCACAACGTCACACAACAGATATGTACCGTCTTTAACACTTTTGTGCCCGTAGGACCGAATTGCCACATAACATGATAGTTTTTATTCTACGCCTTTTACACTCATTTTCAAGGTATAGATAGCCGGCGACGCCGTAATAAACAACAATTGCCGGTCTTTACCACCAAAACAGATATTCCCTACCCATCCCGATGTGATAGGAATATATCCCAGCTTCTTCCCTTGCGGGTTATAAATAGTAACCCCCTTTCCTGTAATATACAGGTTCCCTTGTGCATCAAGTGTCATCCCATCATTACCGTGCTCCAGGAAAAGCTGACGCCCCCCAAGATGCCCGTCGGCCTGTATTTCGTACTTATACGTCTTATTAGCCGCAATGTCTGCCACATACAGATACTTACCATCCGGCGTGCCTACTATGCCGTTAGGCTGCTTCAATCCCTCTTCTACAATAATAGGCTGCTTCGCCCCCTTCGGTAAATAATACACACGCTGCTCCTTGATATCCGGCGCTTGCCGTGTCCAGTAGTCGCGCTGATAATATGGGTCCGTAAAATAAATACCGTCCTTTGCATCCGCCCAGAGATCATTAGGTCCGTTAAACTGCTTACCACCAAAATTATCCAGCAACACCGTCACTTTTCCCTTAGGACTAATAGACCACAACTGATTGTGTTCATCCGCACAGGTCAACAGGTTACCCTTCCGGTCGAAAACCATTCCGTTAGATCTCCCCGCCTTATCCGAAAACAAACGCAGCTGGCCATCTACACCATACTCCCAGATTTTATTGTTCGGCTGATCCGTAAAGTAGATATTCCCCTTCCGGTCTACAGCAGGACCTTCCGTAAAAGAAAACTGACGGGACACCTCCTGCAGCGTAGCACCCTTTGCCACCACTGGGATAGTATCCAGTCCTTGCCCATAGGCCCAGCCCGTTATCATGAATAGCACCAGACTAATACCTGTACCTTTTCTCTTGCTCATAATTACACATTTATACGAAAGTTAAACATCACATTCCAATTATACCAGCCTCTCGCAACTTTTTAACCCACATTTGTCTCACCGGCATTTTTTGTATCTTCCACTAAAGATCCCTGTACAATAAAAAAAATGCCAACTTATGAAATCGCTGATACGATTCCTTTCCTTATTGTATGTTACACTACACCTGTTTATTAATACCCAGGCACAACAGGATAGCGACACGAGCAACATCCTGATCCTAAAAATGGAAGACGTAGTACCGTCAGGCGCACAGTTGCTTGGCAACATAAAAGTTACAGACAAAGGTTTCAAGATAAAATGCTCCTATGACCAAACGATCGCAGCAGCCAAGGAAAAAGCACGCAAAAAAGGTGCTAATCTCATCAAGATCACCGAGCTAAAAACACCAGACATGTGGAGCACCTGCTACCGCTTGTGGGCAGATGTTTACAAACTCGACGACCTGGCGTCTGTGAATGTCAGCAGCCAGCACAGAATAGATTCAATTGTCAGCACATTGATCCCCGAAAATGCAGACTATGCCTTGTTATATGTCTACAGACCCAGCTCAAGTATGGGAGTAGTAGTGCAATACAACCTGCACGTAGAAGACTCCGTAGTATGTCGCATAAAAAGTGGTAGCAAATTCATCGTAAAACTCACCAATAAAGGCAATACCAAACTATGGGCCCGTACCGAAGGGCGAGACGAAGTACAGCTGAATATCCAGCCAGGTAAAGTATATTTCCTGAAATGCGGCGTTAACATGGGCGCTTTCGTTGGCAGACCCTCATTAGCACTCGTCGGCGCCAGCCCGGGACTGGAAGAGTTCAATAAGATAAAAGATACCCGGAAAACACAAAGCGAAGATACTGTCTACTAACAGCTAATAACAATCACCTATAACGAATGAGTAAAAGCGACATAGCATAACTATGTCGCTTTTATACTAGCTACATACCCATCCGGCCGGATACCTTTGTATGTAACAAGCCAGTTAAACATTTAACCCCACTTCGATTAGCATAACGACGCTGGCTAACCTCAAATGGAGCGGGAATTATCACCCGCTCTTTTTTATATCGATCAGTACTAGTGCTTTAATACTTTTGTGGTCAACACCCCCTTACCTGTTTTTACAGTAAGGATATATACGCCTGGCGGCAACAAAGAAAGATCCAGTTGCTGCCCGCTATGGATATGTTTCAATGGCAATACGTTGCGTCCATTGGCATCATACACATGCACTTCCAGCTGCTGCCCTTTGCTATCTGCTACACTGATCCCCAGCTGATCCTTAAACGGATTAGGGAATACCTGCAGTTTGTTATCTCCCGCAGCTGGCTGTTGATCTACCTTTGCCTGCACCCTGGCTGCTGCCGGTGGCGGCGCCGTAATGATCAGTGAAGAAACCCGGTCATTCCAATCCGTACCGATCCACATCGAAGAACTATTCCGTACCGTATTAGCACCTGTGAAATTGTCGTGCTCATAAAATGTTACAGTATACCCGGCCGGCAAAGTAAATGATGAAATATCATCGTTCGCAATACCCCTGGCCATCAGGTCAGACAGCCGGTAACTGCCGGCAACTAAACCAATACCAGCCCGGCCATAGTTAACATCTTTGTAGAAAAAAGACTGATCCAGGGTAGCCGCAGCTTCCATCAACATTACCCCGCTCTGCTGCGTAGAGTGGTCAGTAGTAGTACCCGGACGAGTCGTCCAGTTAGGGTTTACTAACATGTTGGTCGTATTGATACCCTGGTTTTTCAACCCGGCAGCACTGGATGCTAGCGCATTTACATATCGCTCACGGGTGGTAGCAGGTAGATTCCCCTCTCGGGCCAGCAAAGCAAAATAACGGACGAAAATCCCCTTGAAAAGACCACCATCTCCGGCACCCGTCTCATTCGTCCAGAACACGCCATTAGCCAACCGGGTATTCACCGCATAATCAGCCGTTTTGACCGCATCATTTAAATAGCTCTGATCACCGGTGGCCTTGTACAACTCCAGACATCCGCCTATCCACGTCCCTACATTATAAGAGAATATCCAGCTTTTGTTGGTTTCGTTGGTGTTGGCATTATAAGAATCCCATACTGCACCATTTACCGGGTCCACCAGTACATTCTTCTGCCAGGTATAAATGTTTTTAGCGATCTGCAGATCCTGGGCATTACCATTCGTACGATACAACCGCACGGCAAAAATAATGGCAGGCCCATTCGCACAGGCATTGAAAGAACCGGGCGAGTCCTTCTTCCACTGGATAGCCCCTCCCCGCTCAGGATGTATCCCGGTTTTGATATCCGTCCAAAGCAGGTTAGCCACATTCAGATATTCCGCATCACCGGTATGTTCATAACTGCGTAAACTGGATATCGCCAACCATTCCATATCATCATAGTATTCATTGATATATGTATTCCCATTCCGGATCTTGATCCCTCTCAATATGTTTTTCATCCGCTGTTTATAGACGTCAGCACGGGTACGCAGATACCCATCCGCTAATGCGTCCACAGCATGCGCATTCCACCAATAGTTGAAGTTGTCATTATTCGTATTGTTCTGCTTATAATAATTTCCATCCGCAGAAATAAAAAGTTGATGCGCACTGTTCTGTAATGATTCTGCCACAGGTCCATATACGGCCGACTGACCCAGCGAAGTATTCCAGGATAGCAGCAATGATACCGCTAACACACAATATCTTTTGAGCAATGTAGATAATAGTTTCATAAACGTGGGGTATTTAAAGGTAAAAGCCGGAGCAAAAGCAATGCTTTTGCTCCGGCAATAATTATTGTTTAATGAGCTTTCTGGTGATAACCTGTTGATCAGCAGTAATACTGATCACATATACACCTGGCTTCAGCTGAGACAGATTCAGCTGCTGTCCGTTGCCGATACGCTGTGGTGCCAGCGTCTCTTTACCATTTATATCAAACACACGGATGTAGAGATGATTGGCCTTACCTATTACCCGTACCGTTACCCGGTCTACCACAGGATTAGGAGCGACCAATACAGTACGATCCGCCTCTTTCTCAACATCGGTTTTGATCGCAGCAATACGTGCAGCCGATGCCACCGGCCGGATTACCATAGAAGACACCCAGTCATTTAGGTTAACAGTCTCACCATTTACTACCGTATTGACCATACAATCAATATCGCTGCCTAATACATAGGAGGGTCCGCTGAATCCGGCATCCCGGTAAGCAAGTATTTCATATCCGGCTTTCACTTTAATAGAAGATACCCAGTCATTAGGTATACCCATGATGTTCATCTGTGCCAAGTCGTAGCTGCCAGCCACCAGCGCCACTGCAGCACCACCATAATAACAATCCTGGTAGAAAGTAGCTGCACCCTCGCTGCTTACCGTTAAAGACTGCTGAGTAGTGCTTACACTTCCCCGGTCATCAGTAGCTTTTATCACCAGGTTATAGGCACCAGCACCTACATTCAGCCAATCATACGTATAAGGTGCCACAGAATCTTCACCCAGTTTGGTCGTACCATTGAAGAATTCCACCTTCACGATAGTACCGTCTACATCCTCTGCTTCAGCAGCTATCGTAATCTTTGAGACAGGAGCGGCGTATACCAGCGAAGGTAGCGGCGAAGTGATCTTCACTAAAGGCGCCTGGTTGATCAATGATCTTACACGAACGGAAGAGATGGAATCATTCAGTTGGTATTTTGTCAGACAAGACACATCATCACGGAATACCTTATAAGGACCGGACAGATCACTGCTCTTATAAAGCAATATTTCATACCCACCCTTGATCTCCAGGGAAGAAATGTCCTTATCCGCAATACCTTTTTGTTGCAGTTCCAGGCGGGTATAATTACCAGGATCAAGCCCGATACCAGCGCCTGCATCACATCCACATGCCGGATACACCGTAGCAGCATACCCTTTACTCTTTCCGCCCTTAATAGTACCTGCAATAGTATAGGCACCCAGGGAAGAATAGTTGGAATAACCATTGGTAACCGGATCTCCCGCGCCGGTGCCCGTTACAGACAAGTAATAGTTACCCGCTGTGATAATAGTATCTATCTGTGCAGACAGACCTGCAGGGTCAGACTGCACGATCACATTACCTTGCTGATTGGATAATGTTACCAGTATATCCAGATCAGCATGCCTGGCCACGGGGTTGAAGTCCAGCTTAATACGGCCACCATGGCTCTTGAAAGTAAATAGATCAATGTCTCCCGTACGGTCTATCACACCGCTTACCTTCACCGTATCTCCACGACCGATTGGCAGGTTAGCCGCCAGCTGACGTGTGTTACCATAATCATCGATGCGATAACCTACACCAAATCTGGAGTCGGTCATAATAGCCAGATCATCTTCCTTGTTATTCGCATTAGCATATTCTCCCTTACTCCATTGCGATATAGGCCGGTAATAACCAACACCCATGATAGGCGCCCAGTTACCATGACCTGCAAAATAGCCTTCCCCCGGGCGGCCATCGTGTCCCAACCCCAATGTATGACCAATCTCATGAGAGGCAGCTTCACCACCCGCTTTAGCGCCACCATTAAACACCCAGCAAGGAGAATCATCATTCCAGTTAAATGAACTGATTAACGCAACACCACCACTTCCCGGAGCAGCTGTGTTCGTCGGCGTTATAATACAACGCATACGACGGTTCTTGGGATAAGTGTTAAACACAGCTTCGCTGGTAGTAATATTAATGTGCAAAGCACGATAATCTTCACTAACCAGCTCCCACAGCTCCCGTACCTCTGCATCCGTCAGGTTAGCAGGCAAAGCATCAATAGGATTACCATTGTTCCAGGGCGTACCGGCTACATATTGCCCGTCAAAATCCAGCAATACACAACCATTACCACCGGGATAACTCTGAAAAGAAAAGGTCTCCGGCAACCACGCAGCAGCAGCGGCCGTATTCCCTTGAAGTCCTGCACCCGCCGGCTGCTCCAGGTTCATACAGATCAATTCGTTTATATCCACACTGGTGACATACGCATTCCCCGCAGCATCCGAATAATAACGATAGGCCTCCCGGGTATCTGCTAGCATGATATGCCCTTTCAACTCATTGCCGGCGATTTGCATAAAGAAGTTAGAATGGGCAACACCACTCACCTCACCGATCAAACGGCCATTATTGGCACCATTAGATTCCTGCACATTTAAACGGGCACGAAATCGTTTACTCGATGATACCGGCAAAGAAATTTCCGGCAATACACGTTGTCCCGGTGTAGACTGCGCCAATATCTCCTGCAATAGGGCACGGGTACTCCCCAGCGGATAAGCTTTCTCCTGCCCGAACGACGAGAGACCGGTCAATAACGATAAGACACTAAGAAGAAAATAGGGTAACTTTTTGTGCATAGAATTGGGTTTAATGTGAGATAAAGGATGGTTTTGGGTTAAATAAATATTGAATAATGAATAAGATTGGTTGAATAATGAATAGCTCCGCCAGGCCTACAATATGTAGACGTAGGGCAACACTGGCCAGAAAGTAAATAAGGAGTTTAACGGGGTACAATAGGACCGTTTAAACTGCCATTACGTGGAAATAATAAATAAATGCGATCTCTTCTCTTTGTCGGTATATGGTTTACAGGGCCGTCACTGGTTCGCTTCACTAAGATACAAAATTTATGATTCGATGGTAGGGTACGCTATTTTATCTGCGTATAGGCATATTTGCCTTTGATATACCGGTTTAGATAGCGGCCTTTTGAGGTTGCATGACGCATATCCTCATAAACCTGCGGCGGTACATCGCGATAATCATATACACTTCCCGATACATAGATCAGTCGCAAGGTAGCAGTCGTTACATCATATTTTATCGCAGCAATGACAGATGATGGCATATGCAGTGATTTACAAGTATTAATCACCAAAAATGATGCAACCTTCTTTCTTCGTCCCTACCCTAGCCCACTCTTACAAGAGCCAAAAGGGCTGTGATCGCTCACAGCCCCTATATCAAACCCTATTCACCGGTTAATCTTCTGCGCTACCATCGTCCGCCATACGGACTATTTTAGGATCAAATTGCGCAACAATATCTACTAGGTCCCGCTGTGCAGCCATTACCAGATTAATATCCTTATATGCCATTGGCGCTTCGTCCAATCCGGAACCGATCAATGTCACATCATTTGCCGCCAGTACAGCCCGCATATCCTCTTTGGATATATGCTGCAATGCTTTAGTACGGCTCATCTGCCGGCCGGCACCATGCGAAGCAGAGTGCAACGACGCCTCCTCCCCCTTACCGCGTACCAGGAACCCCGGCGCAGTCATGGAGCCCGGAATAATACCCATCACACCTTTACCTGCCGGCGTAGCCCCTTTCCGGTGTACAATCACCTCTTCACCATGCCAGACCTCCTTCCAGGCGAAGTTGTGATGGTTTTCCACCTTCGCCAATAGCGTAGCGCCAGTAGCCGCAGCCAGCTTGTTATGGATCACCTCATGACAGGCAGAAGCAAAATCACCCGCCAGGTTCATCGCCAGCCAATACTCCTGGCCAGCCTCCGAATCCAGGTCCAGGTAAGCCAGGTTAGCCGCTTCTTTTGGCAACTTACACAGCTGTTTAGCCAGGCGGGTATAGTAACCCGCAATCGTCGCCCCCATCCCACGCGATCCGGAGTGCGTCAATAACGCCAGGTATTTCCCGGCCTCAATATTCAACACCTCGTCCCGCTCCGCAAAAGTGATGATCCCCCATTCCACAAAGTGATTCCCCCCACCGGAAGTCCCCAGCTGAGAATAAGCCTTCTCATGCAGGGACTTTATTACAGCAATATCCCTGAACTCCTGACGATCCAATACAACATGCTCGGACCGGTAGCTCCCATGATAACCATGACCAGCACCAAACTTAGTATGCGCCATCAATGCCTGCTGATAAATATCCTTATGCGCATAGAAATGAGCAGCCGGTATATCAAAGATGGACAACGCCATCCTGCATCCAATATCGACCCCTACCCCATAAGGAATGATGGCATTTTTAGTAGCCAACACCCCTCCGATAGGCAAACCATATCCCTGATGTGCATCCGCCATCAAAGCGCCCCCTGCCGTCACCGGCAGCTTCATCGCCACCGCCATCTGCTGACGGGCACCTGGATCAATATGATCCGCCCCGTAAATAGCATACCGCTCACCTTCCTCTTTCAATGCTATCGTATCATCCACCGGTGCATTAGCTGCCTCTATGACCTTTGTCGCCAGCTCCTCCAATACCTCGTCATCCAGGTAGTTTTCCGGTTGCCTCACCAACGCCTGCAACTTCGTCAATACTTCCTCCCGCTCCTGCGTAGCAAAATGCTGCGCGATTACCCCCAATGCTAACCCCAGCACCTTTCCTTCCTGGAATCCCAGTGCCAACAGATCCTTACCATTTATTTCCTGTTTCATGATACTTCTCTCTTTTTTTTAATCTACTAATAATTGCGTGACCGCCGCCGTATTCTGCGCCCAGCTCATCGTATATATTTCCTCCCCGGCCGCTGCTTCCGTTACCAATTCCATACCCTGCGCCTTCGCTTTTATCTCCAGCAATTCCCCGATACTGGTCTTGTTACGCAGTTTCTGCAACAACACCTTCACCCCCGCATGATCCATATCATTCGCTATCTGTCCGGCAAAGGCCATCTCCAGCCATATGATCTCGTGACTTTTTATATCCAGCACACCAAATACCAATCCTTTTGTCAATCCCTGCGTTATCCGCACCTGGTGCTGCACACAGGCAGGATCATATGCAACCCCGCTTTTGGCAGATATCTCCATAGGATACCGGCTATCCATCCATCCTACCGACAGGTTCGGGGTCAATGCTCCTCCACTGAAAGCATTACAGGCAAATACCACATAGACCGCATCCAGCTCCTCCAGCTTATCCACCATGATCTCAATATACTCTGCAGTACCTACCTTATGAGGTATAGAGCGTATATCCCCACTATGCCGGCAACCCGCTGGTGATAACCGGGAAAAAGAACAATATTCCAACTTGTCTTCATATAGGATCATACAGCTCAGGTCCATATCCATATGCTGAGCAGGTAATCCGGTTCCCCACTGCATGAACAAACGCACCCGGTCTCCCTGCAACGCGAACCTCGTACCCATTAATGCTGCAGGCATATCCTGCACCTGCTCACTCCGGTCTCCTATCGCCAACGGAATATTATACAACATCGGCTCTATATACATCCGCTTACCTTCCTGCCGTTCCTTTGCAAAACGCTGCGCCATCCGTTCCTTGTACAAACCATCCACCGCCTTCCGCATCGCCACCAACTCCTTCTCTTCATACAAAGACAATAACCTGTTTGCCGGTATACGCTTATTAGTACCTCCCAGCGGCTTTACCACCCGGTCGTTCTTTTTATCAAAATACTGATCAGCATACATACCCAACGTCAGCAACAGACGGGCAGGCACCTTATCCGCAATCTCAGAGAAAGCAGCAACTACCCGCTCCGCACCAAACCATAACATATTGGCAAACAAACTACGGGCAAATAACCCCGGACGCTGCTTTAACAAATACATCGCACTCTCCACATCCATTCGCAAACGGAAATGTTCCACTCTTCCTCCCCACACTTCATAATTACCATTATAGAAATGATCCAGTAATGCACGTAACTTATCCATACCAGCCCGTTTGCTGTACTCCGGCAACCGTAATGCTCTTATAAAGCGTATCCACATTCCTCTCCGGCTATGCATCACCTCACACATCTGCGGCACCTCCATCTCCAATCCATTCAGCCACTGAGCCACCATCATACACTGCGCACGGTTATATTTCAACTTCAATGCCGCCTTCGCCTGCAGGCGATCTGATGCCCCCTGCTCGCCTGGCACACGCAGGTACCGGTTGTTACGAACCTTACGCTCCACAATAGTTTTAGGTGCAATCAACTGATAGAACCCGGTATGCTTATACCACAAGTAACGCAACACATCCGTAGGAGTAACAAAACAGAATTGTACCTTGTCCGCCTGCCCCATCTCCACGTACTTATCAATCACCACCATCAACGTCTCCTTCATCCCGATCTTCACAACCGGCAATGGCAGTACAGATAATAATAACCGCAAACTATCCAGCTGCGTAGCATCCAGCGCTGTCTTCGATATCAACAGATCCCGCAGGAACCCAGTCTCAGCTTCCTCATCCCAAAAAGATAATAAACGCTCCACACTATGCTGCTTACCACTGCATTTCAATTGCGCAAAAACAAAAGGCGTCCCGCAATAAGGACATCCATTATAACGCTCCAGCGCAAAAGTATTGGCCGGTATCACATGCCCGCAAGGCAATTTCGTTCCACCTGTCTTGAACGCATTCGCAAAAAATGTGATCACATGATCCGCCCATCCTTCCTCCGTAGCTACATCCCATCCCTTTACCAATGGCGTCCAGTTCTTATCCACTCCCATCACCTCCCGGAATACCTCCAGTATAGTCGCCTGATAACCAGGCGTAGTGCCATTCAATATATGCAGCAACTCCTCCGTTACCGCATAACCCAGCTTCGACAAATTAGCCACCAGCAAAGAAGTAGTCGGCGTGATCTCCTTTGCACCCCCTACCCGCACACCCTGTGGTATATATATCGCCCGCTGACGAAGTCCTGCCTTTAATAATTGGTTCATAATCTCTTTTTAATATGATTAGATAATCTTGCTGCTAATACAATTTGGTGTTGTTCAGGAAGTAAGCAACAATTGACCTGAATCAGCTAAGCAGGTTGGACTCGAACCAACAACCCATGTAACCCCTTTTGACGTAAGTGTCGTTTGACCAGGTCACTTATTTTATCATAAGTTAGGCTAAATGATCATACAGTACATCATAAACCTGGTAATTATCACACTATTAGACATTGCTCTACCAATTGAGCTACTGCTTAGTTACCAAAGCGATAATTGTGGAAGTTGTGTATCAAAAACATGGAAGTAACTTCTGCTTGACCGCTTCGATAATGCAAATATGCAAGAGGAAGTGCGCGAAGCAAGTGCGCAGATATGGGAAAGAAGGAAAATAATTTACAAATATTTGATAACCAATATTATAAAATCAAAAATAGGAAGAGAGAGAGAAAAGAAATTAAAAGTACGCAAATGTACTGCGCAGATACTTTAGTATATTTACCCCATCATCAACAACACTATCATGTCCGTCAACAAACTCGCCCTCATCCGCTACAAAACCATCGACGACTGCCTCCGCAACAAATACAAAAAATGGACCCTCGATACCCTCATCGATAAAGTCAGCTCCGTCCTCTACGAACAAGAAGGTATCACCTCCGGCGTCTCCAAACGTACCATCCAGGCCGATATCCAACTCATGCGCAGCGACAAACTCGGATACAACGCCCCCATCATCGTCAAAGAAAAAAAATACTACTGCTACGACGACCCTAACTACAGCATCACCAACACCCCCATCAATAACGCCGACGTCGACAAAATGAAAGAAATCGTCGCCATCCTCAAACAATTCAATGGATTCAACTACTTCCAGGACATGAGCGACATGATCGCCCGCCTCGAAAACAATATATATAGATCCACCCACCAAAACCAAACATTCATCCAATTCGAAAATAATCACCTCCTCCGAGGCCTCCAACACATATCCCCCCTCTATCAAGCCATCCTCAATAAAACCACCCTCCTCATCGAATACCAATCCTTTAAGGCACAAAATGCCCAACATGCCACATACTACCCCTACCTACTCAAAGAATACCGCAACAGATGGTTCCTTATCGCACGCCCACAAAAAAATACCGCCCTCATCACCCTCGCCCTCGATCGCATCATCACCTTCCACGAACTAACAAAAGTACCCTTCATCGAATATAATGGCCCCGACTTCGAAACCTACTACAGCGACCTCCTCGGTGTCACCAAAACCGTCAAAGACACCCCACACAAAGTTATCCTCCAGTTCGATCCCCAAACGGCCCCCTACATCACCACCAAACCACTCCACCACTCCCAAACTATACTCAAACAAGACGACTCCGGCACCATCATCAGCATAAACGTCGTCCTCAATTTCGAACTGGAACGGGAAATACTGGGCTTCGGCGAAACCGTCAAAATACTCGCCCCCCGAATCCTCGCAAGTCGCATAAAAAGGAGAATAGAAAAAGCAGGCCAACAATATGCTTAACGCTAATTGTTGCCTGCTTCTCTGAATATAAATGGGTAAGTAATCGACTATAGATCAGATAATATCAATCTTCATCCTCATAGTCCTCATCCTCATCTTCCTCCAACCACTCCATATACGCATAATACCAATCCTCCAACTCCTGTAACAACTCCTCCTTCTGCTCCGGAGCATCCTTGAAAAAAGCCTCCACATCATCAATCTCCTCCACAATGTCAATATGAGCCATCTCCTCATCCTCCTCTACACGCTTGGCATAAAAACGTGGCTGCTGCGTATGAATGATATACTCGTTGTCAGCATCCGTAACAGGATCATCTGCGATCATAAACTTGGGTAACTTTGACATAGCACTTTGTTTGTTTTTCAAATGATACCAGCTTTTTATTCCGGTAATGCAAAAGTATTAATATTCCACACAAACAACTATTTATTTAACGATACTTTTTACCCCAAAAACAATGCCTTATATCTGCACCTCCATAAACATAACAACACCTCCTACCCCGATACGCATTTCAGTACATTTTCGTATCTTCATATCGTTATCATTCTTTTCCACCTGAAGACCTGATCAACAACCTCAAATTTTAACCCTCGTCAACCAAAGAAGATCTTATGACCCCTTGTCCTGCTGATATACCAATACCCGGATTATATTGATTATAAATATTCCCGCTTCGGGCCACCATAAAGACTTGTTCCCTGTCTCATGCCCGTACAGGAAACATCATGTTTAACCGTATATCCCATACGGCAACCGGGCTTCTTATTAAACCATTTTTAAAATGATCAGTGTATGAAAATCTGCTTCAGAAAGCCCAACTATGTCCTCTGGGCCTCCCTATTCGTCATCGCCCTGTTTGCCAACGCCTGCCGCCAGGACAAAACAACACCTCCGCAAGGCAAAGAAAAACCTACCATGGAACTGGTACGCGAGATCACCGTCAGCAAAGACGATATCCAACGCCGCCTCTCCTCCCCCAATCAACGCATCAGCGACATCCTCCCCATCATCAACAGCCTGCTGGTCAAAGTCTACAAAGTAACCTATCCCACCACCGACATCGATGGTCAACCCATCACCGCCAGCGGACTGATGCTCATTCCTAACGGAGAAGAAAACCCCTCCCTCATCAGCTTCCAGCATGGTACACTCACCGACCCTCTCGGTGCCCCCTCCCTCTACACACCGGGTACCCTACTCACTAACTATGGTCCCATCGTCGCCGCACTCGGATATGTCGTGATCGCCCCCGACTTCCTCGGATATGGCAGCACCTCCAACATCGAACATCCCTATCAACACGCAGGCACCCTCGCCTCCGCCACCAAAGACATGATCGATGCCACCAAAATATTACTCAAAGAAAAAAATATCAACTGGGATGGCAAACTATATCTCAGCGGATACTCTGAAGGTGGATACGCTACCATGGCAGCCTACAAACTACTGGAACAAAAATACCCCAACCAGTATAACATCCGCGCAGTAACCTGCGGAGCAGGCGCCTACGATATCACCAATACCGCCAAATACGTACTCTCCAACAATAAAGATATCGACACCTTCTTCGTACAAACTTACGCCTGGACTTTAACCACCATCAATAGGGCCGAACATATCAACAGACCACTCAACCAGCTGTTCAATGCGCCCTATGATACAGAGCTCGCCACCAAACCCATCTTCAAAACCGTGGTACCCGCCAATCCTACCTTGTTATTCTCACAGCCTTTTAAAGATGGCATCTTCAACGGCACAGATCACCAGTTCCTCAATGCCTTCGAAAAGAATAACCTCTACGATTGGACACCACAACGCCCCATCCTGCTCTTACACGCAGATGGCGACAAACACGTACCCCTACTGAACTACTACAATACCGTTAGCAAGTTTATCAGCAATGGAGTACCCCACCTCTCTAAAGATATCATCGTTGGCAAAGACCATCCGGGTGCCATTCCCGACTATATCGTTCGCTCTGTCTTCTTCTTCCTTACTAACCCATAACCAACAAAAGAGGGTGTACCAATACTTTTGATACACCCTCTTTATTTACAAAGGCTTATCCCATTTGATGTCTCAAAAAAGGGGCAGCCTTGTATAAACCTCAGAAATTAATATCCCAGATCCCCGCCGATCGTTCCAATTCGACCAGCGCTCCCGCATAAGCATTTAAAGTCGTATAATAATTCTGCCGTACATCGTTATACGTACGCTGCGCATTTAACACCTCCAGCAATCCCGTCTCACCACGCTGATAACTATAGATCTTTCCATCCAATATCTGCTTCGCCTCCGTCAGCAATCCACTGTCAAACTGCGCCACCTGCCGGCGGGCAGCCAGGTACTTATGATAAGCCGCTGTCACCTCCGTCTGCACCTGCACACAAGCTTGCTGATACTGTATATCGCTTTGAGCAATACCAAATTTAGCCGCATGCAACTCCCCTTTATACCGGTTAGACAACTTGATCGGAACCGAAATACCGGCCGTATACGCCTTGTAAGCCGGCGTCGGCGCAATTTCATTGGTAGCTTCCGCATTGGATGTAAAACCAGCTCCTAATCCCAGGTCGATAACCCTGTTCGCCTTCGCTACCCGCAATGCCCGCTGCGCCACCGCCTGCTGCTGACGGGCCGCCAGCAGATCCGCCCTGTTATTAAGCCCTTCCGTAATAAGCGCCTCCAATCCATACTCCCGGTCAAAACCCCGTGGATCACCCACCGGCATATAAAACGTATCACGTACCGTGCTCCCGAGTAATAACTGCAAACTCACCAACGCACCTTTTAACTCAGCCGCACCGGCATATACATCATTCAGCATCACACCGGCTTCCAGCTTACTTTGACGGGCATCCGATGCCATGATCGCTCCTAACCTGAACCGCACACTGTCCGCAACAGCCAACCGGCGCATCGTATTGTAAGAATCCATGTTCACATACAACAGCCGCTGCTGCTTTATCGCCTCCAGATAAGCCAGCGTTGCCTCCGCTCGCAATCGCTGAAAGTAGTCCTGCAACTGGTACTGTACCAGCAACAACTGGTTGTTCGCCAGCTGTATACGTGCCCGCCGCTTACCGCCCAATTCCAGCGTGTAATTCAACGTCCCGCCTATCCCGTATCCCAATTGTTTGATCCAGTGTTCGTTGTTATTGTAGTTAAATGCCACACTGGGATCAGAAAACACCTTGGCAGCCTCTACATTCGCAGCAGCAATATTTACATTGAATTGCTCTGCCGCATAGTTCAGGTTGTGCTGCGCAATGAGCGACAGATATTCCGCATACCCCAGCGGCTTACGTGCAAAACTGGTGTCCACCTGCGCAGTAACACGCGATACCACCGTCAATATCAATGAACAGAAAATAATAACTCTTAGCATAAAAATCAGTTTAAGCCTCCGGGGCCGTAAAATCATGTTTACCCCAGCGCCGCTCCACCAGGTAGTAAAGTGCAGGTAATACAAATAAGGTGATAACCGTCGCCGCCAGCAGCCCGTATACGATCACCGTCGCCAATGGCCGCTGCACATCCGATCCGATACCAGTGGCCAACGAGGCAGGCAATAAACCTAATACCGCCACCGTCGCCGTCATCAGCACCGGCCGGAAGCGATCCTTCGCCCCTTGTAATACCGCCTCCGACAAGGCATACCGCTGTCGCCGCAACTCATTGATACGGGAGATCATAATTACCCCGTTCTGTATAGCCACGCCAAACAAAGCAATAAAGCCCACCGCCGACGACACATTCAGCGTCATCCCGCGTACACACAAAGCTGCCATCCCACCAAACAACGCCAAGGGTACAATAGACAGAATAAGACCGGCCTGGCGGAAACGACCAAACGCTCCGTACAACAACACGAACATGATAGCCAACGCTAACGGCACTATCACCGCCAGCCGGGCATATGCCCGGTGCTGATTCTCAAATTGACCGCCCCACTGCACCTTATAAGCGTTATGGTCATACTGTACATGCCGCGCCAAACTATCCTGCGCAGCAGCCAGAAAATGGGTCAGGTCATTACCGCGCAGGTTCAACCGCACCGTCAGATGACGCTTGTTCATCTCCCTCGTAATAGTACTCTCCCCCGTAGCAGTCTTTATCTCCGCCACCTGCGACAAGGGTATCTTCGCCCCCGTACCGGAAGTAAGCATCAGCCCCGCGATCTTCTCCGGCGTATCCCGGCTTTCCTCATTGAAACGACAGATCACATCATATACCTTGTCATTCACAAACACCTGCGAAATAGCCTTACCTCCAATCGCTACCTCTATCAACTCCGAAATATCCGCCACATTCAATCCGTACTTAGCCACCGCATCACGGTCCACCTTCACCTGCAATTGAGGCAATGGCGGCTCCTGGTCGATCGCCAGGTCAACAGCGCCAGGCACCGTCTTCAACGTACGTAGCACATTGTTGGCAATACGGCGCGTCTCCTCAAAATGATCCCCATACACCTTCACCACCAACTCACTATGCGCCCCCGCAATCTTATCCATCACACCGTCTATCATCGGCTGACTGAAACCCACCGTATACCCGGGCATCGTCGCATACTCCTGCGACAACTCATTGATCAGATCCGCCTTACGCTTTCCTCGTGGCCACTGACTATAAGGTTTCAACCCGATCGAACATTCAAAATGCGATGGCGTAAAGGGGTCCGTACCGTCATCATTACGCCCAGCCTGTACCATCATATAGGTCACCTCCCCATATTTCAACGTACGGGCACGTAATGTATCACTCATCTCTCTCGACTTCGCCAGCGATAACCCGGGAGGTAATTGCACCTGCAACCAGATAGATCCTTCATCCAGCGGTGGCAAAAAATCCTTCCCCACAAATACCGTCAACACAATCGCTCCGGCCAACACCACCCCTAATGGAATAAATACCCGCCGCGGATGCAACAGAAGCTGGTGAATACGCCGGTCATACGCGCCGGTCAGCCGCTCCAGCCACTTGTTATGATAGGGACGGCGCGGTCGGCGATATACCGCATAAGCCAACCCGGGAATCAATAACAACGCCACCGCCAACGCACCGAGCAAAGCATAGCCTACCGTAAATGCCATTGGCGTAAACAACTTCTTCTCCACGCGCTCAAAGGCAAACAAAGGCAGATAAGCCGTAATGATGATAATAGTAGAAAAGAATATAGGTTTGGCAACGCCCATCGCCAGCTGACCGGTAGTCATCTCCTCCAGCGAATCCTCCGGCGAATCCTCCCGCTTACGTAAGATCGTCTCCAACATCACGATCGCACCGTCCACAATGATACCGAAGTCAATAGCGCCTAGCGATAACAGGTTAGCAGGAATATGCGTAAAATGCATCAGGATAAATGCGATCATCAATGACAGCGGAATCGTAATAGCCACCAGTAAAGCTCCCCGCCAGCTACCGAGGAATAATATGAGCACGATGATCACCAATGCCATACCTTCTAAAAGTGTATGTGATACTGTATCCAGTGTCGTAGATACCAGCGCCGTACGGTCCAGGAAAGGACGTATACGTACCCCCTTAGGCAACAGGTGCTCATTCAGATCAGCAACTGCTGCATGTATACCAGCCAGCACCTCCGATGGATTCTCATGCTTCAACAATAACACAATCCCTTCTATCCCGTCCGTATAACTCACCTGACGGTCCGTATAGCCCAAGGTACCCTTACGTTCCAGCGTACCGAACTTCACCTCGCCCACATCTTTAAGAAATACAGGCATACCGTTATTCGACTTCACAACGATATCCCCCAGCCCTCTTAAAGTATTGACCAACCCGATCCCCCTCACCACATACCCCAGATCACCGCGTGTCATCACACTGCCTCCGGCATTGGCATTGTTATTATTGATGGCACCCTGCACATCTGCCAGCGATAACCCGTATTGCTCCAGCTTACGTGGATCTATCGCCACCTGGTACTGCGTAGTAATACCACCGAAATTAGTCACGTCCGCCACACCGGCGACTTGTTTGATCCGCGGAATGATCACCCACCGTTGCAAATCGGTGATCTCCCGCAGATCATGATTCGGGCTTTCAATAATGTATCGGAAGATTTCCCCTACCGGCGATGTAAGCGGATCCAGTCCGGGCTTCGCGCCGTACGGCAACTCCACGTCGTTCAGCCGTTCCTGTATCCGCTGCCGGGCCCAGTAATCATCTGTTCCGTCCTTGAATACAAGGGTGATCATCGACAAGCCAAACGTACTCCGGCTACGCATCACATGCATACCGGGCATCCCGTTCAAAGCACGTTCTATAGGTATAGTGATCTGCTGCTCCATCTCCTCAGCCGCCAGCCCGGGCACCTGGGTGACCACCTGTGATGTCACATCCGCAATATCAGGATAAGCCTCTATCGACAACTGCTGCCAGGAATAATATCCAAATAAAGCCAGCAGCACAAATAACGCCAGCAACAACCATCGCTGTGGGATGGTAAAATAGAATAGTCGTTTCATCGTATCGTTTTATTTGGCGTCCAGCAGATAAAAACCGCCTTGAGAAAGTATCTGATCGCCGGCCTGTAATCCCGCCGTGATCACTATATCATTGCCGGTCGTATTACCGGTCTGCACCTTCCGGCGCACATACCTTCCGGCACCCGACCGCACATATACAAAACTGGCATCCGCACTTTGCAATACCGCACGGGCAGGTACCTGCAATACCGTTTCAGGCCGCTCCATAAAATGCACCGTTACATACATACCGGGCTTCAGCAGGTGCGCCTCATTATCACATTGTACCAACACCTGCACACTGCGCGTATCCTCATCCACCAACTCACTGATATGATAGATTTTACCGGAGAAAAAACGACCCGGATAAGCCGCCACATCGATCGTAAAACTATCCAGCGACGCTATATAGCTCAGGTCCTTCTCCTTGACCTGCCCCGCCACCCATACAGAGGATAATGCAGCAACAGTAGCTACCGCAGCCGCATCGTCCTTGATAAACTGTCCCACCACGATCTTGTTATCTACCACTTCACCGGCGATAGGCGACTTAACTACCAGCGGCTGCCCTAACACCAGCTGGCCAGGATCAGCCTTAAATACACGGATAGCCGCACTGGCATTCTCATACTCCTTCCTCGCTACTTCATAAGCAGTCTCCGCCTCCTCCAGGTCCTTCTGTATGCCCACACCGTGTTTCAACAGGTCCTGCTGACGCTTCCACGTCTTCTCCGCCAGCAATAACTGCGATTGCGCCTGCAAACAGGCCTTCTGCGCTTCCGTAAAATCCGGCGAACTGATCTCAAACAAAGCCGTCCCCGGCGATACCTTCATCCCCAGGCGCACAAAAGATCTCAATACCCGCCCGGGAAAAGGAGGCGCTATCTCCGCATAATCATTAGGGATCGCCTTCACCGTACCAGCCGTAAACAACTGCATACGATAAGGCACCGCACGCACCGTATCCAGTTGCAGCTGCGCCGCTAACAACGATCCCTCTTTCAACACCACCGTGTCGCCTTGTAAAACATAATCCGTAGTGTGCGTCGCCTCCGCCGCAGATCCGCATCCCATATAGGTTACGACCGGGCATAGCATGACCAGGCAGTACCGTAGCATGGTACCCGCTGTGTGTGTCCTCTTCATGTATCTGGATTTTTAAATGTGCAGATGCCGGCCCGTCTTTATCCGCTTACGCAGCCGGTAGGGTACTGACATCCAGGGAATACTCCTCGTAGTCGCACGCCCGTCACCGGTATAAGGCATCATATCTATGCCAGGGCATTGCTCAGGATCAAAATAATAGGTGGCTTTTTTCTTGCTAAAAAGCGTGATAAATTTGAACATAATACTGCTGTTGCCCTACCGACAAGCTAGCAATACTATGCCCGTCAGCAGGAGATGAAAAAATAATGTTGCGCGTATCGGTCAGTACCGGGTCCTGCGTCCATATGCAATTGTTTTTTAAATGCTGGGCAAAGGTATGTCCCTCCTCCGGAATAGCAACACCGAAGGCTACAGATGTTCTATAGACTTTTTACAGAATTTCTACAGAGAAAATATCATAGGTGTGGAAGCAGGATAGTAAACGTAGTCCCCTCTCCGGGCCTAGACGCCACTTGTATGTCCCCCTTATGTAAAGTAATAATGCGCCGCGTCAATGACAACCCAATACCATTCCCCTCTGCATATCGCTTATTATCCCCGCGGAAAAATGGCTCGAAAATATAAGGCAGATCCTCCGCCGTAATACCAATACCCTCATCTGTAAAGGAGATCGCCAGCTCATCCCCCCCGTAGCCGATCGTCACCGTACCGTGGTGATCCGCAGAAAATTTACAGCTGTTCTCCATCAGGTTCACAAAAGCTACCTTTAACAGATACTCATTACCGTTCACGGATATACGATCATCATCATCGATCTCCTGCTCAAATACAATAGTCACCCCATAACTGCTATGCGATCGCAACACCTGGTCACGCGCATCCAGCAACAACTCATCCGCCCGAAATGACCGCTTACTGATAGCCGTCGGATCAAAACTGGCCTTCGCCAGGTCCAGCAGCCCGTTCGACAATTTAGCCATCCGCCGGGCATCCAGCAGCGCTAAATTGATCACCTCCTCATAGGTGGCAACACTGCGCACCTGCTGCAAAGCCAGCTCCAGCTCCCCCGTCATAGCCGCCAATGGCGTACGCAGCTCATGCGAGATATTACTAACGAACTGCTTCTGCGCAGTAAAAGACTGCTCTAACCGGTCCAGCATATGATTGAACGTCACCGCCAACTCCCCGATCTCATCCTTCTCATTCTGCACCGGTACACGCAGGTCCAGCCGTGTAGCTGTGATATCCTCCACTTTATCTACCATCTCCGCCACCGGCTGCAACGCCTTCCGCGCAAAGAACCGGCCCGCTATCCAGGTCAATGTAATGATCCCCAGGAATCCCACCACAAGACTGAAAAGCAAGTAACGCACCCCACGAAGCCCATCCACATCCGTAGCCGCTGCCGTAATAACATACAGTTGCCCGTTGTGCGGATACGCAAAACCCGTTACCTGCAAAGCCGCCTGCTCAAAAGCAATAGGACCGCCACCAGCAATCCGCCGGATCATCTCACGGGTCTCCTTCACCTTGTCAATATCCACCGCATCATGATACAACAAATGAAAAGCCGTATCGTAAATAGCCACTTCCTCCTGCGAACCCTTCCCCTTCGCATTCCGGTATATCACATGCAACACATCCGCCGGCACCTTCGCATCCAGCAGCAAATTGGCTTTCGTAACCGCCTCCTGCTGCAGGTGTTTATAAAAAGAAGCCTTCCGCGCCTGCGCCGCAGACAGGTAGATGAACAGCGCAAACACCGCCAGCAACACAGCAAATAACAAGGTAAATAAAGAAGTAAGTTTGTTACGTATCTTCATTCAGATGGTTTATCAGGTTCCTCCTTAAAGATAAAACCCATACCACTACGGGTATGTATCAGCTTGGTAGCAAAGTTCCGGTCTATTTTTCGCCGTAAATAGTCGATATAGGTATTGATAAAATTAGTACCGGTGTCAAAAGTGTTCCACACATTCTCCGCAATCTCCGCCCGGGAAAGCACCCGCTCCGGATGTAGCAGCATATACTCCAGCAACTTGAACTCTTTCGGCGTCAGCCGGATCTCCTGCCCATCCCGCATCACCAACTTGGTATGCCGGTTCAGCGTAATACCGGCATATAACAGAATACCCTCGTCAGGTTGTACCTCGCTACGGCCATGATATCGCTTGATCAATGCACGCACTCTCACAATTAACTCACGCATATCAATAGGTTTCACCAGGTAGTCATCCGCACCGGCATCAAAACCCTCCACCTTGTCATCCGTCGTTCCCATAGCCGTCAGCATGATAATAGGCTGATCCGGCCGCGCCCGCCGGATCTCCTTACAAAGATCTATCCCATTCACTTTGGGAAGTATAATATCAGTGATAATAAGCGCATAAGTATCTTGGAGCGCCAGCTTCCTGCCGGTATAACCGTCATAAGCAACCGTCACCTGGTAACCACTCTCCTCCAACCCCCGCTGCACTAACCGGGCAATACGCTCTTCGTCTTCTATGATCAGGATATGCATAAGCAAAAATAATCGTAAAAATCTGTTCCCACCGCCGTCCCTATCCTCCGTCGTAAAATAACGGACGCTTTGTACAGCCTTTTTTTATACATTAGCAATATTTTGCGGATGTCCGCACCTTTTGAAAACACCTCCCATCCCGCCACAAGCAGATGGGTACAATCACCTGGCGTATGGAGTTCCGGAAGTATTTCAGCGAGAAGAGCTATGAACAGGTAAAACAAGCCCTCACCGGTATCAAACCTCCCGATGATATCTACGCGATCTCATTCTGGAAGGATAATATCGACGACGACCTGCGCAAACCGCTCATCCAGGTCGGGTTCAACACCCTCTCCCAAGTCGCCGCCACCCGCAACAGACAATGCTCCGAACAAGAAGCCAAATGGAACTTCGCCTACTGGCTGCAAAACGAACTAACCGTCATCGGCGGCGAAGATGAAACACTATCCCGCTGGCTACAACAAACTCCCTACTACTATTCTGATGATGACGAAGAAGATGCTATCGGAAATGACGACCTCTTCGAATCCACCCAATCCAAAGGCAATGCCCTCCAGCAAATGTTCATGGAAGAAATCATCAGCATCACACATAAACTAAAAGAACAACAAATATTTACCTCCTGCCTCGGCAAAGAAGTACCCGTGATCATTCACGAACTCGAATATTATGAACTACCGGTCAGCTGGACACAAAGCGCCAACCCGCCCGAACTCATTGCAGGATTCCTGTCCTGGTACCACCATTGCTGCAAATAAATAACCGATTAGACGAACTATTAAAATATCGAATACCATCATGAGCCAAATTGATCAGTCCTCTCAACAACAATTACTTGACCTGCTTACACCCCTTATCAAAGAGGCTACTCGCATCATTCCTCACCCCCCACTCCGGATGCCTGCCAGCTCACACCTGACCTCCCACTTCGGAGGTACCCCCTACTTCGAACAGGGCGAAGCATGGCCCGTCACCGAAAAGGGTACCCCCCTAGCCTTCATTTTCCAGATCATCAACGATGGGCAGATCAGCCTCCCCGAATCTATTAAAGTACTACAGTTCTACTACGATTGGGAAAATGGCCCCTGGGATACCCCGGAAGATGGATGGCTTGTCAAAACTTACCGCCAGATAGACCCCCAGGCACCCTCCATCGCAGAAAAACCATATACCAGGAGACTCGTAAAATTCTGCAACATCACCTTCGAACAAGTAAAAAGCCTCCCCGACTGGGAAGGAATATCCCACTGGAACAAAAATGCCGAAGCAATCGCCGGCACCATCAACGAAGCCGAACCTTGGGAAGCTTACGACGAAGCCGTCAAACAACTCATCGGCGAACAATCCTATCGCTCCCAACTGGGCGGATATCCCAAATGGCTACAAGCAGCAGCAGACCCGGCCAACACAGCCGGACATCCCATGCCGCTACTCTTCCAGCTGGACTCCGAATCACACCCGGGACTCAACTGGGGCGACTCCGGACTCGTATACGTCTTCCTCGATGAAAACAATACCGAGTTCACCCTGCAAAGCCTGTAAAAGATACTTCACATACAAATAACTATCCGGGCAGTAGGATCACTGCCCGATAAAATCTATTTTAGAGTCGTAAAAATCGGTCTGTGTATGAAACGGGGGAAATATTACCTGCTGCCCGCACCTGTGCTTTTTTTGGAATTCTTTACCCGGGAATTTACCTTCTCCGGAAAAGGCGTTAAACGTAGTAAATTCCCTGCCGACGCCAATTTTTACACCGGCCCCTCCAAAGCCACCGGATACCGGTTCTATCAAACCAATAAAGGCCCCGTCCAACTCTCTACCCAACACGACCGCATCTCCGGATTCGATAACGATGGCCCCGCCATCACCGCCAAACTACTCCAACGCCAGGGCGAAAAATTCTTTACCAACCAATCCAACCTCGTCATCGGCACCGCCGGCGAATACTACGACCTCTATACCAAACACTGGTACCGCACACAGGAAGTATGGAAAGTCAATAAATACCATCCCGACTGCAGTGAAGAACTCCGCTTCGCCACCGCCAGTACGCTCACCCCACATCACTTCAATATCCTCGACGTCAACGCCGAAGGCATCGTCTCCACCGACTTCCCTCGCCATGAAGTAGCCCTCCATATCAAACCACAGGAAACCCTCTGCTTCCTCTGCCGCAGAGAAGAATACAGCATAGAAGACCATTACGAACCTAACCTCAACCTGGTCATGTTCGTAAAAAATCATGGCTGGCACGAAAAACTAAGGATACTCTCCGATATAGATACACATCAGCTCGATAGCGCCAGGCTCTGTCAGGAAGAACACCTCCTCCGCGACTATAGAAAAAGTAAACTACGCTATCAGTTGGGTTAACAATCACCAGGGTAACTATCGCTCATGCTCATTAAACCAGTCCAGGAATAACGACAGGTTCGCAAACCGCTGCTCCTGCGTACCACTATATCGCCAGCACTCCGGCTCCTCCTGCTTATTCCATACCAGGAAAGTAATACCATCACGCCCCTCATTCACCAACGAAAACACACTCAACTGCTCATCCGGAAATAATGCCGGCGCCGACTGCTTACGCTGCTTCCGGTACCCCTTGATCAACTTGTCAAAAGATGGCTGCAGGATCGCCGTCACAATCTCCCCCATCCCAAGCCAATACTCCCCACTATGATGCTGCCAACCTCCCGAATGAGCAAACCGCTCCCGCAACATCGCCGACAATGGCCGGTGTACCTCCTGCTGCAACGTACAAATATAACCGTTATGCTCCTCCGCCTTCTTAACACCCACCTTCAATGCCGCCCTTGCCGCCTTCTTCGCCTCCTCTTCCCCATACCCCTCCGCCGCAAAAACATCCGTCATCGCCGCCATCCGCTCCTTACGCACCTTCCGCGCTAGATCCAATAATGCTGGTATAGTACTCATATATATGTCATCTGATCTGGTAAAAAATAAAAAAACTGGCTCTGTTTTATTCCAGCCCGTTTTCAGAGTTTTGTCATCAACATGGAATTATATCAAAAAAGATAGCTATGATCATCACACCCAGCACCACCTCAGATATCCCTGCTATCATGGACATCTACCAACAGGCCATCAACTACCAAATCGCCAATGGCTATAATATCTGGCCACTCTTCGACGAAGCCGTCATCAACAACGAGATCAGGGAACAACGCCGCTGGCATATCAACATCGATAACCAGATCGCCGCCGTATTCGCCGTCGCATATATCGACCCTATCATATGGAAAGGCCACGACCACGATCCTGCCATATACCTCCACAAAATTGCTACCCACACCGGATTCAAAGGCAATAACTGCATCACCCGTATCGTAGATTGGGCCCATACCCATGCGCAGCAAAAAAATAAACATTTTATTCGCATGGATACCTGGGCCGACAATGAAAGACTTACTAACTACTACATAGCAGCTGGTTTTAAACTCCTGGGAAAACAACTCATCCCGGAAACGACAGCACTACCGCCACACTACTGGAATATCTATGTCAATTTGTTCGAAATAGCGTTGCATAGGTCCTAAAAGGCTTTCATCTGATCATCGTACAACCTGTAAATTAGGCCAACTGGCACTAATTAAAAAATTCCACCGCCACCCAAGTGGGGAAAATCAACAACAATCCACCCATAATACCTTCCCTGCATACTTTTTGATATAAATTCATATCATCAAATGATTGGCATCATGGAAATCAGGGAAAAACAACTCATACCGTTCTTCCGCGATTACGAAAAACGTTTTGAACAGGGCCTCTCCGGCGATATCGATATCGAAGAAAGCACCGCCGCATTCGCAGACTACTTCGTAGGCGCAAGCCCCGCCGGTATAGCCGGTAGCAAAAACGACGAATCCTTCGGTACCTCATTGCCCGAAGGATTCGAATTCTATAAAAGTGTAGGCACCGTCAGCATGAAAATAGACACTATCCATGTCACAGAACTCGACGACCTCCACTGCATGACCCGCATACATTGGGTGTCTCAGAATACCCGCAAAGATGGCATCACCGTCGTCATCCCCTTCGAAGTCATCTATTTCACCCAACACCTGAACGATCAGATCAAAATTTTCGCATTCATTACAGGCGATGAAAAAAAAGTACTCCGGGAAAATGGATTACTATCATAATCCGTACATCGCCGCCCGCTCCTCAACACCGGCAGCACCAGCCGCTATGGCGGCCTCCAGCTGCTGCCGCGCCCGCACAGTATCTGCAGGTGTCGTATACTCCATATATAACGTCACCAGGTCTAGGTACGCTTGCACCGTACCCGTTTGCGCAGCTTCCTCCAGGTGAGCACGCGCTTGCACAATATCCTGCTCACAACCCAGCCCACTCATATATGCCACCCCCAACCGCCATTGCGCAAAAGATTCCCCCCGCTCCGCAGCGATCGTATAAAACCGGAACGACTCCTCCGCATCCTGCTTGATCACCCCATAGATCCAGCCCAACTCCACCGCTACCTGCTCCCCCAAATAATGAGCCATCCGGTAATACTCCATCGCCTTATCATAATCAGCAACCCCTTCCACATGCCCCTCATAATACAAATGCCCCAACTCCCGGAAAGCAGGACCATAATGCCGCTCCGCCGCCTGCTCATACCAATACCGCGCTTGGTCAAAGTCTACCGCCATCCCCCACCCGTTCAGATAAGCATCCCCCAACTGCTGATAACCCATCACATGACCGTGCTCCGCCGCCTGCCTGTTCCACGCCAGCGCCAACCCCACATCCTCCATTTCCGGCACCCACCTGTACATATATCCCAGATTCACCATCGCACCGGCATGCCCCAACGCCGCCGCTTCCTCATACAAGGAAATAGCAGCCGTATATTCCCCCGCATCATCCGCCGCACCCGCTTTCAGAAATATAGCCGCCGCCCGCTCCCCTTGCTCCGCTATCGCCTGCAACAATACGATCTCCGCCTGGGTATAAAAAGAATCCGCATCATACTCCAACTCAGCCTGCGCCTCCTCTCCACTCAACATACGCACCCGCCCATCCTTCGCTATCACATAAATAGCCTCGCCGCTAAAAGCAATCGCCAATCCCCACTGCACACTCCCCATCTTATTATTCAATTTGTCAAATTGCGGCGCCGTGATCACCGTCCCTCGCACATCCGCAACACCCCACTTCCCCCGCTCCCTAAATCCGAAACAACGTTCCTTCAACCACTGCAACTGCTCATAGGCTAACGGTAATACCCAACGCAATACCGGCATCGTACGCACAATACCACAGCACTCCCCTTGCAACACAAAACCAAATGCATCTCCCTCTTCATGCCAGTTCATCATCACCGCCTCTATATGCTGATAGACAATATCCAGTATCAATCCCCGGCCGGGCGTATACAATCCCTGCTGCTGATGCAATTGTAAAATGAAAGCCTGCAGATGATGATCATAACCGATATGATCATACGAAGCAGGCAACAACACTACACCCGATTCATCCGCCAACCCATAACGGGGAATACCCGATACCACCTGCTGTACGACATAAGCAAGCCCCATACTGCCATCCGGCACAATCGTACTCACACCCTCCACTTCATGTATAGCGTCAAACTGTATCCGCTGCCAGCTAGTCGTCAGGTATTGTTTATTACCGTCAGACAACGTCACCGTATAGTAGCTGGGACTATGATCTTCATTAGGCACGATCTCCTCATACAAAAACGGTAACACTTCCTCCCCGTTCATATCGATCACACCTCTCTTTCCTTCCCGCACCGCCTCCCAGTAATGACCTCCCGTAGGCAACGGCAACAGGTCCTCATATACCCATGCAGTTGTAGCCCCCCCCTTCGTATTGATCAATCCCCATTTACCGTCCTTCTTCACCGCAGCATACATACCTTCAAAATCATACGCATCCTCATAAACACAGGGCACCACCACACGGCCTAACTTGTCTATAAAACCATAACGGTGCTGCTCATCCTCCACCACCGAATGTTCATGATGATCGCCAAAACCAAACAACTGTAAATACATAGGCGCCAGCAACACATTACCGTCTACATCCTTCAATCCATACCGGCCACCAGTCTCAAACACTTCCACATCCCCCACCCCAGGACCGCCGGATGTCAATACCTCCCACCCATAAGCATATACAGGATGATTCAACAACTCCCTGAAACTATAGGATACACCCGATTGCTGCAAACCGGGCATATTATCCAGCAACACAGGATCATCCGCTGCAATCGCAGATATCATAATATCCGTATTCGCTTTGATCTCACCCAGCAAGGCTGTCGCCTGCTCCTCGTGAGAAGTCGTCGCCTCCATATTGAACACATCCCAGGCATCCAGGTGAAAATAAGCCCCCCGGGCCTTCTGCGACAGGAAACGGAAGATGCGGTGCCTCGCTTGCTGAAAAGCAGCTAGATCATTGATCAACTCACCGGCATGCCGCTCCAACAAATCATAAAAGGCTAGTAAATAACTGATGCCCGTCTTCGCCTCCGCATATAATCCTCCTTCCTCACCATTCAATATCGGCGTACCGGTAAAACAATGACCGGCAAATAACGGCTGTAATAAAAGAGGAAACTCATAGTTCCATTCCATCATAGACACCACACTGTCGTCATGAGTACCAACAGTGTCCAGGTTATATAAATACATGCGATGTGCCATAAGCTACGTACTAATTAAAGAAGCGTAAATTATCGTTTTTCCGCCAGAGTAAAATAAAACCGGGAAGCACACTGAACATCAGTATTACTTCCCGGTGATGACATAAATAACTATAACAGTCACTGCTTACTTGCTGGCTGATTTACCGGCTGGCTGCTTCACATATTTCTCCAGCCACTGATCCATCTCCCACAACATATGCAGGATATTCTCCTTCGCTGCATAACCATGACTCTCATAAGGCAGGAATACTAACCGTGCAGTAGCCCCGTTACCTTTCAGCGCGTTGAATAAACGCTCACTTTGTATCGGGAAAGTACCAGAATTATTATCCGCCTCTCCATGTATCAGCAATATTGGCGTCTTGATCTTATTGGCAAAAGAAAAAGGCGACATCTCATAATACACAGTAGGCGCCTGCCAGTAAGTACGCTGCTCATTCTGAAAACCAAATGGTGTCAGCGTACGGTTGTAAGCGCCACTCCTGGCAATACCCGCCCGGAACAAATTGGTATGCGCCAGTAGGTTCGCTGTCATAAAAGCCCCGTAGGAGTGACCGCCTACAGCAATACGGTCACGATCACCAATACCCATCTCCGTGATCTTACTCACCGCCGCTTCTGCATTCATCACCACCTGATTCACAAAGTCATCGTTAGGCTCCTTGTCACCACTGCCTACCACCGGCATCTCCGTCGCATCCATTACCGCATACCCACGCACTACCCAGAACAAAGGAGAACCATAACCCACCCGCGTAAAACGGTAACGCGAACCGCGCACCTGCGCAGCATCACTGGCAGAACGGTACTCACGGGGATATGCCCACATCAATACCGGCAAACGGCCGTCCTTCCCCGCATCATACCCCTTAGGCGTATACAACATCGCCGTCAGGTCCACCCCGTCCTTACGTTTATACTTCAGCAACTGCTTCCGCACACCGAGTAAACTCGCCTGCGGATGTGTAAATGCCGTCAACGCCGTATACTTGTTCTTCTTCAGATCACGTAGATAATAATTAGGCGGCTCCTCCGTCGACTCCCGCGTAGTGATCACCACCAGGTTCTCCGGATCTACCACCTGCGTCACCTCTTCATAGTAAGGGTCCTTACTCCGCCATAATATCTGGCGTTTGCCGCCGTCCACCTTCCAGGACGCCAGCAAAGGCTGATCCCCTTCCGGAGACGCGCCGTCCGATTTCCATAACAACTCGTTACGCTTCGATATATATAGCACATACTGCCCATTCGCACCTTTCGTATAAATAGGCTCTCCCGGGTCATTATAACGGTCATTCGTCGACCGCGATATCAACTCCTTCATCTCCTGACCCGGATGAGAAGGATCAATCCGGCTGATCTTAGCCTGCTGCGTACTGTTCATCCCTTCGGACAATAACGCCAGCTGACCGTTCCCCCAGTCCATCCGGCGGAAACGTAACGTCGTCTGCGCCAGCAACACCGGCTCCGCATCAAAAGGCGCCGCTTGCATATACACCGCATCCCGGAACGCCACCTTACGACGGGGATCACCGCCGTCCAATGCCTGCACCCAGGTCACCGTCGACGCTACATCACTCCGCCAGCCATAAGATCGGGGAAAACTCACCGTAGCATCGAATCCCGTCGGACGGATCTCATCCAACGGATGCTCTCCTAACGTCTTCACCACCTCCCCACTACGCTTCCACACCTGCACCGTCGTCGGGAATCGCTGCAAGGGCACCAGGTAAGAATAAGGCCGGTGCACCTTACGGACCAACAAATATTGCTTGTCCGGCGAAGGTTTAATATCAGTATAAACAGCTGCTTCCCCTATACGCTCCGCACCACTGCCACTCAGGATCACAGGCTCCGCACTGAAATAATAATCAAATAACTGCTCGTCAAAGGGGTTCTTCAAAAGGTCCTGGTAAGTGGCCGCAGGTGCAGCCTTCCCCGTTGTCTCCTGCACCGTTGGCCCCGAAGGTGCAGCCGGTGGCACAGGCGCCACTCCCCGGCCCGATGGGATCGCCATCACCAACAAATGCTCCTCATCCAACCACTCCAGCGGATTCCCCATCGTCGCATTCAACGCCCGGTCCGAATACTGACGCACAATACCCGTCCCTATATCCAATACCCAAGCCGTAATAGCATCATCCGTCGTATTCGTAAAAGCTACCTGCCTCCCCGATGGAGACCACTTCAGATTACCAATATGCGGACTCGCAGGCAATCCACTCACCACCGTCGCCGGCTTACTTCCCACCGCCTGCAACTGCATACCAGTATAATAAACGTCCCGGCTCGGACCCGAGATCGCCGGGTTGATACGCATACCGGCCAACTTATACTCCGGCTTCGCCAAATCCTCTACCGTAGGATATGTACTTCGGGACAATATTATCATCACCTTCCCCTTGCCGTCAATTAATACTGCTGGCGTAGGCGCCGCCAATGCCAGCTCCGCGATCTCCGCAGGCGGCGTACGATACGTCAGCGCATCCTGTGCCAGCGCACCGTGCACAATACACAGACTGAAAAAAGAAAATAAAAGTTTCCTCATAGCAATACTTCTATAGTTTTTGTTGAAACATCATTACGGAACAGTATGACACCACCGCGTCAGCCATCAAAATAAAAAGATTGCCGCGCAGGAACAAATACAGCAGGATGAACGGCGATATAAAAAGGAAGGACGCTTACAAATAACAAGCCCGCACCCCTAGACAGGCACGGGCTTGTTTATCATAACAGCCAGGTTACCGGCTATATCGCTTCGTAACGAAAATTAAAACAACGGCTTCGCCAGCTTGATGAAATAAACCGTGTTGAAATCTGTCTTGCTCACCAACGGCAACACCTTCTGAATATACTGGTTGTTAACAGGATCAGGAGAGACAATACCAAAGTCATCATCATTACTTACCGCAATCAGCTGACTGTTAATCACCACCAAACCTTCTGCTTTATCATGCGGATACCCATTTACATCCTTTATCAGATCCACTACCAATTCCTTACTCACCGCCTTTATACCGGCTGCCGTCAGCTCTGCATCTGTCAGCTGCTCCAGCGTCTTACCATTTACCAGTTTACCATTCTCTCCGTCAGCCGGGTCTGATACATCCGTAGCACCTTCCAGGCTGATCTTATAAACCCGCTTGATAATGCTGGGCTTGGCCCCACCCGGAAAATCACCGTCCCGTTCCAATACCAGGAAAGTAGTATTGCTCACCACCGCAATCTCACTGTTAGCCGTATTCTTATCCTCCAACTTATACAGGTATTGTTTCGTCTGCCCACTGGCAATATCATAAGTCAGCAAACGGGTATACACACTGTTCTTTACCGCATCTTTGTTAGGATTATACATAGGCGACTGCATCATACCTACCAGCGTCTTACCATCCGCGGTGATCGCAAGCCCTTCCATCCCACGGTTAGCACGGCGCGTAGCAAATACCTTTGGTATCCTCTTGCCGCCCGTACCCGTACCAAAAGGGTTGATACGCGCTATCGTCTTACCTCCCCTGTCCAGGTGCAACAAATGTGGACCGTATTCATCACTGATCCAGAAAGAACCGTCTGGCGCCACCGCCAGCCCCTCACTGTCGATGCCCTCCGCATCATTAGGCAAAGTATTGCCTTGCGCGTCCAATGCCAGCTCTCCCGTACCGCCAGTCGTCGACGTATTGGGAAGCCCCGTCATCATCGCACCAGATGCCGTCTTAAACCCAATCGTCTCCACCAGTACCATCGTATCCCCACTCAACCGGAACTTACCTATCTGCGGATTAAAAGTGGGTACCGGAAATATCTTGGAATCTTTAATAATACCGTCAGCGTTAGGCCCACGGTCCGTCATCAGATAGAAAGAACCTGGCTCATTAGGCACCTGCGCCAACGCAGATCCATAACCACCATTATACACCTTCACACCGGCAGCATTGGTAGCAATCACTTTCGCGCCGACCAAACGCGCCGATGCTGGATAATTGATAGTAGGATTTCCACCGCCTCCGGGATTATCATTTTTATTACAGGCGGCAAACAAAAGCAACCCCAATGGGGCAACGCGGTAAAATGAGTTCATATAGTGGTTCATTTGTGTCAGCAAATGTTCCCTGACCATATGAACTTACCATTAAGCAGAGATTAATAAATCATGAATTATTCAACAACCGGTGCTGCAGATCCCCCGCCTTCTCAAAAATAATATCCCCCAACGCCACATGACCTGTCAGATCTTCCCATACACCCGCCGGCGCAAACCATAGATACAAATGATCCAACTCCGTATGATCACCAGCCTTCAGCCGCTCTACCGATGCAGCCAGTGTCGTGTGAAAAGCCTCGGCAGACATAAATCCTTCTGAATATCCACCGCTATATTGTGAAGCTAACAATAACGCTTCCTCCAGCAGGTCCAGTAATGCCTGCATATCTTCATCATGGTCCATAAGGCAAATAATAACAGGTTTAGTTTTCAGGATATCTTGTATAAATATACAATATGTCCGCCACTTCCCCATACTACCCCCTTATGCTAAGCACCACCACTGACAGCCATCGCCCCTCTCACAGCCCCTGTCTCACCTCACCACCTGATGCAACCCTACCCCCTATCTATCCTCCCACGGCCGCAACTTCAAGATCCCTACTTGAAAAACATCCCCTTCCTCCCCTCCGCATACCATTCCTATAACTCTCCTGTAGCATTCGTATAACATGCGTATAGTGTTTGTATAAGCTACACCTATCCAAACTTATACAAAGGATATACAACGGCTATACCCTACGTATACCTCACTTATACAATGACTATAGAATGCCTATACAATGCTTATACAACGCTTATACAAGTCCTCCCCAATATCCTGACAATCAACACACTACATACAATAAACCATCTAAAAAGCTGTCTATCAATCTCTTAAAAAATTTCAAGATCACTTGTCATTCCCGTTTCTTTTTATGTACCTTTGCATTCATCTGATGATATGATGAATAATCTCAACTCACCGGTAAAACGCCAAAGCCTCGCCAACGAGGTAGCTACCCGCCTGCAACAGCAGATATCCCTGGGTCAATACCAGGCCGGACAACAGCTGCCCACCGAACCAGAACTCATGCAACAGTTCGGCGTAGGCCGATCTACCATCCGCGAAGCCGTCAGAATACTCTGCAACGCAGGCCTCATCAGGGTCCAGCAAGGCGTCGGCTCCTTCGTAGAAGAAATACAAGGTATCGCAGAACCCCTCGGACAACGCCTCCAGAGAGCCATGTTCTCCGATCTCAATGAGGTACGCCTCATGCTCGAACAAAAGATCGCCGAAAAAGCCGCCCAATGGCGCTCCGAACAAGACCTGAACAAAATCAGCCGCTTCCTCCAACTCCGCAAAGAATATGGAGACGCCGGCGATAAAACCGCCTGCATCGACGCCGATATCAACTTCCATACCGCCATCGCCGAAGCAGGCAAAAATGACGTACTCGCCGACCTGTACAAAACAGTCGCCAAACACCTGAAAAACTCCTTCCTCGATTTATACCCGGACACTACCACCTTCACCATGTCACAACACCTGCACGAATCCCTGTATCAAAGCATCGCCGATCAGGAACCCAAACAGGCATTGTACTGGGCCGGAAAAATCGCGGGAGGAAAATAATATCAACAGCTTAGCGCAGGCCACCTATCACAGCGCTATCTTTTTATCACCAAACGTCAGATGATCTGATTACAAACGCTCTGTAATGGAAACAACACTCCAGGAAACACAACCTACGGCTGCCGCCACCGCACAAAAACTGGCTCAAAACACCGTCTACTCCGTGCTGCTGGCCCTCAGTTTCTCCCACCTCCTCAATGACACCATCCAGTCATTGATACCTTCCATCTACCCGATCGTAAAGGACTCCCTCAATCTGTCCTTCTCCCAGATCGGCCTCATTACCCTCACCTACCAACTCACCGCTTCCCTGTTACAACCACTGGTAGGCCTCTACACCGACAAACATCCCTTGCCCCACTCCCTCGCCATCGGCATGGCCTTCACCCTCCTAGGCCTCATCAGCCTCTCCATGTCTCACCACTTCGTCATGCTACTCTTCTCCGTAGGCCTCGTAGGCGTCGGCTCCGCCATCTTCCACCCCGAAGCATCCCGGCTCGCTCACATGGCATCCGGTGGCAAACATGGCATGGCCCAATCCCTCTTCCAGGTGGGTGGCAACGCCGGTAGCTCCCTCGGACCCCTCCTCGCAGCACTCATCATCGTCCCCTTCGGACAGTTCCATATCATCTGGTTCTCCCTGGCCGCACTCCTCGCCATCATCGTCATGTTCAACATCAGCAAATGGTACAAGGGAAATACCCATCGCATTAAAAAGAAGACCCACACCCACCTGCAAAACCCGCAACTCCCTGGTGGGAAAGTAGTCTTCGCCCTTACTTTACTCATGATACTGGTATTCTCTAAGTACTTCTACATGGCCAGCATGACCAGCTATTACACCTTCTACCTCATCGATAAGTTTCATGTGCCCGTAAGAAGCTCACAGATGTACCTCTTTATCTTCCTCGCCTCCATCGCAGCCGGTACCTTCCTCGGTGGCCCCCTCGGCGACCGCATCGGCCGCAAATACGTCATCTGGATATCCATCCTCGGCGTAGCTCCATTCACCTTACTACTCCCCTATGCCAACCTGTTCTGGACCGCCGTACTGAGCGTATTCATCGGCGTCATCCTCTCGTCCGCATTCTCCGCTATCCTCGTATACGCGCAGGAACTCGTACCAGGCAAAGTAGGCATGATGGCAGGCCTGTTCTTCGGACTTGCCTTCGGAATGGGCGGCATCGCCTCCGCACTCCTGGGCGAACTCGCCGACAGAACCAGCATCAACTACGTATTCCATGTCTGCGCATACCTCCCCCTCATAGGACTGCTCACCGGACTATTGCCAAATGTCGAAAGGAAATAAAAAGCCTGACGTAACTTCGCCGGCCCAAAGCAATCAGCAGCATGTGGAAAGGAATCTTATTGGTATTACTGGGGGCATGTAGCTTCGGCGTACTGTCCACCATCGTTAAATCAGGCTATCACGAAGGGTTTACCCTCACAGAACTATGTGGCATCCAGGCAGGACTGGGTATGATCACCTTATGGACCATACACCTGCTCTCCCGGCGTCCCACCTTCTCCCTCAAAGATCGTAACGCCCGGCAGGCATTCCTGCTGGGCAGCTCGACCGGCCTCGTCAGCATCACCTACTATCAAAGCGTGCAATACATCCCCGCCAGCATCGCCATCATCCTCCTCATGCAGTTCACCTGGATGAGCATGGTCGCCGAACGGGTACGCTATAAAAAAAGACCCACCGCCATACAATGGACCTGCGTCGCATTCATCCTCGCAGGTACCCTCCTCGCCAGCGGTACACTCAACGGCGATATGCCACCCCTCCAATGGCAAGGCATCGCCTTCGGACTACTCGCCGCCATGTGCTACACCGTATTCATCGTAGTCAGCGGCCGTACCGGCACAGCCCTCTCCCCCGTACTCAAAAGCGCCTGGATGGTCACCGGCGCATTCATACTCATCTGCTGCATACTACCGCCAGCATATCTCATCAATGGACGCCTCCTCCACAGCCCCCTCCTCCTCTGGGGTATCCCCCTCGCCCTATTCGGCACCGTACTGCCCCCATTCCTGTTCGCCAAAGGAATGCCCCAGACCGGCGTAGCCCTCGGCGCCATCCTCAGCACCGTCGAACTTCCCGTAGCCGTCACCTCCGCCATGATCATACTCCACGAACCCGTCTCCTGGATACAAGCTACCGGCATCGCCGTCATCCTCGGCGCCATCATCACCGCCAACCTCGTCCGGCGCAATGGCAACACCGCCACGCAAACCTCATAGGGATAACAGCGCTTTTACAACAGCCTGCTACACCGCGAATTTTTTTGTTTATCTTTGCCCTCCCCTGGATTTTAGGACATTAAATAGAATTATTACCACCCATGAAGGCATTTAATTTTTTCGTGCTATATCGCTTCCCTATCGGTATCGTTTTGTTGTTAGGCGGCATCGCCCTGGGCTTCACAGTAGGCTGGTGGGAAGCAACCATCGTACTCTTACTGGCAGTGATCTGCCTCGTCACCCACTTCCTGTTCGGCCCCATGCGCCTCGTTCAAGAAGCCGTAGAAGCCGGCGACATCGACCGCGCTACCGCCCTCATGAACAAAGTAGCATTCCCCAAACTACTCTACAAACCCATCCGCTCCGTATACTACTTCATGCAGAGCAACATGGCCATGTATAATAAAGACCTCGACAAAGCCGAAGCCACTATCCGCCAAAGCATCAAGTCCGGTAGCCCCATGAAAGAATACGAAGGCATGCAATACTTCCAGCTAGGTACCATCGCCTATCAGAAAAATGACCTCAAAGGCGCCGACCAAAACCTGAAAAAAGCCGTGCGAATGGGCCTCCCCGATAAAGAAAATACCGCCGCAGCATTGCTCACACTGGCCTCCATCGCCATGAGCCGCCGCGACTTCAAAACAGCAAAAGACTTCTTCCGCCGCGCTAAAGCACAAAAACCAACCACAGAACAACTCGTAAGCCAAATAAAAGAAATGGATAAGTACATCTCCCGTATGCCGGGTTGATGACCTTCATATATCATTGATAATGAAAGGCTGAAGGACACATATCCTCCAGCCTTTCGCTTTATAAGAAAGAGTTTCGATAAAAAAATGTAGGTTTGCGCTCACATTAAGCCTGCTGACAATAGTATTGTTACACTAATAATCAGACTTAATCCAACCAAACTACCTAAATATCTGATATGTCTATCAAGAACCTAAATCCAAGATTTAGTATCCTGATGCTGTTCATCCTGGCAGCCGGCGTCCTCCGCGTACTAAATGGCGGACAACTCACTCCATTCTCTAATATCACCCCCATCGGTGCAATGGCCCTCTTCGGCGGCGCCTACTTCTCCGATAAATGGAAATCATACATCCTCCCCTTGCTCACCCTCTTCGTCAGCGACGTTCTCATGATGGAACTGTTCTACAAAGAACACATGCAAGGCCTCCTCTATAGCGGATGGATATGGACATACCTTAGCTTCGCCGCTATGGTCCTCGTAGGACAACTGATCATCCGCAAAGTGAACGCTACCAACGTACTCGTCGCAGCTGTCGCCGCCGTAGTAGCCCACTGGATCATCGCCGATATCGGCCCATTCCTCTATGGCATCGATATCACCACCGGCCAGCCTTTCCCAAAAAATGCTGCCGGACTGGCCAAGTGCCTCGCACTCGCCATCCCTTACATGAAAAATATGCTCATCGGTAACCTCGTGTACAGCATCCTCTTCTTCGGAGGTTTCGAACTCGTACAACGTAGCTACCCCGCTGCAGCAGCTCATTCATAAACAATAACAAACCGGCGGCTCGCTGCCGGTATCTTAACACATACCAATACCTGGTGATCCCGGCCCTCAACAAACCTGGATCTTAAAAGGGAATCCGGTGCAAATCCGGAGCTATCCCCGTAGCTGTAATACTGCTCCGCCCGTAAGCGGAAGTGAATGCCAATAAAGTCACTGCTCCTCAAAAAGTGGGAAGACGGCCTTCAAAACAGTAAGCCAGAAGACCTGCCAGATATCAATCACTTTCAGCGCTTTCGGGTGAAAAGCAACGATAGCCCCGGTTACGCCCCCCAGCGTACCCCGATTGGCACGTACTTTCCCCTCCCCGTAGCGCTGTCTGTCAATACCAAAAAATGCGCTACGTGAAACGTTTGCTTACAGCATGTTGCTACTACTCACTTCTCATCGCCTGCCTAATACCGCAGTCGCTGACTGCTCAAAATACCCCTAACGATACCTCCCGGCACCTCCGGGAAATCAATGTCAACGCCAAATACCTGCTGGACAACACCAGCTCCCCTACCCCCGCACAAACACTCGACATCGAACAACTCAAAAAACTAACCGCTACCTCCGTCGCTGATGCCATCAAGTCATTCTCCGGCGTTCAAATAAAAGATTATGGCGGCATAGGCGGCCTCAAAACCGTCAACGTCCGCAGCCTCGGCAGCAACCACGTCGGCGTATTCTACGATGGCATCCAAGTAGGCAACCCACAAAATGGAAGCATCGACCTGGGCAAATTCTCCCTCGACAACCTCGAAATGATCACCCTCTTCAATGGCCAAAGCAATGACATCTTCCTCCCCGCCCGCAACTTCTCCGCCGCCAGCACCCTCTACCTCAAACCCATCAAACCCTCCTTCGCAAAAGGCGAAAACATACATGGCAAAGCTACCTTCAAAACCGGCTCCTTCGGCCTCCTGAACCCCGGCCTCCTCTGGCAGCAAAAAATAAATGACCGCATCTCCGCCTCCATCAGCACCGAATGGATCAACGCCAACGGTCGCTATAAATTCAAAAGAGATGAAGCGGATAAAACACCCCTCACCCGCACCAACGCCGATATCAACGCCTTCCGCGTAGAAGCCGCCGTCAACGGCAATATGAAAGATAGCAGCGATTGGTCCCTCCGCTTGTATCACTACCAGTCCGAACGCGGACTACCGGGCTATATCCTCGTCGATAACTTCGACCACCGACAAAGACAGGAAGACCGCAACATCTTCATCCAGGCACACTACAAAAAAACATTCCACCCCAAATACAGCCTCCTGGTCAACGCCAAATTCGCTAACGACTATATGCGATACACCGACCCGGATGTACTCAACACCGCCAAATTCCAGGACAACAGGTATACCCAACAGGAACTATACCTCTCCCTGGCCAACAAATACAGCATCAAATCCTGGTGGGACCTATCCCTCAGCGGAGACTTCATCTACAACTATGTAAAAGGCTCCCAGGTAGGATTCGCATTCCCAACCCGCTACACCGGGTACGGCGCCCTCGCCACCGCCATCAAACTACCACAACTCGAACTGCAAGCCAATCTCCTCGGTACCGCCGTCAGCGAATCCGTGAAGTTCGGCACCGCAGCTCCCAACAAACAAATACTCACACCCGCAATATCGATCGCCTATCAACCTCTGAAACACGAAGAGTTCTACATAAGGGCCTTCTATAAAGACATCTTCCGGATGCCCACCCTCAACGATCTCTACTACCTCCTGATAGGAAACGCCAAGCTGAAACCAGAATATACCAAACAATACAACCTGGGCCTCACCTGGAGAAAAATGACCACCAGCGCCCTTAAAAACTTCTCCATCCAGGTAGATGCATACTACAACAACGTCACCGACAAAATAGTCGCCATCCCCACCGCCAACATGTTCCGCTGGACCATGATCAACCTGGGCAAAGTAGATATCAAAGGCGTCGACATTACACAAAAAAACGATTGGCAACTACCAGCTACCATCACCCTCCATACAGATATCAATTACACCTGGCAGCACGCCAGAGAACTCTCTTTCGGCATCAACAACCCAATCCCCGTCCCATACATGCCCACACATAGCGGCGCTGTAAACCTCGGACTGGAATGGCGCACCTGGGAACTGACCTACCGATTCAACTACGTCGGCGACCGGTTTGCCGACTTCGCAGACCCGCCGAAAAATTATATGCCCGCGTGGTATACTTCAGATATAGTAGCCGCTTACAATCTCCGTACCCGCAAATTCAAAGACATCCGGTTCACCGCAGAACTCAACAACATCCTGAACAAGTACTACGATGTCGCCTACAACTACCCGATGCCAGGTCGCAATTTCCGCTTCATGGCATCATTCTCATTTTAAAAATTGAACAGTATGAATAACAATTCTATTAAACAACACGCAAAACTGCTCAGCCTCTTCACCGCCGCAGCACTTTTCGTCACCGCTTGTAGTAAAAAAGATGCCCCCATCCCGGAACCTCCCGTAGTAGATGAAGGCATATACATCCTCAATGAAGGCAACATGGGTACCAACAGTGCTACCCTCGATTACTTCGACTTCAAACAACAAAGACTTAGCTTCAACATCTTCACCGCCGCAAACCCCAACAAAACAGACTCACTCAATAACAGACTGGGTAACAAACTGGGCGACGTAGGACAGGACGTAAAGGTTTACGGCAGCAAAATGTATATCGTCGTAAACAATAGTAACAAAGTAGAAGTAGTAGATGCCAAAACAGTAAAATCTATCAAAACCATCTATCTGCCCAAAAAACAACCACGCTACGTAGCTTTCTATAAAGACAAAGCCTTCGTAAACGCATACGATGGCACCGTAACCGTAATTGATACCGGCAACCTCTCCATCGTAAAAAGTATCAAAGTCGGTAAAACCCCCGAAGGCATGACCGTAGTAGGTGATAAACTCTACGTAGCCAACGCCGGCTGGCAGGATGTCGTATACGCTCCCCCCGGCACCGTTGGCCAGTACGACTCCACACTCTCTGTCATCGACCTCAACTCCCTGACAGAGATCAAAAAAGTAGTCGTAACCAAAAACATGGGCCGGCTCGTAGCAGATAAATATGGCGATATCTATTGCGTCGGCCAGGATCAATACGCAGGCGCCGTAGTCGTAGCACCGGGCGATGTATACGTATTCGATACCAAAACCGAAACAGTCAAGAAAAAACTGGGCTTCCTCGCTACAGCAATAGCCATCCAGGACGACAACGGCTTCTTCATCAACTACAACTGGGAAACCAGCAAACCGACTTATATCAAATTCAATGTCGCTACCGAAACAAAGATATCCGACAACTTTATCACCGATGGCACAGACAAATCCATCAAAGTACCCTACGGCATAGTAGTAGATCCTGTTACCTCCGATATATACCTCTCCGATGGCGGCGTATATCCCACACAGGTATATGTTCTCTCTGCCACCGGCACTAAGAAGAACTGGTTTAAAACATCCGGCGACTTCGCATCATCATTTGCTTTCTATAGAAAATAGCACCATACCACATCAGGGGCAGTACTCCGCAACTGCCCCTGATACCTTTGCCACCTAAAAGGAGCCGTGAACGCGAACCCGCACCCCCTGTGTAAACCTTAAACTCCAACTAAACCCGGTACGCCATTCTATTGCGGAGTGCAACACTAAATTGTACAGAATTACCCAAATCCATATTTCCTTCATTATTCTAAACTAAAAGTATGAACACAAAAAAAAGCGTACTGATCGCAGCCAGTGCCCTGGCCCTGACTTTCGCCGCCTGTCAGAAAGAAGCCATCAGCCCCGACGCTGCTGCCCTCACCGGTCAGAACAACAAATCCCAAACCGAAAGAGTAGTAAGCCCCTATGTAACACGTGTACTGGAATACAAACCAGCACCTGGCCAGTTTATCAACGCTACCTATGGCTCCCAGTCCGATGCCCAGAACGTTATCGGCGTATATGACCCCGCCAACTGGCAAAAGATCGTAACCCTCGGCGCATACGGCGGATACATCATCTTCGGATTCGATCACAGCATCACCAACCAGGCCAACAAAACAGATTTTATCATCTACGGCAACGCATTCGAATCCAATGGCAACTACTTCAGCGAACCCGGCGTAGTATGGGTCTCCAGAGATGTCAACGCCAACGGCCTCGCAGACGATCCCTGGTACCAGATCAAAGGCTCCTACTACAACAACACCGCTACTAAACACAACTATGTAGTAACCTACACACTGCCCTCCCCACAAAACGCAGATGTACCCTGGACCAGCAACACCGGCGATAACGGCCTCGTATTGCGCAACTCCTGGCATACACAGGCTTCTTACTACCCCCTCTGGCTGGGCGTAAACTCCTACGCACTGGGTGGTACCCGCCTCCCCGACAACTACGCCGGCGGACCTACCATCACAGGATATGCGGACTCCACCCCCGATGGCGATAAAATCGATATCTCCTGGGCCGTTAACGCCAGCGGTAACCCCGTGAGCCTCGCCAGCATCGACTTCGTGAAAGTGCAAAGCGGCATCCAGAAAATGAATGGCACCCTCGGCGAAGTATCCACAGAAGTAGCCGGCGCCGCCGACCTCTCCCTGCTTCCCTGATTTTAACTATCTTTAAGCGATTTTAATACTCAGGTGACTATCCCCGGCATCAACCGGGGATAGTTATTATAAACAACAACATATGATAGCCTCCTCTTTCCTGCCGGCAGCTACACAAATGATCTACGATATGGGCCTGCAACACCTCCTGCAGGGCGTTACCTTCGAATGCCCTCAGATCGCAGCAGAACAGCCCAAAATCGTCCGCTGTGTACTGGAAGGACATAACTACTCCAGCCAGGAAATAGATCGCATTTTCTCCGCCTCCAAAGCCCAGGGGAAAAGCCTCTACTATGTAGATGAACCCTTGCTCGAAAACATCGCCCCCGACATCATCTTCACACAAGATGTCTGCGAAGTATGCCAGATCGATACCCACTGCACCCAACAAGCCATCTATAAACTGCCCAAACAACCACAACTCGTCGCCCTCAGCCCTAACAACCTGCAGGACGTATTCACCTGCGCCATCACCATCGCACAGGCCCTCGGTCACGAAGAAGCAGCCTATACATACCTCGCCGCCCTCCAGCAACGCCTCGATAAAATAGTAGATACCCTCCGCGCCAATAAAGCACCGCTACGCAGCGTCATGCTCCTCGAATGGATCGCACCCATCTACAACTGCGGACACTGGATACCCTATCAGATCGCCTACGCAGGCGGCGTAGACATGCTCTCCAACCCCGCAGGCGACTCCATCGTCACCAGCTGGGACAAGATCGTCCGGTACAACCCGGAAGTCCTCGTCATCGCCCCCTGCGGCTTCAACGTCGACAGATCCCTCCAGGAACTCGAACTACTTTCCAATAAACCCGAATGGCACCAACTACAGGCCGTAAAAAACAACGCCGTATTCGTCGCCGACTACGACCTGTTCACACAACCCAGCGCCGCCACCCTCGTCGATGGCTCAGAACTACTGGCCGGCCTTTTCCATCCGGAAATATTTACCGTACCTTCACACTTGCAACAGAAATATAAAGCCCTGTATGCACAACAAGTAGCAACGCATTAACTGATAACTATTTATAAAAAGATATAGCAATGAAATTATCCGGGATCAAACGCTACCTGGCCATCACAGCAATCATTACCACCGCTTTCCTCGCTTGTAAAAGCAATAACAACACCGTTCCCACATACCCCTTTCCTAAAATGAAAGACTCAGGTATCAAAGACGGAAAAGATACCATCAACGTAGGCCAAACATTACAGCTGTACCCTAAACTGGAAAGCACAGCCGGCATGACCTACATGTGGATCGTCAACAGCCGCAAAGCCAGCGTAGACTCCGCCTATAATTTCACACCGCCATCCGCCGGCAACTACAGAGTGACCTATAAAGCATTCAATACAGCCGGCGAACTGGCATACGACTACCAGATCAACGTTAAATAATAACGCCGACCGAATCATGATCTATCTCATCACCGGCGGAGCACGCTCCGGAAAAAGCAGGTACGCACAGGAACTCGCACTCCGCCTGTCCCCGGAACCCGTATACGTCGCCACCGCCAAAGTCTGGGACCAGGACTTCGGCGAAAGAGTACAACGCCATAAAAACGACCGCGGTCCAGAATGGACCACTTTCGAAGAACAACTGCAGGTCAGCACCCTCCCCATCGAAGGCCGAACCGTCGTAATAGACTGCGTTACCCTCTGGCTCACCAACTTCTTCATGCAATACAGCTACGAAGTATCCCCCTCCCTCGAAGCCATCAAACAGGAAGTACGCAAACTCGCCGAAATGAAAGGCAACTTCATCATCGTCACCAACGAAATAGGAATGGGCGTACACGCAGAAACAGCCATCGGACGTAAATTCACCGACCTCCAGGGCTGGGCCAACCAATACATCGCCCATCTCGCTCAAGAAGTAACTTTAATGGTATCCGGCCTCGCCGTATCCGTCAAAGCCGCTACCGCCGCATCATAATATTATTCCATCATAACGCATACCAGGCTATATGGGCCCCGTCATATCCCAATCATGCCTGGTGTGCTTTTTTAATGACAGGCCATGAATATTCCAGCGATCCCCTCCATATCCCGTCAACTGCTATCATCCATACAGGACAAGATCGATCAGAAGACAAAACCTCAGGGCTCCCTCGGAAAACTCGAACAGACAGCCCTCCAGATTGCCCTCATCCAGCAAACCACCCTCCCGGAACTAAAACACCCGGCCATCGTGGTATTCGCCGCCGATCATGGCATCGCCGCCGATGGACAGGTCAACCCCTTCCCTCAGGCTGTCACCACCCAAATGGTATACAACTTCCTCAACGGCGGCGCCGCCATCAACGTATTCTGCCGTCAGCAACAACTCAACCTCCAAATCGTCGACGCCGGCGTCAACCACTCCTTTACACAACATCCCTTGCTCATCGATAAAAAGATAGCCATGGGCACCCGCAACTACCTCCATGAACCTGCCATGAGCAGAGATCAATGCCTGCTGGCCATACAAGCAGGCGCAGACGTAGTTCAGCAACTACACCAGGAAGGCTGCAATATCATCGGCTTCGGCGAAATGGGAATAGGCAACACCTCCGCCGCTTCCCTCCTCATGTGCTGCTATACCGGCATCCCCCTCGCCAACTGCATCGGCGCCGGCACCGGTAGCAACGCCCAACAATTGGTGCAAAAAAAAGCCATCCTCCAACAAGCCCTCAACAAACAGGGCATACCCACCGATCCCCTCCAGGTACTGGCCACCTTCGGCGGATTCGAAATCGCCATGATAAGCGGTGCCATACTCAAAGCCGCATCCCTTAATATGATCGTCGTAATAGATGGATTCATCGTCACCACCGCCCTGCTGGCCGCCGTCAAACTGCAACCAGCCTCCCGCGACTACTGCCTCTTCGCACATACCTCCAATGAAAAAGGACACGAACAATTATTACATTACCTGGAAGCACAACCACTACTGCAACTCGACATGCGACTAGGCGAAGGCACCGGCGCCGCCATCGCCATGCCACTGATACAAAACGCCGTCGCATTCCTCCGCGAAATGGCCAGCTTCAGCGATGCTGGCGTCGCCGGTAAACACTAATACACTCGACACACACAACATGAAAGAACAATACCAGCTATTCTGGACCGCCGTCATGTTCTATACCCGCATACCCGTACCCGCCGGTATAGACCATGCAGCCGACCGACTCAACAAAGCCACCTGCTATCTCCCCCTTATCGGCTGGATAGTAGGTGGCGCCATGGCCGCCATAACTTACGGCCTCCATTTCATACTTCCCATACCCGTCGTCCTGCTACTCACACTCGCCAGCGGCATATGGATCACCGGCGCCTTCCACGAAGATGGATTCGCAGATATGTGCGATGGATTCGGCGGCGGCTGGACCAAAGCCAAAATACTGGATATCATGAAAGATAGCCGTATAGGTACCTATGGCATGGCAGGACTCACCATCCTGCTGCTACTCAAATTCTATTGCCTGCAATCACTACCCCTGCCCACAGCCATCGCCGCCTTACTGATCGCACACCCACTCAGCAGACTACTGGCAGTAACCGTCATCTATAGCCTCCCCTACGTCAGGGAAAATGAAGACAGCAAAGCCAAACCCGTCTCCAAAGGCATCACCACGCCCGCCCTCCTGGTCGCAGCCGCATTGGGACTACTCCCACTCCTGGCATGGATCAGCTGGCAACACCAATACTGGCTACTCATCACCATCCCCGCCATCTGGATCGCCCGCACCTACCTCGTCCGACTCATGCGTAAATGGATCGGCGGCTACACCGGCGACTGCCTCGGCGCCACACAACAGGTTGCAGAAACAGTTATATATTTGTGCTTTTGTATCATACAATGGAAATTTACCTGATCCGTCACACCACACCAGCAATATCCCGGGGTACCTGCTATGGCTTCGCCGATCTCGATGTCGCCCCTTCCTTCCAGGAAGAAGCAGCACGCATCAGCACCATCCTGCCAGATACCCGCAGCTTTGATATCTATACCAGCCCCCTACAACGTTGCGCACGCCTCGCCACACACCTATTCGGCGAAACAGTCACCCGCGACGCTCGCCTCAAAGAACTCAACTTCGGAGACTGGGAAATGAAAACATGGGATTCACTGGGAGAAAATGCCCTCCAGGCCTGGATGGATAACTACGTATACGCACGCGTACCTGGTGGCGAAAGCTACCACGACCTATACCTGCGCAGCATCGAATGCTTCAACGAAATAGTAGGAAAAAACAGCGATGCCATCATAGTAGCACACAGCGGCGTAATACGCGCCATACTGGCGTATGCCACCAACACCCCGCTGGATAAGTCTTTCGACATCAGGGTGGAATACGGCCGCACCGCACACCTGAAAATAAAGGAAGGAAAAACAGAAGTAGTAAGTATCAACAATTAGTTCGTGATCATACGCAGATCCGATGGCGCCGTACCACCGGCTACATCCCCGGGCAATACACGCCCGTGCTGACTCTTACGCCGGAAATACCAGGCTGATATACACATCATCAATATACCCGTCGCCATCGCCCCGATCACCAGGTCGCCGAAAAACTGACTCCAGGAAATCTTCATCCCGCTGAAATTCCGGAACAACAAGACCCCCACACTGCCCAGGTAACCAAAAGAATCAGCCACATAAATGATAAAACCCACATTGCTCACATACTTGAACACCGCGATCAGCCGCTCGAAAAAGATACAGTTAAAAGGAATATACCCCATATAAAGGCCCAACCCCGTCAACATCATCCACCAAACAGGATCGATCTGCTGCCGCTGGAACAACATCGTACTACCTCCCGCTATCAAAAATCCCACGATCACCAGCAAATGATTCAACATAAATGCCTTGTAGTTATTCTTTACAAATACCAGCAAACTCATGATCGCCAATATAGCGAGCGAAATAGGGATCTCCGTCTGCGTAAACACCGCCGGCTGCTGCCCCATCCCCAAGTCCGTCCAGATATCCGCCGCAAAATTATCCCGTATGTCCCGCAACACCGTCAACAACACATAAGTAGCCACCAGCAAGATCAATCCGGGTAAAAACTGCTGCACAAAACGCCGCCGCTGCTCCTTGTTCATCGGCGCACGTTTAGTTCGCATACGCTCATCCTCCACACTGGGCGGCGGTATCTGCTCCAGTAACAATACAAACAGTACAATCGGTAAGGAAAATAGTAAGCCTGTCACAAAAGGCATCCAATACTCCGTCACATGCCAGTCCACCATCACCGTCTTACCGGCAGACTTCACAAATCCCGAAGAAAATATAAAACTGATAGACAACACCGCCCCCATAAACTCCGTACTACGCCTGCCCTCCAGATAACTAAACACCAACCCCCAGATCATCCCCAACGGAAACCCATTCACAAACAGGAATACAATATTGTAAGGCGCCGGTACGATCGCAAATAATAACAATGACAACCACGCAATAGCTACCAGCAACAAAATACTCTGCGCACGCCGGTTCCCCTTCATCTCCGCAATAAACCGTATGCCGTAAAACTTACTCGCCGCATACCCCACCGTCTGCGCAATCACCAACCATATCTTATAGTCAATACCCAAAAAGGTTACCCCTTCAAATATGCCCGTTGTAAACGGCTTCCTGAAAGCATACATACACGAATAAGTGCCAAACGACACCAACGCCGCATAAATAGAGAAAGTAAGGTAGTGGGCCCGCTCCAATCTTTTACGTAACCAGGGGATTTGTAACATAGTTCACTGTTAATCTACCAAAAGTGAGATTCTAATATGAACCGAATGTTAACAAATACTGAACTTAAAGTTAATTATATCATACAAAGTATAGTATTACCTTACTTTTGAGTCAGCACCCGAATCGCCATCTCCTTATACCTCGCCAGGTCCGGCACCGGCATATCCGTCTCTTTCGCCTGATCATCCCACTCCCGCAATAATACCATGTCCGTATACAAAGGATGAGACTCGAATACCTGCGCCTCCTCCTCCGTCATAGGCCCGCCCTGCATCGCCAGCGTCTCCCGGCTGGCCACAGACAGCTGCTCATAATACGATGGGAATTTATACGTGAGATAACGCTTCGCTTCCACATGCGACCCTACCAGCTGCGCCAGCGTAGAAGGAAACCCCTTTTCCTCCAGGTAAGCGGCTCCCAGCCCCTCATGATCCACCACACCATACCCATGCATAGAGGCCGCATCATTCGCCGCACATAAATGCCCGATATCGTGGAAAAAAGCAGCCAGGACCACCTCATCCCGGCAACCTGCCAGCTCCGCCAGCTGCGCAGCCTGACTCATATGCTCCAACTGGGATACCGGCTCCCCGATATAATCCTCCGCACCGTGTAATTCATATAACCGGAAAATCTCCGTAGTAACCGCTAATGCTTGCTGATAATCCATATCATAAAAATGAAAGATCCCCCTTCCCGGCTTTATTCGCCCGGAAGGAGGACCCAGTTATACAATCGTATTTTTTACTTGATAAGCCACATCACACCATTGATATCATCAATGCCAGACCCAAACTGCCGCTGCAACGCCGCCTTCCAGTTATCCTCATTAGATGCACGATGGTTATCAGGATACCTGAATCGTACAGGTACCCGCCCGTTATTACCAGTTCCAGGCCCCGCACTGAAAGCAGGTACACCCGTCCTGCGCCAGTTCAGATAACCTTCCCAGTCAGAGCCCTGGAAGAAAGCCAGGTATTTCTGCGTCAGTATCTGCTTAAGACCGTCCGCATTGTCACCTTTATACTTCACCGCCTCCTGGGCATAATAAACACCGTCAAAGTCAAAAGGAATAGTATAAGTATCCTTGGCATCCTTACTATCATAAGGGTAGATCTTCCTGATCTGACCCGCACCGCTTACAGGTACGTTATAGAAGGAAAGCGATGCCTTAATACCCTTTTTATACCACTGCTCTGCATCACCGGTAGCCCATCTGCGGTTGATGGCTTCCGCAATATTAAAACACAGCTCAGGATAGCCTACAAATACACCGGGCTCCCCCGCATTGCTGGAATAATAACGGGTACGGCTACGTACAGAATAAGCAGCGTTGTTTACATCAGACATCTTAGACGACATGTCCTCCAAACTCTCGCCGGAAGCAGCACCTACATAAGCCGTAATATCCGCAGGCGTTTTACCTTGTCTCAGCTGACCAGTCGCAGGCTCCGCAGTAATATAAGCCCGGGGGTCCTTCAAAGATACCAGCGTATTCAGATAAGCAGCCGTCATATTATAACGGGTAGCATCATTACCCAGATTACTGGGATTGCTCGGATACTTGTTAATGTTGTTGTAGATATACTGGAAGTTGTCCTGCGAACTTTCCATCAATGGATATTTCGCAGGATTGCTCAGGATAGTCTGGAACTGTTGCGCCAGCCTCAGATCCGCATCCGACTCTTTCTTGCTCAGGGAGATCAGCACACGCAAACGGAAAGTGTTCACCAGCTTCCTCCAGCTTTCCAGCCGGTTAGCATAAGTATAATCGTTACTGAGCGTCTGCCCGGGAGACGTATTGCTCTTATCTGGATTGTTGATCAGCTGATCCAGGTCATTATTCGCTTCATCCAGCCATTGCAGTATCTGCACAAATATCTTCCGCTGCTCATCATAAGCCGGACGCAGGTTATCCTGCCCTTTCAACGCCTCCGTCATCGGAAGATCACCCACCAGGCTGCTCATACGGTAGTAACCAAACGCTTTGAAAAACTTACCAATAGCAGCGTATGGATTCACCTTACCACCACCAAGACGCGTCGCCTCACCCTCCATCTTCACCACATTCTCCAACAAGTAGTAATCACCCAGGTTAGCAACCTTGTTATCATAACGCTGATCGCCATAATAGTTATAGTTACAGGCGTCAAACTGGTTCAGTCGCGTCACATCACTCCACGGCTTGTATAGGTTCACATCAGAAAGTATATTGGCCAGTACCAACCCCGGAGGTACCTGGGAAGGCTTATTCTCGTTTTTCTCGTAGTCAGTAAATTGCTTGTTACAGCTGCTGAATGCAACACCCAGCAAAGCGGAAAAGGCAACTATTTTTAATGTTCTCATAATAATGCTTTTTAAATGCGGGTATTTATCAGAAAGTAAGGTTAATGTTCACACCATAACGTTTGGTAGCAGGCGTTTGCAGAGAAGAAGAAGCTTGGTCACCGGCATACTGGTCAATATCCAGGTCCTTGTTAGCAGCAAAATACAACAGGTTCCTGCCCACAAAGGAGATATTCGCCTGGCGGATAAAGCTCCGGCCCAGCATACGCTGTGGCAAAGTATAGCCAATCACCACCTCACGCAGTTTAGCAAAAGTCTTGCTGATCATATTAGCCTCGTTAGTGCTGTAATAAACACTCACGTAATCCTGTAAGAACGTCTTGGTAGTATTAGGAGAAAATACCAGGTCCTTATAGTTAGTTACATTACCGTCATTGTCATATTGAATAGGCACACCGTTAGATACCCATACACCACCGCCATTCCAGGATTTCACACCTTTATAGTCGTTGTAACGGGCCTCACCCATAGCACCTTGTACCGTCTTGATATTACGGCCGCCACGATAGGTCTGCTGCTGGATGTAGTTGATCATCTTACCTCCTACACGTCCGTCAAACTGGAAGCTGAAGTTGAATTGTTTATAACGGAAACTGTTGTTGATAGACCATACCCAGTCAGGATTCGTATAACCCAGGAACCTGTCTTTAGGCGACTTCAACGGCAAACCAGTAGACACACGTGTCTCAGTACCGTCAGGGTTCTTCTGCATCGCGAAATCGTAGATCAGCTGACCATCCGGCGTCTTAACAAACGTAGACCCATAAAATCCGTCTACACGGTCCCCTGCCTTAAAGTAAGTATTGATCGTATTTACACCGGGATAAAAACTTACATAACGCTCCTTGAAAGTAGACCAGTTAGCCATGATATCCCAGTTCAATCCGTTGGAACTACGCAATGGAGAACCCGTCAGCGAAATCTCCCATCCCTTCTTACGGGTCACTACACCGTTCACAAGTATCTTCTCATAACCAGTAGCATCCGTTACCGGCAGCGAATAAATACGTGGACCGTTCTTCGTTACGAAATAGGTCACATCCAGACCGATCCTGTTCTGCAGGAAACGAATGTCCATACCAGCCTCGTAAGCAGTACTGGAGAATGGCTTCAACTGAGGATTGGCAATAGTCCTGGTAAACTTCGCACCGATCTTCGTATCATACACCGGCTGTACACTATAACCGGAGAAATTCTCGAAAGAAGGTCCATCATAAGAAGACTGGTACTCCGCACCATAACCGATCGGATAAGATCCCTGAGGAGTAGCACCGATAGTAGGAGAAGTCAAACCACCCTTCACATTCGCATAAGAACCTCTGAACTTCAACATGGAAATCACCTCCGGCAGACGCACATAATCAGATACAACAGTACTAAGCGACACAGAAGGATAGAAATAAACATCATTCCCCTTAGGCAGTGTAGACAGCTTATCAACACGACCTGTCAGTGATAAGGTCGCATATTTATTAAAGGTCACATCCGCATAACCATAAGTACTCAACACCAACATATTTGAAGTAAAATTGCTGGCCTTCAGCGGGTTCAGAGAGTTAGAGAAAGTATACAATCCAGGTACGTTCAGGTAGTCTGTCGTTACAAAACTGGATTTATAAGAGAAAGAACGCGCATTACCACCCACAGAAGCACGCAGGCTGATATTGCCGGTAAAGGTATTGTTGTAGGTCAGTAACAGGTCCGTATTATTCTCAAACATAGTCCGCTTATCCTCTCGGTAGTTACCCAGTCCGTCCTCCATACCATAAGGATGCGCAGAATAAGGCACCTTCTCCGTACGTAACAGATCATAGCTGGTTACCTGCGTACGGGCCAGCAGGTCCAGATGGTTGCTAAGCTTGTAAGACAGCTTGGCGTATCCGTTCACATCCGTCTTGTAATGCCCACGCTTCCACTCATTCACCATAAACCAGGGGTTCTGGTAACGCTGATACTCGGCAAACAATGACTGTATACCTTCCTTACCTGGCTGCCAGTAATTACGCATATCGTCCACATTCCAGTCTGCACCAGACCAGATCACCATGTTGTATATCATACTGTTGGGACCATACTGCACATCCGGGAAATTCGGCGTATACTGACGATTGTAATTCAGATAAGCATCCAGACGTAAACGGTCAGAAAAACTATGACCAGCAGAGATATTGAAGTTCGTAATGTTCAAATTGTTTTTGGGAACAATACTGTTCTGGTAACTGTGAGACAGCGAGAATCGCAGATCTGATTTCTCCGTATGAGAAGATACCGCTATACTGTTGGTAGACAACACGCCTGTCTGCAAAAAACGTTTAAGATTATCCTTACCACGGGCAATCCACGGCGTCCCCTGGCGAACACCTGTAACAGGATCCACCGGGCTATCATACTGAGGAATCAACTGCCCTTCAAATTTAGGGCCCCAGATATCATAGTCACCGTCGTTAGTACCCGCGCCCTTTCCGTTTACAAATGCATATTTCCCGTGGTCACCAGGACCATATTCGTCCTGTACCTTCGGAATAGCATTGAAACCACGATCAAACATAGTACTGGAGTTGAATTCCACAGAGAATCCACGCTTATCTTTAGAACCCTTTTTTGTAGTGATCATAATAGCACCGTTCAATCCACGGGAACCATACAACGCACTGGCAGTAGCACCTTTCAGTACCGTATAACTCTCTATATCATCCGGAGAAATATTCCAGGTATCAGAGTTGATAGGCACACCATCCACGACAAACAGGTTAATACTGCTACCACGCAATAATACCTGCGGTGCACCCAACAGCTCACCGGAAGCACCTACCGTAAGACCCGCTACCTTACCCACCAATCCATTGATAGGATTGGGCTCACGCGCTTTTATGAGGTCAGAACCTTTTACCTCCTGCACCGCATAACCCAGGCGTTTTACTTCCTTCCGTATACCTAACGCTGTTACCACCACCTCATCCAATGCCTTCTTATCCGCCAGCAAGGCGATCTCTATATCATGTTGCCCGTTTACGGGTATACGGACAGGTGTATATCCTATAAAAGTAACGATCAGCGTATCCGCAGGATCCGCAGTGATCTTAAACAAACCTGAAACGTCTGTCGACGTTCCACGGGAAGTCCCCTTGACCTTGACGGTAGCTCCGATCACCGGTTGCTTACTGTCGGCATCTGCCACATGTCCGGTAACTGCCTGTTGCGCATAGGCGGCCGTTCCGCTCAGACATAAGGCCAATAACCAACCAACTGATTTGATTTGGTTGCGTAAATAATGTTGCATGGAGTATAGATTAAAAACGAAGAATGGTTTGTTTTCCCATGCAAATGTTGCAGTACAATGTAACCTAATTGTTAAGTATTACTAAAGGAATTGTTAAGTATTTGTAAAACAGCTTAACCTGTTGACAGGCACGAATTAAGGAAAAATCCGCTAAATGTTTAGCTAAACTAAAACAGTACAATAGGTATAAAAGAGGGGATCTTAAGGGCTAAAAAAACAGGGATTAATTCCCTTCCATAAAGAAATAAACGACCAGGATCAGCGCATCCTCCTCCCCTATGTTAGCAGGCTTATGGCCCAGGCGTCCATCGAAGAAAAGAGAATCTCCTTCCTTCAGCAGGTACTTCTCATTATCTACCTGGTATTCGACCATGCTCTTTACTATATATTTATATTCATAGGCATCCGTCTTAACGGTCTGCGCACGCTTCGCTCCCTTCTTTAACTCCAGCATCACAATATCAACCGGGTAGTTCTTTACATTCTTTGTAAGGATACGTTTGTAAAGGAACCCTTTCGCATTCTCTTTCTCAAATTCCTGGTAGTCGGCCTGCTGCCGTATGATCACCTTCCCGGATTGCTGCTGCTGATCGATCTCGTTAAAGAACTCATTCATATCCAGGTTCAGCGAACGGATAATATTGATCAATACCAAAAGAGATGGCACCGTACGATTATTTTCGATCTGCGAGATCAAACCTTTGCTGACATCAGCTTTATCTGCCAGCTCCTGAATAGTGATACCCTTGGCCTTCCGCTTCTCTTTGATTTTATTACTGATCTGAATAATTATATCTTCTGTCATACTGCTTTATTTGCTTGGCGCACTACCACAATAAGCAACAAAGAACGGAAATTGGAAAGCAACTACCAACAGCTTTTTACAGGCCGCCCAAAACTTAACGAAGCCAATCTTTCCACTACCTACGGTCAGATCAAAACATTATATTTGTTAAAAATGTATCAACCAAATGTTTAGCTTCGAACAAATCCTCGCCATCAGCTTCACCCTGTTTGCCGTGATTGATATCCTGGGCTCCATCCCGGTACTCATCTCGCTCAAGGAGAAACTAGGCAATATAGATGCTGGTAAAGCCACACTCGCCTCTGGCTTCCTCATGATCGGATTCCTGCTGGTAGGTGAGCCCTTTCTGAAGCTCATGAGCGTTGATGTCAACTCCTTCGCCGTAGCCGGCTCCATCGTGATTTTCGTCATAGGCCTCGAAATGATCCTAGGTATCGAATTCTTCAAAAGCGAAAAAGATGCAAAGTCAGGCAGCGTAGTGCCCATCGCATTCCCCCTCATCGCTGGCTCCGGAACACTCACCACCGTCATGTCCCTCAAAGCGAATTTCGGAGAGTACAATATCATGGCCGGCATTCTGATCAACCTCGTTGTTATCTATATAGTACTGCGATCACTGAGTTACATCGAAAGAATATTAGGCAAAGCAGGCCTCATGGTAGTACGTAAATTCTTCGGGGTTATCCTCCTCGCCATAGCCGTGAAGATCTTCAAAAGCAATGTAAACCTCTGATTTTCAAAGTATAAAAAAATAATTGGCGGCTTTTGCTATTCACCGTAAGAAAATGTAGCTTTGCCTTCCTTTTCCGGTCTCGTAGTACAATGGATAGGACGAGGGTCTCCGAAGCCCTAGATGCAGGTTCGATTCCTGCCGAGACCACAGACACATAAAAAAGGCGTTCGATCGAACGCCTTTTTTATGTCTATATATAACCGGTATTATCATCATTCCTACCCTTATTCTACCACATCAGGACCACATCAGTAGAGCTCGTTAATTCCCGTAACAAATAAGGTAATAAGCAGAAGAACGAACAAATTACTTCAGCCAGATAAGCAATCCTTTTGTCTCTTTAAACCGTATATAATTACTGATATTCTTTTTCATTTCGGCCTGGCTAACTTTAGCGATTTCCCCAAACGTACCAAGGGTAAATGCTAAATAAATGTGCATTGATCTTAATTTAATTACACCTTTAACCACTCGTTAACACAACTCATATTATATATATAATCCATTGGTTAATACACCGGTGCGACATTTCATTTAATCATATAAAAATATTTATACAGGTATAACTTTTTTAGGTACGCATTTTGCAAATACTATTAAATGCTGTCAACATGTAACAGTCTCTAAATGTTTTTATCCATCGATGTTTGATACCGGCCAGTCAATATCTATGCAATAACTTTTAGACGTTATTATCGCCCTTAGGGGTAGTCGACCTATGCTCATTTTTTGTAGTCAGCAAATCCGCCACCGCAATGAATAGTTAATCTAAAATTCAATAGTTGTATGGGTATTTTTATTGGTGTGATGAACCCCATATGGAGCAGCATGCTGGAAGAAAGCGATTACGACTTTTACCATCTTCCGGAATATGTCTCTATCGAATCCAAAATGTTGCAGGGAGAAGCGATCGCCTATTTTCATCAGGAAGGAAAAAATAAAATGCTGATTCCACTTATCAGACGGAAGATCCCTCCACTTAACAACAAACCTAGAGAATTGTACGATGCCGGTAGCCCATATGGCTATCCAGGTATCCTCTTCAATAGATCATTCGACTATAACGTAATGGACGATTTCCTCGGACAATTCATCGAAGATGCAGGGGAATTACAACTGGTCTCTACCGTGATCAGGCTTAATCCATATTACAATAACGTGATGTTCATGGAAACAGAACATGTCAGACAAGTCACACATGGCCACACTGTGTGGATTAATTTACAACATGACATGAAAGAACTGTTTACCTCCTTCTCAAAAAATCATAGAGCTAATATTAAATCTCTACAAAACGATAAATTCAAAGTCATAAAAGGAAACTGGAAATATTACCAGGAGTTCGTCGATATGTACTATAGTACCATGGATCGTAATCAGGCCAATAACTATTATTACTTCGATGAACACTACTTTATGATGCTGAAAGCTACACTGCAAGAACATCTGCAACTGTTCGTGGTAAAAGATGCAAATGGTAATATCTGCTCCGGTGGTATATTTACCCACTACAACGGCATCATACAAAGCCACCTCGTAGCTACCCGACAAGAATATCTGCAACTCGCACCAGTAAAACTAGTCTTCTACGAAGCCATTAAATGGGGCAAACAAACAAGATGCAGATGGATGAACCTCGGTGGCGGAAGAGGCTCTCCCACAGACTCCCTGCTGCTTTTCAAACAGGGATTCAGTAAACTGAAACGCAGATATAGTACCCTGCAGATCGTACATGATCAGGTGAAGTATCAGAATATCTTGCAACAACTGAATAACGAACCTAGACAAGCCGACTTTTTTCCTGTTTATAGAGCAAGCCCCTTAAAAGCTATCAGTAGTTAACCAATTCCTATCAATTACTATCTGGCAAAACCTCTTGTAGCAACGGACAGCAATGCCCGCAGGCAAAGTATGTTCACTAAAGAGGATCACTTTCCAACCGCAACAGCGATCCTGGAATCTGCCGTGCCATAGTATAAAAACCAGTGACCCTTAAACGATACCAAACCTTCCAGGAAACAAACATTATTGACCTGCCCGATAAGCTCATATGACTTATCAGGCGCAAAAAAATAAGAAGAACCCCGGGAGATCATCCGGGAAGGACTCGTCTTGTCCATCACCACCCGCCCTGCTGTATAGGTTCCAGCCGGCAATGCCGTATCACCAGTTGCCGGATGGTTCCTGCTGTTGTATATAAGAAGAATACCCTCCGCCGTCAATAATGGCGGAGGTCCCGGCTCTACCAGGTCACTGTCAAACATCCCTGGCCTCGGCCGGATCACAGGTAATAGACCACCATCATCCGCCAGTACAGGCGTCCAATGCAACAGATCTGACGAATGCGCCAGGTAAATGTTCGTATCCCCCCAATACATCCAATATCGCCCGCCAATACGCTGCGCTATTAACTTATCCCCTTGCTGCCGGCACACAATAGCACCAGACTTAGACCAACCCTCCGCATACCTCCCATTATACACATCCCGAAATACCGATCCGTGTTTTTTCCAGTGAAAAAGATCTGATGAAGTAGCTACGAACAACCGGGCAGTATGCCCGTCATATGCCGTATAGGTAAGATAATAAACCCCTTGCTCATCCTCTACAATACGAGGATCTTCACAACCACCCTCCCATTCATACTCCTTGAATGCATCATTGTCCGGATATAATACAGGCGTTTCATATCGCGAAAAGTGTAAACCATCCGCACTGACAGCCACTCCGATACGGGACGTACCTGCATACCGGCCTACACTATCCTCCGCCCGGTATAACAAGTACACACTGTCATTCCTCACCACAGCAGCTGGATTAAACACATCCTTCTCCTCCCATCTCACTCCTGCTTTCCTTACCGGACAATAAAATGTTGTATTACTTCGTAATGTCAGACAGGGGTTAACACTATCTACCTTCATAAAATGAAGGTCCTGTGCTTTGACCTGGGCAACAAATAACAGTAACAGCAATGCCGTCCAGGCATGCATTACAGACCGTCTCATAACGTGGCTATTTTCGGTGAACAACCGTTATACCTTAACTTAACCATTCAACTCACTCAACTCCAGCCATCTGAGCCCTTTTTCATCCAATAGCTCCAGTATTACGCCAATCCGCTGTGTCAGCGGCTCTAATTTTTCATATGGTAAGGTGCCAGCAGAAAGCTGTACATCAATGTCTTTTTTCTCTTGTTCCAGGTCACCGATCTCTTTCTCCAGCAACTCCAGTTCCCGCTTTTCTTTATAGGATAATTTCCTGCCACTATCCTTACTTACAGGGGCTGCTGTATTAATAACTTCCGGCTTCTTTTCTTCTTTTTTCTCCACCCGCTCCTTTGACTTCCTATCCTCTTCACGTTGCCACTCACGGTACTGTGTATAGTTACCGGGAAAATCACGAATCGCTCCAGCTCCTTCAAAAACAAAAAGGTGATTCACCAGCTTATCCATAAAATAACGGTCATGACTCACAATGATCACACATCCCTGGTAATCCAGTAAAAAATCCTCCAGTATACTGAGGGTAGGCAGGTCAAGGTCATTGGTCGGTTCATCCAGTACCAGGAAGTTGGGATTCCTGAAAAGGATGGAGAGCAAATGTAAACGCCGTCTCTCACCACCGCTCAACTTGGATACAAATGTATATTGCTTTTCCGCCGGAAACAGGAACAATTCCAGGAATTGTGCGGCACTTACCTTCGTACCATCCGCCAGCGGAAAGTTCTCCGCAATACTCTTCACAAATTCTATCACGCGCATATCTTCCTTCAGGATCAATCCCTCCTGCGAGTAATTACCAAATACGATGGTCTCCCCTACGTTGATCTTACCGGAATCTGCAGTCTCCTGCCCCAATAATAAATGCAGAAAGGTCGACTTACCCACCCCATTCTTACCAACAATACCAATCCTTTCCCCCTTGGAGAATGTATAATCAAATCCCTTCAAAATGGTCAGATCACCATAGGCTTTATACACCTTCTTCAACTCTAATATCTTCCCCCCTATACGGGTCATCTTTACATTCAGCTCTAGCTGCTGCTCCTGTATACGGGTAGTAGCTTTCTCCTTCACATCATAAAATGCATCCTGCCGGGCCTTCGACTTGGTCGTTCGTGCCTTTGGCTGACGACGCATCCACTCCAGCTCCTTTCTATACGTATTACGGGCCTTTTCGATGCTGGAACGATCACTTTCCTCACGTGCCGCTTTACGCTCCAGATAATGCTCATAATCCCCTTTATAGATGAACAGCTGTTGACGGTCCAACTCCATGATCTCATTACAAACACTGTCCAGGAAATACCGGTCGTGCGTCACCAACAGTAACGTCACCTTCTCCTGGTCCAGATAACTCTCCAGCCATTCGATCATTCCTACATCCAGATGGTTCGTAGGCTCATCCATGATAAGCAACGTATGCTTATGCTCAAACCCTATATCTATCAATACTTTAGCCAGTGCCACCCGCTTTTGTTGCCCCCCAGAAAGGGTACCAACAGCCTGATCCAGGTGATGTATATTCAACTTCCCCAGGATCTCCTTCACCTTCGTATCAAAATGCCAGGCATTCAATTCGTCCATCTTGGCAATAGCCGCCGTAAGTAACTCCAGGTCCGGCTCATGCCCTTCCTCCGTAAGCAACTCATACTCTTTGATTGCATTCAGCACCGGATGAGAATGGTCAAAGATGTTCTCCAGCACAGACTTCGACATATCAAAATCCGCCCGCTGTTCCAGCATTACGACAGTAACATCCTTATGGATCCAAACCTTACCTTCATCCGGCGCTTCCTTCCCGCAAAGAATACGCAACAGCGTTGACTTTCCGGTACCATTTAAAGCCACCAGGGCAATTTTATCCCCTTCTTCAATATGAAAAGAAATATCCTGAAACAATGGCGCCGCGCCATATGATTTTGTAAGCCCTTCTACTGTTACGTAATGCATGGCGCGAAGGTAGTAAAAAGTGCGGATGCTATAGGTAGCAGCCTTACCGCCTCTTCCCATCGTTAAAAACGATAAGAAATTTCGCAAAAATGAAACATCATTACAAATCAATCACTTATACAAATTTGCTGGTATTATTTTTTTCCGTACTTTCATAAAAGTGATCATATGAATATCCTATTGATATTTTACTGGCAAGTGCCGGTGCATCCTAAATAGAAACCCGGAGGAAATATCTTTACTATACGAAACACGTTGGCCATAAAGCCGTTCCCTTAAGGTTTTTATACCCTCTACCTCGCTGAATAAAGACACTGTCACCAAAAACAGCGTAATACATCTCTCGTATTACTTGCCACCGGATGGTTGCTACTGATGTAGTACCCATTGGAAGATCGGCCTTTATCCATCTGTTTATCTCTGGCCTGTAATCCCCCTCCTTCAGGGAGGGGGCGGCCCCCCTTTCAGCAATGCAAGACCCATCATAAAAAGCGCAGCCCCCTCAGTAGTGATGAGGGGGCTGCGCTCTTATTAGAAATAGATATTGACTCGTTAGAAGTCGTAATAGAATTGTCTGAAAGTACTACGTAGGCCAATCTGGAAAATGAGGTCCCTATTCTTTCCGAGATCATTCTTTTCCTGCCGCCCGATCACAGATGCCTCAACACGAAGATTGTTTTTGGGATTCAGCAAAAACGCCAGTGTTCCTTGCAAGTATACCAATGTAGTGCCCACACCCTGACCTATCTTATTACCATAATCCGGCGTACGGGTAAAGTAAGATTTGAAAATATCTTTACCATAGTTCGTTGCAGAAGAATCCAATCCATACCTCGAAACGTTCACTTGCCCACGAAGGAACCAACGTTTATACTGGTAATCTGCGATCGTTACCCACTCTACAAAGTTGGCTCCGAGAGGATGTGCCAATGGCTGATTATAATGACCATAGTTGTTAAGGGTAGTTCGTTGAGAATAAGTAAACGGACGCGCAGCGTTCACCTCCGTCAATATATTCAAATGAGGTACTTTGAAAATATTATTGGACCGGAAACCTACCTGGCCGGCAAATTTATTGGCCCACCAGCCTTTTCCGCCAAATACTTCCTTCAACTTAAACTCATCCAACAGAAATTGACCATAAAATGCACTATTATGATTAACAGCATATTTCAGATTAAAGCCCAATAATGCATTATCTGCAGAACCTACAGAAAACTCAACCGGCCTCAGAAATACAATAGGATTTAAATAGCTAGCATCAAATCCACGCTTTCCCAACGAGTCTGAATCCTGCCAAATAATTGATGCAAATAAACCTAATGATATCTTTTTACTGATGTTCCAGTCTAAATAGTTGAATACGCCCCATTTTTTCCTATATCCATTATCGTATGATGCCTTAGGATATCTCATATCTATAAACTGCGCCCACATAGTCGTGTACTGCACCTTTCCCACATTGGCAACTACCTTGAAGAATGGATAGTTAAATGAGTTATCTGACAACAACATGGACCTGTAACCATCACCAATAAAATTCCTGTCATATCCCAATTGGAAAGTAAAATGTTTGCCAGCCTGATAATTTAATAATGCAGAGGCATAGGCAAAGTCAAATGCTTTTCCATTGCTATAGTCTTTCCATTCCCCTTGCCCAGGAACAATTTGATTAGCTCTGCCATAAGCATCTAAATATTTCGGAAATTTACCTTGGTTTTCGTAAAACTCAGATCGAAACGTAAAATTCTTGCCAATACGACCTCCAACTTGAGCCCCCCTGGTATTCAACCACGTTGTACCGTTATCATTACTACGTCCTACCATCAGATCCGGAAGAAAATCGCCATAAAACTCATAGTCATCCTTGTTAAACTCCAATAGGTGTTCCTTAAATAAGATCCGATGAAACCAACTACGCTTACGCATAGTGTCTCCTTGAGGTAATTCAAACGTAGACTGTACCATGTAATCACGCAGTGACGAGTGATAACCGTTTGTATCTGCCATTGGCTGATAGAATCCAAGTGAATATTGACGCCCCACGCTTTGTGCACTGGCAGAAGAGCATACCATAAGCACACAGAGGGTCAACAGGGTAAAAACATAAGGTTTTTGTAGCATAAATAGAATTTTGCTTGCCAGGGGCAAAGATAATGGTTTTGAAATAGCGACAGTGATAAGGAATAAGGCGACAAGGTCGTGTTTAGAATTTTTTCAATATAGACGTCAACGTAAATCCCAGACAACAAAAGAACACGATTATTACGATCACATTACCAGGATGATTTGTCAGCATGCTCATAAACATCACGGATACCGCTCTCGAGTTCAATTGTTGCCTTCCATCCATAACTTCGAAGCTTACTAATATCCATTAATTTACGCGGGGTGCCGTCCGGTTTAGTAGCATCAAAAATAATATCCCCTTCAAATTTCAGGATATTTTTTATCATATATGCAAGCTCCCTAATACTTATATCTTTGCCAACACCAATATTGATGACACCTTCTTCATTAAAATGCTTCATCAGAAAAACACAGGCAGCCGCCATATCATCCGCATGAAGAAATTCCCTTAAAGGCTGACCGGTACCCCAAAGTACTACTTCTTTTTCTTGGTTCTTTTTCGCAAGATGAAATTTCCTTAACAGCGCAGGAAGAACATGAGAATTTTGGATATCGTAATTGTCGTTAGGACCATAAAGATTGGTCGGCATCACGGAAATAAAATTACAACCATACTGGGACCTATATGCATCGCACATTTTTATACCGGCTATTTTGGCAATTGCATATGGCTCATTCGTCGGCTCCAGCAACCCTGTAAGCAGGTATTCTTCTTTAAGCGGCTGAGGAGCCAGTCTTGGGTAAATGCAGGAAGATCCTAGAAACATCAGCTTTTGTACACCATTACGATAAGACTCATGAATCACGTTATTCTGGATCATAATATTATCATATATGAATTCGCCACGGTAAGTATTGTTAGCCATTATCCCCCCCACTTTGGCTGCAGCAAGAAATACATATTCGGGCTTCTCTTGCTGAAAAAAAGTATGCACCGCCTGCTGATTTCGAAGGTCCAATTCTGCAGATGTACGCTTAACTAGATTAGTATAACCGGCGGCCTGTAATCTCCTCGTAATTGCAGAACCCACCATCCCACGGTGCCCCGCTACGTATATTTTATTCTGTTTCTCCATATACGTTATTCAAACTGGTTTAAAACAGTATATCCGGCATCTCTCAATATTCTTTCACGTTTAAAAAGTTCGACATCCGCCATAGTCATCTCTTTTACCAGAGTCTGAAAATCATATTGAGGCTGCCAGCCCAATTGGTGTTGTGCCTTTGCCGGATTACCTATCAATAAGTCAACCTCCGTAGGACGAAAATACCTGGGATCGACTTCAACCACTTCCTGACCCAATTGCAATGCACAATCAGGTTTAGTAATATTTTTTACAATGCCTTTTTCGCCCAGACCATTACCAATAAAAACAATCTCAACACCGGCCTCAGCAAAAGACATCAGTATAAATTCTCTTACTGTCGTTGTAATACCAGTAGCAATTACATAATCCTCCGGCTTTTCCTGCTGAAGTATCCTCCACATAGCCTCTACATAGTCCTTCGCATGGCCCCAATCCCTTTTCGCGTCTAAATTACCTATATATAATTTATCCTGCATCCCCAATACCAGCTTAGCCACCCCTCTCGTTATCTTCCGGGTTACAAATGTCTCCCCACGCAATGGACTTTCATGGTTAAAAAGTATTCCGTTGCAAGCAAACATGCCATACGCTTCTCTATAATTGACGGTAATCCAGAAGGCATATAACTTCGCTACCGCATATGGCGATCGGGGATAAAAGGGTGTTTTTTCCGATTGAGGTATCTCCTGTACCATACCATATAATTCAGACGTAGATGCCTGGTATATTTTCGTTTTTTGGGTCAACCCTAGCAAACGGACTGCCTCCAGTATACGTAATGTCCCAATCCCGTCGACGTCAGCCGTATATTCAGGCGTTTCAAAACTTACCTGCACATGACTCATTGCTCCCAGATTATAGATCTCGTCTGGTTGAACCTCTTGTATAATACGTATCAGATTGGTACTGTCAGAAAGGTCACCATAATGAAGTTTAAAGCGTAAATTATCGTCCTGGGGGTCCTGGTAAAGATGATCAACCCTGCTGGTGTTGAACAAAGAGCTACGGCGTTTTACACCATGTACAAAATATCCCTTGGAGAGTAACAATTCTGAAAGATAGGCACCATCCTGGCCGGTGATACCTGTAATAAGGGCAGTCTTCTGCATTTGAACAGCTATTTTTTGTGTTAACAATCCAAACCTACTCAAACATGACCTAATATAAATGCTTACCTAAAGGCCTTTACATATCTGGTAATTATCTGCGAATATATTTCGAAAACTTTTTTCAGGCCAAACTGTCGCTCAATCTTTATCCTGCCCAGCCTACCCATCTGTCCTCTATCCGCATCACTCATATTAATGAAGTGATCCATCTGCATAGCCAGGCCCTTTGCATCCTTGGCTTCACAAAGAAAACCGGTAACCTTATCCTCTACCAATTCCCTACAACCCGGGATATTAGTCGTAATAATTGGAAGACCTAACGCCGCGCTTTCCATCAGTATCGTCGACATACCTTCTCTATAAGATGGAAGCACCACACAACTGGAAGATAAAATAAAAGGCTTTACATCATCTACACTCCCATGATAGGTTACAAGGCCTTCTTTAACCCATCCTTTTACAGTATCTTCTCCAATAGCACTAGGATTGTTTACATTGATATAACCTAATAAATGAAAATGTACATCAGGATGAGTGGCTTTGACTTCTCTGGCTGCCTGAATATATTCTTCTACTCCCTTATCAAACAATAACCTGCCAATAAAAATAAAATTAAGTCCCTGCCACTTATCAACGGTATAATTTGTGGGGTTAAACTCCTCTTCTGCATCAATGCCTTCTCCAGTAGACAGCAGCCGGGCCTTTCCACGAGGTATGATATTCCTGGAAAGAAAAACTTCCATATCATCAGAATTCAGGAACCAGGCTTCATCAGTATATCTCAGGGCAAACTTATATACCATCCTTCCTATCTTTGATACCAGATCGTTGTTGATAAACGTATAGCCTAATCCTGTTATAACGCTTACAGATGGTATACCTGCTATACGAGCAGCTATACTACCATAAACATTTGGCTTAATAGTATAATGGAATATAAGCCCTGGACGAATGGAACGATAATGGGATACAAGCTCTCTAATCAAAAAAACATCTTTGAATGGATTGATCCCTTTTGCAACCAAATGCTCTAATGAAACAAATTTCGCACCGATTTGTTCCAGTCGGGGTACATATTCATCAGCAGGAGCGAGCAGTATTATCTCGTATCCACTCCCGATTAAATGTTTTATAAGTCCCCTCCTGAATTTAAACAAACTCCATGCAGTATTCGCAACCATTAATACAACATTGTTATTCGCCTCCATATTGCCTCCTACGGGATTCTTTTTGTTATGTTAGATATTAATGAACTTTTATACTCCAGCGCGTTCTCGAACTTGGCATGACTGTTTTCCGAAATCTGGCTATATAGCCCGGTATCTGCTATGACCTTCATCACTTTGCTAACGACGGCTTGCATGCTCTTTCCGTCAGCCACGTCAGCCCATATAGCACTTTCCATATCACGTGAGTAATTTTTTATTTCGCCTACAGGAGTAACGATACAGACCAGCCCATTTTGCATGGCCTCAGCCACACTCATTGCCATTCCTTCTACCACACTTAACTGCAGGAAAAAATCATATTGCTCAAATAGCTTATTTGCCAAATCAGGCCTTACCTCTCCTTTTATATGAACTACATCCTGCAACTGCAATCGTCCTATAGTATTTTGTACATTTTCGATATCTCCGTCATCACGGCCATATATATCGAAGCGGGCGTTAATCCCTTGTTGTCGCAACATATGGATCAATTCAACAGCAGCAGGAATATTTTTGACTTTATTGATTCGACTCAATGACAAAAACTTAACCTCTTGTGCAAATACAGGCGATTTTCGTTGATATGATCCAGTAGAAGTTTTCAAAAATGATATCACGCAGACAGGAGCTTCAACCTGATGGATATTTTTGACAAAATCTGCGGTCGATATTGCATCAACAAATATGCTATCAGCCGCTCTGATCGCAGACTTGGTAAAAAAGGCATCTAACTTATGGAAAAAGAAAGTATTATGAATAAACGAAATAAAATGCGTACGAGGCATGAATCTTTTTATGAATGTCCCCATTAGGGAAGACCGCCAAAGAGAACATATAAGTATTTCAGGTCTAAATTTCAGAGCGAAGGACAGTACCCTGTACAAACAAGCCGGCAATAGCCATAACGCATAATCAAACGAATATAAACAAGCCCGATCTTCTTCACTAATAGTAGCCTCAAGACCGGGAGTTATTTTTCCTAACACTATGACTCGAAGATCAAATGTTTTATTCAAAGCCGGAAGTGAAGATAAAAATGCCACCTCCACACCTCCTATATTTATATCATGTATGATATATAGCAATCTCTTCCTTGAATTCATGTATTTATTACATTTTTAAAACTTTTGGCCTGATAAACTGATTTGACTTATTGCTTAATCAATCGGCTAGCTGCTCCAGATGCCTCCACCTTAGTATTATTCAGTTTATTACTACGAAAACTTTTTATTTGCCCTATAATTTGTACCTGAGCAGCCTTAAGTTTGGTATTCGTACGGTAGACGTTCCCATCAATCTGCAGATTGTTACCTACATATCGCGCTATAACACTATTCCCACCTGCAAATTCAGAATTAATCACGAAAGTATTGTTCTTGACAATTGAATTCATACGACAGATACTGTCTTTAATATAAAAGGACAACAGTGCCCGATGTTCATTTGCAACAATAGAAGTGAGAGATAGATTTCTCGGAAGGCCTTCATTGCTTATATAGTTCCCCGTGATCTCCAATGGTTTATTAGGGACTTCAGTCGGGAACCCGACAATATAAATTCCAAGATCACTGCCAAGGATCTTATTGCCAATGATACGGTTACCTCCAATATCCGCCTCCAAATGTATATTCCGGTCGTATCCGCTCACAGTATTATGCTGAATAAGGAAATTTTCAACATTATATTCCAAAACAATTCCAGCGCGGCCTACTTGTTTAGTTTTTGACAGGTTATTAATCACCTGACAATTCTTGATAAAGCCTTTTTTCACATGGCTTATATATATGCCATCGCCGTACTCATCATACTCCCCGCCATCTGCATTAGGATTCAGTCCCCAAGTATCACTAATCTTTACATTATCAATTTCGCAATTAACAAAGCGGTTTTCAATCGGTGTTTTGTAAAAAAGTTTACTACCTACATAAAGGCCTTCCCCATATATATCACTTATGATACAGTTACTGACCTTAACAGTTCTTAAATTTAAAATACCAATGCCAAATTTGTAAATTGCTGCCTTATCGTAATATGGATGTTGACTTGAATAAGGTACGTTATTACCTTTCACACTTATATTCCGAATAATAAGTTCACCCTTTGCAACAGATGTACTCCCTTTAAATACAAGTACATCTGTAAAAGAAGTAGCAAACAATAATGGCTTACTTCCATTTTTATCCAATTGCCCTTCAATAACAATACTATTAACACCTTCCATATTTATATCGATCGCGGAAGATAGCTTATATCGCCCAAAAGGGATTAAGACCCTACCGTTAGTCTGCTTAGCAGCGTTGATACATGCTATTATCGCTTTCGAATCATCGGACAGACCGTCGCCTTTAGCACCAAACGTTTTTACGTTCAGAGCGACCTGCCCTTTTGTTATTATTGCTCCTAATAAAAAAAGGGTCAGGACAATAATCCTTTTATTTATCTGGTACAGCATATTTACTTTTTTCGATTAGTAAAATAAATTTTCTGAAGAGTATTCATAAATAATAATAGTTGTTTATGAATACCTGTGAAGTGCTCCGTTATAAGCATTCTCTCCACCTTAAGTTTACGAAGTTTAAGATCCTTTGCCTCCCATCTGCCTTTTGCAGAGCCTCCTCCAATGTGGACAAGCACCAGTAATGGTTCAAACCACAATTTATAACCAGCACGTCGGGCTCTTAAAAACCAGTCCTGATCTTCTGCATACATATAGTATTTTTCAGATAATAACCCAACCTTATTAAAGCATTGTTTGGGAATTAAAACAAATGCCATAATCCCCGACTGCACTTCCACTCTCTCCTTAAAGAAAGGATAGTTGGTTTTCATCCCTAAAGCATTTTTAAATCTCCGCTTTACTGATAATTCATCTCCAACATTTTCCTGAATGGAAAGATCCTCATTCAACAATTTAATAAACATAGGAGTGGTGGTATCCCAAAGATTAACTACCCCGCTCCAGAATTCCGTTGTAAAACCAAACACATCCGGGTTCAAAAGTAAAACCCCGTCATATCTGCATTGTCTGATTAAGATATTGTTTGCCTTTGCAAAACCGATATTATCAGATGCTGACAATATCAACTTTCCCGCAAACGAGGCTTCAAATTGTTTGCATATTTCAAAAGTCGTATCTGTAGATTTATTGTCATTAATTAGTAGCTCAAAATCCTCATATGGGCTGAGCGATGTTTTCAATTCTGTCAGAAATCGCTCAATGAATTCAGCACAATTATAAGTAACTACGACTATAGATAAGTTCAATTTCATTAGAAGTATGCTTTTACTAATTCAGTGTGAAATACATTTATAAAGAATAATATAAAAGATATCGCTACGACAACTAAACGACCAGTATATTTCTCCCTAAAAAGAAAAACCAGCTGAGGGATCAAAAGTATCTGAACGGCCTCAAACAACTCCTTAAACCGGAAAGCCAATGGAGGCATAAAACTAAAACACACGAACAGCAACAGTGATATAATATACATTTTAACAAATAGCGCTGCATACACAAAATGCTTCTGTAAAAGATCTATTTTCCATACACAAATGATGCATAGAAAAATATTGACCAAAGTCATCACATTTAATACATTGATAGTAGATTCAAAAGTTCCATCTGACATGGCTCCATAGTAAAATTCAATTTTTTCCGTAAAGACACCTAAAGGCAACACTCGGAGAATAGATAGCATATCTATTTTCAATATAGCAATTGGCAATACAAGCACCAATAGTGAAGTGTAAAAGATTTTATTAAAGCGCCTGTGACCTAGAAAATAAATCCCCCAATATATAGTTGCCGAAAAATGAAAACAAACAGCTAAAAGTATCAAGCAAGTGTATGGAAATAGTCTTCGTTCAATAATAAACGGAATGCCAAGTAGAAAAATGCCAAAAGCAACTCCTATCCTTATCTGCGTCATTTCATGCAGCAAGAAAAAATTCGAATAGTAAACCAGAAGAGCTAAAAAGATAAACGGTGTAGATCTGACGATTACAATTGACTTTATGGAAACTCCCAAAAGAGCATAGATAAAAAAAACACAAGCTACATTCAGTCCTATAAGTTTAACTAGAGAAGGAATAAAAGTATAGAAAGGTTCTGCCAAATACCCTTCGGGTGCTGTAAATGTAATACCAGCCGGTACTGCATTAAAATATTCCAGGTAAAGCGGATAATCTTTATCTACCGAATCACCCCGAAAACCAGCCAGTAATATGAGACATATACAAATTCCCCCAAATACCAATGTACGTGTATCCTTCGCCTCTATATCAAAGAGACAAAATATGGATATACCTATAAATGGGACGAGATAAAACATTTCCAGTAACTTAAACTGACTAACTAGCTATAATAATTTTTAAATTGTTTGCCTAGTCTGAGCCGTAAGATCAACATAAATAATGCGTGAAATGGCTTATATTGACTTGCTAAATAAAAAAGAAGATCCTTTCGGCCATTCTTGCCGCTCTCTTTTAGTTTTTTATAATACTCCTCACCCGTTACTGCCCGCTGAAAAATTCCACTGGCTTTTAAGCTGTTACGGTAACAATTAATCGTTTGATATTGTAAAGCAGTATCCTGTATCAATCCTTTTTCTTTTAAAAAGAAAAAAGTTCTCAATATCCCTTCATAAAACTTAATCTTTTTTTCGAAAGAGCCGGGCCTGCTTAATGATTTCTGTACAATCCTATAAGAAGTGGTTGAGTCTGGTAGGAATTTAAACTTCCATTTTGATGCTAACATCGTATAAAGCGGAATGTCCTCAATTACCAGGTTGTGTGTTACACAGTCAGCCAATATGATGCGGGCCTCCCTGAAAGGAATCCCTCTATACATTACGGTCGAAGGCAAAATCAGACATTTCCCTTCCAGAATATCATCCAATATAAATCCGGATGGCGTATGCAAAGAAAACCTCTTATTCTGGCTTTGCATTAATATCTTCGACTGTTCATCTACATAGTCAAAATCAGTATAGACTAATGCGTAATCCAGCTCCTGCTTCAGAAAATCTGCTTGTTTCCTCAATTTGTGTTTGTCATGCCAATAATCATCGCCCGCACAAATAGCGACAAAATCACCATCCAGATGATCACATAGCCTTTTGAAATTCCTGATCAACCCCAGGTTTATCTCAGTCTCATACAGCTTTATATTATTATACCGGCGCTGATATTCCTTGATAATGGAAACCGTTTTATCAGACGAACAGTCATCGCAGATTATAATCTCTACCGCATCATCTGTATCCTGACTTAATATACCGTCTAATGTTTCCGCTATATAAGCCTCCTGATTATAAGTCAATACGCCGACAGAAATAGTCATTTTTATTATATTTTAATTGCTGGCGATACTATCACCTGTTGAATAACATCTTCCGAAAAACAACAATCATAAATATTAGACACAACAGATAGTTTAATGCAAACGCATAGGTTGTACCAATCAAGCCATATTTGTTTATAAAGACCAAAGAAAATACGACAAATAAAAAGCTGAATATTACCTCAACAGTGATATACAATTTTGTTTTGGCCTTTGCAACTAATTGAAATCCGAGAATCCAGGATGCAATCTTCAACATATCACCTATCATCTGAAAAAGAAATAATTCAGATGCCTCATTAAATTGCCCCGTAAATAATATCTTGATGATTAGCATCCTGAATAAATAAATGGCAGCGCAACTGACAATCACAATAGGCATTAATACTTTATAGACCTTCAATACCTCTTTTCGTACATCTCTTTCGTTGCTCAGCTCCGACAATTTTGGCAAATAATAGGTCGTTAAAGATGTTGTCACAAACATCAAATATATGTTTGAAATACGATTCACGGACTCCCATATACCAGCGGCTTCCAACGATATATGGTGTATAATGTGAGCCCTTATATACATTTGGCTGATGGGCACTGTAGCCGTGGAAACCAAAGCCATTAAAGCAAATCTGGACAAGTTGTTTATTTGCTGCCGGCTCATCGATTGAGCAAAATTTCCGCGGATTAGCCATTTTTCCTTCCTTAAAAAGAAAAGCGTTGCAATAAAAACTACGGACTGATTAACTACCAATGCTATCAGTGCTCCGTTAACTTGCCATCGATAAATAAAAAACAGGGAGACAATTAAACTTAGTATACTTGTATTAATACTTATTATATTAAACTTTTTGTACTCCTTATATCCATTAACTATGGATAGCAGCAAATTATTCAGTCCGTATAACCCAATTGTTACTCCGAATACAATAAACACAAAAGCATAACTTGGGGAGAACAAAACGAACGTCGATAGATATTTAGAGAAAATAATCAGCCCGGCACCTACCAATACTGATAGAATTATCGTCAATTTAAATGATGTACTCATCAATGGTGCTATCTTCTCCGGAGCACTGGCTCTGTACTCTGCCAGATATTTCACTATTCCGTTGGTAATTGCACCACCACACAGTATAAGAACTATTGAAATAAAATTGGTTAACTGGCCTATCAACCCCATTCCATCCGGACCAAGCTTAATCGCAATAATTTTGCTCATCAAAAAGGCCGTTACAATTTTGACAAAAGTTGCAACGGCTGAATAAAATGATGATTTAATCAGATCAGATCCAAATATTCTTTTTATAAACTCATTCATTGATCTCAATATGCTTCAAAACTCTGGCGGGTACGCCTCCTGCAACACTATTGGAAGGAATATTTTTATTTACAACTGATCCAGCCGCTATCACAGAGTTCTCTCCAATTGTAACACCCTTAAGTATGATAGCGTTATTCCCGATCCATACATTCCTACCAATGATAACATCTGCCTTCTCGTGCAAACCGCTTGATCTTTGAAAAGGATTAATGGTGTGGAAATCCGTATCTACGATTTGACAATTTATACCGATCAAACAGTTATCTGAAATACTGATAGTAGCTCCTTCACTTATTATTGAACATGCGTTGTTAATAGTTACATTGCTACCTATTACAATGCGCGATTCAGGATTCCTAACTTCAATATGTAGATAGGTATTCCAAAAACCAGGAGATGGATTACAGCCGAACATAACATTACTTCCTATAGTTATTATCCCCCTGCCTGTATATAGCACCGGCTGTATAATGGAGGGTTTTTGCCCTATAACCGTAGCATCAGACAAAAAGAGGTACTTTTGGATACGTACGATCCTCAGCAACTTTCGTCCTAGTCTCTTTCCTATTTTTATTACACGCTGCACGATAGCTTCTTATTTGATATAGCCATTCAGACATTCAATCAATTGAAAGATGCTATCATCATCCATAACAGGGCTCATGGGAATACTTATAACCTGCTGATGCAAGCTCTCACTAATAGGATAAGCCTCATCTTTCCACTCCACATAAGCCTCCTGTTTGTGAGGAGGAATAGGATAATGTATCACTGATTGAATACTATTGCTGGTAAGATATTCCTGGAAATGCTGACGGTCCTCTACTCTCACTACGAAAAGATGCCATACATGGGATAGTTCGTCCGACGGAAATGCAGGTAACACTATCGCAGGATTCGTAATTTTATCCAAATATATTTTGGCGATTTGTCTCCTCTTGTCATTTTCAGCATCCAAATACTTCAATTTAACGCTAAGAACTGCAGCTTGTAATTCATCTAAACGGCTATTAACACCCTTGTATTGGTTCAGATATTTTTTATGTGAACCGTAATTACATATTGCTCTAAGTACAGAAGCCAGCTCATCATCATTTGTAGTAATGGCCCCCGCATCTCCTAATGCTCCAAGGTTCTTACCGGGATAAAATGAATGTCCCGCAGCATCTCCCCAGTTACCGGCACGCTTACCTTTCAGACTAGCTCCCTGGGATTGCGCAGCATCTTCTATCACTTTCAGATTGTATTTTTTAGCAATCTCATTAATAGCGTTCATATCTGCTAGCTGCCCATAAAGATGCACAGGCAAAATAGCTTTAGTCCGTTTAGTGATTCTGGCCTCAATATTTACAGGATCAATATTGAAAGTGCGTACATCAGGTTCTACCAATACAGGAACAAGGTCATTTTCAGAAATGGCTAATATACTCGCGATATAAGTGTTCGATGGAACAATCACCTCATCCCCTTCAGAAAAAACACCTAATTCTTTATACGCACGTATGATAAGTATTAATGCGTCTAGTCCGTTAGCTACTCCAATACAATGTTTGGCACCACAGAAAGAGGCATAATCATTTTCAAAAGTTTTATACGCTTCTCCCTGAATATACCAACCCGAATCAAAGATCTTATTCATAGCATCTTTGATTTCCTTTTCGTGTAGCTGGTTGATTTTCAATAAATCAAGAAATTTGATCATAAAATTTTATATATCAAGATTTTTGTACGTATATTGTTTTCCTTCACTATCACGCAACTCCATATCCAGAATTTTGCCTTCCTTTGTTATATAGCCTTTCTGTCTAGCCGGATTACCATACCATATTGTATAGGGAGGTATATTCCTTGTCACAACACTTCCTGCCCCGATTAATGCATATTTTCCGATCTCAATAGGAGCAATAACAGTTACGCCAGCTCCTACAGAAGCACCTTGCCGAATAACAATCTTTTCAAATTTGTCAGGGTATCGCTTCGATCTGGGCATCGTGTCATTAGTAAAAGACGCATTGGGACCAATAAATACGTCATCTTCTATTTCAATGCCATCCCAAAGATAAACACCGGCCTTTACCGTTACATTATTACCCATTTTCACATCATTCTCGAGAAAACAGTGACAGTTTATATTACAATTTGCACCTATCCTAGCTCCTTTCAGAACTACGACAAATTGCCATATTGTAGTGCCCTCTCCAATGTTTTTACTCTGAACATCGGATAAAGGATGAATACCAGTACTCATGATTGACCAAATTTTAGCAGGTACTCGTCATAACTTCTTATATAATCCTTCGGATCATATGTATGTGAAGCCAATACAAGGCAGATAGCCCCTGAGGAAAAATTAATTTCTGAGGCCCATATTCCCGGAGGAATATGCAAGCCGTAGTAAGAACGATTTAACTGAACCTGGCGTTTTGTTTTGCCATCATCCAGTAAAACTTCAAAACTTCCACTTACAGCGATTAAAAATTGATGGCACTCATAATGTGCATGGGCTCCCCTGGATTCTCCGCCAGGAACATCATACAGATAAAATACCCTCTTCACATCAAAAGGAACATGCTGATTATTTTCTACAAAAGTAATATTACCTGAGCGCTCACTTATTCTAGGCAAAGTAAGGATCGAGCAATCGAATACAGTAATCTTATTTGCCATTCTTTATGAGTTTATATTCTTCAAAATCTCTTAAATAATCATTCTCCGCATAAACTGTATCGGAGACTACCAGTACTACTGCATTAGTAGAAAAGTTCTCAATATGCCGCCATAGCATATTAGGAACGTACAATCCGATATAAGAACGATTCAGGGAGAACCGTTGTTCCTCATGCCCGTCATGTACAACGATATCAACACTCCCACTAAGCACAACTAATACCTCATTCTGCTGCTTGAATGCATGCCCACCTCTAACCTCACCACCGGGTACATCATATATCCAATAAACTCTCTTTATTTCAAATGGCAGCTGGCTGAGGTTTTCCAAAAAAGAAAGATTACCTCTGTCATCAAGTATTTTAGGTAAGTTAATTGTCTGTATATCGCTTATCAGGTGCATCAGTTTTTATTTAGTCTCTACCTATAAATTATTCATCAATTCCCGGTAGATGTTATTGAGCAATAATAATATCATCATTAGCACAGCCGCTCCTGTACCTCCAAACACTATCCCTTTTAGCTTACCAAGCTGCTCCTTCTTTAAAGGCATAATAGGCGTATCCACAATCTGTATAATAGGCGCCTCCTGAGCCATTGCTACCCTGCTGACTTCCAGGTTTTTAACCACTTCAGCATAAACAGTCTGCAACATTAACTTATCCCTAGATGCGACTTCTGTTCCAACAGTAGCAACTCTTCTGGCTGGGTTAAAATTTAGATCCTGGGTCGCAGCAGCAGAATATGTTTTTCTATTTAACAAGGCTTCCAATGAATCGGCCTTATGCTGCAACATATCTACATTCTTCTTGGAACGCTGCGTTTTTGTCTTTACATAGAAATCGGTCGCTTCTGATACAAGACGTTCCGTAAAAATTTTGGAAAATAATTCATTCCTCGACACACATTTAACAGAGATAAAACTTAGCTTTTTATCCGGCTTGGCTACCTTGAGATTAGCTTTCGTAATCACATTGTACAGATCGTATAAGATACTATCTTGCTGCAAAGAAAAAGAGGAGCGATCCTTGTCTATGGGGTAGCTTAGTTGGGCAAGCGATGGAAATTTCTTCCACCTGTCTCTCAATTTATATGTTCTGATATACAGCTCTATCAATGAGATTTGTTGCCCGTCAACCTTAACGGGAGACAACAATGTTTTCTCAACCATCAGCCGAGATTTAAGGAACTCCAGAATATTGTCTCCTGCAAAAACACCGCTACCGGTACCTCCCAGATCTATTCCAAATTGACTGGCGATACCAGCATATGCACCCAATGGGCTATTTTTGCTTTCTTCCAATACAAAGGTCACTTCCCCGACATAGTTAGGTTGTTTTATTATCGCATAACCCAATCCCAATCCTGCCCCGATAAGGCCTACTATGATAATTAGCCACCATTTAGCTAACAAATAACGATACCACTGCTGCAGCTTAAGTATGATTTCTTTCAGTGATATCTGTTTTCCCGCATTCGGGGAATCGTATGTCTGCCTGGTTGGCTCCATCTAAATGTCTTTAACTTAATTTAATGGCAATTGGAATAAATAGCTGGTTTTTCGTCCCTATCTGCGGTTGTTGATGATAGTAGCAATAACAAGCGCAATAGAGGCTACCACACTTCCCATTCCAAGTATCTCCTGACCACTCAATCCTCTTCTCTCTTTTCTAGTCGGAACGTATATCTCAGCTCCTGGCTTAACTTTTGGATAGCCGGTAAACATTAACACTTTACGTGCACTTTTAACCTCGCCGTTCGCATATACTATATAGCTCCTACGACGTAATGCGGATGACGTGAATCCTCCCGCTCCCCTTACATAATCCCGGAAAGTAGCATTCCTATCAAACCTGACTTTTTTGGGGAAGTATATTTCACCAAATAGTTGTACCGTTTGCAACTTCTTAGGAACCTTAATAATATCCCCTTCTTCTAAAAGAAGATCATATTTGGATCCAGGTTTTGCCAATATCTCGTCCAGATTAATTCCAAGCAATTGTTCCTTACGCTCTACAGCATTTTTCATGCGGGCGATATCAGAGCTATCCTGTAATTTATTGTAAAATACCTCCAGCTTATTGGTTAATAATGCACTATCTGATACATTTACATACGTCTTCCTTAACAATACGGCACCTTCTGCGTAAGCCTCAGGCTTGAGCCCTCCCGCTCTTTTTATAAGATCAGAGATACGTTCTCTCTTTGAATTGATAGCATACTGTCCACTGTATAGCACTTCACCATCCAACTGGACATTTGCCTGCTCAGCATAACCTGGGGCTCTTCTGATACTGACTTCATCAAATGGCTGCAAAGTGAACGTTGCAGCAAGGCCAGAACTCAGGTCCGCATTTACGTCAAACTGTTGTATAATGGCCATCCGCGTATCGGTAGAATCATAGCTACCTTGCTTACGTATACGACGAGATACCTCTACATGTTTTAAAGAAGCAGCATCTTTCAAACCTCCGGCAAGTAAAATAAGGTCTTCCAACTGCATACTATCGGCAAAATTGAAGACCCCTGGATTATTTACCTCACCCGAGATCTTCACATTGTATTCCTGTCTGAGGCCCAACTTAGAGAATATAACGACGCTATCTTCCTTCTGCAGAACCAGATTATTTCTGCCTTCGACAGCCTCTTGTACATTGAAGCTAATCATCGCTGGCGTGAAATCGGGTTGTAATCTTCTTATTACTCCCCTCGTCAGTGCAGCCACTTCTTGTATCCCGTCTGCCCGACGAATCAGATCTCCTATTGTCATACCTGGCTCTAGTGCATACTGCCCGGGATGAAAAACAGCACCGGATATAATCACCCTATTACTGAATCTACTCAGGATAGAATCTACAAAAAATTGATCGCCCGATTTCAAATGAAATGTAGCAATCTGCTCTGCAGGAACATTCACAACTTCCCGCTCCTTATTGTTCACTCTAAATGCCCTGATATTTCCCGGAAAGGATTTATCAGTAAATCCACCTGCATAATTGAGGATCGTTTGCAACGTTTCGTTGTCTTTGGCTTCAAAAATAGCAGGACGTTTTACCTCACCCAACAACTCTACGCGCGTTTTATAAGGATTAACCTTAACGATATCCTGATCCTGCAATATAATGTTGTTAGACAGATCTCCGTTTAGTAGAAAATCATACAGGTCAAATGTGGCAACACGTGTTCCATTTCTAATTACTTGAATATCCCTGAACGAACCGTTTTCACTAGGGCCACCACTTACATATAAAGCATTGGCAACAGATGCCAGCGAAGGCAGCGTATAAGATCCCGGAGATTCAATTTCACCTATTAGCAATACCCGAATACTTCTTATATTACCTAAAGATACCTGCACATAAGTATTGCCGGATTTAATTCCTCCATAAATAGATGACAACTGCTTGGTAAGACGATCCGTTGCCTCCTTCATCGTCAAACCATTAACATAAACAGGTCCCAGATAGGGTACTCTGATATACCCTTCAGGAGTCACTTTCAATTTATGTTGTACCTCTGAATACCCATACACATCTACTATAATTTCATCTCCTGATGCTATACGATAATTAGGGGGAGTAGCCATTCTCAGGTTAGGCTCGAATGTCAGATTTTTATTGGAAAATAATTCCGCTCCAAAGATCCTCTTCTTCTTTTTTTCCTTTTCCTGCTCTGCTGGTGTCAATTTACGCTGAACACCAGCCGTCGCCGATTGATCCGTTTCTATTTCATACTCTCTGTCACCACTTGATTGTTTTGAGGTACCAGATTGAGCATTATCACCCTTGGCGGTCAACTCTTTATCTAAGCCAAGTACACGCATCCGATCTTTTAATTTTGATGCCTCATCAGCGGAAATTCCCTTTTCAACAGCATATTTGTCAATATCATCAAAGGGAATGTTGTTTTTCTTCATTTCTGCTGCCAGCTGTCTTACCTGATCATCAGATAGGTTGTCTATTTTCACTTGCTTCATTTGTTCCTTGGACAAGGATTGAAACTGAGCAAATGCACAACAACTAACAAATAGCAATAGATGTAAAAGCAATATCCTTTTAAGCATGAAATATGGTATAATTCTTCTTCTCGAGTAATAAAATATAACCCCTCTCACAAGCCAATCACTTCTTTTTTGGAAATCAGCTGCAAATCTATTAAAAATAAGATATAAATATACATTCCAGAGAAACGTATTCTTTCCTTCGTTATAACACAAAAAATTGAATATCAATTCATTATCGCAATTATCAAAATAGGTATAAGTCCATTCCCCAGATAAAAGCCGTGTTAAACACAAAGATTATGCTAAGATCACGCTAATCCTATAAAATCATATTAATATAAATCAAATACATCCACCCCAATAGCGCTTACTAAAATTCATATTTTATCCGTATTTTATCACTTTAGTCAAAATTTATCCGCGTGAATAACCAACGATTTTTATCCCTAGACGTATTCCGGGGACTTACCCTGGCAGGCATGATCCTCGTCAATAACCCTGGTAGCTGGTCATACGTCTACCCACCCCTACAACATGCCTCTTGGCACGGATGCACCCCTACAGACCTGGTATTTCCTTTTTTCCTGTTTGCAGTAGGCAATGCCATGAGCTTTTCGATGAAGAAGTATGAAGCCCAGGGAAATGGCGCTGTGATCCGGAAGATAGCCAAACGCACCCTCCTGATATTCCTGATCGGGTTATTCCTCAACTGGTTCCCGTTTGTGAGATGGAACGATGGAGCATTGGTGACCAAATCTTTTACACAGCTTCGCATCATGGGAGTTTTACAACGGATAGCCCTCTGTTATGGCTTTGCCGCACTTATCATACATTTCTTTAAAGATCGGGGATCATTTGTCTGGGTGGGCGCTTTACTTTTAGGATATTGGTGGATATTACTGGCTTTCGGCCAGGGAGATCCATATAGCCTGGAAGGATTCGCAGGCCTCTCCGTCGATAAATGGTTATTGGGAGAAAATCACTTATATAAAGGCGAAGGAGTACCGTTTGACCCGGAAGGACTGTTAAGTACTATACCAGCAGTGGTGAATGTTATTTTCGGCTATCTCGCAGGTGCCTATATACAGCAAAAGGGTAAAACCTATGAAATGCTTACCGGACTGCTGATCACGGGCTGCCTACTCATATTTACTGCATTATGCTGGAACATGGTATTCCCCATTAATAAAAAGATATGGACTAGCTCCTATGTCCTTTATACAAGCGGCCTGGCGTTAGTAGTCATTTCGATATTGCTGTATGTAATCGAAATGCGGAATCAAACAAAATGGACCTATCCTTTCGAGGCATTCGGCAAAAATCCGTTATTTATCTACATCATGGCGGGCGTGCTGGTAAAAACCTATTTCGTCTTCCGGATAGGGCCAGATGATGATGACGCCTACTCCTGGCTGTATACACACATCTTCCAGCCAATCGCAGGTAATATGAACGGCTCTTTGTTATTCGCGCTTTTCCATGTCACATTATTCGGTTTATTAGCCTGGTGGATGGATAAACGCCGCATATATATCCGGGTATAACGGCAAGAGTCAGTGGAATTTCCGATCAGCTATTGGAAATTCCACTGACTCTTGATATAGACAAAGCGCCTTTATTGTCGGGCCACTCCGTATACTAGTCGTAAATATCGCTGTTGTATGGCCGTACGGTAATAAAATACCGGTAATTGCATGATAGTAAAGGCAAATAGCAAGACTGGGTGCGGCCACATATAAAAAGCTGCAGAGAAAAGTACCAGTATTCTCGCATATTCCAGATAAAGCACCCAACCCCGCTGTTCCAGAATAGCACCGCAATTGATCAACGTCAGTAAAATAAGGAGCGCCACACAAACCTGTATAAACGGCGGAACATAATACTCCAATAACAGGAAACTAAATAAAACCACTAGCGCCATTATGACTTGCGCTATCACATAGTTATGCAACTTATGAATATTAGCTACCTCACTCCTGTTACGTGAAACAAAGATCTCCTCTAACTTAGCCCTGATGTTCGGATCGATATTATCCGGCCGGCCGAACAAAACCTTCACTTTATTCCTCCAACCACTGGTTTGACGAAATGCATACAATACCTCCAGTACGAAATGAAAATGCTGCCAGAGAAAACTATGACTTTCCAATGGTTTTGTAAGTCCGTACGTCGGCTCTTCCTCCTCTACCTCGAACGTGCCAAATATCTTATCCCAGATAATAAGCACATCTCCATAATTCTTATCCAGATATTTTGGATTACTTGCATGATGCACACGGTGGTGAGAGGGTGTTACAAATATATATTCCAGCACACCAAGCTTGCCGATTGTGCGCGTATGTATGAAAAAGGGATACAAACCATGTACTAACTGTACACTTACTATCATAGCTGGCGGAAAGCCAATTACAGGTAAAATCGACCAGAACATCATACGCGCAAAAGCCTGGAAAACCGTAATACGGGCAGATGTTGTATAATTAAAGTCATCACTTTGGTGATGCACTACGTGAGCAGCCCAAAGCACATTTACCTCATGCGCCAGCCGATGATACCAGTACCATATGAAATCTGTACAGATAAACAGCGTCAACCATAAAAGTATACTGGATTTGATATCAAACATGCCAAAGTGCCGGTAAAGGTAATCGTACACAAAGTAAAAGACCCCAACAGTAAAAGTATCCAGCAGGCGCTCAGCTATCCCAACATTAATATTACTGATAGAACCAGTCAGACTGAAATAACGTTTACCCGTTTTGCGGGCATACAGGTACTCTACACCCATCAGGGCAAGAAAAAGCGGGAGTGCCCACGCCATGTAATTTAGATGCACGTCAATATGATTTGGAATTTCAGTATTCCCCATTGTCTTACAGGAGCAACTATTGCGCACCATAAAACAGGGATGTTGTTTATTCTGGTGGTAAACGAAGGCAATATTACAAATATTTTGCCATAAGTCTACAAATTTTATAGAGTATTAACTTTCATAGATATAACTGTTGTGCCATAGGTTATCTAGTTCGCGGTCTTTTCATCTACTATGAGCACAAGATACATGCTTTATTTTCAATATTCATCTAGCATTAAAATGTTAGGGTTTGTTTAACCATTAAAGACCAACAGACTAAATACCGGAATAAAAAAAGGGGACATACGGTCTGCATGTCCCCTTTTTTTAGATATTTCCCGTAAACTTAAAGAGAGGCGCGGAACCCAATAACAGGTTTGTGCACCTCATATGCCTGCTCCTGCTGATTCACTACTTCCGCCAAGGTCATTGGCTCATGGGTATTCCCTCCCAATCCCAGGTGTGCTGACAATCGCTGCACTTTAGTAGCAGACAATTTAGTGAATTCATACCTGGCGATCAGGCGCCCCTTACGCAACAACGCATTGTCAATTGCAGACAGATCACTGTTGAATGTACAGATCACCTGTACATTTAGACAATCTGCCATCAACCCATCTGATATGTTCAGCAGTCCCGAAACACTCGAATCGCTATTCAGTTTCCGATCCATAATGATATGCTCCGCATCTTCAATAATCAATACACTATTAGGATTATTGATCAGCAGATCAATGAAATCCGGATGCATCAGGTTCGAAGCAATACCCGGCGACAGGAACATCACCTTCTTTTTAATCTTTCCTATCAGGTAACGCAGGTATGTAGTTTTCCCTGTGCCAGGTAAGCCATGCAGTAATACGATCCCTTTATCATTATGTCTATTCAATCTTTGCCGAATCGTATTATCGATCTCCGCAAAATTATCCTCATAGTATAAACTCAGATCAAGTTCTTGCTTGCGTATGTCCATATGCTTAAGCGCCAGTTCACCATAAGCATCTTTGATAATGAGGTTGATCTCTTGACGTTTTCTCTTCTTCCGTTGGCGAAACCGCTTTACCCAGGCAGCCAATTGCTCAAAATATGCTTTATCACCTTCATTATGTAATATCTCACAATAGCCAGACCCAAACTCCAGGATAAATGCTTTTTTCAAGATTACAATTCCTGTACTGTACGTGTGCTCGCTTTTGCGGGGCTCTATTTGTGTATACTGGTGCACTGACTTGATATCTGCTGAAAATACTTTTCTGAATTCGTCCCAGGCTCTCCTGTCATCTATATCCTGGGTAAGGTGTACACTTGGAATGCTTTCGAAAGTGTACATATATAATTGTTTGCTATCCAGGTAATTGTCATTAAAGATACTATTGGTAGTAATGATCCGTCTTTCCGGTTCTCTGTTCATAAATTACTATTACTATAAAAACGTCCTAATTTAACCACAAACGTAACGATAGTTTATGTAACTAACAGCAATCCCATCTACGCAATATCTGGTAGTGCTGGTACCCAGTGTACTCATTATTCCCGTTTGAAGATGCTTTTCAATAAAAAAGCCCGACTGTCAGTGCCGGGCTTTCACTATATAAACTCGTGTTCTTTTATATGATGACATAACACACACGCCAACTCCCAAGGGCCGGAGATAAAACATCAGTGTCTGTTCCAATGCGGTGCATGTTATCGTATTTACGTATCATAATGGGCAATATCCGGTTAAATGTTCTGTTTGACACTTAATACCTTACGCTCGTTCTATCCAGACTGCTGGTGAGGTAAATATTTGCCCGCGAATATCATCGCGGGCAAACGCAGATGTTACATCCGTATTTACATTTCACTGAAAGGTTAACAACGGATGAGGAACAGGTTGACCGGTTTATATCATTACAAGGCTTTCTTCATGTTGCTTTTCGAGACGCTGCATCTGGCGGATGTGACGTTCAATATGCTTCGTGAGGAAATAGATGTATTGATATATATCCAACTTGCCTAAGTGATTTACTGACATATTAGTGAATACCAACGTACCTTCGCCATTCTTCAATAGACTCAGATTGTACATACATTGTGCATATTGTTGCTTCAACAACACGCGGATCTCGCTGAGATCTTTCAGACCAGTAGGCTCCATATGTTCCGGTCTGATCCATCCGAATGATTTACTACCGATCACATCTATCTCACGGAACTTTTCTTCATAGTCGGCGGCTATTATCACGGTATGACCATTACGCTTACGGTCTAGCGCACGACGTGTGCTCTTATTAACAATAAGCAGCAAAAAATAATTGGTTAAGCTAATATGCTCCAGCACTTCTCTGGCATTCCAATTATCAAGGTTGGGCTTGAAATGCAATAAAGCGGATTCTTTTTCAAACCAGGTATCCAACTCCCGGAAGTTCGTTAGCAAAGCCTCTCTTACAACTTGAATTACGTTTCTCATCTTACTATCTATTTTTGGGGTTATGCACTATCCTGACTGACATCGGTTAGTACATAACAGTATTCATAAAAATTGTTTCCTGGGTTGATCCGCGGATTTTTCAAATAAAAAACCCGGCTCGCTAACGGCGCCGGGTGAAATTATATAAGTGCGTAGCTTATATTATTACATACGATGCCCATTAGGCTTTTTTAAGGTAAAGCCCTCCTTTCGCATTATATCACCATTCTTGGATGATGTATATACATGCCGCTCGGTTATCTCGATCATTTCTTCTATCACTATCTTCATTACAAGCAACTTATAAAGCAAAAGGTCCCGCTGTTTCCTGCGGGACCTTTGTTTATACTCTTGATAACTTATTTCTTCGTTAACAATTGGTGCAACACGCCCGCAACCAGCCACTGACCTGCTTCTCATGCTTGCAGGACATCGCGATAATCGTATATGATGGTTTATGTTGCATTTTTTCTTATTGCTGTTGCAAAGGTAATTTTATTTTTTTTGATTACACAAAATTCCTACCATTTTTTTTTGCAGAATTAACTCTTTTTTCATAAATAGGGGCCGAACCACTCAATCGAACAAACTTAGCTGAGATTTGGGACGCCGGAAAGCTTCCGTATTAAACTCAAAACGCTCCATATTGAGACCATACTTTTTAGTATGTACCCTGAATTGCTGCCGGATCAACTCTGCGATATTCCCCTCTCCCCTCATCCTCCGGCCAAAATTACTATCATTCACATTTCCGCCATGCATACTTTCGATCAAATGCCAGACCTTGTCCGCCCTGTCCGGGAAGTTCTTATAGAGCCAATCATTAAAAATAAGCTTCACCGCATCATTCAATCTGACTACCGTATACCCAGCGAATTTCGCACCATTATAAGCTGCCGCCTCCAGTAAAGCAGGCATTTCATGGTCATTCAGCCCCGGTATCATTGGCGCGGTCATTACTCCGACCGGTATTCCCACCTCGCTTAGCTCCTTTACGATCTTGAACCGTTGCGCCGCAGTAGTGGTACGAGGTTCCATCTTAGTCCGCAGCTCTTCTTGCTGCGTAGTAATAGATACATACACACATACCAGATTATCTTTCGCCAGCTGCTGCAAAAGGTATTTATCCCTGAGTACAAGTGAGTTCTTGGTGATAATACCTATAGGCTGCTTATACTCCAGCGCAACCTCCAATAATTGCCTGGTGATCCACATCTTACGCTCCAATGGCTGATAACAATCGGTATTACCCGATAACGAGATCGGTTTCGGTACCCAATTTTTGTTCTCCAGGAACTTCCGGAGCAGCTCCGGAGCGTTCTTCTTAACAATGATCTTTCGCTCGAAATCCAGACCAGCACTATACCCCCAGTACTGATGCGCATTACGGGCATAACAATATATACAACCATGTTCGCAACCTTGGTAAGGGTTCATGGAATACCACATGCCCACATCCGGACTGTCAACTTTATTCACCAGCGTCTTTGCGTGCTCCTCTAATATCTGGGTAGGTACATCTGCCTGCCACCACTCGTCTATTCCCTCCGCATGCTCCTGGATATACTCCCCCTGGAGATATTTATTCTTAGGATTTATCTGTGCACCGCGCCCCTTATAATAGGAATTATCAGGCACACCTTCCTGAAATGGCAACGTCATGACTAATATTTTTAGTAAAACTACTAATAATATTAGTTCATTGCAAATGTAAAATAAGCGGGGCCAGGAAAAGACTATATAATATGCATCTGGTGCATTAGGAAAGTGGCGTTTTTGTTCCGGGCGATACCTGGACGCATCCGGTAATCAAAGTACAGCTGGTTATTATCTATGGTACTTTCAAAACAATAGTTTCGTACCTGTATGGGATAAGCATGTTCCATATGCCCCAACTCCAGATCATGCGTAGCGATCATTCCCAGGCAGTTGTATTGAAGAAAATGCTCAATCAACTTGCGGGAACCGGATAATTTGTCTTCCGAATTGGTACCCTTCAGTATCTCGTCCAGCAATATAAATACCCTACTACCTTGCTGCAGGGTTTTTACGATCTGCTGTAAGCGTAATAGCTCCGCCTGAAAATAACTGGTATGTTTGGCAATGGAGTCCTTTATCCGCATGGAAGTCATAATATGCATCGGTGCAAAGCGAAAAGAGGCGGCGCAAACCGGCGCTCCGCACATAGCCAGCAGCAGGTTACTGCCTACGCTACGCAAAAAAGTACTCTTGCCGCTCATATTAGACCCGGTGATCACCAGGAACTGTGTGCCCGGCTCTATAACCAGATCATTAGTGACACAGGTAGCTGCTGGTATCAATGGATGCCCCGCCTGTATTACCTCCAAACCGGAAAATGCCTCATCCGCTTCCGGCGATACATATCCGGGGTGATTATAGGCAAAAGTCGCCAGGCTATTCCAGGTTTCCATCCGGGCAATCACGTCCAGCCATTGCATGACCTCCGCCTGATAACGCATCTTCCACTTTTCCAGCCGGAACATGCAGTGAAGATCATATAGCAATACCGTATTCAGGAAAAGCCCGACCAGGATGTTCATCCGTTGGTCCAGCGCATTGCTGATACGTGCTAGCTCATACAGCGCCTTGCCCGCCTGACCAGCCAGTTGCTGCTGCTCCTTTAATGAAGAAGCGGCTCCGAAAGACTGTTGCCGGATTAACTCCAACAATGCAGAGAACTTATGGAGGACTTTCTCCTTATTAGACATCCATTGATGCTGCGCATTGACCCTTTTTACATTCATCAGCAATATACCTGCATTCGAAAAGAACACGATCAGCATCGGATACAAAGTGCTACTCGTCAGGTAATACAGGAACGTCCCCATTAACAGAAGCGGCATTATCCAGCTGACCAGTCGCAATCCTTTTCTTGTAATGAAGTCATACGGGGATACCAACCAGGCCTGCAGGGACCGGCGGTCTTCCATTGTCTCATTAGACAAAACGGCATGGGCGGACAATTGCTGCCGGAAATCCACCATAGGCTTTAGCGTCTCCACCGCCATTTGGGTTGCTTTTATAGCAGCCACATCCTGCAGAGGCGCTCTCAGGGTTTCTGCCAGATATTCCGCTCCCATCAGTGTACCCGTCCGGTTAATATGCTGGTATAAGGATGATGGTCCAAATACGTCAAGATCACTGGTAAAAGGATGTTCCTCATCTACGAACCGGTTACCGTCCTCAAAATCGGCCTGGTTGATGGTTACCAGTTTCAATTCCTTCTCATTCAGGGTCAGCAGTGCCTGTTGCAATCGTAACCGGTCCTGACAGCGTTGATACCGTATCAACACGAATACAAATGCTACAATTGCCCCGATAGCAGCCAGCAGCCAGATCGTCTCAAATGATCTGGCAATATATTGCCAGCCAAATACCAGCAACCCAATAAATAAGAACAATCGCGTCCAGGCCAGCACCCGCAATTGTTGCTGCGAGTGCCGGGCCTGCTCCCCAAAATCGGCTATCAATTGCCGGTATGTAACCTCAAGTGTCATTAGTAATAGTACAGAACGTATTAGTTATATTGTCTTTTCAGTAATTCCGGATACTGTTCGCTTACCTTCATCACCAGCTCACCGAAAAGCGTATTCGCCCAGGCAAACCATTTACGGGTATACTTTTTGGGGTCTTCTTTATGGAAAGACTCATGGATAAAGCCAGTATCGCCATCCGTATTACGCAGGGTGCGTAAACAGCTGGCTATCTCCTCCTTATCCTGGCTGGTCAATGCTTTCATAATGATACTCATAGGCCAGATATAATCTTCACCCGTATGAGGGCTTCCTACCCCTTCTCCGTATTTACCTTTGTAAAACCAGGGATGGAAACTACTCCAAACAAAGTTTCTGGTCGTTTTATACAGAGGGTCATCTGCTGTAGTATATCCCAGGTAGGGAATAGAAAGCAGGCTTGGCACATTGGTGTCGTCAAGGAACAACCGGTTACCATAACCATCTACTTCAAAACCAAACATTTTACCCAGCTGCGGATGCTCTACAATAGCATAGGCTTTGATAGCCCGGTCCACTTCTTCAGCCAGCGCCTCGCACTCCTTGGCGAAAGCCGTATCACGCAGCGCATCCCGGCTGATCTCTGCCAGCTGTCTTAAGGATACCACCGCAAACATATTGGAGGGGATCAGGAAAGGGAACAGCGTAGCATCATCCGAAGGACGGAAGATAGACACAATCAGGCCTACAGGTTGCATAGGCGCCCCATAACCGGAGTTAGCTACTGCATCAGGCTGCCAGGAACCTATACGCTGAAATTTATAAGGTCCTTTCCCTTCTTTTCTTTGCTGCACCTTGAAGGTCTGTACGGTAAGGCGGGCAGCTTTCTTATAATTCTCATCAAAGATCTGCGTATCACCGCTTATCTTCCAGTAATGATAAGCCAACCTGATAGGATAACATAAGGAATCAATCTCCCACTTGCGTTCATGCAGCTCCGGTTTCATATCGGTCAGGTCCTTTTCCCACTCACTTCCTGTAGGACCATCATTGAAGGCATTGGCATATGGATCGATCAGTATACATTTTACCTGTCGATTGATCACCCCTGCTATCAACTGCTGCAAAGCATTATCTTCCTTTACCAGTGGCAGATAAGGCCATACCTGTGCCGAAGAATCCCTTAACCACATCGCGTGAATGTCTCCGGTAAGTACAAAAGTATCAGGCCTGCCACCGTCCTGCTTGAAATTAACCGTCGTATCCAATGTATTCGGAAAACAGTTTTCAAACATCCACGCCAGCTTAGGGTCCGCTATTTGTTTCTTTATACGTAGTATCGTTTTCTCTACTGCTGTACTGGTAAATTTACGCTGCGTCAACGGAGGACGTTGCGAACTATAACCATCCCAGGCCATTACCGCCTTGGGAAACCCTAAACCGATAGCGCCGGCCAATACACTGCTATTGCGTATAAAATCTCTTCTCGATGACATCACCTTTATATTTTACAGGTCTTTGATAAGTTTTTACGAGGGTCTAAAATAAGCAAAATGGGCAGGATATTTCCAATAACCGGATATCCTGCCCATACGGGTATTAAAGTTGGTGAATGTAATTACATGCTTCTTCTGTATTGTCCGCCTACTTCATAAAGCGCATTGGTGATCTGCCCTAGCGAACAATGTTTTACCGTTTCCATGAGTTCAGCAAACAGGTTACCATTAGCTATAGCTACCTGCTGCAGCTTTTTGAGCGCCGTTGCACTCTTATCCGCATGACGTACATGGAACGCTTTCAAGGTATCGATCTGGAATTCTTTTTCTTCACTGGTAGACCGAATTACTTCAGCCGGCAGGATCGTAGGCGAGCCGTTTTTATTCAAGAACGTATTCACCCCTATGATGGGATACTCTCCCGTATGTTTCAAAGACTCGTAGTAGAGGCTCTCTTCCTGTATCTTATTACGCTGATACATACGCTCCATAGCACCTAACACGCCGCCACGCTCCGTAATACGGTTGAATTCAACGATCACCGCCTCTTCTACCAGGTCGGTCAACTCCTCAATGAAGAAAGAACCCTGTATGGGGTTTTCATTTTTGGCGGTCCCCAATTCCCGGTTAATGATCAGCTGTATCGCCATTGCCCTGCGCACACTTTCTTCGGTAGGCGTCGTAATAGCCTCATCGTAAGCATTTGTATGCAATGAATTACAGTTATCATAGATGGCATATAGCGCTTGCAAGGTGGTACGGATATCATTGAAGTCTATCTCCTGTGCGTGTAAGCTACGGCCACTGGTCTGGATATGATATTTCAATTTCTGTGAACGGTCATTCCCTTTATACTTGTATTTGATCGCTTTGGACCAGATCCGGCGCGCCACCCTACCGATTACTGCATACTCAGGATCCATACCATTACTGAAAAAGAAAGACAGGTTAGGAGCAAAATCATCAATATGCATACCTCGGCTCAGATAGTACTCTACATAAGTAAAGCCATTAGCCAGGGTAAATGCCAGCTGCGTGATAGGATTCGCGCCCGCTTCTGCGATGTGATACCCGGAAATGCTGACAGAGTAGAAGTTGCGCACTTTACGTTCTATAAAATATTGCTGCACATCCCCCATCAGTTTAAGCGCGAATTCCGTAGAGAATATACAGGTATTCTGCGCCTGATCCTCTTTCAGGATATCGGCCTGTACCGTACCACGTACGGTGCTCAGGGCGTAAGCTTTGATCTTCTCATACACCTCGCTTTCCAATACCTGATCGCCGGAAATACCCAGCAACTGAAGACCTAATCCATTATTACCATGAGGCAGCCCGCCATTGTAAGTGGGCAACGGGTGATCTTTGAATTTCTCACGGATCGTACGTTTTATTTGATCCGTTAAACCATTCCCAGCAATATATTTTTCACATTCCTGGTCTATCGCTGCGTTCATAAAGAATGCCAGCAAGATAGGGGCAGGTCCGTTGATGGTCATCGATACGGAGGTCTTGGCATCACAAAGGTCAAAACCGCTGTAGAGTTTCTTGGCATCATCTACTGTGGCAATGCTCACCCCGGAATTACCGACCTTACCGTAGATATCCGGCCGGTGTGCAGGATCTTCTCCATAGAGCGTCACGCTATCGAAAGCAGTACTTAGACGTTTGGCCGGCTGATCTACCGACACATAGTGAAAACGCTTGTTGGTACGCTCTGGGCCACCCTCTCCGGCAAACATACGCGTGGGGTCTTCCCCTTCCCGCTTCAACGGAAATACCCCTGCAGCATAAGGGAATTCGCCCGGTAGGTTCTCCGTCAGCTGCCAACGTAAAATATCGCCCCAATCCGTATATCTCGGCAGACTTATTTTAGGAATATTAGACTGAGAAAGGCTCTGCGTATACAAAGGAAGGTTAATGACCTTGTCACGTACCTTGAACTCATAAAACTCTGCTGTATATTGACGTTTCAATGCGGACCATCCCTCTACCAGTTGCCTGCATTCAGGATGTAGTTGCTGCTGCAGATGTACTTTAATTGCCTCCAGTTCCTCCTTACCCTTCACCCCTTCCATGGCCAGTACACCTGCTAACTGGTATAACTGCCTGGCAATAGCACACTGCTCCGTCACCCACTTTTCATACTCCGCAATTGTCTCTCCTATTTCTGCCAGGTACCTTATCCTGGCAGGCGGAATGATCTGCGATTTGGTACTGGTGGATTTGATCCTTTCATGGGTTACAGGCCCGAAATCAGTAGATGTTTTGGATGCAATGACCAGTATGAGCTTTTCAAACAGCAGGTTCACCCCGGCATCGTTGAACTGCGATGCGATAGTACCTACCACAGGCAGGTCGTCATCCTTCGCATCCCACAGGGTATGGTTACGTTTGTATTGTTTGCGCACATCATGTAACGCATCCAGTGCACCAGCCTTATCAAACTTGTTGATCGCTATCACGTCTGCATAATCCAGCATGTTGATCTTCTCCAGTTGAGAAGCAGCACCGTATTCAGGTGTCATTACGTACATGGATACATCGCAGTAATCCGTAATAGCAGTATCGCTCTGCCCGATACCGGATGTCTCCAGGATAATAAAATCGAATCCTGCCTGCCGGCAGATGTCAATCGCTTCCTGAATATGAAGACTGATCGCTTTATCGCTTTCCCTTGTTGCCAGGGACCGCATGTAAGCACGGGGATGATGGATGGAATTCATCCGGATACGGTCTCCCAGCAAAGCACCTCCTGTCTTTTTCTTGGAAGGGTCTACTGAGATCACCGCCACTGTTTTATCTTCAAAGTTGGTCAGAAAACGACGCACCAGCTCATCTGTAACACTACTTTTACCAGCACCTCCCGTACCGGTGATGCCCAGTACCGGCGGATGAGCGCTTGTCTGATCAGCCGGTAATTCGGGCAGCTGATCATTCTCCGCCACTGTTATCGCCTGCGCAATGATCTTATAATCACGCTGAGGCAACTCTTTCAAATGACCATTCAGCGAAGCTACTGTCTGAAAATCACACTGACGGATCAGGTCTTCTATCATACCCTCCAACCCCATCTGCCGGCCATCATCCGGCGAATATATCCGACTGATCCCGTATTTATGCAGTTCCTCCGCCTCTGATGGCAGTATAGTCCCCCCACCGCCGCCGAATAGTTTGATATGTCCGCATCCCTTTTCTTTCAAAAGATCAAACATATACTTAAAAAATTCCACGTGCCCCCCCTGGTAGGAGGTAACAGCAATCCCCTGCGCATCTTCCTGTATAGCACAATCCACGATCTCAGCGGCGGACCTGTTATGCCCTAGGTGAATAACCTCCGCCCCTTTAGACTGCATGATCCGACGCATAATATTAATAGCCGCATCATGACCATCAAAAAGAGAAGCCGCGGTAACGATACGTACTTTATGTTGTGGTGTATATGACATCTTCCTTTCATTTACAACCCGGTCCGAAAATGATCCGGGTCAGGATATGCAATTTACGGAAAAAGCTTGCTGTACCTGCGGACACAGGCATACTTTGGCGGTTTTAAAACATATACTTCCGGAGATTGGATAAAATTCAAGAAGGACATAAAATGGTTAACAAATATTTGGTAGCTATCCCATATTAAAAAAGGCGCCATACGACGCCTTTTTTAATATGTCTTTTACAACCGGTTGCGCCCAGGGGCTATTCCGCATAACCTGGATTCTGCACAAGGCTAGGGTTTTTATCGCGTTGAGCTTTAGGAATAGGAAATAGTGTACGGAAGGCGCCGGACACCTGCTTAGCAGGCTTTCTCGCATCCAGGTATTTCCCAAAACGGATTAGATCCGTTCTACGACATCCTTCCCAGGCCATCTCCCTGGCCCGCTCCTTTAACATATCATCCAGCGTCAGTGCCGCAAAAGGCGCTAATCCCGCCCGGCTACGCAACGATGCACCGCCACCCTGCAAACCGCCATAACTGCGGTTCAGCGTAGCAATAGCATCTCCGGCAGCCCCATTACGCAAAGCAGCCTCTGCTTTGATCAGAATAATATCCCCCAGACGCACGACTACAAAATCATTACTCATATCTCCGGGCGTATCAGGTGTAAACTCATACTTGCGTGAGCGGGCGCCTACTAACCTGAATTTAGGATCTGTACTGGAAATTACCTCAATGTTCGGATCAAATATCAGCGGCAGGTTCACCTGCTTATCACGCAACGGATTACCACTACGGTCATATTGCTGCCCCACCAGGAACATATCTCTGCGCTTATCCTGGCTATCAAATAAATTGTAGAAATCAGCCGGACTGCAGAAACCATTATAGGGCGATGCCCCTAGACCATATGTCTCATTGCTTTGATAATGCAGCGTGAACATCTGTATGTTAAAGCCATTCAACCCTCTTTTAGCATCGTATGGTATCACAAAAATATTCTCCGGTGACTTCTCATTTTCAATCACAAAATTGTCAAAGAAATTATTCGATAACCCGTATATGTTGGCATTGATGATCGAGTCACAGGCTACCATACATTCATTCCACCGGGGAGCACCGGTATACACCTGCGCATTAAGATATAGTTTGGCCAACAGTGCAAACCCAAACCACTTCGTCACCTTGCCGTAAGAACTTTTATCAACAGTCCTGTTTAAATAAGGCAGGCTCGTTTTTAACTCATGCTCGATAAAGGCAAACACCTCTGCTCTTGGTCTGTTTTTCAACGATGCCGGATCAGCATTAAAATCAGTAACAACAGGTACATTACCAAACAGATCCAGCGCCTGGTAATAATAAAATGCTCTCAGCGTGTTCAACTCCGCAAATACCTTAGTGGTATCCAGTCCCGCAGGGATAGGCTTCAGGTTACTGACAGTATATTTGATCAGATTGATACGGGCAATACCACTGTAAATAAACTCCCAGGCACCATTCATAAATCCCAGGTTGGAAGTCCAGGTATGTAACCAAAGTTGCTGCCACTGACCATTGTCGTACCAGTCACTACCACGGGTAGGGACAATGATTTCATCGGAGGTCACCTCCTGCAAACTGAATATATCTCCGTTAGCAAAACCACGTAGGGATATATAAGCAGGTGCCAGACCGGCTTCCACTTGTTCCGGCGTATTCCAGAAAGTGGTCGTCTGATTGTATACTTTAGAGTCCAGTTTGGTACAGCCATAAATGGTCACCAACAGGAAACAAATACTTATTAGCAGTTTCAATGTCTGATTGTGTTTCATGATTAGAGGGCTTACCGGCTGTTAAAAATTCACGTTCACTCCAAATGAGAAAGATCGGGTCTTCGGATAGTAGTTACGATCAATGTATCGCTTGTTACCATCCACTTTTACTTCAGGATCTATCCCTGGATACTTGGTGATCACAAACAGATTGTTCGATGCCACATAAATACGGAAGGAGTTGATACCTTTTATTGCATTAGCCTTGAAGTTATATCCCAGCGTCAAGTTTTCCATTCTGAGATAAGAAGCATTTCGCAGCCAATAGTCAGAGGGTTGCGGCTGCTCCTTAAATCCATTACTAAGCGCATCTTTGGTAACATTGTTCCCCGGCAAACGGGTAACACTCTCCAGGTTCAGTAAGGTGTTGGTGAATATCTTCGCACCACTTACGCCTCGCAGGAAGAAACTGAGATCAAACTGTTTAAAGGAGAAGTTACTGGTAAAACCATATGTGAACTTAGGCGTAGGGTCAATGTAAATGCGGTCATCATCTGTCGGGCTGGTAGTAGTCCCCACCCGCTTACCATCCTGGTAGTCGGTGAATAGCTGCTTACCGTTTGCATCCAATCCTTCAAAATGATGCAGCCAGAATACGCCCGCAGGTTGTCCTACGATCAACCGGGTTACGTAAGCATTCGAAAGCCCACGCCCATCTGCAAATCCATAGTTACGCGCTGTAATAGACAAGTCAGCACCCTGGAATTTACCGGATAGGTTAGTGATCTTGTTACGCAGGGAAGCCACGTTAAGTGAAGCATTCCAGGTAAAGTTTTTACTCCTGATAATGTCACCGTTCAATGTTACCTCAATCCCCTTATTCGTTGCATTAGCCGCATTCGCGATCACACGGTTCGTCAGGAAAGGCGGTTGCGGCAGGTCGTATTGGAACAGCAGGTCTTTCGTCCTGTCGTTAAACACATCCACCGTACCATTCAACCGGCTGTTAAACAAGGAAAAGTCTAAACCAATGTTAAACGATTGTCGTACCTCCCATTTCAGATCGGGGTTATTCAACTGGGTGATACCATAACCGTTCGACACATTACCATTGTTGTAATATGCTCCTACATTTCCATACAACAGCTGATAAGGATACTGGCCGATATCTTCCTGGTTACCCGTAGTACCGTAGTTGATACGGAACTTCAGGTCATTGACCACCGTCACTTTCTTCATAAATTCTTCTCCGCTTATACGCCAGGCTACCGCCGCAGAGGGGAAATTACCCCAACGATGATTGCTGCCAAAGCGGGAAGAACCGTCTCTGCGGAAGTTGAAAGTCACGAGATATTTATCCGCATAGTTGTACACCACACGTCCTAAAAAGGATATCAACAGGTTCTCATCCTTAAAAGAAGCAATGTCATTCGGCTGGATATCCGTATTCAACCCCAGGTTATTATTCAGGAGATCCGGCAGCAGGAAACCTCTCGCACCTGCCTGAAATCCCTGGTTCACATACTTATTATATTCATACACACCCGTAATATCGATGTTATGTTTGCCGAAAGTCCGCTTAAGGTTAGCGTGCACATCAAAGGTGGTAAATACCTTATCGAAGTTGATCTTCGACGCATATGACTTGTTATTTTTCTCCGGGATACGTGGTTCAAAATAGTCTTCCAACTCATTGGTACGGGAGTTGGCAAGCAACGTACCTAGCGTAAGCCCCTGTGCCACCTGATAATCTATTTTAGCAGAACCCTGGGTAAAGTTCTCCCGTTTCTTATGATAGATTTGGTTCAGCCTGGCTACCGGGTTCTCCAGCTCAAAGTCTATCAGCTGAAAATAGGAGCCGTCGGAATTCCTGACAGGATATACAGGAAGATAGTTATAGGTGAGGTTAAAGATAGTACTACCATCTTCTTTTGCGAAGTCGCGCTGATCCGGCAGCAGATCACGTTTGGTCAGGCTGGTGTTCAGCTGGTAGTTGATGGTAAGCCGGTCGTTCAGCGCCTTCTGATTCACGTTGATACGGCCTGTCAGCAGTTCTTTACCCGTATTCCTCACTACACCGTCTTGCTTGAGATAGTTAAAGGAAGCACGGTAGTTCAGCTTATCAGAGCCGCCACTTACAGATAGGTTATGGGAGTGAGACACCGCATCCCGGGTAATCTCTTTCTGCCAGTCTGTGTTGGCGCCTTTATCAGCTGCGTTACTCAAACCCAGATCCGATACCGCTTTCCGCCATTCATCCGCACTTAGCATTTTCAACCGGTTGGATACACGCTCCACCGCTGCAAAAGCGCTGTATTCCAAAGAAGCCTTACCGCTACGGCCACGCTTGGTGGTAATAATGATAACACCATTGGCACCACGTGCACCATAGATCGCAGCAGAAGATGCATCCCTTAATATGTCATAAGATTCAATATCTCCAGGTGCAACAGAGTTGATACCTCGGTTAAAATCATCCATGGCAACACCATCTATCACCAGCAGCGGCGGTTGTCCCTGCAGAGAAGTAGATCCTCTTAAACGCACCGTCATACTGGAGTTCGGATCAGCACCGGGCTGCACAATAACCAAACCTGCTACCTTACCCTGCACCTGCTGCAACGGGTTAGCGATAACACCGGTATTGAATTCCTTCGTACTGATCTTGGTTACAGCACCGGTCACATCTTTCTTACGCTGTGTACCATAACCAACCACCACTACTTCCTCCAGTGCTTTACCATTCTTCAACGTTACATTGAAAACGGTTTCATTACCGATAGCAATCTCTTTGTTATCATAACCAACAAAAGAGAATACTAACGTAGAGGCATTGTTGTTAATGTTTAATTTAAATGTACCATCCGGAGCAGTGATAGTACCTGTGTTGGTGCCTTTTACCATTACGGTTACCCCTGGTAACAGATCTCCGGATTGGTCATCGCTAACCTTTCCCGAGATTACTTTCCCTTGCGCCAGACTTTGCTGTGCAAGGGAAAGTAACATAATAGAACACCAGGCAAGAATGCTTAGTAAACTTTGGGATTTCATGACGTGGAATTATAATAAGCTATAATGAACAGGAGCCATTGTCCTGTATTAATTCTGGAATTGCCAACAATTGTTCTATAGTGAGACTCTTCAGCAGCACATTAGCTTCCTATAGGAACTATTTGTTAGTTATTGTAGACGGATTTTTTTTGATCTTGGTTGAAATAGTTTGGTCTTCATGTCACTTGGGTCACCACATCATTCTGCATGTAAATGTATGCGTAACTTCTACACAATCTTAATTAAAATATTTTGTTAAAAAAAACTTTTCTACTGGTTTTTCACAAAACATATCGCCCCGCAAACTGCACGCACAGCAAGATGCAGCACAGCACTACATTCCCTGGCTCAACTATTATCCGTACACTTTTACGCCAAAAAAACATAGCAATAGCGGGTCAAAAAAATATCAACATGATAATTCCTGCACACCCCTTTAGCATGGCGCAACACAATTCTCTCAATTTTTTCGGCAAAACATCACTATTCTTAATGTCGATCGATGGAAATACTGTTTTTAAGACACCAAACAGCTGATCTGAGCTAATTACACACGCGGCACTTGTACTTAATTAACATTGCTGAATTATTGTTCTCTGAAGGGGTCACTATAAAGTAAAGAGAGTGGTCACACTAGAAATCGATGCCTAAATATCCTTTTCTCCTGGGGTCAAACTTCTCTGCATTGAACTCATATAATCTCGCAGGACGATGTGGCACATCTTCCTCCTCTTCATTTAAGTCCGTCAACAATCCCGTAGACAGAAACTTCTTCCGGAAGTTCCGGCGGTCCAGCTTTACATCCAATATCGATTCATAAAGACACTGCAACTCCCGTAGAGAGAACTTACGTGGTAGCAGGTTGAATACAATAGGATGCTCAATTACCTTGCGTTGTAATCGCTCGTAACATACATCGAGGATCTCCTTGTGGTCAAATGCCAACTGCTGGATATCCTTCACCGAATGCCAATGCAGATCATAATCCCCTCCCTGTATGTCATAATGCTCAATATTGACCAGCGAATAGTACGCGATCGTGACGACTCTCCCCGCCGGATGACGCCTTACCCGACCAAACGACTGTACCTGCTCCATATACAGGTTCTCCAGCCCCGTCCTGTCCTTGAGTACCCGGTAGGCCGCTACATCCAGCTCTTCGTCCGGATGGACAATATTGCCCACCAACGACCATTTACCTTTGAATTCCTCCAGGTCAGACTTGATCAGCAGTACTTTCAACTCGCTGTTGTCAAAACCGAAAATGACACAATCCACAGAGATGGCGATCTTAAAATAATCCCTGATCTCGGAAAAATGCTTGTTAATGTTTTTGCTCTGCGTTGATAACATAGTCGTGGAATAATAACCGATACACAAACGTCAGCAAGTAACCGGCTTTACAAAACGCAATACCCGACAGATGGTTCGCTCCTCTGAGTTTTCATAGCGGCTAGATTAGATTTTGGTTGTCGCAAATAACAGGGTGAAATGTGGTCCGTATTATGCTGCTGTTCTGGTGATAAGTTCCCTATTACTTCATGTTGTTAACACAACAAAAAGTTAGGATATTTTAAAGAATAAACATGGAACTTTCACAAAATTATTTTCCTGCTCCACGCTCATAAACAGCCTTCCCACCACTATAAGTAGCCACCACCCGCGTTTTCAGCACTTTATCATATGGTATTACCAACAGGTCCTGATCCAGGACTACAAAGTCCGCATACTTTCCTTTCTCCAAACTCCCCTTCTCATGCTCCTCAAATCCAGCCTTGGCCGCCCATATCGTCATCCCCCGCAACGCATCCTGCCGGCTTAATGCATTCTCCGGCTGAAACCCTCCCTGCGGATACCCCGAAGCATCCATACGGGCAGTCGCCGCCAGAAAAGTCTTCAACGGATTAATATCCTCTACCGGAAAATCAGTCCCCAACGGTATCCATCCATTCTGCTGCAATAACTGCTGATAAGCATAGGCCTCCTTCACACGTACCGGCCCCAGCCGCTCAGCAGCCCAATACATATCAGAGGTCGCATGGGTAGGCTGCACAGATGGAACAATGTTGTAATTACCAAAGAGCGCAAAGTCAGCACTATCCACCACCTGCGCATGCTCTATACGCCATCTCCGGTCATTCTTCCCTTTCAACACTTTCGCGTATATACGCAATATCTCCCGGTTCGCAGAATCGCCTATAGCATGTGTACACATCTGAAAACCAGTATTCACCAGCTTTTCCGCACGTTCCTCAAAATAAGCCTTATCCTTCAGCAGGAAACCTACCCAACCCGGACGGTCCGTATATGCATGTATCAAACATGCTCCACGCGACCCTAAGGCTCCGTCAGCATAACATTTAAAACCACCTACATTAAGATGAGCCGTTTTATAAGGCCCCCGCTTCAAATAACGGTCATAGTTCACTGGTACATCCGAAAGCATCACATAAATACGCATCTTCAACTTACCCGCCTGCTGCAGACTGTCAATCACCGATACATCATTGTACATCAATCCGCAATCCGTCACAGAGGTCAATCCTGCCGCAAAACAATTACGCTCCGCTGCCAGCAACGCCTCCGATTGTTGCTGTACATCAGGAGCAGGCAGCTTCTCCAGCAATAGCCGCACCGCATTATCCACCAATATACCGGTCAGTTTCCCCTGCCGCATCTCTATCTCGCCGCCTGCTACCTGCTGCCCGGGCTGTATACCCGCCAGCTGCAACGCCGCCTGGTTGGCAATAGCCGCATGACCATCCACTCTCCCCAACGCTACCGGCCGGTCAGGAAATAAACTGTCCAATGCCGCCTTATCCGGAAATACCTTATCCTGCCAATCATTCTGATCCCATCCCCTCCCAACGATCCATCCCCTAGGATGCGCAGCGGCAAATGTTTTCACCTTATCCAATACCGCCTCCCAACTCTTCGTCCCTTCCAGCGCCACCTGCTGCGAGGCATAACCATAACCCTGGAAATGCGCGTGCGCATCAATAAAGCCGGGATACACAAAAGCCCCTTGCACATCCTTCACCTCCTTCGCATCATACCGGGCCAATATATCCTCCGAACTGCCCGTCGCCAATATCTTACCGTCTTTCACAGCCATAGCACTAACTTTGCCAAAGGCCGAATCAACCGTATAAATAGTCGCATGATGTATGATAAGGTCCGCCTGCTGACGGGTATTACAGGCAAATAAAGCTCCTAGTAACAGGATGCCGGATATTGATTTCATAGTGTGTTGTTTATTTTGGTTGACATACGCCGTAAAAAAATACACCTGGTAAACCGGTGCGTTGGCGATAAAGATTAAATTTACGCACAGTTTTGATTAATTATGTATACAAAGGAAATAGAAATCACCCTCGCGCAGCTGGCAAAAGACCTGCTGGCAAAATTACAGCAGGACCAGTTATTACAGGATAACAACGCCACCATGGAAGCCCTGCGCCGCGTGATCACCTATAATGACTGGAGATATTACGTACAGAGCGATCCGGTACTCAGCGATTATGAATACGATCAGCTGTTCGCCTGGCTCAAAAAACTGGAGGTAGAAAACCCTCACCTCGTCAGCCCCGACTCCCCTACTCAACGGGTCGCACTGGGCCTTACCAAAAACTTCCCCACCGTACAACATCTCGTGCCAATGCTCAGCCTCGAGAACTCCTACGATGCCGACGACCTCAACGACTGGGATCGTAAAAATCGCGAGATCAGTGCCCTCTCCGAGATCGAATACTGTATCGAACCTAAATTCGATGGCGCCAGCATCTCCCTGATCTATGAAAATGATCAATTGGTACGGGGCGCCACCCGCGGTGATGGCGTAGCCGGCGACGACATCACCACCAATATCAAACAGATACGATCCATCCCCCTGTCTGCCAACTTCTCCTCCTTCGGCATACATACCATCGAAATAAGAGGCGAAGTGCTGATCAATAAAAATACCTTCAAAGCATTCAACGAACAGCGTGCCGCCGACAACCTCCCGCCACTGGCAAATCCCCGCAACGCCGCCTCCGGCTCCCTCCGCATGGTAGATCCCCGCGAAGTAGCCAAACGAGGCCTCGAAGCATTCCTCTATCATATGAGCTATCATACCATGGAGCCGGGAACGACAGCACCCAAAGAAATAAAAACCCATAGCAATACACTCGACCTCCTCTCCAACCTAGGCTTCCGCAGCCCCGCCAAAGAAAAGAAGGTCCTCAAAGGCATACAGGCCGTCATCGACTATTGCAACGCATTCGAAACCGAACGCGATAACCTGCCCTACGAAATAGATGGCATGGTCATCAAAGTCAATGACTACGAACTGCAAGATAAAATGGGCATGACCACCCACCACCCCAGGTGGGCTATGGCCTACAAATTCAGAGCCCGCCAGGCTACCAGCAAACTACGCAAAGTAGAATTCCAGGTAGGCCGCACCGGCTCCATCACACCGGTAGCCAAGATAGACCCCGTTCCCATCGGCGGCGTAACCGTAGGCTCCATCTCCCTCTTCAATGAAGACGTAGTACGCGAAAAAGATCTCATGATCGGCGATACCGTCCTCGTAGAAAGAGCCGGCGACGTAATCCCCTACATCGTTAAGTCGATCGCCGACCTACGCGATGGCGCCGAAGCACCCATCGTATTCCCGACACATTGCCCCGTTTGTAAAGACCCCCTCTACAAACCCGAAGGAGAAAGCGTATGGCGCTGCGTCAACATCAACTGTGAAGCACAAGTCGTAGAACGCATCATCCACTTCGTCAGCAAAGATGCCATGGATATCCGCAGCTTCGGCGAAAGCAACGTGCGCAAGTTCTACCAGCTTGGCCTGCTCAAAGACATACCGGGCATCTATGAACTGGACTTCAGCAAACTCGAACAACTGGAGGGCTTTGGCAAAAAATCACTGTCCAATCTGCAATCCGCTATCGAACAATCCAAAACACAACCCCTCCACCGCCTCATATTCGGACTGGGCATTAGATACGTAGGCGAGACCACCGCCAAAACATTGGCCAACTCCGTCTCCCACCTGCTAGAACTTAAAGACCGCTCCGAAGAAGCCATCCTCGCACTCGAAGATATCGGCCCTAAAGTAGCCGGCTCCATCCGCCAGTTCTTCAGCATCCATGATAACATCCATATGCTCGAAAAACTGGAACAACTGGGTATCAGCCTGACCAATACCAAAGGATCCCTCAGCGCCGAAGGCACCCTCAGCGGACAAACATTCCTCTTCACCGGCACCCTTCATAAACTCAAACGTAGCGATGCCGAAGAAATGGTTGAACAGCAGGGTGGCAAAATCCTCAGCGGCGTCAGCAGCAAACTCAATTACCTCATCGTTGGCGATGATGCCGGCAGCAAACTGGAAAAAGCCAAAAAAATCAATACCATTAAGATCCTGACAGAAGATGAGTTCCTTAAACTCATTCAATAATAAGGCATGACAGATGAACACTACATGCAGCAGGCCCTCCGGGAAGCCCGCCTCGCATTCGACAAAGGAGAAGTACCCATAGGCGCTATAGTCGTACAAAGCGGACAAATCATCGGCAGAGGCCACAACCAGGTCGAACTGCTCAATGACTGTACCGCCCATGCTGAAATGTTAGCACTCACAGCAGCTTTCAATACACTTGGCAGCAAATACCTGATGGAAGCAACCCTCTACGTCACACTGGAACCTTGCCTCATGTGCGCCGGCGCACTCTATTGGAGCAAAATAGGCCGTATCGTATACGCCGCAGCAGACGAAAAGAACAGCTATCGCCGCAGCACCGGCGACAACTCCCCCTTCCATCCAAAAACCAAACTGGAAAAAGGCCCTTGTGAAGAACAAAGCCTGCAACTCGTGAAGACCTTCTTCACCCAACGCAGGAAATAGCTCAACGTAAAATGTGACGTAAATATGAAAAGCATTACCGTATTCTGTGGCTCCAGCTCAGGCAACGACAGGATATATGAAGAACAAGCCTACCTCTTAGGCAAAACACTGGCTACACAAAATATCATTGTAGTATACGGTGGCGCCCGAGTAGGCCTCATGGGCGCCGTCGCCAACGGCGCACTCGAAGCTGGCGGAAAAGTGATCGGCGTACTGCCACACTTCCTCGGCAGCAAAGAGATCGCTCATACCGGCCTCACACAACTCATCATGGTAGATACCATGCATGAACGTAAAACCAAAATGCACGAACTCTCCGATGGCGTCATCGCACTCCCCGGCGGATTCGGCACCATGGAAGAATTTTTCGAAATGCTCACTTGGGCCCAGCTGGGACTACATAAATACCCGGTAGCATTACTCAATATCAATGGCTTCTACGATGGCCTCCTGCAACTCACAGACAACATGACGCAGGCCGGCCTCCTCAAACCCATCAACCGCGACATGATGCTGTCTGCAGACAATATCCCCGTATTACTTGCCTTGATGGAAGCCTATAAAGCTCCCAATGTCCCCAAGTGGATATCCTCCGAAGAAAAAACCTGATCTCATCACCACCCGGTCGTTCATCCGCCAATGTACGACCGGGACTATATGCAATCTGTAGCCAATGGCGCAACAACATTTTTCCTTTCCCATCATCAATATGCCGCTCGTATGGTCCTCCGTAGCGATCATACCCCTGCTCATACTGGGCTCCGCAGTACTCTCCGTCGAAGTTGAGATCAACGTAGGCTGGATCATAGGCTTCGCCATCACCCTACTGCTGGCCTTTACCGTACTCCTCCTACGCTACGGATTCCTGAAAGAAGAGATCACCCTCGATCAACACTATATCACCTCCGCCCGCTATGGCGACATCCCCTTGGAAGATATCAAAAAAGCATATTCACCCTGGGCCTATTCCAAACCTTCCCTGAAGCTCAAACTCAACAACAGCCGCTCCGTCGCCTGGTACCTCAACAGCTCCAACCGCGGCCTGCTAGCCAACACCAAAGAAGACCTGGACACCTTCTGGAGCTTCCTCACCGCCTTGGAAAAACACATGGCCAAACTGGATAACAAAAAAATACCCTCCCCACAAAAAGTAACAACAAAAAAACAAACCACTCCCACCCCCGTCTCCGGACAACTCAAAGACATTACCGCCAAAGGTGGCAAAATCACCTGGGCAGTACCTCTGGGCTTTATATTAGCCGTCCTCTTCATGATCAGGGCCTGCGGCCCCAAATGGTTCGGTAGCCAGCCCGATATCGGAAAACTTAAACGTAGCTCCGAATACATGTTCAATTACTACCGGCAGGAAATGCAGGACTCCCTCCGGGAACGCATGAAAACAGAAGGAGAACTCTTCCTGTATACGAACGACACGGCCGCTACCCTCCGGCTCCTGCCACGCATAAATACCGACAATCCGCTCAATATCGAGCTGTTTCAATATTCACAGGCCAACGCCGACATGCGGAAATTCCTGGATAGTCCCCGCTCAGCACCATTATATCCCTACCTCATCACCGTCGACTCCGCCGTCATCCGGCTGCATAAAGGCATCACCGCCTACTCAGATAGCAGCGACCAGCAACTGCTACTATGCGCCTACGATCCGGAACAACGCATCAAAGTATCCCGCCTCACCGACGATACCACCACCATGCCCTTCCGCGTCAACTGGAGCATCCCCCTGCACGATACCACTCAATTAAACACCGCCTTTGCCAAAAGCTTCCCGGGTATTAATATCCTGCTGGCCCAGGCACGGCTACGACCCTCCTTCCATATCTATATGGTCGGCCAGGCTCGCCACAACATCAGCAAAGAAAGATTTCAAACCGCCATATACGAACTGAACCGTCTGCTCCATAAATCTCAAGTAGATTCCAATACCTTCCATTGGAAAACAGAGAACCGCCAGCCATAAAACTTTCTCATCTTCTCTTGTGAGAATTTCTATTTTAGTGCAAATGATTTTATGATGAAGAAGTATGTTTTGTCTGGGCTTTGTTCCATCATCATGTATGCCTCCGCAGCCGCGCAAGCACCGGCTCCAAAGAAGACGTCCGGCAACCCCGTGTTCCCGGGTTGGTACGCCGATCCCGAAGGCATCGTCTTTGGCAAACAGTATTGGATATTTCCTACTTACTCCGCACGGTACGAAGAGCAGGTATTCTTCGACGCCTTCTCTTCCAAAGACCTCGTAAACTGGAAAAAACACAAACACATATTGGATACCCAACACGTATCCTGGGCTAAAATAGCCATGTGGGCGCCCGCCGTCGTAGAGAAAGATAAACGTTACTACCTCTTCTTCGGCGCCAACGACATACACAATCCTAAAAAAGAGGTCGGCGGTATAGGTGTAGCCGTAAGTGATAAACCACAAGGTCCCTATAAAGACTACCTGGGCAAACCCCTCATCGGCGAAATCTACAATGGCGCACAACCCATCGATCAGTTTGTATTTAAAGATAAAGATGGACAGTACTATATCATCTACGGCGGATGGGGACATTGCAACATCGCCCGGCTCAAACCCGATTTTACCGGCCTGCTCCCCTTCCCCGATGGTACCACCTACAAAGAGATCACACCGGAAAAATATGTAGAAGGGCCTTTTATGTTCATCCGCAACGGCAAATACTATTTCATGTGGTCAGAAGGCGGATGGGGCAGCCCCGACTACAGCGTCTCTTATGCCATCGCCGATTCCCCCATGGGCCCCTTCAAACGGCTGGATAAAATCCTGCAGCAGGACCCAGAGGTAGCTACCAGCGCCGGCCACCACTCCGTGATACAAGTACCTGGGAAAGACAAATGGTATATCGTCTATCACAGACGCCCCCTGGGCGATACACATCGCGACCACCGCGCCACCTGCATCGACGAAATGCACTTCGACAACAATGGCAGAATACTACCGGTGAAGATGACCAAAGACGGCGTACAAGCACAACCGTTATGATAACAACCGTATATAAAAAAAGTAAAGGCCTCATGATCGCTTACATCATGAGGCCCTTTGTTATAATAACATAGCAATTATCTGCCCTTCTGCGGCTCCATCAGCTTGTTCATACCCATCATCTGATGCATGGTGTGCTCCATCCCCTCAGAAGAACCGTCCAGGAAGATCACATTCCCCTTGGAGTTCTCAGAGAAATGTTTGATCGCTTCCGTCCACATGGAAAACAGGATAACAGAGGTATCCAGGTTAGCCTGCTGCATCTCCTTGGCAGCCATAGTCATACCCTTAGCGACCTCTTCACGGAACAATGCCACCCCTTGTCCACGCAGTTGCGCAGCTTGCCGCTCCGCTTCCGCCGCAATCTTGATCGCGTTACCATCCGCTTCCGCCGCTTTCGTCTTCGTAATCAGTAATGCCTGCCCTTCATTCTCTGCCGCAGCCTTCAGGTTATTAGACGATACCACCTGCGCCATCGACTTCATAATCACATCATCAAAAGTAATATCATTCATCTGCAGATCCTGCAAATGATACCCCCAGTCCTCCAGCGTCTTGTCAATCTGCTCCTTCACATGCTCCGTAATATCGCGCCTTAATCCTAATACCTCCGCTTGGCGCTTGGTAGCCACAAAACCTCGGATAGATCCCTCGATCGTACGCACCAGCGCCTGCATGAAACTACGCTCATCCATAAACTTGAACGCCACATTTTTGATCGTCTCCTCCTGCTGGTTCCATACAGAATACAACAGCATCGCCTTAAAATATACATTGGCCTGGTCGATCGTAATCGCCTGAAATTCTAACTCTACCGACCGGTTCTGGATCGATACCCGCTTGAACACCTTTTCTATCAACGGCACCTTCCAGTTCAACCCCGGCGAAAGTATCCGGTTATACTTTCCGAAAATAGTGGTCACAGCAATCGTACCTTGCTGTACCGTAACAAAACTGGTCAGTATGACCAGCAATACCAGCAACAGGCCGGCCATCATAAATACATTCAACATAGGGAATAATGTTTGTGGTGTCTACGACAAAACTTTTCTACAGGCACTCGTCGAATCGGGGCCATGACAACATAAATATAATAAAAATTAATACTGGTGAAGCATTTGAAGAAAGACTACACACCAGCACACCGTACAGAAGGACACCGTCAATAAGATTTGGGGTAAAAGACAAACAATGGACGAAAAGGCTGAGCTTAAAAATACAACGAATGAAAAATACAATAACTTTTCAGACCCTTTGCTTGCTTCTGAAATATATAAAAGCGTCGTCTAGTTCTATTTGTTTTAATTGGTAAGCCAAACGCGTCCTGAGATCTTCTGTCTCCTCTTTAATCTTACTGTATTGAAGTTTTAACGTTTGGTACCGTGTTACGATCTCTTCTGCTGTCGCAGTATCGTCCAGTTGTAGGATAATAAATGCTCTTTCGTCGGTTATCATAGTGATAGGGGTATTACATCTAAAAATCTTTCCCTTGGTTAATAAAAAAACTATAAAATTCAGTCTTTGATTGTGTGCACTAAATTAGTAGACTTTAAAAAGCGGGCAAATACCCAACCTTGGGTATTTTTGATAAAAAATGGTCAAAATCAGACACTTTTGAAAATTGCTGGGGGGCAATCTATTGATAACCAACCTTCCGGGCCAGGGCAATCAGCTCAGTAGTGTTCCTTACCTTGAGCTTTAACCGGATGTTCTTACGATGGGTCTCTACAGTATAACGGCTAAGGTTAAGCGTTTGTGCAATCTCTTTGTTATTCAGCCCCTTTACCGCCAATTCCAGTACATCCTTCTCCCGGGCCGTCAATTTATTAAGTAAATTCTCATTCTGCCGGCGTAACACCTCCCGCATCGCCTCCGCCAGCTGCTCGTTCGTATCGATAGCTACCGAAAGATCCAGGAAAGCACAGATCACCTCCCGTACCCCACCATACTCATCCCGCGTAAAGGGAACCGCCAACCCCACCAGCCATCGCCAGTCATCCTGACCCCGCTTCCGGATACGGGTCACCCCGCCAAATAAATTCTTGTTGTCCTTAAATGACTGCTGCGCAATCGCCGCCAACTCAAAATCATCAGGATGCATGATCTCCCGGAAAAAACCCATCCCCATATCAGCCATTTCCTCCAGGCTAAACCCGGTCGCTTCTTCCATCCCCTGGTTACACCAGTTGACCGTCTTTTGGGCATTATCTGAGGTATACAACATAGCCGGCACATGATGCAGGATGTCTTCCAGTCGTTGAATGCGTGTCCTTAATTGCTCATTTTGCTCTATTAAGGCATTGAGGGATTGGTGCCGCTCCATATCCGAATCTGTCTGCATACATTAAGTTTTAAACAAACAATAGTGAACAATCCATACACGCACAGTAAATCAGCTCCGCCAGTTCCTTGAGAAGATACAACAGGCATACACGCCCTTACTTACGAAAAAAACCTACCAAAGGGTTGCTCGACCCTGGTAAAAGACATACGCTTGTACCCTATTCCCCTTTTAGTTGTGATAACGTATATACGTAAATATAAAATAAAATCCAATATGTACAACGTCTCCCCGACAGGCAGGCCAGGGGTCACAAACACAGGAAACCGACCTACACCCCGATGAGGCAAAAACTACCCTCCTCACCGTCAATACCCTAAAGTCTCCTTCCCTAAAAGCCACAGTACTATACCGTGAAGGTACATAAAACCCGGCATCAGCGCAGCATAATAGCGCCTCCTCCACGCCCGCGTTTGATATTTAATAGATTAGGCGTTAAATTTGATGGCCTATAAAAAGGAACATTATTATTTAATCCATAAAAAAAATAAGTTATGGCATTTACACTTCCGAGCTTACCTTATGCTACTGACGCACTGGAGCCACACTTCGATAAAACCACTATGGAAATCCACCATGGTAAACATCACCAGGCTTACGTAGACAACCTCAACAAAGCGGTAGCCGGTACCGAAAACGAAAATAAATCCCTCGAAGAACTGGTTGCCCAAGCCGGTAAAATCAGCCCCGCCGTTAGAAACAATGGCGGCGGTCACTGGAACCACAGCTTCTTCTGGCAAATATTAGCCCCCAACGCTGGTGGCACCCCCTCCGGCAAACTGGCAGATGCCATCAACAGCGCTTTCGGCTCCTTCGAAGCATTCCAGGAAAAATTCGCCGCAGCCGGCGCTACCCGCTTCGGCTCCGGATGGGCATGGCTCATCGTAAAAGATGGCAAACTGGAAGTAACCTCCACTCCCAACCAAGACAACCCCCTCATGGATGTAGCCGAAGTAAAAGGCACCCCCATCCTCGGCGTTGACGTATGGGAACACGCTTACTACCTCAAATACCAAAACCGCCGCCCGGAATACCTCAAAGCTTTCTGGAACGTGGTAAACTGGAACGAAGTATCCAAACACTTCGAAGCAGCTGGCAAATAATAACCATCGATACCCTCCACAGGGTACCGATCATAACAAAAAAGGCTGATCCGCAGATCAGCCTTTTTTATACCCCCTCACTAGATAACATACCCCAATCTCTCCTATAGCTCTCCTGTATCATTCCTATAGCATTCGTATAACCATTGTATAAGCTAGGCATATAGTTGCATATACAATGCTTATACAACGCTTATACAACCTATATGCAACAAGTATGCAACTTACTGTCTGTCAATAACATATCATTCCCCTTACTGCTTATCATGATCCCCCCTTTTTCTTGTCCACCAAATAAAACAGGCCGGCCATTGGCCAGCCTGTCCGTTATTTCCAGCTGTAGAAAGGATGTCTTACCCCAACGACCTACAACTGCTTTAATTTCACATTCTTAAACCAGATCTCACTGCCGTGATCCTGCACACAGATATGCCCCTTCTGCTTAGCGCCATATCCCTTCGCATCCTTCCACTTACCTTCCTGCTTGTGCTTCTTCCAGGCATCGCTGTTCATATCATATTCCGCTACCTTCTCCCCGTTCAGCCAGTGCTCCACATGCCCCTTATTCACAATAATACGGGTATGGTTCCACTCACCCACTGGCTTGGCTGCCAGCTTCAACGGAGGATCCATCGCATAGTTAGCACCCGTCTTCTGCCAGTTCTCCAACTTCTCTGGGAAATTTTCATCATCTATCAGCTGGTACTCAGGGCCACTCAGGTAAGACGCATCGTACTCCTCATTCACCATATACAGGATACCACTGTTCCCCTTCGGCGCTATCTTCCAATCCGTCGCAAACTCAAAATTCTCGTATTCATCTGTAGTGATCAGGTCCCCGCGTTTATCGCTTTTGTCAGTCTCACTACCCAGACAGTGTAAAGTACCGTTATCTACCGTCCAGCTATTGGATGGCTTATTCTTGTACATACGCCAGCCATCCAGGTTCTGCCCGTTAAAGAGCAACTTCCACCCTTCCGCTTTCTCCGCGTCCGTCAGCGTGTTCGCAGCACTGGTGTCCGTAGGCACGACCGTTCCGGCAGTATCTACAGTAACCGCCGCCGAATCCTTGCCGGTTTCCGTACCCGCACCGCCCCCACAAGCCGCTACAGCCATGGTCATCACAGACAGCGCAGGAATGATTAGTTTCTTCATGATGTTACTGTTTTTATTTGTTCACTTGTTTCAGATTCTTGGGATCCCAATGTATGATCTTGTTATTGAAATAACTATCATTACACAGCAAAGCAGGTGCCGCTGCACGATAACCAAACAGCGCATCCTCACTTACCTTACCGCCAGTACGCATCGCGTTAAACAGGTTGTAGAAGTGATCAAAGTGCGCTCCCTTATACCCCTTATCAGCCACATACTCCAGCTTATCAGGCGGCAACATGCTCTTACGGTCGTATACATATTGTTTGCCATTCTCCTGTCCGGCTTTCGTCTGTAATAACGGATCATCTTCCGCCTCATATATCTTGTTCTTATACAACGTCACCTTATCCCACTCGACCGTCATAGACCCTTCACTTCCCACCATACGCAGATAGTTAGTACCGCCCGTACCATCCACAAAGTTCACCCGCAGCGAAAGGTTGAAAGCAGGATGTATGTCCGTCTCCGGATAATCAAACATACCCAGCATGATATCAGGTACCTCACGTCCGTCTTTCCAGTAACGCAACCCACCCGTAGCCATGATCTTGTCCGGCCCGATAGAACCCGTCACAAAATGAAGGCTCGAAAACAGGTGCACAAAAAGATCGCCGGAAACACCGGTACCATAATCCTTATAATTACGCCAGCGGAAAAAACGTAATGGATCAAAACTACGCTTTGGAGCATTCTTCAGGTAAGCATCCCAATCCACCGTCTTGGTAGATGCATCTGCCGGAATAGGATACTGCCAGGCGCCAAATGGAGACATACGTGCCCAGAAACCTTCTGCGTAGTTGAGCTTACCAATAGCACCTTCTTTCAAAAGCTGCTTCGCCTTCTCATTACCCAGCGAACTCATACCCTGGCTACCCACCTGGTATACGATCTTGCTGTTACGTTGCTGCGCCTCTACTACAGCCGGCCCCTCCGTTACATCATGCACCATCGGCTTCTCACAATACACGGACTTACCTTTGTTCATCGCCGCCACAGAGATCTCCTTATGCCAGAAATCAGGCGTAGCAATGATCACCGCATCTATGTCCTTACGCTCCAGTATCTCCCGGTAATCCCTGGTTGTATAAATATCATTACCCCATTTTTTCTTTGCATCTGCAAGACGACCATCATACAGGTCACAGGCAGCTACGATCTTCGCACCAGGTACCGTCATCGCCGTATTGGCATCCGCAGTACCCATCCCCCCTGCACCTATCAGGGCTACCTGGATCTGGTCATTGGGACCGTACTTTTCGTTTGCCCGTGATAGTGACTGGATGTTTCGCTGCTTGTCTGCTGCTGTAATGATGTTTGGCAGAAGCGTTGCGCCCACCACACCTTTAGCAAGTTTACTGATAAAGCCCCTGCGGGAGCTTTCATTAGGATTTAATGGCATGCTTTTTCTTTTTTCTATTTAACAGATCATGTTGGAGGATGGTTAATTTAAAATTAATATTCTGAAAATCATAATTATTTAGACAAACGGAATATTAACCGGATATAGACAAAAAGGCCGCCGCTCAATAAAAGCGACGGCCGTGTTCATTGTTCTATGTAATCAGCTATATTGATCTATCGCTTGCCAATGATCGAAATGCCTACCTGCCTCGGCTTTTGCGAAGTAGACGCACTTACACCGGGAGGATTTGTCCACGCCGTTTCATACCCCTTGCTCATATCTAGCTTGAGCGTATGGGTCCCTTTCTTCAGCGTCCCGCTCAGCGCCACCATACGTGGAGTCACCTCCGCTCCCTGGCAATAGTTGCGGGTAGGATAATTCCATAGTTCATAGGTAGACGCAGTCACCGATGGGTTCCGGTTAGCATAATAGCTATTCGGTGTACAGGTCATCCGGGTAGAAAAGTTATAAGTACTCGCATTGTCAATCGTAAGTACATTCTCCGTAAAGCCACCTTCGTCGTATGTAGAATTGATCCTGATTACCGGATTGGTAATGTCTGCCTCCAGTACAAAACTTTGCGTAATAGTACTAGTAATCGTTGGCCAGCCGGAAGGACCAGGCATGTTACTATAAATACGTTTTACATAGTTATATAGCCACGTCGTATTATCCGTACTGCCGTCGCTGTAAAGATCCACATCCATTTTATAGGTAGCCTTGCCATCCGGCGTCGCTGGCTGCCCCATCGTTGATACGATCCAAACAGTAGAATCCGGATCACGTAACGCACTGGCAAAAGGACTGATATCTATTTCGTAAGGCGTCGGAGATGTATTGGCAGTCACCGGCCCCCATCCTATAGACAGGTAAGGCAGGATATAAATAGACATCAATACCCGCTTGTCATAATAGATACTCTTCAGGCTCGCAGCGGTAATACTACCTATGGTGTCGGTCGCCTTCGTCTTCACATAATAGAAATGCCCGAAAGGCTCCGTTTGCGCATACTGTGGATATACTTTTAGCTTCAGTCGCACATTATTACCTAACCCCCGCTTCTCCGCAGCTGTCAACATATGTGCATACGCGCCTAGGTCATAAGCATCATCGATCATCAAAGTTTTACTGTTAGTATTCGCACTCTGCCCCTTCGGATAGTAAAGCACCCCCTTCTCCAGACTGACCGTCTGGGCAGTATTCACGGCTTCTGTAGATACTTTCTTTTGAATGGCGGATTCCGCAGCGTCCGTCGTTGCCAGGTCTTTTCTACAACCTGCTAACAACCCGGCCGCAAGCGCAACGGAAACCATCCAGGATAATAAGGTCTTCTCTTTTTTCATACGCTAAGATTTGTGGTTAATAATGAAAAAATGAGCATCGTTGTGAGTCCCTCCCTTATATGTGCCTTAGCTAAAGCCTACATGGTAGTCCTCTGTTATTTCATCCACCAGATCTTTTTGCCGATATCATCTCCTCCCATCTTACTGACTTGCGCATTATAATACTCGGTATTATCCAATCGCTCACTGGCAGGATAGTTCAGCCGGCTGAAACTCATATCCACAGGAGCATCCGTAGGGGTCATACCGCCCGTCCGCCGCAGCAGATAAAAAGCCTCATTAGGCTGCCAGAACAACGACAGCCAGTATTGACGGTAAATGGCGCGCAACTGCTGATCATCCCCTGTAGGAAACGCCACTTGCGGATGGCGTAAAAAAGCATCCAGTTTGGTAGCATCCGGCGCCACCGGCCGGTTATTCCACACTTCCACCTTCGCTACCACCTTATACCAAAAGCTGACAGACTCCCGTATACCTTGCAAATAAGCCTGCCCGGCCTTATTCACATCCTTGCCTACTCCCATCCCCCGCTGATAAGCTTCTGCCTTCAGAAAGTTCACTTCCGCCGTAGAGATCGCAATGTCTGGCAACGCTTTCACATCCATGATCAGGTCATAATTCACGGCGGAGAAATCAGACTTGATCCGGTTGTTACGATCACCGTTATAAGGGTCCCCATTGTCAACAGGCGCTCCCGTACCAGGTGCCTGCGGATAAGGCTTCCATTGGCCTTGCTTATTCGTCTCGAAAAATACCGGCACCCGTGGATCAAAGATCCCGCTGCCATCAGTCGCATTAGAAGAAGACACACACTTCCAGATATTGGTACCCATCCTTACACCATTACTCCCCGCCGCCGCAAAAGATACCTGTGGCCGGTCCCCGGCCAATCGCAGGAACTGTACATCCTCACCCTCCGCAGGCAATGGCTGGTTGTTATCCAACACCTCCTTGATGATAGCCCCGCCAGTCGCTGCGTCCTTTTCATATATGCGTGCTGCATACCTTAATCGTAAGGCATTGGAAAATTTCTGCCACAGCAACATCTTGTTGCCAAATAATACATCCGCTGCATCCAGCGTATAATAAAGCGAGCCCGATGGCGTACGCGCCGTAGGGTCCGTCACAATATGATCCGATGCCCACTTCAGATCCGTCAACACCGTTTTGTAAACACCGGTCGCATCGTCAAATGCCGGCCGCAGTACCTGCTGAGTACCCGTAAAATATGCATAGCCAGCCCTGGTATATGGAATGTCACCAAATACATCTACCGCCTCCAGCGTCTTCATCGCACTGATCACCTTCAACATCGCCTGCACATTCACCAGCGATGCCTTATCACCAGCATAATTGTTCAACAGGTCCTCCAGCTTCCGCTGATGCGCCAACATCGTATAATAACTGGTCCAGTTACTGGTATTACTGCCTAATATAGGATCTACACCCAGTTTCTTCGACGTTGCCGTCAGCTGACTGTAAGGAAAATAAAGCTCGTTATAAAGTAAGGTCAGGTTCTTGTGTAGCGTAAAACTCGACTCCGATACCACCTTGTTGAAAAGGCCCGGAATACTAGGCGTCTCCACTTCCTGCGGATTCTTGTTCATCTCCACCAGGTCTTTATTACAGGAGATCGTCATCGGCAACAACAACGACACGAATAGTATGGATTGTTTGATCTGTTTCATAATAGTTGATGGTTTGATCTTACAGTGATAATCTTACTCCTAGTGCAAAAGAACGCATGTTGGGATAACCGCCCCACTCAAAACCTTGCGCATTGCCCGCACTGATACTACCTTCCGGGTTGATATTATCCGGGAGGTTCTTGTAGATGTAGAACAAGTCCCTGCCCGTTACATACACACTCAAACCTTGTATCACCTTCCAGCGCTGTACCACTTTAGAAGGCACCTGGTAAGAAATAGATACCTCCCGCAACTTCACCCAGCTGTTATCAAAAATGGCTGGCTTGTGCAGGAAACCATATTCCTTATTCACCTCCGCACCCGTGACAGGGTCCTTCTCTTTGATACTCCAGTTACCCCAACCCGAACCGATGTTACCCATATACTTCCAGAGATAATGCACCACCTTGTCATTCACTTTGCCGTCCCGGGTCACACCGTCCAGTATCACACCCACATTGCGGGTCACCCCGTCGGCATCTGTATATGGCAATCCGCCGCCATTACGCTCTGCCAGCGTAGTCGGGCTCTGCCCGGAAAACACACCGTAGGCATAAGAACCGGCGAAAATGTCACCACCCCACTTGAAATCTGTCAGTACAGACAACGTAATGCCCCTATAACTGATCGTATTCGTCCATCCACCGGTCAGCTTCGGATTGGCATTACCAATAGGTACCTTCTCCGCCGTAGTCAGGTAACGGGTACCATCGTCACTCACTAGCTTCCGGCCACTGGCATCATACTGGTAATCATAACCATAAATAGTACCGTACGTATCTCCCTCTTTCACATTGATAGAAGGACCATAACGCCCCCACAGATCACCCAGGCTCAGGTATTGCACCTTCGGATCTAATGCCACCACCCTCGTTTTGTTGTTCGACAGCCTCAACCCTGAATTCCAGGACACTTCCTTCCGGTCCAGTATCTTCGCATCAAGGATCACCTCCAGTCCCGTATTCTGCAACACACCAGAGTTGAATAAGAACTGCCCCGCGCCAGAAGACAAAGGCAGGTTACTGGTCAGCAGCTGGTTATAAGACCGGTTGCGGTAATAAGCCATATCCAGGTTTAACCTTCCATCCAGGAACCCTAATTGTACACCCGCTTCCATCCCGCGGGTCGTCTCATTCTTCAAGTTACTGGCAGGCACGATCACCGGCAACGACAACACCAACTGATTAGCAGAAGTACCCACACCGTAAGTAGGTGTTACCTTATAAGGGTCCGCATCCCTGGCAGCATTCGAATAGGCCAGCCGCAGCTTACCAAAACTGAGCCCTTTCATCCCCTTCAGACTTTCCAGCTCCGTAAATACCCAACTCAAAGTGGCAGAAGGATACAGATAAGAATTAGCTCCTTTAGGCAAAGTAGAAGCCCAGTCATTACGGGCACTCAACTGCAGGAACAACATATCCCGGTATGACAGATCCAGCAATCCCATCAATGAATTCAGCTTCTTGTTGTAAAGCCCATATCCCAGGTTGGTAATATCGGCCAGCTCCAACGCATTCTTGTCTTTTACATTGTTCAATGCATACACCCACGGCGCACTCCAGTTATTGTTGCCCGTAGAGGCGTTGAAGTTATTGATCTTACGCTGCCAGGTAGAACCGCCTACTGACAGGCGTACATTAAAGTCCGGCAATATATTCTCCTTATGTGCCGTCACCAGGAACTCATGATTCTGCACAAATAGTTTATTCTCATTGATGCCATATTTCCCATCAGTGATCCCATTGATGCTGGTAGGCTTATTCTTATACTCCAGCAGGTCAAACTGGCGGTCTATCCCCAAACGGCCCATCACATTCAACCACGAAGTAGCTTCATAGTTCAGCGTGATAGTACCGAATATCTTATCCCGCCCCAGGAACGTGTTGTTGTTATAAGTATTCCACCAGAAATTACCCGGACTACCCGCCGTACCGATATAGTCAGCATAGGAAGTATACTTACCCATATTCGGGTAGTTATTGAAGGCATTCTTGCTACCATCCGGATTTTCATAGGTATCGCGCTCTATAGGCCGCCACTCCCTCGGATAACCATATAAGGACTGATACCCCCAGGAATTAGCATCCGAACCCAGCGTAGGCGAGTTCTTACGGTCGTATCGCAGGTAGTTCATCGCCACATCCGCTTTCAGCCGGCTAGATATTTTCAGACTGGCGCCAATATTCACAGACGTCTGGCTGAAGTTACTATTAGGTACCACCGCATCATTATCCATTCTCCCCAACGACACCCGGAAACTGCCGAAATCTCCGGCATTGCTGAAGGAGACATTATGTTTGATGGTAGTACCCGTCTTAAAGAACAAACTCACATTGTCCGGCTGCGGAGAAAAAGACCGTACCTGTCCATCCCACCAGCGTACCGGCGAACCATCCAACCGGGGTCCCCAGGAAAGACCAGAATAATACCAGCTGAAGTTCTCCCAGGTAGCCCGTTTACCAAGCGAAGTAGCAGTATTGCCATCTCCCGTATGCGACTGCCCCCAGAACTTCGGCAACACATTTTCACCGTCACTGTTTTTCAGCAACCGTGGCTCCACATCCCCCCAGGCAGGTCCGCCCATCCCAAATTCATTCTGCACATCGCGAAACATGTTAGCTTTCGTCAGCTTAAACTCACCGGCATATTCAATACCCAATCCCTTCTTATTACGTCCCTTTTTCGTCGTGATCATGATCACCCCATTGGCACCGCGTGCACCATACAATGCCGCCGCTGTCGGCCCTTTCAATACATCTATGCTTTCTATATCATTAGGGTCAATGTTATTGATAGCAGATCCCCAGTCCTTACCAGACTCTATACTGTTGGATATCCCTCCGTCATTTTCAAACTGCAAACCGTCGATAACGATCAATGGCTCATTATTCCCCTTGATACTCGTATTACCTCGTATAGTGATACGCGTTTTGCCTCCCTCTACACCGCCCGGCTGCACAACGTTTACACCCGCCATCTTACCACTCAGCGCATTCACAATGTTAGGAGCCGCTGCCTGTGCAATCTCCACACCTGTCACTTTCTCCGTGGAATAGCCTACTTCCTTTTTCTGTCTTTTGATACCTAATGCCGTCACCACCACCTCGTTGATCTTCCTGGTATCTTCCTGCAGCTGCACGTCAATGGTCTGACGCCCCGATACCCGCTCTTCCTGTTGCAGATAACCGACAAACGAATATATCAGCATCGCATCCCGTGATATATTAGAGAGCGTATAGTACCCTTCTCCATTGGTCACAGCACCCGCATTGCTGCCTTTCACTTTTACCGTTACCCCTGGCAATGGTTCATTACGGGCCGTAGTAATACGCCCCTTGATCGTCATATTACCAACACCTGCAGGCACCGTATCTGTTGCCATCAGCGGTGTCAACATAGGTCCCGCCGCAGAGGCAGGCAACTGCTCCGGCTCCGGCACACTTACCGCAATCGTCTTGTTGACCTGCGTAAACTTTAAATGTACCTGTTGACCAATAGCATCTAATAACTCGGTCAACTTCCTTTTCTGACTGACCAATCGTATCCGGCGACCGGTATCAATATCCTCCTTGTTATAGGAAAATTGCATACCCGTCACCACCGTGATCTGCCGGAATGCTTCCAGCACAGATGCATTCGTAAATCCTAGTGTTAGCGTGGGATTATTACCCTGTTCCCATTGTACCTCATCACCGGCAAATGCTGAACGGTAAGACAATAGCATACAACATAAAAGCCATAGGTAATAGTGCTTCCTGCATAGTGGAATTAAAGCTGATAACATGGACTGATTTTTAATGAGTAATGAAGCGACAGAAATTGTAAGACTAATGTTTCACTGTTGTTGAAATGTATATAGTACTCCCCTCCTGAAGAATGGTAAAACCGTTGATGATACGTAGCACTTCCAGTACGTGTGACAAAGGCTCGTGCTCAAATTGGCCGGTAAAATGTTTAATATCATGCAGTGCCGGATCAACATGGATCGTTACGCCATAAAAGGCGGCTAGTTTTTCTGCTACTTCGTTGAAACTGGCATCTTTAAAAGTTAACAGCCCCCGCTCCACCGCACGCACACTGAGTGTATCGAAAAGATGCTTACCCGATCCCTTAACAGGATCACCTTGTATATATTGTTCCCCCGGTGTAAGGATAAGAGAAGATTGCGCCCCAGGTATACCGGCGACTGCTACTTTACCGGTCATCAGGGATATACGCGTACCCTGTTGGTCATTGTAATCTCGCACCATAAAAGAAGTACCCAGTGCGGTCGTAGAAAGTTGGTTAGTAACAACGGTGAAAGGCCGGTCTGGTACAGACGCCACTTCAAAAAATGCTTGCCCATCCAGGTTGATGCGGCGATCAGTAGTATTATAATGCGCCGGTACTGTCAACCGGCTGTTAGGATATAAAGTCACCCGGCTCCCGTCCGACAGTTGCAACGTCCGCCGGTCATCGGCATCGCTACGGTACACGTGTCCGCTATCCCGTCGTTGCCAGTAATACAACACCATAACTGCCAACCCCGCCAACATAGCAGCAACAGGTACAGCATACCGGCGTAGTACACGCCTCATTCCCAGGCGGGCAGGCGCAACAGGCTGCGCCAACATCAATTGCCTGAGACCCTCCGCTCTCGCTTCAATAATATCCGCCGGCAACTCACCACTCATCGCATAATAAAGCGTACGGGCAGCCTCCACATCCGGTCGCCGCTCCGGGTAGGCCGCTAACCAGGCCTCCCAGTCATGCCCTGATGCAATAACATCTCCCTTACACCAGGCAATAAACGCCGCATCTTCCAGGAAATCTGCTACATCAAATTGAGTATAGTCCGGCATAAGCGATTGGGTTGTATCTAATAGTGCAACGATCGCGACAGATTTACCTGTTTACATATAAAATTATTGGGAAATAATTTAGAATATTAAAATGAAGCGAAAATACTATTAAATCAGCAACCCTATTAGCAACGCCTTCTTCAATGCATGGATAGCCAACGAAATGTTATTATACACCGTCCGGGTTGATAACCGGGTCTTACGCGCGATCTCTTCATAACTCAGCTCATCGAAATACCGTAACCGTATCAGCTCTCGCTGCCGTAAACTCAGGTTATTTACAGCCGCTAACAGCTGCCGCCGCTGATCTTCCCGCAACTGCAACTGTATCATATGCTCCTCCACAGATAGCTGAAACGATAGATCCTCGTTTACCTGCTCCTTCAAAAAAAGATCATGTCGCCTTCGCTGCTCCTGATCCCGGAATATCTTCCGCTTCAGATAGGTCAGCAAATAACCTTTTACATTCCGCACCTCTTTAAGACTGCCGTGATGCTCCCACAACTCCATAAATACCTGGTTGATATGGTCCGCCACCAGCGACGCATCGCCCGTAACACGCAGACCGTATTTGTAAAGCTGGTTGTAATACTGCTGATAAATGGAAAACAATGCACTCTCTTCGCCCTGTCTCAGGCGTTCCCATTGTTCATCTCCCTCCGGTAAAGCATGCATGCAAACGTGTTTAATATACGCGTCAAGTCACTTCAGACGTAACGTTACAGGTCTTTGGTAGATGTATACTCCTGTTGATATAGATACCTGGTGCTCCTTATTTACCCCTTATTCCTGGCTGTAGATGATATTAGTACGGTCCACTGTATCTCTAATCTCCTACAAAAAGATTATGATTGATACACCCGGTTACGTTTCTATCATGAAAAGTGAAAATCAGATCAGCCCTGAAAATAATATTTTCAGTTTTTTTTATTTCGCTGGGTAAAAAAGCAATAACACTTGTATCTATTATAGTAACACCAAGTAGGAACAACTCCACGTGTGAACAATATCTTTTGTTCCTAAAACCCGTGTATAACCAAGATCTGAGCCTTTATCAACGCAAAATCATATCACATGAAAAAACAGAACCTATTGCTGTTAACCGCCGCTATTTGGCTATTTTCTTGTAAACAATCATCTGACCAGCCAATCAGTGAACAATACGATCCGTCCTGTCAGGCCTGTATCGTAGAGCAATATGTACCCAAACTGATAAAAGGGACCATGGACAGCTACTTTAACGGCGATCCTGTTACCCTCGTGAAAGCCGATGATAAATTGCTCCTGGAAGGCGACATCATAATCGATCCCAGCCAACTAACCAATGCCGCTGTAAGCGGAGAACGCACCGGCATTACCAGCGCCCTGAAAAAGTGGCCGAACAAAACGGTATATTTCTCCTTCGACTCCAGCAGCACAGACGAAAGCACCCGCACCAAATTCAAATCAGCCGTCAAACATTGGATGGACAACACCGACCTGGTGTTCATTAACAAAGACACCCTCGACGATCCGGAAAGTATCAGCAATTACATCAACGTCATCCAGGATGATGGCTGTTATTCCAGCATTGGAATGGTAAAAGGCGCACAGGATCTGAGCATAGGTAGCGGTTGTAGCACCGGCAATGCCATCCACGAGATAGGACATGCCGTGGGCCTCTACCACGAACAATCCAGGAGAGATCGCGATAAATACATCATTATTTATACCGCCAATATTGATAGTGGGAAAGCCGGCAACTTTAACAAGTATGCCTCCGGTAATGGCTTCGAATTGGATACCTTGGATTTCGGTTCTATCATGATGTATCCTTATAATGCTTTCAGCAAAAACGGAAAGCCCACTATCACCAAAAAGGACGGCACTACTTACACCACACAACGCCGCGCCCTGTCACAAGGTGACCTCGACGCAGTAGAACACATGTATCCATAAGTAAAAACGAAAACCCTATATAAAAAAGCCAGCCTCTTCAGGAGGCGGCTTTTACCCAATCAAATTTATATCACCACCTCAGTCATCTCGCTTATTAACCAAACATCTTTTAATCAACTAAAAATCTAAATTCCAAGAAACATGAAAAAACTCCTCAAACCCATTGCCTGGGCAATCGGGCTGGGCATGATTATGGCTGCCTGTAACAAAAATGCCGACACGCCTGCGTCCAACAGCAACCTGCAACCGGACAATGCCAAGCAAGTACTGGCCTACATACACTCCCTCGGATTTAAGTCTGCCGTCATCCGGGAAGAAGGTAATGCCTTCATCGTAGAAGATGATATGGTATTCCCTAAAAACATGAAAGTACCTGACAACAGTAAACCGCGCACAGAACAATACTACACAGGTGACCTGGTGGATGATACCCGCGTATCTAACATCCGCTTAAAGGTAGATGCCAGCCTGAGCAGCATGTCCGCAGAAATAGACACCGCCATCGCGAGATGGAACCGCATCGACGGTTGTAACATCCATTGGGTGAAAGTATCGTCCAGTGCTTCCTCCTGGGATGTATATATGACCAATAAAGCACTGGCTGCCCCTCCGGGACGCGTTACCTGCGGTAGGGGAACATTCCCATCCGGCGGCGAAGCAGGCGATTCCATCTGGATCAACAAGTCCGCAATCGCGAACAACAGCTTCGAACAACGCCAGCGTACCATCACTCACGAAATGGGACACAACGTATCCTTCACCCATACCAATGCCGGTACCAACGATGGTGATCCCGTTCCCGGCGTTGGCGGTACCGACAGCAAATCACTCATGAACGGCGGACAATGTAACTCCGGCGCCACCGTATTCTCCGACAAAGACAAAAAAGCAGCGAAAGCACTTTATCCAAGCAACTAGATAGTATACAGATTCATACACAGATCAGGTTAGACTACCAATACCGGGCTTTCGCGCCCGGTATTTTTATTAGAGCGATTGATCTTCCATCCTCCCAACTGCTGCTGATAGTGCCACAACTTATGATGCAACCCGTAGCGCCAGGTTTACCAATACGGATATTATTGCGCACTAAACAGCAGCACCACTTCCATCAAAAAGCTGGCTTATGAACTAGGTTACTTCTCCGTCCAGCATTCTGGCAATGCCTTCCAAAAGAAATTCGGTATTCCTCCCGGCAAAATGAAACGCTAAGCTTCATCAGAGCAATAGTCATAAAAAAAGGCCCATCCCAAAGGACAGGCCAGTGTATAACTTGGTCGAATAACGACTATTTACCGGATTTCAGCAACTGGTGATATTGCTGCGGTTTATGCAGAACGTCTACTGCCGCGATCACATCATCATCCCAAGCCAGCCCTTTCTCAATACGCCCCTTCTGCAAATAATAACGGTTAACGATCTCTTCTTCCAGCAATCTTTTTATCTCCTGCTTATTCTTCAGCAGATCCTGTTTTTTATCGTGTTTCATCTTCTGCTGCAACACTTCAAACTCCTTTGCTACTGCATCGTAATATTTCTCCTTACGGGCAGTGCTCTGAAAATTCTCTAACGCCTCTTCACTATGTGTTTTATAACTGTAATCCTTGTTCTCCAGGTAATGTACAAAGTCAGCAAATTCCTGCTCGGTAAGCGCAAACGTTCCGGCCGCTGCGATCGTCTTATGACTGTAGAAATAATCAGTAGCGTAGTCGAAGATGTATTGTTTCCGCAGTAAGGTGATTGCTACCTGGCTAAGGAACGTAGGCGTCACTTTCTGATCAGGCTCTATACCGCCTCCGTCTTTTACCGCACGTCCGGATACTGTGTTATAGGAACGTCTCAGGGAATCCGGCACATAATCCACCTCTCCATCAGAGTTACGGTGCGAATAGTCGATAGCTTGTATACAACGGCCGCTGGGTGTATAATACTTGGCAGTGGTTACTTTCAGTTTGGCGTTATAAGGCAGCGGACGGGTCGTTTGTACCAGTCCTTTACCAAATGATCGCTGTCCTATCACCAATCCACGATCCAGGTCTTGAATGGCACCCGCTACGATCTCTGCCGCCGATGCCGTAGAACGGTTAGTCAACACCGCCAGCGGCATCTGCACATCCACCGGGGGCTGCGAGGTACGATACTCCCGGTCCCAGTTCTTTACTTTGCCTTTGGTACTTACTACCAGCTTATTCTTATCGATGAAGATATTAGATACTACCACCGCTTCATCCAGTAACCCACCCGGGTTCCCACGCAGATCAAGGATCACCCCCTTAAGACCGGCATTCTGCTGCTTCAGCTGCTCAAATGCCAGCTGTACCTGGGCGCCGCTATTCTCTGTAAACTGGGTCATTTTGATATAACCGATATCCTTGCTCAGCAACCCAGAGTAGCTTACAGGCCGTACGTTGATCTCTTCACGGATGATCTTTTTGGTGCGCTCTTCATTAGTAGACGGATTACGCGTTACCATAGTGAGTATAGTGCCCGGAGCACCTTTCAGCTGACGGCTAACCGCTTCATGTTCCAGCCCTTTCGCTGATTTACCATCCAGGGATACGATAATATCACCGGCTTTTACACCCGCTTTATTCATAGGTCCCCCTTCGTAAATATCCGTGATGGTAGTCCATTCACCCATCGTATTAATCGAAGCTCCCACCCCGCCATATTTGCCGGTAGCCAGAAACTTCAGCTCATCCAGGTTCTCTTCCGGTACAAAGTCGGTATAGGGGTCTGTCTCCTCCAGCATCGCTTCAATGCCCTTATTCATGACCTTTTCAGGCGAGAGATCATCTACATAGTAGGTATTCAGCTCGCGGTAGAAAGCGGCGAAAATATCCAGGTTCTTGGCGATCTGGAAGTATTTATCGCTCTCATTGAACGCGAAGATCCCTGCTCCGGTCAGTAACAGGAGGACCAGCAGTATCGTTCCTTTTTTATGCATAGTGGCAGATCGGTTTTATAAGTAGATGGTAAATGGTGCGGTAATTAGTAGGTCGGTCATGGTACAGGGTCATATCCATGGCCACCCCAGGGATGGCAGGAGAGGATACGTTTGATGGTGAGATATCCTCCTTTAAAGATCCCATGTTTCTTAAGGGCTTCTATGCCATATTGGGAGCAGGTGGGTACATATCGGCATTTACTGCCCAGAAGCGGTGATATACACCACTGGTATATTTTGATGAGCCCCACTAAAGGGTACCCCAGCCAGCGCAAAATCCTCATAAGTAATCTTTTCCGGTTGATCACACCAGGTATCCCAATACGGTTAAGCCTTAGTGATACCTGTTTCCTTCTTCAAACGATTTAAAATTACCGAAATTTTGTGTTGAAGGGTGGAAAAGTCCGCTATTTTTTTGTCGGTATAAATGAAGAATACCGCCAGCTGAGTGGCTTGTTGTTCCAGGTGAGTATAAAGGGAATGTTTCTGTAACCGGTAACATTCCCGGGTCAGCCGTTTGACGCGGTTCCTATCCACAGCATGGGGGAAATGCCGGGAGCTGGCACTAAAACCAGCTTGTACAGGGTACTTACTATCCGCTGGTGGCAGCGGCATATACACAACCCTATATGGAAAAACAGAAAACGCTTTTCCTTCCCGAAAAAGCGTTTCAATAAGTTTTCTGCTTTTTAACCTTTCTTCCTTTGTAAAAGAATAAGTTTTTATGGCGATTACGATTTATAATACTAATCTACCAATGCTTATTTCAGCTTCCTTTCATCAGAAACAGTCAATTTCTTACGACCTTTAGCTCTACGGGAAGCCAATACTTTCTTGCCGTTGGCAGTTTGCATTCTCTTTCTGAACCCATGAACGCTCTTTCTGCGTCTGTTATGCGGTTGAAAAGTACGTTTCATTTCTTTTTGTTTTTTACCTGTACTATACTAATTGGTAATCCCGCATAGTTGCAGTACGGGATTGAATCCTGTTTTTAAAACGGAAGGCAAAGGTAGCGTAAATAATTCAAAATACAAATAAGAAATCCCAAATTCCGGAAGACACTGTGTAACATTCACGGAATCTGGGATTTAAGAGGCCTATAAGCCTGAATTATTTAATACCAAGTTTAGTCTTAACAGCAGGCATCAGGTCATCTCCGGCAGGAGAAACCAACAGAATACCAGCAGAGCTGTCAATTACATAACCATAACCTTTCTCCTTCGCTACATCTTCGATGGTTTTACGCGCTTTGTCATAGATCGGTTTCAGTACTTCCTGGCGTTTAGCGTCGATCTTCTGTTCGGCATTTGCCTGGTAGTCCTGAATGTTCTTCTGTGCGCTTTGTATTTCCCGGCCTTTGATTTCTTTCATGTTTTCGGTCATGCTAGCTGCCTTCTCATCAAACTCCTTCATCTTACGAGTGTACTCATCTACCAGGGCTTTACCATCCTTTTCCAGCTCCTTCGCAAAAGCATCCAGGGTAGTCTGAGCTGTTTTTGCTTCCGGCATTGCCTCTATCAGCGCCTGCGCATTGATATGGGCCACTTTTGCCTGTGCCATTGCGTTTACGCTAAACAATCCTGAAACTGCCACGAAAGCAATAATTACATACTTCTTCATGATGTTGTCTGTGTTTAAAAAAATTTTAATACTTATTGGTTAAAAATAGTTTACCAGCCTAGATGGTCTCCGTGAGCCGCTATTGACAGTACAATTCCCCCTCAGGAAAATAAAGGCGAATTACATGAAATATTGCCAATAATTTATACCCCCTTCGTGTAATGCTTATCTCGTCTTCGCTCTTCTGTGTGACCCGTTATATAACTATAATATCTCTTACCACTTACTTTTTAATACCCAGTGAACCGAGTATCTCCGCACTCTTATCCAGTTTAGGATCAGCGAACATAACAGTAGCTCCACTCGCCTTGTCCAGCACAAAATCATACATCCTGCTGGCTGCCAGCTTCTGTACAGCATTATATATCTTATCCTGTATAGGTTTTATCAACTCCTCTCTCTTTTTGAACAAATCCCCTTCATAACCAAAACGCTTCTTCTGCAGCTCCTGCGCCGCTTTCTCCTTACCAACGATCTCATCCTCACGTTTACGCTTCAACTCCTCCGTCAACATTACCTGCTCCGCCTGATAGGACTTATACATCTTGTCGATCTCCTGAAATTTCGCGTCGATCTCCTTCTGCCACTGCTCAGCAATAGCATCCAGCTTCTTCTGAGAATCTTTATAATCAGGGATACTTTCCAATATATATTTGGTGTCAATCACGCAATACCGTTGTGCACTGGCAGCAAAGCTAGTGGTCAGTACTACTCCTAGGATGATAAATAGTTTTTTCATGTATCGTAATTTAAAGGTTATATATCGCCTTCCCGAACCGTCACTTCCAACTTTGCAATATATAGTTTATTTTAACATTATTATTCAGGTTCAAAGCCCAGCATGAAGGTGAACTTAGCAGCATCCTTCAATCCGCCGCCGGACTTGATGCGGTCAAATCCTATGCCATAGTCAAATCCAAGCAGACCAAACATCGGCAGGTAAAAACGCATACCCACACCAGCAGAACGACGCAGACGGAACGGATCGTATTCCTTAAAGTCACGGTAACCATTTGCCGCCTCGATAAATGCCAGACCGAAGATCGTAGAACTTGGATTCAGGCTGAACGGATAACGCAACTCCATCACATACTTGTTGAAGATGGTAAATCCTTCATATCCCACAGGCTGTCCCTGATCACGGTTGTCTCTCGGATCGGAAGTGTAATATACCGGGTAACCACGCTGGGAGATAATGTCCCTATCATAGATAGCAAAGTTACTCAGACCATCACCACCCAATTCGAAACGGCCGAAAGGTGACAAGGTAGTACGATTGTTATAACGGCCGATATATCCAAACTTAGCCGCTACTTTCAGTACAAAAGCCTTATTATCAGCTCCCTTCGGCTTGCTCAATGGCACATACCACTCCGCATTGAAACGATACTTCTGGTACTCAATGAAGTTAAACTGTTTGGAAATCGGATCTTTAGTATAATCCTTACCGGGGTTGAACATAGAGTACGGTGGCGTAAACTGACCGGATATCATGAAGTTGGAACCACTTCTGGGGAAGATCTGCTGATCCACAGAAGACCTGGCCAACGTAATCTTCAGGTTCACGTTGCGGGATGTACCGCTCTCGAAACCAGGGATGTTAAAGTAGTTATAGTTCTTCAGTGAATACTGCTGATAGTTCAGGGAGTAGATCAAGGTGAAATAGTCATCCGGCCATTTCAGCTGTTTACCCAGCGATACGGATCCACCCAATACCTTGAAGTAGGCATTGTTACTGGCAGTGCCATATATATAATCACGGTAAGCATTCGGATTCTGATAACTGCTGAAGAAGCTCACAGAAAACTGGTTACGCTTCTTGCCGCCCAACCATGGCTCCGTAAAGGAGAAGTTATAGTTCCGGTAAGCTTTACCGTTGGAAGACACCCTCACGGACAATTTCTGACCATCCCCACTAGGCAGCGGATCCCAGGTTTCCTTACGGAAGATGTTACGGATAGAGAAGTTGTTAAAGGTGACCCCGAGTGTACCGGTCAGACCGATATAACCACCCCAACCGGCAGAAAGCTCCAGCTGGTCATTGGCTTTTTCTTCCACACCATAATCTATATCTACCGTACCATCCTGGATGTTAGGTACCGGATTGATCGTGATCTTTTCCGGGTTGAAGAAACCGAGGTTCGCGATCTCACGCTGGCTACGGATCAGATCCTGACGACTGAATTTCTCACCGGGGATCGTACGCAGCTCACGACGGATAACATGCTCATTGGTCTTATCATTACCCGCAATACGGATCTCTTTAATAGTCGCCTGCGGACCTTCCGTGATACGGATCTCATAATCGATGGTATCGCCGCGGATCCCGATTTCTACCGGCTCAATACGGAAGAACAGGTAACCGAAGTCCATATACATACCACTGATATCACCGCCCTCCTGGGAAAGCTGCTTACCTAAGCGCTTTTCCAGCAATTCAAGGTTATAGGTATCTCCTTTTTTGATACCCAGTACACGGGTCAGCAAAGAGTCGTTATAACGGGTATTACCTTTCCAGGTAATATCACCGAAATAGTACTTTCTACCTTCCTTGATCTGCATATCAATATTCAGATTGCCGGATTGGGATTTGTAAGTAGTGTCCCTCACGATTACCGCATCGCGATAACCATTGGAGTTATAAAGTCCTACCACTTTCTCCTTATCCTCGTTATACTTGGCTTCATTGAATTTCGCAGAAGCAAACAATTTAAAACGGAAATAAGGGTCTAGCTCCTCCAGGGTACGGGTAGGCTGCAGGAATCCGAAAGTGCTCCAGTAGTTACTGACCAGTTTGGAAGAATCTTCATATACATGCTCTACATCCGGATGTAAGGTAAAGTGAGAGCGCTCTTTGGTGCCCTTCATCTTTTTCTTGATCCTGGAATCAGATATGTTATCGTTGCCCACGATATTGATCTGATTAATACGCACCTTACCGCCTTTGTTGATATTGAATACCAGATCCGCAGCATTTACCTGCTTGGCATCCTGGGTTTCTTCAATTTTAACGGTAACATTACGGAAACCTTTCTCACCATAGAATTTGTTGATAACAGCGATAGCATTTTGTTTCATACTCTCTGTTACCACACTCCCTTTTCTGAGTCCGGCTTTGTTGGAGATCTCCGTAGCATCGGATTTTTTAACTCCTTTGAATATAAAGGAAGAAAGGCGGGGACGCTCTACCAGAGAGATTTCCAGCCAGATCTTACCATCCTGTATTTTAGTAACGTAGATCGCTACGTTGGCAAACAGTCTTTGTCCCCAGAGAGTTTGAATAGCTTTGGAAAACTGGTCGCCGCCGGGGTACATTACCTTGTCTCCTACGTTAAGGCCTGATAAAGAGACCAACAGTGATTTATCCAGGTATTGTGTCCCTGATACAGTGATGTCCGCTATTTCGTACGATTGTGGGTTTCCCAAAGCAAAAGGCGCTCCTGCGGGCGGATTGACCTGTGCGGGGGATGGTACGGTGTCCTGCTGTTGAGCGGATACACGTATGCCTGCACAGCAACATAATGCTATGGCCAATAGGCTCTTAGGAAATAATTTCTTCATTCTGCTGGATTTGTTCGCTTGTTTTGCCAAAACGCCTTTCTCTTTTTTGGAAGTTCAAAATAGCCTCGTAGAGGTTTTCTTTGCGAAAGTCAGGCCAGCGGGTATCTGTGAAATACAGTTCCGCGTAAGCCAGTTGGTATAATAAAAAGTTACTGATCCTGTATTCTCCGCTAGTCCGGATGATAAGTTCAGGGTCTGGCAATTTTGCAGTGCAGAGGTATTGCTGCCACATATCAGGTGATATATCTGCTGGTTGCAGTTTTCCGTCTTTTACGTCTTGCGCAATGTTGCGGGCAGCATTAACGATCTCCCAACGCGCGCTGTAACTCAACGCCATCACCAGATTCAGGCCGGTATTGCCTGCCGTTAATGCAATCGCCTCATCCATTTCTGCTTTGCAGTGAGGAGGCAACATATTCATGTCCCCAATGACATGCAGCCTTATGTTGTTCTTGGTAAGCGTGGCCACCTCCTTACGGATAGTATTGACCAACAGCTCCATAATACCGTTTACTTCGTATTCTGGGCGGTCCCAGTTTTCGGTCGAAAAAGCATACAAAGTCAGGTAACCAATACCCAACTCCGCACAGGTTTCCGCAATGGTCCGCACACTTTCAACCCCTTCATGATGACCATACAGCCTGTCCTGTCCACGCTCTTTCGCCCACCTCCCATTGCCATCCATAATGATAGCGATATGGCGTGGTAACCGTTGTAAGTCCAAAGAATCCTTCAAGCTCATGAGTGTTCAGGCGTATTAAAACTGGTAATAACAGATTCACTAAAAGTGTGCAAAGATACAAAAATAGATATATGCCTTTCCTGGCAAAACAGGCAAAGGTGTTTTAACGTAGTTTTAACAGCGGAATCCCCTACCAGTGGGCATTATCGAGCAATCGACCTCCCACGGAAATGTTACAAAAACCCCTTTTTACCTTCCTTTTACATGGGAATTTTTCTAGATATTTCAGGCAAATAAACCGATGAGCCACCCATTTTTAACGATAGGTAGCCACTCACACAATTAGACACCTCCTTAAATAATTTTATTAAAACTTACAACGATATGTTGTGAATAGAAAGCTGAAAGTCAATTCAATAGTAGCAAACTGGTCCTTATCACGGCTGTTCCCGCGCTGCCGCCCCGCTACCCCGATCCGGTCGCCGGTCGCATAAGAACGATCCTGCAACAGATATGCTACCGTCGGCGTTCCGTCAGGTTTATTGGGAAATACCGCCGGCCCGGCATAAGTCGTACTGACATCATCCAGGTAGTCCGTCTGCGTAAACCGGAAAAGCACCTCCAACCCTACATTGACGCTACGGGAAATATTATATTTAAATCCCCCTCCCAACAGCCAGGCATAAGAGACTAAACTGTAAGGCTTACGGTCCGGATACATAGCAGAACCCTGCCCCTCCGTACGCAAAGGCTGTAAACTGTACTTCGTGCCGTCCAGGTAAGCATAGGGATTAAAGGTGAAAACACTGGCCCCGCCCGTGAAATAAGGCGAAAACCTGTACTCCTGGCTACCTGGCTCAAAACGGAAAAAGTTAAAATCCCCTTGTATAGCCAGTTCCCCTAGGTTAGTATTAAAACTCAGGTTACGACGACGCTGAAAATCATTTTTATTGTAAATATCAGAATACCCCAGCTGCATAAACCGGAGATGCGCCCTTACGCCCACATAATCATTCAGGTATTTGCGGTAAAACACCCCAATAGCAGGTTTAGGCCGGTTGATAGCCCCCCGGGTGTTAAGATCTCCAAAATAATGGGCGCCTCCTACCGAAAATCCCAACTCCCCCGTATACTCCAATTCATTCTGCGCAAAAGAAGGGAGGGAAAATAGGGATCCCGCCAATAAAAGACCGGATAGTAATATCCGCTTAGGATTAAAAATAGGTATCTGCTTCATACTGTCCTTCTTAAAAACGCAATAGTCCCTACTTTTGGTATTAAGAAAATTAAACAAATGTAATTAAAAAAATGTGACATGTTACTGACAGCTATACACGCCAGGAGGTATTTCTTGCATCAATCCCCCAAAGCAACTTATTTCGTAAGGTATTCAGGAAGTTACCCTCTTCCAGCCGCAGCAGATTAAACGTGAACCGTTCCTTCTTAACAGCCAGCTGTACCGTGTTATCAATTGTTTCCATACGGGAATCCAATGTGCAAAGGAATTGATCACTTCGCCCCTCTACCTCAAAAGAAATGACATTATCATCCGGAACAATAATAGGTCGCACATTCAGATTATGAGGAGCAACCGGGGTAATAACAATGCTGCCAGCCTCGGGAAAAACAATAGGCCCACCGCAGCTTAGAGAATAACCAGTAGAACCGGTAGGCGTCGATACGATCAGACCATCCGCCCAATAGGTGTTAAGGAACTCACCATTCAGATAGGTATGTATCTTCACCATCGCAGAGGTGTCCTTCTTATGAATAGTAAACTCATTCAACGCATAAGGTACATCGCCGAATAAGGGAATATTGGCATCCAAGTGCAGCAGTGCCCGCTTCTCCACCATATAGGTACGGTTCAACAAAGCCTGTACCGCCGTATGTATCTCCTCTTTACCAATAGATGCCAGAAAACCGAGACGACCAAAGTTGATCCCCGCCACCGGTATATTTTTATCCCGTACATAACATACCGTGTCCAGTAATGTCCCATCTCCCCCAAGGCTTATCAGCAGATCGATCCTGCCATGCAGATCCTCCGCCCTGGAAAATAATGCCGGTTCCTTTCCCCATTTTATATGGGCCTTAATACTACTGTAAAACGGCTCATATACCAGGATCTCTATATCCTCCCGTAGCAACTGATCCAGCAAAAACTGTATACTTCCCAGATCTTCTGTAATAAACCCTCGACTATATAACGCTATCTGCATAATTATTTGGCTGAATATTAATACCGGATAATTGGATACTCCGGAAAGGCCAGCCCGTTACAACAGGCCTGCCATGGCTATCTCACATATCTAGCTGACCGTGTAAAAATAGCCCTTTTTGACCTAACTGGTTCATACTATACTCCAGCCGGAGACAAGCATCGTAAAAGGTGACAATATCTAAACCGACCCCGCCGGTATATAACAGACGATTGTTCAGAGGACCACCAGGAAACTTACTGTAGCCATATCCCACATCCCCGTAAATTTTGGCCATCAGACGAATAGGTACGGTATTGAATTTCTTCGGAACGATCGGCAAATGCATCTTGAATGCCGCCATTTCACGTCGCAAGGTAGACTTAAAAATCGCATAACTGGTACCATCTACCACATAATATTCGAGCCCCCGCAAATAATCATCCATATACCCGATCGCCCGTTGATTGATATAAGGCTGGTCTGCCGGAAATTTGGCTTGTGCCCGTATGCCCAATGCCGCATAGGTCTTCCTGAATAGCTCCCAATATCTTATCGCCTTCAGGTGAATACGTACATGACTGATATCATCAAAAGGCGGAATACCTTGCTTGCTGATATCCGCTTCGAGACTAACCCCCTTCAACGGATACTGCCAGCTATCTGCCTTGATATAACTTACCCGGTACATCAGATCCAGGTATTGCACCCGGTGCCGGCCATTGCCCAGATAATCCGGATTACGGATCACCACAGAATCGCTCACCTTCTCAAAATTATAAGACAGGATCACCTGGTGCCGGGTATTGATCGCCCGCCGGTAAGTATAGGTAAGCGCAGCTGTATATTGCTGTCGCTGAAACTCCCGTTTCCTGAAAAATTGCTGCTTATTCTCGACCGTACTGTCATTCACTTCCCTGTTGCGGGAATAGGCAAAGGAAAATCCTAACCCATGCCGGTACCGTTTGTCTATGTACGGCAAATTGTAAGCGGCGCCGATACGTTGTGTATAGCCCAGTTGTACCTCGGCGCTAAGCCGGTCGTTACGGCCGGTCATATTCTCCTGGTAACCTTTCACCCCTACGTTCACCCTGTCCAGACTCCTCTTCTGCTCCACCCACCATTGGTTAAAGTTTCGATCTGCCAACTTGAATATCGGAAACGCAAACGTATACCACCGCTCCCATACCTCGAATACAATATCCGCATGATCCCCCGACCAATTCCTGATATTTGCCGTCACATTCAGGAACAGGGACGTGTTGAGCAGCTGCTTACGGCGCTCTTCCAATACTTCCGATAACTCACGCAGATAAATGGTATCCCCGGGTACTGTGCTTAACTCCCGGAGTATAATAGAGGTCCTGGTCTTCTTATTTCCCTGGATAAGTACTTCACGAACTACAATATAAGAAGTGTCCTGCCTGACCGGAGTGGCGGCGGGGGATGGCTCCGTCTGCTGGGCAGCAGCAAGCAAGGGTCCAAACAGGAGGCAACATAGGCTTATCCAATATCGCAAACTATTCATTGTAGGTCCGACAGTAAACAGTGAGGTAGTTATATAAAGAAAGATGTGCACCGATACACGGACAAGCTCCCGACCTTACATGCTGATATAGTTCATCAACAGGTCATAGTTCTTTTTCAACAGATCTTCCTCCTGTTCTTCTGAGATCGTGTATTTTATAATGTAGTTAAATCGCTCGAAGGTAGCTATCAGGCTGTGCAGCTCCAGACGGTTCGTCTTCAGCAGTACTTCCAGCCGGCCGGTGCTAGGGTTAGTGATAGTGTTAACACTTAACAATGAAACATCATTTGACTCAGCAATACGGGCAATCTCACTTAGGCTGTAATCACGGGGATCAAGATCCAGTGCCAGGATACCCCCGACCTCCTTCACCCCGTTCAGCTGCGCTAAAGTACCCAACAGATTATCCTTAGTGATCATACCCAGGTATTCATTCTCCTTGGTCACCACAGGTATGGCACTGAGCTTCAGGTCATAAAACAACTTCAGGGCCTCAAACAAATGCGCATTTTCCAGGATGGCAGGCTTCACCCCATTGTACTCCATAGCTTCCAATAAGGTATCCGGCTCTTCCAGGTCCAGAATATCATCTTCTTCCACCAACGCCATATAACGGTTCTCTACCACCATCGGAAGTTGCGTAAGATGATATTCATTCATCAGGCGCAACGCCCTGGATGCAGCATCCATCGGATGTAACACCGGTATAACCGTCGATATGAGTTCACGTGCCAGCATGATACAATTCTATTCTTCTACAATAATAACAAAGAATATTCCAATAGCGTACAAAATAGATGTGAAATTATGGTAACAATGCCCATTCGCTTATCCCTGTCCGTTAGTAGCTCTTCCTATTAAAGTTACGTTGAATCACAGCTTAAAGATTGCAGGCGTGTAAAATTTCCTGGCTATTTATCTGCATAATCCCTGGGAGAATGGGAATATTCCACCGTGTGATTAATCCGCCAATACCATTAACGCATATATTTTCACACAAAGTATACCAACCTGTGCTATGATTTTGCCTGAATAGCCGCCGCTGCCTTGTCAAAAAAAGATTCAAGTGTAGTAAACATGTCCTTGAATGCAGGGATCAATTTACCGACACCATTCATCACAGCTGGTCCAATAGGAGAAATGTAGGGGTAAACGACAGATTGGAGTTTCACTTCGGGGCTCAGCCAGTACAGCTGATTAGCGATCCACAACAATACACTGTACAGAATAGTAAAAATACCGGCATATAGTAAGATACCCCCCAGCTTGTTAAGCCATCCCAACATCACAGCCTCTACTATTTTCTGAATGGCAATAGCGCCTATACGCACCACCACTACCACAGCAAGGAACAATAAAATGAAGCAAAGTACAGGCAACCACCGGCTTTGTATCTCCCAGTGCTCCTGGGCATACAAAGCAGCGACAGTAGTCAGCTTCAATGCCGCTGCCGTCCCTAACAGTACCGCTACAAAAGAAAATACCGCGACGATAAGGCCGCGGGTAAATCCTTTATAAATAGCCAGCACAAGTAGGATGGCAAAAATGATATCTATGCCCATAACAGCAGCAGGATGGCCTATTTAGCCAACAACTCCTTTACGAGTGCAGAGATAGCTTTACCGTCAGCTTTTCCAGCCAGTTGCTTGGTAGCCACTCCCATCACCTTACCCATATCGGCAGGGCTGGATGCACCGCTTTCACTGATGATCTGCGCCACAGCAGCACGCAATTCAGCTTCGCTCATCTGCTTCGGCAGATATTGCTCTATCACTGCCAGCTCCTCTTCCTCTTTCACTGCCAGGTCTTCCCGCTGTTGCTGACGGAAGATATCCAGAGAATCCTTCCGTTGCTTTGCCAGCTTCTGTAATAATTTGCTCTCTTCCGCCTCAGACAGATCGCCCGTAGATCCCTCTGCTGTCTTAGCCAGCAGAATAGCCGCCTTAATGGCACGCAATGCACGCAGTTCCGCCTCGCTTTTGGCCAGCATCGCCTTCTTAATGGCGTCGTTTATCGTTAATTCCAGTGACATAGTATTTTTTTTACGGTTAATCGGATGAACAGATTAATGAGCCTTACTGCTCCTTCGCCTGCTTGTCTTCGAATTTCTTCAGAAAATCTTTGGCGAAAGCCCGCAGATCATCCGCCTGATCGGTATAGTTAGTAGCTCTCTTGTAAGTATCAGCCATCGTCATCAACGTCTGATAAAAGAAATCAGCCATTTCGTCTACCATCATGCTTTTGGTCCAAAGGTCAATGCGAAGGGCAGACTTCTCTCCACTATCCCAAAAAGCCACCATCATGGCTTTAGCCTCGTTCAAGCGCTCCGCACTACTGTCAGTCGCACTCCACTGGATTTTCTCCGGCACTTTATTATCATCCAGCCCTACCTGTATTTGAATGGTCGATGTCTTTCCCATAGTAATCCTTCTCTTTTTTTAGATCGCAAAAATAATGATTTAATAAGCGTATCCTATCAGCCAACGCAAAAGGTTCCCAATTACCGGCCCAGCAATACGTCCATACTACTGCCTTCATGAGGTGAGATCCTCTGTAACAGGCCGTTACGCAGCGTTTCGTCCTTATATACCCTGGCCATATTATCTGCCAATTCCTCCAGCTGGGCAGGATTACAATATAAGGCCGCCTCCCCTCCCGCTTCACGGGCCGCTGCACTGTCAATCGCGATCACCGGTACCTGGCAGGCGCCGGCATATAATATCGGCATAGCCAGCCCATCAAATCGCGCCGTATGTACCAATGCATAGGCGCCCCCAATCAGTTGCGCCAGCAAAGCATGATCTGCCTCTTTCAACCACACCACATCCTGCCGGAAACGATAACTCTCCAGCGAAGCGATCAGCTCCGCACCTGCCGCCATAGCACGCCCTACCAATACCAGCTTCATATTCGACCGGTGACGCTTCTTCAAAAACGAAAATGCTTTTAACAAGGGCAATATATTGTTACGGGGATGCATACTGCCTACCGCAATAAAATACTCTACACCACCTGCATGGGCACGCTTCACCGCTTCCCGCTCCTCCCACTCCAATGGCCGGTAATCCGCCGGAACCGCCGGAACAACCCGCTCCACCTGCTGTAAAGTGGGATAATGCGTACGCAGATCATCCACCAGGTATTGGGACACCACAGCGATCCGCTGTGCCGCACGAATAGACCGGTCTAACTGCTGCTTTTTCCTGCGTTGTGCACTGGCAGACTCCCCGGCTACCCCATGCAGAAAAGAAAGATCCCGGATCAACAAACTACCGGGCAACTTACTCCGCAATGGCAGGCTACCGTTCATTCCCAATAACATCTCAGCACGTTGGGCCTTCAGCACCTTAGGCAAAGACCACTCTCTCCACCGGTACTGACTGAACAAAGTACTCCCCGTCAAAGGAAGCACCACCCAGGATACATGCTCCGGCCATATCCTGTCCAACGCTAACTGCCGGTCCGTGATCAGAATAAACTGATGCTCCGGATGATCACTACAAAGGCGAAACAATATCTCTGTCGCCACATTGCCATTATCCGCTGCACTGTCTTGTAACAGACTCGCGGCGTTTACTGCTATACGCATACGCTGTTAATAATCTACCGGCTGCAAACCTAAGCAAAATTGAGCGGGCATATACAAAAACAATAGCCACCAGACGTCCGTAAAGGTGCTGGTGGCTCTAGGAATTATCAACAGGGTTATCGGGAATAATGATATGTAAAGCCTGCAGGCCGCTATTTCTTTAATGTAATACGGAATTCCTTAAACACCGTATTCTGTGGCTTATCCTTCGAACTCACCTTTACCCTCACCAAGCAGGTACGGGCAAACTCCAATCCACTCACACTTACATCCACCGGCGTAGCCTTGGTCGGCGCTACCGGAGGCTGCGCTATAGATTGCCCACCAGGATCAGTCACCGCCGTGATCTCCACTACGATCCCACTTTCCGGCATCTTGGAAGTCAACAACACCTTAAAAGGATGACTGGCTCCCAATGCCTCATTATAAGTCCCTTCCTGTACTCCATCCAGATTGAAAGCAATGCCTTCTTCCGTCTGATTAGGGGTAGGATTATCCTTATTTTTCTTTTTACAAGAAACAATACCGATCGTTAACAGGGTGAAAAAAACGAATAGGATAGGTCTGAGTGGCATGTTGATCTTTTGGCTACCATAAAATTAAATAAATTTATCATACTACAAAATCAGGCCGCCGCTTATTTATCCACGTGCTGACTCCGCACATCCAGTGCATCCCGCAATCCATTTCCCAATAAATTGAATGCCAGCACCATTAGCATAATAGCGATGCCAGGTACCAATGCCAGCAAAGGATTGTGCGTAATAATAAAGTTATAGTTCTCCTTGATCATTAGCCCCCAGGAAGGCTGTGGGGGCTGTACACCGACCCCTAAAAAGCTTAAACCAGCCTCCACCACAATTGCCGTGGCGAAATTACTGGCTGCCACCACCATCACCGGCCCCAGAATGTTCGGTAGAATATGCCGGACAATAGTTCGGGTATGACTATATCCCAATGCCCTCGTGGCTTCAATAAATTGCAACTCCCTCAAAGCAAGCACCTGCCCCCGGATAATACGGGCCACATTTACCCACATCGTCAACCCTACCGCAATGAAGACCTGCCAGAAGCCTTTCCCCAACGCCAGGGTAATAGCGAATACTAGTAGTAAAGTAGGTACCGACCAGATCACGTTGATCAACCACATGATCACATCGTCCGCCCATCCCCGGAAATATCCTGCTACAGCGCCCAGCAACACCCCTATCGTAAGCGAAATAACTACCGCAATACAACCCACACTCAGGCTCACCCTTACCCCTACCAGCAAACGGCTCAAAATATCCCGGCCGAACTTGTCCGTCCCCAGCCAGAAGGTTTGTTTAAAAATACGCTCCGCCGCTATCTTTTGCCGTAAAGCGGCTACATCTTTGACCGGTTGCTCCTGCCCATACCATATCACCGACAATGGATACCTGGCCATTACCTGTGTTTCCTCGTCTACATAACGCGCCACCAGCAGTACCGTGTCCTGAAATTGCCAGGACCGGATCGGCACCCACGTAAACGCAGATGGCGCACCATATAACAGCCGCTCTCCCCATCCCACCGGCTCCACTGGCTGCTGCTTTTTGATCGCCAGCATCTGTATGCTGTAACCAGGACGCTGCCCACCGGTCTCCAAAGTCATCCGGTTGGCATAAGGCGTATGATCCGGCGCCAGCAGGTAGGCAAATATCCCCACCAGCACTGCCAGGATGATTATGTACAATCCCGCCATGGCACCTTTATTACGCCGCAAGCGTCTCCACGATATATTATTGGTTTGATCGATGATATTTCGGTTGATAGTACTTCATTAGTTGACCTTCCGGCCTTTCCACTGATAAGACCCAAACTTCCCCAGCCAGCCGGCCACCACAATATAAGGTATATGGAACAGCTGCCCTGGTACAAACCATACCAGCAGCTCCGTTTTCCGGAAGAAACGGGATACCGGTATCAGGAAATACAACTCTATAGTGATCTTGAATAACAACGCAATCAATAACCAGGGCCACCACATCGGTCGTACGATCGCCATAATCCCCAACGCAAGCAGCGTCACATTCCATATATACACCCAGATCAGCACATTGGTAATGCGTTTATCTTCATACTTGTCCGCCTTCGACGACCAGCGAATACGCTGATGCATAAAAGCCTGGAAGGTATCTACCGGCAAAGTACGCACTATCGCATCCTGGCTCTTCATGTACATGACACCTTCCGGATAAGCCTTAAAAATCTTATACATTAACAACATATCATCGCCGGAAGCAATGTTGTCAATACCTTTAAATCCATCCACCTCATAAAATACAGACCGCTCGTAGGCGAGATTGGCGCCATTACACAATGTACCATTACGCAGCTGGGATGCCGACCCGGTGATCCCCTGCATGGTCATAAAATCCAGCGACTGCATCGCTTTAAAGAAATTATGCTCTTTATAAAAACTTACCGGCGCTGCGATAAACTTGGGACGATGCAATTCATAAAACAATACCATCGTTTCTATCCACTTTGGCCCCATCACGCAGTCCGCATCCGTGGCCACAATAAGATGTCCTGTTGCCTCAGCGATCGCGATCTCTATTGACTTTTTCTTGTAAGAATTAAGGCGCTGCTCCGCATTCAGATAATTACTCAACTGCAATCGCCGCATATTAGGTGTGGCATATTGTTCAAACACCACGGCAGTATCGTCGGTAGAAAAATCATCGATCAGGATCACCTCCAGTAACGCAGGATCATAGGTCTGCTGCCGTAACGCATCCAGCAAAGCAGGTAGATTGGCAGCTTCATTACGGGCAGGAATGATCACCGTTACTTTGGTGAACCCACTCACCGTATTCAGCGGCACAAACGTGGGCAATTTCTTCCAGCCATAGCTGTACTTAAGCATCAATTGTGCATAAATAAGTCCCAATATCAATACAAAAGCCAGAAATACGTACATGAAATCCATTAAAATTATACAGATGGCATAGCGCCCATTATGGCGAAACTAAATATTATTTACAGCTATCTCCTTTTTTACGATCTCCGCCAACTCAGAGGTCAGCAGATGATGCCCCTTCTCCATGATCAGTAACTTTCCTGCAAACGTGCCGTCCAAGAATTCCTCTCCCATCGCGGGTGGTATTACACGGTCATATCTCCCGAAAATCAGCAACGTTGGAATATGATATTTAGCCAGCAATGACTTACAAAGCTCCTTATCAGGCCGCATCTCACGCATACAGGTCCATACATTATAAACTAAAGCCCGCTTCTCTTCCGTATCCATACGGTTCAATACAAATTTGTATACACTCTGGTTCAGCCACCCCAACTTTTTCCATAAAATAAGTAAACGAAGAAATGGCGCCGGATGATAAGTAACGTAACGGAACAGCCGGTTGCCAATATTAGTAGTAGTTACAAAACGATGCCAGGGATTATTATGCAAACCATCAGGAGCTACCAGTATCAACCTATCTATCAATGCGGCCAATGCCTCTACAATACAAAGGGCCAGCCGTCCTCCCATACTATAGGCCATGAGCGAAAAACGCTGAAACCCCTCCCGCTCCAGTATCATCTTTACTACAGTATATAGGTCCTCTTTCCGGAACGGACCTCCTTCTTTCCACTCCGTATCCCCATGCACAGGCATATCCAATGCCACCACAGTATAAAGCTCCTTCAATTCAGGTATGATCGCCGCATAATAAGCCGAACTTTCACCAAAACCATGCAGACAGATCAATAATTCTTTTCCACTCCCTTCCCGGATACCGAAAAAAACGACTATGACGATATGGTAAGTAAAAAGAAGACATATAGCTGCAAATATGTTGAAAATATATGAGCTATCCCGAAAGCAGCAACCATATCGCAGCAAATCGCCACCTCGCCAGCTATAGAACGAAAAGAATCAGGCATACCCTGAAACAAATAATCGATTTAACTGTTTTTTAACTATTCGCCCAATACGCAGGCTACAACACCGGCGTTTAAAACCAATAGCCTCCTGCTGAACACCTGCAACTTTTATCTCCTATATCCGGCTTCAGGTCCGGATTTTTATTTTTGTAGTTTTTGAAGCGGCAATATGAGGATACAGCAATTTCTACTTGGCATTACATTAACATTGGCTTTTACCAGTACCACGGTAAGATCAGCAGCTCAGACATTCATCCGGTTAGTACAACCTACCCGAGAGGAAAACAATACCAGCACTCCCAGACAGTTCATTTCAGGCAGGACCTGCCAGGGCTGTAAACTATCGCTGAACAATGATAGCATCTACGTATACCCGACAGGGTCATTCGCTATTGCACGAACACTCACACCAGGTACCAGCAGATTCGTGCTCACAGCTACCGATACCACCGGAAAGACCTATTCGAGGAATATCAATTACTATTACAATATCCCCCCGGCGCCCACCGCTACCCCCATCTTCCGTATCGATTATCTGACAGTCACCCCTAAAGGCAATCTCCGGATAATGGAGGGTGATACCATCCGTATCCGCATGAAAGGATACCCCGGCTGCCAGGCAAGCTGGATCAATGGTACCCCGATAAAAGAACTCCCGACGTCCCAAACCGGTGGCGTACCGGGCATATACGCCGGGAGCTATGTGATCACGGAAGCAGATTCCACCTTGCAAGATAGTAAGCTGTACATCATGCTTAAATCCCCGGATGGAAGTATTGCCACGAAAGAAAGCAGCAACAGGTATTCTTTCCTGCAAAGTGAACATCCCTTTGTAGGTCGTACCATCGACAATATGACCTATCTCAATATTGCTCCTGAAGGAGATCGCCTGGGACCAGATAAACTGGGGTACCTGGATAAAAATGTACTGCTCGAAATCGCCGGACAGGTTGGCGATTACTATAAAGTAAAACTGGCGCCCGGCGAATATGCCTACGTCCCCGAACCCTTGCTGGATACGGCAACACTGGATGCTGCCGTACCGGTAAGTATCGTCTCCCAACCCCGCGCATGGGGAGATGCCACCCACGATTACGTATCCATTCAACTGTCTGAGAAATTACCTTACCTCTCCACACAGGATGTAAACCCTGGTAAAATAACTGTCGATGTCTATGGCGCCTATTCCGAACCTGGACTGCAGGCATTACCGCAAGGCACCAAAGAGATCAGCCGCGTCGGCTTCATGCAACTGGCCCCCAATACCTTCAGAATCAACATCGCACTGCAACACCGCCAACCCTGGGGTTACCAGCTTTATTATGAAGGCAACAACCTGGTGATCAAAGTAAAACGGCCCCCGGCATCCCGCACATTAAGCGGCCTCACCATCGGGCTGGATGCCGGACATGGGGGCAGCAACGTAGGCGCCATGGGCCCCGCCGGGATCTATGAAAAACAACTTACGCTGGCAATCACCTCGTTGCTCAAAACTGCACTGGAGAAAGAAGGTGTTCGCATTATTACCACCCGCACCCGGGACCAGTTCTTCGCCAACGAAGAACGACTCTCCTTTTATCGGAAAGCCAATCCTGACCTCCTACTCAGCATACACCTGAACTCTGCTGCCAATCCAGTCGATATCAAAGGCACCGCTGTTTATTACAAACATCCTTTCTGCCAACCGCTCGCTAATGCCATCTATAAACGAATGCAGGAAACCGGACTTAGCGGCTTCGCCAACAATAACAATTTCAATTTTATCCTCAATAATCCAACGGAGTTCCCCGATGTCCTGGTAGAAACACTCTTTCTCAGCAATCCCGAAGATGAGATGAAAGCCCTCGATCCCGCTTTCCAACAATTAATGGCAGATAAAATAGTCCAGGGTTTAAAGGACTTCCTGGCAACTTCCGAATAAAAGCCATAATTAATTGTTATGATCAATAACCTGCAGTTATCTACGATAAACACAAATACCTTCATACACTGCTTAAAAACAAACAATTATATATATCCTATATAATTCAGTACTTGAGGAGCATTTTACGCTTAGTCTACAAGGATAGTGGATTATCCTATATTTGCTTATCCTTTCATAGCTTTAGGCCATTAAGGAAGTGAACTATTCAGAAAAACAAACTAAACCTAAAGCTATGTCAGACGCAATACAGGAATTCAACGACTATCGGGCAAAAATGAACGAAGTGATCCTGGGCAAACAAAATAAGGTGATCAACCGCCTTTTTAACCTGGACACCAACACTTATGCAGAAGGAGCGCTGGATACCAAAGTAAAGGAAATGTTAGGCCTCGTGGCTTCAATGGTACTGCGCTGCGACGATTGCATCAAATACCACCTGGGCAAATGCCACGAACAAGGTATCAATACAGCAGAAATGTACGAGATCTTTGCCGTCGCCAATATAGTGGGAGGCACCATCGTCATCCCTCATACCCGCAGAGCAGCCGAATATTGGGACCTGCTCACTAACAACGACGCACAACAACACCAATAAATTCCGTGAGCGGATACAATAACCGCTAGATATTGGCTGCTGCCACCAGGCAGCCAATATCCTGCACGGAAGTATCCATTCTAACTACCGATTATTGTACCTTTGTGTACTATTAAAACAGAAAAATGTCTACAGCTACTATTGCTCCGCAGGCACTCACAGCCAAAGATTTTGCAACAGACCAGGAAGTTCGCTGGTGCCCCGGCTGCGGAGACTATTCTATATTAAAACAGGTACAAACTATCATGCCTGGCCTGGGTATCCCCAGGGAAAATATCGTGATCGTTTCCGGTATCGGATGCTCCTCCCGCTTTCCATACTACATGAACACTTATGGTATGCACTCCATTCACGGCCGTGCTACCGCCATCGCTTCAGGCCTGAAAGCAGCCCGCCCCGAACTAAGCGTTTGGATCGTTACTGGCGACGGCGACGGCCTCTCCATCGGCGGTAACCATACCATCCACCTGCTGCGCCGGAACTTCGATGTCAATATCATGCTGTTCAACAACCAGATCTACGGTCTGACCAAAGGACAGTATTCCCCTACCTCCGAAGAGAATAAAGTGACAAAATCCACTCCCTTCGGTAGTATAGATCACCCGTTCAATCCCCTGGCACTCGCCCTCGGAGCTGACGCCACCTTTATCGCACGCAGCATGGACCGTGATCCCAAACACCTGCAGGAACTCCTCAAACGTAGCCACGCCCATAAAGGTGCCTCCTTCCTGGAAATATACCAGAACTGTAATATCTTCAACGATGGCGCTTTCGAAATATTCACTGAAAAAGCCAGCAAACCAGAACAAACCCTGTTCCTAGAACAAGGCCAACCACTCGTTTTCGGCGCCCAAAAGAATAAGGGTATCCGCCTCGATGGCCTGAGACCGGTAGTAGTAGAACTCGGTACAGCATATAGCGCTTCCGACCTCTGGATACATGACGAAAATGACTTCTATAAAGCCCAGTTACTCACCCGCCTCTTCGACGACCCTCGCATAGAAGGCAGCTTCCCCCGTCCGTTCGGCGTGTTCTATCAGGCACACCGGCACACCTACGAAGAAGTAATGTCCTTCCAGCTGGAAGAAGCCATCAGCAAAAGAGGCCCCGGCGACCTGGATAAACTCCTCGCAGGCAAAGAAACCTGGACCATCAAATAATTACATCCTGATTTTCAATAAAAAGTGACCAGACTAGATAAATATCCAGTCTGGTCACTTTTTTGTACCAATATCTACCAAACCCCTCATAACCGCATAAAAATCATATCGTTACAGCTCACGTCCACCTCTCCTATAGTTCTCCTATAGCTTACCTATAACTATCCTATATCCAACCCATACTCAACATTCCTTAATAAAAAACCGGCCTGAAGTATATCCACCTCAGACCGGTCTGGTTATCTCGAAATACTGCGTACTGCCTAATGCCCCAGGTTACCAGTATCCAACAATACCTTATACAATAATATAACACCGAAAATAATCATACATACACCCGCCACCCGGTTCAGCCATACCACATTATTCAGCGTCAGCTTATGCCTTATTTTATCCGCTACAAATACCTTTATAATATCCGCAGACAGCACAAACAATAAACAGACACCATACATCACGAAACGATGACCAACCGTAGTCGCACTATTCGCCACACATACCCCCAACCAAAAAATGATCACCCCCGGATTCAGGGTATTCATCAAAAAACCAGTCAGCCATATCTTCAGGTAATCATGCGTCCGGAACATCTCCGGCTTTTCATCCCCAGTAGTGATCCGGACCTTTTTCCAGACCAGCCCATAGATCCCCATACAGATCAGTAAGACACCGCCTACCATCCCGATCGAACGCTTATATTCCTCCAGGTTGTAGATAAAGCTGGTGGCAAGATTACCTATCAGCACAAAAAAGGTATCACTCATGGATACCCCGAATGCAAAGGCAATACCGGCCTTAAATCCATTGCTGATGCTATATTTGATAATGGCAAAGATCACCGGGCCTACTGACACTGCCAGAAATAACCCTAATCCTAAACCGGCTACAATTGCTGCTGTCATGCTTAAAAATACCTGAAAATACAAGATTCCAAGCTCCTATCCACTGCTGACATCCCCTGGCTTATTATTTATCTACAACAAGCATAGCAAAATGGCAGTGGGTATCGAAACTTGGAATCCGTATATTACTACAATAATTACTTAGTCCCTGCTACTGTTTTCCCGGCAACGAAACGTTCCCAGTCCTTCAGCTTGTCTCCCTTCATTACACGGGGAAACTTATTCATAGCACCTTCCTTGCCTTTGCAACGCAGGTAATCTATGAATACTTCGTTAGGCATGATCTCCACAAAAACCTCCTTCAACGCCGCCGTACGCTCTACCGCATAGTCATCATTCACATCGCTCAGGGTCTGGTCTATAATATCCCTCACCTGCTCAGCCGTCACATGCGTCGCATCAGTACCGATGTACCAACGGTGGGCAAAGAGATTTTCATAACTAAATCCACCTACCGTAAATTCTCTCACCGTAATACCCAGTTTCTTCTGCACATTGTCGATCGCCTTATTCATGTTGTCGACGCTCATGTGCTCACCACAAAGGCTCAGGAACTGCTTGGTACGGCCTACGATCACAATTTCATGCTCTTTTACAGAAGTGAACTTCACTACATCCCCGATCAGATAACGCCAAGCACCCGCACACGTAGACAACATCACAGCATACTCCACATCTTCAACCACCTCATGTATCATATACGATTTGGGATTAGGCCTCACCTCTCCATCCGCATCGAAATTCTCTTCGTTAAAAGGAATAAACTCAAAGAAAATGCCGGCATTTAATACCAGCTTAATACCCTTTGTACCTGGCCTGGCCTGGAAGCCAAAAGAGCCTTCAGAGGCCATATAGGTCTCGATAAAATGAATGGGCTTACCCAGCAACTTCTCAAAACTATCCCGGTACGGCTCAAAAGATACTCCACCGTGAATATAAATCGCCAGATTGGGCCATATCTCATGGATATGTTTCACCCCATGATACTTAATGATCTCTTCCAATACGATCTGCACCCAGGCTGGTACGCCACATACTGTACCAACATCCCATTGCGGGGCTTTCCGCACGATCAGTTTAATACGCTGCTCCCAGTTGGGCTTACGGGAAATCTTACCCCCCGGCTTATAAAAACGACGGAACCACTTGGGAATATTCTTCGCCTGGATACCGCTCATGTCCCCTTCATAATAATCCCCCTTTTCAAACAGGGAGGTAGTCCCTCCCAACATCAGAATCCCCTTCTCGAAGGATTTAGGCGGCACATTGAAGTTCGCCATAGAGTATAACTGCTTCACACCCACTTTCTTCACCGTCTTCAACATATCCCGGGTCACAGGTATATGTTTGCTCGCAGACTCTGAAGTACCAGAACTCAATGCAAAATATTTGATCTTCTCCGGCCAGCTTACATTGGGCTCACCTTCCAGACACTTGTGCCACCATTCGCCGTGCATTTTATTGTAATTATGCACAGGAATGCGGGTACGGTACTGGTTCATAAAGTTGGGGCTATGCAAAATATCCTCAAACTTATAGAAACGACCGAATTGCGTATTCTTAGCCTTCGTCAGCAAACGATGCAATACCTGCAACTGATACTGACGAGGCGTACCCAACTTAAACGTGAACTTTCTCCTGATACGCAGGGACCGGGAAATTAAATTACCTATGATGGCCATTAACTTTCTAGCTAGTTTTAAACTGCAAAAATACGTGAATTTAGTAAGTAAGGCTCCCCAAGGTGGATTTCATATATAATTGTACCTGATTCTCTATTAATTAAACAGTTGCTTCTCCATTCCTGAGGTCTGATTTCCAAAATTACCTACTTACCTTTGCTACATGTTAAAATCAACTTTGCTCAAAGCTACGCAAGCCGGGGGACAAATCTTACAACATTATTTTAACGGCAATCTGCAAATAAGCAGTAAGAGTACCGTCAACGATCTCGTTACCGAGGCAGACAAACAATCCGAAAAAGCTGTCATGGACACTATCCGCGCCGCTTTCCCGGATCATTTTATCCTCAGCGAAGAGGCCGGCGAACTCAGTACCTCCTCCTCAGTAAAGTGGATCATTGACCCCCTCGATGGTACCGTCAATTTCGCACATGGTATCCCCATTTGCTGCGTCTCCATCGGCGTAGAAAAAGATGGTGAAATGATCATGGGCGCAGTTTACAACCCCTTTATGAACGAATTCTTCTTCGCAGAAAAAGGACAGGGCGCTACCCTCAATGACCAACCCATCAAAGTCTCCGGCAAAACAGAACTGGCTAGAGCCTGCCTGGTAACGGGTTTCCCCTATCAATGGGAAGAAAAAGACCACAACCCCATGCACATCCTTGAAAATTTTGTTAAAAAAGGACTACCGGTACGTCGACTCGGCTCCGCTGCCATCGATCTCTGCTGGGTAGCATGCGGCAGATTCGATGCCTTCTATGAAGGACACCTCAATGCCTGGGACTCCGCAGCAGGATTTCTCCTCGTTCAGGAAGCTGGCGGAAAGGTAACCGACTATAAAGGACAACCTTACTCCCCCTACCAACCAACCATCCTGGCCAGCAACGGCATCCTTCACAACGACATGCTAACTACCATTCAACAATTCTAATATTACCTCTTACCCATATACGATGAGTGAAGAAAGAACAGAAATTAACGACCTGGGCGAATTCGGCCTCATAGACCTCCTCACCAGGAACATCGAAATCCGTCAGGCCAGCACCCTGCTCGGCGTAGGCGACGACGCTGCCGTGATCGATAACTTTGGAAAACAAACAGTTATTAGCACCGACATGCTTGTGGAAGGCATCCACTTCGACCTCATGTATACCCCCCTCAAACACCTGGGATACAAGTCCGTCGTAGTAAACCTGTCCGATATCTACGCCATGAATGCCACCCCTACGCATATCACCGTCAGCATAGCATTCTCTAACCGCTTCTCCGTAGAAGCCCTGACCGAATTCTATGAAGGCATATATGCCGCCTGCGAAAAATATAACGTCGACCTCATCGGCGGAGATACTTCCTCCTCCCAGAAAGGTTTTGTTATCAGCGTTACCGCCATCGGCGAAGTAGCACCAGGCAAAGCCGTCAAAAGATCCACCGCCCAGAAAGGCGACCTCCTCTGCGTATCCGGCGACCTCGGCGCCGCATACCTCGGACTCACATTACTCGAAAGAGAAAAAAAGATCTATCTCGAAAATCCAAAGATCCAACCCGACCTCGAAGATCAGACCTACATCATCGGCCGTCAACTAAAACCCGAAGCACGGCGCGATATCATCGCTTTCCTCGAACAGGAAAATATCATGCCCACCGCCATGATGGACGTAAGCGATGGACTTAGCTCAGAAATACTACACATCTGCAAACAAAGTAACCTGGGCTGCGTCGTATACGAAGAGAAAATACCGATAGAAGGCCAGACTAAAGAACAAGCCATGAAGTTCGGCCTCGATCCCACCGCCTGCGCACTCAGCGGCGGAGAAGACTATGAACTGCTCTTCACCATGAAACAGGAAGATTATGACAAACTGCTCCTCAACGAACAGATCAGCGTCATCGGCTACATGACCGATATCAGCGAGGGAGCACATATCATCACCAAAGGTGGTAACAAATTCAAACTGGTATCCCAGGGCTGGAACGCCTTCCAGCAATAACATACACAAAAAGGCGGATAGCAGTGGTCTACACTGCTATCCGCCCTTCTCTACTATAGTAAGATCAATCCTCTACTTTCACCTTGATCACCGGACTATTATGCGTAGGCGGTAATACCCCCGAGAAAATACAGGCCTTCAGCTGATACGTCCCCTCCTCATCCGGCAACACGATCTCCATACTGACAATCCTCCGCTTGATCGCCCTTGACAACGTCAGATCAGATTTCACCGGCGGCAACTGCTCATGCTGACGCATCATCGCATAACCGATCACCGCCTCCCGGGTAGTATCCACCGGCAACGGCTGACCATATCCATTCTTCAACCGGAACACCACCGGTACCCGCTCTCCCTTCCTGCCTTTTATCTCCTTGATAGCAGGCTCCAGCTGCACCAATGCATAAGCATAAAAATGCGGTTCTAGGTGATAATACCACTTCCCTTTCACCGTAGCAATACTATCCGTGATCGGCAATTCATCATCCCCCTGGAAAGCGATCATAACAGGTTTACCCCAGAAAGCCTTCTCCGTATCCCAATAGTTATATTGACTGCGGCGGGCAAAACGGCTGTTGATACTATATGATTCCTGCTGCGCATAAAATGCATACTTGGAGGGCCATTGATAACTGTTCAGGAACACCACCGGCGTATTACCAGCCCGCTTGGATATAGCATCCGCCCAGGCTTTATTATGATGCAACTCCGGACGCACCTCCACTCCAGGCATAAAATCCCATATCAGGTATACCCTCGCGACCAATACAATAGCCAGCGTCAAATAAGCACCATACTGTAGCCATTTCAATGCATATCCTCTACGCAATACCGACTGATGTGCGAGTATAACCGTTGGCGTGAATACCATCACCGTCCAGTTAGCTTCTACCCTGCCCTTAAAAGTACTGATCAGGAAAAATACCAGTACTCCGATCACACTCAACTTCAACGTACGCTCAAACCGGCTTTCTATAGGACATACAAACGCATAATAGAGGAGTAACCATCCCATCAGCGGACCAAACAGCAATACCTGTCCTACCAGGTAATCCAGCGAATAAGAGATGTCATAAGATGATGCATTCCGCTCTACCAGGTGGTATTGCAGCGATGGAAATCCGTGCGTATACTGCCAATATAGATGAGGGAAAAATAACACCGTAGTGAGGATACAGGCCACATAAAATCTAAAGCTGCGCAGCAAACGCAGATTAGACAACACCGTGAAGAAAACAAGCAATACCCCATGGTATTTACTGTAAAACATCAGGGCCATTCCCAACCCCAGCAACAAAGTGTTACGCCAGCTTGGTATATCAAGGAAATTACGATAGCGTAAAAAATACAAGGCAGCAAAGAAGATCAGTGGCACATCCGGCACTGCCAGCATACCGCCTATCTGCATGGCGCCCATAGTAGCCAGGATAATAAAGAATACCCGGTTATCCTTACGCGGCAACAGTGACCAGGTCAGTTGAAGCGTAAGGGTATTCAGGAGTACCACTCCTATACGCACCCCCAGCTCATTATGAAAAAGCGCATATCCTGCCTTTATCAGCAGCGCCACCATCGGGGGATGGTCAAAATACCCCCAGTCCATATGCCGGGAGTATACCCAATAATACGCCTCATCATCCATCAGCTCTGTAAAAGCCGCCTGGACAATGCCGAGTATGAGCCATAAGGCAAGCCATAAATTCTTGTGCTGATCCTTTGTAAAATATCGCGTGATCGACATATTCGTCAATAATTGTTATTCGTGTTAATCGCGAAGTTAAACAGATTATTGCGTTATGCCGGTAAATACAGGTATTACAATAGTTCGCAGTGAGTGCCATCCAGCACTACCAGCTCTGCCAGGTAGCCTTCCGCTATGCGTCCACGTAAGTGCGCCTGCTTCATCACCGCCGCCGGATAAAGGGATGCCATACGCAATGCCTCCCCTGCTCCGATACCTACTTCATGGATACTGTTCTGAACCGCCTTCCACATGGTCAGCTTGGACCCTGCCAGCGTACCTCCTCCATTGACATAACGGTCGCTTTCTTCTACATAGACATAATCTCCAGCAGGATTTGCCACTACCGCATCCGTGATCAGGAACAACCTGGGGCCCATGATCTTTTTCGCAATGCGGATAGCGCTATAGTCTACATGTACACCGTCGGCCACTACGCTGGAGCTCGCACTATTATGATCAAACAAAGCGCCTACTAGCCCCGGAGCCCGGTGCTGTAAAGACGACATCGCATTAAAAAGATGAGTAGCTACGGTGATCCCGTTATTAAAGGCAGCACTTCCCTCCTCATAGGTGGCATTACTGTGCCCGGCAGATACAATGATACCAGCTGCCTGCAACCGGTCTATCAGCTCCGGCGCACAACATTCCGGCGCTAAGGTGATCATCGTCACGATGCCGGTGCCATGCGCCAGTATCCAGTCTATATCTTCTACGCCGGGACTTTTAATATACTGCGGCAGATGCGCTCCTTTCTTTTCAGGATTGATAAAAGGCCCCTCCAGGTGCAAACCGATTACGCCCTTCCCACCGGCTTCCCAATAGGCTTTTACAGCCTGCATAGCTTGCAGCATGATCTCCCTCGACTCCGTTGCCACCGTAGGCTGAAAAGCGCTGGTCCCACCCGAACGGCAGTATTCATACGTAGCCGTTAGTGCAGCTACACTGGGGTACAGCGAAAACAACTGCCCATGCCCTCCGTATATCTGCAGGTCAATAAACGCCGGCGCCAGGGTATGACCCCGCAAGTCCTTCGTAGGCATGCCTTCCGGCAAGGTATTAACAGGAATAACGGCTGATATCTTGTCATCTGCAACCAGTACAGCATGATCCTCCAGGAATTCTTCCCCGGTAAAAACACGGGCATTAATATATGCAAACATGATAGGTAGTAGATTTAAACGGCGTACAATTCCAATGGCAATCCATCCGGATCAGTAAAAAATGTAAACTGACGCCCCGTGTGTTCATCAATACGTATGGGTTCCGTGGTTATTCCCTTCTCCTGCAACCGGCGTACCGCGGCAGCGATGTCATCCACCGCAAAAGCCAAGTGCCGCAGCCCACAAGCCTCCGGACGGCTGGGCCGCGCCGGCGGGTCAGGAAAGGAAAACAACTCTATCACATACTGTGCTCCCAACGCCAAATCCAACTTCCACGACTGCCGCTCCGCACGATATACCTCCCGCAAGATTTCCAACCCCAGCACCTCCGTATAAAAAGCCTTACTCCGCTCATAATCAGCACATATAATGGCAATATGGTGAACACCTTTCAATAACATAATTGTCTATATACTTGTGTTAACTGTTCAGAATAAACTGATCCGCATCTTTCAGGAAAGGAATGTTCTTCCGTACCTCATCCAGGCGGTTACGGTCCAGTGTATAAGAGAAGATATCTTCCTCGTCAGATTTACGATAGATGATCTCACCCATCGGATCTATCAGACTGCTCTCTCCACTGTGGTAAATGTTGTTCCCATCATTACCCACCCGGTTTACACCGATCACATAACACTGGTTCTCAATAGCCCGCGCCTGGAGCAGCGTAGTCCAGGCCGTTTTGCGCCGCTCCGGCCAGTTGGCTACATATACCAGCAGGTCATAGGCAGGCTCCCCCGTCTCCGGTAATACCGCATTACGCGCCCAAACAGGGAAACGCAGATCATAACATACATTCAGACATACCTTCCAGCCCTTCACCTGCGCGATCAGGCGCTTATCGCCGGATTGGTAATGCTCATGCTCTCCCGCATAGGCAAACAGGTGTCTTTTATCATAAGTACCATACACACCGTTAGGCTGCATCCATATCAGGCGGTTTACATACCGGCCGTTATCATTGATGATCAAACTTCCCGTAATGATGATATTCTTTTCAGCAGCTGTCTTCTTCATCCACTCCACAGCACTGCCGTCCATGGTCTCTGCCAGCTCCTTCGATTTCATACTGAAACCTGTACTGAACATTTCTGGCAATACAACCACTTCCGTACGTTCCGAGATAGCAGCTATCTTTTCATCAAACATACGCAGGTTGGCAGCTTTGTCTTCCCATTGAAGCTGCGATTGGATAAGCGTTACTTTTAAGTCCGGCATTTTATTTTCAGTTATGTTGCTGAGTGCTGCCAGCATGTTTTGGGTGGTTACGACATCCGGTATATGATCACTCAACGGTGTTAAAACAAAGGTCTCCAAAATTACGGTAGCGGATGTTAGAAAACTTTTAAAATTATGCCTGTTTACGAGGGTGTATTGATGATCTGTTCAAGGGCCTCATTCGCCAGTTCCGGTTCAAACCCCCGCTGGATGAGAAACTGCATGGTTTTGTATTTACGCTTCAATACCGTATCCCCCTTCAGGGTATTGTATTTCTTCTCGCCCAGCTGTATCAGCACCCGCCAATAGTCCTCCTCATCGATCTCTTTCATACCCACCTTGATGCAATAGGCGGATATCTGCCGCTGTTTAAGCGCCGACAGTATCTTCTTACGCCCCCACTGACGAGTACGGAAGTAACCGCCGGCAAAAGCCTTCGCAAACCGCTCCTCATTCAGGAAATTATCCGCGATCAACAAGGCAATAGCTTCCTCCAATGCTTCTCCCCGCAATCCCAGCTCCAAACACTTCCCTCTTACCTCACTATGGCAACGCTCCTGGTAAGCACAGTAATGACGCAGTTTCTGCATAACACTCGCATCCGGCATATATCACTGATAAGTTTTACTATAAATAACAAGGCGGTAAAGCTACTGATAACATAGCTTTACCGCCTTACATATAAACAATTTATTTCTTTACAATCATCAACTTAGCATAGTTCAGCATGATCTTTTTCTCTCCGCCGCCTTTGGGGAACACCACCGTAGCAATACGGTTATTAGGCGCCCCTTCCAGCCCCTGTATCGTACCAAAACCGAACTTCTGATGCTCTACCTCCATGCCTACTTCCATCGTAGCCGGATCATCGGGCGTAAAACCGGGTGAAGGCACGTGGTTGCCGGCCGGCGCCGAAGGCCTAGGCCCCGCAGGTTTAGGGCCAGTAGCAGGAGCTTGTGTTACAGGCGTCTTCTTCTGCATGCGGTCAAACATATTGTTGCCGCTACCCCACTGTCCGCCACCACCACCAAAGGAATTCCGGATAGCACCACCGCCTGCATAACTGCGGTCAATATATTGCTCCGGCATCTCCTCCAGGAAACGGCTGGCCTCATTTTGCACCAGGTTACCAAAACGGTAACGGCTGTTCGCATAGGTCAGCCATAAACGCGACTTCGCACGGGTGATCGCCACGTAAAACAACCGGCGCTCCTCTTCCAATTCCTCCCGCGTATTCACAGACATCTGGCTGGGGAATAAAGTCTCCTCCAGTCCCACCGTAAACACCACCGGAAACTCCAATCCCTTGGCCGCATGTATCGTCATCAGTTTCACCACATCACTGTTTTCATCCTTACCCTGGTCCGCATCCGTCAGCAACGTGATCTGCTGCAAATAAGAACCCAGGCTCTTATCCAGCAATTCCCCGTCTTCCGTCGGTGTCTCCGTAAACTCCTTAATAGAGTTCAGTAACTCCTGGATATTCTCATAACGGGCCAACCCCTCCGTCGTCTTATCGTTGAATAACTCCTTTACAATGTTAGTCGACTTACCCACCTGTACCGCTACATCATAAGCATTATGTTTGGTCAGGTTAGCCTGAAAACTTTGTATCATCGTCACAAAACCATCTATCGCTTCCAGCGTACCGCCTTTGAACCCAAACTCCTTCGCACGGTTCAATACCTCCCAAAACGTGATATTGTGCTCATTGCTGAGCACTACCGTCTTCTCAATCGTCGTCTTACCAATCCCTCTCACCGGGTAATTGATAATACGTTTTATGCTCTCCTCATCCTGCGTATTCATCGTCACCCGCAGGTAAGCCACGAAATCCTTGATCTCCTTACGCTGGTAGAAAGACATACCGCCCAAAATACGGTAAGGGATCGCTTTCCGGCGAAGATTTTCCTCAAACGAACGGCTCTGTGCATTCGTACGGTACAGGATAACAAAATCTTTGTTATCATAGTGATTACGCAACTTCTGCTCAGCAATGGTGTCAGCTACAAACTTGCCTTCATCATTGTCAGTCATAGTACGAATCAGTTTGATCTTCTCCCCATCCGCATTATCAGTCCACAGATTCTTCTCTATCTGGCCTTTGTTGTGTTGGATCACTTCGTTGGCCACATTCAGTATCGATTTGGTACTGCGATAGTTCTGTTCCAGCTTCACCACTCGCACATCCTCATAGTCTTTTTCAAACTGCAGGATATTTTCAATAGTAGCACCGCGGAATGAGTAAATACTTTGCGCATCATCACCCACCACACAGATATTCTCATGCACAGCCCCCAGCAGTTTGATGATCTCATACTGCGCAGGGTTCGTATCCTGGTACTCATCGATCATGATGTACTTGAACTTATGCTGGTATTTATGCAACACCTCGGGGAAATTCTTTAATAACACATACATCTTGTACAACAGGTCATCAAAGTCCATAGCACCATTCTTAAAACAGCGCTTGGCATACATATCATACAGCTTCCCGATCATCGGACGATTGGCGCGCATATCCTCCTGCTGCACATAATAGTCATGCTGATATTCCTCAGGACTCATCAGACTGTTCTTAGCAGCAGAGATACGGTTGTATACGAAATTAGGTTTGTAATGTTTGTCATCCAGGTTCTGCTCGTTGATGATAGTTTTGAGTACACTCTTTGCATCATCAGAATCATAGATGGTAAAGTCATTGGGATACCCCAACCGGTGAGCCTCCGCTCGTAACAATCTCGCAAATACCGAGTGAAAAGTACCGATGTACAGATTGCGCGCTTCGCTACCTCCCAAGATACGCTCCACACGCTCCTTCATCTCCCGGGCAGCCTTATTCGTAAAGGTGAGCGACAGAATGTTAAAGGCGTCCACCCCATTACGCATCAGGTGCGCAATCCGGGTAGTCAGCACTTTGGTTTTACCAGAGCCCGCACCCGCTACGATCATCAGGGGGCCATTAATATGCGCGACTGCTTCCCGTTGCCGTTCATTCAGCTCGTCTAAATAGTTTGCCTTCATCACCTATAGCCGTTAATGAGATTTATATTATTAATATTATTTAATCATTGGAAATGATCCGGAAGGGTGTAAAATTACGATTTGCAGGTGGCTTCGGCAAATCCTCTGAGGCCCCGATCGCCCTAATCCATGCTGGATACCGCCTTAAAAAAAAAGAACCTGGTCAAAAAGTGTACCTCTTCAACCAGGAGCTTAAATAAAATGATCCGTCTTAACTCAACGCCAACTGCGGCTTCTCTCCTAAAAGCTTCATAAAGCGGAAATGTGATACCACCGCCGATGTCATCGTTGGCAGCGAATTATATGGCAGATTATATTCCAGGCACTTCGCCTCCACGATCTTGCTGATAGCCGGATAATGCACATGACTGATCCGCGGGAACAAATGATGCTCCACCTGGTAGTTCAAACCGCCGGCAAACCAGGAAATAACTTTATGCCCGGGCGCAAAGTTAGAAGTCGAATGTATCTGGTGAATAGCCCACTCATTTTCAATTACCCGGGCATCACTCCCCACCGCCTCGAAAGAAGTCTCTTCCACTACATGTGCTAGTTGAAACACGATCGCCAGCGTAAATCCCATTACCACATGCATACTGGCAAAACCAATCAACCAAGCCTGCCAACCTACACACAAAATAGGTATCGTCACATAGAAAATCAGGTACAACACCTTACTACCCCAAAACGTCAGATGGTCCATCATACTCATCGACTGTAAGGGTGTCCTATACACCTTCCGGCTTAGATACTTAGTAAAATCCATAATGAAAACCCACGCAAAAGAAGAGATAGCATAGATCAATATCACGTAAATATGCTGGATCCGGTGCGCCGGCTTCCAGGGCTGACTGGAACATTGACGCATTAACGGGCTTTTCGCAATGTCATCATCCACCCCGTCTACATTTGTATAGGTATGGTGAATAATATTATGTTTCTGCTTCCATATAAACGCATTTCCGCCTAACGCATTAAGCGTCAAACCCAACAAAGCATTTACCCGCTTATTGGAAGAATAACTGCCATGACAGGCATCGTGCATTACGTTGAAACCTATACAGGCCAGCACAAAGCCTAATGCACTACTCAACACAATACCCACTGCCGCCGGCATCGGTACCGTCAATAGTAAAACGTAAAATAAAAGCGCCGCTGGTATAAGTACAATAGTTTTGATGTATAATTCCCAATTACCTGTTTTACGAAGATTGTTTTCCTTAAAATATGCATCTACAGCCAATTTTAAAGAGGCAAAAAACAACGTATTACCGTTGCTGAAAGAAACTTTAGGCATGATATATTTTTGTGCCAGTAACAGTTGTAGGAAACCAGCGATTGAAAGTTCGCAGCTGTAAGGTGAGTTGACACATTCCGGCCCGTAGCCCTAAACTAGCCCTTTATTTCGACAAATTCATCTAAAAAATATATTTAACAAATATTTACACATGAACATTTGTTCTCATACCATGTAACATATAGCCACAGAACGATATAAATACTTGCGTATAAACGACTTATCACAGACGAACGGCTACGCTCAAAATAAATGTGGGGAACAGAGAAACAGGCAGATAATAAGGTTACATCAAACACATACAGACAGGCTGTACGTTATTCAAAGGCTCTGAAGCGAAGTTGGCGGCTGGTAAGTGAGGTAAAATTAACTGTGCATGCCTGCGCATGCATGCACAGCTACATATATGCTTTATCAATACCGGGCAATACGTGTCTTCAGCATCTTCCGGGCAAAATGTATCCGGCTTTTCACTGTACCCAATGGCTCATTCAAAATAGCAGCGATCTCATAATACTTATACCCTTCGAAATATAACAGGAAAGGCTGTTTAAAGATAACAGGCCGATTATATACCGCCATCTGTACATCCTTTACCCGCAGATTGGTCTCTGCAAAATTACCAACTGCCGGCTGCTGCTGATGCAATAATGACTCGCCGGCAGCATTATCCAGCAATCTGTACTGACGGTTCCCGCGACGGTAATTGTTGATAAAGATATTGCGCATGATCGTATACAGCCATGCCCGAATATTAGTGCCGGCCAGATATTTTTCCCGGTTGGCCAATGCCCGGAACAAGGTTTCCTGATAGAGGTCTTTCGCCGATTCGGCATCCTTGGTAAGTGTAATTGCATAAGGCCGAAGAAAATCGGCGTTGCCCAGTAACAAATTGTTGAATTCGGTGGATGACATACGGTTAACTTTAAAAATCATAGAATGTAGCCATAGCGGTGCTTTCATAAATAAGACCTAAGGTGTAAGGACAATGGCAACGGGCCCTTCTACCCGCTACCGCCCGGCGCCTGTCATCACTTCATTCACAGACAATCAATAGCCCTCCCTGGAAGTGATTTCCGGCAGGCGCCTTAACGGGGTGTTTTCCTGTTCATGTAATTAAATTTTAGAATGTCAGACAATCCAATTTAAACATGCGGAAGTATTAGAAAATTAACCAGTGATCTGAGCCAATCCTGATTCTTAGTAAGTCTTGCGCCTCTTTCTAAGGCGTAAAGCAAGTGATATGAGCATTATACCAGTTACTATCGCGTAAAAGCCAAATATCCAGGTAAGGGTGATAGCTGCAGCTATAGGGTTACTTACCAATAGAATGCCAAAAATTACCGTGAGCAGCCCACCGAGTATATACCATCCCTCCCCCTTTATCTCCTTCCGGAGACGTATCGCAATCACAATCTCTAATATACCAGCGACCATCGCCCATACAGCGACCAGGTAAATCAGCAAAGCCCCCGTTGCAAATGGATTATAAAGAGTTAACACACCTAACGCCACCCCAGCCAGACCAGCTAACAGAAGTAAACCCCAACTCTCATTGTTCCTGCGGGAACTTATTGCACCTGCCACCGAAAATAACCCGTCGATCAACAGATAAGCCCCCAGAAACATCACAAGCGTCGTAAATGTCCCCCCGGGCCAACCCAACGCCATAATCCCCAAAAAGAGCGCAAATAAGCCCCTCATCAGGAATACCCACCAATAAGCGCTAAAGTAATTCTGCATTGCATTCATTTTTGGATAGTACAATAGCAGTATAGGAAACGGTACCGGTTAAACGATCCATTACTACCCGGCGCGGGGCAACAAATACAAAAACATCCCTACTCATCCGCCTAAAAAACGAACAATCAGCCGTCAGTCCCCTCCATTAGGAACCAACTATTAGCGTCGGAAATACGCCAATATCCCGAAAACAGGAAAACATATCATTGGGTGCTTCTGCCATGGTGGTAGTTTTTTACTATGGTTACCATGCGGGGCGTAAAAAACACAAGCATTCTCGTTAATATCCGCCTGATAATGAATAATATCTATGAGCCTCGATAAATACTCAAATAAACTCAGGGTTTTCTCTCACTGCTTTAATTCACTCTCTTAATCTGCTAAGGAAGCTATACACACAATTAGTTATTATTACACACGCTAAATAAATAAGCCAATTTATTCACCTAACGCTTTTAATGACGCATACCTAAGTTAGTGAAAAAAATAATTATAACCATACTTTTTTGCGCCTATACGAAAATATCTGCCCAGTCCGCCTAAAAAGGCCACAGTATAGGGATCACTGTTATAAAAGATGGGGCTTATTTACTGGGGTTTCTGAAGATCAATCTGCGAAAAGCTCGGTCAGATAAGGCGTATATTTCCGGCATACCTCGCAGCATGCCGGAAATAAAGAGATTCAACAGCTTATTGTTTTGGGTGTCAAACAGACAAATGCAAGACAAACACTATTGCTCATGCCTGTCTACCGGCAACCGCTCATCACGGTTAACAATATCCCAGGCCGTATAAAACACCAATTGCGCCCGCTTTGCCATCAGATCATACTGGATCTTCTCCACCGTATCCGTAGGCCGGTGATAGTCCGCATGCGTACCATTGAAGTAAAAAATAATAGGTATCCCATGCTGCGCAAACATATAATGGTCCGAACGATAGTAAAAACGATTCGGATCATCCGGATCATTATACTTATAATCCAACGCCAGCTTCGTATAGGTATCATTCGCCGCCTCACTGATAGGCCGTAAAGCAGAACTTAACTTATTATCTCCGATTATATATATATAGTTCTCATCCTTCGCATGATCTGGATCCACGCGGCCAATCATATCAATGTTAAGATCCGCTACCGTCTGCGCCAATGGATAAATAGGATGCTCCGTATAAAACTTCGACCCCAGCAATCCTTTCTCCTCCCCGGACACCGTCATAAATACCATGCTGCGACGTGGCCCCTTACCTTCCCTCTTCGCTTTAGCAAATGCCGTCGCCAGCTCTATCACCGATACCGTACCCGAACCGTCATCATCCGCCCCGTGAAAGATCTTCCCGTCATGCGTACCCAGGTGATCATAGTGCGCCGTCACAAACACAACCTCGTCCTTCTTATCCGTTCCCTCCAGGTAAGCCAGCACATTACTCGCTTGCGATTCCTTCGCCCCCTTGTCAAAATGAATAGCCAGCTTAGTTGCATACCCGCCGACCTTTAGCGCCTCCGCATTCCAGGTAGCCTGACCCGTGATAGCAGCCCCTAACTCAGGAGTAATATAAAATACCGTCGGAAAAGCAGACATATCCACGTCCCCCTTTACATACACCCCCGAACGCCGTAACCGGTCGCCCGCCATCATCCCCATACGCGACACCTGGCTGTTCACAATCAACAAAGCACTGGCGCCCTTCTTCGCCGCCAGCTCATGTTTGAAATCCGTAGTACCGTATTTACCCGCCTTATTAGATCCAGACAGGAAGTAAGCGCCAGCCCGCTGTGGCTCCCCTTCCCGTACCACTACTACCTTACCTTTCACATCCAGCCCATTATAATCATCATAATTGTCCGCCGTAATACCATAACCAGCATACACCACCTCCTGCTCAGTAAGATGTGCAGAACGACTGCCCTTCAGACTGGTATAGTAATCCTTCGCATACGCAAACTCCCGGTCCCCTACCAATATCTTACTGGTAGTAAGCGTATCCTGCGTCAGGTAGAAATATTGCTCCCACTTACCATCGGCTCCTGGCTTCAGACCCGCCTTCACAAACTGCGACTGGATATAAGCTGCCGCCTTCCGCTGCCCCTCAGTACCCGTCTCACGCCCTTCCATAGCCGGACCAGCTACAATGTAAAGTTGCTTTTTCAGTTGCTCCGCCGTGATCCCGGCTGCGTATTTAGATGCGGTTGATGATTTGAGCGCCGCCGACTGCTGTGCATAGGCGTTGAACCCGACTAGCGTTAGCCCCGCTATTACTAAGTGTTTCCTCATTGGGTATTAGATTTTACCTGACAAGAATAATAAATTATTGAACAATACACCAGCGCTTTTAAATAGCCCGCTGCATTAGCTTTTCGGATGGTTATAACACCTTTTGAAAGGCGATCCTCCCTCTCCACAGACAATAAAAAACCGGGAGCTTTCGCCCCCGGTCACAGTATGATCAATACGTTCGTTCCTATTATTTACAGGCAGGCGATCTTCCGCACCCTGTCCTGATGACGGCCCCCCTCAAAAGGAGTCGCTATAAACACATCTACCATCTGCACCGCTACCGACTGATCCACAAACCGGGCAGGTATACAAAGTACATTGGCTTCATTATGCCCCCTCGCCAGGCGCGCCAGCTCTTCTCCCCAACAAATAGCCGCCCGTACCCCCTGGTGCTTGTTAGCCGTGATAGCCACGCCATTCGCACTACCACATATCAGGATGCCAAAAGCCGCTTCCTCCCGCTCTACCGCCTTCGCCACCGGATGCGCATAATCCGGATAGTCTACCGAATCCTTGGAATGCGCCCCAAAATCCTTCACCTTCAACCCCTTCGCTTCCAGATAAGAAATAATCGCTTCTTTATACTCAAACCCTGCATGATCAGAGCCAATCGCCACAGGCAATGCAAGATTGAATGTTTTTTGTTCCATATCAGCTGGCTTTAGAAAATGTTAGATAAAACACAAAATTGTGGGCTATTCCTCCTTATGACCACTCCTCTACTTCCCTTTCTTTCAGGCTGGCTTCCCGATCCCTGGCCGCACGCTTGGAGATCACAATACTTACTTCGTACAATGCATACAAAGGTACGAATACCAGCAATTGGTCCACCACATCAGGAGGGGTAATAATAGCCGCCAATACCAGGATGATCACAATCGCATGACGACGGTATGTCTTCATAAAATCAGGTGTCAGCAACCCGACCTTAGTAAGGAAAAACACCAGGATAGGTAATTCGAACAATATGCCCATACCCAATACCATCTGCGACATCAACGCAAAATAATCATCCATAAAGAACTGGTTCACCGCCTTGGTCGTTACCGTATATCCGGCCAAAAAGTTAATAGTAAACGGTACCACCAGGAAATAACTGAACAATATCCCCAGGAAGAACTGCAAAGACACCCAGAAGATAATCCCACGGGCCCCCTTCAATTCCCGATCCCGCAATGCCGGCTTCACAAAACGCCAGAACTCCCAAAACACATAAGGAAACGCCAATACCACACCTAGCATAAATGCCACCTTGAACTGCAACATCACCTGGCCCGCCATCTTAAAGTTCTGGAACTCTACCTTCACCGGCGTTATACACATCTGATCCTTCAAACCTACCAGATGACTCAGCTTACACAATACCGTATACGTCGGAAACCACGGGTTCGTCGGCCCAAACACTACATTATCAAGGATCTCTGTTGTATAAACAAAACCCAATATGCTGCAAACGATGATCGCCACTACTGCGCGGATAATATGCCATCTCAGGTCCTCCAGATGATCAAAAAATGTCATTTCCGCCTTGTCGGCATTATTAGCAAATATCTTTTTGAACATGGTACGATTTAGCTAGTGCTGCTTAAAAACTTAGTACTGCATTAACAGGTCACAAATATAGCAGATGAGTATAACAAATAACAACGTTAAATACGATATCTGCGTTTATTTAAGATGCTTTTAATCCTAATTAAAAAGATTGCACATTACTGTGCAAGACATGTTTACCAAAACCGGACAAGTGTACACCCTTGTGCTGCCGGGAGATTGCAGTATAGGTGAATCAGATTAGTATATCGATTGAAAAGGAAATTATCAAGGAAGAGATAGTACAAAAAAAAGAGCCAGCCCGAGAAGAATCAAGAGCCGGCCTTTCATCCATTGTTTGTTAACCCCAAAAAAGTTGAATTCGAGAATGTCTTTGGCTTCCAAGTGTACTTACCTATCCTTATGATGGCAAGCTTTCAGAATAAGTAAAGTTGCTTGGTTGCTTTTTTATTTTCTTATACAAAAATAGAAAGAATTATGTTATTATCAATGTTGTAACAATATTTTTTACATCCTTTTAACAAAAATCAAATCATTGTGTTACATCATCTACAGCAAATGTATAAAATCCGTGTTAATTTCCTACTACTTTTTTTTAAAACGTTTTAGCAACCCGGATTATTACATTGCTTCACAAAGATATTTAAAAAAACTTAATATACAAGCACTAATTTCTCAACCTGTATAATTTAATATACGGAATTTTTCCCCACCAGGTTTTGCCTAACCCAATATCTTCATCTTTACCATCTCTATCCGTGTATCAGTCACATTTAATACATCAAACTCGTAATCATCAATAATAATACGCTCCTTCAACTTAGGAATCGTTTCATGATGATTGATAATATAACCCGATAACGTCTCACTCTCATCCTCCGGAAAATCAAACCCATACCGCTCATTCAGATAATCCAGCTCCAAACGACCCGAAAATATATACTCCCGCTCCGCAATCTGTTTTTCCACAAACTCCTCCACATCATGCTCATCCTTAATATCCCCAAAGATCTCCTCCAACACATCCTCCATCGTCACAATACCTGCCGTCCCACCAAATTCATCCACCACCCAGGCTATACTCTTCCGCTCCTTGTTAAATTTGCTCAGTAAGTCTATCGCACTCATCGTCTCCGGCACCGCCAATATCGGGTGAATAATAGAGGGAATATCCGACGGACTCTTGAACATATCCAGCTGATGAATATAGCCCAGGATATTATCAATACTATGCTCGTAAATGATAATCTTTGACAACTTCGTCTCCATGAACTTACTACGCGCATCCGAAAGCGGACTGCTGATATCCAGCGCCTCTATCTCCTTCCGCGGGATCAGACAACCTCTTATCTTCACCTGCGCCAGCGACAACGCATTCTCAAACAACTCCGTATTCAGTTCCTGGTTCTCCGTCACATGCTGCTGCGACTGACGGATAAACTGCTCCACATCCACCCGGGGAAAAGGAGCCCTGTTCTCCGCAATACGAACATTAAACAAGTATTTTAGTATCCATTCGGAAATAGATACCAACACACTACCAATGATGTAAAGCGGCTTGGAAATAATAGATATAGGTAACGCAAAAAAACTAAGTAACGCCTCCGGCCGGGAACGAAAGATCGCACGGGGAATAAAAAAGCCCAGGAACAATATCAGCAATGTCGCCACAATCACCTCTATCAGCAACAATAAAGGCTGAAAAATAGCATTCTCCTCCTCTGACAAATTCCATAAAGGCTGCCAAAAACCCGCTATCATCACCCCATACACCACCATCACAATAGACAACCCCAACATACTCGTCGCCAGGAACCGGCTCGGATTCTCATTCAAATTAGCCAATATCTTACCGGTAGCCCGCCCCTGCTTCTTACGCAGCTCTATAGACAGCTTGTTAACATTCGCAAACGCGGCCTCCAGACCGGCAAAAAAACCAGCCAGTAATACCAGTATGGCCAGGATTATAATAGTGTATGCATCCATCTTAAACCAAATATAGGAAAATCCAAATACCAAAAATCAACACCGATCCCTTCCCTGACAATTACCTCACTTACAACTACTGCTGCAGGAAATTGACCACCAGCTGCTTGGCTTCCGCACAAGCACGGGACAACTCATCATTTATTACGATCGCATCAAACTCATGCGAAAAGGATAATTCATACCGCGCCTTCGCCAACCGCTCTTCCAGCGAATCCTTCGTCTCCGTTCCCCGCTCACTTAACCTTACCCGCAAAGCATCAATGGATGGCGGCTCTATAAAGATACTCAACGCCGCTGCATGATACTTCTCTTTTATAGATAAAGCCCCCTTTACATCAATATCCACCAGCGGCGTCCTGCCCTCCGCCCAGATACGCTCCAGCTCCTGCTTCAAAGTCCCGTAATATTTACCGGCATATACCATCTCGTACTCCGCAAACGCATGCTCGTCGATCTTTTTATGAAACTCTTCTGTACTCATAAAATAGTAATCCCTCCCATTTACCTCCGTCGCACGGGGAGTCCTCGTACTGGCCGAAATAGAAAAGGCCAGCTGTGGTAACTCCGATAGTAACTGCCGGACAATAGTAGTCTTCCCTGCCCCTGAAGGCGCCGTAACAATAATGATCTTTTGCATTCCTCGTAATAACAATTTTGCGTTCTCTCCTCATCAACAATGATGATGGCTGTAAAAAGCAAATACCAAATCCCCGATAGGAATTTGGCATTTGTAAACCAGCAACCGAATATACCGGCGCCGCTTATTATACTCTTTTGATATCCGCTCCCAGCATCCTCAACCTCTCATCGATATACTGGTAACCACGGTCAATTTGTTCTATATTCTGGATCGTACTCTTTCCCTCTGCACTCAACGCCGCAATCAGCAATGATACGCCCGCCCGGATATCCGGCGACGACATCGTGATCCCTCTTAAAGGATGCTGACGCCCCAGCCCGATCACCACCGCACGGTGTGGATCGCAAAGTACGATCTGAGCCCCCATGTCAATCAGCTTGTCTACAAAAAACAAACGACTCTCAAACATCTTCTGGTGAATCATCACACTACCCCTCGCCTGCGTAGCTACCACCAATACTATACTTAACAGATCCGGCGTAAAACCTGGCCAGGGATGATCATACATCGTCAGGATAGATCCATCCAGGAACGTCTGTATTTCATAAGAATCCTGGGAAGGGATATAAATATCATCTCCCCGGATCTCCAACTGTATCCCCAGCTGACGGAACTTCTCCGGGATCACACCCAAATGCTCCACACCGGCATTTTTGATAGTAATCTCACTCTGCGTCATCGCTGCCAATCCGATAAATGACCCGATCTCGATCATATCAGGCAACATCCGGTGCGAACAACCTCCCAGGTATTTCACCCCGTCAATAGTCAGCAGGTTAGATCCTACCCCGCTGATCTTCGCACCCATGCTGTTCAGCATCTTACATAACTGCTGTATATAAGGCTCACAGGCCGCATTGTAAATAGTTGTAGTACCTTCCGCCATCACAGCTGCCATCACAATGTTGGCAGTACCAGTTACTGATGGCTCATCCAGCAGCATGAAAGTACCCTTCAAACCACTGGTCTCCAAACGGAAGAAGTTGTCGTCCGTATCGTACACAAACTGTACACCCAGCTTCTCAAAACCAATAATATGTGTATCCAGCCGGCGACGCCCGATCTTATCCCCACCAGGTTTGGGAATAAATGCCTTCCCGAATCTGGCTAACAAAGGACCCGCAATCATCACCGAACCCCTTAAACGGCCCGACTTCTTGCGAAACTCCGCATGCTGTAAATACTCGAAATTAATAGCATCAGCCTGAAACTCACAGGTATCACGACTTACCCTGTTCGTTTTCACACCGATCTCTCCCAACAACTCGATCAGCAAATTCACATCCAGGATATCCGGAATATTACTGATCGTCACCTTCTCAGGGGTGAGCAATACCGCACTGATAATCTGTAAAGCCTCGTTTTTGGCGCCTTGGGGCACAATCTCCCCTTTGAGGCGGTTCCCGCCTCTTACTTCAAAAGCACTGCTCACTTATTCCTGTTTTTGTATTTATTCTTGTTGTTGTTATTGTTATTGTTGTTGTTGTTCTTATTGCCGTTGTTGCTCTTGAACTTGTTTTGCTGGAAGGTCTTGCGCTTGTTGTTATTGTTGTTATTACCGTTGTTGGCAAGACGGTATTCCGGCACAGCAATGCTGTTACCCAATGGAGCAGTGTTCGGTACAGGCACCTGCGGAGTAGTACCTACCTGGTATTCCAACTGCCCCTGCGTGATATTACTCAGCTCAGTACGGATAGCATCGTCATGTACACTCTCCTTATGCCAGTTGGTATAAGCCAGCTTCATGTAGTTACCGATGGTCTGTGTAAAACCTTCTTTCTTCTCCGGATTCTCTTCCTCCAGTGCTTTATTGATCACAGTCTCCAGGTTCTTACCAAAGTGCCTGTTCTTGGGATATTTTTTCGGATAAGGCAGACGGTCAGGTCTGGCCTTTAAGGTCTCACTCGTAGGAATAGGATAAGGAGATTCCACATCCAGCGTAAAACCAGAGATCAGGAACAGGTGATCCCACAGCTTATGCCGGAAATCCTCCACATTACGTAAATGCGGATTCAGCGTCCCCATCAGCTCGATCACCGCCATAGCATTGGCTTGACGTTGATCCCTGTCTTCTATAGTCAGCAGGTATTCCACCATCTTCTGGATATTCCTGCCGTATTCCTTCATAATGAGGTGATTACGGGTGGTATTGTATTCCATTATCTCAACTTTAAAACAGTATTATTTTTTGATGACCAGCCATCTTTACGCGAAGCTCCGGGACTTAACGGAGGAGTTTTTCTGTGCCCCGGTATAGGTATGCCCTCTAATTTTGCGAAAGTACCTGATATGCAAACTTATGAAAAATAGTTTAATAAATTCCGTATCCCACTCCCCTGCTTCTTTTTAGGAAAATATCACCCCTCCATCGCAATTTGCATTCCAGATTTTTATCCGCCATCCCGCCACCACAGAGAAAATACTTATTTTACATCCACACCAGCCCTCGTATATATGCCCCCGTTACTACTTTTACATGGCGCCCTGGGCGCCGCTGATCAACTCCTCCCACTGGCCGTACAACTTCGCCATACCGGCCGGAAAGTCCATACCCTTAACATCAGCGGCCACGCCGGCTCCCCATTCCACTCGCCAGGGTTCAATATCTACTGGAAAAAGTACCGGCCTTCGCACAGGCTTTACAACAAAGACATGCCCCCCAACCCCTGGGAAGCCTTGTTACACCATACTGCCGTTCCTAGGATAACTATTCACCCATCGCCAGCTTCCCCCAGTTGCTGAGCTCCTCTTCCGACCACAACTCCGGGAAAAATACAATTCGTTTGTTCTTGGGAGGCAGGTATTGCTGCCAGTTCGTACCACCAGTAGCCGCTATATCTTCCGGCTTCTTATGCAGGTATCTTACAGCAGACTTATAATGCATCAGCGGCCAACGCACGTTGATGTTAAGATCATACTCCTTCAGTAATGGGATCACCGCCGCTCGCTCCGGCTCCGGCAACTGCAGGAAACGCGCCCGTACATTGCATAACTCATAGTTGGTCGCCAGCTTCAGGAAAGGCTCCATGTACTTCAGCTCAAACTGACGCAACGTCAGCGTCTTCTTACCAGTAGCCAGCTCCGTAGCACCACTCCGCCAATAAATATGATCCAGCCGATCCTTCAGGCCCGTACCCGCCAGCGGCGCCCGCTGTGGCTCATACACCAGCTGCAAAAGGTCCGTCGAACAGATCTCTATCATCCGGAACTGACCACTCTGAAAACCACTGGCTGGCAACAACGCCATCCGGAACTGTAAAAACTGCTCCTTATCCATCCCTTCCACCATAATCTCAAAAGAAGAAACCAGGTTCCGGAAATAATTGTTGATACGACGCAATTGCGTACTCATCACCTCCGCTGATGCAGGTGCATCCCCCTCGCACATCTGCGAAATAGCTTGCAGGGCTAACTTGAAATAAAGCTCCGTAATCTGGTGGTAAATGATAAAAATGTTCTCATCAGGAATAGGCGTACGGGGTTGTTGCAAGTTCAGCAATACATCCAGGTTGATATAATCCCAGTAAGTAAGGTAGTCGGCATATAAAAGACCATCCAGGTAAGCGGATAAGCTTTGGCCCATAGCGGCATACTTTTCTTCCAGCCGCTTGATTTTTTCGGCGATTTCAGTTGTAACCATGCAACAAATTAAAGGATAAACCTTTAATATTTACAGGTCATTTTCTGGCCTCCGTACGCCTTGCTAACGCAATGATATCACGCCCCTGCAGAATATCGTGTTCATATCCCTGCGTAACCGTATGGATCATCGCCAATGCCAACTCCTCCATCCGGCAAAATCCGTTGGGATACAAAGCCCTCCCTATCGGAAACAACCAGTTGATATACTTGTAAAAAGGATGCACCCGCTTCAATCCCTTAAATGGTTTGATAAACCCCGGCCGCACCGCAAAAGCACGCCGGAAAGGCAACTTCCGCAGGTCATTCTCCGTCTTACCCTTCACCCGCGCCCAATGCAACCGGCCCTGCTCACGGGTGTCCGTCCCCCCTCCCGAAATATAGTCAAACACCATGTCCGGATTCAGTCGGCTTAACGTCTCCCCCATATGCATCGTCAACGTATAGGTCACCTTGTAATACTCCTCCTTCGACACCCCCACCGACGAAATACCCAGGCAAAAGAAACAGGCATTATACCCTTGCAAGTGCCCCTCCACCGCACGCAGATCGTAAAAATCACCGTGGATCACCTCCTTCAGTTTAGGATGCTCCACCCCACAGGGCTTACGATTGATCACCAACACATCCGTTACCTCCGGATGCCGCAGACATACCTGCAACACCCCCTCGCCCACCATTCCCGTCGCCCCTGTAATGATCACCTTTACCGGCTGAACTGTATGCATATATTGCTTTTTAATAAATGATTAAAAACGCCCGGCCACTATAATCAGCCCCCACAACAGTACAAACATCCGTCATAAAAGGAATGCCAAAACAACATCAGTTACCGGGTCCTGCGTGTTAACACAGCAGCACGCCAACTGATGTTGTTCGATATCTATATGAATGTCAGGGAGATAAAAGCGGGTAACTACAGCAACTCAATTACAGCTATTCCACAACGTTGATCGTACGATAAAAGCTCTCTTCCAGGGATATCAGGGTCTCAGTACGTTCTATTCCTTTGATCTTCTGCAACTCATCATGCAGTATCCGGCGCAATTGTGTAATATCCTTACAAATGATCTCCGCAAACATACTGTAACTACCCGTCGTATAGTTCAGACGAACCATCTCCGGTATCTTACGCAGCTCCTTCGCCACCGTATCATACATAGAACTCTTCTCTAAATAAATTCCTATAAAGGCAATAACATCATATCCGATCATTTTCAGATCTACATGTAATTTAGTACCTTTAACTATACCTAGTTCTTGCAACTTCTTCATTCTCACGTGGATAGTACCTCCGGAAACAAACAGCTTCTTGCCGAGGTCCGCATACGAGATCTCCGCATTATGCATCATCTCACTGATGATCTGTAAATCAAGTTTGTCGATATTCAAATTGTGGCTCATTTTGACAATTTGTTTTTGATTGTTTTAAATCCTACTGCAAATATTTTAAAAATATCGAAATTTCAAAAATTTTTCTTAAAAAATTTGCAAGGAATGGCGCGCGTCTTTAGATTTGCATAATAATCATTACAACATAGGACGCTCAGAAAGTGAGCCCCATTCTGCAAAGAAGATGATTATTAAACATTGTGGGGTGATGAAACTGGCAGACATGCCCTCTTGTCTCGAGGGTGGAGAATCCGGGATAAACCTTGGCATAATGGGTTGACCACTAATCTTATTTGTGCTTTGGCTAACTGCTCCGTGGAGGTTCGACTCCTCCCCCTACAGCTAGTGGTGTAAAAGCCTGCAAAGTATTGGTTTGCAGGCTTTTATCATTTAAATACCTTCTAATTAGCTGTAAACCAACTAATTAAGACAACCCCACTGCCGGCCATCCCAGCAAACCCAATCCCCTAGCCGATTTCCAGCTCAAGTCCACCTCTCCTGTATCATTCGTATATCATTGGTATATCATTCCTATACCCAACACCTACCCGTATCCCTATCCACCTCCTGCCCTACCTGCTAACTTATCATGCTATCATCTCCCTAACCCAATGATCACATCCCCAACGCCCCCTATTATCCTCTCCTTCTCCTCTCATTCCCCTTCCCTTTCCCTCCTCCTTCCTCCCCACATAAAACCCCGCCCCCTCACTCACGCTACACTTACCCCACCCACTTCACAAAAAATCCATTTACTTTTGCCGACGATGGGACAGAAAAAACTGCAACGATTCGCCGAAATAGAAACCTTTCCAAACGTACTAATCTACCCGGAAGGAATGCAAGGGCAATGGAATGCCTTCTTTAAAAATAATAACCCGCTTACGCTGGAACTAGCCTGTGGCAAAGGAGATTATACGCTCGGCCTCGCCCGCCGCTTCCCAGATCGTAACTTCCTGGGAGTCGACCTCAAAGGAAACCGCATCTGGAAAGGTGCCAAAACAGCATTGGAAGAACCACTCCCCAATGCCGCCTTCCTCCGTACCCAGATAGATAAACTCAATAATTATTTCAACCCGGGCGAAATCGCCGAAATATGGATCACCTTCCCCGATCCATTCCTCCGTCAGTCAAAATCCAAAAAAAGATTGACACATCCAAAGTTCCTCCAACTCTTCCAGCCCCTGCTGGCCCCGGGAGGTACCATCAATCTGAAGACCGACTCACCGGAACTCTACCAGTTCACCCGGGAGGCGATTACCGCTAGCAACTGCCAAATCATAGAAGATATCGGCGATGTATACGCACTCCCCGTTGTACCACCGCTGTTACAAATACAAACCTTCTACGAAGGCATGCACCTGGCCGATGGCCGCACCATCCGTTATCTGAAATTCGCATTACCCGCTGCCCCACTCGACTGGCGCAGCATCAAACTGCCATCCGATGAAGCAGTCGCCACTGGTGGAGAAGATTGATTTCTACTATAACGAAGCCGGATACATGGTATTCACCGAAAAATACCATCGCGACAGAGGCTACTGCTGCGGAAACGGTTGCAAACATTGTCCATTCGATTATGAAAAAGTACCCGAACCAAAAAGAAGTGCCCTCCTGGCCAAAAGAAAAGAAACAGGCAACCACCAATGAGAAAAATCCCTCATTCTTCGAAAAAGTATTCGAACTGGCCCGCCTCGTTCCTAAAGGTCGCGTCACCACCTACGGTACCATAGCCGAAGCCGCCGGCATCCGCCTGTCCGCTAGAATGGTCGGATGGGCCATGCACGCCGCCGGTAAAGTACACCCGCCCGTACCAGCCCATCGCGTCGTGAACCGCAACGGTATGCTCACCGGCAAACATCACTTCCCCACCCCCACACTCATGGAAGAGCTGCTGGCCAAAGAAGGCGTGGTCGTTAAAAATGATAAAGTCCAACAGTTCAAAGAACTCCTATGGACACCAGGCGAACCCGACCCCGGCCCCAGTGCCATAAAACCCAAAGCCGCTTCAAAAGCTGCCCAAAAAACAGTGGCAAAGCCCGTTACCAAAGCGTCCACCCGCAAAACCAACACAAAGAATAACACGAAAAAAACAAAGTAACCAACGACTCATTTATCGACGGTAATCCCGATATTTGATATATGTCCATACTTAAATTAAGACTCGATCAGGACCAATTGATCGAAGACTTTTTTGAATCCACACACCTCGTTGGTATCGTCTCCTCCGCCCGCGACTACCAACTATGCTGGCAGATCAATCAACAAATGCACTGCGCATTCCGGGTAAATAACTCCTTGGAGATCAACCTCTCCAAAGGCCATCGCTCTTTCTATTTCACTGTGTTCGAATTCCCGGAACCCACCAAGTCCGGCGCACACTACCTCTATAACAACCATTGTAAAGCAGAATTCCTCCTGCCTGAACTCAAGAATATTGACTACCTCTGGCTCATCAAAGGAGACTATTACCAACAGGATGATGTCAAAAAATTAATAGAAGATATGCGCCGCGTACCCCTTGTTCAATTGGTTTCTTTATTGGATATTCGGGATATCAAAAACAAAATGAATCTCATATTTTAGTTTATATTTAATGATCCCAATACGGTGGAAATTTGGACAACCCATCGCTATCGGCTTCAAACTAAGCACACTATACCAAGGCCAACAAGCGTCACGATTACTCCTTCTTACTATTTCGAAGGACTGCAACTATTCACACTGCATTTTGTTGTAACGGGTGATAGGATAGCAATAAGCACGGCAACTAACCCTGCCGCTAAAAAAGATTAACTAGACAGGCATTTTCTTTGTTGACAAACACCTCGTTGTTCTATCGCAATGTATCATTTGCATCAGGCAAACTGATGCGCCAAAAAACAGGCACTTATGTGGCAAGAAAAAGATAATCAACTCTATCGGGCGTTCGAATTCAAAGACTTTGTATCCGCTTTCGCGTTCATGACCAAAGTAGCACTACTGGCCGAAAAAATGGATCACCATCCCTACTGGACCAATGTCTACAACAAAGTCGAAATATTTCTAAATACCCACGATGCAGGCAACATCGTTACCGACAAAGACCGCCAATTAGCTAAAGCCATAGATGGCATTTTATAATACCAAGTGCACGATCATCTTGTGAAGCGCTTCTGTCTATTCTTGTTGTTATGCATACTAAGTACAACCGGGACCGCACAGATACAAAGCGAAGACACTCTTCAGCTCAATCTTAGCGCATCACCCGCAAGCACCGACTTGCGCCCGTACCTGTACTCCCTGGAAGGCAATAGCCGCGCACTCTCCGTTGCGCAAGTCGCCGTATTGCCCTTCAAAAAAGATACAACCCTCTTCCATAAAGGCGTCCGTAACCTCGGCCGCCCACACGAAGTATGGTTCCGGTTCCATATCAGGAACACCGGCCCCACCGACTCCGCCATCACCTTATTCACCGGCTATCACGACTATATCTACTGGTACCGGCAGGATACCCCCCAGCAGTACACCCGCCTCTCCCAAACAGGCCTCATGCTCGACAAAAATGGCGTAGAACGATGGGAACATTATGGCCTCCGCGTCGCCGTACCCGCTCAAAACACCCGCACCTTCTACCTGCATGTCATCAGCAAAACCTACAACGAAAGCGATTTAATGCCCGTACTGCTCAATAACCGCCAATACCACGCATTTCGCGATCACCAATTACATGCTTACCGCAAAGAAGCCATGGTCATATTCCTGCTCCTCGGTATGCTCTTCGTATTCCTCAGTATCGCCATCATCAACTACATCCAACTGCCAGACAGATCCTACCTCTTCTTCGCAGCATATATATTGGGCCTCATCCTATTCTTCGCATTACGCCTGGAGATCAAACCATTCCAACTCTCCATCTTCTACCAATGGCCCATGCTCAAATATTACTGGAATACACCAGCACTCATCTTCTGCTTCTACTTCATGCCAGTGGTATTCGGCAACTTCTTCCTCAACATGCGGCAGCGATATCCCTTCATGCAAAGAATATTCGCCATCGTCGCCCTCATCGCCGCTGCCATCATCCTCATCGGACTACTATGCGCAGCATACCAGCTATACCATATCCCAGGTATCATCTACACCTACGTATACCTCTGTACGCTGATACCCATGTTCATCATATTCATCGCACTGGCCCGACGCTCCAGACACCACCCATTAGTACGGTTCTTCTTACTAGGTACACTCACCTTCTATATCACCAGCCTCACCTCCTTCCTCCTGCAGGTCAGAGCAGAAGGATGGCAAAGCGCCCTCGGACAACTATCCGAACCCTCCTACCTGCTGATCATCGGTATACTGCTCCAAGCCATGTTTTTCCTGGCAGGCCTCAGCTATCGAAATAAACTGGTACACAACGAACGCACCAAAACACAGGAACTCCTCATCAAACAACTAAACAAAAACAAAGAACTACAACGCAAACTCAACGAACAACTGGAAGAACTCGTAAAAGAACAAACCACCGAAATACTGCGAAAAAAACAGGAACTCGAAGAACAACGCAAACTCCAAATGGACATTGAGTATGATAAGAAACTCACAGAAATAGAACTAAAAGCAATCCGCGCACAGATCAACCCCCATTTTATCTTCAATTGCCTCAACTCCATTCAGCTGTTCGTCATGCAAAAAGACTACGAATACGCACAAAAATACCTGTCAGACTTCTCCTATCTCATCCGTAAAACACTCGACTTCTCCCGCCGCAATTTCATCTCCCTGGCAGACGAGATCATGTACCTCAACACCTACCTCGGACTGGAGAAAATGCGCTTCGAAAACAAAATGGAATACGAGATCATCGTCGATGCGCACATCGCTACCGCCGAAACCGAAGTACCTGCCATGCTCCTCCAACCCTATGTCGAAAACGCCGTCAAACATGGTATGATCAACCCCGGCGAGCCGATCGGCAAACTGTCCATCCGCTTTAACCTCACCGGCGCCGATATCCTCGAATGTATCATCGAAGATAATGGTATCGGCATCGCCAGATCCAAAGAACTACGCACCCTCCCCAAACACCACCAATCCTCCGGTATGGAAATCAGCTTTAACCGCGCCGAACTGTTGAACAAAATGTATAATACCGGCATTTACATAGAAATAATCGACAAATCAGCACATAATTTTGCAGAAAGCGGTACTATTGTGAAGATTTTCATTCCACAACTATAGCCAACACCAACTACCCCATTACAGTTGTTTTTATGATAAAGGCGGTAATTATTGACGACGAAAGAAATAGCCGGGATATCATTGCACTCATGTTGGGCAAATATTGTCCCGATATCACCATCGCAGCAATGGCCAGCGATTGTGCGGATGGTATAGCACAAATACAGCAACATAAACCAGAACTGGTATTCCTGGATCTGGAAATGCCCGACGGCACCGGATTCGACGTACTCACCGGCGCCGAAGGCCACCCCTTTGAAGCCGTCTTCGTCACCGCCTTCGAAAAGAAATTCCTCCATACCATCCGCTTCTCCGAAGTAGAAATCATGCTGAAACCTATCGACAAAGAAAGCCTCCTGCAAGCAGTCGCTATCACCAGCCATCGTATCCAATCCGGAGCCAGCAAACAACGCTATGCCGTCCTGCTCGAAAATTTCCGGTATAGCCAACCCGCTTCCTGGCAAATGTTACTGCCCGCCGCCAACGACAAAGACCAGGTCATCCCCCTGGCAGATATCACCTACCTCGAAGCCCAACAAGATCATAGCCTATTCCACCTGAAAAATGGTACCCAACTCCTCTCCGAAAGATCCTTCAGATACTACGCTGACCTCCTCACTCCCCTGCGGTTCTATCAGATCAATAACATGCAGATGGTCCAGATACACCAAATACAACGCGTACACCAGGATAGCAATCAGCTTACCCTCACCGGTGGCGCTAAACTGGAAATAACAGAAAGAAGGAAAAAGGATTTGATGCAACAACGATAGTATACACACCGGTTTATTGTCAATCTGAATCTTATTATCCTCAACAAGAGCTGTTGATTGAAGAATTATTGTTTTGCAACTACTTTTCTGTAATTTGCGCCCCCCTTGCCAGCATATTCGTTACGACAACAACCCAACATGACAATTATAACCGTGCGGGCGAAATATAAGGGGCGAAATCGTAACAAAAAAATTTTGCTGATATAGCAAAAGCTGTACATTTGACTATCGAAATGAAATAGTCAAACAGTCGAAAGCCTGGACTATTAAAGAAACAAAAGGCAGGAACTAAGAGTAATAGACGAGTATTAGCACGAAAAGAAAAAAACTTTAGAACGTCACACCATATCTCCTCTCTTACGCGGTCCCTCCCCCCATCAACCAATTTCCAGATCGGATAATGTAGAAAAACCAAGATTTGGACAACAGTTTTAATGAATATTAAATTTACGCAAGATGAAAAAGTTGATTGTAATGACCGCGCTCGCACTTTTTGGTGCTAAGTTCGCTAACGCTCAGTTCAAAGCAGGTGATGTATTAGTAGGTGGTACTTTAGGTGCCAACAGCAAATCCACTAAAGTAGATGGAACCAGCAACAAAACTACTGTTACTGGCTTCACTATCAGCCCAAGAGTAGGCGTTGCCCTCAATAGCCAATGGATGATCGGTATCGTAGCAAATACAGAACTCTCCAATACCAAAGTAAAAACTGCTAACGCTGAAGCTAAAGTGAAAAGCACCCTGTTCGCTCCAGGTGTATTCGTTCGTAACTACCATACTATCGGTAGCTCTAACTTCGCTTTCTTTGGTGAAGCAACTGCTTCTTACCGCTACAGCAAAGAGCCTAACAGCCTCGGTAAAGATGTAAAAGGTAATGGCTTTGGTATCGAAGTAGCTCCTGGTATTGCTTACTTCATCACCAAACGTTTCGCACTGGAAGGTAAATTCGGTGGCCTCGGTTACACTTATGACACTTTCAAAACCGATGGTTCTGATGTTAAAACCAAAGTGGGTGAATTTGACTTCGCTTTCACTAAATCTTTCCAGGTTGGCGTAAACTTTATCTTCTAATTGAAGAAAGTAATAGGCCTATTATAGCATAACCTCTTTAAGGTAAACAGAGATGAATGAAAGGGCTGGCCGTAAGGCTTGCCCTTTTTTTGTTATAAATATTGGCAGCATTTTGGTATATAATAGGATAGCAATAACCAGCAATAGTTATGAAAAAGATGACATACACAACCGCTACGCTATTACTATCAGGTATCCTGTTATTCGGTAGTTGCGTAACCACCAGGGATAACGGTGGTAATCCTCATCGACTACCGCCGGGCCAGGCTAAAAAAATCTATGGCACCCAAAGTGCAAAACCATTTGCACCAGGACAACAAAAGAAAGGATATTAAATGTAACCAGGAGCTAATAAAAAAAGTAGGACACCATAAAAAAGGCCGGCATAATCGCCGGCCTTTCGTTTTATACAAAAAGATAATTAACATATTATCCGTTCATAGAACTGAGGAATTCCTCGTTGTTCTTAGTACCACGCATATGCTGCAGCATAAAGTTCATAGTCTCTTCTGTATTCATATCCGCCAGGTGTTTGCGCAGGATGTAGATACGTTTGAGCATATCCTTTTCCAGCATCAATTCATCACGGCGTGTAGACGAAGCTGTTACATCAATAGCAGGGAAGATACGTCTGTTCGCCAGCTTACGATCCAGCAGCAACTCCATGTTACCGGTACCTTTAAATTCTTCGAAGATCACCTCGTCCATTTTAGAACCAGTATCGATTAGCGCGGTCGCCAGGATGGTCAATGAACCACCATTTTCTATCTTACGGGCAGCACCGAAGAATTGTTTAGGCTTCTGCATAGCGTTAGCTTCCACACCACCACTCAGTACCTTACCGGAAGCAGGAGCTACCGTATTGTGCGCACGCGCCAGACGGGTGATAGAGTCCAGCAGGATCACTACATCATGACCACATTCAACCAGTCTTTTCGCTTTTTGCAGCGCAATAGCAGATACTTTCACGTGCTTCTCAGCCGGCTCGTCAAAGGTAGAAGCAATCACTTCCGCCTTCACACTACGCTCCATATCTGTTACCTCCTCCGGACGCTCATCGATCAGTACAACCATCAGGTATACTTCAGGATGGTTAGCAGCAATTGCATTCGCTACCTCTTTCAGTAACATCGTCTTACCTACTTTAGGCTGTGCTACGATCAGACCACGCTGTCCTTTACCGATAGGCGTAAACATATCCATGATACGCGTAGAGTAATTAGTAGGAGTAGTAGTCAGTCTCAACCTTTCAAAAGGAAAAAGCGGAGTGAGATAATCAAAAGGAACACGATCACGTACCTCTTCCGGTTGTTTGTTATTGATTGTCTCCACTTTCAGTAAAGCGAAATATTTCTCACCTTCTTTCGGTGGTCTTACAGAGCCCTTAACAGTATCACCTGTTTTAAGACCGAATAATTTTATCTGGGACGGTGATACATAAATATCATCTGGAGAACTCAGGTAGTTATAGTCTGAAGAACGTAAGAAACCATAGCCATCAGGCATCATTTCCAATACCCCTTCACTAACAATAATGCCATCAAATTCAATATTAAAAGCAGGCTCTTTCTTGCCAGCACGTTGCTTTTGCGTAAATAATGTTTCATCAGGCATCACAAAGTCATCTTCATCATCCTCCTCATCATCCTCATCCTCCTCTTCATCTTCGTCCTCTTCTATAACACTACGTTTCTGTGCAGGAGCTGCTGCTACAGCTGCTGGCACCTCTTCTTCCTCTTCTTCTTCTACCTGGTCTTCTGTAAATGCAGGCAGGATGATATCTTCATCATCATCAAATGTAAGAGACGGAATACTATCCAGGTCCAGGTCGAAGTCTTTTATTTTGGATTTGGGAGTGGCGGGCGTAGTTTCTTCTGTTTCTTTTGTCTTCGTGCTGCCGGCTTTGCGGCCTCTCTTAGCGGCGGGTTTCTCTTCTGCTGGCGCTACTTCTTCTTGTACAGTTTCGTCTTTCTTTACAGGTTTTCTTTTGCGTGTTTTTTTCTCTTCTCCATTGGCCGGGTTACCTTCTGAGGCCATCACTGCTTGCCTGTCGAGTATTTTATAGATCAGGTCTTGTTTGCTGAGTTTTTTAGCGTTGGGTACTTCCAGTTTCTCTGCAATGTCAAGCAGCTCGGGAACGAGCATGTCGTTCAATTGTAAGATGTCGTACATCATCTGTGTTGTCTAATTTTAGAAGTGTTGTAAGGCGGGTAGCACTACGTACCAACATACACCAATTACTGATAATTGTTTAGTCCAATAAATTTAATTTGATTATTAAACCTGATAGGGATTGTTGAGTTCAGGAACTGCTGATGAAGATGGATAAAATTAAGCTTAATCAGGCAGATAATAACGCAAGATTAAAACAAGTTTTATTATTCTCCAAAAAAAAGTTATAACACTCAACACCCATAATGCGGCTTCTAGGCAGATTTTGAGGCAGGTATTGTATCCCTGTGAACAGTCAAAATGGCTATTGTATGGTACTCTACAGCCGATCAATATTATCTAGTCCTTCAAAAACTACGCCAGGAGTGTTTTTAGTGCCCTCATAACATTATTTAACATTTATTTGGCAGTTCCAGCCTCGTTTTGGCGGGTAATATACGCCCCACACCGGCACAATCCTGCCATAAAGCCCACTTTGCAAACCCTATAACTTCTCAGTGAGATCGCTTATTTTTGCATTCCTAAAAATTATCTATTATGAGCCAAAGAGTGAAAGTAAAACACATCCTGTCCGACGACAGGACCAATTACGAAACAACAGTAAAGGGTTGGGTACGGTCTTTCCGTAATAACCAATTTATAGCCCTGAATGATGGCTCTACTAATAATAATTTACAGGTAGTAATAAACCAAGAGCAGATTGATCCTGCCATTGTCAAAAGGCTCACAACCGGCGCTGCCATCAGCATACAAGGGCAAATAATCCCCTCCCTCGGTAAGGGTCAACGCGTAGAACTCAAAGCCAATACACTCGAAATACTCGGCGATTGCGATCCCGAACAATATCCGCTACAGCTGAAAAATAAACCTAGCCTCGAATATCTGCGCGAAATCGCTCATCTGCGCTTCCGTACCAATACCTTCGGTGCTATCTTCAGAGTAAGACATAGTCTCGCTTTTGCCGTACACAAGTTCTTTAACGAAAAAGGATTTGTATACCTGCATACACCTATCATCACCGCCTCCGATGCAGAAGGCGCCGGCGAAATGTTCCATGTCACCAGCATGGATATCAACAATCCCATCCGCAACGAAGCCGGCGAAATCAACTATACAGAAGACTTCTTCGGCAGAGCCACCCACCTCACCGTTTCCGGTCAGCTGGAAGGCGAATTAGGCGCGATGGCTTTCGGCGATATCTACACTTTCGGCCCTACCTTCAGAGCCGAAAACTCCAATACAGCCCGCCACCTCGCAGAATTCTGGATGATAGAACCAGAAATGGCCTTCTATGACCTAGAAGACAATATGAACCTCGCAGAAGCTTTCATCAAATACGTAATAGGCTACGTACTGGAAAATAACCGCGAAGACCTGGAATTCCTCGCCCAACGCCTGCAGGAAGAAGAAAAACAAAAGCCGCAACAGGAACGCAGCGAAATGAGCCTGATCGAAAAACTCGAATTCGTACTGAACAACGAATTCATGCGCATCACCTACACCGAAGCCATCGATATACTCAAAAACAGCAAGCCTAACAAAAGCAAAAAATTCCAGTACCTCATCGAGGAATGGGGCGCAGACCTGCAAAGCGAACACGAACGCTACCTCGTAGAAAAACATTTCAAAAAACCAGTCATCCTGACCGACTATCCAAAGGATATCAAAGCCTTCTATATGAAGCAAAGTGAAGATGGAAAAACCGTACGAGCAATGGATATCCTCTTCCCCGGTATCGGAGAGATCGTAGGGGGTAGCCAACGGGAAGAAAACTATGATAAACTGGTACGCCGCATGGAAGAAATGCACCTGCCCGTAGAAGAAATGAGCTGGTACCTAGATACCCGCCGCTTCGGTACCGCTCCACACGCCGGCTTCGGCCTTGGCTTCGAAAGATTGGTATTGTTCGTAACTGGTATGGGCAACATCCGCGATGTCATCCCTTTCCCAAGAACACCCAAGAACGCAGAGTTCTAATCCACCTGCAAACAACTCCTCCTAAGGAGCCAACAATACCAAAGAGATGCGTGATATACGCATCTCTTTTTTTTATGGAATCATATCACATCCGCATCTTCCATAAAACAACTAATTCGTTCATCTATACCTGTTACTATGGCCGAAATCACTACCGACAATAACAACCGGAAAGGTACCCGTTGCAAAAAGAATAATCCTCGTGTAGACATGACACCTATGGTAGATCTGGGATTCCTCCTGATCACTTTCTTCATGCTCAGCACCACCCTGATGCAACCTAAAACCATGGATCTTATCATGCCCCATAATGATGGCGACCCGTCCCCATTAAAAGCCAGCAATGCCATGACCCTCCTCCTGGGCGATCATAACCGTATTGCCTGGTATGAAGGCCTGCCAGACAATCCTTCCGTTCAGTACACTTCCTATGGTCAACGCAATGGCATTGGCAACATCATCCGTCGCAAACGGGCCGAAATATTACAACGCACCGGAAAAAACCAGCTGATGGTATTGATCAAAGCAGATCAACACGCCAGCTATAAGAACATAGTAGATATTATGGATGAAATGCTGATCAATAAAGTAGAAAGTTATACCCTTGCAGACATGACAGCGCAAGAACACACCTATCTGACCAACAGACCAGTTGCAGTCAACCATTAAGACAGGAGAAAATAAAAAGCCTTTAATACCGCGCGCAGGCGGCGATACAGCAGGAATTTCCTACCTTCAGTGTCCCAAAACGATTTTATTATGGCAATAACTCATTCCATCCCTGTTGTGGACCTGGCAGATTTCACCTCCGGAGATGCCTCCCGCAAAGCCGCTTTTGTGCAGCAGTTAGGAAAAGCGTATGAAGAAGTCGGCTTCGTAGCGGTAAAAAACCACGGTATCCCCGATGCGCTGATCGGTGACCTGTATAGCTATGTACAACGTTTCTTTCAGCTGCCTTCTCAAACCAAATATCAATACGAAATCCCTGAACTGGCCGGACAAAGAGGATATACCTCCTTCGGTAAAGAACACGCCAAAGGATTTGATGCACCCGATTTAAAAGAGTTCTTCCAGTTCGGTCAGGTAGTAGAAGATGACGATCCCATCCAACAGGAATACCCACCAAATGTAAGTGTTGCCGAAGTACCCGAATTCACCCCTACATTCGCCAAAGCTTATCGCGGATTTGAGACCTCCGGTAAATACCTGCTACAGGCCATTGCCCTCTATCTCAACCTGGATGAGCATTACTTCGATGATAAGGTTCACAATGGCAATTCTATCCTGCGTGCCATCCATTATCCTCCCATCAAAGAAGAGCCGAAGTCTGCCATCCGTGCAGAACAGCATGAAGATATCAACCTGATCACATTGCTCGTTGGCGCCTCCGCCGATGGCCTGCAGATTCAGGACAAACAAGGCAACTGGGTCCCAGTTACCTCGTTACCGGAACAGATCGTAGTGAATGTTGGTGATATGCTGCAACGTCTGACCAACAACCGGCTGAAATCCACCACACACCGCGTAGTGAACCCACCACGCGAAATGTGGCATACCAGCCGTTATTCCATCCCTTTCTTCCTGCATCCTAAATCCAACATGCGCCTGGATTGCCTGGAAAGCTGCGTAGATGCAGAACACCCCCTCGCTTACGAACCTATCACAGCAGGCGACTATCTGGATGAACGTTTAAGAGAAATTGGACTGAAGAAGTAATTACAACTTCTGCACAGATACTTTCCAAAGAGCAGCCTCCTGGATCACTCAGATGCCCAGAAGCTGCTCTTTGGATTTTTTTTGCGCAGAATATTCCGGCCGTGATAGACCCACCGGTACCGGTGCCAGCGAAGCAGGCAGCCCCTTAAACAAGTCCGTAAAGTAACGGGTTACGGGATCGGGCAAACGAAATTCTTTATGGGGGAAATTGAGAAAATAACTATGCTTCCAACCCACAAGACTATGGAAGTTGATATAACGCGCATTATGCGCCAACGGCCCCTTGGCCTTCTCTCCAAGCTGAGGAGTAAAAGTGATCAAATGCGCTCCCTTCAGTTGCATATCTGTACGGTTGAAGTGAATATATACCTTGTCCGCAAACCGGATATGTTCTACCCACCCCGCATGTTTCCCCTCCGGCACACAAGCTGCATTAATGATCAGGTTGTTGATAAAAGGATAAGCATTGAGCCGCTCATAAGGTAGCGTTTTCATCATATCCATCAGGATGATGTTGCCCATACTGTGATAAAAAGCAGACAACCGCACTCCTGCCAGCCATTCACGCTGCTCCTTCCGGGCCTGCTGAAACTCCTCCAGCAACGTATAATATTGCCGGGCCGAAAGACTGGCATTACTACGCGCAAACCGGAAATTACGGGAAGGCTTATAAGTAGTATTGATACTCGCGTAATCAAACATCACCACATTCACCTGGTACTGCCTGGTCATCAGCAACGCCCTGAAAACATTACTGGTAAATATCTTCCCCATCCCTTCCGCATACAACACAACGTCCCTTTTTTCCGGAAACATAGACATAGCAGCATCCAAACCGGAAGTACGATACACTTTCCAGCCATCCGGCTGTTTTTGCAGAAGAAAATACTTCAGAGAACAGGTGTCGACAAATTCATCCGCAAAACGCAGACTGTCCGGATAAATATGCCGGTTACTTACCAATACTACGCAGGTATCCCCCGGCGCAATACGCGGAGTATCCTGTTGCCAACGGAACGTAGCCCAACGGGCATCGCTATTATCGATGATAAGCTGTGCCTGTGCTATGCCGGCCCAACTGATCAGGAGTAGAATAAATAAGTATTTTGCCATGGCTATTATGGGTTGTCATTAGGGGCAGTTTACTGGCACGATCGATCTGAGCGCTGTTTTGCGGGAATATACGGCAAGTTCCATGCCTGCTTTCCGCAGTAAGTAACCGGCTCATCAACAATTCGTTTGATAATTACATTTTTTTAGAAGAAATTCGGGGGTTGGAAAGATTAACTGCCTGTGTTTTTACGTCATGTCCCTTTTTTAAAAGCAGTCCTGTTACATAGCCTCACCGCTTACGGCGGCCCGCAAGGGCACCTGGCCATGATGCTGAAAACTTTTGTGCAACAAAGAAAGGATGTCACCGAACAGGAGTTAATGGAATACAACGCCTTCTGCCAGCTATTACCCGGCGCCTCCTCCTCCCAGACCCTGACACTCATCGGCTATAAACGTGGTGGCGTACCGTTGGCCATTATCACCCTGTTGATATGGATCACGCCCGCCTGCCTGCTAATGGGTTCCCTCAGCTTCCTGCTACAATATTTCGACCGCCGCGCCCTGCAGACCGACATATTCAAATATGTACAGCCCATGGCAGTAGGCTTCCTCGCATATGGCGGTAGCAAAGCCTACCGCATCAGCGTACAGAATACCGCTACCAGCGTAATCATGCTGGTATCCATGATAGCAGCCTTCTACCTGAAATCACCTTGGATATTCCCCGTGCTAATCATACTGGGCGGTATCGTCTCCAATTTCAGTAATAAACGTATCCCCGACATCGCCGAAAAGCCGAAAAAGATCCAATGGACCAATATCTGGTTGTTTGCATTGCTGTTTATTCTGGCAGGAGTGTTTTCGGAGATCGCTCGTACAAATAATTGGATCACCAGGCGGCCTTTTAACCTGTTCGAACACTTCTATCGTTTCGGCAGCCTCGTCTTCGGCGGCGGCGATATGCTGATTGCCATGATGCTGGAACAATATGTATCAAGGGCACAAACCCAGTTCATGTCAGCAGAGGAGCTGCTCACCGGGGCCGGTATCATGCGGGCATTACCTGGTCCTACCTTCTCCATTTCAGCCTATGTTGGCGGTATGGTCATGCGCAGTCAGGGTATGGGATATCAGTTCATTGGATGCATATTAGCACCTGTGGCCATCTTTCTGCCCAGTCTGTTATTGGTATTATTCTTTTTCCCCATCTGGCACAACCTGAAAAAGTATGTGGTCATCTACCGCGCCCTGGAAGGGATCAACGCCGTCGTAGTAGGCATCATGTGGTCGGCTACCATCCTCTTATTCCTTGCCATCCCCCTCAATTGGTATAACCTTACCCTCATTATCGCAACCGTTTTGATACTTTTCTTTACCCGTATCCCCTCCCCCTTTATCGTACTGGCATGCCTGCTGCTGGGATGGCTGATGTAATAAGATCAGTGAATATTATATTCTTTTATCTTGTTATAAAGGGTAGTAAGCCCTATCCCCAACAATTCGGCTGCTTTGGTTTTATTACCTTTTGCATAAGCCATCACCTTGGCAATATGCTGCTTCTCCATATCCACAAGACTAAAAGAAGAAGAATTTTCGTCCGCCTGGCTCCATTTGAAGTCAAACGGAAGTAGCGACTCTTCCAGGATAGCAGTATCAGCCAGTATCATAGCCCGCTCTATTACATTCCTGAGCTCCCGGATATTGCCTTTCCAGCTATGCTGCTGCAGCGCCTGCAGGAACCCTGGCGACAACTCATTCACCTTACGGTTCAGCTTGGGCGACAGGTGTTGCACGAACCAGGTGGCCAGCAACGGAATATCTTTGCGACGTTCGTTCAGAGAAGGCAGCTGTATCTGGAAAGCAGACAAACGGTAGTAAAGATCCGAACGGAAATGACCCGCCGCTATCTCGGAATCAAGATGTCGGTTGGTAGCCGCTATAATGCGGACATTGGTTTTGGTTGGTTTAGACTCCCCTACTTTGTAAAACTCCTGGGTCTCCAGCACTCGTAATAATTTGGCCTGTAGTTCTACAGCCATCTCTCCTATCTCGTCCAGGAAAATAGTACCCCCTTTCGCCTCTTCAAAGAAGCCCCTCTTATCTTTAACCGCACCCGTAAAAGCACCAGCAATGTGGCCAAATAGCTCACTTTCTAATATATCCTTACCAAAAGCACTGCAGTTCACAGCCACAAAAGGTTGCTGCCGCCGCAGGCTACCCTGGTGGATGGCCTGCGCAAATACCTCCTTGCCACTACCCGTCTCCCCCAGCAACAGCACAGTGATATCCGCCGGAGCTGCCTTCTGAGCCAGGTTGATAGCCGCCTTTATTTCAGACGATTCGCCGATAATATTGCTGAAGTCGTATTTGCCCCCTATCTGTTTTTCGAGCTTGCTTACACGCGACTGCAACTGCGCCTTATCCATTGCTTTACTTACCAGGGGTAGGATACGGTTGTTATCATCCCCCTTGGTAATATAGTCAAAAGCGCCATTCTTAATGGCCTGCACACCATCCGCAATGTTACCAAAGGCAGTAAGCACGATCGTCTCCGTATCCGGGTATTTAGCCTTGATGGTTTGTGCCAGTTCTACCCCATTGCCATCCGGCAATTTAACATCAGACAGCACCACCTGTATATCCTCTTTATCCAGCACTTTCAGGGCTGCTTTCACATTCCCCGCTTCATGCATGACATAACCCTCCAGCGCCAATAACCTGCTCAGTAACTTGCGCAACTGTTCTTCGTCGTCGATGATAAGTATAGCTCCTTTTGACATAGGAGCAAAGGTAATATAGTTCGCTATATTTTAGGGCCGGTCCTGGTTGCCGGGTCGCTCCCCCTTGGTAGATTGCTGGTTCCTCTTAAATACCAAAGCACTTATTATGGATGCCAGTACCCCCAATATCAGGCTGGTGAAGAATACGTTGGTCAACATATATATCCAGAAGTTATGCTGCATATCCACCCCCTGTGGCCTGTCGTCGGCAGTGATCATATTACGTTGGGCACCTTCCTGCGTCACCAAGTGTACCACAATAGTAAACACCGAAATGATCACTACGGATAATAATGTCGTACGGAACCCTGCTGCAAAGAGCGCTTGTGAAGAAGTACGCTCATGATGCTGACTATTGTAATGAATAACGGAAAACAATACCCCTAGGAACACAATGAGGTTCACAAAATATCCCGTCCATAAATTACCATATACCTGCGTAGCATAAAAAATGATAATAAATACAATGGATACTGCTGCAATGCCTATACCGTAAATAGGTGACAGTTTGGTGTGTGCGTGACCTGTTTCCATGAGCGTAGGTTTTTCATTTAGGAATAACGTTCATGTGATGTAACACAAACACTATTCCACTTCAGGTGCCTTTTCTATCTGCCGGATCACCTTCCTCAGGTCATTTTTTTCATTTCGTATATCCTTCCACAACTCCCCCTTTTCTTTAATACGGTCCGGCATATTCCAGATATCGAAATCGCTGATACGTAGACTACTATTTACCTCTTCCCACAACAACGGAGCAGATACTGTAGCGCCTGGTTTTGGACGTACCGAGTATGGCGCCGCTACCGTTTGGCCCCTGCTATTTTGCAGGTAATCGATATACACCTTTTTCTTACGCTGCGACTTGGCACGGATCACACTGGTAATATCGGGCAGCTGGCGCTGTGTCTGTTTTGCTACATATTCAGCAAATAAGCGACAGCTATCATAATTGTATTTAGCACCGGTAGGAATGTATATATGCAACCCCGACGAGCCAGAAGTCTTACAGTGATGATGCAGACCAAATCCATCAAGTATCTCCTTGATACATAAAGCCGTCTCTACCACGTGCCGGAAAGAAATACCCTCCGGATCAAGGTCCAGCACAATAAAATCCGGTTGATCCAGGCTACGGGTACGCGACAGCCAGGGGTTGATCTCTATGCACCCCAGGTTAGCCATATAAGCAAGCGTTGCTGCATTGTTACACAAGAGATAATCTACATCCTTATGGCTGGAATCGGAGTGTATAGGAATGCTTTTGATCCAGCCGGGCACCGTGGCAAGATCGAGATCCTTTTGGTAGAAACTGGCGCCGGTAATACCATTGGGAAAACGATTCAGACTTAATGGCCGGTCCTTTATATGCGGCAACAAGTAATCCGCCACAGCCAGGTAGTAATCTATCATTTGACCTTTAGTAATCTTTTCTTTAGGCCAGTATATCTTCTGCTGATTCGTAAGTGCCACCTGATGGCCGTTGAGCGAAAGAGCCCTTTCCTTTTCGGCAGTATCAGATGTCTTTTCTTTGGCGGACGTCGCCGTCTTTTTGGCTTTTCCCATGTGTAATGATTTAGCAGTCTCCTGGTGCACTTCTTTAACAGGTTTGTCTACACGCAACCCCATAAATATCGGCTGACGTAATATACCATCGGCCGTCCAGGAGGAAAACTTCACCTCGCATACCAGTTTGGGCTCCACCCAGGTAACCGGCATATTGACCTTTACCTTTTCCTGTAATGGCGAAGTTTTACGGCGTAGTGGTTGCAGCTGCCGGTACAGATCATCTATCAATTGTGTATTCAAACCACCGCCGCAGTGACCTACATACCGCAACGTATCCTTCTCGTATACAGCCAATATCAACGCTCCGATCTGTTTGCGGCTACCCCTTGGCTCAGTATAACCACATATCACGGCTTCCTGCTGCTGAATGATCTTTATCTTCAGCCAGGCATTACCACGCCTGTTCTCCTCATATATACTCTCTCCATCTTTTGCGATGATTCCTTCCCATCCACGCTGCTGCGCCTTTTTGAATAGCGCTAGCCCTTTATGCTCCAGGTGCGCCGAAAATAATATACGTTTGTCATTCAGCTGTGCCAGCAAGTCATCTAATAAAGCCTTCCGTTGTAATAGTGGCAATGCTTGCAATTCATTACCGTCCAGGTGTAACAGATCGAACACGACATAGCAAAGGTTGCCCTTGCCCGTCGTTTTGTAATTCTGTAAAGCCTGGAAGTCCGATTGCTGCTGTTTATCCAATACGACAACCTCCCCATCCAATACCACATTATGCTGCATATTGGAAAGCGCAGCAACGATTGGCGGATAAACTTCGTCAAAGGATACCTGGTTGCGGGAGTAAAGCGCTACCTTGCCCTTATTGACAGCAGCAATCGCACGATAACCGTCCCATTTGGTTTCGAAGATCCACCCGTCCCGGTCAAAGGGTGCATCAACCAACGTGGTCAGCATAGGCCGGTAGATGGCCTTGAGTTTATGTTTTCCGGACTGCCTTTTTGGTGTTACTGCTTTTACCTCCGTTGCTTCGGGCTTTTTCACGTGGACTTTTTTTTTGCTTTCCTTCGCGGCCTCTTTCACTTGAATACCCTTGTCCTTCACACGCTGCGGTGTATGCTCCTCACTATCGTACCCGTCCACAGCATACTTATCCCGATGTTTGATCAACAACCAGGACCGTTCCCCACGGCCCTTCATTTTGACCAATGCAAATTCCCCTTTAAGTTTTTTGCCTTTCAGAATAACTTTCAGACTTCCTGCTTTAATGTCTTTCAGCGCCTCTTTATCAAAGTTATCCGTCTTGGGCTCCAGCAATTCAAATGTGCCCTTATCCCATATGTATACATTGCCGGCACCATAGTTACCAGCAGGGATAGTACCCTCAAAGTCTTTATAATCGTAAGGATGGTCTTCCACTTCCATTGCCAGCCGCTTATCCTGCGGGTCCAGCGAAGGCCCTTTGGGTACCGCCCAGCTTTTCAATATCCCATCTACTTCCAGGCGAAAATCATAATGTAACGCCGTCGCGTGATGTCGTTGTATCACGAATTGGTGTTGCTTACTACGCTTTTTTCCTCCTGTCGGTTCTGCAGTACTGGAAAAATCCCTCTTCTTACGGTAGGTACTTAAACTCATGATGCACGCTTTTTATTACTACCAGTGCCAAGGCTGGCCTTCAACTGACTAAACAGATCATCGCTTTTGGTATGTACGATCTTCAACTTTTTCACCGTCCGGCGTTTACCGCTGGCTTTAGCCTTGATGATCTTCATCAGCTCTGCCTTGTATTCATCTTTGTATTGACTGATATCGAAAGGAGCACTATACTGTTTCACTAATTCTGCAGCCATGTCCAGCTCCTTTTTGGTAATGCGTACATCCCCCGGCACCGTGATCTCATCGGGAGAACGCACCTCTTCTTCAAAACGCAGCTGTTGCAACATCAAGTAGTTCGCCCGGGGCCTTACCACTGCCAGGTGCTCCTGGGAGCGGAGCACAAAACGGCTTAGCCCCACCTTACCTGTTTTCTGCAATGTCTTCAGCAGCAGCTCATAAGCTTTACCACCTCCCTTTTCCGCCTGTATGAAATAGGGATTTTCGAAGTAGATATTATCGATCTCCTGTTCATCCACAAAAGACTCGATCTCTATTACCTTACTCTTCTTAGGGCTGGCGTCTTCAAAATCCTGGTCTTCCAGTATCACATACTCGTCGTTGTACAAAAAACCTTTTACGATCTGGTCCCAAGGCACTTCCTTACCGGTATCCTCATTCACACGCTGATACCTGATACGTGCATGGTTTTTTTTGTCCAGCATATCCAGATCAAGCCGGCTCTCTTGCACGGCACTATACAGCTTCACCGGTATATTAACCAACCCGAAGCCTATTGATCCTGACCATATTGCTCTCATAGTTTGTTGTATTTGGAGGGTGAAAAACTATTTGCCTGTTTCCATGTAAGGAGCATCCACCGGTTTGGATTCGGGAGAACCTCGCTGGCGGAGATAAATGGACAAAAAGACGATGGCAGCTACTGATAGAAATTCGCTTTGCCAGTTTTGAAACGATTCAAACCAGAACTTAGTGTTAAACAGATAAGACCACACAGACGCCAAAGGCTGATGCATAGCCGCCTGCTCCACGTTATATGTCCCGCGGCTACCTATGAAGTGTAACACAAATGATACCATAAACAGCAGCAGAAATGCCAGGGATAAGGAATGTTGATATAGCCGGAGCCACCATCCGCCCCGCTTTACCGGCCAGGGAGCATCCTTATGTGGCTGGGGTTCCCGGTCCACCGGCTCAGGCTTGGACAGGTCTTTGGACTCTGCTGAACCGATCTGCCGCAACTTTACCGTTAATATTACATAGAGGAACATCTGCAGGAACTCACTCTCCCAGTTTTCAAAAGTAGCCTCCACAAAATGATTGGATCGCAGATAAGGCGCAAAGGCGATCGGCGATATACCTTTCTCCTTTCGTTCTTCATTATATTCCTTCCAACCGGTATAAGCCTGCCCTCCCCAAAAGAGCAATAAAAGGGACATAAATACGATAGTAAGGCCATTCCTGTAGAAAAAAGAATGTGGTAACGGATGCGCAGACATATATAATAGGTTTAGTTGAAGGGGGCAGATCGCCTGTATCTGCCGCCTGCTATACGTTTGTTAACATTGGCATGCCAAACTTAATGCCAGCTGCGTGGCATAACTTTTGAATTTTACTTAATCATACCAAAAACTATTTTTTATGGAAAAACCTGGTGAAATGACCACACTGACACGCGTGTTGGAACGGTTACACGAGAAGGGATTTGACCATGAGTTGAAAATGAGCGATCACGGTAGGATGCAGTCATCAGTGAGTAGCAAGATATATAATCCGGAAGACCTGAAGATCATCAAAACCTACCGCTTCGAAGGAGAATCCGATCCTTCAGATTCCTCTGTACTATATGTACTGGAAGATAAAGAGGGAGAAAAAGGATACGTGCTGGATGCCTACGGTACTTACAGTACACATGAAGAATCCGGATTCGACGAATTCCTCCAGAAGATTCCTGTTGAAGACAGGGAAGACCAGTTACTATTTGGCTAGATTGACCGGAAAGATCGTTTCGTAAAAACCGCAAAAACCGGTAAAGATGAAAAGCAGCTAAGCTATCATCTTTACCGGTTTTTTTATGCGCGCGCGACGAGGCTGCTGTTGCTTCTTCAGGAACTGTAACAATACCTTTTCATCGTTGTGCAGCCCTCCCTTGGCGGGCCGGCTCCTGCTATCCCGTATCTGTTGAAGGTAAGTGTCCAGTTGGCAGTTTTCGTAGGCCAGCAAAAGCTGTGGATGAACATAGTACTTCTTACAGACCGCCCTAGTATTACCCAGCTTACCCGCCACACCGTCTATAATACTAACAATATTACGCTTACATTCCGCCTGCGACTCGAATGGCATCAGATCCGCCATAAGATTAAGAGCGTTAACAGTCCCGGACCACGTGCGAAAATCTTTACAGGTAAAATCCTCTTCCGCACACTCCTTCAGGTATTCATTAATATCGCCGGAGTCCAGCCCCTTGTGCTCTCCCGACTCATCATAATACTGGAAAAGTTCCTGCCCGGGTATATCCTTCATTTTTTGCAATAAGCGGGCTAAGGAGGCATGTTTTAAGGCAATCTTGTGCATAACGCCCTTTTTACCTTTAAACTGGAAAAAAGCGGTATTTCCGTTGATTTTAACGTGTTGATTACGCAAAGTGGTCAACCCATGAGAGCCATATAGCTTCTCATATGCACTGTTACCTACCCTAATAAGCGTCTCCTGCATCACACTCAACGCAATTGCCAATACTTTCTCTTTATCCAATGTCCTCTTACGAAGCGAGACCTGTATACGGCGACGGATTTGCGGTAGTTTTTCCCCAAACTGTAGCAACCGGTCGTATTTAGTCTCATTCCTTACCTTAGCCCAGGTAGCATGATAACGATACTGCTTACGGCCCAGCGCATCAATTCCTGTTGCCTGCAGATGACCGTTCGCATAAGGACATATCCATACCTGCTCCCAGGCAGGCGGTAATACTAAACCTCTTATACGTAGTAAAGTCTCCGTATCCCGTATACGCTCACCATGCTGATCCAGGTAATGAAATTCTTTACCATGGCGCTGACGGGAATAACCAGTGGTACCCGCTTTAACATAGCGCAATTTGATAGCCCGGGCAGCCGCAACCGGGTCCGTAATGATGGCAGATAAATTATCCATTGACAATCTCCCCTCCATTGGGATGTAATATTTGTCCGGTGATATAGCAAGCATCATCGCTCGCCAGGAATACATAACAGGGTGCTACCTCTGCAGGTTGTCCCGCCCTTTTCAACGGAACATCAGAACCAAATTGTGCTACTTCTTTGGGAGTAAATGTAGCAGGTATCAGCGGTGTCCAGATAGGCCCGGGCGCCACACCATTCACACGTATCCCTCTGTCCACCAAAGAGGCCGACAGTGAGCGGGTGAAAGCAACAATAGCTCCTTTAGTGGCCGAATAATCTAACAGATGACTGCTTCCCCTATAGGCCGTTACAGAAGTAGTATTGATAATACAACTCCCCTTTCCCATATGCGGCAACGCAGCCTTCGTGAGATAGAACTGTGAGAATATATTGGTGGCAAATGTCTTTTGCAGCTGTACAGCGCTGATATCTTCTATCCCCTTCTGTGGATATTGCACCGCAGCATTATTCACCAGGATATCAATACGCCTGAAATCCTTCATAGTTTTGCTCACTATATTCTGGCAATGTTTTTCATTGGATACATCACCTGGTATGAGTAATACCTTACGCCCCTTCTCCTGTACGTATTGTGCAGTAAGTGTAGCATCTTCATCCTCATCAAGATAAGCGATGACCACATCCGCACCTTCTGCTGCAAAAGCTACCGCCACAGCCCGTCCTATACCGCTATCTCCACCGGTAATCAATGCTACCTTGTTATGCAGCTTCCCCGTAAAAGGAGAAACTTTCGCCGCAAACTCCGGCGCAGGTTTCATATGTTCTTCCAAACCGGGTTGCCTTTTTTGTTTTTGCGCAGGACGTACTGGTTTCTTCTTATTTGACTTTTGCATATCCGTATAGTTTATGAATCACATACCTTATTATCTAGCATATTTCATTCCTGAACAGTATTGGCCAAATGCCTTTTTAAAGCAGGCAGGCAAGCGCCTGTCACAATATCCGCATACGACGCCACCACCGCAGAAACCGGCTGCTGTATAGCCGGCGTAATCCGTTCCGAAACCACTACCTGCCCCCGGCAGACAATCGCGTAGTAGGCAAATATTTCTTGAATATTCAACTCCGGCACGCTGGCAGCGTAACCTGTAATAGCAATACCTACAGAGGAGTTAAATAAACTGCAAACATGTAAAGCCATCTCCTGTGCAACCTGCTCAGACACACAATTACAGGCACCTGCATGTATTGGCTCCACTTGCAGGTGTTTCACCTTCTGCCCTATATTATATGCAGTTATGCCTCCCTGAAAAAACTGTACTGCCCCGTCCATTATGCTGAACGAGAGCTGCAACTGTCCCGCTGTTACACTTTCAGCAGTGGCAATGGTCAAATTATTCCGAATAAAGAACTCCTTAAATGTGCTCAAGGTTACAAGTGTTTATCCTTTATCATAAATTAAAAGGTCCCGCAACGTCTATTGCGGGAACCTTTCTTCCGGGTTTCCATCCAACAAATACAGCTTCGTTAAATATTTTTATTCCGCAAGGGCCTCATCGTTCACTGTCGATTCAGCAATATTGGTCAACAAGCTGTCCGTTTCCTTCTCCTCTGCGAGCGTTTGCTCTAGCAGTTGCGCCACTTCATCATGTCCCATCTTCGAAGCCAATGTGTAAAGACTGCCATATGCTGCAATCTCGTAATGCTCTATTTTCTGGGAGGCAATGATGATACCGGCATCTCTTACCATACTATCTTCATCCGTATCCTCTAATACCTGTTTCCCTTCTTCTATCAAACCTTCCATAGCCTCGCACTTTTTTGCGACAGCTCTTTCTTCCAGCATTTCAAACACTTGCTCCAGACGGCTCACATGTTCCTTGGTTTGCTCAACGTGGTCAGCAATAGCACTGGCAAGCTCTTCTGAAGTCGCTCCCTTTTGCATTTTAGGTAATGCCTTTACCAGGTTCTTCTCGGCCCAATAAATATCCTTCAGCTCGTCAAGAAAGAGTTTATGGAATTTAGAGTTGGCCATGCTGCCGCTCTTCTTTGCGGTAGAACGGGTGTTACGATTGTTACTGGTTGTCTTAGATGTGGTTTTACGAGTTGTGCTTGCCATATGATTAAATTTTTATTTTGTAATGATTATTCTACTTTGTCAGGATATAGTGAAGGAGAGCGCTCCTCAACGTCTTCTTTGTCTTGCTCCCATATCCGTTCTGCCAGCGGCTGCTCTTGTGTGGCCTGCGGCTGAGGAGGTGTTTCTCTTTTAATATCCCTGTCTGGCACTTCATTGGGTGTTGGCGGAGGGGTAGCAGGATTAGGAGGAGGCGGAGTTTGAGGTTGCTCTCTGCCAGGATGGGTGCCTGGTTCTTCCCTTTTAGGCTCTGATCTGTTGGGCTGTTCCAACGGAGGGACCTGCGGTCCTGGTTTTTCCTGATTCTTCATAACTCCAGATTTTTGATGTTAGGAAATACGAACAATTTATTTATCCTCATCCTGAACTTGTTATTAATCTGTACTTGCTATACTAGTCTGTATAAGCAGCCTTGTTCGTTGATTCTATCTTGATTAGTAATTGATAACTATATTATTTAAAAATCAAAGTTCATTCCAATAACATCTCCCTCTTAGGAACAACCCGAAACACAAACATACCGTGTAGAAAAGCGTTTTCACTCTGTAGAAATTCTTTCCCTGAAAGGCTTACAACAGATCATACATTTGTCGCCATGACACTATTGCACGAAATCTCCCGCAGATGATGTAAATTCAACTATTATTTTCCTGTCAGAAATATAGATGTTGCAGCAGTATACGACAGGATCAGACTGCTGCGTTATTGTGGAAATAGACTTTAATTTTAACCAGACTTACAGAAATACCGGATTTAGATTTCATGCACATACCTGTACAAAAGAAGATCAGACTAGGCTTTTTCATTGCTTTCACCGTAGTTATAACGGCATCGATATTCTCTTATCTTGTCACAAAGTACCTCCTTGACAATGCGAAACGTTTAAACCACACCATTGAAGTTTCGAAGCGGCTGGAAGTGATCACGAAACAGCTAAAAGACGCAGAGGCCGCTATACGGGGATATAACCTCACAAAAGATTCGTCCTTTCTCAAACCCAGCATGGAAGAAAGGAGTAAAAAGATCGAGCAGGAATATCTGCTGCTACGAAAAGTTACCGCTGATAATCCACAGCAACAACAACACCTCGATACCCTAAACCGGCTGCTCACCGTGAAATACCAGCAACTGATGATGGGCGAACAAAAAGATAGCCTCTTAGGCGCCCGTATATCCGTTAATGAAGGAGAACGTAGCATGGACCTGCTGGACAAGAAAGTGCAGGACATGATCCATATCGAAGAAGCACAACTACACGAAAACGCAGAACTCTTCAACTTCTTCAACGTATTATGGGTACCCATTATATTCGCCTCTTCCATACTGGCAATACTGATCGGTATCTACTCTTATGTCACGCTTACAAAAGAATTTCAGCTACAACTTCATATCGAAAAAAGATTAAAATCATTCCAGCGTGATTTGCAGCAAAACATTGCATTGCTAAATAAGACCAATCAGGAATTGGAACAGTTCGCCTACGTCGCCTCTCACGACCTGCAGGAACCCTTACGTAAGATATCCACCTTCAGCGACCGGTTGCAACTGAAATATAAAAACGACCTGCCACCGGATGCACAACAGATGTTAGATCGCATGGTCGCCGCAGTAGCACGCATGCGCGTCCTGATCAACGACCTCCTCGTGTTCTCCCGTGCCGGACGTATCACAATGGAAAGCATCTCTCCCGTTGACATGGATGCTTTGCTCCAGGATGTAATAAGCGATATTGAGATCAGCTTGCAGGAACATCATGTTACGATCAACTACCCATCGTCACTACCCACTATAGAAGGCAGCGCCACCTCCTTCCAGCAGCTGCTGATGAATATCCTTACCAACGCAATTAAATTTGCACATCCGGAAAGACCCCTGGAGATTACTATCACCTATCAGCTGATAAAAGGTAAAGATATCAGCATCATCAAAGAAAACCTGGCAAATGACGACTTCTGCCGTATTTGCCTGGAAGACAACGGTATAGGTTTTGACCAGACCTATGCAGAACGCATATTCCTCCTTTTCCAACGCCTGCACGGCGTTAGTGAATACTCCGGTACAGGCATCGGCCTGGCCATCTGTAAGAAAATAGTAGAAAGCCATCATGGCTACATCATGGCGTACGGATACCCCGACAAAGGCGCCACTTTTGTCATTATTCTGCCATTAAAGCAGCTTTCAAGTAGAGAACATCTACCCATATAAAATTAGCATCTTTCTTGCTGATAAAAGGGCTGGCTGCAAATTTGCGGTAAATGCCCATTTATTATACACTACTACATGAAAGAAAATCCAGTTCAGATCTTAATGATCGATGACGATGAAGATGATTTTTTCCTGGTTAGCTCGCTACTGGAAGATATTTCACCAGGACAATACAAAATGGACTGGGCTCCTACCTATGCATCCGGCCTGGAAGAGATCAATAAAAAACGACATGGCATCTACCTGGTCGACTATCGGCTCGGCCCATACACCGGAATAGATATTCTCCACCATTTCCAACAACTGCAATTCAAAGCCCCGGTGATCATGCTCACCGGTAAAGGAGACTATGCAATCGATAAAGAAGCAATGCTTGCAGGTGCTTCCGACTACCTGGTGAAAGGGGAGATCAATGCCGATCAGCTCGAACGCTCCATTAGGTACGCCCTGGACGAATCCAATCACCTGCGCATCATCGAAGAAAGCGAAAGAAAATACTATGGTGTATTCGAAAAATCACACGACCTGATATTCATGGCCGATTGCGATAAGAATATCATCGACGCCAACCCGGCGGCGCTACGCATCCTTAAATATTCAAAAGACGAAATCCTCCAGCTAAACCTGAGAAACCTTTTCTTCACCGAAGAACAAAGCACCCGGTTCATCGACGGCATCTGCGAAGAAGGAGGTATCGTCCAGGAAGAATTCGACCTGAAAAATAAAGAAGGCATAAAACTAAATGGCATCATCAATGCCGTAAAACTCGACGAAGAAGCCCAGATATTCCTTTGTGTAGTCCAGGACATAACAGAGAAAAAGAAGGAAGAACAGGAAAAACAACAACAGCAAAAGTTTGTTATCACCGGCCGTATTGCCCGCGTCATCGCACACGAAGTACGTAACCCGCTTACTAACATATTGCTCGCCGTCAGCCAGTTCAAAACAGACCCTCCCAGCTTCGAAGATAGCCAGCTATACGTAGACATCATCGAACGCAACTGCACTCGCATCAATCAGTTGATCACAGAAATGTTGCATTCCACCCGCATGGTAGAACTCAACATCGAACACAAAGGTATCAACGAACTGGTAGACAAAACGCTACTGCTGGCCAACGACCGGATCCAACTGAATGAGATAAAGCTGATAAAAAACTATACAACACCGGATATCCGGATACCCGCCGATGAGGAAAAAGTATTGATCGCACTCCTGAATATTGTCATCAACGCCATTGAGGCAATGTCACCGGGAGAAGGCATACTGACCATCAATACTTCCATGAATCAGAACAAAGCCAAAGTAGAGATTACAGACAACGGAGCAGGAATACCGGAGGAAAACAAAAACAAACTATTCGATCCATTCTTTACCAGCAAACCCAAAGGATCAGGCCTGGGTCTTACCAGCACACACAATATCATTGTCAGCCATAAAGGCACTATACATGTGGAAAGTGAGGCCGGCAGCGGCACGACTTTCACTATTACATTACCCCTTAGTGAGTAGTATAATCCATCATTTGCAGCTCAGGGCTCCTGAGCTGCAAATGACCATTAGTGTTTTAGTTTCTCATCACTATCCTTGATCGCTTCTTCAACAGAATGCGTCTCCCGCATTTTCACCTTCTTACGCGTATTATCCGCAAGTATCTTATAATACTTATGTAATACATCCAACTCCTCTTCTGAAAGATCTTCTACATCTATCAGCCGGTTACTTGCCTCCTGAGATGCAGCAATCAATTCATTCAACTTGAGCTGTACCGATTTCGATTCTTTATTCTGTGATTTCTGTATAACGAATACCATTAGAAATGTAATAATAGTAGTACCGGTATTAATCACCAATTGCCAGGTATCCGAGTACCCGAAAATAGGCCCCGAAACAGCCCAAACAACAATAATTCCTAATGCAATAAAAAATGCCCAGGCACTCCCTGTCGCACAGATCACCTGAGAAGAAAATTTTTCAAAGAAGTTAATAGAGGTAGACTTACTACCAGCAGCTGGAAGAGGTTTCCTTTTAGTACTCATAATGCGGATTATTTCTATAAAAACATTTGCAAAACCTATACCACCGAATAAAAAAAGCGCCATCCTGATGGATGGCGCTTAAAAGATCATTGAAAATATTATAGTAGTTATCAATAGTTGATATTGAGTAACCGCAGTTTGTTATATAATGTCTTACGGTCTATGTTCAGCAACTGTGCTGCTTTAGTTTTGTTATACTTCACTTCCTTCAGTACATTGATGATCTTATTATACTCTGCCTGTAAAGCCACTGTTTTGAGATCATTGTCATTCACAAGAGCAGCCAGTTCTCCGGCCGCCGGCTCGTCATCAAATGAATTACTTGCCGTCTCCTTCATTTCCAATGGCAATGTCGACATGGTAATATCTTCATGCTCCGGTGTCAGCAGACATGCCCTTCTGATCACATTTTTCAACTCACGGATATTGCCCGGCCAGGAATACCTACGGAAACAATCCCATACCTCTTTAGATACCTTACCACAATTCTTCTGCAACTCTTTCTCTACCTGATTTACAAATGCTTCTACAAACAGCGGTAGATCCTGTATACGTTCGCGTAATGGCGGAATGTAAATGGTAAACTCATTGAAACGATGGAAAAGGTCTTCCCTGAAACGACCGCGTTGCACCGATTCGGAAAGCTTTTCATTCGAAGCCACAATAATACGCACATCTACCGGTATCTCTTTCAGACTACCTACCCTGCGTATCACCTTTTCCTGTATCACACGCAGCAATGCGACTTGTATATCGTAAGAAAGATTCGCTACCTCATCGAGGAACAATGTGCCACCCTGCGCTTGCTCAAAAGCCCCAATCTTTGTATTGATCGCACCCGTAAATGCTCCCTTTTCGTGTCCAAACAATTCACTGGCAGCCAATTCTTTCGACAAGCTACCGCAATCCAATGCCACAAAAGGCTGTGCATGACGCTTACTATGATGATGGATCAAATGTGCAACAGATTCCTTACCCGTACCCGTTTCTCCAAAGATGATCACACTATAATCCGTCGGAGCAACCAATTTTATTTGCCGGATCAGTTCCTTCGCACCCTCACTTTCCCCATATACATATTTCTTACCCTCAGGCATATCACTTCTTGCAGGCTTAGCATCCGAAGCACTACCGTTACTACTCACAGGCATTGACATCGGTCGCGTAGCTTCCCGCTCACGCTCTTCATCCATATGCGCAAATGCCTTATGCACCAGGTTCAATATCTCATCCGGATACAATGGCTTGGACAAGTAGTCATATGCCCCATTCTTTACCATTTCCACGGCAATACGAACATCAGTATATCCGGTAATAATAATGACGATCGTACGAGGATCTATCTGCCGGATATCCTGCAACAGCTGCGCACCGTCCGTATCTTTAAGGCGATAATCACACAGTACTAGCTCATAAGGTTTCTCCTTCATCATCTTAAGGGCAGCACTACCAGACATGGTAGCATCTACCTTAAAACCATGCTTTCCCAAGAACTTGCTTAAGAGCGTACAAATGTTGATCTCATCATCTATGATTAATATATTCCTCATAATAGTTTACGTGTTATGGTGCAGCTACTGTCTACCCTTTAAACGTTATTATTCCTGTGTATTAACTTATAACAAATACACACGGTATTGTTTTGAATAAAATTACGAAAATTCCTGGCTATGCACTTTTCATCGCAATCATTAGTTCATCTAAATTCTTGACACTGAAAGGCTTAGCCAAAAAATGAGTAGCGCCTGCACGCAATGCTTTCTGCTTCTCCAATCCATTATCATATGCACTGATCGTAATAACAGGTAACGCCGGACAACTTTTTTTAATAATAGGCAATGCCTCCAGACCAGAGCCGTCAGGCAAATGAATATCCAGAAAAAGTAGGTCCGGTTGCTGATGATGTTGGAGGTATTGCAACCCTTCTTTCAAAGCATGTACATACTTTACATTATACCCATGCCTTACAAGACTCAATTGCAACAGTCTACATATGTCAGGTTCATCGTCAATAATCAATATAAACGGTCCTTTCATTACTAATTAATTAATACTGGCTCTTACAGCTGGCTCCAAACCTTTGGCTACGGTCGGAATAGGCTTGTATTTGCTCCATTGTTCCATCAATAATCTGGCCATAAGATAACAGACACTCGATTCTGCTCCCTGATTTTGGTTCACATTATGCTTCTCCAGACCGTCATAACAGCCAAAAGTAATAGGATTGTAGATCAACTGTTTCAAATGGTTGTTCCCTAAATACCAGCTGAAAGCTACCCGCATCCGCTCCAGGAAAGTATTATTACCAGTGGCCTCATAAAAAGTGTGCAATGTCATCATGGTATATGCCACCTCTATCGACTGCTCTCCACCGTCTTCTGCTACCACCGACTGCGCCTGATCTTTATGATGCCAGCTCCGGTTATTGATCACCTTCATATACTGATCCGTGAAGGTCTTATTACACAGGAAATCAAAACTTTCCAGCGCCGTCTGCCGGTATACATCCCGCTTGGTCGTCATATAAGCCATCATCATTGCCTCCGGCAACACGGCGTTACCATAGGTCAGATAAGATTCATACCATTTCCAGTTGCTGTCCTGCTCCTTCCGGTAAGCCGATAGCAGCGTCGCGGCCAATTCATCCAGGACATCCCTGGCCTGCTGACTGTTTCTATACTGCAGATAATAGTATAAGCCCTTGATAATAAAAGCCATCGCGCGAGGAGAACGTATCATACCAATCCACTCCCGGCAGGGTTGCAATATCGCGTAGGCCTGCTGTATTAACGCCTTCGGAAGGATCTTGTGCAACCGCAATACGTAACCCAATGCCCACATCGCCCGTCCATTCGCATCATCCAGGTTACACGTCTCATTCATCTCTCCAAAACTACCATCTATATTCACGTAATTAAGGAATCGCCCATCTGGTTGCTGACAATACTCTATGAAATTGAGATACTTACGTGCTAACGCCAACGTGTAACTATTAGCGCTGATGGTCTCCGCATACATACAGATAGCAATCAACGCGCGGGAATTGTCGTCCAGCGTATAACCGGATGCCGGGTCTGGAACGTCATGTTTACAAAACTGTATCATACCGAATTCGTCCGTCAACCTGTCCACATGATCCAGATAAGCTGGCGGCAGACTCGGCATCGGCGCTGCTGCATTATCCAGGATATCGCTGATTAGAGACATGTGCGAAATCGCTACGTTATCCCACAATGAACTACGCGTCTTTTCAATCGCATTACGGCTCATCTCCTCCCTTAACAAAGGATTGCCCAGCAATGCCACCGCATTCGCGGCCAGCTGCGCATGGTCGTTAAATCCGATAATACGACCGCAGGTGTCATCCAGCATCTCCTTCGCTTGGGTAAAACCGGTAGCTATAATAGGACAACCCGCACTCATCGCATAAACAAATGTTCCACTAACAGCCTGGTGAGGATCTATAGAAGTAAACAAATAAAGATCCGTGACAGATAAGTAGTCCAGCAACGTCTCCAGGGAAAGATAGCTATTGACAAACCGTACATGCCGCTGCAGCCCCAATTCGGCTACCAAGGCTTCCAGCCGGTTACGATAAGCCTCTCCTTCCCTTGCCAGGATAGTCGGGTGCGTCTTACCCAGTATCAGGTATAAAGCATTAGGAAATTGCTTGGCAATATCTGCCATCGCACGTATCCCGGTTTCCAGGCCCTTATTCTCACTGATTAACCCAAACGTAGACAACACCAACCTCCCGTCCAGTCCATACTGCTCTTTCAGCTGCTGTCTGTCATCTATAACATGTGCATGGGTCCCGTGAGGAATGTGTATGATCTTATTCTCCGGCACCTTGTACACATCCACCAATATATTAGCAGAAGTCCTGGTCATCACCATCACTTTAGATGCCAGGGCACTGATAAGACTCACTACCTTCTGGCACTTCGGATCCGGATACGGCAACACCGTATGAAATCGCACTAAGAACGGCTTATTTAAGAGAGACAACATAGCTAACAGATTATAGCCGTATTCCCCTCCATATAGACCAAATTCATGTTCAAAACATACCAGGTCTATCTGCTCATTCGCATTTACATCATGTGCCCAGGCAATACAACTATCTATATCAAATGGATTTAACGTACTGGTCACCAATGAAGTAAGCGAGTTACCAGGCTTTCCGTATTCAGACAAAGCACATATCTCGATTCTCAATTCCGACGAAAAAGATTTCTGCAGTGCATTTACCAGATCTTCTGCAAACGTCGCTATGCCACACTGACGGGGCGGAAATGATGTAACAAAAAGCATGAATTTGTTCATAGTCTAACCCTTTTTTATCGTTTTTCCGGAACATTAATGTTTCAAATATCAATCCAACGAAGAATCCCAGGGAGTTAGAACAAGCCCGATAAAAACTGTGTACTTTTTTCTACAATCCAGCAAACCCCGATTCCCCACTTTGTTTGCAAATGAATAGCAATACTAAAACCCGCAAACCATACCTTCCTCGATCACTCGTCTATTCATCTGCCATCCCCCCATGGCATAGTAATTGTCAACTACTTAGTACACTATTACCGAATCTTCATCTTTTTTATCATAGCTGTTGTTTTAGTTACGGCTGTTCTGCCCTGCAGAACAGCTTTTTTTACATACATTAACCAAATCTTCACAGTCTTCTAATTAACACAACTTAGCTTTACAGCATTGATATACCGAACCAGCACCACAGCTATTTCTAAATAGCCCCAAAATACAACGCATGAAAAACCTCGCGTGTTCCTTCACCGTTAACGGTACAGTCAAAACAGTCACATTGCGCAAAGTGCCAAAAGAGAGAAAATTTATCGTTGGGGTAGATGGGATAACACTCACTTATCTGCTAACAGAAAAGAATAAGATCAAGTCACTGAAAGGCAATAAACTACCGGTAAAAGAATTACTACCGCATATCGAATGGATGATATGTCATTACTTCATTAATACAAAACAACTTATATAGTGGATACTTATATGAAATCCTTCTCCAGGGATTGAAATACTTCAGAGGCATGTCCGTGCTTCCACAAAATATCATAAACCGCCCTTGCCACCGGCATAGGAGCCCCCACCCGCTCATTCATCTCCGCAATACATTTGCTGGCATAATAGCCCTCCGCAATCATATTTAACTCCAGCTGCGCTGCCTTTACACTATACCCCTTCCCTATCATGTTACCAAACGTCCGGTTACGGCTATGCAACGAGTAGCACGTCACCAACAGGTCTCCAAGGTAAGCGCTGGCGTTATAATTATGCACCACTGCCTCCAGCCCGGTTTGTACACTCCGCTGCTGCTCAAATAACTCCAGGAAATGCTGCATCTCCCGGAAACAGTTGGTAATATATACACTCAGGAAATTATCTCCGTATTCAAGCCCGTGCGCAATACCTGCACCCAACGCATAGATATTCTTTAATACTGCTGCCTGCTGCACGCCAATCACGTCAGTATTCACCGTCGTCTGTAAGTAGGCATTGCCAAACAGTCCGGCGATCTCCTGCGCAGACTCATAGGAAGTACCGGAAAAAGTCAGATAAGAAAGCTTCTCATTCGCCACTTCTTCCGCATGACAAGGCCCGGTAATCGTAAAATACTGATCCGCAGACACACCAAATTTTTCCGCCAGGTATTCGTTAATTAGCACATTCCCCCTGGGAACCAAGCCTTTAATAGCAGAAACGATCCGTTTGCCTTGCAGATCGGCAGCCGATAACTGGTCTAATACATCTACCAGGAAAGCCGACGGAACCGCCAATACCAATACATCACTCTCCTCAACCGTAGTAACGATACTGCTGCTCAATTGTAACAACTGGGTATCAAAATATACAGAAGTAAGATAATGTTTGTTATGATGACGCTGCCGCATATGCCGGATCGTCTCCTCATTCCGGATCCACCAATTGATCTCCTGTCCATTATCCGTCAGGATCTTTGCCAACGCTGTTGCCCAGCTGCCACTACCAATAATTCCTACTTTACTCACAGCTCATATTTTCCGCAAAGTAAATAAATTCCTTATAAGTCATGCCCGGAGTATCAGAAGTTTCCAGGCAACACCTCCGTTTAGGGTATAAAAAAGCCCCGGAGTGTCCTTACACCTCCGGGGCAAATAATATGCTATTTATAAATTATTTCTTGGTGCTCTCAAACAATGCCGTCTTCGCCACCACCTTTACCTTACGCCCATTCTGCAATTCACGGGAAATAGCAGAGTAAGGCGCACTTATCACCTGGTCGCCGGCTTTCAACCCGGAAGTGATTTCAATAAAGCTCTCATCCTGTATACCGGTAGTCACTTTTACCATCTTGACAGTATTGTCGGCCGCATTGAATACAAACACTACCTCACTCAATTCTTTCGCGTTGTCATCAGCAGCAGCTTTTTTATCGGCCTCTTCATCTTTTTTCTCCTGCTCGGATTTTTCCTTGCCCTTCTCTTTCTTATCGTCGGCATCTGCTTTACCAGAACGGGTGGTCACCGCATTGATCGGTACAGACAATACGTTGCTATGACGCGTAGTCTGGATATCAACACTCGCACTCATACCCGGACGGAAAGGGAAAGAACGGGGTTTATTCGGATCCAGCAGGTCTCTGTAGCTATCCACCAGTATACGGATATGAACAATATAACTAGTTACCTGCTCCGCAGAAGAAGTAGTAGTAGCAGTAGCAGTAGCGGCTCCTTTGCTGGAGCTGGCAATCTGCGTTACAATGCCTTTGAACTTACGGCTGTTATACGCATCTACTTCAATGATAGCAGTATCTCCGTATTTTACTTTCGGGATATCATTTTCACCCACGTCCACCTGTACTTCCATCACATTCATATCCGCTACCCGCATGATCTCGGTACCGGTCATTTGCGCAGTACCCACCACGCGCTCTCCCTTTTTCAAGGGCAGTAAGGATACTACGCCATCGATCGGAGAAGTAATGGTAGTACGCTCCAGGTTCTTATTGGCCTCTGTCAGACCCGCCTGTGAGTTCTGTACCGCAAACCTGTTGCTATTCACCGATTGTACGTTAGCGTTATAGTCCGCCAGCGCAGCCCTGTAATTAGCCTCCGCAGTTTCAAACTCTGTCCTGGATACTACTTTTTGTGTAAACAATTCTTTATTACGATCGTAAGCAGCTTTAGCCTGCTCCAGTTTCGCCTTGAATGCATTCAGGGAAGCGCTCACATTGGCCAGCTGTGCCTGAGACTGACTCAACGCAGCCACCGCCTTATCCCTCATGGAACCATATATATCGGCGTAGATCTTTACTAACACCTGACCTTTCTTTACAGAATCACCTTCCTGCACCGGCAGATCCGTTACCTGACCAGATACGTCAGAACTGATCTTAACCTCCACCTCCGGATATATCTTTCCGCTGGCAGATACTACTTCAATAATGTTTTTGTTGCTGGCGTTGTCTACAGATACTTTTAATCCTTCATCCTTACCTACCACTCCTGCAGCCTTTAGTATGATGAGCAATAAGATCAATCCGACTAGGCCGCCTAAGATCCTGTAAAGTGTCTTTTTCTTCATATGGTTTGTTTCATAAAGGGTAAACGAGCCCTACAGGGTGATCTTTTGATCCCTGTAAAACTCCAACAATTTCATCTTAAATATGTAGTCATACTGCGCCGATACTTTATCGATCTGCGCTTTGTACAGATTACTTTGTGTGGTAATATAATCGATCGTATTCATTAATCCTATGTTGAAACGCTTGGTCGCAAAATCATAGGCTTTCTGTGCGGCCTCCACCCTTCTGCTGGATGCCTGGAACTTCTGTATAGATGATACTGCGTTGGCATGAGCAGTATATATATCCTGACGCAATTTCTGACGATCCAGATCCCTGGCCAAAGTCACATCAACCGCGTTCACTTTCGCCTTATTTAAATTAGTACGGCCCTGCCATGCATTCAGAATAGGAATACTCAGGGTAAGACCTACACTTTGACCAAACTGGTTACTGATCTGCTCTCCGAAAGGTGTCTTTAGCGTACCATATTTATAATCACTCCTTACTACCGGATACTCCGTACCATTCACATTCACAGTACCAATTGGCGTAACAAAAGGTCCTGATGGATTATTAAAATTAGTTTGCGTAATGTTATTGGCATAGTTTGTTGTCAATCCGTAAGTCGCCCGTAAAGTCGGGAACAACTGCCCCCTCATAGATGCCACATTTTTCTCCGCACCATGGATACGCATTTCGTACGACTTCATCAGCGGGTTAATACTCATGGCCGCACTAAATACCATCTCCGGGTCTACCTCATCCAATCTCGGTAAAGGCAGCGCTGCAATATTAGCAGGGATCTCCGGTACATAGGGTACATCAAATCCCAGGTTCAACAACGCTTTCATCTCTAAAGTACTGATCACCACTGCGTTCTCAGCAGCAATCAGGTTAGAACTGTCCAACGCCTGCTGCGCTTCCAAATCCGCCTGGTTACTCTCCGGTACAGAACCGGCCATCACTAACTTTTTGGTATTGTCGAGGTTAGCCGTCGTCTGCTGCAGGCTCACTTTCGTGATATTCACCTGCTCCTTGTTAAGAATGATCTTTAAAAATGCCGTAGCTATGTTAAAGGAAAGGTCATTCCGGGCCTTCTGCTGTAAAAAACTCTGGGATTTAGTATCATACTTGGCAGCCGCAATAGCATTCTGCTTGGAAAACCAGTTGAACAGATCAATACCTCCATTAAGATACGCCTGCGAGTTGAAGAACGTATTATTTTCAAATGTATAGGTCGCCTGGTTCACACTACGGCCAAAGTTTCCCTGCCCGTTAATAGTACCCGACAAACTCGGTAACATCGACATCTGATACTGCTTCAGCGTTAACTCCGCCAAACGTTTCTGTACATCCGCTTGCTTGATCTGAATATTATTGGCTAAGGCATAATCCACACTCCGTTGAAGACTCCACGTATCCTGTGCACTAGTGGTTTGAGCGTTAGCAAACAATAAGAACGATACCAGGATAGCTCCTGGAACTTTGAGTGATTTCATAGCCTGACAAAAATATAGTAATTGAAGTGATACCTTGCTACCGTTTTTTACAAAAGGTAATTTTTTATTAGGTACGGCACTCGGGGACACTAATTTAATATAAAACATAATATCTTATTTATAGACTTTGTTAAATATTTGTCTATAGCGTATGAATAATACCCCATAGACGGCAAAAACCGGATATTACCCCTAACGGCAACTGCTCCGGTTTCTGTTATTTACCTGTAAACAAATGCTGCTGGATTATTATATGATCTTCCCATCCTTGATCTGTATGATCCTGTTGCCATAGGTAGCATTGATATCCGAATGGGTCACCTGCACAATGGTAATTTTATCCTGCTCATTCAACTGCTTGAACAATTCCATAATTGTCTTCGCCTGCTCAGAATGCAAATTGCCGGTCGGCTCATCTGCCAGTATCACCCGGGGCTCCGCTACTATCGCCCGCGCAATACCCACCAGCTGCTGCTGACCTCCCGATAGCTGGTTGGGAAACAAATCCTTCTTCGCCACAATGTTAAACCGGTCCAGCACATCCGCTACCCTGCTCTTACGCTCCGACGATGAAACATTCTTATATAATAATGGCGTCTCTATATTTTCATATACCGTCAACTCATCGATCAGATGATACGCCTGGAATACAAACCCGATACTCCCACGGTGAAGCTGCGTCCGCCGCTTCTCACTCATCTTATGCACTAACTCCCCTTCAAAAAAATACTCCCCCTGCGTAGGCTCCTCCAGCAAACCCAATATATGCAACAGGGTAGATTTGCCGGAACCCGAAGGCCCCATGATCGATACAAACTCTCCTTCATGTATCACCAGGTCTATATCCTTTAATATCTCATGCTTGCCAAAACCAACTGGGTAATGTTTGTAAACGTGCTTTAACTGTATCATGTACTGCTGTTTTTTCTCCGCTCAATAAGTAATTTATATAAACAATCACCTGTCTTTCAATGCTTTCACAGGATTCGACAAGGCCGCACGCAACGATTGAAAACTAACCGCCATAAACGCTATCACGATCGCCGTCACCGCCGTCACCACATACACCCACCAGGCAATCTCCACCCGGTAAGCAAATCCCGCCAACCACTGTCTCATCACATACCAGCAAGCCGGTAACGCAACAACCAAAGCTATCAATACCAACTTGATAAAATCCTTGGACAGTAACCCCACAATCCCCAACACAGAGGCGCCCAATACCTTCCGGATACCCACCTCCTTACTGCGTTGAGAAATCACTAACACCCCTATCGCAAACAAGCCCATACAAGAGATGATGATCGCCAAACCCGCACCCGATCTTAATATGATCGAAAAGTACTGCTCCTGCTTATACATACTCTGTGTATTCTCATCCAGGAACGTCCCCTCAAATGTAGCCTTGTCTGTCACGTTATCCCATATACGCTTCAGCATCGGCATGGCATTGGCCACACCACCCGCTGTTACCTTCACAAATATATATTCCGGTGCCGCATCTGCTCCCAGCGTCAGCATCAATGGCGCTACCCGCTGGTGCAAAGACTCAAAATTGTAATTTTTGATCACACCCACAATCTCCCGTTTTTGACCGTCCATGTCTAAAAACGCCCCTACAGGTTCTTTTTCCTGCAGCAACCTGGCCAGCTCCTCATTGATCACCACACCGGTCGAGTCCCCGCCAAATGTCCGGGAAAAATCACGGCCGGCCACCATCTGTACCCCCAATGTCTTCGCATAATCATACCCTACTTCCTGCCATTGCGTCTTGATACCCCTTCCTTTATAATCAAATCCCCACTTGGATAGACGGGTAGACCCATCCTTACCTAATCCGATATTCGTACTCGTACCCGTTACACCCAGCACACTGGACTCACCCGATAAGCGGTCCCGCATCATCGTAAGCACCTGGCCCTTGTTAAGTCCCTCCCGAACCGGGATACTCACCACCTGGTCCTTATCAAAACCCAATGGCCGTACCCGCATGTAATGCAACTGTTGAGAAATCACCAGCGTACAGCTGATCAGCAACGTAGCCACGATGAACTGGAAAATGATCAACGCATTCCGCACTTTCCCGCTACTACCCAGTTTCAATTTCCCCTTTAATACCTCCACCACATTCACCTTCGATACCAGCCATGCCGGATAACCGCCCGCCAGCAAAGTGATCAACGCAAATCCAATCAACAGGTAAGCCATCAATACAGGATCTACAAAGGGCGCTAATGATATATTGCTGTGGAACGCCGCATTAAATGTCTTCATGCCGGAAAACAATATCACGACACACAGTACCAATGATAACATACATAATATGAACGCCTCACACCAGAACTGTATCCCCAACTGCCAGCGAACCGCCCCCAACGCTTTTCTTAACCCGATCTCTCCAGAACGGGTAAACGACCGCGCAATAGAAAGATTCACAAAGTTCACACAGGCCGTCATCGTGATCACTATCCCCAATAATATCAGTAACCAGGGGAATAATTTACTGGAGCCATTACCATAAGTACTCACCTTACTGAATCGCCATTCAGGCAAGGGTATCCCTTTCAGCCTGATTAACTGTCCCTCTTTATCTCCTACCGCACCATCCCGCTTAAGATCACGAATACCGTTGGCAAAATATTTATTAACAAGCGGCTTGCTGAACCGCTCAATATCCGACATACTTACACCGGGTTGCAGCTGCGCAAACAATCGGTAAGAATGACTATCCCAGTCCTCCTTGATCTCATCGTAATAAGGCGCCCGCTCAAAACGAGCCAACAACTCAAATTTAATACTGCTCAGTTCCGGCACATTTTGCATCACCCCACTTACAATGTAAGTACGGTCTTTGCCGCCCGAATATTTGACCGTCAGCGGCTTCCCTACTACCTGTCCACCTTTGAACACCGCAGCTGCAACCTTCTCCGAGATGATGATCTGGTCCTGTTGCGCCAATGCCTTGCGCTTATCCCCTTGCACCAACGGGAAAGAGAACATGTCCAGGAAATCAGCATCCGCATATCCGATACTGTAATTATATGATTGATCACCGGATGTCACCGGCTTTGTATCCGCAGTAAATCGGGTGATCTTCTCAATGCCGGGACACTCCCTCTTCCACGCACCCATCATCGGAGCAGGCGTACTCGTAGATTCCTCTATCCCCTCCGGACGATACTCCTCCCGGTAAAACTGATAGATACGGTCCCTGTTCTCATGAAATTTATTGAAGGACCACTCCCGGTAAGACACCAGCACCAGTATGATCGTTGCACTAAAAGCAGCAGACATCCCTATCACATTCACAAAAGCGTATACCTTCTGCTTTAGCAGATTACGCCAGGCTATTTTAAGATAATTGAAAAACATGTGGTTATAGTTTCCTTTCAGGTAATAAATAATAAACATTCCTGTTCGCAGACACCCGTTCGCACAAAACATCCCCGGGTGATAAATAGCGGGACATGTGGATACATGTTTCCCGATTAGTCACTTGTTATTCTACTTGTAAACACTTATTTATATGATCAGATTGGTTTCGTCGCAATTCACAGAGAAACGGTGTCTGATAGACAGCACAGCATGTGCACCAAAAAATATATCGGAGACGATCGCTTCAGACACTAAAAACAACAACCGCTTACATAGTAGCCCGGCTATGCGGGCTACTATAATGACTGCTTATCCCTCATCCTGATGATCCGGGACAATGCCTGACATGCCACAGTATAGCTGATAAAATGGTAACGGATTCACACTAAATACTAGATATGGAACTGCTCCTTAATGTTCTCTGTCACCACACGTCCATCAAACAGATTGACAATACGGTGCGCAAATCCGGCATCATAAGGAGAGTGCGTCACCATGATCAAAGTAGTACCGGCATCATTCAATTCTTGCAACAACTTCATCACCTCTTCCCCATTAGTCGAATCCAGGTTACCGGTAGGCTCATCCGCCAATATCAACTTAGGCTTAGCGACTACCGCACGCGCAATCGCAACACGCTGCTGCTGACCACCGGACAACTGCTGGGGGAAGTGATTACGACGATGCATAATGTTCATACGCTCCAGTACCTCCTCTACCCGTTGCTTACGATCTGCAGCAGGTACTTTCAGATATAGTAAAGGCAATTCTACATTCTCAAATACAGTTAACTCATCGATCAGGTTAAAACTCTGGAATACGAAGCCAATAGCACCTTTACGCAACTGCGCACGCTGACGCTCACTCATCTTCGCTACCTCGTTACCCCAGAAATGATACTCCCCGCCGGTAGGGTTATCCAGCAATCCCAATATATTCAGCAACGTGGACTTACCACAACCCGAAGGTCCCATGATCGCTACAAATTCACCATCCTGTACATCCATATTAATACCATTCAACGCAGTGGTTTCTACTTCTTCTGTTGTAAAGAGCTTTTGCAGATTAAGGGTACGAATCATATGCTTTTGGTTTGTAAAAGCAACGGCAAGCGCTGCTTGATTTGTAAAAATTTTATTTATCGCTATTGGCAGCACGCGGAGAGAGCTGATAAGCAGGAAAACAACTGTGAATGCAAAACCCGCTTTCACCCCTCTCCTTTTGCTTGCTGTCTGTAATGAGTGGCTATTCAAATATAACCTATACGGTACTAAAACACCAGCACTTCCTTGTCGCCGAAGTTCTCATAAGAAGAGGTGATCACCTGCTCCCCAGGCTGCAAACCTTCCAATACTTCGAAATACAAGGGGTTCTTCTGGCCAAGGGATATCTTACGCTTTACAGCCCTGTTCCCCCCCTTGTCTACTACATACACCCAGTTACCACCAGTGTCAGAGAAAAATCCGCCTAAGGGCAGCAACACCGCAGAAGAAGACTTACCTAACTCAAGACGTATAGGACTAGACTGTCCACGACGGATACCCTCCGGCACCTTTCCGTCAAACGTCATGTCCACGTTAAAACGACCGTTCTTTACCTCCGGATATACCTTCATAATCGTTAACGGATAACTCTTGCCGTTAAACTCAAAAGTGGCCTTCAGACCGGAAAATACCCGGGAAATATAATGCTCGTCAATCTCCGCACGCAACTTAAAACCGTCCATGTCATCAATCTGACCAATGTTCTGTCCCGCAGTAATATTCGTACCTACCTCCACATCTATGGAAGACAACTGGCCATCTACCGGGGCACGTACCACCAGGTTGTTCAGGTTATCCTTCATCAGCTGCAGGTTACGCTGCATACGGCCAATAGTGCTCTCCAGCTGGGCGATCTGCAACTTCGCATTCTCCTCCTGGAAATCCTGCGATTTGACCTCTATCTCCCGCTGCTTTACCAAACCCTCATACTCTATCTTGTTCTTGTTAAACTCCTGCCTGGACACGATCTTCTCATCTACCAACTGCTTGTTACGGTCAAACAGATCCTTCGCCTGGTCGATCTTGAAGTTAAGGTCAGACAACTTCTGCTGCAATGCGAAACGATCTTGCTTCAAACGCAAACGCGTATTCTGCAACTCGTTGATCAACCGGTAGATCTCCGTCTCATGATTCACAAAGTCCATCATCAGACGCTGGTTCTCCAACCGGAGTATACTATCACCCCGCTTTACCATACTACCTCCCTCCATATACTTACGGCTTACATACCCCCCCTCAATAGCATCCAGCCGGATGGTCTTCAGAGGATGCACCACCGCCGTCACCGCGATATATACATCAAAAGTGCCTTTCGTAACCGTCGAAATCGTAATTTTGTCCTTCTCTACGTTCAACCGCGAACGATGATCCGCAAAAATGAGATTATACAAAAGCAGCATCGCCACTACAGATATCCCGCTGATAAGATAAATGCGCTTTTTCGACCAAAACTTCTTTTCTATTTTTCTGTCCATAAAATTTTCTAATTAGGGTTGCATTAGTTTGCTGCACAGGAAAGTCAAGCCGTATGCCAATACTCTAACAAACTCAATCCCAATACTTTAGAAATCAAGACGCCCGCTCCCGATGTACTATGCCGAACAGTCAACGTCCATTTCCGGACACTTGACCCCCGTTTCGTAAAAGCCGCACCATTCCTACCAATCTTTGTTTATCTTGCTGCTGGCCCATAGAGCCCTCCTGAAGGCATAACCGGCCATAATAGGAATACTGTTTGCTGGTGGCCTAACGACACCGTATCCGCAAATAGTAGGTCCGCTGGGATACGCCCAAATCAAAACAGCAAATAACTAATGAGTACAATGTTACCGGGAAAAATACTGATAGTAGATGATGATGTAGATGTATTACGCGCCGCCAGACTGCTATTAAAACGACATTTCGAACAGGTAGACTTCGAAAAGAATCCACAAAAAATACCATACCTCGTCACCAACTTCGACTACGATGTCATCCTCCTCGACATGAACTTCACCCGCGACCTCAGCAGCGGAAAAGAAGGCTTCGAATGGCTCGACCGTATCCTCGATATAAAACCGGACATGGCAGTAGTACTGTTCACCGCATACGGCGACGTCGAAATGGCCGTAAGGGCCATCAAAGCAGGGGCAGTCGATTTCGTACTCAAACCCTGGGAAAACGATAAACTCCTGGCAACCATTCAAACCGCTTATAATAAGAAGAATAACACCACCGTCACCAAAGAAGCACCACAAAGCCAGTCCCAGACAACACTCATCGGCAACAGCCCTGCCATGATGCAGGTCATGGATACCGTCGCCCGCGTCGCAGGCACAGATGCCAATGTACTCATCCTGGGAGAAAATGGTACCGGTAAAGACCTCCTCGCCAGACATATCCACCAGCTCTCCCTCCGCAATCAAAAAACATTCGTCAGCGTCGACCTCGGCGCCATCAGCGAATCCCTCTTCGAAAGCGAACTGTTCGGCCACGTCAAAGGCGCCTTCACCGATGCCCGCGAAGACAGAATCGGCCGCTTCGAAGAAGCCGCCGAAGGCACCATCTTCCTCGACGAAATAGGAAATATCAGCCTCCCATTCCAAGCCAAATTACTCACCGTACTGCAAAACAGATACGTCACCAAAGTAGGCTCCAATAAAAATATCCCAATTAACGTCCGCCTCATCTGCGCCACCAACCGCGATATCGTCCAGATGACCGCACAACACCAGTTCCGGCAGGATCTCCTCTATCGTATCAACACCATTGAGATCAACCTGCCACCACTACGCGAACGCATCGAAGATATCGTCCCCCTCGCCGAACACTTCCTCCAGGTATACCGCGAAAAATATAAACGCCCGGTCACCTCCCTACACGAATCACTGCTCGTACCACTACGACAATACGACTGGCCCGGAAATATCCGCGAACTCCAGCATGCCATAGAACGCGCCGTAATACTCGCCCAGGGAAGATCACTCCAACCCAAAGACGTATTCCTGAAAAGCGCCTCCGCCGGACAAGCACTCAACACCGGATATAACCTCGAAGAAATGGAACGGAATATGATCCATCAAGCCATGAAAAAATGTAATGGCAACATCACAGAAGCTGCCCGCGAATTAGGCCTCAGCAGAGCAGCCCTATATAGAAGACTGGAAAAATATAATATATAGCCATCGGAATAATTACGCCAATGAACCGCTTTAGCCTCTTTATACTCCTGCGCATCCTGCTGCTGTCAATAACAATGGCCGCCGGCATCTGGCTATGGCTCACCGCTGGCACTAACACCGGACTACTGGTACTACCCATCATCCTCTTACAGATATTCGGCCTGTACCACTACCTCACCCGCGTCAACCGCAAACTCACCCTCTTCATGGAATCCATCCGCTATGAAGACTTTTCCATCCGGTTCAGCGCAGATAACAAACTGGGCAAAAGCTTCCGACTCCTCAACCAGCAATTCAATGAAGTGCTGGAAGCCTTCCGGCAAACACGCGCCGAAAAAGAAGCCAACCTCAAATACATAGATACCATCGTACAACATATCAGCATCGGCGTCCTCTCCTTCGACGCAGAAGGTAAGATCGAACTGATCAACCCCGCCGCCTTCCGGCTACTCAACATATATCGCCTCCGTAACCTGGCAGAAATGGTTCCCACACACCCCGACCTGCCAGCACTACTCCTGCAACTCAAATCCGGCCATAAAACACTCTATCGCACCCAACAGGAACAACAACTCAGCATACACGCCGCCACCGTCAGACTACAAGGCAGATTGGTCAAACTGATATCCATCCAGAACATCCACTCCGAACTACAGGATAAAGAACTGGAAGCCTGGCAGAACCTGACCAAAATACTCCGCCACGAAATCATGAACTCCGTAACACCCATCGTTTCCCTCATCGGCACCATGCGCGAAATCGTAGAACAGGATATCATGCCCACTACCAACCAGACAGAAGCCATCACCGACCTGCAGGAAGCACTACAAACCATAGAAAGCCGCAGCAAAGGCATCATGAACTTCGTCAACGCCTACCGCGATTATACCACCCTCCCCAAACCACAGTTCACCAACGTCAACGTAAAAACACTACTCACCTCCATCAGTAACCTCCTGTACCCCGATCTCAAACAAGCAGGCATCACCTATCAACTCATCGTCGAAACCGAAAACATGGAAATCCGCGCCGATAACGCTCAACTCCAAATGGTACTGATCAACCTCCTCAAAAATGCCATGGATGCACTCGAACATATACCCAACCCCACCATCCAAACCAAAACCTATATCAGCAGCAACAACCAACTCGCCTGTATTGAGATCGCCGACAACGGCCCAGGCATAGACAGCGATGCCATGAACAAAATCTTCATCCCATTCTATACCACCAAGAAAAAAGGAAGCGGCATCGGCCTCAGCCTCTCCCAACAAATCATTCAAATGCATGGCGGCCAATTAAAAGTAAGCCACACCAGCGGCGGAGGCACCACCTTCCTCGTCACCGTCCCCGTCGGATGATCCCCACCCCCACCTCCCTTAAGGTACCTGCACCTCCTTCATCCCGATCACAGAAGGATAAATACGATTGGCCAGACACGGAAAAGGAAACGGACGACTGTCCACCACCCTGAACCGGAACTCCTTCCCCTCCTCCTGGAAACTAACAGGCAGATCCAACGTCATCGCCGTATCATACCCCTTCTCACTACCCCCCGGCACCCGGTATACCACCTCCCAGGGATGCCCGCCACAACCACGCACAGGCCCCAATACCCGCCCCGAATAATCCAGCTTACTATCCGGAAACAACGCATGCAATACAGCAGGACTTTTACTACAGCCAACCACAATCAACACTAACATAACAGGGAGTACAGCTCTATTCATAGCCGAGGGTTTTATCCGCCAATAGTAGCCTATAAATAGGTCTTTTTTGTGAAGAGGTTGTTAATGTGTAAGACCCCGACCATAGCCCATCCGCAAATGTTGTAATGACAAAAAACCTTATATTGTACACAACAATAACCCTGTATACCCATGCATAAGAACTGGCATCTCCTGTATTTTACCATACTCGCCCTCCACCTGGGCGCTATCACCTTACAATACCCCACACTACAACTGGCCACCAAACCATTACTGGTCCTCACCCTCATCATCTACTCCCTTAAAGCGCTCACCAATACCCCACCCGTATTCAAAACATTGCTCATTGCAGCCCTCTGCTGCTCCTGGGCCGGCGACATCCTGCTCATGTTCGATGCCCGGCAGGAAGTATTCTTCATGGCAGGACTGGGCAGCTTCCTCCTGTCCCACCTTTGCTATATCAGCCTCTTCCTCAAAATTAGATACACCAATCCCCCCCTCGTACTATGCCGATGGCCGTTCATCTTCCTCACCGAAGCCTGCGTACTGGCATTCATCTTTTTCCTCCTCCCCCACCTGGGACCCTTACTAGTCCCCGTTATCATCTACGCCATCACCATATCGTTCACCCTCCTCTGCGCCATGCATGCCTTCCACTTCAACACCCAGCCACGTACCTGGCGCATACTGATAGGGGCCATCGTCTTTATCATCTCCGATGCCCTACTCGCCACCAACAAGTTCTATCAGCCACTGCCAGCCGCACAATGGTGGGTAATGCTCACCTATGGCCTGGCACAATGGGGCATCGTTAGCGGTAGTGTCGCCTATCTCGACACCCGCCGCCACAACGCCCTCGCTACACGATAACCCGCCCATCCCCCGCCATTCCTAACATCGTCCGCGAAATAATTCATCCGCGTTCGTATCTTTAGCAAATGCAACAAGTGGACTTTTTAGTGATAGGCTCCGGAATAGCAGGACTTACCTATGCGTTGAAAATAGCAGATACCTTCCCTGATAAAAAGATCACCATCATCACCAAAACCAGGGAAGATGAAACCAATACCAAATACGCACAAGGCGGAGTAGCCGTAGTAAATGACCTGGAAAACGACAGCTTCGAAAAACATATAGAAGATACCCTCATCGCCGGCGATGGACTCTGCAACCCTCAAACCGTCGAAATAGTGATCACCGAAGGCCCCCAACGGGTCAACGAGATCATCGCCTGGGGCGCTAACTTCGATAAAAACCCCGATGGAGACTTCTCCCTCGGCCGCGAAGGCGGACACTCCGAATTCCGCGTCATCCATCACAAAGATGTCACCGGCAAAGAAATAGAACGAGCCCTCCTCGAAGCCCTCCACCGCAAACCAAATATCGAACTCATTACCCACTGCTTCGTAGTCGATCTCATCACACAACACCACCTGGGATTCCTCGTCACTAAAGCCACCCCGGATATCGAATGCTACGGCGTATACGTACTCAATCTCAAAACCAATAAGATCGAAACCATCCTGGGTCGCATCACCTTGCTCGCCACCGGTGGCAACGGCCAGGTATACCGCAGCACCACCAATCCCGCTATCGCTACCGGCGATGGAATAGCCATGGTATACCGCGCCAAAGGCAGGATCGAGAACATGGAATTTATCCAGTTCCATCCCACCGCCCTCTATCAGCCCGGCGTCAGCAACTCCTTCCTCATCACCGAAGCAGTAAGAGGCGATGGCGCCATTCTCAGGAACATACAGGGCGAAGATTTCATGCACAAATATGACGCAAGACTCTCCCTCGCACCTCGCGATATCGTCGCCCGCGCTATAGACAGCGAAATGAAACTCGCCGGTACCGAACATGTATTCCTCGATTGCCGGCACATGGATAAAGAAAAGTTCATCCACCACTTCCCCAATATCTATGAAAAATGCCTCTCCATAGGCATCGACGTCAGCCAGCAAATGATACCCGTAGCCCCCGCCGCCCACTACAGCTGCGGTGGCATCAAAACAGACGAATGGGGCCGCACCTCCATCCGTAATCTATACGCCTGCGGCGAATGCGCCAGCACAGGCCTCCATGGCGCTAACCGCCTCGCCAGCAACTCCCTCCTGGAAGCAATGGTATTCGCGCACAGATGTTACCTCGATGCCGTTAAAAACATCGATAACACCGCCTTCCGGACAATGGTTCCAGACTGGGATGCCACCGGCACCACCGCCCCCAGGGAAATGATCCTCATCACGCAAAGCCTGAAAGAACTCAAACAGATCATGAGCGACTACGTAGGCATCGTCCGCACCGACGAACGCCTCCAACGCGCCATGCGCCGCCTCGATATACTACACGAAGAAACAGAATCACTCTACGAAAAAACAGCCGTATCACCACAACTCTGCGAACTCAGAAACCTCATCACCGCAGGTTACCTGATCGTAAAAGGAGCCACCTTCCGCAAAGAAAGCAGAGGCCTCCACTTCAATACCGACTATCCATACAAATGCGAACTGATACAAAATATCGTGCTCTGATAACCGGCAAATACTAACCGGCCCTAAAGCACCCTTTTCGTACATTTGCACATCAGGACAACCTAACCGGTGATCGCATCATAAAAAATGTATTATCTTCTACTGATCTTCTGCTATTCGGTTTCTATTCTCCCGCTGTGGCTCCTATATGGCATCAGCGACGGACTCTTTGTACTCATCTATCATATCATCCGCTACCGCCGCGAAGTCGTTAATAACAACCTCCAACAGGCATTCCCGGATAAATCACCCAAAGAGATAGACGCCCTGGCCAAAAAATATTATCGCAACCTCACCGATATGATGGTCGAAACCATCAAACTGCTCACCATGAGCAAAAAACAGTTGCAACGACGCTTTATCTGCGACCTCTCCGTACTCCATCAATTATATGCACAGGGCAAAAGCTGCCAGCTTCACCTTGGCCATAATTTCAACTGGGAATGGGCAAACCTCTTCTGTATGCAAGGCGTAGCATTCCCATTCCTCGTCGTATACATGCCCATCACCAACAAAGCCGTTGATCGCATGTTCCGGCACTTCCGCGAAAAATTCGGCACCACACTCATACCCGCCAACGATATGCGCGAGGCCATGAACCCCTGGATGCAAAAACAATATCTCATCGCACTCGTCGCCGACCAAAACCCGGGCAACCCCCGCCGCTGCTACTGGTTCCCCTTCCTTAACAAAATGACACCGTTCTATAAAGGCCCCGAAATGGCCGCCCGCCGTCATAACATCCCCGTCGTATTCGCAGATATAAGAAAAACAAAAAGAGGATACTATAAAGCCGAACTCAAACTCGCATTCGAAGAACCCCTCCGCGAACCAGAAGGAAAAATCACCGAAGCATTCGTACAGTTCCTGGAAAAAAATATTCACGAACAACCAGAAGTATGGGTATGGAGCCACCGCCGCTGGAAACACCAGTACAACCCGGTATCCCATCCCCAAACCTGATACACATACACATAAAAAAAACGGGAAGCGCATCACTGCCTTCCCGCTTTTTATTTATAACATCTCCTTCCGCTAAGCAGAGGGTATCTTCAGCTTCTGACCTGGTTTGATCAAATTAGGATCCTTGATCTGATCCTTATTCGCCTCAAAAATATCCTGCCAGGATACTCCCGGATAATTCTTGGCAATCTTACTCAGATTGTCCCCGGACTTCACCTCGTACTCCTGCTCTCCACCTCCCGCTCCAGCAGCTAGGTTGATATTCAACACCAGGTCCGCAGCACGCATCTCCGGATCCAGCTTCTCATAAGTATCCCACAACTGATCCTTGATCTGCGCAGAGGGCGCCGTACCGTTCACATACAACACACCGTCCTTTTCCGTTACCTGCAAACCGCTTACACCAGCACTGTTAGCCTGGTTGATCAGCTCCTGGTATTTGTCTTGTAAACCCATAACAATAAGTTTTTAAGGAGTTATTTTAATGTGAGTTTATTGTTCACCTTCTTAGGTTTAGCTTCCTGCGCAGTCTGCATGATCTTACGAACATCCGCTTTCTTGGCACTACCATCCAAAGTAACCTCTCCACTCACCACAGATACCTTCACATCCGAAAAACCAGCCGCCGCATAAGCAGAATCCAGCCTTTTCTTCAATACATCATCAGGATTGATTTCAACAGTAGGAGCAGCAGCAGGAGGCGGTGGCGCCTGCACCATGATATTGTTGCTCACAGACTTCACACCAGTAACACCTTTTACAGATTCCTCCGCAGCAGCTTTAGCAGCTTCATCAGCTACCTCCCCGCTCAATGTTACCACTCCACCCTTCACATCAGCCGTCACACCGGGAGAAGTACTCAACTTCTCGTTAACAGCCGCCTGTACCTTGCTATCATTTGGCTTACAGGCAAATAAGCATACGCCTATCGATAACAGACAGGCTAACAATAAAGACCTAGATTTCATAGTAGTACAATTTTTTATAAGAGTAAACAAATACCGTGCTAATAGGTTCTGTCCCTTCCCCTTTAACTTATTGTTAATCAGCCAGAAAGAAGTGATCTTAGCCTACAGGCCCATCAGCCTCAACCACACAATAATACCCCTCCCGCACCGCCTGTAGCGCATTACACCCACCCGCCGCACCGACAAATAAATGCATAATATTCTTTATATATCAGGTATGCATCATTTGAAAATTTTCATGCCCCCAATTCCCCGCCCCCTCTCCTATAGCTCTCCTGTATCATTCCTGTAGCATTCGTATAGTCATTGTATAAGCAAGGCATATAGTTGCATATACAATGCTTATACAACGCTTATACAACCTATATGCAACAAGTATGCAAGATGCTCATTTACAAACAATTACCCTTCCACCATCAACTTATCCAGCAGCCCGTTACCACCAACAAAAAAGGCCAGCCACCGGCCAGCCTTTTCAAGTATCATTACAAAAGGATTAATTCAACACGTTCTTCTCCTTCTCTACCTTCAACCCTTTCTCCTCTTTCATTTTGTTAAATCCACCTTCCACATTCCGCAGATTGTGGATACCTTCCCGCTTCAACATCGAACAGGCAATCACACTACGGTAACCTCCCTGGCAATGCACGTACAGGTTGTGATTATCATCAAAGTCGCCCAGATTACCCGGATCAGTCATATCACTCAGCGTTAGGTTGATCGCACCCTTAATATGCCCGTCCGCATATTCCGCAGGCTTGCGCACGTCTACTATAACTAGATGCTCATCATGCGGTATATCCATCGCCAACTCATCCGGCTCCACAGAGATGATCAGATCCCGGTTCTCACCGGCAGCAATCCACGCTTCATATCCACCTTCCAGGTACCCTACCACCTTGTCAAAACCTACCCGCGCCAACCGCACTACCGTCTCTTCTTCCTGACCTGGCTCCGTTACCAATACCATCTCCTGATCAAATGGCAACAAACTACCCGCCCATTCCGCAAAACGGCCCTCCAAGCCAATACTGATAGAACCAGGCACAAATCCTTCCGTAAACGTCGCCGCCTTACGCGTATCCAGTATCAAAGCACCACCCTTCACCACCTGCTTGAAATCAGCTACCGCTAACGGACGCATACTCTTCTCCATGATCGCAGTCAACGCATCATAACCTTCCTTGTTGATCTTCGCATTGATCGGGAAATAAGAAGGAGGCGTTACCAGCCCATCCGTCACTTCCGCCACAAATTGTGCCTTGTCCGTCGCCAGCAACGCATAATTGCCGCGCTTCTCGTCTCCGATAGTACTAAACGTCTCCGGTCCTAGGTTCTTACCACACGCAGAACCAGGGCCGTGCGCAGGATACACCGTCACATGATCCGGCAACGTCTTGATCTTGTTATTCAACGAATCAAACAAATGACCAGCCAACTCTTCCTTCGTCAGATTACCACTGAACAAATCCGGACGACCCACATCCCCGACAAACAACGTATCCCCGGTAAACACACTGTGCGGACGACCCGCCTCGTCATACAACAGGTAACAAGACGATTCCAGCGTATGACCCGGCGTATGCAATACCTCCAGCGTCAATTGCCCGATCTGAAACCGCTCCCCGTCCTTCGCCTGGTAAATAGGAAAATTAGTAATCGCTCCCGGTCCATATACTATAGGCGCTTGAGTCGCCGCAGCCAGATCCAAATGCCCCGATACAAAATCTGCGTGAAAATGTGTTTCAAAAATGTACTTGATCTCCGCATTCCGCTCCTTCGCCAACGCCAGATACTCATCTATATCCCTCAATGGATCTATTACCACAGCTACCCCTTCCGATTCAATAAAGTATGCAGCTTCTGATAAACAACTTGTATATAATTGTTTTACGAACATTGGTTTTTGATTTTCACAAAAATACGAAATTCCCCCGGCGCCCCTCCTATGATTGCTATCAGGATTATCTATACCGCTATAAACATTCCATGATTACTATCATACATCCGCGTTTCTGTCATCGTACATATCACCGCACGAATACCACGAAAACGGGCATCTATATACGTTACAAAATAAAAAAAGTAGCCATATGGCTACTTTTTTGATATAGTTTGGAATGGTTTAATATTTCCGAAGAAAAATTATCCCACCAGTTCTTCCACAAATTTGGCAACTTCAGCAATACGCTGCTTGTTAATCGTATAGTGGATAAACTTACCATCTCTCTCTGTAATTACAATGCCTGCTCGTCTCAAAATAGCCAAATGCTGAGAAGCAACTGACTGCTCCAAACGAAGCTTCACATATATCTCAGTCACAGTCATCTTTTTATGATCTTCCAGCAGCTTGATCATTTGCTGGCGCAGCTTATGATTGATTGCACGCAATACCATAGCAGCCTTTTTTACAGCAATGTAATCCAATTTGATCTGGTCTTTTTCATTGTTACCTCTAGAAATAATAAGAGTATTAGAAGAGGTCGTTAATAATGTTTTTTCCATCGCATAATAGTTTTAAAAAATGATGAAATGAAAGGGATCAACGGACAGTCTTCCTGGCCTTGTTAGATAACAATATCAGGTGTCGATTTACACAAAATTATAATATTTGTCACAATAAAAAAAATTTCTATACCTTATTTTTTCATATATAAATGGCCTCATTTGGCAAAAAGGTATAATTTGACATTTATATGACAGACTAAACGCTCATATGCTACCTACGCTGCGGATGGAAAAATGGCTTCAGGTAATAAGGACTGAAATAAGCAACATCTGCATACTCCTCTCGGCTAAAAGCCGCCTCAGATAAAGGAATCATATGCTCCGCACTAATAGTGTAATCTGCAAATAAAGCATGCGCAGGCTCCCCCGATAATGTTTTCCACTTCATACTACCATCCCCGAAAAATAAAATCCGCTGTTGTGCCAACTCAGCCGCAAAAGTATGCTCATCCAATATCAGCGCCTGCGGCGCTAATACAACTGAAATAGCAGTATCATACAATGCTGTAAATACCTCCATACGTCGCGCATCCAGCATCGGACAATACAGATCCACTTCCGGATGCCCGGCAGCATGCATACCCTGCGCCATCAGCTGTAAAGTAGAAATAGCCAGCAACGGCTTCTCCCAGGTATAACACAACCCCTTCGCCGTAGCCACACCTACGCGTAATCCAGTATAAGAACCAGGCCCCGCACTCACCGCAACAGCATCCAGCTCCGACGGCCGTATACCCTGCTCCGCCAATATCCGCTCCACATATACCACCATCGTAGCAGCATGATCCTGCTGCTTATCATTAACCAATGTCTGTAACACCCGCCCATCCCTGGACAGGCATACAGATCCCGTACTGGTAGCAGTATCAATGTTCAATATTAAAGCCAACGTTGATCGATTTAACCTTGTTTGTAATACACATGCAATCAAAAATGTCCCGCCCCAGCATCATCCCCCCGCTTCAGCTGCCAGCATAGGACTTACTTCATATCTTTCATCACCGGTAGCAGACAATACCGCCGCCAGCACTTCATATACATTCCTGATCCCGATCCGCTCACACCACTCAAATGGCCCATAAGGATAATTGGTACCCAACCGCATGGAAATATCTATATCCTCCCGGCTGGCAGTACCTTCCTCCGCAGTATAATATGCTTCATTGATGATCATACACACCACCCGCGGAATCACCATCCCCACCTCATCCTGCACCAGCGTATACCGCCATCCCAATCGCTCCAGCAACTCCCGCACCACCGGCTCCTGCTCCTCATCCATCAACGATATCTCCGTCTGCGGCATATTAATGAATCCCGGCAGCCAGTTACATCCCACAATATTAAATCCCTGCTCAAATGCATACCGCCCCATCAAAGCCGCCAACGTACTCCGCACAATACATCCCAATACCATCACCTGCGGATACCGGGCATAAATACCCGCCCTGCGCAAATGCTCATCCAGATCCAGGTCTATCACCAACTGGTACGCATCCAACTCCGCATCATCCTCCAGATCACGCCGCCAATGAACTCCTTCAGCCGGTAACCCCTTCTGCTGTAATTCAAGATAGCGCTGCTGCGCCCCTATCACCAGGATATTTATATTGTTCATATATACAAACCTAAGCACCCACAGCGCAAATTCCAAAATACTATTCCAAAAGCCCGCCAATTAGCCCCTCCGGTAAATAATACTTAATATGGATTTGGTACCCGTTTTTGGTATTTTTACAGCCTATGGAAAAACAAGTCATCAACACCACTAAAGCCCCTGCCCCAATTGGCCCCTACAACCAGGCCGTTAAAGCAGGCAATATGCTGTTCGTATCCGGCCAGATCGCCCTCCATCCGGAAACCAACCAGCTCGTTACTTCCGATATCATCGCCGAAACTCACCAGGTAATGCAAAACCTCAAAAGCATACTGGCAGAAGCAGGCATGGACTTCAGCGATATCCTGAAATCTACCATCTTCATCACCGATATGCAAACATTCTCCGATATCAACGAAGTATATGGTAAATACTTCAGCGGTTACTTCCCCGCACGCGAAACCGTACAGGTAGCAGCACTGCCCCGTGGAGTAAACGTAGAAATATCCGTGATCGCAGCTAAATAATTCTTACAGCATAAAAGAAAAGGAGGAACGATAGGTTCCTCCTTTTCTTTTACAGCGCATGGACAATTCTTTTATAGCGCTTGGCCACCTTATACTATTTACCAAACAACTGCTGCGCCAGTCGGGCATCATGCCCATACACATCTTCCCGGAAATTCAAATGCCCCTTACTATCCACAAAAGCTGTAAAATATCCGATAAACACCGGCACCTGGTTCTTCAACGTCACAAATTGCTCCTTTCCGGCATTCATCGCCGTCTCGATCCGCGCAGGCGTCCACGCAGAATCCTTCCGCAACAACCAATCCGCCAGCTTAGCAGGCTCCGCTACCCGTATACAACCATGACTGAAAGAACGTTTCGTCTCCCCGAATAATCCCCGGCTGGGCGTATCATGCAGGTAAATATTGTACTCATTCGGAAACAGGAACTTCACCTTACCCAACGCATTCCGGTTACCGGGCTTCTGCCGTACGATATAAGGGAAATTACCCCCACTGTATTTACCCCAGCTGATAGCAGACGCCGGAATCACCTTCCCGCTCGATCCTACCACCTCCATATTCTGCCTCGCCAGATAACCCGGATTCCGCTTCGCCGCCGGCAACACCTCATGCGCCAGTATCCCCGGAGGCACATTCCAGTAGGGACTGAACACCACAAATCGCATGTTCTTACTGAATATCACCGTATTCGTGCCCGGCCTACCCACCACCACATTACAACTCCAGTCCAGCTTCCCTTCCTGGTATACATGTAGCTTGAACTCAGGAATGTTCACCAGCAGATAATCACTCGCAGGCTCTATCGGCACCCAACGCAGCCGCTCCATATTCACCAGCAACTGCCGGATACGCTGCTGCAACGGTATATTCAACGCATCCAACACCCCCTGCCGGATCAATCCATCCTCCTTCAACCCCATCCGCTGCTCAAAGATCCGGATAGCCGAATCCAACATCGGCGTAAACACCCGCCCACTATCTATCACCGGCAAATCACCCAATGCATGCAACCTCGTCTTCACCGCCGCGATCAATTGCGCAGAATCCCCCTTTTTATAGCTTTTAACCGCTATTTTCAGCGAATCCCAGGCCCCCTTAGCCTCCAATGCTCCCATCCGTCGCAAAGCGTCTCTCAGCAGCTTATATTGCTTATTTACCGGCTCACCTTCCTCAAAGGCAGTAGCAGGCCGCTTCAACATCGAATCCAATACACTCTCCATATCCAGCTTCTTCCGCGGAATAAACCATTCCAAGTCCTTCGCCGAATCCGCCGTCATACCGCCCCACACCTTATTACCATACAGGAAGAACTGCGCCGTCAGCATCAACTCTATCTTCGACATATTCACATCTCCCGGATGCAACTTACCGCCTTCCACTACTAACGTATCATACAACTGCTGTATAGGCTTACCCACCCGGCTGCTGTCATTCACTAAGTAAGCAGGATCATTTTTCATCAGGTTGATGAAGTTACCCGCCTGCTCCGTCAGCAGCCCATCATTGCTGATCCAGGCATAGTGGTAATCCCGCTTCTGATAAAAACGCTGGATATACTCCCGGTAAGACTGATACTCAGGATGCGATTGCAGAAAATGCCCCACCTGGCTGGAATCCAATGCCAGGTCTATATACTCCTGCCGGGTATAATGGGTCGTATCCCTGACCTTAGGCTGTTTTGTACCCTTCCCCGAACGGCCGCAGGACGCAGCCACTAATAATAATAAAATAAGCCATCCGGCATAATAACGTATAGGCATAACTGTATTGGATTGCTGTTGATTGGTGTTAATGTTGCGGTCATTCGCCCTGATAAAAACAAATAAGCCCCGCCAATGTTCTTGTTTCCTTCGTGATTTCTTGATGATCGCTAGGCTATAGCACATGTAAAATGATCGTACAAATATAGGCAGGTCCCCTCCAATCCCCTCGCACCTCTTCCTGAAACAAATAAGGAGGTCGCTGTGGACCTCCTTATTCACTATAATTTAATTTCTTCGTCACTGTCGTCAAAAAAATGATATTCTGTAAGGTGATAATTACTGTCAGCCTTCACCTTGATCCATTTCCTGAACTGGAAATACCATTTCCACTGCTTGGAAGTCAGGAACCCTTTGGTCAGGTAGGCATGCAGAATAGGATGCACATGTATCGTCAATCCCTTATGCTGATGATTCAACAGGTATAACAAGTTCTTCTCGACATCGTCCACTATTAATACAGAAGCGCCGATCTTACCAGTGCCCTTGCAAGCCGGACAATCTTCCGCTACAGAGATCGTAACCTCCGGCTTCACACGCTGCCGCGTGATCTGCATCAATCCGAATTTGGAAATAGGAAGTATCGTGTGTTTAGCCCGGTCCTGTGCCATAAATTTCTCCATGGCCTCATACACCACCTTCTTGTTCTCGGGCAACTTCATATCTATGAAGTCGATGATGATAATACCACCCAGATCACGGAGTCTCAACTGACGGGCTATTTCTGCCGCCGCCTCCAGATTGGAGGCCAGGGCATTCTGCTCCTGGTTATTGCTGGAGCTCTTATAACCACTGTTCACATCGATCACATGCAACGCCTCCGTCGCCTCAATGATCAGATATACCCCGCTATCCAGGTTAACCGTCTTCCCAAAGGAAGCCTTCACCTGCCGCGTAATACCAAAATGATCAAATATCGGGGCGCCATTATGGTAATAAGTGACTATATCCTGCTTCTCCGGAGCGATCTTCTGTATGTAAGCCCGGGTATCAGTATAGATGTTCTTATCGTTGATGACGATCTTGTTAAAACTCTCGTTGAGCAGGTCCCGCAGTATACTGGTCGTTTTAGCCTGCTCACTGAGTATCTTCTGGGGAGGTTGCGCACCGCGAAGATTAGCCTGGATATTCTTCCAGGTCTCTACCAATGTGGTCAGATCCTCATGTAGTTCCGCTGTCTTCTTACCTTCGGCCGCTGTGCGTACGATCACACCAAAATTAGGCGCCTTGATAGCCTCCACTATTTTCTGTAACCGCTTTCTTTCTTCAGAAGAATGTATCTTTTTAGATACCGCAACAATGTCGTTAAAGGGTGTTAACACTATAAATCTTCCAGGGAGAGAGATTTCACAACTAAGCCGGGGACCTTTTGAAGAGATGGGTTCCTTGAGTATCTGTACCAGTATATTGGGTTTTCCCCCCAGTACATCCGTAATTTTTCCTGTCTTTACGATCTCTGGTTCATTTTTGAACTTCGTAAAGTCAAAGCCCTCTGGGGTCTTATCGCTAATAGCTTGCTGGGTAAACTTAAGTATGGAACGGATATATGGACTAAGGTCCGTATAATGAAGAAAAGCATCCTTTTCAAACCCCACATCGACAAAAGCAGCATTCAGGCCGGGAATCAGTTTTTTTACCCGTCCCATATACAGATCGCCAACCGCAAAGTTAGGATTGCCACTCTCGTGGTGCAGTTCCACCAATTTTTTATCTTCCAGCAACGCTATTTCCACACCTGTGGGAGCCGCATTTATAATAAGTTCCTTGTTCAAGCGTCCGAAATTTTTACCATTAAAACTTCACCTTCGGGTTATGCATGGCCGCTTAATAACAGCTTATTGCATACCAATGTTAGCCAACATTAAAGTTAGCATATTCTTCACAGTACGTGATGATGGATTGCTTAAGGGTCTAGCGATCTGCAGGCAGTATCCGGAAATTCTTTAGCGGGATATTATGGAACAACCTGCATGACCTTGGCAATTTAGTAATATTCGCCAAAATCATGCAGGATATATCAAAATTTTTGTCCAATCCCCGCGGTAGAAAAATACCTGGTAAGTGTAAATGGCGGGAAACAGGAGTGACTATTTCTTATTCTTCTTATGCCGGTTCTTTCTCAGCCTCTTTTTACGTTTGTGGGTAGCTATCTTATGTCTTTTTCTTTTCTTACCGCAAGGCATACGCTAATAAGTTTAAAATGTTTGAAAAATGAAATATTATTGAATCTTTTTAATATAATCGTCTATCGCCGCTTTTAACTCAGGATCCTTCAGCAACTCCTTACAACGCTTAAACAACTCCACCGCCTTCTTCGTATTACCCTGACTCTTATAAGCTTCCGCCAATACAAAAACAGCTTTGGCCTCTTCCGGATGACGTTTTAACAACTCCTCCATCCTGCTGATCGCCTTGTCAAACTGACCAGAAGTAATAGCAAGATTAGCCAGCGTTACCTGAGCCTCGATATTGTCCGGATTAGCCGCCACTACTTCCCGTAGCCGCGCTACCCCCGACATAGGCTCCCCGGCAGTCATATACGCCATGGCCTGTTGTATTTTCAGCGAATCATTCCCAGGATTTAATGCAATCGCTTTATCCAGTAAAGCAGCAGCTTGGGTAGCTTCCCATTTCCCGATCTCAGGACTGGGCGCATGTTGTAGATGCTCCAAAAATAAATTGGCTGCAAAGGTGAGGCTTTTTTCGGAATTTTCCAACTTAGCTGCTTCTCCCAGATAATAAGCAGCTACGGGCAGCTGGTTGAGACTGTCCCATACAGTATATAACTGCTTGAAGGCGAGGATTTGCTGGCCCTTTACATCACCACGAACGACTTTGTTTTCCCATTCGTTTACCAGCAATAACTTTTCGGCAGGAATCTTCTTCTTAGCAGATGCTAAAAGGTCGCTAAATTCAAATGCGGGAACCTCCTGTCCGCTATGTTCATGAGCGGCAGTTGGCATGGCATTCTTATCAGTCTTTGGCGTCGTACGCCCAAAGGCAACTAATACAACTAATAACGCAGCTGCAGCGCCTACGAGGAGAACTTGAGATTTTTGCACACCTAAAAATATTAGGAGGCAAAATTAAGAACTTTTAAGCTTCTTTACTTCTGCAACAAATTCTTTAGATGGCTTAAAAGCAGGAATGAAGTGCTCGGGGATCTCCACAGCTACATTCTTCTTAATGTTCCGGCCTATCTTGGCTGCGCGTTTCTTAGTAATAAAACTGCCAAATCCACGGATGTAAATGTGTTCGCCATTCGCCAATGCCTCCTTGACCTCCTTGAACATGGCCTCGAGCGTTACTAACACATCTACTTTGGGGATGCCGGTTTTTTCAGCAATGTTGTTAATCAAATCAGCTTTTCTCATAATTGAAGCGGAGGATTACTTATCCCAAAGTTATTTAAAAATTTCTATTTGTTGAATTTTAGCCAAATAAGTTTTAGTATTTTTCTATATACCTTACTTGAACCGAATTCGTTTTATTTGCACTTTATTTAGATTGCTGTCAGAAAAACCGGGGCCGTCGCGCATTTCAAAGCATATAGAGCTACCGGTAAATGAGAATGGTTTAAATTTTCACAAAACCATCGAGTAACGAATATACAAAAAATAATATTCATTACACGCTTTTTTCTTAAAAAATTGATTGAAAATGAAAATTTTATCCAAAGCCTCTCCTGACACCTTAAAAAACAAAAAACAGGCCCCTGCTCCTCACGCATAAACCGGGATAAAGGCCTGACGAACAATTACTTATGACCAAAAAAGCATACTTTACAACCAGCCTGCTGGAATGGAACAACACCGAGAACACCCGCAGCATGCCCTGGAAAGGAGAAAAAGACCCTTACAAAATATGGCTGTCAGAGATCATACTCCAACAAACAAGAGTAGAACAAGGATGGCCATACTATGAACGGTTCATCCAAAACTACCCCACCGTAAAACTACTCGCCCAAGCCCCCGAAGAAGAAGTATTCCGCCTCTGGCAAGGCCTCGGCTATTACGCTCGCTGTAAAAACATGCTCGCAGCCGCCCGGCAGATCGTCACCGATTTCAACGCACAATTCCCGTCCTCCTACCACGATATCCAATCCCTCAAAGGAATTGGCCCATATACCGCCGCCGCCATCGCCTCCTTCGCATTCAACCTCCCCCATGCCGTACTCGATGGAAACGTATTCCGCGTACTGGCCCGCTACTTCAATATATTTACCCCCATAGACAGCACCGCCGGTAAAAAAGAATTCAGCACACTCGCCGCCGAGCTCCTACCCCCCCATGCCTCCGCTCAATACAACCAGGCCATTATGGACTTCGGAGCTGTCATCTGCAAACCACAACAACCTGCCTGCCACCAATGCCCCGTAACCTCCCGCTGCGAAGCACTCAAACAACAAACCATCTCCAACCTCCCCGTCAAATCAAAAAAACTCGTCATCAAACATCGATACTTCCACCAGATCGTCGTACGCCATAAAGACCACGTATACCTCCACAAACGCACCGCCAGCGATATCTGGCAAAACCTGCACGAATTCTTCCTGATCGAAACACCCGAACCTGCAGACCTCTCCCAACTGCTGCAAACCGAGGCTTTCCAGACACACCTGGGCAACACCTCCCACCAGATCGTGAAAGTATCCCGTAGCTTCAAACAGCAACTGACCCACCAAACCATCCACAGCCAGTTCATCGAGATCAATACCTCCCGCAAGCCATCCTTGCCGGACCTATTCCCGGTACACCACAGCGAGCTGGACAAATATGCCTTCCCTAAAACCATCACCGACTTCCTGACCGATAACAGCCTCCGCCTCCTCTGATACACTCATCTCACTTATCGTATAGTATTCTACGTAGGCCATGGCCCGAATCTTGCAGTACCTGTACAAAACTTATCGTTAAAGCCCTACAGGCAAAGAAATTTTTCCATAACGATTGGAAAAAACATTAACTTTAAGTAGGTTGTTTTCTATTATATAAGAAGAACATTTTATCAATAGGTTAAAAAAACCTGCAACTATGAGAGGTGTCAATAAAGTAATCCTGATTGGTAATTTAGGCAGAGATCCTGACGTACAGTTCCTAGAAGGTAATATTGCAGTTGCCAAATTCTCACTGGCTACAACAGAAACATTTAAAGACAGAGCCGGCAAGCTCATATCACAAACAGAATGGCATACAGTAGTCCTCTGGCGCGGACTGGCAGAACTCGCCCAAAAATACCTGCACAAAGGAAGCCTCGTGTATATCGAAGGACGACTGCGCACCCGTAGTTGGGAAGACAAAGAAGGCAATAAGAAATTCGCCACAGAAGTAGTGGGCGATAACCTTGTTATGTTGGATAAACGTATGGACCTGAACCATTCGGATCATCCCATCTCCCATAGCAGCACAGGCACAACCCCTGGCGAAAGTTATCCAAATATGGATATCCCTCCATCCATGAGCGAACCCGCTGACGATCTGCCGTTTTAAACCATTATTCATAAAAATTATAAGTTAATTCCCTACCGGTCATCCCGTAATGGGACATTACTTATATTTGCATAAGGGGAAGCGATTCAAGGTGATATATAACATGAATTACTTTCCCTTATTTTTAGATTTATTACACCAAAGTTGAATATTTTGGATATCCATTCGGCAAGCATTATATCCGGAAAGCCATTCTTCCTCCAAGCTGCTGCACCAATTGCCACACCTAACGTGGTGGTGTACCTGCTGGTGATATTTATCATTCTGCTGCTGGCATTCATTGTCTCCGGCGCAGAAGTGGCTTTCTTCTCTCTCAACTACAAAGACCTAAACGTTCTCAAGACACGGCAGAACACCAGCGGCAGGCTCATTACCAAAATGCTGGAAAAACCACGCTCCCTGCTGGCCTCCCTGCAGATAGCCGGCCTGCTCCTCAGCATCGCATTCATCATGGTTACCAATTACCTGATCAACCAGATGGAAGCCCTGCAGACATTCCCGGTCGTTTCCTTTGTAGTCAGACTGGCCATTATCAGCCTGGTCCTCCTTTTCTTCGGACAAGTGCTCCCCAGAGTATGGGCCGCACAAAATAATATCCGGTTCGCTACCTACTTCGCCTGGTTCGTCAGCGTTATCTACGCCACCCTCGAACCCGTAAGCGACTTTTTCGTTGGTCTCAGCACCAGCATAGAAGCCCGCTTCTTTAATCGCAGCGCCGGACAGGTCAACTACCAGGAAATAGACGATGCCATCGAAATGAGCGTCGACCCCACCGCATCCCAGGAAGAAAAAAATATCCTGAAAGGCATCCTCAAATTCGGCAACATCACCGTAAAACAGATCATGAGGACCCGCCTCGACGTTTCCGGTGTCGAATACGATAGCTCCTTCGATAAAGTCATCACCCAGGTAGCAGACCTCCACTACTCCAGGTTACCCGTATTCAAAGGTAATCTCGACAATATCGTCGGCGTCGTACACACCAAAGACCTGCTCCCTCATATTGATAAAGGCGCCGCCTTCGACTGGCACCAGGTAATGAGACAGCCCTTCTTTGTTCATGGACACAAACTCATAGAAGATCTCCTCACCGAATTCCAAACCCGACGCATGCACTTTGCCGTCGTAGTAGACGAATTTGGCGGTACCTCCGGCATCGTTACCCTGGAAGATATCATGGAAGAAGTGATCGGAGATATCAAAGACGAATTTGACGAAGAAGAATTCAACTACAGCAAAGTAGATAATAATACCTATGTATTCGAAGGCAAAACCATGCTGAACGACGTGTGCCGTATCATGGACATCCCTCAGGATACCTTCGAACATGTAAAAGGTGAAAGCGATTCTATCGGTGGCCTCATACTCGAACTCGCCGGAAAATTCCCGGAAGAAAACAGCGTTATCAGCTATGCCAATTATGACTTCACCGTGCTGGAAGTAAGTAAAATGCGTATACAGAAAGTACAGGTCAATGTCAACTACGATCTGGGAGAAACCGACTGATAATCACACAAAGCAACAATACCTGTAATGTTAAACATCAATGCCGGACAAAGGAAAAAACGACTATACCTGCTGATATTCACATTACTCCTTTGCGCATGCGATAATACTTATACCCCCAAACCCAGAGGGTACTTCAACATCCAGTTTCCCGAAAGGAAATACCAGGTATTTGATATGCCGGGCTATCCATATACATTCGAATATCCTGCCTACGCACGCGTCGTACAGGATACCCTCTTCTTCAGCGACAAACCCGAAAACCCTTACTGGATCAATATCGAATTCCCTACCCTCCATGGCAAAATATACCTGAGCTACAAACAGATCGGGTTCAATAACAACACCTTACCCAAACTGGTAAATGATGCCTTCAAGATGACCTATAAACACACCTATAAGGCCGAATCTATTGAAGAGAAAGAAATCAGCACACCCAATCATGTAAAAGGCTTGTTCTACGAGGTAGGAGGCAACGCCGCTTCCGCCAAACAGTTTTTCGCCACCGACTCCACCCAGCACTTCCTCCGTGGCGCCCTCTATTTTGACGCCGCTCCCAACGCCGACTCCCTCGCTCCTGTCCACAAATTCCTGGAAGAAGATATGTGGAGACTGGTAGAATCCCTCAAGTGGAAATAATCCCCGCACAACACCCTCCCGCACTATTCACCATTTATACTAACTTTGCAGTGCTGCTCAACCGATACAGAGCAACATATATTCGCTATTATGATCATAATCGACGACAAATACATTAGTGACGAAGTAGTAGAGGAGCAATTTGTCTGTAACCTGGGCGCCTGCAAAGGTGCCTGCTGTGTAGCGGGAGACTGTGGTGCCCCGCTGGACAAAACAGAGGTCAAAACCCTCAAAAAAATATACCCGGCCATCAAATCATACCTCCGCCCCGAAGGAATCGCCGAAATAGAACACACCGGCACCAACACCATCGACGACGAATACGGCTACGTAACTCCCATTGTCAATAAAGGTATCTGTGCCTATGCAGCCATCGATGATCACGGTATCGTAGGCTGCGCCATAGAAAAAGCATATAACGATGGCGTAGTCAACTTCAAAAAGCCTATCTCCTGCCATCTATATCCCATCCGTATCAAGAAATACGAAACATTTGAAGCCGTCAACTACGACCGCTGGGACGTTTGCAAACCGGCGTGCAAAAACGGACGTCAGCTCAAAGTACCCGTTTATCGTTTCTTACGGGAAGCCCTTATCCGCAAATATGGAGAAGAGTTTTACCAGGTCCTCGACAAAATAGCCAGGAAATATAATACCAACCCCAAGTAGCCACTACATAGCTATTCGTAAACTTCCCTATCTTTATGCCATCTATGTATTTGTAGGTGACCGAGTTAACTATTTATTGGTTTATTTTTTGATGAATAATACCCGACCGGCCCCGGCAACACATACAAAAGGCTCAGGTATTGCTGCTGGCCCATCAGCCAGAGCGGAATTTTGGAAAACTGGAACTTAGAAAGCTATGCATCAAACCGCATCTTCCTTCCTGGAAAAAAGTGAGCAAAAAGCGGCTGACCTTAATCACCGCAAGACCATCAACTATAATATAGGAAAATATAACGCCGCGGTAAAAAACGGCAAAACCCAATTCACCGAACTACCAACGGCGCGCGAAAGAGCCAAAAATATTAAATGGCGCGCCCTCGAACACCTGGATAAACACCTCGAAGATTTCGAGATGCATTTTACCCAAAGAGGCGGTAAAGTCATCTGGGCAGAAAATGCCGACCAGGTATTGGAAGAAATTCTAGCCATCTGCCACGCCAAACAGTGCAAAAGCATTGTCAAAAGCAAATCAATGGCCACCGAAGAAGTACATCTCAATGCCTTCCTCGAAAAACATGGAATCGAATGTGTCGAAACGGATCTCGGTGAATATATCCAACAACTAGATGGAGAACCTCCCTATCACATCGTCACACCTGCCATGCACAAAAGCAAGGAAGACGTCGCACGCCTGTTCACCGAAAAATTAGGGACCGAACCTGGCCTCACACCCGAACAGCTCACACTGGTAGCCAGAGAGAAACTAAGAGAAAAATACGTACAGGCAGATATCGGCATCACCGGTGCCAACTTTATATTGGCAGATATCGGCGCCGTCGCCGTCAGCGAAAATGAAGGCAATGCCCGCCTGAGCACAGCATTTCCAAAGACCCACATTGTGCTGGTTGGTATCGAGAAAATGCTGCCTTCTGTCAACGACCTGGCCCTCTTCTGGCCCTTGTTGGCTACCTATGGTACCGGCCAGCAGGTCACCGTTTATAACTCCATCTTCAGCGGTCCCCGTCAGGAAGGAGAAGTAGATGGCCCGGAAGAAATGTATGTCATCCTCATGGATAACGGCCGCACAAATATCCTCGCAGATATAGAAGCGAGAGAAAGCCTCTACTGTATCCGCTGCGGATCCTGCCTCAACGCCTGCCCCGTATACAAAAATATCGGAGGTCATACCTACGACACCACTTATAGTGGCCCTATCGGCTCCATTATCACACCACACCTCAGAGGAATGGAATCATACATGCACCTGAGCTATGCCTCCTCCCTATGTGGTAACTGTACCGAAGTCTGCCCCGTTAGGATCAATTTGCATGAACTGCTGTTACACAACCGGCATAAAGCAGTAGAAGAGAATTATACCTCCGGCAGCGAGAAAATGGCCTGGTTTGGCTGGAAACAAGCCTCCCTCAGCCGTAGGATGATGAACCTCGCCAGCGGCAAAATGAAAAACTTCTTCATGAAAAAATTCTTCACCAAAAGCTGGGGAGACGATCGGGAACTACCCATATTCGCTCCCAAATCGTTCAATCAGCTTTGGAAGGAACGTAAAGGATAATGATCATTTATATCATTCATAACAAGAGGGGCTGCCAGTATACTGGCAGCCCCTCTTGTTATATTATGCTGGCATTGTCGTACGCCCGTTCATCCATCCGCATGATAACCTTTATCCTAATTAAGCCCTTACTGCATCCACATTTTCGTAATTTCAGGCAGTGAATGACCAACCGTATTGGTTGGAGGCAACCTAAATCTTGTTTTCTATGACGCTGATTGCAATTCTCTTACCTTGGTTATCCTTTCTACTACGTGGTAGAATACTCCGCGGCATACTATGCCTGATTCTTCAGATCACCTTGATCGGTTGGCTACCTGCTGCCATCTGGGCGGTAGTTTCACTGAATGAGTCCCGGGCAGATCGCCGCAACCGCAGATTGATCAGGGCAATGGAACGTAGTGGCCGCTGATCTCCCCAGGCTCACTTGTATATCTTACGCTTCCTGAGTGATTTAAACACAGATTCTATCAGTATCAGATGCCCCTTGCCATTTAAATGTATACCATCGCCACAATCATACTCCGGTAATATCTTTCCATCCTTAGCGGCAAGTCCTGTCCAGAAATCAATGTAGTATTTAGGATAATCTCTGCGTATTGAATCCGGCAGGGACACCAGTTCCATTCTTTTCTCCTTCGTCAGTTTGGTACGTGGCTGAGGAGTCGCCACAAAACAAATAACATGATGCTCTTGGGCTATCTTATTGATCTGCCGCAGATTCTCCAGGTATTCGGCCGGCGAATACCCTTTGGCGAGATCATTGGTCGGCATATTGATAATGATCATGTCCGCACCTAAGGAAAGCGCCTTAGTAATATTACGCGCCGTATCCGGTGTCAACCGCCCCTCAGGAGCAACAAAATCCGACGCCATGATCTGATAACTCGTATATCCTCCTTTCGCCAGATTAACAACAGTAGCCTGGTACTTGGCGTCTACGCTTTCGGTAAACATATGCACCCAGGTACTATCTTCCGATTTAGGCCCGGTTCCTTCAGCCGTAGAAGATCCTAATATAACAACTCTCTTTTGCGCGGATAGCGTGTGGACAGCCATACTACACAGCAATATGAACAGGGCTTTTTTCATAACAATTACAATATATTAGTGAATGATCAGTGGCGTTTGAATCTTACCATCACCTTGACCCGAGTGGCTTTTTTATCGGAAGCGGGTAACCAATCTGGGCCTTCTTTTATTACGCGGATAGCCTCGTCTTCAAAAGCCTTCCCCGCACTCCTGTATATGTTGAAATCTGATAATTCCCCCGAAGGCTGCACTATAAAGGAAACACCTACTTTCACCGGCTGTTTGCGATCGGTTTCTGTCGGCGGGAAATGCGTATGCTCACTCAGATATTGCCGGAAAGCTTTAAAACCCATTTCGGGACGAGGACTACCATATGTAGTTTGATCTTCGTCCTCTTTGTCTTTAGTCCGGCCCATACCAGTCACGACTACTTCTTGTAATGCCTCATTTGTCGGCTTCATGGCAATGCTGATATCATTTTCATCAGCACCTATGACTCTTTTCTCCTCATTAAACCCTATATAGTTAAATCTAAGGGACACATCACTTTTTTGCTTATCCACCGGTAAGGAAAAACGTCCTTCAGTATCCGTCACAGTACCGTTTCGCCCCTTTACAGTAGCCACCGTTACACCGGTCAAAGGCTCACGACTATCTTTATCCACCACTACTCCACGCAACACCCGCTCATTAGCGATTACCGGTACACCCGCCACCTTGCCACTGAGCTTATTACTTATAACATTGTCCCCCGTTAAATCAGAAGGCTGAACCCTCGTCACCGCTGCTGACACGCTTCTACTTTCCGCCATGGATTTATAACCAATTACTTCTACCCCCTTTATCGCATTCATGCCAGCCATCGCAGCCACAGTGTCGTTATGATCAGTACTCACCTTACTCATATCCATAGTAGCTGCCTCTGCCGGAACCGGCGCCGCATAGGCCATCTGTTGCCGCTGGGCAAGTACCGGAGGATGCCGCTGTTTAGGCGTCGCAGGACGTTTCACCTCGTCCTTCGCCAACAGATCCTTCTTGGGTGTCGCTGCAGCCAGCGCCGCCGATGGTGCTGCTTCCTTTAAAGGCGCACTGTCGCTTAATGCGGTACTATTCACTACCGTATCCACTTGGGGCAAAGTCTTCATCGCAATACCCGGCGTACGGGACTCCGGCTGCCGGAATAGCCACAAAGTACTGATACCCATTAATACCAATATCGCAGCCGCAGCCGCCCACCGGTAATACAACGCCCTCACCTTCCCTTTCTCCTGCCGCACAGGCTGCTGCACCCGTTGCATCAAACGGCCCTCCAGCTCAGATAGAGCTGCCCGCTGATCAGGAACATGCGCTGCATAACCCTCCAGCGCCTCCGCCAGGAAAGGATCATCCAATGCCTGCTTCTCCAGTTGATGCATAGCCTTATCATCCAACTCCCCTGCCAGGTATTGCCGTATCAGCTCTTCACTGACCACATTGCCTATATGTGAACGTTTTTCAGACATGTTGACGGTCCATACAGATTTTTAAATTACGCTTTCCATTCTGTATATAACTCTTCACTTTTGTCATCTCGTATCCCGTAATAGCAGCCACTTCCCGGTAACTCTTCTCCTGCAGATAAAAGAGATCTACACTCTGCTTCTGCTCTGCCGGTAAAGTATCCATACACTTCTCCATCACCTGCAACCGCTGCTCCAGGTTTAATCCGTTGTCATGATGTAATATTTCCTCGCTTTCCATAATCGGCCGCTCATCCATCGACACCACGCGGCCCTCTCGCCCCTTCATCGCCCTTAACTTCATCAGGCAATGATTCCGCGACAACACATGCAGCCAGCTCTTAAAGTTCTGTATCTCATGCTGTTGCACCTTTACTATCAGCTCCTCAAATATCTGCATCACCGCATCCTTACTCGCCTCCGCATCAAAATATTTCAGACACACCCCATATACCAGGTTCATATACCGCTGGTAAAGGGCTGCCAGATAATCCAGCTGTCCGGTAGCTTTATACTCCCGGATCAACGCTGCATCATCCGCATCCTGCATCATATTTTGCTGTATAAAAGACATCTTCTCCTTGGTGTGGGCAAAAGCAGTGCCGTTATCATTATCCGGCTGCTGATGGAACAATATACTATTAAATTTTCCGCAATCTATAACAAATTATAATGCCGATCTATATCCCTTATAACAACGAATTCCACCTGACTATAGCACAATGATAAGTGCCAGCAAGACCATAAAAAAGGGCTGTTTTATAAAAACAGCCCCTCTTCTCAATATGTTTATATCTGCTTAGTGACGGAAATGACGCATACCGGTCATGACCATTACCATATTATGCTCCTTACAGTAACTAATGGAATCATTATCCCTTACAGAACCTCCGGGTTGGATCACCGCAGAGATACCAGCTTCATCAGCGATTCTTACACAGTCATCAAATGGGAAGAAAGCATCAGATGCCATCACCGCTCCCTTCAGATCAAAATTAAACTGTTTCGCCTTCTCGATCGCATGTCGTAAAGCATCGATCCGGGACGTCTGCCCGCAACCTTTACCTACCAACTGCCGGTCTTTTACAAGTGCAATAGCATTAGATTTAAGATGCTTGCATACCAGGTTGGCAAATTCCAGGTCCGCTTTTTCCGCCTCACTCGCACTGCGGGCCCCGGCTTCTGTCCAATCTTTATAATTGTCATTATCACCATCCTGTACCAGCACGCCATTCAATACGTTTTTGAACTGCTGGGCGGGCTGCACGGCTTTACGCTGTTGCAACAGGATACGGTTCTTTTTACCTTTCAATATGGTCAATGCCTCTTCATCAAATCCAGGTGCGATCAGTATCTCAAAAAATATCTCACTGATAGAAGCCGCAGTTTCCTTATCTACTTGTGCATTACATACCAGTACGCCACCAAACGCACTCTCCTTATCTCCTGCTAATGCCTCTTCCCATGCAACCTTCAGCGTACCGCGACTGGCAATACCACATACGTTGGTGTGCTTGATCACAGCAAAAGTGGTCTCTTTAAACTCTGCGATCAGCTGGCACGCAGCATCCACATCTACCAGGTTGTTATAGGAAAGTTCCTTCCCATGCAACTGCTCAAATATCTCAGAAAGATCTCCGTAGAATACACCGCGTTGATGAGGATTCTCTCCATAACGCATCACCTGGCCCTGTGGCTTGGATACCTGGAAATTAGCACTACCGCCATCACGCAGGAACCACTGGGCAATCGCCACATCGTAGTGCGCACATACCTCAAATGCCTTCGCTGCAAAAGCACGACGTTCCTCCAGGGTAGTCGCCCCATTATTGCTGATCAGCACCTGCTCCAGATCAGCATACTGATCTTTTGAAGCCACAATCACCACATCTTTATGATTCTTACCAGCAGCACGTATCAGCGATACACCGCCGATGTCGATTTTCTCAATGATAGCTTGCTCTTCGGAAGTCGTCTTTACCGTCTCTTCAAAAGGATAAAGGTCTACGATCACCAGGTCGATTTCCGGTATCTCATACTGCTGAAGCTGATCCAGGTCCTGGCCCTGCTCCCGGCGGGCCAAAATACCACCAAACACCTTCGGGTGTAAGGTCTTTACCCTTCCTCCCAGTATGGAAGGATAAGCCGTCAGATCTTCTACCGCTACGCATTTAACCCCTTGTTCTTCTATGAATTTTTGAGTCCCACCGGTAGAATAGATCGTCACACCTTGTTCACCCAATTTTTTTACAATGGCCTCCAGGTTGTCTTTATAGAAAACGGAGATCAATGCTGATTTAATTTGCTTCTGCATGAATGGAAAACATTAGAAATTTATGACAAAGGCTCCCTGATCCGGAACCGAAAAGCAGCGCAAAGTTAGCGCGTAACAATCACTTTTCCATTGTTCGATTTTCCAGGAGGAATTAGAAGCATCAAAAATGACCGTCTTAAAAGCATAAAACTCCGACAACTCCTTGATAGACACCTTCGGATTATGTGAAAGTAAAACATAATCCGTTTGTAACTTTCTCAGAATCCGTGCCTTAGGAAGCACAGTATCCACGATGATCATCCGCTTCCCGCCAAAACTGATTGCCTTTCCCATATGCCCGCTCCAGCGCTGCCCTCCTACTAATACCGGCAAATGCCAATATACCCGCGTCGGTATAATATAACGCTCCGCCAACGCAGCCTGTCGCACCAAGGAAGTATCCCCCGCATACCACACCTCACGCCCTTTTATAAGATCTATCGCACTATGCCCCGGAATATTATACACCACAATCCGCCTCGTCCCCCGATCAGCCCACTCACTATACCATCCCATCACTATCCATAACAGCAATATCCCTGGCGATAATAATCCTCCCCTCCTCCATTGCAATAACCACCAGGCCGTCAGGCTGCAAATGATCAAATACAGACATACCAGCGCATACCACGGAAAGTGAATATGATCGGTCACAGACCAGGGCAAACGATCCAGCTGAAAAATGATATCATTTAATAATGACAACAACCATCGGATACCATGCCCAACTATCTGTGCTGCCGCCGGCCAACCGGACAAACATAATAACACCACCTCCCCGTAAAGTACCAACGTCGACAAGGGTACCGCCACCAGGTTGGCCGGCAAAAATAAATGAGGCAACTGGTGAAAGTAATATAAGCATACCGGCAAGGTAAACACCTGCGCCGCGAACGTCAGCGCCGTAGCATCCCACAACTTGTCCAGCCACCAGTTAGGACATCGCAATAGGCCGTATATCGGCCTGTACAACAGCAAAATGCTGAGCACCGCGAGATAGGATAACTGAAAACCGGCGTCCGCCAGTAAATACGGATCATAACACAACAACAGGAATGCAGAGGCTGCCAGCATATTCGCCATATTCCCCTCCCTTTTCATCAGGAAAGTGCCTATCGTCACAAAGGAAAACATCACCGCTGCCCTCAATACTGATGCTGCCGCTCCCGTTAATAAGGCAAATCCCCAAAGCAATACTAGCACAACAACACTCTTGCATATTCCCGCGCCCCGATGGGATGGCCACCAACGCATCAACCACAGCAAAGCACCATATAATAACGCCAGGTGCATACCGGAAATGGCAATGATATGCATGATGCCGGTATGCGAATATGCCTTTACCAGGTCCGTATTAAGGTCCTCCCGGTAGCCTATCAGCAACGCCTCCGCCACCCCCGATACCGCGCCCGCTCCGACATACCGGCGCAATACCGATATACAATAAGACCGGCCTCTTATCAGTAGATCCATATACCAGCCGCCGGACCTTCCCGCTATTACGCACCAGTCTCCACCTCGGAGATAGGCCTGGTATAATATACCCTTACGGGCACAATAAGCGGCATAGTCAAAACCTCCGGGATGTCCACTACCCCTCAGCGCCCGCACACGATTAACCAATAACAACCGATCTCCATATCCTAGCCGCCCCGAACTGCTGTCCTTCGCCAGGTACAAAAGCAACTTACCCCTCGCTGGCTGCCAGACATGCCCCCTAACAATCCCCATCACTTCAGCTGTTACTTTATAAGTTCGTGCCCGCCCCACCGGCACATCAGACAAACAAACAGCTAACCGGCAACTATCAGACAATAGCTGCCCAAAGTAACCTGGCGCCCTACGGGCATCTGCATTGTACATCAATAATCCTCCCATGCCAAATATCAACATCCATATACCAGGCATACGCCCACCTTCCGACACAAACCGCCGCCACATCGATCTTCCACCTACCCAACACAGATACACCAACCCTGACGCCAATAACAATACCCAATGCCATACAGACAGCATTAAATACTGCGCACATAAAATACCTCCGGTAAATACAGGTAATAACTTGAGAAATGGGGCCTTCTTCCAGATAGGGGTCACACGACAATCCTTTAATGATTAAAGATATTCGTTATCAATAGAAAAACAGTTTATAAAATGTTAATCCGCCCAAATCAGATCACCGGAAAGCCCCTCCGTAAAACATGCAAAATCCATCCGAAGGTAAGTGCAGGTTTTATACATAGAAAAACGAAATAATCATTATGTATTGATTATCAATAATTATAAAAGTTTGTTTTTCTCTATCTGTTATTGATTAGTTAACAATCTTTTTAATACATCTGATTATTTGTAAACTGCATTACCGGTCACGCTATTTAGGTCATTTAATTGAATGAATAGTCGTGTCTTTAATGGTTATTTTGAGGGAAAAAAAAGAGCCTGATCTTTATCAGGCTCTAAGTTTTTAAAATGTCGGTTTATAACCTATGCTTCATTTATAAGCGGTAACTCAAATACCGCTTTTCGTTTTTATATTACCCAATCATTTTATCACCAATCACCCATCCCCACTATGCGAAAGAATCCCCTTGGTATAATGGGTTGTGCGTTAGTGTTATCCCTCTCAACTGCTACACAACAGGAAAGCTTATTAATACGAAGCCCATCTGTCAGCAACAAACACATCTCCTTTACATATGCCGGCGACATATGGGTAGCCGATCGGGACGGGCAACATCTCCATCGCATCACCGTCAATCCGGATAGCGAAACAGAACCCATGCTCTCGCCCGATGGCAAATGGATCGCTTTATATAGACATTAGCACAAAGAAAGTAACTGCAGTAGATAAGGACCTCTATGAAACCCTTGATCCCCTTTTTTCAGCTGCCTGGGGTCAGGATGGCAAAACGCTCTTATATGCTACAAACACAAAGTATGGTATTATCAACAGCAGTAATAAAGCCCAGGTAGGCGATGGCGCACTGAATACTGCGGAGATCCGGCTACTGGTAGATCCTGTCTCCGAATGGAAACAAATGTACAATGAACGCTGGCGCCAGCAGCGGGACTATTTTTATGTGGCTAATATGCATGGTGCCGGTTGGAAAGCACTCCAGAAAAAATATGAGGTGTTTTTACCTTTCGTCGGCCACCGCGATGACCTCAATTATCTCTTTCACGAAATAATGAGTGAGCTTGTCATCCGGCCACAACTATGTCGGGCAGGGCGATGTGCCCGCAGCGGCCAATGTAAATACAGGCATGCTCGGAGTAAACTATGCCGTGGAAAATGGACATTACCGCTTTAAAAAGATCTATTCAACTCCTGTCTTGGATGCAAATACGCCCTCACCACTGGTACAACCAGGAATACAGATACCTGAAGGCTACTACCTGCTGGCAGTAAATGGTACCCCCTTAAATGAACACATTAACCTGTATAGCCTGTTCCAAAATACCGCCGGCAAACAAGGATATTAGTCAATAACAAACCATACATCCATACCGCCAGGGAATATACTGTTATCCCCGTCGCCAATGAGGCCAACCTCAGACTAATGGATTGGGTGGAAAGCAACCGCCTCTAAGTAGACCGGCTCAGCAAAGGTAAACTGGCATACATCTATCTGACTGACACAGGCGATGAAGGATATAACTTTTTCAATCGCTATTAGTTCGCACAACTGGATAGAAAAGGGGGCGTGATCGACGAACGGTTCAATGGCGGCGGCTCCGCAGCCGATTATATCATCAATATGCTGGATCGCAAATTGCTTAACTACTGGGGCACCCGCGATGGAAGAACAACCACTACCCCTGATAATGCGATCTTCAGCCCCAAAATACTGATCACCAACTCTTACGCAGGCTCAGGGGGGCGACCTCCTCCCTTACATGTTCCGGGAAAGTCAGTTAGGTGCCATCATAGGTACCACCATGGGTATACTGGTTGAAATCTATAACTATCCCCCGCTGATAGATGGCAGTACCCTCACCGTTCCTCGCATTGCTCTCTATACCCGGGATGGACGGTAGGCCATCGAAAATGAGGGCGTAAAAGCAGACATTGAAGTAGAAATGCCCACTAAAGAAGTAATTGCCGGGCATGATCCTCAACGGGAAAAAGCGATTGAACTTCCACTCCCCCAGCTGGACAACAAACAGGCAACACCTGTTCCTGTTCCTCCGGTAAGGGCTAAATGAAAATGGCTATAAGCAAAAACGGTTGCCTTGTAACAAGGCAACCGTTGCTATAATAAAATAGTCATGAACTTATTTACTCAGGTACATGCTCTTCTCCTTATACAAAGTGCGGAAATAAGGATCACGCAGGTCTTTGATAAAGCGGATAGCCTCCCCGGTAGATTTCATCTCAGGGCCTAATTCCTTGTTCACACCTGGGAACTTATTGAAGGAGAACACAGGCTCCTTGATCGCAAAACCTTCCAGACGTTTCTCTATCGTAAAATCAGTCAGTTTCTTCTCTCCCAGCATTACCTTGGTCGCAATGTTCAGGTAAGGTACCTGGTATGCTTTGGCAATGAATGGCGTAGTACGGGAAGCACGTGGGTTTGCTTCGATCACATATACCTGCCCGTTTTTGATGGCGAACTGGATGTTGATCAAACCACGGATATTCAACGCACGCGCAATCTTCTCAGAGTAGTATTCCATTGTAGTCACCTCCATCGGAGAAAGGTTGAACGCAGGCAGTACAGCATTACTGTCTCCACTGTGAATACCAGCAGGTTCAATATGCTCCATACAACCCATTACATGGAAATTCTCACCGTCAAAGATAGCATCGATCTCCGCCTCTTGACATCTGTCAAGGAAGTGGTCGATCAGGATCTTATTACCTGGTAGGTGCTTCAGCAAGCTCAGTACAGATTGCTCCAGCTCCTCCTCGTTGATCACGATACGCATACGCTGACCACCCAGTACATAAGAAGGACGTACCAACACCGGATAACCTACCTCTTTAGCAACCTCGATCGCCTCATCAGTATTGTAGGCAGTACCATAGTTAGGATAAGGAATACCCAGTTCTTTCAGCATATCAGAGAAACGACCACGGTCCTCAGCGATATCCATATTGTCAAAGGAAGTACCGATGATACGGACACCTTTCTCTTCCAGTTTCTTCGCCAGCTTCAGCGCCGTCTGGCCACCCAGTTGCACAATTACACCTTCCGGTTTCTCCAGCTCAATGATCTCCCACAGGTTCTCCCAGAACACCGGCTCGAAGTACAGCTTGCTCGCCATATCGAAATCGGTAGATACCGTCTCAGGATTACAGTTCACCATGATCGCATCATAACCACATTCCTGGATAGCCAGCAACCCGTGCGTACAACAGTAGTCAAATTCAATACCCTGACCGATACGGTTAGGTCCGGAACCTAATACGATGATCTTTTTCTTCTCAGAAGGGATGCTCTCGTTCTGCGTATCAAAAGTAGAGTAGAAATAAGGCGTCTTGGCTTCAAACTCAGCACTGCAGGTATCTACCATCTTATAAGTACGGACAATACCCAGCTGCTTACGTTTTTCATATACCTCCTCTTCCTCACAGTTACCCAACAAGTGAGCCAGCTGTTTGTCAGAGAAGCCCATCTTCTTCGCGTCCTGCAACATACCGGCCGTAATGGAATTCAGGTCCTCTTCCGCCAGTTGTTTTTCCATCGTCACGATGTCGTTGATCTGGTGCAGAAACCAACGATCTATATAAGTATGCTGGTGTATGCTCTTTACAGACATACCTTCCATCAATGCATCTTTAATACGGAAGATACGATCCCAGGTAGGCGTCTTCAGGCGCTCCAGCAATTGCTCGCTCTTCATCAGCGACTTACCATAATATCCCAGACCGATTGCATCGTTCTCCAGGCTCTGACATGCTTTCTGCAACGCTTCAGGGAAAGTACGGCCGATCGCCATTACCTCACCCACTGATTTCATCTGCAGACCCAATGTCTGATCCGCTCCTTTGAACTTGTCAAAGTTCCAACGGGGCATCTTTACAATCACATAATCGAGCGCAGGCTCGAAAAACGCTGAAGTGGTTTTGGTGATCTGGTTCTCCAGCTCATCCAGCGTATAACCGATCGCCAGCTTCGCTGCGATCTTTGCAATCGGATAACCAGTCGCTTTAGATGCCAGTGCAGAAGAACGGCTTACCCTCGGGTTGATCTCTATCGCGATCAACTGTTCCGTCGCAGGGTCCAGCGCAAACTGCACGTTACAACCACCAGCAAAGTTACCGAGGTCGCGCATCATCATCATGGCCTTGTTACGCATGTCCTGGAATGCAGTGTCGCTCAGTGTCATAGCAGGCGCTACCGTAATAGAATCCCCGGTATGTACCCCCATAGGATCCAGGTTCTCTACCGTACATATGATCACCACATTGTCATTCTTGTCACGCAGCAACTCCAGCTCGTACTCCTTCCAGCCCAGTACCGCCTTTTCAACCAGTACCTCGTGTATCGGAGACGCTTTCAGACCGCGATCCAACGCTTCGTCCAGATCATCCTTGCTGTGTACAAAACCACCACCGGTACCTCCCAGCGTAAATGAAGGCCGTATTACCAACGGAAATCCAATCTCCTGAGCAAACTCCTTACCCTCCAGGAACGAGTTAGCCGTCCGCGCAGGTGCTACCGGTATACCCAATTGGATCATCCACTGACGGAACTGCTCCCTGTCTTCAGCTTTGTCGATCGCCTTAATGTCCACCCCGATCAGGCGCACATTAAATTTCTCCCAGATACCCAGCTCGTCTACCTCCTTACAAAGGTTCAGCGCCGTTTGTCCTCCCATGGTAGGCAGTACCGCATCTATCTCGTTTTCCTCGAGAATCTGCTCTATACTTTCTACCGTCAATGGTAGCAGGTACACCCTATCAGCCATCATAGGGTCGGTCATAATGGTAGCGGGGTTGGAATTAATCAAAATCACTTTTATCCCCTCCTCACGCAACGAACGTGCTGCCTGTGAGCCGGAATAGTCAAATTCGCAAGCCTGACCAATAATAATAGGACCAGAACCAATAATGAGAACAGATTTGATAGATGAGTCTTTTGGCATTTGTGTAATCTATTGAAAATGAAAAACCAAATTGATCTTCATGCCAGCGATGGACAAAAAAAATCGTGCAAAGTTACGGGTTTCAAAAACTTTTGCGACATTATTTTTTGAAATAAACCGCATTTTCCCCTCCCGGTCTTCTGCCCATTTCCGGTAAAGCCGCATTTACATAGGCTTTAAAAAAACCATATAAGCTTTTATTGCTATCCAAAAAACACGTATTAATACGCTTTCTTATCTACATACATCCCATTAATTTTACCATAACGATCTTTCGATACATTAAGTTGTCAAGTGCGTGTTTAATACAGACTTATAGCATGGCTTAGTCCCTTATACCCGAATCGATATTGTTAAATATACTGGCTTAGCATTTACCACATTCTCTCAGATACAAAATCATCCTCTTGACGGTAGTAATCGCATACATGCCCTGCCACTAAAGGTTAAGATATATTTCAATGATTGCCGATCGTTTATAATTGTCGTCGGCATAATAGCCCCAAAAGGGCCGCCCTTTACTGGTCGGCCCCTTTTTATTTATATCCAATATAACTTGCATCCACCTCTCCCGTAGCTCTCCTATAACATACCTATACCCAGGCCCTATCAAACCACTATTCCAGAATCCCTATTTCCTTAATTCAGGTCCACCTCTCCCGTAGCTCTCCTATAACATACCTATACCCAGGCCCTATCAAACCACTATTCCGGAATCCCTATTTCCTTAATTCAGGTCCACCTCTCCCGTAGCTCTCCTATAACATACCTATACCCAGTGTATAATAAAAAAGGCCAGCCACAAAGGCCGGCCCGTCATATAATTCCACGTTTAGTCTCTCCCCCGCTACACATATAAGCGGAGGATCGCTTTTTAAAGAGTTATCATTCCACCCTGGAGCCCATAATGGCGATACACATCCCCATCACAGCTATAATGGAAAAAGATACCATCAGGTTGGTAGCCTCCGACACAAAACCTATCAGCGGCGGCCCCATTAAGAAACCCAGGTAACCAATAGTAGATACCGTTGCCAACGCCATACCCGGGGAAAGCTTTTTGGACTTCCCGGCCCCACTGTATACCAGCGGTACTACCGCAGATACCCCCGCACCCACTAACAGAAATCCAAATATGGCACTATAGAAATAAGGAAAACATACCGCGATCAACAAGCCACCAGCAGTGAAAGCCCCACTGAACTGCAACATCCTCCGGCGTCCCAGTTTAGTGGTCAGAAAATCTGCAATAAACCGGAAACCAGCCATCGTACTCATAAAGGCCGCATATCCCACACCCGACATACCATCCGGTACCATTACTACCTTCTTGAAATAAACACCACTCCAGTCAAACATAGCCCCCTCACAGATCATCGAACAAAAAGCAATGATCCCTAATATCATCAACAGACCATCCGGACGGGCAAACATCGCCTTCCGCTCCTGCGGCGCCGAATCATGTGCCACCACATGCCGTATACTACTAACTACTATAATCCACGCAATCGCCGTGATCAACAGAAAATGCTGGTAAGGTGCCACCCTCCCCGCTCCCATCGCAGCACCTATGGCCGCCCCGGTAAATCCGGCCAGACTCCACAAACCGTGAAAGGATGCCATTATAGATCGGTTATACATCTTCTCCACCGCTACCGCCTGCGTATTAACGGATATGTTCGCCAAACTACCCACAAACCCAAAGGTCAGCAGACAGCCAAACAACTGCCAGGAAGCCTGCACCAACCCCAATGTCGGCAACAAAGCCGCGTATAGTAAGGCCGTCACCATCAACACCTGCCGGCTCCCAAATCGGCTTACCAACCATCCCGCTACCGGCATCGATATCAACGAACCTATCGGCAACGCCAACAATATCCCTCCCAGTCCTCCATCAGACAAATGCAGGGATTGCTGTATCGCAGGTATACGCGAAGCCCAGCTCGAAAAGCAAAGCCCCGTCAAAAAGAAGAGGGCACTCACCGCTATACGCGCCGCCCGTTTAGACGAATTGTCCAATGTCAACTCCTGGATCATTTATATTGTACTGTTAATTAACGCTTGATACATCATATCACCTTGATGCCCATATTGATGTAAGGCTGTAATATCGCTTCCTGTGGCCTATCTGTAATAATAGTATCCAATGCCGTAATATCACACACCCGGTACGGCTCCGCAGTACCTACCTTATCCGTCGTAGACAAAGCAATCACCCGGTTGGCCGCCTGCACCATCGTCGACTTCACCTCCGCCTCCTCCATATCAGGCCCCGTCACCCCTACCTCCGTATGCAAACTGCAGATCCCCAGAAAACAAATATCCGCCCGCACTTTCTGCAACATCCGGATGGAATCCATACCCGCCGTCACCTGCGAATTCTTAAATATGCGCCCTCCCGTCAATATCACCTCCGTACTCGGATGATCGATCAGCTGCATCGCAATAGGCACATTGTTAGTCACCACCGTCAGCTTCAAATGCGGCGGAAACAACTTGACCAATGTATAGGTCGATGTCCCCCCGTCCAATATGATCGTCTGCCCATCATGCAAAAAAGACAAGGCCTTCGCAGCAATCGTCTTTTTATCATCTTCATGTAATTGTATACGCTCCTTAAAAGAAAACGGGTTAGGAGAATGTGGGATCGCCCCTCCCCTCACCTTTATTAACAGCCCATTCTGCGCCAGCACATCCAGATCCCTCCGGACCGTATCCTCCGATACCTGTAAAGCATCGCTCAATTCCGCATGCAACACCTTCTGGTCCTCTTTCAACTTCCGCAAAATGTAATCCAGCCGTTCTTCTTTCAGCATAATCTTGCAATTTTATGCGAAGTTATGAAATATTTTGCAACATAAACGCAGGTAAACATAAATAAAAAGCATAACTTTGCAATAAATCGCAAAATATGGCAAGAATTGTTATAGACATGGATGGAGTGATGGCTGATACAACCCAACAATATATAGATTGGTATGCTGCCAGATACGGCGTAACAGTAGAACGTAACTCCCTGAACGGCAAACCCGAAACAACCGGTTTCCCCCAGGAAGGTATCGTACCCGGCTTTTTACACACGCCCGGCTTCTTCAGAACATCCCCCATAATGGCAGATAGTCAGGAGGTAATCCGGGAACTGGTTAAAAAATATGAGGTATTTATCGTTTCCGCCGCTACAGAATTCCCGAAATCACTGGAAGAAAAATTAGCCTGGCTCAATGAACACTTCCCGTTCATCAGCTGGCATAACATCGTATTCTGTGGATCCAAGACCATCGTGCAGGCAGACTACATGATAGACGATCACATTAAGAACCTCAGCGCCTTCAATGGCGAAGCCCTCATGTTCACTGCCCCTCACAACATATACGTGGAAGGATACAAACGTATCAACTCCTGGCGGGAAGCAGGCGACCTGCTGCTGAACAACACCCCTGCTATACATACGCTCGAACCCTCCGCTGCCTGATAGCATCCGGATAACAAACAATAACTGGTGACCGCGGATGACACCAACCCTCTTCCGGGCTTGTTTCGCACGGCCGTTGCGAAACAAACCGCCTATCACCCCCTCATCTCCATCCGCCACTCACTACCCAGTAAAATGGACGACCTTGATCGTCTACCAATTGATTCCCAACTGCTGAATACCAGCCCGGTTGTTAATACTGTTGTAAGGATAATACGCCATATCCGTTACCAATCCCTCCCGTACGGGCAACAACCACATCCGCAATTGCTTCTCCTCATACATCTCACTGCTCAATATCGGCTGATACACCTGCCGGGACCATAACAACGGCGGCGATATCACACCTCGCTCATCCACATAATGTTTCAACCACTCTCCCCGGTGCCCCCTCACTTCCCGCTCCAATCGCGCATAAATAGCACAACTCAGATTACTCACAAACGCGTCCCGCCACAAAGGCAACGGCATCTCCACCCGCTGGACTAACAACTCCAATACACCCGGCGTAATATCATACGCCCCCACCTTGATCTGACGACTCCGGATCGCACGGTTCAATTCCTTCGCAATAATGCTGACATAACGCTTATGCGTCAACAAATGTGGCGCACCCGCCAATTCCAGACGCAAATAGCCAGTATCCGTACCAATGAATGGATCTCGCTTTCTCATACTTTTTATTTTTTGATGGTTAATTATATACTTGGGGTTACTCATCTGCTATCGATTTTTAAAAAAGTGATTATCCTGTTAACAGACTTTAATTGTTTTGGGGACATTTATCACAAGCTGATATCATTCCTTTTAGCAAATTAACTTATCATCATTCACGTGGTCAAATGCCAATGAGGTATGCTCAGGTGATGGAGCAAATATAAAAGGATTAATGACACAAAACAAAAACTTATAAGATATATAATTGCTGAATATCAATATGATAATAGGGTTATCATACTTATAATGGTGGTAATGATTAACAAGCAGTAACACTATCTTTCGTGAATGATCCAGGCAGTAAGTAAGGGAAATGATTAGGTATTAACAACAAAACAAACACAGTAAAAAAACAATAGATCAGTAGAAAAGAGAAGATGAAAAACAGAGAAGAAAAATGATACGGTTTATTTCAATTTGCAACAAAGGGAACTGTGATTAGCGGTGGTGGGGGCGCCCTCGATCTTACTAGGTAGGAAATAAAAAAAATGCGGATGGTAGGAGAAGTTAACAGTTGGATAGCTTTTACCGAGGCTTACGATATTTGCTACAATACTCCCACATCGTCTCATACACCTCATCAAATACGGCAATGATCTTTTCCCGCTCCGCATTACTCAGCGCAGGCACTAACTTACCCTTGCCCGATGTCGTCCGGTCTATCGCCTTCATCTTCCGGTAAAATGTAGGAATACTCCACGAACATTCCTCACATACCCGGTCCCTGAACTCTATCGGACAATTGAACAACTGGTTGTGCAGATCATGCAGCATGTTTACAAACGGTAAGTTTGGGGGAAGCTTTCTCTTCATAGACATTTGCTTTTTAGTCGTTGATTTATTTGTCGGCGTTAATTATTGATATCCTTATTTTCATTCAGAATGTAAGCAAATGTATTTATAATAAATCGAGTATGCTAATTTTTGTTTACCATTATCAACATATATAAACAGCCTGTATCCCGGTCAGGACAAGGGATTTCATTACATACTAATGAAACGTCCACTTTTTTTATCATTTTTTTTGTTGATAGTGTCTCAACGACACCTTATTTAGACATTCCCCATGCTATAACCCCGCAGTTGCAAATATACTTCAGCCACATACAGGCAAAGATTTCAGCCCTACAGACAAATGATTTTTTTTTGTTCAATTTGAGTTGAAAAATTCATTAAATGATAAACAAATTATTATATTGTATAAATAGCGCGGATATAAATAAAACAAATTATAATGCAGGCTAGGTTTATACATATGGGGCAGCGACTAAAACTGATCCTGAAACAAAAAAAGATCAAAATTGTGGAGTTTGCAGCAATGGCAGGCTTCACCAACCAAATAGCTCACTATCACCTCCGTAAAAGTGATATGAAAAGAAGTACCCTGGAAAAGTTCTGTAACCTCATCGGCATCACCACCGACGAATTCTTCGACTGGAAAGGAGTAGCAGCAGGCCGCACCGACAACAATAATAATATCCATCACGGACAACGACTGCAAGAACTCATCTCCGAAAGAGGCCTCAACAAAACACGACTCGCCCGGCGCCTCGGCATGAGCAGACGCACCATGTACAACCTCTTCGACAAAGAAATCTTCTCACCAGAAGAACTCGAACGAGCCGTCCGATCACTCGAAACAAGCGTCACCGCATTCCTCCGACCAGGTACAGCCGAAGAATCCCGACAAGCAGAAAGTGACGAAATGATGGCCATGAGAGAAAAATATTATAAACTGCTCGAAGAACACAACCAACTACTCAAAAACCATAGCGCACTAAAAGAAACACTCGAACAAGTAAAAAAAGATATAGTACAACTCCGGAAACAAATACGCACCAAAAAATAATCCCAACAAAGAACAAACCCCTATAATATCAAACCCGCAGACCATCTCAAATAATAGCTAACCCCGGTTCACACAACTCATACATAACAAAAGAACCCCACAGCTGTTGATCGCTGCACACCAGCTTGTAGACCCATGATCCCATCATTAAATGGTATCCACCCCTCCTATTTTTCTTCGCTAACTAAATTTTTCTTTTTAAAACTAAATAATTAGTTTTACTGAAATCTTTTGCCATGCACCTGATTCGCCTGATCCTGCTAGCCATACTCCCAGCCACCACCATCGCTCAACAAACACCTTCGTTCAGCAAAGCCATCGTCGTCGACTATCTCCAACAACAACAATACGACGAAGCTATCCTATATATTAATAACACCACCACCACAAAAGATCCCACCACACTCTCCCTGCTTGGATATACCTACAACCTCTCCGGCAAGCCCGACCAAGCCGCAGCCGCCTATAACCAATGGCTGCAGATTGATAGTAGCGCCATACTACCGCACCTGCAACTCGCTACTATATATATACAACAGGATAAACCCGCTCTGGCCATCCCACATTATCGTCAACTCATCTCCCTCCAACCCGATAAAGCCATCCACTACCGGCAACTCGCATTTGCATACAGCAATACCCGCCAGCACGATACTGCATTTGTATACCTGAGCAAAGCCTATACGCTCAACCCTTCAGACCCCAAAGTAGTATCCCGCTTAGGAGAAGAATGGGTAGAACGCAAACAATACACCACCGCAGATAGCATACTCCTGCCCTATCTCAGTAAAGACTCCATGAACGCATTTGTCCTTATACCCGCCATACGATCCGCCTACTTTCAGAAACATTACCTAAGAACCATCCAGCTGGGCCAACGGCTGATGGAACAGAACCTCACCGCTCCTTCCGCCATGATGTATGTCGCTGCCGCCTGTTTCAACAGCGCGCGGTTTGATGAATGCATCCGTGTCAATGAGTATATGACAAGCCGGCAAGCAGCCCTCGAAGGCATCATCTACTACGCCGCACTGGCACATAACAGGTTAAAAAATTATGACCAAAGCAACCAGCTGCTCCTCCTCTGTATCAATATGGCCAAATCAAAAAGCCTCGAGGAATATTACGCAGCCATGGCCGGCAACTACGAATTGTTAAAACAATACAAACAGGCAGCCGCCAATTACGACACGTCCTTCTTCCTGTCTCACGAGCCCTTGCGCCAATATAGCCTCGGCCGCATGTACGAGTCCCGCCTGCAGAATAAAACAATAGCAAACAAATACTATAAAAAATACCTGCGGCTGGCAAAACCCAAAGACGAAGAAGAACAGGCTATATACAAATATGTGCAGGCCGTAGCCGGGCAATAGTACTTTCATCCCGCTCAACCGTCATACTGCTCACCTGTTCAACCGGAGTACTATTATTCCTCATTTATCTTTATTAAATTTAGTGCCCGTTATGAACAGTTAACAATACAAAAAGTAGCAGCTATGGCTTACCCGTATCAGATCAACAACTTAGATGAGTATAAACAGGCGTATCAACAGAGCGTAATGGACCCGCAGGGCTTCTGGGCCAACGTGGCAGACCACTTCTATTGGCGACGCAAGTGGGACAACGTCCTGGACTGGAATTTTAAAGACCCGGATGTCAAATGGTTCACCGGTGCCAAACTCAATATCACCGAAAACTGCCTCGACAGGCACCTCGGTACACTGGGTAACAAACCGGCCATCATCTGGGAACCCAACGATCCGGAAGAACGGCACCGCGTTATTACTTATCGGGACCTGTATAATAAGGTATGCCAGTTTGCTAACGCACTGAAAAATAACGGGGTAAAAAAAGGAGACCGCATCTGCATCTACATGGGCATGATCCCCGAACTGGCCATCGCCGTACTGGCATGTGCACGTATCGGCGCCATCCACTCCGTAGTATTCGGCGGCTTTAGCGCCCAGTCCATCGCCGACCGTATCAACGACGCACAATGTAGCCTCGTGATCACCTGCGATGGCGCCTACCGCGGTGCAAAAGACATCCCCCTCAAGGCAGTCATCGACGACGCACTCATGGCCTGCCCTTCCGTTAAAAAAGTGATCGTCTGCACCCGCACCCGCACCCCTGTTAGCATGCTCAAAGGCCGCGACTCCTGGTGGGAAGACGAGATCAAACAAATAGAAACACAAGGCAACCCGCCCTGCCCAGCCGAAGAAATGGACGCAGAAGACATGCTCTTCATCCTTTACACCTCCGGCTCCACCGGTAAACCCAAAGGCGTAGTACACACCTGCGCCGGTTACATGGTATATGCCAATTACACATTCGTTAATACCTTCCAATACCAACCGGGAGAAGTATACTTCTGTACAGCAGACGTAGGCTGGATCACCGGTCATAGCTACATTGTATACGGCCCGCTCAGCGCAGGCGCCACCACTCTCATGTTCGAAGGTGTCCCCACCTGGCCCGATGCCGGACGACTCTGGGAAATCGTAGACAAGTTCCGCGTGAACATCCTCTACACAGCCCCCACCGCCATCAGAAGCCTCATGAGCTTCGGCCTCGGCCCCGTAAATCATAAAGACCTCAGCTCCCTCAGAAGACTGGGTAGCGTAGGCGAACCAATTAATGAAGAAGCCTGGCACTGGTTTAAAGATAATATCGGTAAAGGCAGATGCCCCATCGCAGACACCTGGTGGCAAACAGAAACCGGTGGCATCATGATCACACCCATCGCAGGAGTGACACCCGAAAAACCGGGCTATGCCACCCTCCCCCTACCCGGTATACAACCCGTACTCGTCGACGAAAATGGGAAAGAACTGGAAGGCAATGGCGTCAGCGGTAACCTCTGTATCAAATTCCCATGGCCCGGTATCATCCGTACTACCTATGGCGATCATGAACGCTGCCGGAAAACATACTTCTCCACCTACGAAAATCTCTACTTCACCGGAGATGGCTGTCTCCGCGATGAAGATGGCTACTACCGCATCACCGGCCGTGTCGACGATGTACTCAATGTAAGCGGCCACCGCATAGGTACCGCCGAAGTGGAAAATGCCATCAACATGCACGCCGGCGTAGTAGAAAGCGCCGTAGTAGGCTATCCGCACGACATCAAAGGCCAAGGTATCTACGCCTACGTCATCAACGACCGCCTCTCCGGCGATCCCGAACTTACCAAAAGGGATATCGCGCAAACCGTGGCTCGCATCATCGGCCCCATTGCCAAACCCGATAAGATACAGTTCGTTAGCGGCCTGCCCAAAACACGCAGCGGCAAGATCATGCGGCGCATCCTCCGCAAGATCGCAGAAGGAGATACCGAAAACCTCGGCGACACCTCCACACTGCTGGACCCTGCTGTCGTAGAAGAAATAAAACGCGGCAAACTCTAATACAGACTCATCAACCAATAGCTATACCGTCCGCAGGAAAGTACAGGGCCCGCCTTACAATGCGCTCCCTGTACAATGCCTGCGGACTTTTTTTTACATTGCAGCTTCACTAGCTTACCATTGATGCATGAGATCCGGACTGGTCAGAATATTCCTCCGCAGTTGGTTACCAGCCTTCCTGCTCACGTGGCTCCTGATAGGACTCTTTGCCACCGCTCTCTTCGTATATACCTACTATGCCGACCTATCTTACAAACACCTCACCGCCAATACCCTGCTCCGCCTCCTCGGCTGGCAGATGACCGAATACCTCCTGCGCAGCACACATATGCCCGCCTTCATCGCCGCAGCAGCCCTGGGATATTATCTGGGCAAATACTGGTACAAACTACCCCTTAAATTATTCCGCACCTCCCTATTCATACCCGCAGTACTAAGCTTTGCTATGCTAATGCTGAACGCCCGCGTACAACCTTTCGTAAGCCTCCGGAGCAAAACTCTGCTATACAATATCATCGTAAAAAGCCCAGACAAACCTCTGCCCGAAGTAGCTCCCTCCCTTTTTGACAGCTACTCCCGATTCAGCAGCACCAGCCGGCTGATAGAACAAACAGACTCCCTCACAACCCAGATCAACACAGACCGGCAGCAACTGATCTCCTATCTGCATGATAACAGCACCCCCTCCCAACTCAGGGCCAATTATTACATCTATAAAGTCCCCGAAACAGGTATCTCCTGGCACGACGTCTATACCACCAAAGGAGAAGGTACTCCCATCTTACCTTCCGGTGAAGAAACGGGACCCACCATACTCTCTATGGTCCGGCAGATCAAAGACACACAATTTTTACTCGACCAGCATACGCACGAACTGTGGCAACGGCATCTCCTGCCCCTGTTCCTGCTGCTGTGGCATGCCATCGGTTTTCTGATCGGCGCCATCAACTACAGGCTTAGCCCGCTACTAATGTTTCCCATGTTGTTATTATTATATGGAGCAGTGGAGTGGTTAACGCATTTTCTGGCAATAGACGGACAGGATAATATCGTGGACCGGTTCCTGCCTCTCGGCCTGCTGGCTCTGGCAGCAACCATATTATATTGCGTCGCACCGGGTATATTGGCCACTGGCAAAAAAGATCGGCGACTGCCAATGGTCATGTTTGGAAAAAGAAGAACTGGAAAGTAATGATATAAAAAAAGCGCGCCCTACCCGAGCAGAGCGCACCTTCCACAAGACCCAATCTCGCCTATATATTGGATCATGGCGCATTATGGCCAATATTGCCTTGCGCCACTACTTGACTACCGGAGGAGATACTTTCCCCAACAACAGTAACGTAACCGTTATATTCCGACAGGTCTTTATATTGTATCACAGATTGATCATCCTTCTGTGTAATGTTTTGCTGTAACGACTGACGGAAAGCATCAAAACTACCTAATGTGATCGCTACTACCGGCGCCTCAGCAGGAGTACCATCCAGGATACGGGTGGTATAAGTGTACTGTGGCATAGTTCGCGTCAAAGTAACAGTACAAAGCGTATGACCATTTTTCCGCTCAGCGATAGTAAAGGTACCTTTACTGCCTGCAGCCGAAACGCTGTCCAATGAATAATTACGCACATTACCGGTCAATTCGTTCCCACCTACATCAGCCCCCGATACAACAGTGCTGTCGACCGTCTCTTCCCTGATCAGCAAATGTCCGTTATAGTTCACCAGCTCCGTATAAGAAGTCAGGATCCCATTATTCAGCTGCTTGACTAAAGTATCCAGTTTACCGGTATTACCCGGGATAGCACCCAGCGTCAAGGTCAACGGCCCACCAGTGATACTGGCATCCTCATAAATTCCAGCTATATACCTTTTCTGCGGATCAGTACCCTGCAACGTGATGGCCACCCGCACACCACCCCTATCACGGCTTACGGTCAACTTACCGCTTACAGTACCTTCTCCTTTCTTCTCCAGGATATATTCTTCTTCCGGAGGCTGCCCTCCTTCTGCTTTTTCTTTTACACAAGCCGTCAGTAATAACAAATGGATAATAGCGAAAGAGACAGCACTATACATTGCTTTTCGGGAGCGTTGGTTCCAGTTCATAGGGTCCGTTTTTCTCAGATATGGATTTCGTTTCGTCTCTTGAGACCACAAAAATATTACCAGAAATGCCAGTATCAGGGTCTGATCACGACAGGAGTTCCCACTTTTATTAATTCATACAACTCATTCACATCGCTATTTTTCATACTTACACACCCCAATGTCCAGTTGATCCTTCCTTCCACATAGTTGTCACGGATACCGGAATTATATTCCACGCCATGAATACCGATCCCGCCACCAATATCAGCAGCCGAAGAGATCTTCCCTTGCGACTGCCGTTGATGAAACTTATCCCAGGAAGACTCATTAGGATAATCCAGCAGCATGAACCGGCTCCACCGGTTGTCAAATCGTTTGCTAAGTATATGAAACGTGCCCTCCGGCGTACGACGGTCTCCTTCAAAAAATTTGTCCGACTGATCCTTATTGCCGAACACTACCTTATAGATCTTACGTAGCGTAACATCCTCATATAGATACAACCGGTAATCACTCTTGTCTACCAGAAGAAATATCTTCTCTGGATCAATGGAGCCAGGAGTAAGCCTTACGGTATATAAATAACTATCATTATTAAAGCTGGTCGTAAAAATAAATACTAGTAATAACAGGCTGAGGAGCCGGTAGTTAGGACGCATTTTTCACAGGAGTTTAGATAAAATAAACACAAGGTCCACTTCTTTAATGTGGTCTTTTGCCGCGCAAAAATACATACATCTTGAACAAAAATATCTGCTCCGATATGGTTGTTGGAATAACGTAAACCAGTATATGTTTATTGCCTATGATGCAAAAAGGAGAAAAGGAGCTGGTTTTGAATACCTTGCTCCTTTTCTCCTTGATATACTGCGATAAAAATTAGTACCCGAATATTTCTTCTAGCGATAATTTCTTCACATCTCCATACTTCTTCAGATCATCTTCACTGATCTTTTTCTCGGAAGCCAATATGGTATAGGTATATGGCTTATGCGACAAATAAGTGTCATGGAATTTTTTCACATCGCTGAAATTCAGCTTGTTGATCTGATCGTACACCTGCTTACGGTTATCATTTTTCAATCCTAATTTTTCAGATGCCAGGTAATTGAAAATAATACCGTCTTGTGTAATACGCTGGGTCTCAATATCCTGACGGATGCTCTCCTTGGCAGTTTGCAGTACCTTCTCTGAATTAGGTAACTCATTCAGCAACTCGTTCATACCAACGATGGCTTCATTCATCTTATCAGCCTGGCTACCCACATAAGCCGTGATGAAATAACGATCTTCTTTCTTGGTAGGAGGAGCATAGAACGCATATGTTGAGTACGCTAATGCTTTAGATTCACGGATAGTCTGGAATACAATAGATCCCATACCACCACCATAGTATGCATTAAACAGGTTGATAAGCGCAGTGTGATCCGGATTGTATTGATCCGTATTACGCAGCCACGCTACCTCTGCCTGTACCATATCATAGTCTGCAAACAATACCTGGTTTTTGCTTTGGTCTACCTGCGTAAATTTTTCTGCAGCAGGAGTTGCCTTAAAGGCCGCAGGCAGCTGGTGCACCTTCTTCAGCGCAGCAGTAGCAGCAGACAAAGATTGAGGACCATAATAAATAACCCGGTGATTGTAAGAAGGCAGCTCGTGTAAAATGTTCACTAGCTCAGCAGAAGTAAGTGCATTCACTTCATCTTTTGTCAACTGGAAGTTGAACGGATTTTTACTACCATAAGTAGCATACTGACGCAAGCCGTTCATGATAGCACCTTTGTTTAGTTTACTATCTGTACGTGTCTTTAGCAAACGTCCTTTAAGTGCAGTCAACGCCGCTTCATCAGGTTTACAGTTTTTCAGCAGATGTTCAAACAACGCCACTGCTTTGTCAAAATTCTCCTGCAATCCTGATATAGCGATAGAAGTAAACTCTGATCCGGAAGAAATAACAAAGCTGCAGGCAATGTTGTAGAACTCCTTACTGATCTGCTCCGCTGTATACTTGTCAGTACCCAGGAACTGTAAGTAACTACCTGCCAGCGGAAGCTTTTTGTTATTCCAGCTACCCATGTCAAAGCGATAATACAAACGGAACAAACTGTTGTCCTTGTTCTGCACGTATAATACCTCCGCAGGACCAATTTTGCTCTTCTGCATATCCTTATTGTAGTCTAACCACTGTGGTTTTACCGGCGTGGCAGGCATTGCAGCAATAGTTTGAAGATAAGGAGATTTCGCATCTCTGTTCACCGCTACCGGCGTGATAGCAGGCTTCTCTACTTTTTGTATGTTCTTGTCCTCTCCCTTACGTTTGTAGAGTAAGGCGTAGTTGTTGGTAAAGTACTCGTTGGCAAAAGCTACAATATCCTGTTTGGTGATCTTGGCCATCTCATCAGAAAACGCTACGTCAGACAGCCAGTTTTCGCCCCTGTCCTTAATGAAAGCATCCATGATAGAGCTGGCACGATTGCCGTTATTATCAAGACCTTGTAATTCAGCCAGTTTGTTATTATTAACAATAGCCTTCACCAGCGTCTCATCAAAATCGCCTTTTTTCAGGATTTCCAGTTGTCCGAGCAACAGGTCTTTAACCTCTTCCAAAGTCTGACCTTGTTTGGCCTTACCCGTCAGTGAAACGACACCGTAGTCTTTCCAGTTCAACGTGCTTACACCTGCACCCAACACTTTCTGCTGTTTATTCAGGTTAAGGTCCATCAGACCAGCCTTACCATTGGACAATATCTTAGCCACCACAGTCTCCAGTAAAAGTGACTTAACATCTTTAGCCCCGGGCACCCGGAAAGCAATGTTAACACTCTCCGCATCAGGTCCATACACCTCTTTAACTATAGGCGCTGCGATAGGTGCTTCTTTCGGCCCATGATACTCATCCAGCTGCTTCGTCTGCATGTAAGCAAACTGCTCATCCACCTTTTTGATCACATAATCCGGATCAAAATCACCCGCCATTACCAACGCCATATTATTAGGTACATAATAGGTATTGTAGAAATTACGGATAGCTTTCAGAGAAGGGTTTTTCAGATGCTCTACCGTACCGATAGTAGACTGTTGTCCATAGTTGTGTGTAGGGAACAAAGTCGCCAACATCGTCTCGTACATCTTACGCGCATCGTTGTCCAGCCCCCTGTTCTTTTCCTCATATACCGCCTCCAGCTCCGTGTGGAACAAGCGGAATATTGGCAGACGGAAGCGCTCAGACTGTACGGTCAGGTATTTGTCAACCGCATTCGAAGGAATATCTTCTTCATACACCGTCTCCTCCACCCAGGTATGCGCATTAGTACCCTGCGCACCCATCGCCGACATCATACCGTCATATTCATTGGCAATAGCATATTTGGCAGCAATACCAGATACGCTGTCTATCTGATGATATATCTGCTTACGCGCAGCCGCATCGGTTGTCTTGTTATAGGTATCGTACAAGGCTTCTACCTGGTCCAGGTATCCCTTTTCCTTTGCCCAGTCCAGGGTGCCGAATTTGTCCGTACCCTTAAACAGCAGATGCTCCAGATAGTGCGCCAGCCCAGTATGATCAGAAGGATCATTATTACTACCTGCACGCACACCTATTAATGTCTGAATACGGGGCTCTTTCTTGTTTACACTCAGTATCACGGTCAACCCGTTTTTGAGTGTATAAAATCGCGCCTGCATCGGGTCATTGGTGACATATTTATACTTATACCCTCCGGAACTGCCCTCCTTCCATTCATACTTGCCTTGGGCATCTACAGTATGCACCAATACTGTACCTGCTAACAGGAACAGTAAAATCGCCTTCTTAAACATACTTTTAGATTGGTTTTTGTATTTAGTAAACAATAGTTTCGAATTCATTAACGAGTATTAATTACCCGAATGCCAGTTTTACCTAATAGTCACTTGGGGAAGATTTATATACCGGTATCGCAGGTATTTGTTGTCTCATAGGCAACCGGATAATTCCCGACAGTCAATATTTGCTCAGGTCAAAAGCTTCGCGGATAAAGCCATTCAACTTATCCAGCCGAATGAGACCATAACCAAATATAAGGGACAGGGGTAAAAATTAACTAAAAAATGTGGAAAAAAGGCAGATTTAGCCTTTAAATGGCAGCAGTTTTACCATCAGGGCAAATGGGAATCCATCGCTCCTGTTAACCGATATATAGGTGACTCAGTAAAAAATAAGAAAATGTTAATAGCTAAAAAGCCCGTTGGAATTAATGTTGACAGGCAAAATAATAGCAGTCCTACTGGAATAATGCATCTCTGTCATTGACAATTTATGGTTTTTCAGATGCTTTAAAGGCAACGCTTTAATAAAAGATGCCGGATGGATATGGCCATAAAAGTCTGGTTTGACCGCTCGCTGTACATGCTCAGGAACTCGATCCCGGCTCATACCCGATAATTCCTGCTGCTGTTGCTGCTGTGCTCTCACACCTACGATATGTTGATCGCTGGAATGCGCCCAGACAATAAAAGCCGTACAAGCCAGAAAGGCGAACAATGATCTCATAAGGATAATTAATTGTGATTTACAGGGTAAATCAGAAGCTATTAAGTCTCAACCCCACTGAAAATGGATACTGTTCCAAACCATAATCATGTAGAGGCGTAAGCCCAAAGTTTCCGTATAGTTTCACCGGTCCATACCCGACCTCGCCGGTAAGGGCCAGCCGCCATTTGTTCAGGTTAAAATCATCAACCTTACGCACCTTCCCGCGCTCCTCACTGATCTGTTTAGTCCGCGCTTTTACCAGATAACCGCCCATCACACCAAAACTCATCTTGAAAGCACGATTCGGTCTAGCTGGATTAGAAGTATAATTCAACATCACCGGAACAGATAGGTACTCAGCAAACAATTTATTCTTGGAAAAGTTCACTGAATCCCGAATGATTTTTGCCGTATAACCCGGCACATAAGTAATATTCCTAGTATAACGGTAATTGTTCATCTCCAAACCAATGGCATATACAAGGTTCAGCTTATGCTTATAGATATTCAACCGCTGCATCAGCAACCATATATTGAAGTTGATCGACTTGCCCGTGATCAGTTTAAATTCAGAAGGCGTCAGCGGCTCACTAGCCGGACGGGGAGCTAACGTATTCAATCCCGCCGCAGAATAATCATACCGCTTCATCCAAGCATCCCCCTGAAAAGCTCCCGAAGGAGCGACATAGTAATTTAAATAACTGGCCCCTCCATAATCACTCCGGTCCATAAAATTATTAAATCCAAGGTCAAATACCAGCCAGCGCGTATGCAGGTTCTTCTTCAACTTAGCACGTTGATAAGCAGTATCCTGGTATATTTTATAACTAGACTTACCCTTGATGTCCTTATGCTTTACAATCACCAGCCCCTTGATCCAGGTCGTATCAGAAACCGCCTGTCCGGCAGCCTCATACCCTACCCCCATCGTCAATAACATGATCAGCACACTCAGGTGTAAAATTTTATGCTTCATATAATTACTTCACATTTTTGCAGGGTTTCATGGATGCTTATTACTTACTTATTGCGCTTCCTACCGAAAAACCGGGCTACATTAGTTACTTTGTCCATCAATTTACTCTCTCCACTGCTACTTACAGACATGATCAGCTCACCAGGTGGAGGAGGTGGTGGTGGCGTAGCTATTGCCTTTTCGGCGGCAAGCGGCGCACTATTAGCCAGCAATGCCCCTTTCTGATCAGCTGACGCTTGTACCGCTATCCCGCTTACACTGCCCACATTGACACTTTTGTCAATATGCGCCTGTACCACTTCTTCAGTAGTATTGCGGGGCTGCGGGAGTTTTAACGCAGCCACAGCCTCTGCCGGAGCCTCCTGCGACTCAGGTACGGATGCTGATGCAGCTAGAGCCGTATTTTCCTTTGCCGTCGCAGCATTGCGTTTCGCTGCCGACATCTGCCGGGTACCGGTGGCCGCTATCGCCGGCTCCGCAGTATTAGTGGACTCTATTGCGGTATTATCAGAAATTGCCGGTGGCGTAGCAGGTGCAGTAGATGTCCCGGAAGATACCCCTTTCGAAGAAGCCGGCCCCATAGGCTGGACCTTCGCAATAGGCCCATCAGCTACAGGCACAATATCCTGCTTTACGGGCATCCATAAGAGCCATCCAGCTACCAACGCGGCCGCCGCAGCCGCCCACCAGGCAGGATGGATCCGCCGGCTACGGCTGGTATGACGGTATAACAGTTGTTTATCCTTGAAAAGGATCGAAGTATCAGGTTGTAATTTGGTCACCTGGAGTATTTCCAGTTCACGTGCGATATGTGCATGCGTACGTACCAATCCCTCCAGTTTCTCCCGCTCAGTGGCAGACAACTCCCCATCTATATAGCTAAGTAAGTAACTTTCATATTGTTGCGCATTCAACGCATCCCCCCCCCGGTACAGGGATGCCTTATTCTCAAACCCAACAGCAGGATCTGCAGGCAACTTAGTTCCCTCCAATAAGGAAAGCTCCTGCCGCACCTGTGGATGTTGCTCCATAAAGCACTCAAACGCAACCTTTTCTGTAGCGTTAAGCTCACCGTCTACATAACTGTAGAGGTACTCTTCATAGTTTGATATGTTAATATCTATCGCCAATGCTCAATAATAAAATTGAATGACCATCAAATAACATTTTCCATTTTTACCAGGTAATTCCGTAGGTGCTGCCTAGCCCGATGCAGGTATACTTTCACCTGTGAAGGGTTTAACTCCATGATCGCACCTATCTCTTCATAACTATACCCTTCGTAGTCCTTTAAAATAACCAAAGAACGCTGCACTTCCGTCAATTTACTTAACGCCTTCTCTATCACCTCTTTAGCATTATTTACCCGTTGTTCCGATATCTTGGCCTCTTCTTTAAACTGCTCTACCAGCGTTACCCGCTTTACTTTACGGACATGGTCTATCATATTGTGGTAGGCTACTGTAAACAGATATGACTTGCCTTTCTCAAAAGGCACATCTGCACAGTGCTTCCACAATATTTCAAACGCATTCTGTACTACGTCTCTCGCATCTTCTGTATGCTCCAGGTTTTTTACTATGAACCGGAAGAGATTATCGGCGTACAGATCCACGCATTTGTTAAACTCCTTTTCCGTCATCCGGTGCCGCGGGATTTTAGTGCTAAGTTCCGATAAATACTTTTAAATCATGCCTTCCCGCTACCGAAAATGGCCGCCTCAAACTTTACAGCCCAATGTAACAGTTGGTTCGTTGAGAGACCCTTTATCCCTTCCCACCCCCTAGTGCCTGACTATCAATATGCTACATATCCTATACGTTTGCAGGCCCATTCCGATGGCAAGCCAGGCCCCATTATGATAGTACTATGACGCAAACCAGCTGTTAAATGTTACATGCCGGTCAAACTTTTTACCTCCTTCACACTCCTCCTTCCCCATATATGCGATTCGTAATACATTTATTCCCATAACTTTGTTGCTCTCGATTTTACTAAATCTGCTTTCTTATGAATGAGAAATTTATTGCCCGTCTGCGGCAGGAGCTGGACGAGATCCAAACCGCCGGCCTTTACAAAAACGAAAGGATCATCACCTCCGAACAAGGAGCGGAAATACAAGTGGGCGGAAAAACAGTGATTAACTTCTGCGCCAACAACTACCTCGGCTTATCTTCTCACCCCGATGTAATAGCCGCTGCTAAAAAAGCAATAGATACCCATGGCTATGGTATGAGCAGCGTTCGCTTTATCTGCGGTACCCAGGATATTCACCGCGAGCTGGAAGAAAAACTGGCCAGCTTCCTGGGAACAGAAGACACCATCCTCTATGTAGCAGCATTCGATGCTAATGGTGGCGTGTTCGAACCCCTTTTTAGCGAACAGGATGCCATCATCTCTGATGCCCTCAACCATGCCTCTATCATCGATGGCGTTCGCCTTTGTAAAGCGCAGCGCTATCGCTATGAGCATAATAATATGGATGACCTGGAAGTTAAACTGAAAGAATCCCAGGGCGCCCGCAGCCGCATCATCGTTACCGACGGTTCCTTCAGCATGGACGGCACCATCGCCCAGCTGGATAAGATCTGCGACCTGGCCGACAAATATGACGCGATTGTTATGATCGACGAAAGCCACTCCTCCGGATTCCTAGGCAAAACAGGACGTGGTACTCACGAATACCGCAATGTCATGGGACGCGTAGATATCATCACCGGCACACTGGGTAAAGCACTGGGTGGCGCATCCGGCGGCTTCACCAGTGGACGTAAAGAGATCATCGATATGCTCCGCCAGCGCAGCCGCCCCTACCTGTTCTCCAACTCCGTAGCCCCCAGCATAGTCGGCGCCTCGATCGCCGTACTCGACATGCTCAGCCAAACGACCACCCTCCGCGACAAACTGGAATACAACACAAAATACTTCCGTTCCAAAATGACTGAAGCAGGCTTCGACATCAAACCTGGCGATCATCCCATCGTACCGGTAATGCTCTATGACGCCGTACTCAGTCAGCAGTTTGCCGACAAACTCCTCCAGGAGGGCATCTACGTGATCGGCTTCTTCTTCCCGGTTGTACCAAAAGGACAAGCCCGTATCCGCGTACAGCTCAGCGCAGCTCACGAACAGGAACACCTGGATAAAGCCATAGCAGCTTTCACCAAAGTAGGCAAAGAGCTAGGCGTTATTAAGTAAATAGTGCCCATAACACCCGTTTTATAACCAGGCGGACATCTCCCTTACCGGCAGATGTCCGCTTGCATTTTTATACAAGGCCGGTCTTCCGTACTTTTGCAGCATTCTTTAAAAAATCTTCTAGGATAAGATGAAACAATTTGGCTGGATATTATTGACAATCACCCTCTTCGCGGTCGCCTGCGCCCCTAATAACGTAAAAGAGGGGAAAGAATGGGAAAAACACTTTACCAAATATAAGGTAGAAGGTACCTTCATGCTCTACAACAACAGCCAGGGCACGTTCAAAGTATATAATATCGACCGCGCCAAAGAAAGATTCCTACCGGCCTCCACCTTCAAGATCTTCAACTCCCTCGTTGGCATTGAAACCGGCGTCATCAAAGATACCAGCATGGTCATCAAATGGGATGGCATCAAACGCTGGAATGAAGACTGGAACCATGATCTCAGTATGAAACAGGCATTCCAGCTCTCCTCTTTCACCTATTTCCAGGAAGTAGCCCGGCGCATTGGAAAACCAACCATGCAACAATGGCTGGACTCCGTAAAATATGGCAACAGAAAAATATCCAAAATAGATACCTTCTGGGTGGATAATACCCTCCAGATATCTCCCGATGAAGAACTCGGCCTAGTCAAACAGCTCTATTTCGATAAACTACCCTTCCATAAAACTACCATGAAAATGGTCCGGGATGTCATGCTTATGGAAAAAACACCCAAATATGAGCTTCATTATAAAACAGGATGGGGCTTTATCGGCGAGAAAAAAATGATCGGATGGATTGTAGGCTGGATAGAAGAAAATGGACATCCGTCGTTCTTCGTACTCAATCTCGAATCAGATAATATGAAGTTTGATATGAAAGCAGCCCGTAGGGACATCCTCTACAGCATCCTTAAAGAGGAAGGATATCTGGAAGGCAACATGTAATCCCTACAGCTAAAATTTTTCCGGAGAGTCGCGTATAGCGGCTCTCCGCGTTAACAGCCCAGTATCAACCCGTTCCCCGCAACAGCCTCATCATACTATCCTTATAAGTTAAGCCCGCTTATATTTCGGCTTCTCACCATCAACAAACAGTACCTACACAACAACTTACCGTTAAAAAACTCCTAAAAGAGTGCACCGCCATTGGGTAAAGCGTACCAAAAAAATTATATTTGAAGCTGCCCGGCGAATCGCCAGGCATAAGTACTTGAAAAGAAAATATGTTACGTTTTCAGCATAGTGAATATTTATGGGTACTCACCCTCCTCCTGGTCCTGCAAGGGGCCTTTCTTGCCGTCAGCTGGTGGAAACGCCGGTCCGTACGCAAACTGGGCGATCCTTCCCTCGTTGAACAGCTCTTTATGGGCTACTCCCGTAAGCTTTTCACGCTGAAGTTTCTCCTCCTGTTTGTGGCCTTCTTTTTCGGAGTGATCGGCCTGGCTAATCTGCAGAAAGGAAGCCGCATGGAAAAGATTACTCGCAAAGGTGTCGATGTCATTATCGCCCTCGACGTAAGTAAAAGCATGCTGGCAAACGACATCAAACCCGACAGACTAACCCGGTCCAAACAGTTCATCAGCAAACTCCTCGACAAACTCGACAATGATCGGGTAGGCATCGTGGTATTCGCCGGGAATGCTTACCTTCAGATGCCACTCACGGTAGATTACTCCGCCGCGCGCATGTACCTCAATACTGTTACACCCGATATGATCCCCACACAGGGCACCGCTATCGGTGAAGCCATACAAGTAAGCGACGAAGCCTTCAATAAAAAAGAGCGTAAACACAAATCTCTCATCATCATCTCCGATGGAGAAGATCATGACGAACATGCCATACAACGTGCCAAAGCAGCCTTTGAAAATGGAGTGGTTATCAATACGATCGGAATAGGCGCCCCTACCGGTTCCCCCATTCCGGATGCAGAAACCGGAGAATATAAAAAAGACCGCGACGGCAACGTCGTAATTACTAAGCTCAACGAAGAAGCCCTCAAATCAATCGCTTCTGCCGGCAAAGGCATCTACGAACACCTCGACAATACCGAAGAAGCAGTTACCACCATCGTCAACAAAATAGATGGCATGGAACAAAAAGAATTCGGTGAAAACGTATTCACAGACTACAATAGTTATTTTCAATATTTCCTGGGTATCAGCCTCCTGCTCGTCATCCTGGAGTTCTTCCTTCCCGAAGTACGCCGCCGCAGAAACACAGATACTATCACCGCTATAGAGAAGTAATGAATAGAAGGAAATTCACATATCGCATCATTATCACAAGCTGTCTGTTCCTGGCATATATCATGACCACCAACGCACAGACCGCAGGTAATAAATATATCCGCAAAGGCAACGAATTGTACAAAAAACAACAATACACCGATGCAGAAGCCAACTATAAAAAAGCACTGGAAAAAAACCGGCAATCCGTAACGGGACATTATAACCTGGGCAACTCACTCTATGAACAAAAGCGTTTCGACGATGCGCGCACCCAATATGCCAACTCCGTTAAGCTGGCAAGTAAAAACGATGTAAAAGGCGACGCCAATTATAACATCGGCAATACCTACATGGAAGCCAAAAACTGGGAAGAAAGTATCAAATCCTACAAAAAGGCCCTCAAAATCGATCCTAAAGACGAAGAGGCCCGCTATAACCTCGCTTATGCACAGGCCATGCTGAAAAAACAACAGCAAGGCGGCGGAGGCGATGATAAAAAAGATAAGAAAGACAATAAGGACAAAGACAAGAATAAAGACAAAAAAGATCAGAATAAGGATAAAGATCAGCAGGATAAAGACAAAAAAGACCAGGATAAAAAAGACCAGAACCAACAGGATAAAAAAGACGGCGACGACAAAGAGAATGAAAAACCACAGCCACAACCTAGCAAACTAAATAAACAGGAGGCAGAAAGATTACTGCAGGCACTTTCTCAGGAAGAGAAGAAACTGCAGGATAAGCTGAAAAAAGCAAAAGCCCAGCCAGTACAGGTAGAAAAGGACTGGTAATGCTTTTTCATGCAAGGGATAACAACCTGGAAGGAGCATATCCCGTATGCTGCCGGCATACTTTTACAAAATGATGATGATCGTAATAACCACTCTCATAAGCTATTTGTACCAGATCATCTCCCCCCTCCTGTATTTTCAGGTAAGCATGCAAAAAGCGGATCGTATCAATGTACCTCTTCGGTGTAGTACCCAGATGGCGCCGAAAATTGCGCTCCAGCCATTTATAATTTAATCTCAGCTCACTACAAAGGTGTTGTACCGACAACAGCCCACGTTTTGATCGGATACGCGATACCACCAGGTGCAGCATATGATTATCGACAGCGGGTAAAGAAAGCTGTTCCACCAGGAACTGATCCAATAGCGCTCTCTGCGACATCACGGTACTACTTTCTCTTAAAGCTACTGTCAGTGCCCGTCCCGCCGTTCCCCACAGATCATATATAGGGGCCAATGGTGATAAACCTCCCATATTATTGCCTCCCGGCATGAGCATGGACAATCCCGTACAACTGAACTTTACAGCCAATATCCGCATACCCGGACTCAAACCGGTAATATAAGTCTGACGTAATCCCTGACTACAACAAAATGCATCGTGCATACATACCTGGTACTTGCCGGTAAATTGTATTTGATAAGGAGCGTCTAATAAAAACAGCAACACCGGCTGTCCGTCCAGGGTAGCCCACACCGTTCCCTCCTGCTGATGTTCGTACCAATAATAACGCTCTACAATACCACATAAAGCTGTCGCAGGAACGGCCTCTTTGGCACACCCGCCTGATGTGTTACCACAAAGTATATGTACAAGCATATCTACCGGCATATCACAAAATTACAATAGCAGAATGGTTTAGGGCTGATGATTGAAACGGATGTCCAAAACTTACCAGCCCATTGTGCCTGCCCCCCTTTCCTTTGTGACAAGAAATAACAATAACATGATCCTTCCTATCATAGCATATGGAGCTCCCATACTGCGCACTCATTGTGAGGCGATATCTCCCGGCCATCCCGGCCTCGAACAGTTGTTAGTCAATATGTGGCATACGCTTGATAACGCTGGTGGTGCTGGTCTCGCAGCCCCTCAGGTCAATGTGCCATGGCAGCTTTTTATCGTCGACAGCTCGCAGCAGCAAAACGGACTTACCATCCGGCAGGCATTCCTGAACGCAGTTATCACACAATATGGAGTAGAAGAGAACTGGGAAGACGAAGGCTGCCTCAGTATACCGGGCATCTGGGAAAAAGTACCGCGGTCAGCGAGGATCACGATTCGGTACCAGGACACCAGCTTCAACTGGCAGGAAGATATATTTACAGGACATACCGCCCGGATCATCCAGCATGAGTATGACCATATTAATGGCCGGCTTTACCTGGACTTGTTGCCATCATTACGACGCAACCTGCTATCAGGCAAATTACGCAACATCACCCGCGGACGCTTTAAACAACATTATCCAATGCGATTACAATAGTTACTTGCACAAAAAAGCCGGCTAAAAAACCGGCTCGTGTTTGAGTCTTTAACCATTCTATCGTTCTAAAGTTAAGACCGGAATATCTGCTTGCTAGGGGCATTTGACATCACTCTATTACCTTTTTATCGTGGTTTTGTTCCTAAAAAACGAATAAATCCTTGCAGTATCCCGGTCAAATATGTTTGATGGATGAAACCTTTTTATGATAATACCGGCGGCAGCGGCTTTGGCGCAAAATATCGGTAAATGCCTGGCGTTGTACCCCAATCCCCTCTTGCTGAAAACATTATGCAGATTACACCGCGGCCGTTCGCCAGTACCTCATAAGCATGGTTGTTCCTTAAAATTCTATTATCATTCTATTACCTTCAGCTGGCAGCACGCTATCGATTTATAGGTAGCCCGGCAGTGTCTATTCATCAATTAGTACAATCAGCCAGTTAAATAACTTGTGGGTGAAGAACGATGCAAAATTAGTTGCTAAACCGGTTTAGGTGTAGGACAAACTGGCGACAATCTTGGACTATTTTAACATCCGGTCCCGAAAATCCTGGGGAGAGTTACCGGCATGGTGCTTGAAAAAACGACTGAAGTATGCTGGGTCCTCAAACCCAAGTTCATAACTGATTTCTTTAATACTCTTATGGCTGAATGCCAGGTTACGTTTCGCCTCCAGTACCAACCGGGTATGTACCAGCTCCGTGACCGTACGCCCGGTACGCTCCCGGGTAATCTCATTTAATCGTTTGGGAGTTAATGCAAAAGCATCTGCATAAAACGCCGCCTGGTGCTCCGTACGGAAGTGCTGGTCTACCAATCGTCGCAACTGCCATACCCGCTCGTCGCCGGTACCAGGCTCAATATTACCCACCGCCTGCTTTTTCTCCCGCTCCGCCAGCAAAAGAAAGGCATTCAGGTAATGTTTGATGATCCCCCGGTTGCAATAACGGTTGTTTCGCTCCAGGTACATCAACTCCGCTAGCTTCTCTAAAGCAGCTACCGCATCCTTCCCTAAAGGGATCGGCATATAGCCATTACTACTATCAAATAAATGGGAAAAATCAAAAAGTGTCTCCCGCTCCTGCTTATTGGAAAAATAGAACTTCTCGGAAAATACAATACTATGCCCTTCCCTCGTACTATCCAGCAACTGATGTACCTGACCCGGCTCCAGTAAGAATAACAGGTTGTCTTTCAACTCATAAGAAACGAAATCCACTACATGTTGCCCCGAAGCCTGTGTAAACCATATCAGTTGATAATGATGATGACGGTGCGGCAACCGCGCCAGATCGCTTATAAAACTGCTGAGCGGAAAAATATGGAATTGCCCGGTGCTACTAAAAGGCAACTGCTGGTATGGAATATCAATGCCTTTATCTAGGGACATAACCCTGTAAAATTAATCCAATACATCCCAATACCCTATCCGCTTATGTAAATTTAATCCCCTTTTAAGCGAATAGGCTTTTCCATACCTTTGCTATATTCATGGCCTTCCCACCAAGGGAATACCGGACCGGAAAAGAAAGAATGATTATGCAGCTATATTGTAATGCACTGACCGCCTATAAAAGATTGGAAACATTGGAAGTCAAAGTGGGAGACCTGCTCATTGGCAGCAAACACCCCATCCGCATTCAAACCATGACCACTACAGATACCATGGATACCGCCGGGACCGTCGCTCAGGCCATCCGTTGTATCGAAGCCGGCGCTGAACTCGTCAGGATCACCGCCCCCAGCAAAAAAGAAGCGGAAAACCTGCTACATATCCGCAACGAACTACACAAAAGAGGATACACAACCCCTCTCGTAGCAGATATCCACTTTACGCCTAATGCAGCTGAAATAGCTGCCCGCATCGTTGAGAAAGTAAGGATCAACCCGGGCAATTACGTCGACAAAAAGAAATTTGAAACCCTCGAATATACCGACGCCGAATACCAGGAAGAAATAGACCGCATTCGCGAAAAATTCTCCCCCCTGGTAGATATCTGCAAGGAATATGGCACCGCCATGCGTATCGGTACTAACCACGGCTCCCTGAGCGATCGCATCATGAGCCGCTATGGCGATACCCCCATGGGCATGGTCGAAAGTGCCATGGAATTCCTCCGGATCGCTGAAAGTTTCAACTACCGCAATATTGTACTGAGCATGAAAGCCAGCAATCCCCAGGTAATGGTGCAAGCCTATCGCCTGCTTGTGCATACCATGCAGGAAGAACTGGGACATTGCTACCCCCTGCACCTCGGGGTAACAGAAGCCGGCGATGGAGAAGATGGCCGCATCAAATCTGCTATCGGTATAGGCACCCTCCTCGAAGATGGCATTGGGGATACCATCCGTGTATCCCTCACCGAAGATCCGGAATTCGAATTGCCGGTCTGTAAGGACATCGTCAAACGCTATGCTAATGGACGCGATCACGCCCCCATCACGCTGGTAGAACACATACCTTACTCTCCGTTCAACTATACCCGCCGGGAATCCTTCGCCGTAGATAACATCGGCCACAAACAGGTCCCCGTCGTACTGGCAGACTACGGAAAGATAAAAGATATACAACCCGCCCACCTGGAAGGTATCGGATATCACTACGATGCAGATACTGATAAATGGAACATCGGCGATCAGGCAGCGGACTACATCTTCACAGAAGAAATATTACCATTCGCGCTGCCAGGCACACTCAAAGTGATCACCTGGTACCAGCAATGGCTACAGGCGGCCGACAAAGAGAAATATTTCCCCTTCCTTTCCGTCGAAGAGTATATGCAAGAGGGACAGCGATCCACTATGCTCAATATGGTGAGCATAATGGCAGGCACCCCGCTGCCGGATGGGTTCCTTCAAAAGGTTAAAAAAGACCACACCGTGGTGCTCTGTGCCTGCACAGAAAATGCACATGCAATGGCGGCTATCCGTCGTTTCTTTATCACCCTGGTAGACGAAAAGGTGGAAAATCCTTGTATCATCCTCTGCGATGCCCGCCTGCCCGTCGCCGATGAGCGACTCATACAATATGCTACGGAAGCCGGCGCACTTCTGCTGGATGGTTTCGGCGACGGCATCTGCCTCGCCATCAACTACGACCTGGAACGCACCGTCAACGATATTGCCAGCCTTAACCAAGTTGCATTCGGCATCCTGCAAGCCACCCGTACCCGTATCTCCAAAACGGAATACATCTCCTGCCCCTCCTGCGGCCGTACCCTTTTCGACCTCCAGGAGACGACCGCCCGTATCAGGGCCGTCACGCATCACCTGAAAGGAGTGAAGATCGCTATCATGGGCTGTATCGTAAATGGTCCCGGAGAAATGGCAGACGCGGATTTCGGTTATGTAGGCAGTGGCGTAGGGAAAATCACCCTCTACAAAGGAAAAGAAGTCGTAAAAAGAGGCCTCAACAGCGATGTAGCCGTACAGGAACTTATCAATCTGATCAAAGAGAATGGTATGTGGGTCGACAAAGAACCTGTGGCGCTAAAGGCACAAACCGTATAACCAACGGTAATATCCATAAGAAAGAACGGTTAAGTTACACCAGGATAGTGATAACTTAACCGTTTTTGCATTATCGATCACAGTAATGTTTTTCTGTACAACAAGGACGCTTTGGGGGGTGGGGTTCGGGGCTACATTTTGCACTCTTCCATGGTACACAGATAGTTGAGTTGGGGCATCTCGCTATCCATGTAAGCATAAACACAACCGCCGTGTTCGAGTAGGTCTGTTAACTCCACCATCTCGTCGATAGGCAGAAAGACCACTCCCAGCCGCTCCCTTTGCAGGTAAGCAGCCGACGGCTTCTGAACACCTGAAGGCAGGAAATAGGCTATAAAACGGTAACCTGCCTCTCCGTAACAAACAATAGATCCTTTGATGGTCACTGGGGCTCCATCCCAAATAATAACCTCTTTGTAAGAGAGGGATGACCGGTAATCTTTGATCTCAAAAACTTTAATTGCCATAGTACACTTTTTAATCGTTACGGTCGCTAATGGGCATTAACGGTTTTAATGATGAAAGGCCGGCAAGGTCCGCCGTCCCTGCTTGCTTGGGAACGGCTCACCTGCGCTAAATATGGTATAGATTGGGGTTAACCATATTTATTGGACGACACAAAGGTACTCCCAATAGGACCTTTAGTACAAGCGTATATCTACGGTTTCACTATGAGAATTGTACTGAAATTCCTTCCCTCCTGCCTCCCCTCATTCCTACTCACCTGCGCTTCACTAATTTTTTTACATTTACAACATGTTTGATTTCAGGTTAAAAGTGTTTTATACAGTGGCCAGGCGCCTCAGCTTCACCAAAGCAGCAGAAGAGCTATTCATCTCCCAACCAGCCGTTACCAAACATATACACGAGCTGGAACAACAACTGGGAATGGCACTGTTTGAAAGGATCGGCAACAAGATTAAGATCACACAAGCCGGACAAGTGCTGATGCACCATGCCGGACAGATCTTTACCAGCTACCGTAATCTGGAATATGATATCAATCAATTAAAAAATGCACAGGGAGGCCATTTACCCATAGGCGCCAGTAGTACAATCGCCCAATATTTCATACCGTCCCTTCTCGCCAGGTTCAACCAGCGATATCCCGAGATCCGGACCTCCCTCATCAGTGGCAACACCGAACAAGTAGAACAAGCGCTGGTAGAAAAAACCATTCAGCTGGGTATTATTGAAGGCAGGTCTAAAAATCCGGTCATCAAATACGTGGAGTTTGCCAAAGATGAAATAGCACTGATAGGAAATGTGAAGTATAAATACGACTATGAAGAAGCATTAAGCCCGGCAGATCTGAAAAATATCCCTTTGCTTATGCGCGAACAAGGCTCCGGTACTTTGGAAGTGATTATAGATGAACTGAAAAGACTCAAACTTAAGTTGACCGATCTGAATATCGCTATGTACATGGGCAACACTGAAAGTATCAAATCCTACCTCCGGCACGCCCCCTGTGCCGCATTCCTTTCTTTGCATGCCGTCCAGCGGGAATTGGACAGCGGCGAGTTTATGATATTGCCGGTCAGAAACTTCCGGTTGGTAAGAAAATATCATTTTATCTATCTACAGGGACAACAAGACAAACTGGCCCAGCTCTTCATGCGATTCGCCCGCCAGCACGCGGCAGAACAATAATGTTATTTCATTTTCTGCCAGTAAAGCATCTCCCCATTATTAGCGATTAAATGCATACCTGCCTTCTGTAATACATTTACAGAGGCTATATTCGTTACATCACACTCCGCCAGCACCCGGCGTACTGATTGATGCATAAAAGCCCAGGACAACATACCTTCCACCGCCTCTGTCGCATATCCTTTATTACGATAAGCAGGCAGTATGCTATATCCGATCTCCACCGCTCCCGCCTTGTTAGGCACTCCCTTAAATCCAATATCCCCGGCTATCGTACGAATATCTTTGTCTACGATCACCCAGCAGAACCAGGGATAGGCGTCCGGCTGCTGCTGCAGCTGTGAAATAAAATAAGGTAATGCTTCCACCAGATCCTCCCGGGGCCAATCCTCAGGAGCATGTACGTCAAGCATACGAAAGGCAGCCTCGTTCTGCTGCAGGAACATTACCAGCAAAGGCAGATTACAGGGATACACCATCAACCGAGATGTTTCAACAGGAAGGATCAAACATTTAACAATTAAGTCCTAAAGCGTCTATATCTTAATGGGAAGCACCTACCAGCCTCTTCGCCGGTGTCCAGCTCTCCCCCGCTTCCAGCACATGCAGCTGCACATCCGGCATGTCTGCGATCAACGCCTGCAAAGCAGCCGGCGTCCCTGTCAGACCGCCAAAATTACCATAATGACAAGGTATCACATGTTTCACCTGCAACAAACGGATAGCATGAGATGCCTCCAGCGGCCCCATTGTGAACCGGTCCCCGATCGGCAACACCGCCAGATCCGGTCGGTAGATCTCCCCTATCAACCGCATGTCACCAAACACCGAAGTGTCTGCCGCAAAATAGATCGTATATCCGTCACTGAGCCGGAGTATAAATCCCACCGTCGCATGCGTATACCCAACCTTACCATCCGGCTGGTTCACGTGAGATACGTGAAATGCATTCGTCATCGTTACGGCCACCTCTTCCAATGGGAAAATAGTACCTCCCACGTTCATACCCTCCAGTATACTGTCAGGCAAACCCTGCTCCCGTAAGTACCAACGTACTAAAGGATTAGCCACCACCTTGATGGATTTTTCCTGTACTACCTCTACCAGCCGGGTATCCAGGTGATCACCATGACCATGCGTGATCAGTATGAGATCTACCTGTTCAGGCCAACTCAGCCCTTCAGGTAATAATTTGTTGCCGGTAATCCAGGGGTCTACTAATATTACCCGGCCTTCAGGAGTAGTTACTTTAAAACTGGCGAAGGCCAGCAACTGTACTGTAGTAGTTGGCGTGTTTTCCATGGTATGTTTTGTTCCGGTCCCTACAGCCGGTATAAAGCTCCGCAATTTATTTGCAGTACTAATATAGGTATTTTGAATGGGACCATATAAGGCGTAATTATGCTTTATCAGCTATTCCCGGACAGGATGGCCCCTGTGCCATAATATGTGCACAGGCCATCGATATCTATCTGATACCCAGCCTCCTTTAACGTGATCAGCCACACGCAACAATATAAAAGGGCCGCTCCTCTGTAAGAAACGGCCCCGTATATACGTAGTTATATCTTCGACTGTATTATCTGCGCTGTAACGTGTAAATAATGTAAGCGTTTTTATCCTCGAAATTTACGGTCGCACGCCAGCTCATTGTATTACCGTTGTTATTTACCGATACACGATACCCTTCGGCTACGTTCTTAGGTTTAACGCCATCATACAGTTTTTTGAACTGGAACTGGTCCGTGCCTCCCGCTTTGTACAGCGACCACATGATCTGCTGCGAAGCTGGCGAACATCCTTCTGCGGTAGAAGATAAAGTATAAGACCCTTTACCATTAGATGGCAATACCCATTGGCTCCCTTTAAAGCACTCATAAGAAGCCTGATCAAACACAGTTACTTTTGCCCTCTCCGGGATGCCCTCAAAAGAGATATCGGTCATAATCCAGCTACCGATCACAGATTTTTTTGAGGTAGTCTGGCCTGTAGCTCCTGAAGGACTGGAACAGGAAATTGCAAATAAAGAAGCAGCCAGCAGTAATACGGTGAATAGTTTTTTCATTTCGAAGGTGATTTTATTGCTAATTTCAGCAAAAGCAAGAAACATACCAAAAGCATTCAGTTATAAGGCAGGGTAGACAAAAAACAGACCCATAGCGGGTTATAGCAATAATAAAATAGCCAGCTACGGCTGAGCAGATGCCTTCACAGCAGGTAGAGAAAGTTGCAGGACCTTCTCCTCCAACTGATGATATTTAGTATAAAAATAATAGGTAGTCGCTAATAAGGCCATCACCAGCATACACAACCCTACAAAAGCACAACGCCACCAGATACTGATAGTCATTACCCTTGGCATCACGTTGATTGTATAGGCACGGTCATCTACAGGTCGCTGGGGAGGCTCCTCCTCCGCAGGAGGAGGTGGCATATGCCAATGCACACGCCTGGCAATCCTTGTCCACACATGCACAGGCGGCGGTACCATCTCGTCAACAGCCACTCGTTCCAATCTCTGCTCTACCGCTTCTGCCTCCTCATCCACCTCAGGATAAAGTATACGCATCCGTGCCAGCATATCCCGCTCTTCCGGGCTCGCCAGACCTAATACGCAGCTTTCTATAATGCCACTTTCTATATATTGAGTGAGGTCCAAATTATCAATGTTATTTATTACATGTACACTTGCAGACAGGATTACAAATATAATAAATTCGTTTTTAAAATAATATATGGATACTGAGCTTCTGAATGAGTAAGTAATTTCACTCAGCGACAATGATAAAAGGCTGATCAGTGTTATCAACCCTTCATAAATGGTTCCGAAGGCATAAAGACCGGAATACTAGATGGCGCAGGTCAACCAATGGCTCTTCAATAATAGGTGTATTGGCTACTATCTGTCTCAATAATACTGTAACAGGCAAGATAATCAGCCTTATAAAACCTTCTTTCGATCTTAATAACAATCTTATGGATGCGCCTGAACAGCCTCCGTTCTTACCGGTTGTGCTGCATCCCGCTCTTCCTCTAGCTGCTTATACTTCAGGTAAAAGTATATCGCTGCTACTAAAAATACTTTCGATAAAACAAATACTATAATGAACAGGTATTTCCACCACTTGTGAACTGATATATAATCCCCCTTCTTAGGTTGGATATTAATAAAGGTATAATTGGATCGCGCATTACCGCGTTTGCCCGTTTTCGCATCCTGCCAGTTGGCTCCTGCTAAAGCTCGTTCCCGCAATCGCTCAGGCGGAGGCACTGCCTCGTCAAAAGCCATCTGTTGCAAACGGGCTTCTACAGCCGCTATCTCCGTACCCAGTTCCGGGTACAATTGCCGCATACGCATTAACTCCGCTTGCTCCTCCTCAGAGGCCAGCCCTAACGCATAAAACTCGATAATGCCGCTCTCTATGTATTGTTTTAGCTCCAATTATCTTTCAGGAATTTTCTAAATGCAACCATGGATTGTTTTAAAGCAAAACTAACCTCCTCCGGTGTACTCCCCAACATACGTGCCACAGCTTCCGGCTGCAAGCCTTTATAATAACAAAGACGAAACGCCTGGTACATTTCCTCCGGCAAAGAAACCGCGAAACGCTGCATTAAACTGTTATCCCGCAAAGCAATCTCATTACCAACGGCAGCCATCGGTGGCGCCTCTTCCACTGCTATCTTCCGGGTAATCCGCATCATCCACGCAAAAAGCGTATAGTGACCGGATGCCCTGAAGGCAGTAATATGCAGGAAGATATAATTGAATACTTTCACAAGTACATCATCTGCCTTATCTCTCGAGGGAACGATCTGCAGCACAATTCCGTATAGCGCTGCAGCATATTTGTCATACAGGGTTTCTCTGGCTGAGGGGTCTCCCGCAATAAGCTGGTCTATCAGAACCTGCTCACTGATATGTACGGTAGCGTGCTGCAATAATTTAGGGGTGTTAGTTTATAAGCTAAAGTAATTAATTAATTCAAACAATCATATGAACCCCGGCAACTTTTTTTACCCCAACAGGCAGGATTCTCCCTTGCTATCCGCATTTCCCCCCTTACCTTTGTACCCTGCCGGTAGCACCACGGAATGGATCATAGATCCTCCCACTCCGATACTACTGTCTGTTATCGCACTTAAACCACAACTTATCACTCACCTTCAACTGCTATTGCTGTAGTCACCTTTCCGTGCCGGTAAGCGCTATTCCGCCTATCCGCAGCCCGGAATGAATATAATGTGCACTTTTTATGAAGAAGGTTCTATTATGGTTGGGCATCGTCCTGGCCACCACAGGAGTGAAAGCACAAATAATGCTACCCGAACAGCAACGGATGCTGAGGATATATGAAGATAATGACCTGTTCAACATCAGCGGTCAGGGCACGGATGAAGCATATACCAATGGCACTCGTATCGACTATTTCTACTTCCGGAAAAAACCAGCCCGGTCGTTTGACAAATGGGTACTCCCACAAACCGGCCGTAACAGCATTAACCGATACTACTGGAGCGTCATGCAGATCATGATCACCCCCACCGATCTCGCCACCACACAATATCAGCCCAACGATTATTCCTACGCCGGCGCATTATACGGCGCCCATGGCCTTCTTTCCTATAATCCGGACAAAAAATACAACCTCCATAGCGAATGGCTGTTGGGGGTAATGGGCCCCTGGGCCTTTGCCAAAGAAGCGCAAACATTAATGCATCGTGTAATTGATGCCCAGCGGCCGATGGGATGGGGCAACCAGTTACCCAACGACCTGCTGATCAACTACAGCCTACGCGCAGAAAAAATGTTATGGCAGCCCGCCTCCTGGATAGATATCCTCGGAGGTGCCGCCGTCTATACAGGTACAATGATCAATAGCGCTACCATCAACGCCACCATCCGGGCTGGCTATTTCAGACCCTACTTCGGACAACCAACCGGCACTACCCCCGAAAAAAGAGCCTGGCCGGAAATATATGCATACATCCGTCCCTCCGCAGAAGGCGTATTTCATAACGCTCTGCTGGAAGGCAGCATCTTCAGTCACCATTATAATAAAATGTTGATGGAAAGCGAGTATAATACCACCCGCCAGCGCCGCTGGTCCACCACCCTCGAATTCGGTACCGCCGTCTCCTTCCGGGGCGTCGCCGTCACCTATACCCAACGCAGCAACAGCGCCGAATTAAAAGGGGCTCCCCGGCACGAAGTAGGAAATATTTCCTTGTACGTAGCCTTGCCCTAGAACATTGTAACAGTAACAGCTGTTATATTTGCGCTAAACCTAAACACTTTCATGAAACGCCTCCTCCCCTTCCTCGCCACCGCAATACTGGCAACAGCCTGCGGACAACAGCCAACTACCTCCTCAGATAAAAAGCCGGATACAGATACCCCCTCCGCGGCCCAACCACCGATTATCACCCAGCTGGCCGTAAAACCGGTAGATGGCTACTTCGTTAAAAACAATATCAAAGTCGCGGATAGCCTTACCTTCTGGATAATCGATAATCAGAAATCTTTCGATAGCCTATTTGCAACCGCCAAAACACTTAGCACTCCCATCACCACCCCTGATTTTGGTACGGAACTGGTCATCGCTGTTAGCATGCCCGTTACCAGCTACAGTACAACCATTCAATTGCAAAAAGCGGAGATCAACGACCAGAATAACACGGCGGACCTACACTTCACTGCAACCGCAGGTGCAAAAAACACCTATACCATCACCCCCCTCTGGATAGGCAGCGTAGCCAAAAGCGGACTAAAGACCCTCCACTTCTTCAATGGAGATCACTTGTCCAGAAGCAGTGATATCACACAATAAGCTCTCAGAGTAAAACAGCTGTCTGTTGTCGCCGGAATGTAAACAGCGACTCCAGCTGCCGTTGTACAAACACATAGTTGGCAAACCGGCCTAAAGGCCCGAAAGGTATCTGGTAGTGTACGATATCTTTCATCAGCACCCCCGATTCCACTTCCTGGAAATGATGCTGATGATGCCACATACGGTAAGGGCCATCCCGCTGCTCATCTACAAAGTATTCCATGTCACGTACATGCGTGATCTCCGTTACCCAACGCATAGGAATACCCAACACCGGCTGTAAGGTATACGTGATGATCTGTCCGGGATAAATGGATCGCCCCTGTGCAGGAGAGGTTACCGTAAATCGCATATACGGTGGTGTAATATGTGGCAGATTCTCCGGCCGGGAAAAGAAATCCCAGGCACGCCCCAGGCTTACCGGTAATACCTGTGTGTATTCTAATCTGTATGTCTTACTCATAAAATAAATGGCTTTCACAGCCTTATTAAAGATAACATGAACTAAAGGATTATCCGTACTTTCGCGGCAAAACCCTTACTGTATCAACAAAAACACCTGTTTGCACCAATGAGGCTACTTTTTGCAATCACCTGCCTGCTACCGCTTGTCATCAGTGGATGTGGCAATGCAGGCGACCACACCGGCACAATCGCTCAACAGGGCACCAAAGACAAACACCCGTCAATCCCTGTCGATTCTGCCAAAGCAGCAGCAGCCACCGCCGTACTACATGTAAAACTGATCGCCAGAGGAGAAGATCGCAGGTATATCTGGGATACCGTTCAGATCAACCAGGTGATACAAAATAAAACAGGCGTCTCCTTCGGCAAAACCCTCGCAGTAGCACACTATGCCTGGAAAAAAGGTATCCCTTCCTCCCCTTGCCTGATATACATCGTGCCGATGACTACCGCTGATAATACCGCTCCCGGGTGGATGCTGCTCAACGGACATGGCAAAGCCGCCGTCACCAGACCCTAATTGTTTTCGCCCGACCACATCGCTGCTGCAATAAAGCTGCCGGATCACCCACAAGTTTAGCGCCGATTTTTAGCGTATTTTTGTATGTTCTGCTATCCCTCCACCTCCCAGGTAAAGGGATACCGGATGTAAATCGTAAATATTCAGAATGTCGCGTGAATCACAACAATATCAGAGCCGTTTCAAAGATGTGTATGAAAAGCTGAATGCACAACAGCGGGAAGCAGTAGATAATACGGAAGGCCCGATCATGGTGATCGCTGGTCCCGGTACTGGTAAAACACAGATACTGGCATCACGCATCGGTAAGATCCTTCAGGACTCCGATTTCATGCCCCAGAACATATTGTGCCTCACCTACACCGATGCAGGCACCGTAGCCATGCGTAAACGGCTTACTGACTTCATAGGCCCCGATGCCTATCGGGTCAATATCCACACGTTCCACTCCTTCTGCAATGAGGTCATCCAGGATAATCTCGGTCTTTTTGAAAAGACATCCCTCGACCCCATATCAGAACTGGAAAAGATCCAATTATTAAAGAAACTGATCGATGGCTTCGGAAAAGACAACCCACTCAAAAGATACCGGGGTGACGTCTATTTCGATATGAAAAACCTGACCTCCCTCTTTTCCGCTATGAAACGGGAAGGCTGGACCGTCGCATACATAAAGGATTGTATCCGGGCTTATCTCGATAGCCTCCCCACCAGGGAAGAATATATCTGTAAACGGGCCACTAAAAATTTTAAGAAAGGAGATATCCGCACAGATAAAATTGAGATCGAACAGGAAAAAATGGCACGCCTGCAGGCCGCTGTAGAGCAGTTTGATGTATTCCAGTCACTGATGCACGCGGCCAATCGATACGACTTCGATGATATGATCAACTGGGTGATCAGGGCCTTTCAACAGCACCCTAACCTCCTGGCCGATTACAAAGAACGCTTTCAATACATCCTGGTAGATGAATACCAGGATACCAGCGGTACACAAAACCAGCTGATCCGCCTGCTGATAGATGGAGAAGAACTGCCCAATGTATTCGTAGTAGGAGACGACGATCAATCTATCTACCGTTTCCAGGGCGCCAACGTGGAAAACATGGAACAGTTCGCCAGTAGCTTCGTAGATACGCTCCGCACCATCGTACTCACACAGAACTACCGCTCGGTGCAGAATATCCTTGATATCTCCATGGCTCTCATCGACAATAATGGCAACTCCCGTCTGGTCAACCAGCTACCTGGCCTCAGCAAACAACTCAAAGCCAGCAATAGCCACCTGGTTCCTCTCGACATACCTCCGGCCATACATCGTTACGATACTCCCCGGGACGAAATGGCAGGCATTACACTCACTGTCGCCAAACTACTGGAACAAGGCGTGCCAGCCGGCAAGGTCGCTGTTATCTATCGCGAAAACCGGTATGGAGAAGAGCTGGCCCAATACTTCCGCCTGAAAGGATTGCCCTTTTATTCCAAACGGAATATCAACCTCTTCGAAGTCCCTTTCGCTCGTAAAGTACTCACCCTGATGCGATATGTCGCCTGCGAACTGGATACTCCCTACAGCGGCGATGACCTCCTGTTCAGCATCATGCACTACGACTTCTATAACATCCCTGGTATAGAAGCCGCTCGTATCAGCATCAAAGTAGCGGAAAAAGGTTACCAGGAAAAGACCTCCATCCGCCAATACCTGCAGGAATGGCAAACCACCCGCAACCTGTCATTATTTACCTCCGCTCCCGATGAAGCTCTCATCGCCCTCAGTAAAATGCTGGAAACCTGGATACGGGAAGCGCATAACCTCACCCTGCAACAGCTATTCGCCAGCATGATACAGGAAGGAGGTATTATGGCCCATATCATGGAGTCTCCAGAGAAAATATGGCTCATGAAAGTATTGCAGGCACTATTCGACTTCATCAAAGAAGAAACCCGCCGCAATCCTGATCTCAATATAACGGCCTTTATGGAAATGGTCGACCTGATGGAAAACAATAAAATTCCTATCCCCCTGGTACAGGTCTCCGGCAACGAAAAAGGCGTCAATCTCATCACCGCACATGGCTCCAAAGGACTGGAGTTTGAATATGTGTTCATGGCAGGTACCAACTCCCACGTGTGGGAGAAAAAACGGAAGAACAACAGCGGCTTTGTATTCCCGGATACCGTATTCTCCACACAGGCCACCTCTACGGACGAGCAGGAATTACGCCGCCTATTTTACGTAGCCATCACCCGGGCAGAAAAATACTTGTATATCAGCTACCCGGAACACAAACAGGATGGCAAACAGCTGGAACCAAGCATGTTCCTTACCGAAATAAGCGAACAGCATATACTGCCCAATGAAAAGATCACCCATTCGGAGGAGACCATGTTCGACTTCGAACTACTCAATTACTCGAAAAACCAGGCGCCCGAGATTGCCCGTATTGACCAGCTCTTCGTAGAAGCCATGCTGGGCAACTTCGTGATGAACGTGACCGCACTTAATAACTACCTCGACTGCCCCCTGGGCTTCTTCTATAAAAACCTGGTCCGCGTCCCTACCGGCCGTTCAGAGAACACAGAGTTCGGCTCTGCAGTACACTTCGCAGTAGAGAAACTGTTCCAGAAAATGCAGGAAGACCCCGCCAACGCCTTCCCTTCCAAAGAAGCATTCATCCGCGACTTTACCTGGAGCATGCTACGCAATCGCGAATGTTTTACCCGGGAATCCTTTGAACGTAGGATGGAATACGGAAAGGATATCCTCAATAGCTACTACGATACCTATATCCACAGCTGGAATAAGATCGTCAGCGTAGAAAGGAACATCCGTAATGTGATCATCAAAGGAGTACCGATCAAAGGCAAGGTGGATAAACTGGAATTTGAAGGTAGCCAGGTCAACGTAGTAGATTATAAGACGGGCGACTACGAAAAGGCAATCAAAGACTACCGCAAATTCGACCGCCCAAATGAACGCCACCCCCATGGAGGCGACTATTGGCGGCAAGCCGTGTTCTATAAAATATTGCTGGACAATTACAAACAACGGAACTGGCAGGTCGTAAGTACAGAATTCGACTTTATAGAACCCAATAAACAAAAGCTATATCACAAAGAGAAAGTAGTTATCACCCCGGAAGACATGACCACCGTTACGGAACAGATCGTAGATACCTGGGAACGCATCCAGCGATATGATTTCTATACCGGCTGCGGCAAAGAAGACTGCCCCTGGTGTAACTTCGTGAAGGATAATAAGCTGCATATCGCCCTGCACGACCTCGAAGACGAAGAACCGGAAGCCCGGTTTTGATCTTTCCAAAAGAATTGATGGCTGCCATGCAGGGAATAGATAATTTTGAGCGCCATTTTCCATTTTTTTCTGGAAATTGGCTTTTAATAACATCACATGACACAACTTTTCCGGTATTGGGCCTGCGGACTAATATTTATAGCGTCCTGTTTTTTCTCTAACTGTGCCAATATAGTACCTCCGGGCGGTGGGCCCAGGGATACCATCCCACCTGTACTGGTGGATGTCTATCCCCTCGATTCATCCCTGCACTTCAAAAGCAAAAAAGTAACCTTCCACTTCAATGAATACGTGGAACTAGACAATATCATCGATAAAATGATCGTATCCCCTACCCTCAAACGGACACCCAACGTGGTTGCCAAACTGAGGACCATCACCATGGAAATAAAGGATACCCTCGAAGCCAATACCACCTACACCTTCCACTTTGCCGATGCCGTAAAGGATGTTAACGAACGTAACCCGATCGAAGACTTTCAATACGTAGTATCAACAGGCGATTACCTCGACTCCTTGAATATCAGTGGTAAACTCGTCGTGGCAGAAACCGGCAAAGTAGATAGCAACGTAGCCGTAATGCTCTATCGCCACACCATGGACTCCGTAGTATCCAAGGAAAAACCCGTCTACTATGCCAAGTCCAAAGGAGATGGCAGCTACCGATTCAAAAATCTGGCCCCCGGTACCTATAAACTATTCGCATTGAAAGAAGAAGACCGGGACCTCCAATACACACAACCCACCGAATTGATCGGTTTCGCAGACAGCCTTATCCATCTGAGTACACAAAATCTCAAAGACGTAGACCTGCTGCTGTTTGCCGAAGCAGATACCACCCTAATCAAAAAACCAGACGAAAACGCAGCTGAAGCAGAGCCGGAAAAAAAAGATAAAGACAAAAAGAAACCCAGGCTATACGTTTCCGCCGCACTCGAAGGAGGACAACAGGAACTGACAGGCCCCCTGTTAATGACATTCACCATCCCGATAAAATCCCTCGACAGTACCCAAATGGAACTGACAGAGGATACCTTGTTTACTCCCGTCCCTTTCACCCACTCCTTCGACTCTACCCGCACCAAACTCTCCATCTTCTATAAATGGAAAGAAGGTACACCCTACCGGCTCATTACCGCGAAAACAGCACCTACCGATACACTTGATCAGCAACTGACGAAAGCAGATACGACCGCATTTATCTCCAAAAAGAGGAATGACTATGGTAAGATCCAGATCTCCCTTACCATCAGCGATAGTACCAAAAATGCAAACCACTCCGATAGCTTGAAATACATCGTTCAGCTGGTAAAGGATAAAGAGATCAAATATACCGGCGATGTCAGTAAAGGAATCTGGAAACAGGAATTGCTCCAACCGGGAGAATATGAAATACGCCTCCTGATTGATGAGAACGGCAATGGTAAATGGGACCGGGGCGTATACTACGGCTCGCCTAAAAAACAACCCGAACGGGTAGTCAGTTACCCTAATAAGATAAATCTGAAAGCCAACTGGGGCGTCAACGAAAAAATCGCCATATAGTGATCCCAGGGCAAAATGCGGGCTTTTTCCGCTGTATGACTAACTTTGTATCATGATCTTTTCTTCTGCACTGATCGAAAATGCGGTTAATGAATTTTCCAGGTTACCAGGGATCGGTAAAAAAACGGCCCTGCGCCTTGTTTTGCACCTGCTAAAGCAAGACCCGGGACAAGTACAGCAATTCAGTGACGCCATCTCCCGCATGCGGCAACAGATCAAGTTCTGCCGCCAATGTCATAATGTAGCCGACGAAGAGATATGTACCATCTGCGCCAGCCATACCCGTAATAAATCTGTGGTATGTGTAGTCGAAAGCATCCGGGATGTAATGGCCATCGAAAATACCCAGCAGTATAACGGCCTTTACCATATTCTCGGAGGGATCATCTCCCCTATCGATGGCATCGGCCCGGATCAACTTAATATTCATAGCTTGGTAGAACGGGTCGCCCAGCAGGGAATAGAAGAGATTATCATGGCTGTCAGTCCCACCATCGAAGGAGATACCACCATATATTACCTGTCCAAAAAGTTAAAAGAATACCCGGTGAAGATCACCACGATCGCCCGTGGCATCGCCTTCGGAGGAGAACTGGAATATGCAGACGAAATGACCCTCGCCCGTTCCATTTCTAATAGATTACCATTAGAAAGTTACGTGCAGAAGTAATATATTTATAGGCACAAAAAAATACGGGTGCTCAAAAGCACCCGTGTGTGTTTAACCTGTAATTCCACGTTATGAAAAAAGATTACTTCGAATCTCTTGAATTATATCTGTCCCTGCCTTCCGTTTGACTTCCGGCAGCTTTATTAACTGATTGTTCCTCACGCAGCCTTTGCCATTGCTGCATCTCATACTTGTTCAAAAAGCAAACTTTAAATACCTCGGACTCAGCTCCCTCCACAGGTACCTGGTATAAACCCAGCTGCGCCAAGTGCCGCTGTAAGCTATTGATATGCTCAGAAATCGTCATAAAAGATTGGTTTGAATACTACACGTAAATAAGCAGGAGAATTGGTGGAAGCTCATTAACAACAGTACGTACAACACGACTCACAGCAGGTGGAGGCTGCGTGCAACGCGCGTGGCGTTTTAGAGGGCTTTATGAAAGACTGTTTTTGCATATCATGTAGTATAATGGGTGGCTACCGTAGCGCCTTACCGCCTTATTACCCTACAAATATAGTAGGAAATATAGACTAACAAAAAATATTTTTCTCCCTTACTGCTGAAATCTTGCAAAAACACCGTTCAAATGCAGGCTACTATTGAATTTAAAAAAATTATTATTAAATCAATTCTCCCCTACCTTAGCCTCTCTCCTCTAATACAAGCACAGCCCCCCGGGCCTCTTCGTCAGTGGAATAACTCTTCGATCCGGCATACTTTTCGTGGCCTCACAATTGATTAATAATTAATGGATTAGTAGCCTCCTGTATAATTCACGTCCACCTTTCCTGTATCATTCCTATAGTATACCTATAATTAACCTGGCCTTATCACCTGATCCGGCCCTCTCACGGTACTCCATCAGCCCTCCTCCCCGGTACCAATAAATGCTTAATTGATTTGGACTTTAGTTATCTTTGCAGGGTTCCCGCGGGTGGATTTGTTTATTGTTCGACCCAAAGGCTTTTTAAACCGTAACTAATAAACATCACAAGATGAAAACATTAGCCCAATGCGCTACTGAGCGCATTTTGATCATTGACGGTGCCATGGGCACCATGATACAACGTTACAAACTGGAAGAAGAAGATTACCGTGGCGATCGCTTCAAAGATCACCACAGTGATGTAAAAGGTAACAATGACCTCCTTTGCCTTACACAGCCGCAGATCGTAGAAGCCATACATCGTGAATACCTGGAAGCTGGGGCGGATATTATCGAAACCAATACTTTCAGCAGCACATCTATCGCCCAGGCAGATTATGACATGCAACACCTGGCCTATGAGCTCAACGTCGCTGCCGCGCAGATCGCCAAAAAAGCGACTACAGATTATACCAGCCGCAACCCGGACAAACCCCGTTTTGTAGCAGGCGCTATCGGCCCACTCAATAAAACCCTGTCACTTTCTCCTGATGTAAATAACCCCGGCTTCAGGTCCGTTACCTTCGACGAAGTGGTAGAAGCCTATTATGAACAGATCAAAGGGCTATATGACGGCGGTGCTGATATCCTGCTGATTGAGACTATTTTCGATACCCTCAACTGTAAGGCAGCTATTTATGCCATCAAGAAATTCTTCAGTGATACCCATACCCCTCAGCTCCCGATCATGATCTCCGGTACTATTACCGATGCTTCAGGCCGGACCCTCAGTGGCCAGACACTGGAAGCCTTCTATATATCCGTCATGCATGCCAAACCCTTCTCCATAGGTCTTAACTGTGCCCTTGGTGGAGAACAGATGCGTCCGCACGTGGAAGAGCTCTCCCGCATCGCAAGCTGCTATGTAAGCTGCTATCCGAACGCCGGCTTACCGAATGCCTTCGGGGAATATGACGAAGAACCGGAAGACACCGCCCATATCATCGAAGACTTCGCCAAAGAAGGATTTGTTAATATTGTGGGCGGATGCTGCGGAACCACCCCTGATCACATCAGGCATATCGCACAACATGTTAGTTCACTGTCACCTCGCCCACTGCCTATCTTAGCTGAGGCCGTGGTGTAATAACCGTCACATATTTTCCTGATCTCTTTCAAAGTAAGCCAAGTTACAACATGGATTATACTATCACTTCCGACCATACGACAGAAGATATCTCCCCATTGTCCCCCGATACTACCTCTGCCACCCCACTGGTCATTCGCCCCTTCCTGCGCCTCAGCGGCCTGGAGCCACTGGTCGTAAGACCCGAAACCAACTTTATCAACGTCGGCGAACGTACCAACGTTACCGGCTCTAAAAAATTCGCCCGGCTCATCCGGGAAGGACAATACGAAGAAGCACTCTCCGTAGCCCGCCAACAGGTGGAAAACGGCGCCCAGGTACTCGATGTGAACATGGACGACGCCCTCCTCGATGGCGAAAAAGCCATGAACACCTTCCTCAACCTGCTGGCATCCGAACCCGATATATCCCGGATCCCCGTCATGATCGACTCCAGTAAGTTCAGCATCATCGAAGCAGGGCTGAAATGTATCCAGGGTAAATGTATCGTCAACTCCATCAGCTTAAAAGAAGGAGAAGCCAAGTTCATCGAGCAGGCAGAGATATGCCAGCGCTATGGCGCCGCCGTGGTGATCATGGCATTCGATGAATATGGCCAGGCAGACACCCTGGAAAAAAAGGTCAACTTCAGCCACCGCGCTTATAAAATACTCACAGAACAAGTCGGATATGACCCCCAGGATATCATATTCGACCCCAACATATTCGCGATCGCCACCGGTATCGAAGAGCATAATAACTATGCCGTTGAATTCATCGAAGCGACCCGCCAGATCAAACAACTCATGCCCCTTACCAAAGTAAGTGGCGGGGTAAGTAACATATCCTTCTCTTTCCGTGGAAACGACACCGTGAGAGACGCCATGCACTCCGTATTCCTTTACCATGCCATCAAAGCCGGCATGGATATGGGTATCGTAAATGCCGGTATGATCCAGATCTACGACGAGATCGAACCACAGCTGAGAGAACTCTGTGAAGATGCTATCCTCAACCGACGGGAAGACGCCACCGAACGACTTATCGCCTTTGCCGAAACCGTAAAGGCCAAAGGCAAAGTGATAGAAAAAGACGAGACCTGGCGGCAAGGTACCATCGAAGAACGCCTTAGTCACGCCCTAGTCAACGGGATCACCGAATATATAGAAGCAGATACAGAAGAAGCCCGTCTCAAATACAATAAACCGCTGGAAGTGATCGAAGGCCCCCTGATGGAGGGAATGAACATCGTCGGAGACCTCTTCGGCAGCGGTAAAATGTTCCTCCCCCAGGTAGTAAAAAGCGCCCGCGTAATGAAAAAATCGGTGGCGGTGCTCACTCCCTTTATAGAAGAGGAGAAAAAACGCATGGTAGAGGAGAACGGCGGAGAAATCAAATCCGCTGGTAAAATACTACTTGCCACCGTAAAAGGCGACGTACACGACATCGGTAAGAACATCGTAGGCGTAGTACTCGGCTGTAATGGCTACGACATCATCGATATGGGCGTAATGGTACCTGCCGAAAAGATACTGCAGACCGCCAAAGCAGAAAATGTTGATATCATCGGACTAAGTGGCCTGATCACCCCTAGCCTCGATGAAATGGTGCATATCGCCCGCGAACTCAAACGTCAGCAGTTTGATATACCCCTCCTGATCGGCGGCGCTACTACCTCTAGGACACACACCGCAGTAAAGATCGCACCTGAATACGGCCATGGCGTAGTACACGTACTCGACGCCTCTCGTAGCGTAACCGTTACTGGCAGTCTGCTCAATAAAGCCCTGAAAAAGAACTTCCTCACCGAAGTACAGGAAGAATACCAACGGCTCAATGAAGCATTCCGCAACAAAAAACCAACCAAACAATACCTCACCTACGAACAGTCCACCAAACTAAAGGCCAATATCGACTGGAACAAATTCCAGCCGGTAACGCCCCGCAACATAGGTGTACAGACCTTCTCTTCCTACGATCTGGGAGAGATCGCCGAATATATCGACTGGCAACCCTTCTTCATCGCCTGGGAACTGCACGGTAAATTCCCGCAGATCCTCTCTGACGAAGTAGTAGGTAAAGAGGCCACCAAACTATATGAAGATGCCTGCATAATGCTACGGCAGCTCATAGATGGCAAATGGCTCACCGCCAATGCCGTGATCGGAATATTCCCCGCCAACACAACCGGACCCGATACCGTACAGGTAACGCCAGCCCATCCGGAAATAGCGGCACAGACATTGGAATTCCTGCGCCAACAGGTTAAAAAAGCGCCGGGACAACCCAACTTCAGCCTTGCCGACTTCATCGCACCAAAAGAAACCGGTAAACAGGACTATATCGGTGGTTTCGCCGTTACTACCGGTATAGGTATCGAAAAGTGGCTGGAGAAGTTCGAAAAGGAACACGACGACTACAGTAGTATCATGCTGAAAGCGCTCGCCGATCGTCTGGCAGAAGCCTTCGCAGAGCTGATGCACAAACGGGTCCGCATGGAATTCTGGGGGTACGCCAGCGAAGAACATCTCAGCAATGATGAACTGATCAAAGAAGCATACGAAGGTATACGCCCGGCCCCCGGCTATCCCGCCTGCCCGGAACATACCGAAAAATACAAACTATTCGACCTGCTCGATGCCACCAACAACACCGGCATCACCCTCACCGAATCCCTGGCTATGTACCCCGCATCCAGCGTAAGCGGATGGTACTTTGCCAACCCCGAAGCCAAATACTTCGGTATCGGCAAGATCGAAAAAGACCAGGTGGAAGACTACGCCCGCCGCAAAAACTGGCCCGTGGAAGAAGCCGAAAAATGGCTCCGCCCCAACCTGGAATATGATGTGTGATCCATCTCCGGCCATAACAGCCGGTACCTTATAATAACAACCGCCCTGGTCCCACCGGCTACATCCGGCAGCACCAGGGCGTCCTTTTTTGCCGCCTACTGCCCCTTTCACATAGAGCAGGAATTATCCTTACCTTAGCAATATAAACTACCATCCCGGGGCTATGCACCGCAACCGCTGCTGCCGCCCGTCATAACGCTTCATTTATGAGAATTGTATCTTACAATGTGAATGGTCTCCGCTCGGCCATGACGAAAGGTTTTACCGAATGGCTGCAAACAGATCCCGCAGATATCATCTGCCTGCAGGAAATAAAAGCACAACAGGAAAATGTAGACTTCCAGCAATTCGACAAATTAGGCTACCTGCACTACTGGTACCCCGCCCAGAAAAAGGGCTACAGCGGTGTAGCAGTGTTGACCCGTATCAAACCCGACTTCGTTCAATATGGTAATGGCTTCATGCAAAGCGATGCGGAAGGCCGCGTTATACGCCTCGATTTCGGCGATATCACGCTGATCAATACCTACATCCCCTCCGGCACCAGCGGAGACGACAGGCAAACCTATAAATACCAATGGCTGGATGAGTTCTTTGGATACCTGGCCGAACTACGCAAAACCAGACCCAATCTCATCGTTTGCGGAGACTATAACATCTGCCACAAACCCATCGATATCCACGATCCTGTCGGTAATAAGAACTCCACCGGCTTCCTCCCCGAAGAGAGAGCCTGGATGGATAAACTCTTCGAAAACGGCTTTATCGACACCTTCCGCCGATATAATCCCGAACCACACCAGTACAGCTGGTGGAGCTTCCGGGCCAATGCCAGGAACAATAATAAAGGCTGGCGCATCGACTATATCAACGTCACCGAACCCCTGTCCGAACGTCTTAAAGGCGCCCAGATATGGCAACAGGTGAAACACTCTGATCACTGTCCCGTATACCTCGAATTGGTATAATCTACCTACTTTCCTGACAATATTTTTATACAACGAAAGCCCTGCCATCACCATAGCAGGGCTTTCTAACAGCATATTATGATCATCTACAACATCACCATAAAAGTCACGCACAACATCCATACAGATTGGCTGCGATGGATTAAGGAAGTACACATCCCTGAAATACTCGACACTGGCCTGTTTCACGACTATCGTATGTGCCGCCTGCTCGAACAGGACGACACCGATGGCCCTACTTACACCGTCCAATACGTTACAGATAGCCTCGAAAACTATCAAACCTACATCCGGGAGCATGCTCCATACTTCCGTCAAAAGACGATAGACCTGTTCGGAGACCAGTTTGTAGCGTTTAGAACCGTTATGCAGGTCGTTTAATGACCCAAACTTATCCACAGGAAATCCACTGTTTTCAAGGGATTGGCAGTTTGGTACAATACTTGACCTATTGTGCCGTTTATAGTTCGAAAGGCCTCAAACATAATACTGACGGGGATTTATGAAATCCAACGATAGTTTCATATGCTCACCCGCCAACCCGGCAATCTGCTGTAACCGTTATCTGTAGCCTTTTTCAGCCGATAAAAAATTCCTTAAAAAATTGTTGAAAAATTTGGTAATCTGATAAAACGCGCTATATTTGCTCACATCAAACATTTTTCACTAGTTAAATCTTACTAACTATGAACAAAGCCGAATTAATCGACAAGCTGGCTAAAGATGCCGGTATCACTAAAACCCAAGCTAACGAAGCTCTGGATTCTTTTACTAAAGCTGTTGCTGATACCCTGAAGAAAGGTGGTAAAGTAACACTGGTAGGTTTCGGTACTTTCTCTGTATCTAAACGTGCTGCTCGTAACGGTAGAAATCCTCAGACTGGCCAGATCATCAAGATCAAAGCTAAGAAAGTTGCTAAGTTCAAAGCTGGTAAAGCTTTATCTGACAAGCTCTAATCAGTTAGTTAGCACAACTTATTCAAGCAAGGAACAGGTATGTTTCTTGCTTTTTTGTTGCTATTACTTATACACCCTCCGGGAATCGCTGCATACAAATGATCATAAAATTCATTAATTTGCGCGCAAAACGCAGCTGGTAGCCCACCTGATAGGCCCGCTGTAATTTATAAACAAACAAACTTCAATCAATTTGTTATGGGTAGAGGTGATATCAAAACCAAAAAAGGTAAGATCTCCAATGGCTCTTTTGGCAAAGCCAGATCTTCTAAAACCAGGAAGAACACTGCCGCTAAAGCTGCACCAAAAGCTTAAGGCAAACTAAAATGCAAAATGTAAAATTCTAAATGCCGGACCGTACGGAATCAATAACCGTCATCACAACCATTTAAAGTATTACATTTTGCATTTACCCTTCCTCAAGGAGCCAGCCGCACTATCTGCCAGCTGCCCGCCAATCCGGGAGTATATTGTATACGGTCATGCAAACGACTGCTACGCCCCTGCCAGAATTCTATCAGCAAAGGCTTCACCTGATAGCCTCCCCAATAAACTGGTCGCTCCGGTGCCTCCGACACATAACGTTCCGCTACTTTACTGACCATTTCCTCCAGGATAGCCCGGTCCGCAATCACACGGCTCTGAGGTGATGCAATTGCACCAATACGACTTCCCAATGGCCGGGAATCGTAATACTCATCACTCATCTCTGCAGACACCTTACTAACGACACCGTCTATACGTACTTGCCGTTGTAATTCCCGCCAGAAGAACAATAACGATACCTGCGGATTCGCATCCATCTCCTGCCCTTTACGGCTCTCGTAATTACTGAAGAATACAAACCCATTCTCATCAAAACTCTTTAATAATACAATACGGGCCGTAGGTTTCCCTTCCACAGTACTGGTAGCCAGCGTCATCGCATTCGCTTCATCCACTTCCCCATGTAACGCCTCCTGCCACCATTTATCAAATTGCCTGAAAGGATCCTTATCCACATCCTGCTCACTCAGAGCAGCCAGTTGATAGTCCTTACGCAGGTCTGCAATACTTCTATTCAGCATGTTCCAGTTATTTGAGCTACAAATTTATTAAGGATTACCGACTCGTCACCATGATTTTAGTCAGCCGCCGGCATCGACAAAGACACATTTCATATGCAGCAGTATCTTACATTTGTAAGGAAGTATACACTAAACGAATACTATGAAACAGCTGTTATTAAGTGGCTTCATCTCAGCCAGCCTCTGCTTCGGATGCGGCAACAGTAAGAAAGGCCAGCCCGCAGACCAGCAGTCAGATAGTACGGCAACCGCAGCTACTGATCAGGATCTTTCCGCCACACCCTATTTTTACGTACAATTAAAGGGTACATTGGCCGGACAGGCACTCACCATGCACCTGCTGAAAAATGGACCTAATATATTCAGAGGATACTATAGCTACGAAAAAATAGGAGAACCAATAGATATATGGGGTAGCATCGATTCCAGCAAACACCTCGTACTCTTCGAAAATACGCGCTCCGAAGAAGAGATCACCTTCAACGGCACCTTGGATAATGACGGCACCTTTAAAGGCACCTGGCGCGGAGAAGGCACCTCTTATCCATTTACCCTGAAGCGCGACTTTAGCAACGCCGTACGCTTTGATGTATACTTTAGCAGCGATTCCGTCGAACTAAAACCAGGATTGAAAGGTTCTGCCAAAGGCCAGGTCAGCAACGCCATTATCTGGCCGGCCACCAATACAGACGAAAAGGTAGCCGCATTCATCCGTCAGCAGCTCATAGGCAACGCCAAAGCCACCTCCCCGCAACAATTACTGAAAGACCAGGTACACGACTTCCTGACTGATTATCAGGGCAACATCATCACCGCCGACAGTAGTAATATTGACGACGATTTCACCGCAGCTACATGGAACTGGTCTGACGAAGGCGACGTAAAGGTGGTATGGAACAAATTTCCGCTGCTGGTGATAGAACGGTATGGTTACTCCTACACCGGCGGTGCTCATGGCAACGGCGGTAGCACATACACCACATTGGACCTGGACAAAAAGAAGGTACTGAAGATAACTGATATCTTTAAACCTGGCTACCAGCATCCGATAGAAGACCTCCTGGCTACCGCATTCCGCGAAAAATACAAAATGGCCCCCACAGATCCGCTCAACAGCATGCTACTGGTAGATACCATTCCTGTCTCCGATAACTTCTATATGACAGACAAAGGAGTCGGTTTCAGCTATACCGCCTACGAGATCGGTCCCTATGCCATGGGACAGGTCACCCTTTTCCTCCCCTTCACCAGGATACGTCAATACATGAAAGAGCCATAATCAGGACTTCCTTCTCCGGTATAATTGATAAGGCCCTGTACGGTAGCGTACAGGGCCTTATCAATTATATGCAATGAGTTAATTATCAGCCTTTTACAAGTGTACCTACATTCTTTCCCATGATCACCTGGAACAGGTTCCCCGGCTTATTCATATCAAAAACGATAATGGGTAATTTGTTCTCCTGGCAAAGTGTGAATGCAGTCATATCCATCACATTCAATGATTTCTGGTATACCTCAGAGAAAGTGATGGTCTCAAAACGGGTAGCAGTACTATCCTTCTCAGGATCTGCAGTATAAATACCATCTACACGGGTACCCTTCAGGATCACATCTGCCTGTATCTCGATAGCACGCAGAGAAGCAGCAGTATCGGTCGTAAAGTAAGGGTTGCCCGTACCGGCGCCAAATATTACCACACGACCTTTCTCCAGGTGACGGATCGCGCGGCGGCGGATATAAGGTTCTGCGATCTGCTCCATTTTAATAGCAGATTGCAAACGGGTGTATAAGCCTACTTTCTCCAGTCCGCTTTGCATCGCCATCCCGTTGATCACAGTGGCAAGCATCCCCATATAGTCTCCCTGTGCGCGTTCGATACCGGTTTCAGCCTCATTCATGCCCCGGTAGATGTTTCCACCTCCGATAACAATTGCAACCTGAACACCCAAATCCGTGATCGCTTTAATGTCATACGCATACTGAGAAATCACTTTATGATCTATACCATAATTTCCTTCGCCCATAAGGGACTCTCCGCTCAGTTTGAGCAAAATACGCTTATACTTTGGCAACATGACTCTTAATAATGTTTTGTTGTATTTGCTAATGTAGTTACGGTCTTCTAATATACGAATTTTGCTGTATGCCGGCTATTTCGCCAGAAGCGCTGCAAATATAGCATGATTCCCTGTTGTTTCCCACCACCTGCACCTGCCAACGGCAAGGCGCAAAAAAAAGGAGAGTATCTTTCGATCTCTCCTTTTTCAAAATATAGTTCGATTACCCGAGGGCGACGCGCTTGAATTCGGTTACTTTCAGGTCAGCATCTACTGATTTCAGGTGGTCTGCAACGGATTTGTTACCATCCTTTACAAACGCCTGCTGCAGCAGGGTGCTTTCTTTGAAGAATTTAGCGATCTTACCTTGAGCAATTTTCTCCGCCATTTCAGCAGGCTTACCCTCGGCTTTGATCTGCTCTACAGCGATCTCTCTCTCACGAGCGATCAGCTCAGGAGCTACACCATCCGCATCAACTGCGATAGGGTTCATAGCAGCGATCTGCATAGCTACGTCCTTACCTGTCTCTTCACTCACTTCTTTAGAGAAACCAACCAGTACACCCATACGGTAGTTACCGTGGATATAAGCTACTACAGCAGCAGCAGTTACTTTCTCAAATTTGCTCAAAGTGATTTTCTCACCAATCTTGGCAACCTGGTCGTTTACTTTATCAGCAACAGTAGCACCATCCAGTGTAGCACCATTCAGTTCTTCTGCAGAGGAGATACCGTTAGCCAGCGCCAGGTCAACAATAGACTGAGCGAATTTTATAAAATCTTCGTTTTTTGCAACGAAGTCAGTTTCACAACCCAGACCTACGATCACACCGGTTTTGCCATCTGCACTGGTCTTAGCGATAATAACACCTTCTTTAGTTTCGCGGTCAGAACGCAGCGCAGCTACTTTCTGTCCTTTTTTACGCAGGTAATCTACTGCCTTTTCGAAATCACCATCACTTTCTACCAGCGCTTTCCTGCAGTCCATCATACCCGCTCCAGTTTGCTGACGCAGTTTGTTTACATCAGCTGCTGTAATATTTGCCATGATATATAAATAATTTAAAAAGTTGAGTAATGTGGGCGAAGTTAAGAAGTATATGTTAGGCAATGGTTAAGAGTATCCAGCTATATCAGAAAGCAAAAGACTTCCTGGTATAAAGATGGGCACTATTAGCCATTGCCACTCATTACTTGTTAGGGTCTGGGACCACCAGGTCTCCTGTTGCCACCACCGCCAGTGTTGGATGGACGACGAGCGCCGCCACCAGGGCCACCACCACGGTTAGGGCCACCGCCACCGCGATTAGGACCACCGCCGCCGCGATTTTGACCACCACCACGGTTAGGACCACCGCCACCACGGTTTTGACCACCACCAGGACCACCTGCACTTCTACCACCGCCACCAGGACCATTCCTTCTGCCACGCTCACGATCTTCACCACCTTCCAGCTCAAATTTCAGCGCTTTGCTGTCCTGTTCTTCTTCTTCCTCGATGTCCTCAGGTTTTTCATTTGCTCTCTCAGCCAGACCTTCTGCAATCGCAGCAGCAATGTAGTTGGTAATGATAGCGATAGATTTAGTCGCATCATCGTTGGCAGGAATAGAGAAATCTACACGGGTAGGATCAGAGTTGGTATCTACCATACCGAAGGTAGAGATACCCAGTTTGCGGGCTTCAGCCAATGCAATGTGCTCATGGCTGATGTCCACGATGAAGAGAGCCGCAGGCACACGTGCCAGCTGAGCGATACCACCCAGTACTTTCTCCATTTTATCTTTATCACGGGTTAACGTGAGACGCTCTTTCTTAGTGATATTATCAAAAGTACCGTCAGACAGCATTTTCTCGATGCTCTGCATCTTCTTTACACTCTTACGGATAGTAGCGAAGTTAGTGAGCATACCACCTAACCATCTTTCGGTTACGAATGGCATGTTTACGCGCTTAGCCGCATCAGCTACGATCTCTTTCGCTTGCTTTTTGGTAGCAACGAACATGATCTTTTTACCGCTCTTCGCGATGGATTTCAGCGCAGCCGCTGCTTCCTGCAGACCTTCTACAGTTTTGTTCAGGTCGATGATATGAATACCTTTCTTTTCTGCGAAAATATAAGGCAGCATCTTGGGGTTCCACTTCTTCTTCAGGTGACCGAAGTGAACACCTGCCTCCAGTAACTGCTGCTGTAATGAGGTATTATTTTCCATGTTTATTTGTCTCAATTAAAAGGATCAATAAAATTTAGCTCTAGCTGATAGCTATTAGTACAATGGCTAACAGCTAATCGCTCCCATGTATTAGCGTTTAGAGAACTGGAAGCTTCTTCTAGCCTTACGTTTACCTGGTTTCTTACGCTCTACTGCTCTAGGATCACGGGTCAGTACACCAACAGCTTTCAGCGCAGGACGGAATTCAGCATTCACCTCACACAGTGCACGCGCGATACCCAGCTTAATAGCTTCTGCCTGACCTTTGATACCACCACCCTGTGCATTCACTTTGATGTCAAATTTATCCAATGCATCAATCGTCTTCAACGGCAGCTCTACCTGATTTTGCAGGTATATGAGAGAGAAATATGTTTTATAATCCTTGTCGTTCACAGTAATGTTACCATTACCCTTGCTTATGTACACGCGGGCAACAGCTTCCTTACGACGACCGATGGTATTTTTTTGCTTTTCCATGTATCAGAGAAAAATTAGAAAGTTAAAGTTTGTGGTTTCTGTGCCGCGTGAGGATGCTCTGCTCCTGCATATACAAATAATTTTTTGTACATCTTACGGCCAAGGCGATTCTTAGGCAACATACCTTTGATAGCCCTTTCGATCACCACTTCAGGACGACGCTTCAGCAGATCTTTGGCTACCTCAGCTTTCTGACCTCCGGGATAACCAGAGAATGTCAGGTATTCCTTGTCGTTGATCTTATTACCAGTAAGCACAATCTTTTCTGCATTGATCACGATGATATAATCACCACAATCAGTATGAGGGGTGTAGTAAGGCTTGTTCTTGCCTCTTAAAATAGCCGCCATCTTAGCACATACTCTGCCAAGGGTCAGATTTGTAGCATCTACAATGTACCAATCGCGCTTTACGTAAGCTTCGTTGGCGGATTTTGTTTTAAAACTTAAAGTATTCATTGTGTATACGATAAAAATTTCCTACGCTATTAAAAAATTCCCCTAAAATCGGGAGTGCAAAACTACACCGCTCTTTTCAAATAACCATACATTTAGACAACTTTTTTCACAATACCCCTTATAACATATTGATTAACAATTAAAAATTTGCTTAAAAGTTATTAACGACAATAAATCCCCTGAAAAACAACGCCCTAGCAGACTGTCCGTTCTCCTCTCCTACCTAATCAACTGGTAAACAATACCTAACAACCCGTCCCTATCCCCATAATTATATAAATAAGAAAGGCTGGCGCCATGGCCAGCCCTTCCTATATAATAATGCATAAGAATGAATTAATACCCCGGGTTCTGCGATAACTTCGGATTTACATCCCGCTCACGCTGCGGCACCGGCAATACCAGCTTATTATCATCATAAGGCCTGTTGCCCACATTTTTCTTCAGACGCTTCACCGTACGGAAAAGGTCCCCTTCGAAGGCCAACTCCCGCTCACGCTCCGCTACCACATCATTTACCGTTACCGCACTTAAAATACCAGCCTTTGAACGGTCACGTACCCGGTTCACATCATCCAATGGCGTAGCGCCAATGCTGGAATTATTCTGCAAATTCGCTTCCGCACGCGTCAGATACATCTCCGCCAACCTCACTACAGGAATAGTTCCGTATAAAACACTCCATTTCTTGGTATAGAAAATGGTATTCTGTGCATTCGCCTGATAATATTCCTTACGGGCATCCCCGTCATCATAAAGGGCCAGCTGAGAAGGCTGCACGGCTATGTCACCGCGACCAAAAGGCTTAGGCGCAAAAAAGGTCACCAGCCCGTTATTAGTCGTTCCTGCATTACTTTGTGCATTCTGAATAATAGCAAATATATCCTCAGATGACCATACACCCGCATTGTTAAACTCCTTATCAAAACTGGAAGTCAGCGAAAAACCGCCCTTGCTGATCACAGAATCAGCAGATGCAGCAGCCAGTGCATAATTTCCTTGTGCCAGATATACCCTTGCCAGGAAAGCAAACGCTGAAAATTTATTCGCCTTAACGCCATTTCCCGCCGGCAAGGTGGCAGCTGCATCCTTCAGATCGCTGATCACTTGTTTATAAAGATCGTCGACAGAAGCACGAGGCTGTGTACCAGCAGGCACCTGATCATCAGATATAATAGGTGTCAATACAATAGGCACTGTCACATTGGTAGTAATATTACCAGCCGAATAAGGCTTACCAAACATACCGGCCAGCTCAAAGTAAGTAATAGCCCGGAGGAATTTAGCCTCGCCGCCTATCACCGCCTGCTCAGCAGCGGATAAAAGATTAAGCTTACTCAGCACAAGGTTCATGGTATTGATCGTTTTATACCCCCTGTTCCAGATATCTGTGGCCAGTGCCAAAGTAACCACCTGCTGTTTTAAGGCAACATCACGATAGGTAGCAAAAGTGCCTACCCACCTGATATTGGTATTAGCCAGCAGTTCCGGCACAGATAAATATTGCTCACCATAAGCACTTGCATTCTGCAAAGAACTATAGCCGCCGGCCAGCGTCGCCTTTACATCATCTCCATTACGTATCTGATCCGGCGTGATCTGCGCGCCTGGCAATACGTCCAGCTTCTTGTTACAGGCTACCGCTGCGGCAATGGTGGCGCCTAAAAGTATATAACTAAGATATTTGAATCCTGCTTTCATGTTTTTCTGTTTGAATGATACCATACGATGGAGTACACTCCGGATTAAAATTTCACATTTAGTCCCACGGTAAATGTTTTAGCCTGCGGAATAGTGTAAAAATCTACTCCGCCTACAATGTTGTCACTGGCCACATTCCCCAGCGTACCTGTATTCACTTCCGGATCACCAGGATACTTCGTCTTCGTCCAAAGGTTATATCCGGCTACGTAAATACGAACACCCGAAAACTTGATTGTATTTAACACGGACTTGGGCAGATTGTATCCCAGTGTCAGCGTCTTTAAGCGGATGTAGGAACCGTCATATATCCAGCGGGAAGAAGTCTGGTTACCGGTAGCATAGCTAGAAGATACACGGGGTACATCCGTGATGTCACCCGGCTTTTGCCACCTGTTCAGGATGTCACGGGTCTGGTTGTCAAATCCACCACCAAAGCCAGAACTCATATACTGCCCGGCTCTGTTATAGACCTGGTTGCCTTGCACAAAAGTAAAGAACACACTCAGGTCAATACCTTGATAACTGAAGGTGTTATTAAAACCACCTGTCCAGTCCGGATTAGATCTGCCTACTATCTGGCGCGGAGCCGCTCCATAGTTGTTGGTTGGTTTGCCATCCGCTCCTTCGTACAATGCATCGCCATTGGCCGGATCAACACCTACGAACTTACGCAGGAAAAATACACCGATAGGTTGTCCTTCAATCGCACGTTGCTCACCAGCGTCGATAATCTGACCCTGTAAGTCTTTTACCCGGTTTTTGTTATACGCCACATTCAGTGAAGTAGACCAGGTAAAGTCTTTGCCAACAATGTTTTTAGAGTTCAACAGGATTTCTACCCCTTTGTTCTCCATCTTACCTACGTTACGATATACAAACCCATAACCGGTAGACAAAGGCACATTGGCACGAAGCAACAGGTCAGAAGTTTGCTTATTATAATAATCGATCTCACCACTCAGGCGGTTGTCAAAGAATCCAAACTCAAGACCGATATCCGCCTGCGCTGTTCTCTCCCATTTCAGGTTCGGGTTACCGATCTGTACAGGCTGGAACCCGGGCAATCCAGGATAACGCACCACATCCATCAACGTATAAATACGGTTCTCTCCAATCTCCGCATTACCTGTTAATCCATAGCTACCTCTGATCTTTAAATAATTGAGCGTTTTACTTCCTTTCAGAAAATCCTCCTCAGATATTACCCAACCAAGAGATCCCGCAGGAAACCAACCATACCTGTTATTAGGCCCGAAACGAGAAGACCCATCTGTACGAACACTAAAAGAGGCCATGTACTTATCCTTATAGGTATAAGTAGAGCGGAAGAAATATGAGAGGAAGGTATAACGCTGGGAAGAAGAAGAACCATCGCTGATCGTAGCAGCTCCAGACAGATTTTTAATCGCATCTGAAGGAAAGTTCTCTCCACTCACTAATGAACCGGTAAAATCATTTTGCAGATAACTCATACCCAATGTAGCTGTCAGCTTATGGCGGCTACCCAGATTAGGATTAAAGTTGAAGTAGTTATTGCTGTTCAATGAGACATTCTGACTATGAATATAACTACCCTTACCTATACCGGCACCATCCTGTGTATTACGTCCTCTGTAATCTTCCTCATCCAGGTTATAGATATCTGTACCCAGCTCCGTCCGGAAACTTAAAGACGGCAAGATGTAATAATTAGCATATACATTACCGATAGTACGGATACCTACCTGCTTGTTAAAGCTCTCCCGTGCTGCCAGCAATCCATTCGCATACAAGGTATTCAGGTTAAGATCGTTGGTAGCAGGATCAATGATCGGGGAAAATGGCTGCAATGCCACAATCTGCCCCGGAGTTGACAATGCGTTATCATTTGCAACACGGTCAAGCTGCTGACGATTTACATTCAGATTAAGTCCGAATGATAACTTACTGTTAGCATTATGATCAAGATTCAAACGGGCACCATATCTTCTGAACCTGTTTACGATCACGATTGCCTCCTGATCAGCGTATGTACCAGATGCATAATAGCGGGTTTTTTCATTACCACCGGACACTGCCAGATCTATCTGCCGGGTATGAGCCGTTTTACGATACACCTGATCCTCCCAGTTAGTATTCACCGCCCTTTTCTGCCAGTCTGTTCCCGCAGCAAAAGGAGTTATATAGTTGTCAACATAATAATTATAATAATCATTGATAGCAGTCGCTTCATCAGGATAGCCAGTATCATTGTTTTTAAAGTCAGTCCTTCCATCATTGGTAGCTACTTCTTTTACCAGGTCAAGATATTCGTTCGCATTCAGGAACCCTCTCTTTCTGGTAGGTTTACTAAAGCTGGTAGAAACATTCAGCTCAATGTTGGTCTTGTCTCCCAGCTTACCTCTCTTGGTAGTGATTAATACCACACCATTGGATGCCCGCGCACCATAAATAGCAGACGCAGCAGCATCTTTTAATACTTCCACCGACTCAATGTCATTCGGGTTAAGGTCTGCAATAGGATTCGTAGGGTCGTTGGTAACATCTGACTGGCTGGCAGAGATAATAGGCATCCCATCGACAACATACAAAGGCTGGCTGCTGGCAGAAACGGAAGACGTACCACGAATACGTATCTTCATAGCCTGACCTACTTTACCGCTACCAGATTCAATAACAACACCTGCTGCACGACCCTGAATAGAAGATTCGAAAGTTGCCACCGGCTGGTTCGCAATATCCTTCGTCGTCACCTTCGCTACAGATCCGGTAATATCACGCTTAGTCTGCGTACCGTAGCCCACAACTACCACCTCAGACAAATCCTTATCACCGGTAGACAGCGATACATTTAAATTAGTTTGCCCCACAATAGATACCTCCTTATCCCCATATCCAACAAATGAAAAAATCAGCGCAGTAGCCCTCTCGGGTACAGGTACACTGAACGTACCGTCTATCTTCGTGACAGTACCAAGATTCGACCCCTTCACCTTTACAGTCACTCCTGGCAACACAGCACCATCCTTAGCATCGGTTACTTTTCCGGTAAGGGTTTTGTTCTGCGCCATTGCGGCAGTAAAAAAAGTGAGACATAGGAGTACTAAGGTCAACAATGAGTAAAACCTTCGCATAAACATAGTTTTTGGTTAATAAAAAACAGATTATTCTCAATAAACAATTAAATACAAATCAAATGCAGGTAGGCAAATTCTAACCTTATTCTCAGCAGCAACAAATAAATCAACAGTTAGTTAAAAAAGTGCTTCCTCGCTCAAATGTTCAATTAGTTGTGTTCAATTGGTTGTGTTCAAGTAGTTGTGTTCAAGTAGTAGGGTTCAAATATGAACTCTTCGTTAACAAACGCAAATTACATATCTTTTTTGATCATCATAAAAGATATTCCTCCCTGAATTCAGGTATTCTTGTCCTACAAATATAGCCTTATAATAAAAAAGCCACCCATTGGGTGGCTTTTTTGATGTATAGTAGGTCTTTTTAATCGCGAGATCGGGCTCCTGCATATATAAGTATATATTGTAATAAAGTAACCACAGAAGCCACTGCAGCGACCACATAGGTCATCGCAGCCCACCACAAAGCATCTTTCGCCTTGGCATGCTCCTGCGCACGCATAATATCGGTACGGTTCAGCCAGGCCAATGCCCGGTTAGATGCATCGAACTCAACAGGCAGAGTAATAACGGAAAAGAGCGTAGTCACCCCAAAAAGTATAATACCCCCCAGCAACAATTGTGGAAATACATTAATCAACAGGATTCCCCCAAGTAACACCCATTGAACCAAATTGGAACTTACCTGTACAGCAGGTACCAGCTTGGATCGCAATCCCAACCATTTGTAAGCAGTGGCATGCTGCACCGCATGCCCGCATTCGTGGGCGGCCACAGCTGCCGCCGCTACACTTGCCCCACTGTAAACGTCCGGACTGAGGTTTACCGTCTTATTCTCAGGATTATAGTGATCAGAAAGAAAACCATCTACTGATACTACCTGCACATCAAAAATATTATTATCCCGTAGCATTTTCTCCGCTACCTGCTTGCCGGTCATACCGGATGAAACCGGTACCTCACTATATTCCTTAAACTTGCTCTTTAATCTGAAACTCACGAGCATGCTGATCCCGACAAAGATCAACGATACGATCATAATTCCTGGTGTCATATTCAATGTGGTTAAAGTCATGTAAAGTTACAACTACCCTCCTCAAATAAGAGTCCAGGCCGATCAAATGAACAGGTTTTATGATTTCCTTAATATTTGACGCTATGAAATCTTTTTTTGTGTCATTGCATAAACTTAACACTGCCATATTGACAACAAACCATCTTTTGCCCCTATTGAAATAAGACTATTTGTCATTAGTAGAAAATATTCTATGCCCCTTTTTTTATATACATTTATAATCAACATCAACCCTATTTATCAACATTTTAGGCCAAATTGCTGAAAGTAATTGTCAATCTCTAAACCGCTGAAATGGCCGATGGGAGCCGATCTATTACATTATAAAAAAAGATCAAAAGTTATTCACATCCTTTAAATAAACTTTTTTATTCTGAAGCCATTTAGTAATTTAGACCTGAATTTAATGGGTTAGTAAGTAGAAAGAGTCAACGGAATCTTCTGTTGGCTCTTTTTCTTTTTACCAAACAATATCTTCTCGGTTCATCTTAGCCCATCATATCAATTTATCCCCTCTTACCCCATAAAAAACAAAAAAACACCCGCCATTCTACAGATAACCCGTTAATTTGTAACCGAGGTATCTAAAAATGATGAGTAAAATAAAAACAGCCTTTTTTTGTCAGAATTGTGGCTATGAAGCAGCTAAATGGAACGGCCGTTGCCCTAGCTGCGGACAATGGAACACCTTCGTAGAAGAAAAGATCCAGAAAGAAATACCACTGCGTCAACAAGAATGGAAAAACGAAACAACTGCCAAAACAGATAAAACCGTACACCTCTCCGAAGTAAGCGGCGCAGCAGAAGAAAGATGGCAGACTGCCGACGCAGAGCTGAACCGCGTACTGGGTGGTGGCATCGTCACCGGCTCCCTCGTTCTCGTAGGCGGAGAACCCGGTATCGGCAAATCCACATTATTCCTGCAAAACGCCTTGCTACTGCAAAATATCACCACCCTCTACGTCAGCGGAGAAGAAAGCGCACAACAAATAAAGATGCGCGCAGATCGTCTCAAAACCAAAAACGAACGCTTCTACCTGCTCACCGAAACCTCTACCCAAACCATCTTCCAAGAAATAAAAAAATTACAGCCACAACTGGTCATCATTGACTCCATACAAACCCTACAGTCCCCCTTTATTGAGTCAGCACCAGGCAGCGTATCCCAGATAAAGGAATCCGCCGCCGAAATGCAACGTTTCGCCAAAGAAACTAATACCCCCGTATTCCTTATCGGCCACATCACTAAAGATGGCACCATTGCTGGTCCTAAAATACTTGAACATATGGTAGACACCGTCCTCCAGTTCGAAGGAGACCAACATTATGCCTATCGCATACTACGTACTATCAAAAACCGATTCGGATCCACAGCAGAACTAGGTATATACGAAATGACCGGAGAGGGCCTCAGACAGGTAACCAACCCCTCTGAAATCCTCATCTCCCAAAGAGAAGATGAACTGAGTGGTGTCGCCATCGCCTCCACCATGGAAGGCATGCGCCCCATGCTGATCGAAGTACAGGCCCTCGTCACACAATCTGTATACGGTACCCCGCAACGTACCGCTACCGGCTTCGACCTCCGTAGGCTACAACTGCTACTGGCCGTACTCGAAAAAAGAGGTGGATTCCATTTCGGCGTTAAAGATGTATTCCTCAATATAGCCGGCGGCATCAGAGTAGAAGATCCCTCTATCGATCTAGCTGTCCTCTGCGCGCTCCTCTCCTCTTATGAAGATATCGCCGTCTCCAGCAAAATATGCTTTGCGGGAGAAGTAGGACTTAGCGGAGAAATCCGAGCTGTCAACCGGATCGAACAACGGATCGCAGAAGCAGAAAAACTAGGCTTCGAAAGGATCTTCATCTCCCGGTATAATAAGAAAGGGGTAGACTTCAGCCGTTTCAATATAGACGTGATCTCCGTAGGCCGGGTAGAAGAAGTATACCAAAAACTGTTCTAACCCGGAATCATCAAATTTTCATATTCGTTATCTAGTTCCCCAGTGATAGATACCAACCTATCACTGAATTCATTATTATTGTCCCACTATTTTAGTATAATAAATAGTGGTCAGCGTTTTTTTTTCGTTATCCCGGATTTGTTCACCCGCACCCTACCATATTATATATACCGAAATAGCACTTGTTAGTACCCGTTTCTTTTAATCATCTTAATAATTTCAATCTGTTTTGTATGTCACGAATCCCCTTCCTATGGCTTCTGTTGAGCACAGCCATACTCTATTCCTGTAAAAAAGAAGCCGAACCTATGTCGGCCGCAAAGGAATCTGCCGGTTTCAGCCACCTGAAAAAATACCCCGAGCAATTAATACAAATCGATCTTCGGGATCAACAGCCAAGGTCACCTTACACCGACAGCTCCCTCCATATCCAGGCCTCACTAGACGAACAAAAGCGGGCAGAGGATCCCGCACAATTCCCAGGTACTGTCATCTCAGGTATCAATCCGATACGCGAAGTAATTAACTGGAATACCGGCGCCTACTCCTGGCTCGTTGAAGCAAACGAACATGTCGTATATACTGATTATGAAGATCAGATCTTTCCTGGCGCATTGATAAAAGGTAACTCTGTAGAAAACTTCGATTTCAATCCTGTCATCGGCTACACCCCTAAACCCATCAGTGTTTCTGTGTCATTACCCGCGCCGGCAGGCAAAGTAGCCGCCACCATAGACATACCATCCCTCTCCGCTACCACCAGGCAGGTAAATAACGTACTGCTCAATAGCCAGTTCGCACAGTTAGGGTTTGCTAAGTATAACCTGAACATCAAAGAATTCACCTACTACGACGAACTGAAAGAACTTTTTGCAACCGGGAAAAATACCAATCTGATATTTTTCAACTCCTCCAGCGGCACCACTACCAATATTAAAAAGATATCCAGATCAACAGGCCTCATGGCTAAATTCATTCAAAAGAATTTCACCATCGATATGGACATCCCAAAAGCAGGCCAGCTGATCGACCTGAATGTTGACCCCAATATAATAGGCGCTTACTCTCCGTTGTATGTAAGCTCCGTTACCTATGGAAGACTGGGAATCATCACCGTGGAATCTGATGCTGGCTTTGATGAGTTGAAAAAAGCTTTCGAAAAAGCATTCGGCATATTAGGCATCGTTAATGGCTCCAATACACTCACGCAGGAGGAAATCAATACGATTAATAGCGCCGATATAAAAATCTACCTCGTAGGTGGCCTGGGGGCACAAGCCGTGCAGACAATAAATGGCTACCAAAACTTCCTGCAGTATCTGGGAGGTGGCCAAACCTTTTCTGCGCAAGCTCCCGGAGTACCCATCACGTTCAACATGCGTTATCTGAGCGACCATTCTGCTTACAAAGCACAATTCCAGATTAATTACGGCAATATCGAAAAAGTATATGCACGAATAGAATTCAGCAATCAACGAAATGAACTTAGTTTTCCATCTGCAGGATCTACCCGCGAGACAACCATCGAAGATATATACCTCGCCTTCTATCAGGACGTTAATTGTACAAAATCGGTCAAAGCATCTAATGTCATTCAATTCGACTACAGCGTTACCTTATCAAAAAATAGCAGAGAACCTGGGGTCACAACAACTCCCGTGACCACCACCACAGAGAAAAAAGTTAAAAACACCGCCAAAGGAACACGCATCTTACTGGAAAAAGATAAAATAACGTATTCAAAAACGTCTAAGGGCGGCAGAGGGGGTTCCTTTTACTCTTCCTCTTATCACTACGTACTCAGATCAGGGAATGGATATACCACCAGTGCTCCGGTCTGGAATTAATTAAAAAACTACACCCGGCATTAACAGGTGGGTGTGGGCGAACCCACCTGTTAATATCACGCTATACATTTTATACTTATTTTAGTAATGAATCCATCCCCCAACCCCATGCAGCCGCTCGTTTCTTTCTACCGCTCCCTGGTACACCTGTTTTACCCGCATTGTTGCGAGATCTGTGGACAAGATCTGACAGATGCAGAAGAAGTATTATGCCTGACCTGCCTGCACCAGTTACCCGCTACACAATGCCTGTCACACAACGACCACCCGGCAGCACGTATCTTTCAGGGACGGATAAATGTGCAGCATGCCGCAGCTATATATTATTATATACAACCTTCCCCACTTCAACAGCTCGTCTACCAATTTAAATACCACCAACGACAGGATATAGCCCGCTACATGGGCCGCCAGATGGGACTGCAGCTCCTCCAATTCCCGTGGATACAAGAGATCACCGCCATTGTACCTGTCCCCCTGCATCGACAACGACAACGGCAACGCGGCTATAATCAGTCTGCTTTACTGGCAAATGGCATCGCTGCCATTATACAGCAACCAGTTAAAGAACTACTCTACCGTTCCCATTTCAAACACTCCCAAACAAAACACAATCGCGAAACCCGCTGGCAAAACGTAACACAAGCCTTCCATATCAAGCATCCCGCAACATACGCCCGGGATCATTTCCTGCTTGTTGATGACATCATTACCACCGGTGCCACAACAGAAGCCTGCTGCCTCCAGCTATTAAAAACCGGGGCCAATGTAAGCATCTGCAGCCTGGCCATGGCTGTACGTTAGTAATCCCCCCTCAACTCCTGTAATACTGATTACCAATAGCTTAACCTAAGCTTCACACACCATTGCTCATATTTTTATATTATTTTAGTAGCGGATAATTACCTTTATACTCACTACTGAATAGATGTTTTTAATCCGTAAATCTGCATTTTATGCTTAAAATGGCATTACTCTCCTTATTGTTATTTCTTAAATCAGGCAACATATACGATTTTAAAGTAGCATCTATCGATGGCGGAAAGATCAATTTTGCCGATTACAAAGGCAAAAAGATACTGGTTGTAAATACCGCCTCCATGTGCGGCAACACACCGCAATATGCCGAACTGGAAAAACTGTATACCAAGTACAAAGACAAACTCGTGATCGTAGGATTCCCTGCCAACAACTTCGGGCAGCAGGAACCAGGATCCAACGCCGAGATCCAGGCTTTCTGTTCAAAAAAATATGCAGTTACCTTCCCCATGGCAGCTAAAATATCTGTTAAAGGGGATGACATCCATCCGTTGTACAAATGGCTGCTGACTGAAAGTAAAGCCAAACACATGGAACCAGCCGAAGTAACCTGGAACTTCCAGAAATACCTCCTGGACGAAAAAGGTAACCTGGTCGCTGTATTTTCTCCCAAGACCCAACCAACGGATCCTGCTGTCATAGCAGCGATAGAGAAAAAGTAAACGCACGGCCTGCACAATAATATTTACACCTGACCTTCCTTACATAGTTGATATGTACAGGATATGATATGCTATATACCAGATAGTCCGCATTGAAAGAAATTATAGTGCTGTCCGCTCACATAGGCATGTTAATGCCACCGTTATACACTTTGTTTATGAATAGATGTCTTCCTTCTTTACTGGTCACGGCTTCCTGCATATGTATGCTGGCAGTAACTTCCTGCAAACGCTCCGGTGATAGTGCTCCCTATAACTGCACCTCTGCAGCCATGCAATTGCAGATCGCAGGGAAAACTGTCACCATGCGCGTAGTAAACAATACCCTGTTTCGCTCCCGCACCGACACCGGCAAGTTTAAGCTCATGAGCCTGGAAGCCCTTTCAGACTCCGTAAGACTCGTGCTGAACATCAAAGATGGCCCATACGAAGAAAGTTCGCTCGGCTCCGATGCCATGCAGCTTAAAACATACTCCTTCGCAAAAGGTACGTCTAACACCGGCGGCTTCATGGTATTAGGCGTTAAAAGCGGCAGCGGGTACCGCTTCGCAGATACTGACACCTCTGCCATTACCATTACTAAGATCAGTCCTGAAGACCATATCATTTCAGGCACCTATTATTTCGAAGCGGACAATCGCACCACTATAGGAAAAGGAACTTTCACTAACGTATGCTTCAGCTCCCTGAAGTAATCATCTCCTTTTATACAGGTTTGCTGCATTCTGCCTTTTCATTTAATTTGCACGGATGCTTTTCTCAGACATTATCGGACAGGAAAATATCAGCCAACACCTGATACAATCCATACAACAGAATCGGCTCGGCCATGCCCTGCTGCTGCTGGCACCCGAAGGAGCCGGCGGCCTCCCCCTTGGTCTCGCCCTTACCCAATACCTGGTTTGTGAAGACAAACAGGAAAATGGCGCCTGTGGCCGTTGCTCCGCCTGCATAAAAGCATCCCAATATATCCACCCGGATATCCACTTCTCCTACCCCGTTATCCCACGGAAACCAGGCGATAAACCCGTCAGCACCGACTACGTCGCAGAATGGCGAGAGTTCATCAACTCATTTCCCTACGGAAACGCATACGACTGGCTCCAATTTATCGGCGCCGAAAACAAACAGGGCAATATCACCGCCCTCGAATGCCAGGACATCATCCGCAAACTAAGCCTCAAAAGCTTCGAAAGCGGCTATAAAATATTATTGATGTGGATGCCTGAATACTTGGGCAACGAGGGTAACCGACTCCTTAAACTGATCGAAGAACCCCCACCAGATACCTTATTCATCCTCGTCGCAGAAAATCAGGAACAAATACTGGCTACCATTCTGTCCCGTACACACCTGATCAAGATCAACCCGCTACCCAAACCCATCCTCGTCGATGCACTCGTACACCGCAGTAATGCAACCCCCGCCAGGGCACAACAGGTGGCCACCATCGCCATGGGTAACTACCGGGAAGCACTCTCCCTCCTTCAACATGCCGAAGATGACTACCACGAACTGCTCAGAACCTGGCTCAATTTTATCTTTACCGGTAATAAACCCAGCCTGCAACAATGGATAGAAAATATCTCCAGCGCTAAAATGGGCCGGGAAAAACAAAAACAGTTCCTCCGGTACTTCATCAACCTCCTGGAACATACCGTAAGACTACAATACCTGGATAAAGCACAACTGGCATTCTCAGACGATGAAGTCGACTTCGCCGCCAAATTGCAAAAACTGGCCAACCTGCAACAAATCGAACAGATCTGCACCGCACTCGATAATGCTTGCTATTATATAGAAAGGAATGCCAATGGCAAGATCCTCTTCCACGCCCTTTCTATACAATTACAGTATATATTCAGGAAAAAAGAACTGCCGGTATAATAATATAACCCCAGGCACGCTATGCTCCCCGTCCAGCAAGATCATGGACAGTCGCATCATTTCCATCCCTATGCGGATGCAACGCCTTCGTATAGCCAATACAGACACTCCCACCTCCTCCGCACCCGCTACCAAACTTCATCTTACCGGGATGAAAAACGCAAGTTCTGATTTGAAAACGTACCTTTGTAACTTCACCCTTTTTGTGTTTTCGTGAGAAAACTGTACCTTAAGGGATTAGGAATGCAAGGAAATTGTTATTTGTTTAATTTAAACTAAATTATATGGCTTGTGCCGGATGTGGTACGGGTGCGGAAGGGAAGCCGGCAGGATGCAAAAGTAACGGAGGTTGTAGTAGCGGAGGTTGTAATAGACTGAATGTATTCGACTGGCTGGCCAATATTCCCACAGGTGATAGCTTAGCACCATTTGACATTATAGAAGTAAGCTTTAATAACGGTAGTCGCAAGGATTTCTTTCGTAACGTCACCAAACAGATCTTTGAAAAAGGAGAAATGGTAACGGTAGAAGGCATCAGTGGTTTCGATGTAGGTACCGTCAGCCTCACTGGCGAACTGGTAAAACTACAGATGAAAAAACGTCGCGCAGAAGATACCCCGGAAGTCAAAAAAATACTCCGCAGGTCCTCTGTAGACGACCTCAACCGCATGAAAGAAAACAAGGCCCGCGAAAGAGATGCCATGATCAAAGCCAGAGCACTGGCCAGAAATCTGGGCCTCGAAATGAAACTGGCCGAAGTAGAAATCCAGGCAGATGGCCGTAAAGCAACATTCTTCTACACCGCGGACGATCGCGTCGACTTCCGCGAACTGATTAAAATATATGCTTCCGAATTCCGCGTAAAAGTGGAAATGCGCCAGATAGGCGCCCGGCAGGAAGCAGGAAAAGTAGGTGGCATCGGCAGCTGCGGACGCGAATTGTGCTGCTCCACCTGGCTCTCAGACTTCAAAAGCGTCAATACCACCGCCGCCAGATACCAAAACCTGTCTATCAACCAGGCCAAACTATCCGGTCAATGCGGACGCCTCAAATGCTGCCTTAACTACGAACTCGATACCTACCTGGATGCCCTCAAAGACTTCCCGGAAGATGCCGACTCCATTCAGACAGCTAACGGAACTGCCAACCTGCAGAAGAAAGATATCTTCAAAAATCTCATGTGGTATTCTTACGAAAACAGTAATAAGCAATACCCCCTCACCATCACCCGCGTGAAAGAGATCCGGCAGCTCAACAAACAAGGTATACGCCCCGACGACCTTAAAGCAGTAGAAGTAGTCGCGTCAAAACCTAAAGAAACAGATCTCGGCTTCGCCGACGTAGTTGGCCAGATCAGTCTGAAATCCCTGGAAAAAACGTCCCATAAACGTAAACAGAAGGATAAAGACAAAAAACAAAAGCAAAAACTGGAAACTGCTGCCCCCGCCAATAAACCCAACACACCGGCCAAAGGCGGTAACCAACCAGAGGGTAAACCAGAACCTAACCGCAGCGGCAATCCCAAACAGGAACACCGCGAACGGGGCGAACATCGCGAACGCGGTAATCAACGTCCCGACAATAAACAACAAGCGCCGAAACAGGAAGGCCGCGAAAACCGCCCTCCACGTCCTGAAAACAGAGGCGGACAACCGCCCAAACCAAAAGCAGAAGGCGGACAACCACAGGGCCAACCACAACGCCCCGACCAAAAACCAAAGGAAAGAGATCCAAAACGGGAACACCGTAGACCTCCAAAACCTAAACAAAGTCCAAATAATAAACCGCAGCAATAGCTGCCAAAAATAACCGGGCCGGCCAATAATGTCATGCAGACTATATGGCCGGCCCTTTTTTTATTTACTATATAAATGATTAATAATCACCTCCTGACTTTTGCCCACCACTGCCATTCCTTATCTCACGTCCACCTTTCCCATAACTCTCCTGTATCATTCGTATACCTATCCTCTATCCAACACCTAACCTGACCATACAACAAAAAGCCGCCCCTTCCGGAACGGCCCCTCCATATTCTCATGTTGTCTTTAACTAACTTTCATTCTCAAATAACAGCTTGTAATAATACATATTCGTCGCCTCATCAAATCCCCTTTCTACCAGATCCCGGTTGCCGTGTATATACACATGGAAGTTCTTATCCAGTTTTAATACACTCTTAAACACCTTCTGCTGCTTCTTCACCGCATGCGATGAAATGTCAAACTCGTCCGGCAATGGCTGCTGATGCTCCGACTGAAAATGATCCTTATACTCCCTGAATGAAGCAATCGCCTCCGGATGCCCCAATACTTCCTCCGCAAAATCATCCATATTGAATTGCTCCTTCTCCTTAAAATAAGCGGCAGACTTATTCAACAGATCCATCTGATCTACCTTATTCATCTCATACTCCGTAGGCAACTTATTACTGATAAATTGCTTACACATATTTACCGCCACCTCTGTCTGATGATAACTGTCCTCTACACGCTGCACCTGCAAAAAAGCATCCTTCCAATACACCGCCTCCGTCTGCTTACTGATGCTATCCACCACACTTACCTTATACCCTTCCTCCTCCGCAATATTAAAGATCAGACATCCCTTATCCAGCTTATTGATGTTGATACCATCGTCATAATTCACCTGGTAGTTCTCATCTGCCAGGAACACCTTCAGATAAGTATCCCGGTTCTCCGACTTGAAGATACCCACGGCCGCTACTTCCTCCCCATCTACCTGGCACCGGGAAAAATAAGCCACATACAACTCCCCTCCCTTTATCTTCGGATGTGTCGAATGTTTATACAGATGTTTGGCAATATTTACAGATTGCTCGTGAAATACTTCCCGGTCCTCAAATATGCGCTTACAATACTGGAATACCTCGTTCAGCTGCAAATCAGCTTCATGATAAAACCGGAAGTATTCCGCATTATTAGTAAAAGGCTGGATAAAATAAGTGATCAGCAGCTGGCTGATCGTCTCATCCTTCATCTCCAATGGCTGCTGCGAACAGATCAGTGGCTCCTCCTGCGATGAATTGCCCACCTTATGGATCGACAAGTGCTGCAGATCATTAAATTCCGTTACATGGATCATAGCGTGCGGTAATTGCCCCGCGAAAATAGTAAATAACTGATCTTTTATTATTTTGACATCCCGATCTAATCAACATCACCATGAAAAAAACCTTTGGCTTACTTGCCCTCTTGTGCTCCCTGTATTGCTATTCCCAGGCACAGACACAAAAACTAGCCCTCTTCCAGGCCCATGACCTCACCAAGGAAAACCAGTTCTCACAAAATATTGAAGGTCCCAACTTCGATAAAGCTGGCAATCTCTATGTAGTCAACTATCTCAAAGACGGTACCATCGGCAAAATAGACCCCACCACCGGCGCCGGACAACGCTATCTCACCCTTCCCGACAGCAGCATCGGTAACAGTATCCAGTTCAATAGCCAGGGTAATATGTTACTCCCCGACTTTATCGGACACAACGTGCTGATGGTCAATACACAAACCAAAAAGGTAAGTGTTTATGTCCACTCCACACACTTCAACCAGCCCAATGATCTCTGTATCAATAGCAAAGATCAGCTGTTCGCCTCCGATCCCAACTGGAAAGATCAAACCGGAAAACTCTGGCGTATAGACAATGGGGGCAAACTCGTCCTGCTGGAAGACAATATGGGTACCACCAACGGTATTACCCTCAGCCCGGATGAAAAGACACTGTACGTCAACGAAAGCATACAAAGGAAGATCTGGAAATATAAGGTCGATGCCGCCGGCAACATATCCAACAAACAGCTGTTCGCTGAATTCACCGACTTCGGCTTCGATGGCATGAAATGCGATAAAGCAGGCAACCTCTATGTCGCCCGCCATGGTAAAGGGACTATCGCCGTATTGGCCCCCAATGGCAGCCTCGTAAGAGAAATTCCACTCAAAGGAAAGGCATGCTCTAACCTGGTCTTCGGCGGTAAAGATGGGAAAACCGTATACGTTACCCTGCAGGATAGAAAATGTATAGAGATGTTCCTCGTCGATATACCAGGGGCCAAATTCTGATCAAAAACAATTGCAAAATAGAACAGGGGTTGTCGTATGTGTTACATACAACAACCCCTGTCGATATCAGTGCTATGGACTATTGGATCACCAACAGCCAACCTTTGTTTTTTGCTACCGGAATAGCCGCATCTTTGTCAAATACCCGCCCTTCCTGGAAATTACGGATCTCTGGCGCCTTGATCACCGCGTTCGCCGGATCTATCCCCAAAGCTTTCCAGTCTATCTGCAATTTCACCGTCGTATCCGTGGCTGCCCAGCTGGCAATAGATAACAGCACAGCCCCGGGCTTTCTGTAAATGGTCACCGGCACCTTCGGATCACTGCTCTTTACCGGGTTATCCGCTACCCAGTAACCGATCATCTTAGAACCCTGTATGCCGAAATCATCCCATACCTTCCAGATATTCCGTGGGTCAGCCGTCTCACTCCAGGGCAACCGGCTGGTCATACCATATACCATCCCTCTCCACGGATTACCACCGTCCTGCAACATCTCCCCCATCAGGCCAAATGGAATACCACTCACCTCCGTCAGGAAGAAATCCGGATCGTTCTGCTCATAATCAAAATATTCGCCGAACCATAACCTGTTCAGATAAGGGAAATGCTCCATATACAACAACGCACTGTTGATAAAACCATCATGTTTATTATACTGGTTGGCAGAGTGAAGATCGATAATACCAGGATGCCCCGCTTTCGTCAATACCCGCTTGATGCGTTTCATCGTCACCCGGTCAAAAGCTACATCATCCAGGTAGATCCCGTCAATACCCACATGATCTACCAGCCAGTTCATCCCCTCCACATAATAGTTATGCCAGCGGTTCATACCGCTGTTGACAATAGCCGCATCTTTGATCTCAGGCACAAACCAGGCAGCGATATAATCCTTACCAACATGCTCCTGCAGCCAGGCATATCCACCACCGGGTCCTGCCGTATACACCTCATGACCCAGACTACGCAGGGCAAATGTTTCATAAGCCCTGTTGGACAATTCCCTTACTGTATTGTAGATCTTTACCTTTAGCCCCTTACGATGCGCATCATCTATATAGGACTTCATTTTGGCATGTTCTATAAAAGGATAATTGATCCACGGATTAATAGGATTCGCATGGTGGATATTGATCACAGTAGCGCCTGTACGTTTAATGGTATCCAGGTTGTCGTACTTGTGATAAAAGCGGTTAGCCCACTGGAAATCTGTATTGATCGGATGAAAAGGTGTTACGATCAGGTGGAAGTTGAAATATAACGTATCTCCCTGCTGCAGCGTACGTTCTCCACTATAACTACGGATAAGCCAGGTCTCCTTCTCCTCTTTCATAGTAATTCCGCCTTTGTCGCCATTCCCCCAGGAGACAGGCAATACTAAAGGTTTCTGCAGGTAAAAGTTAGTATTCAGCGGGCGAGAGTAATGTTGATCACGTAAGGAAAACTGTAACCCGCCGTTAACATCTCCTATCCAGGCACCGTCTTGGTTTTTATGCGCTACGTCCCATTTCCAGTCTATATGGCCGGGCCGTGCACCGCCCTTATGGTTCAATCCCATCATATACCTGGCCACCGTTGCATCCATCGGTATCTGTAAGGCGATGTCTTTTACCGTCACTGCCTGTGAGGCGATCAGCCGCATGGTATAGATCATATAACCGTCAAACTCCAGTGAAGCATCCAGCAGCAACTGCAACCCCTGCGCCTTACGCTCTGCCTGCCAGCTTACCTTACCGGGCTGCTGGCCGGTAAATGCCCAACGCGTATTTTGCCAGTCTACCGGCTTACCACCGTCAACCGTCCATACATCCAGTCGGATAGGCTGCTTCAGCAAAGCACGTGGCACGGCAGACAAACTGGTCATCTCTGGTGTAAAATAAGTCTGTATCTGTGCAGGCAATCCATCTTCGCCTAACGTTACCTGCCGTCCTAACAGCTGTATGGTACGGTCTTGCACGACCAACGGTGTATAAGGTGCGATCACCGCATTCTCCTGTGCCAGCGTAGAATTTAACCACTTCAGCCGGGTCTGCTTCCAGGGCTCATCCGCACCGCCGTTCACTGCCAGTTTATCCGTGATCGTGATCTCCACCTGTACCGGTACCGCGGCCAGACCCGCTGCCTGTATCTTTACCACACCTTTGTAAACGCCTGCTGCCTGCTCCTTGGGGATATCTACCCCACACCACATGGCCTGTACCTTGTCTGCCGCTACATGAACGTCTTGCTTCAAAGGCGTCGCTTCGTAAGTAGTTCCGTCCGTATTGATACAGCTCATACGGCTCGCCGGGATCACCTGTCCCGCTGCTGACCGCAGATCTCCGAATTGTATCCTTACCTGTTGCAGGTGCTTCAATGCATAAAGCCCCAGCTGCCAGGCAAAATATTCCCCTTTGTCTGCCTTACCGGCAAAACGATAACCTGGCCCGGATTGTATCCATCGCTGTGGCAGATCATCCGTCATACGGATAGCATGCAACCGGTCCTCCGGAAACACGAGGAAAGGCGCTTGCAGATGCTGCGCCCGCAGCCGCTTCACCTCCGCCGCCGTGGCGATCACCTCCATGGGGTAAAACGTATTGAACGTATCGATGGCTTGCAATGCCTGTACCGTTACATTCGGCGCCGGCAGTTTACCTTGCAAAGGTTCGCTCACATTATGATCCGCTTGCAGATAAACGCCTTTCGGATAATTGGACCTTCCCTCGTTTTTATATGGCAGATAATACACGTAGTAGATGCCCTTCCCTGAAATCGGTGTAAATTGTATATCCCCCTGCTCCCGGTCCAGCGACCGTACGTATACCGGTGCTACCAGCTGTCGTGTAGCTGCATCCTGCACGATGATACGCTGATGTGGCTGTATACTCCGCAACCGCCACGGTATCACCACCCGCGCCGTTGTACCGCCGCCTTTGAAGTGTACCACCGCCCGGTGATTGCCCAGTGAATCCGTATCCCACTCATTATTACCGGTCGTATACTTCACTTGCTGTGCCTGTACCGTCAGGCAGCAGATAGAAAAAAGGAGCGCAACACCCCAATACCGTCTTGTCAAATGATTCATACTAACGTCTTTTCATATCATAAAAAAAAGCACCATTCCCCAACTGAACAGGGAACGGTGCATTATTCATCATTCACAGTGTCATGGAAGTTGTTTATTTGATAGCCGGGAACTCGATGACATCAATAGGTGGCTGGGTAATATTCGGATTAGCATTCACCTCTTCCTGCGGAACTGGGAAGTAAAGCTTCTCAGGCCCCACATTAGCCAATCCTAATGCACCCCTCGACTTACGGGCCGCAATGTATTTATTACATGCCTCCACATAGGTACCCCGACGCATCAGATCCTCACGGTGTTTCATTTCAAACACCAGCTCCCAGCCTCTCTCCTGGAAGATCTTGTCACGCAGCGTCTCCTTGGAGAAACCGGAAGTAGGCAACTCAGTAGCACCTGCACGACGTTTTATCTGGTTCACCAACTCTATCGCTTCCGCACTCGGACCCGTCTGCTCATTAATAGCTTCCGCCAAACAAAGCAGGATATCGGCATACCGCAGGATAGGCATATTATGACCGTCGAAATTGGGATCCTTCCCTTTCTCTACAAAGAATTTTTTGGAATATACCGCAGGCATCGGCGCGATGTTCGTTGGTAATGTTTCTCCTTGCTTAGGGGCACGGTATTGTTTACCCGTGATACCGGTATATTCAGAAAGGAAACATTTACCACGGGGATCGCTGTCTTCAAATGTCCACCAGAAATCCAGCGACACACCATAATAAGCATACCCCTCAAACTGATCCAGGTCCGTAGGCCGGTTATGCACCCCCATACCATTCAGACCGTCTTCCGTAGGAGCATACATGATCTTATAGATGAATTCATTATCACGTTTGTTACTCTCCAGGAACAGATCACTGTACAATTTGTTCGCTCCTTCCGTCTGCGGCTGGAACAGGTCATAACGGCCGGTAGCCATGATCTTACGGGCATACTCTTCTACCTTGGCGTAATTTTTCTGACGCAGGTAGATCTTACATAATAAACCATATGCCGCACCTTGCGTAGCCCAGGCCTCCCGGTTAGAAGGTTGCTTAGCGGGTAATGCCGCTGCCGCCGCTACCAGGTCTTCTATGATCTGCGCTTCTACCATCGCCTGTTTGTTACGGTGAGGCTTGGCCGTACCGCCGATATTGCTGCGCAATACCAATGGCACATCCCCCCACAGGCTCGTCAAGTCATAGTAACCCAATGCCCGCAGAAATCGCGCATGCCCCAGATACTCTTTTTTAACGGCTTCATCCAATGCCCCGATACCGGGCAGCTTCTCCAATGCCAGGTTAGCACGGAATACCAGCGACCACATATGCCGCCATTCGTTCTGCAGATATTGATTGGCAGGACTCCACGCAAAGTCCACCATCTGCTTCAGATCTCCACCGGGTGTATTGTAGCCCATCGGTGTCGTCATATCGGTTACCACCATATGGTAACCGCCATAATACATCCAGTAGTTAGGATATAATGCAGCATACATCCCGATCACAGCTGCATCTGCATCTGCCTTGGTATTGTAGGCTTGCTCTCCGGGTATCACACTATAAGGCGTCTCTTCCAGCGGTTTCTCGCAGGCAGCACTTCCTATCGCCAACCCTGCTACCAATATATATTTAAGATATTTCATGGTCGTTCTTTTTGACTGTTTGCAATACATTACTTCACTTTCAATTACAGGGTAAGACGAGCGCCTACCATATAAATACGGCTGGCAGGATAAGAGTTGAAATCCTTACCACGACCCAGGTTGGCATTCATGCCGGATGCCGCATCCGTACTCACCTCCGGATCAAAACCAGTGTACTTTGTAATCGTGAACAGGTTCTGTGCATTCACATACAAACGCAGGTTCTTCACAGATTTACCCCAGTTCTTTACCGGGAACGTATAGCCCAACACGATATTTTTTAATCTTACATAAGACGCATCCTCCACAAAACGGGAGTTAACATATCCGCCGTATTGCAGACTGTAATAACCATTGCGGGGTACAGTAGTGCTGGGATTATCCGGGCGCCAGAAGTGCAGCGCCTCCGGAGAACGGTTCTCTTCCAGTATCAGCCGGTTCACATTGTACAACTCATTACCGAATGACCCTTGGAAAAATACAGTCAGATCCCAGTTCTTATACTTCAGGTCATTAGTTAACCCAAAGAAGAAATCAGGATTACCATTACCGATCACAGTACGGTCTTTCGCATCAATAATACCGTCGCCATTCACATCCCTGAACTTCGGATCGCCAGGCACAGCGTTAGGCTGCGCACTGTACTTCTCTCCTTGCTGGATAATACCATCCCAGATATAACCATAGATTGAACTGAGCGCTAATCCCGGACGCAGTATGCTAAACTCCATATAAGCAGCAGAACCGTCCGGCTTGTTACCGGTAATGATGATCTGGTCACGGCCACCGAGAGATACCACCTTGTTCTTGTTGAAAGCAATATTGAAAGCCGTATTCCAGGAGAACTTGTCCGTACGGAAGTTCACACTTTCGATCCCCAGCTCAATACCACGGTTCTCTAACGTACCGGCATTGACCAGCATAGAGTTGAAACCGGTAATGATAGAAGTAGGTACGTTCTGCAACAGGTCGGTAGTACGCTTGTAGTAATAGTCTGCTGTAACGTTCAGACGGTTATCAAAGAAACCCATATCGATACCAGCATCAAACTGTGAGGTGGTTTCCCATTTCAGATCAGGATTGAGGATATTATCCGGTGCCAGTCCTTTTGATACCGTCTCCCCGTCAGTAGATACGATCTTTACACCCATACGTGCCAGTGCACTGTAGTTAGGAATACGGTCATTACCCGTCAGACCATAGCTCGCACGTACCTTCAGGTTGGAGAATACACCCCAGTCCTTTACAAACTGCTCCTCTGAAGCTCTCCACGCTACAGATGCAGAGGGGAAATAACCAAACTTGTTGTTCTTACCAAAACGGGAAGAACCGTCCGCACGGAAAGTAGCAGTCAGCAAATACCTGTCTTTAAAGGCATAGTTCACACGACCAAAGTAAGAAGTCAGCACAGAGGAGTTCTGCAGCGTCTGCAGGTCAGATCTGTTCTTGCCCGCTCCCAGGTTATGATATAGGAAGTAGTCATTGGAGTAGTCAGAAGAAGCCCCATACAGGTCTTCATAAATGTCCTTCTGGTAAGAATAACCAGCCAGTGCATTGATTCGGTGATCTTTACCAAATGAACGATCATAGTTGGCAAATAACTCCATCAATGCACGACTGGTGCCGCTTTTCCGCTTAGAGGCAGAACCGATGCTGCCGGGAATGGTGGTAGGAGTGTATGTTCCTTTAGTATTGGCTGCATAATCATAACCTACGTTCATCTTGGCAGAAAGCCCTTTGATGATCTCATAGGAGGCGTTGGCATCTCCGTGAAAACCGACGTTGTTCTCACGATCAGTAGGCTCATATACATACACCAGCGGGTTGTTACCGTACATCGGCAGTTTGGACCTGCCATAAGTTCCATCTGCATTACGGATAGGCACAGTAGGATCATAACGCAACAGGTTGTACATAATGTTGGACTCTACTATGCTCCCTTCAAAACCTTTCAGGTCAGACTCCGTACGATAACCACGCACATTCACTCCCGACTTGAAACGCTCACCGATCTTCTGCTCTACACTCAGATTACCGGTATACCGGATGAAATCCGTATTGGAGATCACCCCTTTCTGACGGAAGTAGTTACCGGAGAGATATACCTTGGTATTCTCGCTACCAGTAGCGATCGCTATCTGGTGACTTTGTGTAGAACCCGTACGCAATATTTCTTTCTGCCAATTGGTACCTTGTGGCCCTACGGTAGCCAGCACATTTTTGATCTCGTCAGGCGAGAATACCGCTGGGTTACCATTCATCGCCGCTTTGGTATTCATCAGGCTCATAAAGTCCTGTGCACCGATTAGAGGTATTTCCTTGCTGAGTTTATTCACTCCATAGTAACCGTCATAGGTCACACGGGTACCGGTACCGCCTCTTTTGGTGGTGATGATCACCACACCGTTCGCACCGCGCGCACCGTAAATAGCCGTAGCAGATGCATCCTTCAGCACCTCCATCCCTTCAATATCGCCGGGATTCAACTGGTTGGCATCTAGCGACGCCATCGGGAAACCATCCACTATATACAAGGGCTCATTCGAACTGGAGATAGAGTTACCACCCCTCACCTGTACCGAAATACGACCGCCGGGAGCAGCACTGGTCTGTGTCACCTGCACACCTGCAGCACGGCCAGCCAGCATCTGCGTCGGGTTGGTCACTACCGTCTTCTCCAGCTCAGTAGCCTTCAAAGATGTGATAGATCCCGTCAGATCACTCTTGCGTGTCGTACCATAACCCACCACGACAATCTCATCCAGCTTCTTGGTATCCGGCTCCAATTGCACATCCAGCTGCTTACGGCCGGCAATGCTCAGCTTCTGACTGATATACCCCATAAAGGAAAACACCAGTGTCTGTTTATCACCAGGTACGTCAATCGTAAAATGACCTTGCGCATCCGTCAACCCGCCAATAGAAGTACCTTCTACCGAAACGGTCACACCGGGCAATGCCTCCCCCGTCTTAGCATCCGATACCTTACCGGATACCTTCTGACGCACACTCCTGGGATCAGGCGTAATCACCACCAGGTTGTTCTCTAACACCCGGAAAGTAGTATTGGTACCGGCAAATAGCAGGTCCATTACATCACTGATCTTTTTGTCCTTAACATGTATACTATGAATATTATTCAGGTCGGAAAACTCCTCATTGTAAAAGAAACGGAAACTACTGTTACGCTCTATTTGCTTAAATATCTCTCTGATGCTCTTCTTCTCAACCTGTAATTCACTGATCGTCTGTTGCGCGAAAGAGTTGGCTGATACCTGTAATACTGCCAGTAAAGTCAAGATGATGGTTAGTTTCATGGCAAGCAGAATTTTTCGCTTGAGGCAAAGAAATGCCAGCAAGTTTGATGTGATTTTCATAAACTTGTAGAGATTTTTAGTTAAGACGAATGTTTTTATGGCAGTCATGTCGCAAACAACTGCCATAGCAAGGGATGTTCGTTGGTTGGGGCAGTCGCAATGCCCCAATTTTTTTGTGTGAAATTTATCCGTGCAGACGTTGCATAGATTCTGGTTTACAGGTGAAATAATTACGCTGGTTCCTACATTGTTCTACATACTTTCCATTGCCCCCGGCAGCGCGCGGATTACTGTTCTTGTTTAGTTCACTGTTTATTTTACTACAATGTTCTACTTACTATGGCTTCCCGGCAGCGCTCGGGAATATTGTTCTTTTAGTTCACTGTCCATCTTTAACATCACAAGTCCGTGGTTGATCTGATAACTAAGTGGCGCTGTTAATTTCAAAACGTCCAGCACCTGCTCTAACGTCTCCTGACGGAAGGTGCCGCTGAATTTATAGTGTTTCAGTTCCTCAGATGCAAATACAACCCTTACGTTATATTTACGTTCCATAGTCACTGCTAGCTCTTCCAAAGTCGCTGAAGAGATGATCCAGTTGCCCGCCACCCAGGCAGTGTAAGGGGCCGTATCCTCCAGCTGGCTACTCTCTATCGTAGAGGCAGCAGGCATTACTTTCTTATGGGCCGCTACCGGAACAGTCCGGTCCTCAGCAACAGCTGCTGCCCTATGATAGGTAACATGCTGCCGCGGTTGCAATACAATATCCACCGCTTTCGACACATCCGGCGCTTCTATCTTTACCTTACCTTCTACCAGCGTCGTCACAACCGTTTGCTCTTCCGCATAAGCCTTTACATTAAAGGATGTACCCAATGCCTTGATCCGAAGATCAGCCGCCTTTACCACAAAAGGTTTCGCCGGGTTGGTCCTTACCTTGAAAAAAGCCTCCCCTTCCAGTTTCACCTCCCGCTTATCTGCATCGTACCCTCTTGCATATAACAACCGGCTGCCGGCATTCAACCATACCTCACTACCGTCAGACAACTGCACATAGGTCGTCGCCCCTTTCGGACTTACCACCGTTACCACCCCATCATTACCGCCGCCCATACGCCCCTGTAAAAAGGCAAATACCACCCCACCGCCTATTACCATACTCAGTAGCAGCAATGCCGCTATACTCCCCCATCCCGGTCTCATCCGTTTCCAAAACGGACGATGTACCTCCGCCTGCTCCAAACCCATCGCCGACCAGGCTGCCCCCGTATTATAAGGCGCACCCGCATCCGGCTGATAGCTCAGCAGCCACGTATCACGTAAAGCAATGAACTGTTGCAGATGATCCTCATCTGCCGCCATCCACTGCTCCAGCAGCTGCTGCTCCTCTATACTTGTCTGGCCGGAGAGAAAACGTATGATCAGATCATCCGCCTGTTCCGGTGAAAGGGTTGGGTTCATAATAGACTAAACTGATTACTAAGACAATTGACAGTAACACATAGGGTGACAAACAACAAAAATATTTTTGAATTATTTTTTCAGTAAGGGTAACAACGACGCCCGTAACTTGTACAAAGCCCTCGCCATCTGGGTTTTCACGGTATTAACGGATATATTCAACTCCCGGGCGATCTCCGGGTAACTAAGATGCTCGTATCGGCTCAACCGGAATACATCCCGGCACTGCGGCGGTAACTGGTTGATCGCCGTTGCCGTAAACTGCTGCAGCTGCTGATCATGCAACTTCTCTATAGGCCCCGCCCCAACAGATAACAAAGAAATCCGCGACTCCAGCTGCTGTATCATCTCCGGGCTATATTGCAACCGCATACGCGCCTGCTTTACAAAATTGAGACAATTATTATGAACAGCCCTGTATAAATAAGCCTGCTCCGATACCGATATATCTATCTCATCAAACTTCTCCCATATCCTCACAAACGTATCTTGTACAATCTCCTCCGCCAGCTCATGACGGTTCACAAGATCAAAAGCATACACACACAAAGCGGCATAATACCGCCTGTACATACGTTCAAAACTGTCCAGCCCATGCTGTGTGATATGATGATTCTCCCCCTTCAATGAATAAACAGATGTGACAGTGCCAATATATTATATTCCGGGCGCTGCACCTGCAATATCCTTCAATTTTTGACAATCTGCTGTAGTTATTCCTGCAAATGAAAATATCCCCCCGCAAATGACAGCCAACACCATAAAAAAAGGCTTATACCATACCAGTATAAGCCTTCTGTATAAAGAATAAGTCTGTATTACATATTCAGACCGCCACAAGCACTGATCACCTGCCCCGTCACATAACTACCCAGATTGGAAGCCAGGAACAATGTCACATTCGCCACATCTTCCGTACTACCAAAACGTCCCAGCGGTATTTTAGCGATATAATCGCTCGCACCGGTACCGTCTTTCAGATAGCTGGTCATGTCAGTTTCAATAAAACCAGGCGCTACCGCATTACAACGAATATTACGGCTACCCAGCTCCGCAGCGATAGACTTGGTAAAACCAATGATACCCGCTTTGGAAGCAGCATAACTGCTCTGACCCGCATTACCCTTGATACCAATGATAGAACTCATATTGATGATAGCACCACTTTTGGCTTTCATCATCGGACGGATCACATGTTTGGTCATGTTATATACGCTCTTCAGGTTGATATCCATCACATCATCCCACTGGTCCTGGCTCATACGCAGCAAGAGGTTGTCTTTGGAAATACCGGCGTTGTTAACACAGATATCGATAGCGCCAAACTCCTTCAGCACATCTGCCACCAGCGTCTCACACTCCTCATATACACCTGCATTGGATTTATAGGCTTTGGCCTTTACACCCATCGCCTGCAGCTTCTCTTCCAGTGCCTTCGCCTTCGCATCAGAGCTTAAATAAGTAAACGCGACATGAGCGCCCTCTTCAGCAAACTTTATTGCTACCGCTTCTCCGATACCTCTGCTGGCCCCTGTTACGATCGCTACCTTGTTGTCCAGTAATTTCATATGCTAATATCTGATTTGTATTTAAGTGTGTAGGTTATAAGTAATGGTTATTTATTATTGGCGACAAATCTCAATATCTCCTCTACATAATGACGCTCATTGCTCAACCGGGGTACCTTATGCTGACCGCCCAGTTTACCTTTGCTCTTGAGCCATTCACAAAAAGCGCCCTGGGGCAATACATGCACCGTAGGCAGCCGCAACGCAATATCCTTATGACGTTTCGCCTCATAGTCCGAATTGATCGTCTTCAGCGTCTCATCCAACACCTGCGTAAAATGATCTACACTATCCGGCATCACCTCCATCTCTACCAGCCACTCATGCCCTCCGTTAGAGCCTTCACTGAAGTAAACAGGCGCCGCCGTGTAATCATTCACAATCGCACCCGTCACCTCGCTCGCCTTCGCAATAGCCCGGTCAGAGTTCTCCACGATCAGCTCCTCCCCGAATGCATTGATGAACGACTTCGTACGTCCACTCACTTTGATACGGAAAGGCGATAAAGAAGTGAATTGTACCGTATCTCCCACCAGGTAACGCCACAAGCCACCATTAGTGCTGATGATCAACGCATAGTTCTTACCCAGCTCTACTTCATTCAGCTGCAACGTACGCGGCTCCGCACTACCATATTCCTCCATCGGCATGAACTCGTAGAATATACCGTGATTCAGGAATAACAGCAGCCCTTCCTCACCGATCACATCCTGCGCCGCAAAAAAACCTTCAGAAGCATTGTACGTCTCCTGATAGTACATCCCCGGCTTACGGATCAGGCGAGCAAACTGCTCGCGGTAGGGCGTAAAACTAACCCCGCCATGCATATATAGCTCCAGGTTAGGCCACACATCCGCCAGGTTATCAGTACCCGTCAGTTCAAATATACGCCGGATCAATACCAGCGTCCAGGTCGGTACACCGGCTATAGAAGTAACATTTTCATGGATCACCGCATTCGCCATCCGCTCTATCTTCTCTTCCCACTCATCCATCAACGCAATAGACAGGTCCGGCGTACGGATCATATTGCCGTAAAACGGCATGTTCTGTAGCATCACAGCACTCAGATCCCCATAATAGGAATCCCCGCCTTCTGCCAGCTTGTTTACCTGATGACTCCCCCCTATCACCAACGACTTGCCCGTCAGCAAATCCGAATCAGGGAAGTTGTTATAGAAAAGGGACAATACATCCCGCCCCGAACGGTAATGACACTCATCCAGGCTCTCCACCGTTACAGGAATGAACTTGCTCTTGTCAGCAGTCGTACCGCTCGACTTGGCAAACCACTTGATAGGAGTATTCCATAGTACATTCTGCTGCCCTTCCATCACCCGTTGTATATACGGCTTAATGCTGTCATAGTCATGAATGGGAACACGCCTTTTGTACTCATCCATCTTGAAGATGTTGGAAAAGCCATATTGCTTCCCGAATTCAGTGTACTGCGCAGCACTGATCAGGTTTTGAAATACCTGCTGCTGCACCTGCTGGGGATATTGCATAAAATGCTCTATTCGCCCCATACGCAAACGCGCCAGCTGTGATATTGCAGGACTTAAAATTCTCATAATAGGATTACGGGTACGACCTCTTTAGTTGTTTAGCTTTAATAATGGTCTTGTGTTAGTTCGCCCGGCGGTAAAACGCCAGTTCCGGACCTGCCGGCCCGGAATATATTACTGCTGCTTGGCCGCCTCGTCCAGGTAATTCTTCCGACGTAAAATAAAATTCTGGCCAAGATACACCTTTCTTACCTGTTCGTCCTCTGCCAGCTCTTCCGCACTACCCGATTTCAGGATCTTTCCTTCAAACAGCAGGTATGCCCTGTCTGTAATAGACAGCGTCTCCTGTACATTGTGGTCTGTGATGAGAATACCGATGTTCTTATATTTCAATTTGGCTACAATAGCCTGTATGTCTTCCACGGCAATAGGGTCAATACCTGCAAACGGCTCATCCAACAGGATGAATTTGGGGTCCACTGCCAACGCCCGCGCAATCTCCGTACGCCGGCGCTCACCACCACTCAGTACATCTCCGGGGCTCTTACGTACATGCTTCAACCGGAACTCCTCCAGCAACTCCTCCAGCTTGTCTCGCTGCTGCGCCTTCTTCAAATCCGTCATCTCCAATACCGCAGCAATATTATCCTCCACACTCAGCTTCCGGAACACCGAAGCCTCCTGAGGCAAATAACCAATCCCCATCTGCGCCCGCTTATACATCGGGAGCTTCGTAATATTGATATCATCCAGGAATACCTCTCCCTCATCCGGCTTGATCAAACCTACCACCATGTAAAAGGTAGTGGTCTTACCGGCTCCATTCGGCCCCAGCAATCCTACGATCTCTCCTTGAGTAACTTCCACGGATACATGGTTCACCACAGTCCTGTTACGGTACCGCTTCACCAACTGATCCGTATGTATTCTTAATGCCATATGATCAAACTTAGCAAAAATAAGCATTTCATTCACTTGACCACCACCAATTTCCCAAGGGGCTTAAAACCAGCTGCCAACAAAACGTTAAAAACAACCAGCCCCCCTTACCCAACACCCGCACATACCCCCTCCCACTTAACGTAACCTTAGTTGTAAATTCATCCAGAGATATATTATTTTTGCCCGTCTTTAGTAAATAACAAAGGCCCCATCTATCATACTATATATTATGAAAGTAACAGAACATATTGCACAGGCAAAAGATACATTGATCTCCTTTGAGATTCTTCCCCCCTTAAAGGGCAAAAGCATCGAGTCCATCTACGATCACCTCGATCCCCTCATGGAATTCAAACCCGCTTTCATCAATGTCACCTACCACCGCAGTGAGCATATGTTCAAAAAGAAAACAGATGGCTCCTTCGAAAAAGTGGAGATCCGCAAACGCCCCGGTACCGTAGGCATCTGCGCCGCCATCATGAACCACTACAATGTCGATGCAGTCCCTCACCTCATCTGCGGCGGCTTTAGCCGGGAAGAAACAGAAAATGCCCTCATCGATCTTAACTTCCTCGGCGTCGATAACGTATTGGTTCTGAGAGGTGACGCCCCTAAAAACGAATCCTCCTTCGAACCTGATCCAAACGGACACCGGTACGCCATCGACCTCCTCAACCAGGTAGCCCATATGAACAATGGCATCTACCTCGAAGAAGACCTGCAAAGTGGCGTAAAAACCAAATTCTGCATCGGCGTAGCAGGATACCCGGAAAAACACTTCGAAGCCCCCAACATGCAAACCGATATGGGCTATCTCAAACGTAAAGTAGAGAACGGCGCCGACTATATCGTTACGCAAATGTTCTTCGATAACCAGAAATTCTTCGACTTCGTCAATAAATGCCGCGAAATGGGCATCACCGTACCGATCATCCCGGGTCTGAAACCCATGACCAGCAAAAAACAACTATCCGTCCTCCCAAGGACCTTCCATGTCGATATCCCTACCGACCTGTCCTCCGAAATACTTAAATGTAAATCCGATAAAGAAGTAGAAGAAGTCGGCACCGAATGGCTGATCCACCAGTCTAAAGAATTGAAAAAGTTCGGTGTACCCGTACTCCACTATTATACCCTGGGCAAACCCAAAGTAGTAGAGGCCGCAGTAGCTGCCTTCTGCTAAAAAAAGTAAATACTAGGATACAAATAAAGGGCTGTCGGCAAGATGGCCCTTTTTTATGGCCCCTCTCCTCCACATGACCACAAAAAAAAATGCCATTACGTGGAAACGTAGTGGCAAATCCTTATAACTGTCACACTTTTTAGTTTTACTGTTCCTATGTCAGTCGTAGGAAATAATTCCTCCAACTTCAATTATAGGACGGCAATAATTCATTCCCCCCCTATAACCTCCTAAAAATTTTTTAAGACTGCAGCAAAAAAGCAGAAAATACTATCAGAATAGCTCCATCTCAAACACTCCCTGGGGGATTTTAGCCAATACGCCCCACACCCCCAAATAAAAACAGCCGGCAATATGCCGGCTGTCGTATCGGAAAAAAAGTGGACAGATATAATATCGTTATTAATAATCTTCCCGGCTGAGCAATACTCCCAGCGTAATACCCAGCGTACGGTTCTTCAACACGTTCCCCTTAATAGCATCAATATCTACCAGACCATAACTGTAATTAGCATGCAAAGTCACCAGCTTGTTCAACTCCAACCCCAACTGAAAATACGCACCCGCATCCCAGCGCTTCACCAACAGATCAGTAGACATAATCCCCGAACGCCCGCCGCTAAAACTGATATCCTGCGTACTGCTCTGCACCACACTGCCATTATACCGGATAGCCAGGTTGTACTTCCCATCCAGTCCATATCCCGCATAAGGACCCGCCCCCACCGTCAGCTTACCAAATCCTAAAGGGACCTTATAAACAAATAATACCGGCAACTCCAGGTAACGCAGCTTCACCTCATTCGCCTCCGGCAAATACACACCAGATGGCTTCGCACTCAACTGCTCCAGCTGACCTCCCTTGGTAATATAACTTAGCGTAGATTGAATATACATGTTGTTACCTAAAGGCACATCCAGCATCAGCCCCATTTGATAGCTATCTAGCCGGCCATCTCCTTGGGTCTTGTTACCAACCGTTTCCGTATGAAGACTGGAACCGGCATAACCTACCCGAAGGCCTAAACTCCATTGGGCTTTCAGAGAATAACAAAACAATATAGCTGGCAACAGTACCAGGGTAAATTTTTTCATCGATAAACTGATCTTTAAGGAAGGGAATGAATGAATATTGTCCTATTTGATTGCTGTGCTAAAACTGGTTTGTTCCTGTGCTAAAACTGGCTCTCTAAAATACCGCACTCAAGTAATAAACACCCAAATCTACATAACATTTGATATCAAATGTTAAATTTTCCAAAATAAAACACTTTGATAATATCTAAGTAACATAGATTACTGGATGATTTTTTCTAATATATACCTTAAAAAAGGGAGGTTTTCAATAGGAAACATAAAAAAACGCCGCCCTCTTTCGAAAGCAGCGTCTCCCTTTTATTAATAAGGTCGTAATTGTCTGAATTAGAATTTATACCCTACAGATACACCGAAAGACGTGTTTTTCCATCTACGGCCATTATCCGTATTGTCATACGCATTCACCAGCCCCAGGTCAGCATTCAGGCCGAAATTCAATCCGCCTTTCAGCTCATAACCTACTACCAGACCAGCACCTGCATCAAAACGTTTTAATTTGGCAGCACCTGCCTCATCATCAAAAGCCTTTCTTTCCACATTCACCAGGCCGGCAAAATTACCTTCGTGTTTACCACCGAGGCCATAAGCGATATAAGGACCAACCCCTAACACCAGGTTACCACTACCTACTTCAGGTTTGAAGAGGAAATTAATCGGCAATTGCAGGTAAGAAAGCCTGGATTTAAAACTAATGTTGGAACCGGCTTTATCTTGTCCTCCTTTACCAGAATATAATAACCCTGTTCCGATGTAAAATTCATCTGCCAGCGGTAAATCAACCGTAATACCCGCGCGCACGCTGGTCAATAATTTACTGGTCTCCTTACTCTGACCATTAGCCTTGGTCGTATAACTCGAAAACTGCGGTCCGGCTACGATACCAAATTTAACCTGCCCAAAAGATAAGCCGGCAATCATCAGCGCGGCAACGGACAATAATAACTTTTTCATTGGAAGTGTTGTTTGTGAAATATGACGCCAAACGGGCATGGCGTCATATCTGTTGTTTTTTATCTAAGCTGTTTGTCGTTCTAGTTGGATTACATGTGCAGCCCGTTATGCACTGAGAAGTTGCATTTAACTTATCGCTGTTAAAAGGAAATGAGTAGCTGTTTACTCAATAGGCTCCCGTTAATTATGGCTTAGTGTTCTTAGGAGTACGGCCGAACAGATAACCTACGGATACACCGAATACACGGTTCTTATTATTGTCATTACGGCTGTTTACACTTCCAGAGTTGATCTTCGCAAAACCCATCCCGTATTGAGCAGATACCAGGAAGTTGCCAAACTCAGCACCAACCATCAGGTTACCACCAAAGTCAAAACGTTTGTACTTGTCAGCACCATAGTTAGGATCACCATTCACAAACGGATTGTCATCATCCCACTTGATCTTCTTGGATGCAGATGCTGTAATCGTCGCACCTGTAGCATCCTTATAAGAAGACTCAGATTTGTTCTTACCAGCTACACCAAAAGCAAAGTAGGGTCCGATACCTGCAAAAAGTTTCGTAGTACCATTACCAATGGGAATTTTACCAACCAGGTTAATAGGTACTTCAATGTACTGTGGATTGGTCTCGTTCTTACTGTACGGATTTGTGATGGTCGCGTTATCCTTGTTACCAGCCTCCAGTTTGGAGCCTTTGCTGGTATAGAACACGCCGGGCTGCAATGATAAAATGGGAGATAACGGGAGGTCAACAATTGCACCTATGTGATAACGGGTGATACCCTGACTTCTACTGAAGTTACCAGCGTTGTCTTTTGAAATAGTGGCGAAGTTAACACCTCCTTTAACACCTACTCTCGCTTGAGCCATCGCTCCGAAAGAGAGTGCTAGGGCAGCACATGAAAGGATAATTTTCTTAGTCATAACCTACAGATTTTTATTATGACTACTCAGATTTCAAAGACTGTGCCAAATACCTTTTTAAAGAACTTATCTAATTGTATTACAATGAGTTAAAACAAATAAACAGCTGATTATTCTTCTCATATGTTAATAAATGTCAAACAATTAACCTCCTTTTCGGGCTTATTTAGCCACTCTATCCAGGAAACTACCTAACTGCTCCACGCCCAATCGCTTCGCAATGATCTTTTTCTTTTCATCCAGCAAATACACCACCGGCGTACTATACACATCATACAACCGCCGGTAGTTACTCTGCCCCGTCGGATCCCACGCATGTATCCATCCCTTCAGCTGATGCTGCTTGATAAATTGCATCCACTCCTGCTGCGTCCCCTCCGTCTTAATACCGATGATCGCCACCTGCTTCTGCTGCCAGCTCGCCCGGTAAGCAGAATCCAGCTTAGGCACCTCCGTCTTGCAATGCCCGCAGGTAGGATCCCAAAACACCAGCACCGTATACTTCGCCTGCGTCTTATATAATGATACCACCTTCGTGTTCGTAGAATCCTTCAGGTCCAATGGCGGCGCCTGCTGACCGATCAGGTTCGGCGCAATCGAATACGCCCTGGCAATGATCTTGTTCAACTGCTCCTCATTCAGCCAATACGCATCCCCGGCCACATAATACTTCTCCACCAGGTGTACAAACACAGCATCCATACCCATATAAGGAGAGGTCTCATAGTTATAGGTCAACCACCACAATACATACTTGAACATCTCCTTGTCCTTACGCGTACGCGCAATCAACTCATCCGCCGCTACTACAATAGAGTCCGGATGCGTCACCACCAGCTGCGTAAAATACTTCTGCAACCGCCCGTCCAATATAGGCGTCCGCACCAGCCGCCCATCAGCCAGGTCCACACTATCCCAGTAATGCGCCTTATAATAACGGTACCCATAGGTAGAATCTTCTCCCGCAGGCTTCTCCGGTACCTCCGGCTCCTTCATCGCCCGGAATATAGCCGCTAGCAACGTCTTCGGCTGCCGCCCGATCACATCATCCCGGTACTGCTGTATCTGCTTGTTCAACTCCACCTGCAAAGGACGCGCAGCCGCAGTGTCCGCCGCCGTACGCGCAGCCGACAACTGCTGCTGTATCTTATTACTTAACGTCTCCTTACTCGCCAGAAAACGGTTGTAAGCCAGGAACTGCTCATTGTCAGCCGATGTCTTATACACCGTCTTCCCTACCACATCAGACGAATCCGCCTCAATACTAAACGTCTGCTGCTTGTCCAGCAACAACTCGAAATAACGCTGCTTCCCCGGAAATACCACTAGGTAAATCCCGCCAGGCAACGCCGCAGCACCCTTCAGCACCGCCTTACCACCAGCATCGATCTCCGCCGAATCCGCCAGGAAAATACTCTTCCCCATATAATTCGCCAGGTACATCTTCCCGGCGGTATAATCCTTAAAATGTATCGTAAGCTGGTATCCCTGCTGCGCCTGCAGCCCCAACTGGCTCAGTAAGCCAGCCACCAACAATAAGAATGTACGCATAGGCATAATAACAAGAAAGTAAATGTAAGGGAAAAATTGAATACCTCCCCCCGCCCCTCTCAAACTTTCATTACCTTTGCAGGCGTGAGAAAAAAGAATGTAGTCCTGGAGCAAGTACCCGTAAGCGCATACGCCGCAGAAGGTAAAGCCCTGGCCCGTAAAGACGGTAAAGTAATCTTCATCGACGGCGGCGTAGTGCCCGGCGATATAGTAGACGTAAGGCTCAGCAAAAACAAAAAAGACTGGGCAGAAGGAAAAGCAGTGCACTTCCACACCTATTCCCCCGATCGTACTACTCCCTTTTGCCAACATTTCGGCGGCTGCGGCGGCTGCAAATGGCAAATGCTCCCCTACTCCCTCCAACTCCAATACAAAGAGCAACAGGTCGTAGATCATTTGCAACGCATCGGTAAAATGACTTTACCGCCCATCAGCCCCATCCTCGGCTCTAAACACACCTCCCACTACCGCAACAAATTGGAGTTCACCTTCAGCAACCGTGCATATCTCACCACAGAAGAAATACAGCAAACCGAGGGCGAAATACCACAACGCAACGCCTTCGGATTCCATGTACCCAAACTGTTCGATAAAGTACTCGACATAACAACCTGCCACCTGCAGGAAGAACCGGTCAACCTGATCAAAAATACCGTGCGCGATTACGCCCTCCAACACGAACTGCCCTTCTACGACATCCGCGCCCACGAAGGATGGCTCCGTAATATGGTCGTACGCATCTGCACCACCGGCGAAGTAATGGTCAACCTCGTTATCCACCACGAAGACCGTAAAAACCGCGAAGCACTACTCAATCACCTCCTCGAAAAAGTACCCGCGATCACCAGCATCGTATATACCATCAATCCTAAAAAGAATGATACTATCTTTGACCTCGAACCTAAAACGTTCTACGGAAAAGGATATGTAGAGGAAAAACTGGAAGACTTCGTATTTAAGATCGGTCCCAAATCCTTCTTTCAGACCAATACATACCAGGGAGAAGTACTCTACCAGGTAACCCGCAACTTCGCAGAACTAACAGGAACGGAAATTGTTTATGACTTGTACTGCGGTACAGGTAGTATCGGCATCTTCGTATCCCGACAGGCCAAAAAAGTGATCGGCATAGAACTGATCAAAGAAGCCATCGACGATGCAAAAGAAAATGCCCACAGGAACAACGTCAACAACGCCGAATTCTTCGCAGGAGACGTAGTAGATATATGCGATGACCAATTCTTCACCCACCACGGCCAACCCGACGTGATCATCACCGACCCGCCACGCGCCGGTATGCACGGAAAACTGGTGAAGAAACTGCTGGAAATAGCAGCACCCAAAATCGTATACGTCAGCTGCAACCCGGCCACACAAGCCAGGGACCTGGCACTACTCGACGAAATGTATACCGTCGAAAAAGTACAGCCCGTCGACATGTTCCCGCATACCCACCATATTGAAAACGTAGTACTACTACGCAAAAGAACCTGATAACAGCGTTCCAATGGCGTTGCCTATTTTTATAATAAATGACCTATTAGACAATGAATGAGCTTAGGCCCGGAAGATTCGAAATACTCCCTCTGGTAATTAAAAACCTGCTGATCATCAACGGGTTAGTTTACCTCGCCCAAATCACAGTAGGCGACAAACTCGTCGACCTGTTCGCACTCCATTACTGGAATTCCGACCTCTTTAAACCCCACCAGATCGTTACACACCTCTTCATGCACGGTTCCTTCGGACACCTGTTCATGAACATGTTCACCTTGTGGATGTTCGGAAGCACCCTCGAAAACCTCTGGGGACCCAAAAGATTCCTCATATTCTATATGGTCTGCGGCCTCGGCGCCGCCCTCTGCCACATGGGCGTACTCACTTACGAAAACATCAACATCACCAGAGATATACACGCATTCCTCGAAGATCCATCCCAAACCAACTTCTCCATCCTGCAACGGAAATACGACCTCGTCGTAGGACAATATGAACTGGTCAACTACCCAAGCTCTCCGGATCAACTACAGGATGCCAAAGTATTCCTCCAGCAATTCCTGGAAAGATACCGCGATACCGCCACCCTGGGCGCATCCGGCGCCGTATACGGCATACTCTTCGCATTCGGATACCTATTCCCAAATAGCCTCATCTTCCTGTATTTCCTCTTCCCCGTAAAAGCGAAATATTTCGTAGGTGTACTCATCCTCCTCGAACTATTCTCCGGTATACAAAACTCAGCAGGAGACAACGTCGCCCACTTCGCACACCTCGGAGGCGTACTTTTCAGCTTCCTGCTGCTCAAAATATGGAACAGCAGGAACCGCTCTAATTTCTACTGACAAATACTCATACACATAAGCAGATCGGCTGACCCCCTCCCGGGCCAGCCGATCTGCTTTTACCCTCACATGCCCTGCTCCTGGCCCGCTCAACAATACCGCCGCCACCTCCCTTCCTGTAGCTTTCCTATAACATTCCTGTATCATTCGTATAACATTTGTATAAGCTAACCATATACATACTTATACAACCACTATACATCAGGTATACCCCGGATATACCTCGCATATACAACCGCTATACATCACTTATACAATGCTTATAGAACGCTTATACAACCCCTTCGCAATACATTGATCCCCAGGCAAATGCCCGCTCAGCAACCACTTGTCAAGCGCCAGCCCCACCCGGACACACCTTTGGAGAGATTATTGCTGTTGTCGTTTAGGACCTTTTTTTCTGTAATTTTGTTCCTGTAAAGCGATATAATATGCAAGTAGCGGAAAAAGAACGGTCACCACGACTCTCACTGGGAGAAGGCCGCAATATGGTGACCCAGATTATGGTGGTAAACCTGACGATATATATTGTATTGTTCTTTACCCGGGTGATCTATAACATGGAAAATATGCCCACGGCCCAGTTCAATGCCGAGGTGCTCGCCCAGGCCGTTATGCCTGCCGACTTTTCCTTACTCATCACCCGCCCCTGGACCATCATCACCCATCTCTTTACACACATCGGCGTCGCTTTTGTATTCAGTAACATGCTCTGGCTATACTGCTTCGGTACCCTACTACAGAATGTCGCCGGCCACCAGCGTATCCTCCCCCTCTATCTCTTCGGAGGCCTCGCAGGCGCCGCAACCTACCTCACCGCCATCCACCTGTTGCCAGCCTTCCAGGCCGGCGCCCACACCGCTACCCTCATGGGCGCCTCCGCCAGCGTAATGGCCCTCGCCATCGGTGCCACCACCATTACCCCCGGCTATCGCATATTCCCCATGTTAGGCGGCGGTATCCCCCTCTGGATCATTACCACGCTCTTTATAGCCCTCCATGTACTCACCAGCGCCTATATGGAACAAGACCCCGTATACTACGCCCCCCTCGCCGGAGGCGCCATCATGGGTGCACTCTATATGTGGCAATGGAAAAATGGCCGCGACATGGGCGCCTGGCTCAATCGACTCCTCTTCAATATCACACACGTCTTCCACCCCGCTCCCGCTCGCAAACAAGCCGCCGAAGAATCCATCAAAAGAAACATCTTCGCACACGCTACCACCACCGCCAACAATACCCCCGCCTTTCGCAAAATAGGCGCCGTTCCCGAAAACAGGCTCAACGAGATCCTCGATAAGATCAATGAACTGGGGATCGATGCCCTCTCCGCCGAAGAAAGACAAACCCTACTGCGCGCCAGCCAACAGTAAAACTGTCTTTTAATTCATAAAAAATTTACACTGCCGGTAGGTGGAATTACTTATTTTAGTAACCCCTTAACCCCGCTACTACTGTGCAGAAACTTCGTCCTATCCAACGACTGTTGCTCATCGGCAACAGCCTGGTGATCATAGCATCACTCCTCTCAGCTTACCTGCCTTACCTCAGTCCAGGCAGCTACTGGCTCAGCGGCTTCGCCGGCCTCCTCTTCCCCATCACCAGCATCATAGCCGCCTGCTTTATCCCCATATGGATCATCTGCAAACGCTGGCCACTCGCAACCTTGTCTACCATCGCCCTCCTCTGTTGCACCAAAGCCATATACGTTACCTTCGGCCTCCACCCCACCCCCCAAAACGCCTCCCGCGACCAGGAACAACAGTTCACCGTCATGACCTTCAACACCAGCAACATGGGCCTCCGGTACTACACACACGACTCCTCCCGCGTCACCGCCATCTATAACGCCCTCCAACATGCACAACCCGACATACTCTGCCTCCAGGAATTCTATACCAACGACAAACCCGAACTCACCGACCACCTCCAACGCATCGTCCGCTCATATGGATACAATTATCACTACTTCACCTGCGACAGAACTCACTGGGACACCTGGAGATACGGCATCATCCTCTTCTCCAAACATCCCATCCTCAACGCCATCAGCATCCCCTGCGGCAATAACCCCAACGGCAGCGGCAGCAGCTTCCTCCAGGCAGACCTCCGTATCCACCAGGATACCGTCCGCATCTTCACCGCCCAGCTCAAATCCTATATGCTCAACGCCAACGACTACCCCGGCATGGCCTTCGGCCAGCAACACAACACACCCGCTGGCTCCCCCAGACACCTGCTCGCAAAAATGCGCAACACCTTCGCCACCCGCGCCCGCCAGGCCGAATCACTGGCCTCCCTCGCCGCCACCAGCCCATACCCCTTCATCATCTGCGGCGACTTTAACGATACCCCCGTATCCTACACCTACTTCACCATCAGCAACGGCCTCCAGGACGCATTCCTCCACCACGGCCAGGGCCTCGGCCGCACCCTATCCTACCTCTCACCCACCCTCCGCATCGACTACATACTCGCCCACCAACAGTTTAATATACATGGCTTCTCTACCTTCAGAAATGCCCTCCTCGAACACTACCCCATCATGGCCTCCTTCTCCCTCAAAAAAGAATAACCTCCCCCACCCCCGCTTGATAAGAGATCGCAATACCACCGCTGCCCCTATGAAGGATTATCACATTCTTCCCTATCTTTAGGAAAAAAGCAACGGACAATTGAGATTTTTAAGACTATTCACAAAAGGGTTCTTTCTGGCCATCAATGTAGGCATAGCAGCACTGTTCCTCGTGGCCTCCCTGGCACCTTATATCTCCCCCGTCCGGTTCTGGCCCATCAGCTTCATCACATTGGTGTTCCCATTCCTCCTCCTGGCATTGGTCCTATTCTTCCTCTGCTGGCTCGTACTCGACTTCCGGTACGCACTGCTCCCCATCGTCGCACTCACCATCGGGTATAAATCAGTGACCGCTTTCATCGCGTTCCGACTCCCCGCTGCCGAAAAACAATTCCTGGCACCCAAAAACAGCTTCACCATGATGAGCTATAACGTCAGATTGTTCGGACTGTACAACGAAAAAGATAGCAAATACAACCGCCAGGCCATGTTCGCCCTTATCAAAAAACAAGAACTCGACATCGCCTGCTTCCAGGACTTCTATACCTCCGAAAGAAAAAATGATTTCAACAACCGGGAAGATATCTCCCATGAAATGAAACTACCTTACCGCTACTTCAGCAGCGACTTTAACCGCAACGGTACCCAACACTGGGGTAGCATCATCTATTCCAAACACCCCATTATCCGGGCCGACAAAGTCAAACTGTCCAAAGGCCCCCTCAGCGAAAGCCTCATATACGCAGACATCCTGCTCAAAGGAAAAGATACCATCCGCATCGTCAACATGCACCTGGAATCCTATCGCTTCAACGAAAAAGATTATAACTCCATAGAAAAAATAAAAAAACAGGAAGATACCGGCCTCGTCGCCACCAAAGGTATCATCCAGAAAATGAGAGAAGCCTTCGTCCGCCGCGCCCGCCAAGCCGATATCGTGGCCGCCTTCATCAAAGAAAGCCCCCACCCCGTCATCGTCTGCGGAGACTTCAACGACACACCGGCTTCCTATACCTACTTCACCATCCGGGGGCCCCTCCAGGACGCTTTCCTGCAACGCGGCAGCGGCATAGGCCGCACCTTCGACGGCATCGCCCCCACCCTTCGCATAGACTACATACTACCCGACAACCGGTTCTCCGTCAACAGCTACCGGAAAATCAACTCCGACCTGTCCGACCACTATCCCATTATTGCCAACCTCTCAATACGTCCCGAATGAAACCCGTATCCGCTTACAACGTCGCTAAACTATACTCCTCCTCCTGTAAGTGTCGTCGCTGACAAAACAATATATTTATATTTGCAATCCCCCCTGTAAGACCAGGGCATCATTAATCGAAACACGTGTTACGAAAACAGTACTATGTCTGAACTTAAAATATACAACTCCCTCCACCGGCAAAAAGAGGTTTTTACGCCATTATACCCGGGACATGTGGGGATGTACGTGTGCGGACCTACCGTATCAGGCGAATCTCACCTGGGTCACGCCCGCCCCTACATCACCTTCGATGTCGTATTCAGATACCTCCAACACCTGGGGTATAAAGTGAGATACGTAAGAAATATCACCGACGCCGGCCACTTCGAAGAAGAAGGCCGCGCCGCAGAAGATAAAATCGCAAAAGGCGCCCTCCTCGAAAAAATCGAACCCATGGAGCTGGTACAGAAATATACCAACCTATACCACTGGGCCATGCTGCAATTCAATTGCCTCGAACCAAGCATAGAACCCACCGCCACCGGCCATATCATCGAACAGATCGAAATGATCAAAAAGATCATCGCCAAAGGATACGCCTACGAAATCAACGGCAGCGTCTACTTCGACGTTAAAAAATACGCCGCCAACTACCAATACGGTATCCTCAGCGGCCGCATCCTCGAAGACATGCTCGAAACCACCCGCGAACTCGAAGGCCAGGACGAAAAAAATAACAAAGTCGACTTCGCCCTCTGGAAAAAAGCACCGCCCGAACACCTCATGAGATGGCCCAGCCCATGGGGCGAAGGATTCCCCGGATGGCATATCGAATGCTCCGCCATGAGCAGCAAATACCTCGGCAAACAATTCGATATCCACGGCGGTGGAATGGACCTCCAATTCCCCCACCACGAATGCGAAATCGCACAAAGCGAAGTAGCCCACGATGAACTCATGGCCCGTTACTGGATGCATAACAACATGATCACCATCAACGGCCGTAAAATGGGTAAAGCGTATAACAATACCATTAAGCTGACAGAGATCTTTTCCGGCCAACATCCACTGCTGGAAAAACCCTACAGCCCCATGACCATCCGCTTCTTCGTACTGCAAACACACTACCGCGGTACACTCGACTTCTCCAATGAAGCACTCCAGGCCGCCGAAAAAGGCCTCCAACGCCTATGGGCAGCCTACGCCGTACTACAACAACTGTCGTACAACAATGCCTCCGGAGAACTCAACAAAGAACTCGACGCCCAAGTCCGCCAATGGTGCCACGAATGCGCCGAATTCATGTCCGACGACTTCAACACCGCCAAAGTACTGGCCAACCTCTTCGAACTCACCCCTGTCATCAACTCCCTAAAAGGAGGCCAGATCAAAATGCACGAACTGAGCGAAGACACCTTCCTCCTCCTGCAAAAAACCTGGAACACCTTCCTGATAGAAATACTGGCCCTCCGCCCGGAATCATTGACAGAAGATAACAACCTCCTGGATGGCGTACTCCAACTGCTAATAGATATGCGCAAAGAGGCCAAAACCCGAAAGGACTACGCCACTTCAGATAAAATACGCAATCAGCTGATCGAGATAGGCGTCCAGCTCAAAGATGAAAAAGATGGCTCCGTGTCCTATACCCTCCAACAGGGATAAACACCAGCGCCAGTAAAGCAAATGATGTTATGCGCAAACTCAGTAGTTTGATAGCAGTCCTGGCAATATATCTCGCCGCCTGCCAGTCAACAGGGAAGAAAGAAGAACAAGCCGGCAACGAAACGCCAGCTACCACCAATAGCATACCCATACCAGCATTCCAGGCAGATAGCGCCTACGCCTACACGCAAAAACAGGTCAGCTTCGGCCCCCGGATACCTGGCACACCGGCACAACAACAATGTGCCGACTGGCTGCTGTCCGCCTTCCGACCTCTCGCCGATACCGTATACGTACAACGTACCACCGTAGACGCTCCAGGCAAAAAAGGCGTCCCTTGTATCAATATCATCGCCACTTTCAACCCGGCAGCCACACAACGTATCCTGCTGCTCGCCCACTGGGACACCCGCCCACATGCCGATCAGGATGCCTTCGATAAACAAAAAACACTCGACGGCGCCGACGATGGCGCCAGCGGCGTAGGTCTCCTCCTAGAAGCAGCCAGGCAGTTCCACCTCCAAAAACCTACCATCGGCGTCGATATACTCCTCACCGATGTAGAAGACATGGGCGTCAGCGAAAATGAAGATAGCTACTGCCTCGGCACACAATACTGGGCCAAAAACCCACACGTACCAGGCTATAAAGCCAACTACGGCATCCTGTTCGACATGGTAGGCGGCCGCGGCTCCCAGTTCTACATGGAAGCCGCCTCCCGCCAATACGCCTATGGCCCCATGAAAGCCTTCTGGGATGTCGCCAACAGCCTCGGTTACTCCGACCTGTTCCGATATGAAAACAATGGCGCCGGCATCACCGACGACCACATCTACGTCAATACACTGGCTAAGATCCCCACCTTCGATATCATCGCCCTCCAAGCCAACGGCGGATTCGCCCCACACTGGCATACACAAAACGATAATATTAGCGTGATAGATCCGCGTACACTCAAAGCAGTAGGCCAAACCCTCCTGCAAGTCATCTACGCCAAGCCTTTCTGATAAAAATACCCGCGTAGTACGGACCCTCAAACCCCGTACTACGCTTACTAACTACCCACTGCTGACACTAAGACGAAATATTGATTCACATCTAATCATTTGTCTTATGTACATCGCACACCTCTCGAAAGATAAGTACCTGGCTACCATCATCCAGGCGCCCTTGCAGGAACTCACGTTGCGCAAGAATATCGCCATGCAGCTCATAGGCGCCATCATGAGCCAGCAGCTATCCGTCAAAGTGGCCAATATCATTTACCAACGCTTCCTCGATCTATACGATGGAAAAGTACCAACACCACAACAGGTAATCGATACGCCCGCACCCACACTACGCGCCATCGGCCTCTCCAATGCCAAAGTCAGCTACGTACACAACGTAGCCCGCTTCGTCATAGAAGAAAAACTGACCGATAAGAAACTACACAAAATGAATGACGAAGAGGTCATCACATACCTCACCCGCATCAAAGGTGTCGGTAAATGGACCGTAGAAATGCTGCTGATGTTCGACCTCGGCCGGGAAGATATCTTCTCCATCGACGACCTCGGCATACAACAGGCAATGATCAAACTATATAGGATCAAAAAAACCAACGATAAAAAAGCATTACGGCTCCGACTGCTCAAGATATCCGCTAAATGGGCGCCCTACCGCTCCCATGCCTGCCGCTACCTCTGGGCCTGGAAAGACATGAAACCCGTCGTATGAGTATAAATAGACAACTACCCTTCTTCCACGAACCGGAACACCAGCTGATCACCTTGCAGGATGGCCTGCTGCACTACTACCCGTCCTTCTTTCCCCCACAGGAAGCAGACAACTGGATGCAACAACTTCTCAACGAAGTCAGCTGGCAACAGGAACACATCATCATCTATGGCAAACAGGTGCCGTTCCCTCGCCTCATGGCCTGGTACGGCGATGCCGGCAGCAACTACGCCTTCTCCGGCAACACCTACTCCCCAAAACCCTGGATACCAGTGTTATCCACCATCCAGTCCCGTATAGAAGCAGTCAGCCACACTACCTTTAATAGCGTGCTGCTCAACTACTACCGGAATGGCCAGGACTCCATGGGATGGCATGCCGACGACGAACCCGAACTGGGCCGCAACCCCATCATCGCTTCCGTCAACCTCGGCGCCACCCGCCGATTTCAGCTAAGGCACAAACAAGACCACCAACGCACCGCCACCGTCGATCTGCAACATGGCTCCCTGCTCATCATGACCGGCCCGTTGCAACATCACTGGCAACACCAGGTACCCAAAACCAAACGACCCGTCCCTGCCAGGATCAACCTCACCTTCCGGCATATCTTCCCCCCTGCGCAGATAGAATAGCGTCTTTACTTAATAACTTTATACCGCAATCATGCAGCATCGTTACTATCCTTTGATTAAAAACATATCCTATGCGACACCCTGTTCTACTGATCGGAAACGATATCAATAACCTGTCTCCCGGCCAAAGCTGGAAAGACCTGCTGCTCGACATACTCGACTTCTCCCACACCCGCGAACGCGTCGAACTCGATCCTAAAAAACCGTTTCCACTACTGTATGAAGAAATATTCCTCACCGGTATCCGCCTCAACCAACTGAAAGAACCGGCGCTGAAAGCCTTCATCGCAGAGAAAACTGGCGCCATCCGCGAAAATGAGATACACGCACGCATCCGCGCACTCGAACCAGCACATATCCTCACCACCAACTACGAATTCACCCTAGAAGGAAAAATCCCTGCCCATCACAACAGCCTCATCACCGAACGTTTCTACAGCATATTCCGCCGGTATAAAGTAGGCCCTACCTACTTCTGGCATATCCATGGCGATTGCAATAACCCCATGAGCATCAATCTCGGGTTCGAACACTATGGCGGCCAGCTCCAGCAAATGCGCAACTACGTAGTCTCCGGCACCACCTACTCCAGCGCCAAAGCACCCAAACTTCCCCTCATCAGACGCCTCCAACACGAACAGCTCAACGGCGACTCCTGGCTCGATTTCTTCTTTACACACGACATCCACATCTTCGGCCTCTCCCTCGACTTCGTCGAAACAGACCTCTGGTGGCTGCTCACCTATCGCGCCCGGCAAAAATTCCAACGCAACACCATCCCCGTCAATAATACCCTCTACTACTACATCCCCTCCACCCTCGTAGCCGACTCTAAATTCAAACTGGATATGCTCGCCGCCAACGATGTCAAAGTAGTAGAAATCGAAGCCCCGGGCAAACTCGAATACTACCTCGAAATACTGCAACGGATCAAACGCATCTGACAACCTCCTTCCTCGCGATAACACCTATCCTTGGCAGGTTTTTTGGTACATAGGAAACATGACACGCAAAATGATTATTCCGCTTTTCAGCCTGGCCATCGCCGCTGCTGCCTGCCAATCCGGGAACACCCAACAGAATGGCAGCAATACAACAGACAGTACCGCACATAATGACACCTCCGCTCAGGCACCACCACCACCAGGTATCCCCCTGCAGCAGTGCTACAGGCAAATTGAAGGCAAAGACACCGCTCTTTTGTCACTGGCCGTCGACAACGAACATGCAACCGGTAAACTCAGCTACCTCCGCTACGAAAAAGATAGTAACAAAGGCACCTTCGATGGTGTTATAAAGAATAATATCTTGCGTGCAGAATATGAATTCATGAGTGAAGGCGTCACCAGCAAAAGAAAGGTCGTATTCAAAAAAGAGGGCGATAAATGGCTGGAAGCCATCCCGTCCAACCTAGATAAAGAAGGACTACCCGTATATACAGAAAAAGACGAACAGCTAAAATTCAACCAGACGCCATTCACCAACATCGAGTGCAGGGACTAAGGTAGCAGATCCGGATCACCACATAAAACCAGCCCCTTATGATCACAAAGCTCGCCATCGCACTGGCAACAGTACTCCTCGCCAACACCTGCAACTCAGGCAAAGGCCTGCAGGAAACCTTACTCATCAAAGAGAACAAAGTACCCTGCACCGGCGTAGGCCCGATGGAATGTATGCAGGTCCGGCACGAACAAGATTCCACCTGGACACTGTTCTACGATAGCATCGAAGGTTTCGACTTCGAACCGGGATACACCTATAAACTGCGTGTCGCCGTCACCAAAGTCGATAACCCACCGGCAGATGCATCCGCACTCCGGTACAAACTGGTCAAAGTCCTGGAAAAAACACCGGCCACCACCGCCACTCCGGCACCCGTACCCGATGGAGACCGGACCAATCCCTGGCGCTTTATCGCCGCCAGAAGATGGGCCCTCATCCAACTGAATGGTAAAACCCTCACCGCTCCTTCAGATATGTGGATCGAATTCGATCCAAACAACATGAAGATCCATGGCAACGGCGGCTGCAACCTCCTCTCAGGCGCCTACGAAAGCTCCGATACAACCATCACATTCCAGCAGGTGGTCAGCACCCGCAAAGCTTGTATCGAACAGGAAGCCAACGAAAGAGAAAGCGCCTTCCTCCGCCTCCTCGATAGCCACACCTATCGCTTCGATGTTGCCGATCAGACACTCAACCTCTACGATAGCGGCAAGATCATACTAATGTTCGGCATGCAGGAAAAACCAGTAGACCCCACCCGGCAATAAAAACACATATAAATAACTGGCAATAAACACACATATCAATAAAAAGACAGGGCCTGAAGTCGTTACTTCAGGCCCTGTCTTTTTACCGTCTTTTATCACCTTAAATATCGCTAGTCTACCATAGCACCTGCCCATGGTAACACCGGTTACCATCGCATCTCTTTACCATAGCACCTGGTTACGGAAACCGTACCTGGCCGTTCGCATCCGGAATAAGATGAGGATTATAAGCCACTTCAAATAAATGCCCTTCCGGATCACGGAAATACCCACTGTAACCACCCCAGAATACATCCTGCGCAGGCTTCACAATAGTAGCACCTGCTGCAGCTGCCGTAGCCAGTACCTGGTCCACCTCCGCCTTATCCACCCCATTATAAGCCAGCGTCACCCCACGAAACCCTTCACCCGCCGCAGGGATCGTCACATCCTCGGCCAGCAGTTCCCAGGGGTACAGCGCCAGCCCCACACCATTATTCAATTGAAAAAAGATAATCTGCTCCTGGCTGGCAGAAGAACAGGTCCAGCCCAATGCTTCATAAAAAGCTTTCGCCCGCGCCAGGTCATGCACACCCAGGGTAATTAAGGTCAGCTGCTGCTTCATAATATTCGTTTTTGTATACGGACAAAGTTAAACAACCTGGCCTCGGAACCGTTTGTAAAAAAACGACAATCCTCAACGCCGCTCACTGGGCGACTGTCCCGCATATCGCCGGAATGCCTTCGTAAAATGAGCATGATCATAATAACCGGCAGCCAGTGCAATCTCCAGTAAAGTACCCCCAGCAGGATCTTTCAACAACCGCTTCGCCGCCAGGAAACGAAAGATCCCTCCCATCTCCTTCGCACTCACCCCCACCTCCCGTAGGAACACCCGCTCAAAACTACGGGGACTCATATATACAGCCTGCGCCAGCGTAGGTATCGTACATTTCCCCTCCGCAGCCCGCAGCGCAGATAAAGCCGCCCATACCCGCTGCGTATCGGGATGCACATCCGGCAAATAAGCCAACAACCACTCCTCCACACAACGAAGCTGCAACGCCAGGTCAGTGAGGCCCGCTAACCGCTCCTGCAACATATAAAACTGCCGCAAAGACAAATCCCGCAACGTATAACGCTGATCCGTCAAAGCCGCCATCGGCAACCGGCAATAAGCCGATAACCCGCCCGGCTTGAACCGTATTCCCAGTAAGGCAGCACCTGGCAAAGCAATCACATCATTGTATACGGTCATCGTACCGATCACCAGCCCATCCCCCGCCAGCATCCCTCCACCAGTATGGAAAATGATATCCGCACAGCTGTCCGGCAATATCCGCAACGCCCTGACCGTAGCCCCGGCATGAGCCGATACCCAATACGCATCCACATATCGCTGCAATAACACAGAGGGTCGAAATTCCTTGTACATACTTTACAAGTCAATGATTATTTAACAATTTCGGTCCACAGCATCCTCCAAACATATGTACCTTTATATAAAGCTTCCTATCAAGAGCCATACACTACACATAACATATTCGCCGCCATAAAAGTAACTACTAATACCCGACAATTATGCATACACAATCATGGAGTCGATTCACGAGGCGTATAGCAATAGAAGCTGCCCCCAAAGCTATCTACGATGCATTTATCATACCGGCACAACTGGAAAAATGGTTCCTCCGGCAGGCAAGATTCATACAACAGGATGGACAACAACGTAAACCGCACCTGCCCGTACAAATAGGCGATACCTACCTCTGGCGCTGGTATGGACACCCCGATGAAATAACAGAACAAGGCACTATACTTGAAATGAATGGAAAGGATCGTTTGCGTTTTTCATTCGGGAAGGCAGGGATCGTAACCATACAGATCCGGCATGAACAGGGAAAATATATATTGGAATTAACACAGGAAGAGATCCCCTTTCACGAACAACCGGAACATAACCTACACCTGGATTGCTCCAATGGCTGGACATTTTACATGACTAACCTGAAATCTATACTGGAAGGCGGCATCGATCTACGCAACAAAGACGAGCAGCTAAAAGAAGTAATCAATGCATAAAACATGGAAGCAGTCATCGATGCATACTAGGAAGTAATCATCGTATAGCGAAAGAAAGTGAGCAATGCATCCTGAAAAAAGTAGCAATGCATAAAAAGGAAAAGGAGGAGTATACAAACAATAAAAGGTAACAAGGAGTACAACATATCCCGGATAGATCGATGCTAGGCATGCGACCATTATGTCATCACTGCTTGGTCTTTCCTATTGAAAGCAACTCCTCCTCGTAGGCCCGTAGTAATGGGTATACTATTCATATGCCCTTACCCGCTAGAAGGCCGCAGAATATGCCAATGCCGGTACGGCAGTGCAATTAAACAATGCTACATCAGATACCTGATCATTAACTGTCACAGTTACACGAACGGTACCTTTACCGATGGCAGGCACTTTCACCAGCAACTGCGTCGCAGACGCGCTGATGATCGTAGCTTCTACATTACCAAAGGTCACCTTGATATCAGCCGCATTCGCACTGAAACCATGCCCTTTGATCGTTACATAAGCACCAGCAGTGGCGGATTGCACAATAGTAGGTAATACATGCGCTGTTTGACGCGCCTGCTGATTAGTCTGACAGGCAGATAGCCAGCAGACCGCAACCGTAATAACGGTTGAGATAATTGTCCTGTAAATCATAATTTTTTGATTTTCTGGGGTTCTTATTATTAAATCACTGTTTCTCCAAGGTTAACTTCATCACTGCACTTACCGGGACAGGCAGTATTTGATAACATCATTTGAAAAGCGGATGCAAAGTTATGACTATTTTTCCGTTTAACAACAAATCAATATGGTTATTCATAAAAATATTTTTTACACACCAGATAGATAAATCTTCCCGACCCTTTATCCAGCCTGCCTTTTCGACGGTTGTTGCCGTTCTTTTCTGATGACGGCACAAAGTAACGAAGGCATCACGCAGCATATCTGCGTAGACGTTACCAAATTGAAAATTGTGGTAAAAAAATATCCCCCGCATGAATCACGCAGGGGATACCTCCTATAAATTAAACATTACAGTTACTGCTTCACCAACTTCAATTCGTCAATAATGTTCTTCGCACCGCCCAGCTTCTCAATACACCATAATACATAACGCACATCTACACAGATCGTACGATTATACACCTGGTCAAACTGTATCTTGTGGCTCAATGCCTCATAGTTACCGTCAAATGCCAAACCGATCAACTCACCATTCGCATTCAACACCGGAGAACCGGAGTTGCCGCCCGTAATATCATTCGTAGTAATAAATGTCACTACTACATCATTACGCTTCGGATCTTTATACTGACCAAAATCTTTCTTGTTGTAAAGATCCACATAGTTCGCAGGCAGATCAAACTCATAATCTCCTGGTTGATATTTTTCCAGCACTCCCTTCATCGTACACACATAATCATAAGATACCGCATCCCGGGGAGCATAAGATTTCACCTGGCCATAGCTCAGACGCATAGAGAAATTGGCATCCGGATACATCTGCTTGTTCGGCTCCATCTCCATAATACCTTTCATATACAAACGACCCAGATCCGCATTCTTCAGCCCGAACTGCAACGCCAATGGCTGGTACTTACCTGCATAATTTTTGATAAAAGCACTGGCATAAGCAAAAGCAGGATCCGTCTGCAGCGTCACTGCATCAGGTTTCGCCACAAACTCCTTCCACTTCGCTTCATTAAAGATGATCGTATTAGACATCAAAGCCGCAGCCCACAAACGATAACTATTGTCATCATCCAACGCACCGAACTTAGCCTTCAGACCATCATAAAACCCAATCGGATGCTGATCTTTCGGAATGTCTGTATAGAACATCTTACAGGTAGCCGCCAATATCTTCTGGTCACTGGCTTTATCTTCCTCTTCCAGGAACGCAGTACGTGCCTTATCAGCCGCCTCTACTGCCTTTTTCACCGCATCAGCAGGTGTGTTCGGCTGCACCAGCGCCCTTTCTACCGCCTGCAGGCTCGCAGCAAAACCGGCTACTGGCGATCCCAGCACCCCTTCGTTCATATACATACGGTGTTTCGCATAAGGAGCCCAGCTCTTATAGATCTTGTCATACTCAGAGAAAATATTCGCATACTCCGGCTTACCGGCAGCCCATTTCTCAAAAGCTGCTTCCTGCGTTTTCTTCTGCTCTAATACATGGTATTTCAACAGCTGCTTGCTCTCACCGTCAAAAAACTTCCAGTAGTTCGCAATAGAGGCATAAGATGAAGCCAGTTTCAACTTCACCGCAGGATTATTCTTCATCTGCTCAAACATCGCCTTCAACCGCACATCACGCAGGTTTACCAGCGAAGGATTCTCCACAGCGGTCTTCAAAGCCACACCAAAAGAACTCTCATAACGGTTAGTCCCTCCGGGATAACCAAAGATCATCGCATAATCATTCTCCTTTACCCCCTTGATAGAAACAGGCAGGAAATGTTTAGGCTTCAAAGGAACATTCTCAGGTGAATACTCAGCAGGTTTTCCATCCTTGGAAGCATACACACGGAACACGGAGAAATCACCAGTATGACGGGGCCATTCCCAGTTATCCGTATCGCCGCCATATTTTCCCACACTCTCCGGAGGCGTACCTACCAACCGGATATCCTTATAACGCTCATATACAAACAATAAATACTGGTTACCACGGAACATAGGCAGCACTCTTGCCTCATAACCAGTACCTTCCGTCGCCTTCGCCACGATCGCACCAGTTACTGACTGCTGCTTTTGTATACGCTCTTGTCCATTCAACCCCTTCAATCCCTCCTCTACCTCTTTCGTCACATCCTCCACACGCACCAGGAACTGTACAGACAATTTCTTCGAAGGTATCTCCTGATCCTTGCTCTTCGCATAAAAACCATCCTTCAGATAGTTATGTTCCACAGAGCTCGCATCCGCAATCGCCTCATATCCACAGTGGTGGTTAGTAAATATCAGCCCCTGGCTACTCACAATCTCACCGGTACAACCACCTCCAAAAATGATGATCGCATCTTTGATAGACGCTTTATTGATACTATACAACTGTTCTTTGGAGAGCTTCAGACCTTTTTTTACCATGTCATTATAGACCTGTTGTCCCAGCAGATAGGGTAGCCACATACCCTCGTCTGCTTTGGCAAATTTTACTGCCAGCAGCAAGAGCAGGACCAATACTTTTTTCTTCATAAAATGTCAGTTAAAGATTTTGTTTTAAAAGAGGGTCAAACCTACTATTTTTTCAGAAAACCCCACGCCTGGAAGGGAACGACGGCGCCACATTTTGAGGAAAGCTATCATATTACAAATAATAAATCTCCCTATAACCTTTCATAACAACATCTTAAGCCTCATCTAAAAAAATGGAACACCTTTTGTAAGGGGAACTTTCACCTTCTCATGGAGGAAACTAACATAGAGCTATTCAATTTTTAAAACATCAGTATATGAAAAAAGCCTTTTTATTATTTGCCGCAACTGCATTCTTTGCCTGCCAGGAAACTCCTAAACAAGCAGAAAAAAAGGAAGAGATGAAAGAAGGCGTGGAGAAAGTAGGCGATAGCATCAAAGAAACCGCAAAAGATGCCGGCGACTACCTGTCCGAAGAGAAAAAACAATTGCAGGACGATCTGGCCCAACGCAAACAGGATATCGATGTGAGAATAGCAGAACTGAAAAAAGAAGGCTCCGCCAAAAGCGAAAAAGCCCGCAAAAAGCTGGAAGCCATGAGAAACGATATAGACAAAAAAATGGAAGAGGTGAAAAACAGTAGCCAGGATGCCTGGGAAAACACCAAAAAAGACCTGAACACCTTTATGAAAAAATCCGATAGCGAATGGACAGAATTTAAACAAGATTTCAAAGAACTGTTTAAATAAATCAATACAGCGCGGCAGCATGACTGTTTCGGTTATACGATGATACTATTCAGCCATTTTTTATTGTACATCCGATTTTTTAAAGTTCAGGGTTCAGCTAAAATCGTATTTTTACCGGGATTAATTTTTCTGCTTTGCTGTTATCATATCATCAACAAGAACTTGTGGAAGCCGGCTGCGATGAAGCCGGAAGAGGTTGTTTGGCCGGCCCGGTATACGCCGCTGCCGTCATACTGCCCCACCGGTTCCGTCATCCGTTACTGAATGATTCCAAACAACTCAAAGCAGCAGAAAGAGACACACTACGCTATGTAATTGAGAAAGAAGCTATTTGTTATGCGGTAGCCAGCGTGGACAATGAAGAAATAGACCGGATCAATATCCTTAAAGCCTCTTTCAGGGCCATGCACCTCGCATTGGAAAAGTTGACCCAACAACCGGGATTTATCCTGATAGATGGGAACCGCTTCACACCATACGCTAATGTGCCACATGCCTGTATCATAAAGGGAGATGGGAAATATGCCAGTATCGCCGCAGCGTCCATACTGGCCAAAACATACCGGGACGAACATATGTCACAACTCCACGAGGAATATCCGCATTTCGGCTGGCAGGTTAACAAGGGATATCCCACCATCCAGCACCGTAACGCAATCCGGCAACATGGAGATACGCCATATCACAGAAAATCATTCCGCCTGCTTCCTGACCAATTAGCCCTGGATTTGGACTTTTGACCTGTGACCTTTGAGTGAAGCACTGTTGTCTTCCGACAAGAAATTACACCGGATTTTACTGAAATATTATGAGTATCTTTTCGTCCACAAAAGACGAGCCATACTTAAACTATTGTATTAATTTTGCCCTGTTAGGGACGTAAGATTATGTTAAAGCAGACACAACAGCAGAAATTATTGCAGAAATTGTCGCCTCAGCAGATTCAACTGATGAAACTGCTGCAGGTCCCTACAGCTAATCTGGATGAACGCATCAAAGAAGAGCTGGAAGAAAATCCTGCGCTCGAATATGGAGAAGAAGATACGCAGGAAGAAGATTTCAATAATAATAATGACGCTGCAGAAGATTTTAATACGGCAGAAGAAGGAGAAGACGACTTCGATCCCGATGGCAGCGAAAATGAATACGATAATATCGATATCTCAGAATATGTAAGCGAAGGCGACGACGATATCGCTGACTATCGCCTGCGGGATGATAACTATCCCGACCCGGACGAAAACAAAACCATCCCCGTAAGAGTAGAAACATCCTTCCACGAACACCTGCTGGGCCAACTGGGCATGCTGGAACTGGAAGACCGTCAGGCCCGCATCGCACAACAAATAATCGGTAGCATCGACGACGATGGATACCTCCGCCGCGAAGTAAGTGCCATCGTAGATGACCTTTCCTTCTCCCAGAATGTCAGCACCGACGAGGAAGAAATCAAAACCCTGATCAAAAGGATACAGGAATTCGATCCCCCCGGCGTATGCTGCACCGACCTGAGAGAATGCCTCCTGCTGCAACTGAAACGAAGAGATCAGGACGACCCGGGCGTGCAAACAGCCACCCACATCCTGGAAAACTACTTCGACGAATTCACCAAAAAACACTACGAGAAAATTCAAAAAGCCCTGGGCCTCAATGACGAAGGATTAAAAGACGCGATCGGTCAGATCATACGCCTCAATCCCAAACCAGGTGGCAATTACGCTACCCTCAATAAAGCAGAAAGCTACGTCGTACCAGACTTCTTTATTTTCAATAATAACGGCAAACTGGAACTCACACTCAATTCCAAAAATGCCCCCGACCTCCGCATCTCAGAAGGCTACAAAGAAATGCTCCGCGAATACGATCGCGGTGATAAAAAAGATAAACGCCAGAAAGAAGCCGTCCTCTTTATCAAGCAAAAGATCGATGCCGCCAAATGGTTCATCGACGCCATCAAACAACGGCAACATACCTTGCTGTCCACCATGCAATCCATCATGGGCTATCAACACGACTTCTTCACAACAGGCGACGAAACCACGATGAAACCAATGATCCTCAAAGACATTGCAGACATCACCCAACTGGATATCTCCACCGTCTCCCGCGTAGCCAACAGCAAATACGTACAAACAGAGTTCGGTACCTTCAAACTGAAATTTTTCTTCTCTGAATCACTCTCCACCGACAGCGGTGAAGAAGTATCCACCAGAGAAGTGAAAAAAATACTGTCCGACCTGATCGAGTCCGAAAACAAACGTAAACCGCTCAGCGACGAACACCTTACCAAAATGCTGCAGGACAAAGGCTACAATATCGCCCGGCGCACCGTGGCAAAATACCGGGAACAACTCAACATCCCTGTAGCCCGCCTCCGAAAAGAACTTTGATCTTTTTTTAAGGGTACTGCCGCCTGCCGCTTCAGTACCCTTTTTTCATATCATATCCTCCCCGTTATATTTTCTTTCCCCCGGACAGCAATACTGAAAATATCCGATCTTTGCGGGCATCAATTAATCCGGAAACTTACATGGAAAGACCAGCAATGCACATCGTACCTCCTTCTGAAGAAACACCCTCGTTCCCTGCTTCCATAAGAACAGTCGCTCAGGTGATCTCCTACGTACTGCACCCCCTGTTCATTCCTACTATAGTGACCTTCCTCGTATTACAGGCAATGCCCGAATACTTCGTGACCTTCAAACAGGAAAGTATACGGCTCCCCTTCGATACCCTCTATTTCCGCGTCATCAGCATCAGCCTGGTATTCCCCCTGCTAGTAGTATTACTCTCCCGCCAATTGGGCTTTGTAAGCTCTATCTACCTGCAGTCCCAACGCGACCGGATTATCCCCTATGTCGGCACCGTGATCTTCTACTTCTGGGCTTTCTACACATTCAAACGCCAGGGCATAGCCCCTCCGTTCTTTAACGCATTTTTCCTCGGTACCTTCATCGCCATCATCGCGTCCTTTATCGCTAATATATACCTGAAGATCAGTATGCATACCATCGGCTGGGGCGGCGTCATCGGCTTCCTGCTCTCCCTGATGTGGGGCATGCATATGAATGTTACCTTCCCATTGATCATTACCTTTTTCGTAGCAGGCATGGTCGGTACCGCCCGCCTCATCCTGCACGCACACACCCGCCCGGAAGTAAATGCAGGCTTTATAGTAGGCATCGTCTCCCAGCTGATAGCCTATGCCATCATAGGATAACAGCGGCTTTTTTAGATTTTTTCCGGACAAATAACCCTGCGCATATTCAGTGCGCAATGGCACCTGATCTTTGTATTGTCATCGGGAATGAAGGGACTAAACCACAAAAATCGATTCCGGGTCAAATACTACAGGTTTTAGCAAAATAGAAACAATGCTAAAATTTTTAGGAAAATAAAAAATTACATCATAACTTAGCACACCGTTAAATTTATAAAACTAACTACTATGTCTACAGCTAATACTGACAAACTCAAAGCACTGCGTCTCACCATGGACAAGATCGAGAAAGATTTCGGAAAGGGATCTGTGATGATGATGGGAGAGAAAGCAGCAGATGCAATGGAAGTAATATCCACCGGCTCTCTGGGCCTGGATATAGCGCTGGGTATCGGAGGCCTTCCCAAAGGCAGGATCATTGAAATATATGGACCAGAATCTTCCGGTAAAACGACAATAGCCATTCATACAATCGCAGAAGCACAGAAAAAAGGCGGCATCTGCGCAATAATAGATGCGGAGCATGCCTTCGATAGCAGCTACGCACAAAGATTAGGAGTAGATGTAGACTCCCTCCTGATCTCCCAACCCGATCATGGTGAACAGGCCCTGGAAATCGCCGATCGCCTGATCCTCTCCGGAGCAGTAGATGTAGTCGTGATAGACTCCGTAGCTGCCCTGGTACCTAAAGGTGAACTGGAAGGTGAAATGGGCGAAAGCAAAATGGGCTTACAGGCACGCCTCATGTCCCAGGCCCTGCGTAAACTGACCGCTACCATCGCCAAAACAAACTGTTGCTGCATATTCATCAACCAGCTACGTGAAAAGATCGGCGTAATGTTCGGTAACCCCGAAACAACCACCGGCGGTAATGCACTCAAATTCTACGCATCCGTTCGCCTCGACATCCGCCGTATGACACAGATCAAAGACGGTGACGAAGCAGTAGGTAACCGCGTAAAAGTTAAAATAGTAAAGAATAAAGTAGCGCCCCCATTCCGTCAAGCCGAATTCGATATCATCTTCGGATATGGTATCTCCAAAACAGGCGAACTGATAGATATGGGCGTAGAATACGGCGTCATTCAAAAGAGTGGCAGCTGGTTCAGCTATGAAGGCAATAAATTAGGACAAGGCCGTGATGCAGTAAAACAACTCCTCACCGACAATCCTGAAGTGGCAACCGAAGTGGAAGTGAAAATTAAAGCCAAAATAGCCGAAAAACAACAAGAAGCTTAAAACGACATACACAGTTAGTTACAGTTATATATGTTTAGTTTTAGTTAAGCATTGGGTTAGTTAGTATTCCTACATCCCTGCCTTCTCCTGGGCGGGGATTTTTTTTGACCATACCCACCACTACCCTACTTTTCCCTACCCCCCAGTGCGCTTATTCCTTAAATTTCCCGTAGCATTGCACCCATGTGCTATATATCTCCCATATTACCATCGACACCATCTATCCGGGTCAAAATAATACTAACAATACTGTTGTCTTGCTGCCTCTTACCCGCAATCGCCCAATTACATCTCAAAGGCACCCTCATCCAGCCTGGCCCACGTAATATCCCCTTCGCCAACATCGGTATCTCACAAAAAGATCAGGGTACCATCTCCAATGCCGAAGGAGAATTTTCACTACAACTCCCTTCCTCCTGCCTGCACGATACCATCACGCTATCATGCCCAGGATATTTCATACAACAAGTGCCCGTGAGTGACATGATCATCAACCGTACCGGCATATACATCCTGTATCCCAAAGAAGAAGAAACGGTTTCCGTATCCATCAGCATGAACCCTGACCTGGATACCAGTGGCATAAAAGATCCCGCCGGGAGCTCCCGCATACCCGCAACCTCCAATTCCTCCTCCGACATCTTCGAAGTAGCCCAACTCATAAAAATGAATGGGAAAGAAGGACAGGTCAACAGCGCACATCTTTTCCTCCAGTTACAACAACCGGATATACTCACCTTCCGCATCAATTTCTATCAGATAGAAAATGGCATGCCGGGCAAACGGCTGATCGACAAAAACATCATACTGACACAATCAATCTCCAATGGCTGGTTCGATATAGACCTGAGCAACTATAACATCCTGTTGTCCCAGGATTGTTATATCAGCTACGAATACCTACCCACTGCAGCTGGTAGCACCCGTCCCTTTGCAATTGACACCCGGAAAAACGGCACACTTTCCGTCAGGAAAAGCAGCCACGGGCGCTGGCAGCAAAAAAAAGGCACCCCTACCGCATATGTAGAGATCAGCTATTAAAGACAAAAAAGCAAGCCGGTCTGGGACCCAGACCGGCTTGCATATAACGAAGTGCTATAAACCTATTTTACCTCTTCTGCTTTCATCATCTTAGCAGATTTCTTACGCTCTTCCTCATCCAGGATGGTCTTACGCATACGGATGTGGTTAGGCGTTACCTCGATACACTCATCGTGCTGGATATATTCCATACACTCTTCCAGTGTCATCAGGATCTTAGGAGCAATGTTAGTAGCCGCATCACTTCCGCTCGCACGCATGTTGGTCAGCTTCTTACCCTCGTTGGCATTTACTACCAGGTCACCCGGTTTATTGTTCTCACCAATGATCATACCTCTGTACACCTCTTCTCCTGGATCTACGAAGAAAGAACCTCTATCCTGCAGTTTGTCCAGAGAATAACCAGTGGTAGAACCCGCTTCTTTCGCGATCAATACACCGTTGTTACGACCAGGGATCGGGCCTTTCCAGGGTTTGTAATCGCTGAAACGGTGCGCCATTACTGCCTCACCAGCAGTAGCAGTCAACATTTGCGTACGCAAACCGATCAGACCACGGGAAGGAATATCGAATTCCAGGTGTTGCATTTCACCTTTAGTCTCCATGATCAGCATCTCACCCTTACGACGAGTGACCAGGTCGATCACTTTGCTGGCGAATTCCTGCGGTACATCTACTACTAATATCTCATATGGCTCACATTTCTTACCATCCACATGTTTTATCAATACCTGCGGCTGTCCTACTGTCAATTCATAACCTTCACGACGCATTGTTTCGATCAATACACCCAGGTGAAGGATACCACGACCGTATACGAGGAAAGTATCCGCATTGTCAGAGTCAACTACACGCAAAGCCAGGTTCTTTTCCGTCTCTTTCACCAAACGATCACGTAAGTGACGGGAAGTCACGAACTTACCATCTTTACCAAAGAACGGAGAGTTGTTGATACCAAACAGCATGTTCATGGTAGGCTCATCTACACTGATGATCGGCAGTGCTTCCGGGTTTTCCGCATCAGCAATGGTATCACCAATGTTGAAATCTTCCAGACCCACTACCGCACAGATATCACCGGCCACTACCTCCGTTACTCTCTTCTTACCAAGCGCTTCAAATACATACAGTTCTTTCACGCGGGACTTCTTGATAGAACCATCTGCTTGCATCAAAGCAATCGGCTGGTTCTCACGGATCTCACCACGGGTTACTTTACCTACCGCAATACGACCGAGGAAAGAAGAATAATCCAGTGAAGTAATCTGCAGCTGTAAAGTACCTTCGCTCACTTTAGGCTCCGGTACATATTGCAGGATACCATCCATCAGCGGAGTAATATCTTCACTTTGCGTCAGGGAACTGTTGAACCAGCCATTTTTACCAGAACCATAGAAGGTAGGGAAGTTCAGCTGCTCTTCAGTAGCATCCAGGTTAAAGAATAATTCGAATACAGAATCATGTACCTCATCCGGGCGACAGTTAGGTTTATCAACCTTGTTGATCACCACAATAGGTTTCAGATGCAGTTGCAATGCTTTTTGCAACACGAAACGTGTCTGGGGCATCGGACCTTCAAAAGCATCTACCAGCAGGATCACACCGTCCGCCATTTTCAATACACGCTCTACCTCACCACCAAAGTCGGCGTGGCCTGGGGTATCGATCACATTGATCTTGGTACCCTTGTACTCCACAGATGCGTTCTTACTAAAGATGGTGATACCACGCTCCTTCTCCAGGTCGTTGCTATCCATGATCAGGTCACCGGTCTCCTGGTTAGCCCGGAAAACGTTCGCCTGATGAAGGATTTTATCAACCAATGTCGTTTTACCGTGGTCTACGTGCGCAATAATTGCGATATTACGAATATTCATATGCTTAACTATTTCGTCGTCAGCTTTTAAATTTTTCATGGCCAACAACTACGAAAAGAAGGCGCAAAGGTACGAAAACCAGCCGAGATTGAAGGAAAGAGGCTTTAAATAAATGTAATCATTTGACGCCTACCCCACTTGCCATCTAATATAGACTGGAAATCAGCGGATTAATTATCCAGGATACTTTTCAGGCATCACATTTGCTGCCAGGAAACCACATCAATCGCCATTGCCCGATGAAAGTCCGTTCTACGATGCACCGCCATATACTGGCACTATTAATCTTACTGTTACTCCACACCGCCCTCATCGCCCAGAAGATTACCCCAATGGATGCTGTACTGAGTGATTATAACTATCCATATCCGGTACACTTCTTCTCACTCAAAAGCCAGGGTCAGGAACTGCAAATGGCTTTTATGGACGTACAACCGACCCAGCCAAATGGGAAGACCATACTACTGCTACATGGCAAGAATTTTTGCGGTGCTTATTGGGACAGCACAGCAGCCGACCTCTCACAGGCCGGATACCGGGTCATTATACCAGACCAGATCGGCTTCGGTAAATCCTCTAAACCACCACGCTTACAATATACCTTCCAGCTATTGGCTGAACAGACGAAGGCCTTGCTGGATAGCCTTAAAGTGCCTAAAACAGCTATTCTCGGACACTCTATGGGTGGTATGCTGGCTACCAGGTTCACCTTGATGTACCCCGGGCTGGTATCTGCCCTGATACTAGAAAATCCTATAGGACTCGAAGATTGGAAACTTAAAGTCCCCTATCAATCCGTCGACAAATGGTATTCCTCCGAATTACAACAGGACTATACCAAGATCAAACAATATCAACTCGACAATTATTATGCAGGAAAATGGAAGCCGGCATTTGAGAAATGGGCTACACTCCTGGCGGGATGGACAGTAGGCCCGGACTATGCACAGGTAGCCTGGAACGCCGCTCTCACCTATGACATGATCTTCACACAACCTGTGTGCTACGAATTCAGTCAGATCAAAGTTCCCACCTTGCTGATCATCGGACAAAGGGATCGTACCGCTTTGGGAAAGGCCAATGTATCCGATGCCGTCCGTAAAACAATGGGAGATTATCCAACATTAGGTAAAGAAACAGCGCAGCAGATAACACATGCGAAACTGGTACCGCTGGAAGGAGTCGGCCACCTGCCACATATTGAAGCCTATCAGGCATTCATTACTCCGTTATTGGAATTTTTACAGGCGAATTGATCAGCGCTTTTTTTCGCGCATTAACTGCATAATATAGTTGAAAGCACTGGTGTTGGCAGGGTTTTCCAATGCAATAGCAATGTCTGCTTTTTCCCTGCTGGTAAGATGCCAGCTTAGGGCAGCTGCTTTACTTTCTTGCTGAGGCACATACTGCAGGATCACCCGGTGAAATTTATCAGGAAAATATCCTTCTACGTAGTTAATCAGGTGATCCTGACTAAAGTCCTGCATCGCACTCCAATGCTGTTGCATGGTAAACAAAGGTTCGAACATGAGATCGCTCAGTCCTTTTGTTTTTTTAATCGCAGCAATATCGTTTTTACGTGTATCTCTCACCTGCAAAAAGATAACGCCGGCAGTATGCGTATTGATCCAATCCCGGAAAGTATACAGAAATCTTAAGGATGTCTGCTGACCGAAGTTATCCCGGATGCCTGCATCCATCACATCTACGATCGGCGTACTCGGCAAATATACATTTGGAAGTACATACGGGAAAGTGGCACACATGCGGATAGCACTCGTCACCCGCAGATCCATAGCTCCTTGCACAGCAAAATACTGCGCAAAATCCACCCCATCCACATCCCGTATAGGTCGGGTCGGAAATTCATATTCCGGCGCACATAAATAGCTCACCGGCTGCGGGGAAATCAACAACCGACGCCCATCAGCGTTGATAGTAGCATTCCATACCAGCATTGGTATCAAGGCTTGCTGTTCGGGTAGCTGATATTCCCGCAATGTTCTCTCCAATACGTGCCCTGTATTTGTATTCAGCTGGCGTTCAAATGCATATCCGCGATCCTTCGCGTAATGATTGTTACCAATACGAAAAGTCCGGAAAGGTATGATGAAGTCATTCACAGCCATTGCAGAGAAAACAGAATTAAGCAGATCTTTTGAGATACGGGCAGTATAAGCAGTATCATTCAGTTGGATCGGAGCGCCTTGCTGTTTGCGGTAATACAGTTCCCTGAAATAAGTAGCGCCCATCATACCTCCGGAGGCACCCGTCATCAAAACCGTATGTTTCATCAGGTCGCCTGCCATCATACTATCCAATCGCTGCAAAACATTCATACTCCACGTTGCGGCACGCGACCCCCCGCCACTGAAATTCATCACTACCAGCATAGGCTTCTCTCCTTTCGGAAAATGAGAACGCCAGTTCTCCAATATCTTCCGTGTTTGCTCAGTATCATTATCCGCCCGTTCCTTGGTAAAAAAGTCCTGTAGCGCACTGGCACTATATTCCGGCCGCTCCTTCTTCATCCGGTAACTTAGGCCATACGCCTTATTACGGTTATCCACCCAATCATGCTCCACCATCCAGTTCAGCGCAAACAAGATCACCAGCAACATAGGTATAGCCCAGCTCTGCAACACATAAGCATATGCACCAGCAATGCCTATAAGAAAAGCAAAGAACAACATCACACTGGCGCCCGCCGGTATACGAAATACCGTATAGTCCATCATAAAGGCCAGTATAACCAGGAATACCAGCGCCAACCCTACCGTGATCATCGCTGCAAAATGGTGCTGCTTCAGAATACTATCCAGGTAATGTTTGTTATAGTGGTCCACATTCCTTGCTCTCCGTACCTTCCAGGGTGTATTAAAGTAGTTGTGGACAGGCAATGCATTCTCATCCGGCTCCTGTGTCGGCTTCAGCACCATCTTCAGGAAGTTGCGGGTATTACCGAATTTCCGCTCCAGCCGCCGTCCTATATTTTTATCCGCATTAAAAAAATAAAAGAAAGAAAAGAAGATCACAAAAAGGTATCCACAAACAAAACCTTCCGCCAGCAGCAATATCTCGGGAAAGCTGCTTAGCTGTTGGTAACGCTGATATTCCCATCCCCGGAATAACAGACATAGCAAAAATGCCAGCGGAATAATGGAATTGTTCAAACAGTATTTGAAAAACGGCTGTGTGGTGGTGGCAAGAAATTTAAACCGGCCCGTATGCAGGATAAAGGTCGTAATATGCCAGCTCATGGTAAAGATACCAGCAGCTATGCCTAATATCGTTGTACTGTAAAAGTTTACATTCCCCAGGTATTCCGGGTCCAGGTACAACGCGTCTCCACCAAATACTTTGGCAAAACCACCATTGATCGTACTAAACAGGATCAACCAGAATATCAGCAATACCTGATACTTGCGAAAATGCAACAGTAGCAACTGTATAGGGAATGAATAGTAGATCTTGACCAACAGCAACTTCGCTTTCATGAATCTTTAGTTGCAATAAACTTACGAAAAATAGCCGTAGTTATGAAGCAGGACTGCATTAAAACAAAAGGCCCCCACTGGTCATCTTCCAGGGGAGGCCCATTCAACATCATAAATATCCGACAGCTGGAGCTTTTTGTGTGAGGTAAAAAGTCCATACCAACGACAATAACAACAACATACCTACAAACTGGTGCAAAATACCGTAAGAGATAGGGATATGCACATCACTGTTGAGGATCGTGAGTACTCCTAGCAGCACCTGTAGTAAAACCAGCAACAACGGCAGATACCTTACACGATGTAACAGGCTGCTCTCCGGCGTTTGTGAGGCTTTCCACCACCATAAAGCCACCAGTAGGGTAATAAGGTAGGCAAGCCCCCGGTGAATGAATTGTATGGTAATATGATTATGCGTAATGTCTGTCACAAAACCTCCTTTAACAAACATGCCGCCGGGCACCCACATGCCATTAATATCCGGCCAGGTATTAGCACTGAGTGCAGCATGCAACCCCGCCATAAAAGCACCGTAGATCAGTTGCACAGTCAGCAGGCCTAACAACCATACGTTCAGTTTGCGTAGCCCGGGAACATTCAGTATCTCACTACGTGGAACACTGAGTTTCATGGCAAACCATAAAACATAGCATAATAATATCAGTGCGGCAATAAAATGTGCCGCGAGACGAATATGACTTACGTATAAATTCTCTTCATTCAGCCCACTTTTTACCATGATCCAGCCTACCGCCCCCTGCAACGCCCCCAACACAAATAATATGATCATGGGATTCACCATCGTCCGGTCTATCTTCCGCCTTATCAGGAAATAAATAAACGGGACCGCAAACACCAGACCCATCAACCTGGCCCAGTCACGATGTAGCCACTCCCAGAAGAAAATAAACTTAAAATCAGAGAGCGTAAAGTGATTATTCACATATTTGTACTGCGCTATCTGCTGGTACTGTTCAAACGCCTTTTGCCAAGCTTGCTCATTCATCGGCGGCAAAGCACCTAGTATTGGCTTCCACTCCGTAATAGATAACCCCGATCCGGTTAACCTGGTCAGTCCCCCCAATAGCACCTGTACGATGATCATCCCGACTCCTATATAAAGCCAGATCGCTACCGGCCTGTGATTTGACGTCATTTTTTCCATAAGCGCTGCAAAATTAAGTATCAAATGCGAAACTGACGCCCGGGAAGGGATAAAAAACTACATAACAAACCCGTTCTGTAGTATCCCCTCTCTGATAAGGTCAAAACAATCGATATAAAATTTTTAATTAAAATTCTCACATTATTTTAACACTTCGGTAATATTCTGTTAACCGAGACGTATGATCTTTGCGGAGAAAATTGAAAGGCATCTTTGTATTAGCTAATACTGCCCCCTTAAAAGCTCAAACATTTTAAAACACAAATGTCATGAAACACCTGCTTTCTATACCCAAAGTATTGGGTATCGTATTAGCTTCCCTCTTTATAACTTCGGTAACAGCAACTGCTCAGCAACGTGCATATGCTTATAATACCAGCCGTATCAGCAACGAAAAACCTAACGATGGCGCCGCTCCCAGCATTCAACTGGTACAGCCAGCCAAAGACTCCTTGTTGTTCCGCCTGCGCGTAGACAATCCCAGCAACGAAAAACTGGTATTGTTTATCAAAGACCGTAACAACAATACCCTGCATAGAGAAGTATTGCCTGCAACACAACTCTATATTGCTCGCTACAACTTACAGTCCCTCGAAGATGGTGATTACACCTTCGAGATCCGTAACAATAAAAACAAAGTAGCAGAAAAAGCGATTGCGATCGGTACCAAAACACAGGTAAACCGCATTGTTACAAACATCGAATAGTTGCGAATACTTATAACCGAAAACAAGAAAAGAGAAGGGCCTCCCGCCTTTCTCTTTTTATTTGGCCATATGTTGCAACTCAACCTTGGCGGTCATCGCATCATACAGGGTCTGGAAGATATTCTCCCGCACCCGCATACTGCTCAACCGTAGGTTGGATCCTCCATTAGGGCATACCCTGTTACTAAGGAAAATGAATACCAGGTTATTCGTAGGATCCACCCATACACAAGTACCTGTAAAACCGGTATGTCCGAAGGTAGCAGCAGAAGCACTCCGGGCAGGATAAGGCTCCCGGCGGGAAGCATTATCACGATCGGGTTTGTCAAATCCCAGACCACGACGGCTATGTGCACTGCCATAGGTAGTAAAAAGACGTACGGTCTCCGGTTTGATAAAACGAATGCTGTTATAAGTGCCCCCGTTCAGCAGCATCTGCATGATCACCGCCAGGTCCTTTGCATCGGAAAAAAGGCCGGCATGCCCCGCCACCCCACCAAACATGGCGGCACCGGGATCATGCACATCCCCACGCAACAACTGCATCCGGAATGTTTGCTCAAACTCTGTCGGCACCAGTTGTGTCAGCGGAAATCGCTCCCGCGGACGAAATCCGGTCGTAGCCAATCCCAATGGTTCATAAAAAGTCTCCCGCACATAACGCTGCAGCTTCCGGGCACTCAACTGCTCCACTATTTTGCCAAGAAAGATAAAGTCCAGATCACTGTACACATATCCTTGCCTGGGCGACAACTTACTGTCCAGGATACGACGATACATTGTATCCGTATAACTGCGTGTCATATATAATTCCTCTGCGACCCGCAAAGAATGTATGGAATCCGCCTCCTGTCGATAGATCACAGTATCCGGAAATCCATTGGTATAGATCGTCTCCTTGTAAAACGGGATATAAGGTACCAACCCCGCCTGATGTAACAGGATATCCCGAATGCGCAGCCCTTCCTTATCCGTTCCCTTCACCCAGGGCAGATAATCCCCCAGTGTAGCATCCAGGTTTATTTTCCCCTCATCATACAACCGCATGATAGCAATAGTCGTCGCGCATACTTTGGTAACAGAAGCCAGGTCAAAGATAGATTGTGTGCTAACCGGCTCCCGGCGGGTATAATCATAATAGCCAAATGATTTGTTGTAAACCACCTTCCCGTCTTTCATAGCCAGGATCTCACATCCTGGCGCCGCTCCCTTGGCAATCATTTCATTTGCTAATACATCAATTCGTTGTAGTACACGCGAGTTCATCCCTACCTCTTCCGGTATCGCCTGCGGCAGGTTAACCGCCGTTGGCAGATCGTATGTAATACCGGTACCAAAAGGGAAGGTTTCGCATACTGTTACCGGCAGTTTTCCTTTAGGGGACAACTGTCCGAAAAGTAGTTTTACCGCCGCACGGTGCGTGATCTCATCGTCCTCATAGGCAGCCATGATGGTAGGCGCCTCACAGAAATATTGGATCGCATAAGGATTACCAAATACGACTGTGGCCGTAGGCATCTCCTGCTCCAGTTGCTGGATCAGCAGCTTCTCTGCTGCACTGATCCCAAAGCCATTGGCAGGCCGGCGATTGTAGTTATGTAAACCAATAATCACCGCCTGGTAGTCTCGTTTTAACCGGGCAGCAACGGCAGCCGCCTGCGAAGCTGACTGTCTGGAGGTGAATACAAAGATATCCGCGTCAGGACGCACGGCCTTTACTGCCTGGAGGAAAGTATTCTGTCCATCAGCACCCACTGCTATAACAGCCAACTTTTTATCCCGGTTGTTCACATTGAAAGGAATCAGCCGGTTATCATTCTTTAACAAGGTGATCGCCTTTTCCGCAATCTGCTTACGTAAAGTATCAGTTGCTGCGTTAATGTCATTAGTTATATTATCCGTGCTGATCTGCTGAGGACGATGTAGCCCCAGGTTATATTTAGCTTCCAGTACCCGCTTCACCCGCTCATTTACCTCCTCTTTAGAGATCAATCCTTTTTTGATCGCCTTGCGGATAGCAGCAACACTACCTGCTGCCGTAGAAGGTAATATCATGAGATCATTCCCCGCCAGCAAAGATTGCAGGGACTCCTGTCCGTTATTATAAAACTTGGAAATACCTTTCATTTCCAAAGCATCCGTAATGATCAATCCCTTGAATCCCAACTCCTGACGTAACAAATCGGTTACTGCTTTGGTAGAAATAGAAGTAGGCGTATTCGGTTTGTTATCTATCGCAGGTATATATAAATGAGCAACCATCACCGAGCCTACCCCTCCGGCAATTGCCGCCTTAAAAGGATACAGCTCCAGGGAATCCAGCTGGGGTCTTGTCTTATTAATAGAAGGCAGATCATAATGAGAGTCTGTATCGGTATCTCCATGACCCGGGAAGTGTTTGGCACTAGCCATCACTCCAGCATCCTGTAACCCACGTATCACCCCCACACCAAGGCGGGCTACCTGGTATTTATCCTGACCAAAGGAGCGGTCATTGATGACGGGGTTATTGGGGTTATTGTTGATATCCATATCAGGTGCAAAATCTATATGGATCCCCAAACGCCTGCACTGGTCTCCCATGAGCTTTCCATACTGATAGGCCAGCAGGGAGTCTTGCGTAGCCCCCAGCATCAGGTTCCGGGGTAGGCTGATCACACTATCCAAGCGCATTCCCAACCCCCACTCTCCATCTATCGCCACAAGCAGCGGCACCTCCGATATAGATTGGTACTGATTGGTCAGCAAAGCCTGTCGCACCGGCCCTCCCTGAAAAAAGATCACCCCGCCCACCTTATTCTCCCGGATGTCTTTCATCACCGCATTGATATGTCCCTGCCCCAGGTTGGAATGCGCCCGGATCATGATCAATTGTGCGATCCTTTCGTCAGACGACAACTTATCAAACACACTATCTGCCCAACGGGCAGCAGGTGTGTGTTCCATTTCCTGCTTCGTTCCTTTCTTCCTGCCCTTGTCGACAGGCACTTCCTTCCAGGCAGGGCTGCTGGCCATTAACAGACCAGTAATTCCTAAAACCAGTAGTTGTTTCATCATTGTATAAACTTACAAAAGTTTTCGGGCAGTCATTGATACTACCAAAATATATTGATAATGATACTCAATCTATTATCAACATTCTGGCCACATATAAGAGGACTGTCATGCCTATTCATGAAAAATATCTTATCTTATCGTAACTGCAGTCTGAATACATGCAAAAAATGGGATAATTGTAACGCCCGGCAACAAATTATCAATAAAAAGTATATAATAAATCCTGTTAGAAAACTTGTTCAGTATTCCCAAAAATGTATTCAAGAAAATTCATAGATTTGATCTTTATTTTGAAATATCTTTACTATTTTGATTAATAATTTCACATTATTTAATCAATTCTAATTTTAATAACCCATACATTCAATTGTTTGTTATATTTGCAAACTTGCGAGTAAAGTAAGATTTAGAAAACATGATCAATCTGATTTTATTTGGCCCTCCCGGTAGTGGCAAGGGTACACAAAGTGCTAACATCATTGATAAGTACGGACTGATCCACCTGTCCACAGGGGATTTGTTGCGTTCTGAAATAGGCGATAAGACCCCTCTCGGCCTCGAAGCAAAAAAATTCATGGACCAGGGTCATCTTGTGCCGGATGAAGTAGTGATAGGGATGATCAGTTCTAAACTGGATGCAAACCCTACTGCCCGTGGCTTTATATTTGATGGATTTCCCCGTACTACTGCCCAGGCAGAAGCACTAGATAAACTGTTGGCGTTGAAGAAAACAGCCATCACCATTGTACTTTCCCTGGAAGTACCGGAGGATGAACTAATCCGCCGCCTGCTCAACAGAGGTGTTACTTCCGGCCGTAGTGACGATGCCAGTGAAGACGTTGTAAAAGCACGCATCGTGGAATATCATAACAAAACTGCTCCCGTAGCCGACCATTACGCTAAATTCGGCAAGTTCAAAAAGGTAAAAGGAGATGGTTCCATCGAAAGTACCTTTGAACTTCTAAGCAGAGAAGTAGATGAATTAGTAGTAGAAGAAAAGGTGTAATCCTTCCCTCTACCCTACTATACACCGCATTACTAATACGCAAAGATGGTGAAAGCGGCGACCGGCAGCCTCATAACTGCACGAATTCGCCCAAACTTCACGATCTTTGCGTTTTTATTTGCAGCGATCCCCACATCATCACTGCTCATAGTTCATTCATTCAAACTAAATATCAGTAGTGGAAAAAGGCAATTTTGTAGACTATATACGTGTGTTCTGTAAGTCAGGTAAGGGCGGCGCCGGCAGTAAGCACTTTATGCGCACCAAATTCAACCCTCAGGCAGGTCCCGATGGTGGCGATGGTGGCCGTGGCGGTCATATCATCCTGAAAGGGAGCGCACATCTGTGGACCTTATTGCACCTCCGCTGGCATAAAAATGTCATCGCCGAAGATGGCGAAAACGGTAGCGGCGACAACTGCACCGGCCGCTTTGGTAAAGACATTATTATTGAAGTCCCCCTCGGTACCCAGGCCCGCGATGAAGAAACCGGCGAAATAGAGGCCGAAGTACTCCACGACGGACAGGAAATCATCTGGATACCTGGTGGCCAGGGTGGCCGCGGTAATGCTTATTTCAAAAGCCCTACCAACCAGACCCCCGAATATGCACAACCAGGCATACCAGGTATTGAAGGCTGGAAACTACTGGAACTCAAAGTATTAGCAGATGTAGGACTGGTAGGTTTCCCCAATGCAGGAAAGTCTACGCTCCTTTCTACTATCACAGCCGCTAAGCCCAAAGTAGCAGACTATGCCTTCACCACCCTTACCCCCCAACTGGGTATGGTAGAATATCGCAACGGTCGGTCTTTCTGCATCGCCGACCTTCCTGGTATCATCGAAGGCGCGCATGAAGGTAAAGGCCTCGGACACCGCTTCCTGCGCCATATCGAACGCAACTCCGTACTCCTGTTCCTTATACCAGCCGACAGCAAAGACCATCGCGCAGAATTCAATATCCTGGTTAACGAACTGGAACAATATAATCCGGAACTGCTCGACAAACAATTCCTACTCGCTATCAGCAAAAGCGATATGCTCGATGATGAACTCAAAGCTGCCATCTCTGCCGAACTGCCCGAAGATGTACCGCATATCTTCATCTCCGCAGTCACCCAGCAAGGACTCAGCCAGCTGAAAGACATCCTGTGGGATGCTTTGAACAACCCGGTAACTCCCCTGTCAAAAGATTGGGAGAAAGAGGAGGAGGAAGAAGAATATGACGATGAAGAGGGCCTTGACGACGAAGAACAAGCATAACATTGCTTATCAATACAAAACGGGCGATCAACTAGCAGTTGGTCGCCCGTTTTACAGCCCTTAATATTTGCTATTTTCCCTATCGATCAGTTTCCATATTCCCCCTCCTATCAAACCTCCCGCAATCGGCCCTGCAATAAACACCCATAAGCTCGACAAGGCAGCACCGCCTGTAAAGAGTGCCGGCCCAATACTCCTCGCCGGATTCACAGAAACACCAGTCACCGGTATCCCGACAATATGAATGAGTGTTAAGCTCAACCCAATGGCCAACCCTGCGACCAACCCGTTCCCACTGTTCTTACTGGTCGCACCGTGTACCACCAGCAAAAAAATAGCTGTAAATACCACCTCCATGATCAAGCCGCTTGCCAGGGTATATTTATCAGGCGACCCGCCATCGACACCATTTTGTCCCAGGCCAGCAGCAGCAATACTATAATCCGCCTTACCCTGTGCAATCAGAAATAATATACCGGCACCGGCAATCGCCCCCAATACCTGCGCAATGATATACCCAATGGCATCCCCGGCAGATATCTTCCCCGTAGATAACATAGAAATAGTAATAGCCGGGTAATATGGCATCCCGAAATATGGCCGATCGCATAGGCCATACTCACTACCGATAACCCGAAGGCAAAGGCAATGCCCAGAAAGCCAACATGCTGCCCGGCCAATACGGCGCTCCCGCAGCCCATCAATACCAGTACAAACGTACCCAGGAATTCTGCAATACATTTTTGCATTAAGGAAAATTTCATAATGTTCTCTGTTTTGTGGTGATAGCTGAAAAATTCTTACAATTTTGCCCGCAGAACGCAGGCAGTATCTCTATGCGGATGGGAATACTTGTTACATATACAACGCTGTCAACCAAATTGTTCTGGTCGCTATATCCGGATGTCGGCTTCATTTATTTCTTTTTCCCGATCTGTGACCACAGCTTGCGTGAATTGCCTTATTTTTATCGCCAAAAACAACTCCATGAAAATATTACTATGCCTGGCCGCCAGCCTCCTGATCGCTGGCTCCTCAATGGCCCAGAAAGCTGCTATCCCCTCCGCTAAACCCGGCGTCTCCTACGGCGCCCCCGTTAGTAATAATACGACCCTGACCATAGACCAGTTACAGGAAAAATTAAAGTCCGATACCATCTATACCGGTAAAGTAGCGGGTGAAGTAGTAGAAGTATGTAAGAAAAAAGGCTGCTTTATGCGTCTGAAACGCTCTAATGGAGAAGCTATCCTTGTACGCTTCAAGGATTATGGTTTCTTCATGCCACAGGATATCGTAGGCAAAACCGTAGAAGTAGAAGGCGTTGCTAAAGTAAAAGAGACTTCCGTAGAACGCCTTAAACACTGGGCAGAAGATGCAGGCAAAAGCAAAGAAGAAATAGAAAAGATCAACGCCCCACGCACCGATATCGACATCGTTGCCAATGGCGTTCTGGTGGTAAGATAACACCACTTACCATCCAATTATAAAGAACGCCGGCAGTATGCTACCGGCGTTCTTATTTTCTGCCCTTTTTCCACACCCAACAAGCAAAAGATTACTTTTATAACCAGAGATTAGCCCTTAATTTGCCCCTCCTTTTTACACGTATTTCAACACCAAAAATTGTTAATCATAACCCGATAAAATAATGATCGCATCATATCCAGTCTTATAAAAATAATTGTTTGTTATCATGCCTGCAGCGGGTATTAAATAACCTTTAATTCTATTACCACGGTTGTTTCCCTATGCAGATAAGTAGTACTTTTTAGCAGTTTATAACCTTGTCACAACCTCACGTCCATGGAGACCATTAACATTATGATCATTGGTGTTGGCCCGCACACCCGCCGGATTTATGTTCCTTCTATCAAAGCTTTACAACAAAAATACCCGGTACAGATAAAGCTCGCCATCGATCTTAAAAAAGAAGCACCAACCGTAAATGATTATTTTTCGCAACACATGCCGGAAACGGAACTGCTGTTCGTAGATCCGTTCAAAGAACAGCTTCCGACCGCACTTGCCAGCCAGCTGCAACAATACGTGACCGATCACCAGATCAATGGCGTCATTATTGCGACAGAACCTACCGTACATAAACCATATGCCTCCTGGGCGTTACAAACAGGACTACATATCCTGATGGATAAACCGGTCACTTCCCGCGATCATGTAGTTACTGACCCCGCTGCCGCCGATGGGATACTGGACGACTATCTCCAGCTGATGCAGGAATATCATTCTTTACAACGTCAAAAAAGCACGGCATTCATCGTAAATGTGCAGCGTAGATATCACCCCGGATTTCAGCAGGTACTCACCCTACTCGAGGAGATCACTACACAGACAAACTGCCCCATCACCTCCATTCAATCTTATCATTGCGATGGCCAGTGGCGCCTGCCTTCAGAGATCGTCACACAACATTACCATCCATATAATAGCGGGTACGGTAAAGTCTCTCATAGCGGCTATCATATCTTCGATATCATTCATCAATTCTATGCCGTGTCAGAGCAAACCGGCAAATTTGCCGATGAAATGCAGGTAATCAGCTCCTTCGTACAACCCAACGGATTCCTTACCCAACTGGAAGAGTCAGACTATCTCCGTTACTTCGGTGAAGCATATGATAAAGTGAAATTGTTCAACGACGATCAGTTGCAAAACATCTTCCAAAACTTTGGTGAAATGGATGCCGCCGTTATCATTCGCATGTTAAAAGCAAAAGAAAATATCGCCAACATTACCATCAACCTGCAACATAATGGCTTTGCTAGGAGAAACTGGCTGCTACCTGGGAAAGACCTCTATAAAGGCAACGGCCGCGTGAAGCATGAATACCACAATATACAGCAAGGGCCTTTTCAGAACATACAGATACATTCCTACCAGGCCAAAGATAAACATGAGAAAAGTACAGAAGAAGACTTTATGCTGGGAGGGAATAATCACTTCGACATACATGTATTCCGTAATATAGGCGTCACCGGTGGTAAACAACCGCTCGAAGTAATCACCATGCAGGATATAGCGGAGAGAAATGAATTACAACAGGCAGCTTTAGTGGTAGAACAGGCGAAAAGAACAGTTACAGAAGAATTCCTGCAATGCATTGCAGGTTTACGCCAACCTTACCACGTAAAGTCGTCTATCGAATCGCACCTGATGCCTGTTAAAATGATGAGCGCTGCATATGCGTCCCATATACAAGGCAAACAAGGCAACCCGGTTATCACACATAGTTATGAATGCGGACATTCGCAAATAGTAGAAGATTATTCTATCGCAGGATAATGATAACGGACCGGCTGCGGAGACAATGCCCGTTTTCGCAGCCTTCCTTTTTTCAGGGTGTTGATAAGTAACTTGATCCCCGCAAATTGCAGGATATAGGTAATTACTTTTTTGAACACCTTCTGTAAAAAATATTTCAGCCAGCCGGTACGCCAGCCCAAACGGATCAGCCAACGCAATATTTTCCAACCACGGCTTAGGTTATAATACTGCTCCAGTACAGGCGCTACAGCACTTCGCGCCAACGCTTTGTAATCCTTTTTATAAAATGCCAATAATCGCCGCAATTCATATTCCAGGTAGTCCCGTTCAGCATCTAGCCTGCTTACTTCCGCAGCAAGCGCTTTCATATTATTGATCTTACCAGGATACATATCTCCGTATTTAATAGGATAAAAAATAGACTACATAAAAACTATATTATGCGGATACAGTATTTATTTTTTAAACACACGTTTAATCATAAAGTGCAACATAGGCCGCTGCAACAGACGCTTGCGAAAAATGATCAAGATAACAAGCAGTAGCACAAATAGACCTGCAGAACAAGCAAAGCCCAATGCAAAACTACCTGTATACACTTCTATCCAAAAACCCAGCGCCATACCCATAAATAAAACCGCTACAAAAAACAGCAGGATAGCCAGCAACAACGCTGAAAATATTCCAGTCGCCTTTGCCAGCTGTCCTGCCGCTTGTAGCTGGAACAGGTGTAGCCGGGTGTCCACATATCGCTTCGCAATATTTCCTGTCTGTGACAGGATTTCTTCTATAGCACTTTTCTTCATGTTATAACACCGAAATACTTAACTAAGAAAGGTTTTGGTCGATCGCTTCTTCTACTTGCTGCTTGCCTTCTTTTATCTTATTCTTCAGCCTGTCTGCATGATATTTTACCTTGTTGATCAGTTCATCTTTCTTATCCGTATGCAGGAAATAACATACTGCTGCACCTACAGCAGCACCGGCAATAAATGTGAAAAATGAATTTGAATTGTTCTCCATGATAAATGGTTTTTTATGTGTGAATCAATAATACTAACAAACAGCATAGCCTTTAGGTTTGGCTTTTGTAGGCACACGTCGTCTACACAAGTGGTCATATATGGACAATAGCGAAATATGGCTGGATTTTAATTCTAATGGGTTATACAGTATAGATACTTTTGCTCACTGCGGTCAACATCTCTGATTAATTGTCCAACCAACACTACCTTTTTTTACCACTACAAACGTGCTCATGATAAACAAACCCAAATTATATGCCAAAGCTGTCATACAAAACACACATCAGAATGTAAACATTCAATTTAAACGTTATAAAATAAAAATATGCATATCTAAATCCCCATATCTCCCAAACAGCGATGTCTGCCTTAATAGGCAGACATCGCTTAATACAAAAATCAGCTGGCGTTATCCGCGCTTGTCAACACAATATCCATAATCAGCAAACTGTACCCATGCACATCTACAGGTACCTTCACAGGTCGCTCCGGCAAAACCGCCACACATGGGGCCGGCACAGGATGCAGCAGCAGCAGTCACACCACCGCCTGTTAATTGTTGCAAGGTATTTCTGCCAAGCGGCGTACCAAAAGAATTCAGGTTCTTTTTCATAAAGATTATTTAATTGAGGGTTTAAATGCTTACGTAAAAGATCATGGCACACATCTCCATTCTCCCGCGATCATAGGCCGGCATTGACAAGGCTGCGGACAAATATTCAGACAGTCCTGCTTTACAAGGTACGGTACTCGGCCAAAACAAACTTCAGGCAACTCACGGCCACCGCCCTTGACATGTTTCATCGCCGCACGATCCAATAATAAAAAGTTGGAAAATGATCGCTTCATGGAATTTTATTTTACAGGTGATAAGAATATACGGTCATTGGTAATATTAGGACATCTCACTGCTATCCCCTGACAGATATCATATGAAACAAACAAGCCCTTACCACGGCATACCGTAGTAAGGGCTTGATATAAAGAGCCAACCATGGGGCTCGAACCCACGACCTACAATTTACGAAACTGTTGCTCTACCAGCTGAGCTAGGTTGGCGGAACGTATAGTAAAAATACATATCCGCTCCGATTCTTCCTTAGCTTTTTTCCGGATTATATAACATCGCCGTACATAAACAATGTTTATGGTTTTTGGCGGTCAGGATAGGATAGTTCACACAGCTTTTACAGCCATCCCAGAACCGTGGGTCCTGTGTAATATCTGCATATACCACCGGTTCAAATCCCATACGCGTATTGATCTTCATAACAGCGGCGCCGGTAGTGATACCAAATATCATTGCCTGCGGATAAAGCTGACGGCAAAGGTCAAACAACTGTTGCTTGATAGCGGCAGCAATACCCAGCTTACGGTACTCCCCCGCCACGATCAAACCACTGTTGGATACATATCGGCCATTATCATAACTCTCCAGGTAAGCAAACCCGGCCCAGTAGCCATCCGGTGTAAAAGCGATCACCGCCTTACCTGCCCGCATCTTGGCTGCGATAGCTTCCGGCGAACGTTTGGAGATACCAGTACCCCTGGCTTTGGCTGATGCCTCCATCTCCTGTGTAATGAACCATGCAAAATCTGCATCGGCTGCGGTAGCAGTCCGGATAATGATGTCCTGTGCAGTCAGCGTACTGACTTCCTCGGTTTCCATGTTATTTGTTTGAAGTGTTGATTCCCAAATGTTGTTGCATATATAATGGATAAAAACTGGCGGGTATAAGCGAATACAATTGTATACGGGTAACCTTGTCTACCAATGGCACCCGGGACAATGAAGACACAACGATCTCTGCCACTGCCCTCCGTACTACCGGGTTTCCCCGCTCATATAACCGGCCCGCCACCTGCAGACATCTCGCCAGTGTAGAGAAATTATGCTCTTGTAACTGACGTAACATATAGTCCTTAAAGCAGGTAACCGTTTCGTAAATGTGAAACACGGCTGGAAACTGATGTAATGGCCGCCTTAACTCAGGCAACGCATCTTCTATACAAGCGGGTACTTCATATTGATTGATCATATATACCTCCTCTTCGTTTAATGTTGCTGTAAATATTTCGCCAGCAACTGTGCTACAATGGACAATGCTACCGTCGCCGCCAGTATATAATACATTGTGTATCGCCGCTGGGGGCATTGCCGCTCCCGGTGAAAACTGCGCCGGGGTATTTTGCTGAGCTTCGGTTGCATGTCGATCAGGTTTGATACACTATGCCAAATTATATTCCAGCTCCCATCATACCCAGGTTCCTTACCAGCAAACAAGCTATAGACAAAGATTTCAGCCCTCACACAGATAACATCCCCCTTCTGCACTCGCCACAAACCCTTCCGTTTCTGAAGGATATTTACATTATCTGTAAAGTCCTGCTCATATGGTACATATCTTGTACCCCTTTCTGTTAAAGCACTGTTATGAAAAGTTGGCGCACAAAAGTGCATATCAGCACCTCAGGATGGAGCTATAAGGATTGGAAAGGACTTTATTATCCGGATGATGTCAAACCCATCGATTACCTTTCCTTCTATGCAAAAGAATTTGACTGTACAGAGATCAATACCAGCTTCTATCACCTGCCTAAAAAACAGACTGTGATCAATTGGGCTGAAAAAGTACCCGCCCATTTCCGGTTCTGTCCTAAATTAAGCCGGTACATTACACACTACAAAAAGTTACGGGATAGCGAATCGTCCCTACGCATCTTCTTTGACGTATTCGACCTGATACAACCCAAGCTGGGTCCTGTGCTGATACAACTACCTGCACAGGTACATTTCCAGGAAGATATCGCAGCAGCATTCTACCAGGTCCTACACGAACAATACGGCTCTTACCGGTTTGCCATAGAGGTACGCGACAAAAGCTGGTTTGCTGGCAATAGCCTGGCACTGATGGAAAAATACAACGTAGGATTGGTTATCGCCCACTCCGGAAAACGATTCCCCTACAAAGAAGCCGTAACCGCCAAACATATCTATCTACGCTTTCACGGTCCTGGAAAATTATACGCATCCAGCTATACCAAACAAAGTTTGCGGGCCTATGCGAAAAAATGCTGCCATTGGCTGCAGCATGGTCATGAAATTTGGATATTCTTTAATAATGACTTTTATGGATATGCAATTGAAAATGCACGTACGTTAAATACCATGATAGCGGAAGAAATGGGCAAACAATGAAAAAGGCCCCGCGACAGCACGGGACCTCTTAACACTAACACTTTAACCTATTATTCTGAAAACTAAAACCAAAATGTGTTTCACTCCATCATCGCCATAACGCTTGCGCATGTAGCATGATGAAGCAAATATAGAGCTCCTGCTCACAGACCAGCTACCGCTGCTCCACATTAGAATAACTTTAACAGAAATAAATAAAGTACTGTTAATTCGTACGATACATGACAATTATCATTGGCTGTTCCGGATGGTTAACGCTACTTACAGCCCCAAACCGCCAAACATACCCCCCGCTACTCCCTTCATTTCCGCCTCATAGGCCTCCTCAGCATTCTTTAATGCCCTGTTCAACGCTGTGATCAACAGATCCTCCAACTCCTCTTTCTGCTCTTCTGCCAACAACCGGGGGGATACTTCTATACTCTTTACTTCTCGATTACCTGTCACCAATACCTTTATGGCACCATCACCGGCTTCTCCCTCTACAGTGATCTGCGCCAGACGCGCCTTACTTTCTGACATTTTTTGCTGCGCTTCCTGCAGCTTGCCGAACAAATCTCCTAACATAATATGTATTTTTCTGGCCGTAAAGATCAGAAAAAATCCCGGCTCCCCATCCGGCATACACCTGCACCGTATTTTGTCTTATCTTAACAGCCCAATTTTCATGGAATGATCGAAACAAAAGTATGTATCATAGGTGCCGGCCCCGGCGGCGCATGTGCAGCGCTTCAACTAGCCCAGCTGGGTATCCGCTCCGTAGTAGTAGATAAAGCTGTTTTCCCGAGAGACAAAGTCTGCGGCGACGGCCTCAGTGGCAAAGTAATCACCATACTCGAACGCATAGATAAAGATATGGCCAGGCGCCTCCAGGAAGCAACCTTCAAAATGAATAGCTTCGGCGTCACCTTCATATCCCCCAACCGCGTAGGAATGGATATCCCCTACGCTATGGACTACCAAAACCATCGGGACGATCCCAGAGGATTCGTCTGTAAAAGAATAGACTTCGACAACTTCCTGGTAGATGAAATGAAACGCCGCCCAGAAATACAACTGTTCGAAGGCATCACGATCGACAAACACGAACGGCAACCTGATGGCTATCTCATCTCCGACACCTCCGGCCAGTTCACCGTCAAAGCCGATGTACTCATCGTCGCCAATGGCGCACATTCTTCCTTTACCAAAGACGTCGCCAACATCCGCATGGAACCGGAACACTATATGGCAGGCGTACGGGCATATTATAAAGGAGTAAAAGACCTCCATCAGGATAGCTTTATCGAACTGCACTTCCTAAAAGGATTACTGCCAGGCTACTTCTGGATATTCCCCCTGCCTAATGGAGAAGCCAACGTAGGAGTTGGTATCGTCAGTGATGTCGCCCGTAAGAAGAAAATGAACTTGAAAAAGATACTGGTAGAGCTGCTGCAAAACGATCCCGTCTTTAAAGAGCGCTTTAAAGACGCGACCCTCACAGGCTCTATCGATGGCTACGGCCTGCCATTAGGCAGCAAAAGAAGAAAACTCTCCGGCGAACGTTATATGCTCGTCGGCGACGCCGCCTACCTGATCGACCCCTTCACCGGCGAAGGGATCGGCAATGCCCTTTATTCCGGTCGTATTGCCGCTCAGCAGGCGGCCGCCGCCATCGAAGCCCACGACTTCAGCGAACAGGCACTCACCGCCTACGACGAAGCCGTTTACCGCATCCTCGGCCCGGAACAACAAGTCAGCACCAAATTGCAAAAATTGGTACGCTACCCCTGGCTGTTCAATATGCTCATGAATATGGGTACCCGCAACAAGCAACTTAAAGAGCTCATGTCCTGCATGTTCCATGAGGTCGACCTGCGCAAAAAACTGGGACAACCCTCCTTCTACCTGAAATTGCTTTTCAACCGATAATATCAACATCATCGTGAAAAAATTGCTGTTCCTCGCCTTTTTAGTCACCTCAGCTTCATATGCTCAGGATAAAAAGGAAACGTATACCCATACCGCCGAAGGCCGGCTCGCCCTTACCACCGCTGGCGCCAGCCACCTGGCCAGGCTCCCCCTGCATTGTATGCAACAACAATATCCCTACAAAACAGGGGTGGTATTCGCCGACAGCCAGCTCATCGCACCGCCACAGACCTATCACCCGGCCTTTTATGGTTGCTTCGACTGGCATAGCAGTGTACATGGCCACTGGATGCTCGTAAAATTGCTCAAATCATTTCCGGATCTCCCGGAGGCAGCCCAGATCCGCACCAAGCTGCTGGAAAATCTCTCCGCCGATAATATCCGTAAAGAACAACGCATCTTCCAGCAAAAAGAGAATAAAGGCTTCGAACGCATCTACGGCTGGAGCTGGCTGCTACAACTGCAAACAGAACTCCTCACCTGGAACGATCCCGTAGCCCGACAACTACAGGCTAATATCGCTCCGCTGGCCACCCAGTTCTCCCGGGCATATATCGACTTCCTGGGTAAGATCATGTATCCCATCCGCGTAGGCGAACATACTAACCTCGCCTTCGGCCTCAGTCTCGCCTGGGATTATGCCGTTACCAGCAAGGATGCCGCTTTACAGACCGCCATCCGTCAGGCCGCCCTCCGCTTCTACGCCAAGGATAAAGATTGCCCCATCACCTGGGAACCTGGTGGCTACGACTTCCTCTCCCCCTGCCTTGAAGAGGCAGACCTCATGTGGAGAGTACTGCCCGCCGCAGAATATCAAACCTGGGTACAGCAATTCTTGCCCGGCCTGTTTAAAGAACAGATCGACATCCTCTCCATCGCACAGGTAAAAGACCGTACCGATGGTAAACTGGTACACCTTGATGGCCTTAACCTCAGCAGGGCTTGGTGCCTCTACGGTATCGCCCATCATGCCGGCAACAATCAGGCGGCCATCCTCCGCCTCGCCAATCAGCACCTGGAAGCAGCCATCCCACATGTCGCCAGCGGCGACTATGCAGGCGAACACTGGCTCGCCTCCTTCGCCGTATACGCACTCACCTGGGCCCGGTAATCCGGGTAAAATATAAAGCGGGAGGGGTAGCATGCCAGCATGCTACCCCTCCCGCTTTTACATAGATGACCCTTTAATAATTGATGGTCTCAGAATCAAATATCACCACCTTCTCCCACAGATGCTGGCACTCCTTGATAAATTGCTTGTGGATCGGATGCTCCTGGTAGATATCATGATCCGCCTTGTTATTAAACACCGTCAGCTCGCAATAACTGTAGCTCCGGTCAATTACCGGGCGATTCGTCGAAGCGGGTTTACCCAGATTGAAAATGGCGATCTCCGGGATCTTACTCAACGAGGTCACCCCGTCTTCGAATTTTTTGATGTCAGCCGCAGATAAGCCGGGCTTCAAATAGAAATTCACGACATGCACGAATTTCTTGTCCGTAGGTGCAAAACCTTTACTTTGAGAAGGACCGGGCTCTCCAGCACCGGCGCCTTTGTATACGACTCCGTCTTTCATAACAAAACTTACTTTTCCCATGTTCTGAATGTTGTCCAGCGGATTACCTTCCACCGCGACTATATCGGCGAGCTTACCAGGCTCTATGCTACCGAGTTTATCTTTCATCCCCAACAGGTCCGCCGCATAGATAGTGGCTGCACGGATAGCCTCCATAGCCGGCATACCGCCCTCCACCATATAGGTGAACTCCAGCCAGTTACGGCCATGCATATATACCCCGGCATCCGTACCGAAGGCGATCTTTACCCCCGCCTTGTATGCCTTGGCAAAGGTACCTTGTATCTTAGGACCGATCGCTTCCGCTTTCGGACGTACGATCTCCGGATAATAGGAAGGGATCTTCGCAGAATCAGCAACCGATCTACCTGCCGTTAAGGTCGGCACATACCAGGTACCTCTCTTCTTAGCCAGCGCAATGCCCTCATCATCCATATAAGAGCCATGCTCTATAGAGTTCACACCTGCCTTGATTGCCCTTTTAATCCCTTCTGCACCGTGCGCATGCGCCGCTACCCGCATATTGTAATCTTTGGCAGTGCTGATGATCGCCTCCAGCTCCTCATCGGTGAACTGTGGACTGCTGCCGTCCTTCGCTACACTCAATACCCCGCCCGTAGCAGTGATCTTGATCAGGTCCGATCCATTCTTATACGCCTGCCGTACCGCCTTACGACACTCATCCGGCCCATTCGCTACCCCCGCTTCCGGCCCCGGATCTCCCATCAGGTCCCGGCGATAACCGTTCGTAGGATCCGCATGACCTCCCGTCGTAGCAATCGCCTTACCTGCCGTAAATACCCGCGGCCCCTTCATCATCCCCTTGTTAATAGCATTCCGTAAAGAAATATTCACACCACTGCCTCCCAGATCCCGCACCGTCGTAAAACCCGCCATCAACGTACGCTCCGCAAATACAGCTCCCTGAAAAGCATAATCCGCAGGATTCAATGTAAACTTCTCCGCATACGCCTGCTTATTTGTCTCACTCTCCAGGTGCACATGCATATCCATCCAGCCGGGCGTCACCGTCTGCTGCTGCAGGTTGATCACCTTATCACCAGGCTGCGCAGCCGTATATCCGGACTGTACCGCCGTTATCGTATTACCGGTAACGATCACCGACATATTTTTGCGGGGAACCTTGGATACCGCATCTATAAGCGTTCCACAATGGAGGATAGTTCGCTGCGCACTGACACTCAGCGTCGCCAGCAGGCACAAACCTGTTAATCGAAAATACATAGGGCTAATATTTGCAAAAAGATACAAAAGAATGCGATATCTCCCCCTCTCTACCTTTTCGTATACGCATATTATTTACCTCCGCGCACTTATAGATACCACTCTGCAACCAGTACCGCATAACTTCATCAAATACTAAGATTCTTTTATACCTTTGTCAGAAGATATATCACTCAATATGAACGGATGCGATCGCCCGTCAAGGATCGCAGTAAATCGTAGACAAGGGATAGGTTAATAGTCACAGCGCTAAAATTTCAACGTAAAGCCAGCACATGTACCTGATACTCTTACAATACATACGCCCGATAGCCGCCATTGAGCACTATATGGATGCCCACAAGGCATTCCTGGAAAAATACTATAAGAGCGGTCAGTTTATCCTCTCCGGTCGTAAAAAGCTCAAAACAGGCGGACTCATTCTTTGCAAAGCCTCCAGCCGACGCGAAGTAGAACAGATCATCGCTGATGATCCACTGGATAAATTCCAGCTGGCACTCTATGAGATCATCGAATTCGAACCTAACTCGTATATCAACGCACTCGAACCTTACATCTCGTAGGCGACGGCTTCATCCACTAACAACAAATGCCAACTATCCTGCAGACAGCCACTATTTCTGTCCTCTATCTCAATCCCCCCTTACCATTTCGTATTATCCCAAGAAAAGTTGCAACCGTATACTAAAAGTTGTATCTTAATCTGCCGCCATACCCCCGCAGGTATGAACGCATTTTAGTATCTTATGAAATTCCTCATCCACGACACTATATGACCCCCTGAGCAGGTCATATCAATTTGAAGAAGCATTCTGACGAATAAGGAGCTGTTGAACCATGATTTTCTATCGTTCCGTACCGGCATATTATGTCGTATGCCCGGATACTTGTACTGGTGTGTTATAAATTATCAACCTAAATCAGCACAATTATGCTTTTCCACGTAAGTCCGCTAACTGTCAATAAGGTATCTCGCCACCACTCCCTGTATACCAGCCAGTAAAGGCCGGTAATCAGCACTTTGGGGACACCCACAACTGTCAATACCCGCCATGAGCACCTGCTCATGACATGGTCTCGCCATTCGCATCATCAAGCAACACATGGGCAACAAATGCCCCTGTATCACCAACTACGTCTATACATAAACCATATACGCTCCATTCCAATCCTCACATGTAAAAAACAAGGTATGAACATGCACATTTTTTACCGCGCTAAAGCCGTCATCACCTGTTGCTGCACCTTGCTGCTACTCACCGCTCAGGTGTGGGCCCAGCAAAAAAAGATCACCGGTAAGGTCACCGATGAAAAAACAGGCACACCACTACCCGGCGTAACCGTGGTCGTAAAAGGTACCAACAAAGGTACCGCCACCGACCCCACAGGCAACTACGCCATCACCGCCGCCGCTTCCGACAACCTGGTATTCTCCTTCGTAGGATTCACCCCCAAAGAAGTACCCGTAGGCAATGCCGCCGCCCTCAACGTCACCCTCAGCGAAAACGTCGGTAACCTGAATGAAGTAGTCGTAACCGGCTACGGCAGCCAGGCTAAAAAAGATATCACCGGCGCCGTCGCCACCGTCGATGTCAAAAAACTTCTGTCCACCCCCGCCACCAATATCGGACAAGCACTACAAGGCAGGGTCGCCGGTGTAACCATCGGCACCGACGCCAGCCCAGGCGGCAGTGTCATGGTACGTATCCGGGGCTATGGTACCATCAACGACAACTCACCGCTATATATCATCGATGGCGTCCCCACCAAAGGAAACCTTAATACCCTCAACCTCGGCGATATCGAATCCACCCAGGTCCTCAAAGATGCTTCCGCCGCCTCCATCTATGGTTCCCGTGCAGGCAACGGCGTAGTCATCATCACCACCGTCAAAGGCAAACTGGGCAAACCCAAATTAAGCTATGATTTCTACTACGGCACCCAACGCCCGGCCAAATTCCTCGACCTGCTCAATACACAACAATATGCCAGCCTCCTCTGGGAATCCCGCATCAACGCCGGCAACGTCGCCGCCAACGGATATCCCAAACATGCACAGTTCGGCAATGGCGCACAACCCGTTATTCCCGACTATATCTTCCCCGATGGCGCCATGGAAGGAGATCCCCGCGTCAACCCGGCCAACTATTCCGCAGATATCGATGGCCCCGACTTCCGAAAAACCAAATGGCTCATCACCAAAGCCAACAAAGCAGGGACCAACTGGATGGACGAGATCTTCGACCCCGCCCCCATCCAAAACCACCAGATCAAAGTATCCGGCGCCGGCGAAAACGCCCGCTATGCTATGTCACTTAACTATTTCAATCAAAAAGGGATACTGATATATACCGGCTATAAACGCTACTCCGTTCGCGCCAATACCGAATTCAATGTCTCCAAACGCATCAGAGCAGGCGAAAATTTCCAGATAGCCTATGGCGAACGCATCGGACAGCCCGCCGGCAACCAGAACGAAGGAAATCCCATCTCCTTCGCCTATCGCATGCAACCCATCATACCCGTATACGATATCATGGGCAACTTCGCAGGCACCAAAGGGGGCGACCTCGATAACGCCAAAAATCCCGTCGCCGCCCTCTACCGCAACCGCGACAACCTGGCCAAAGAACTACGCCTCTTCGGCAACGCATACTTAGAAGCCGATATCCTCAAAAACCTCACCGCCAGAACCAGCATAGGCATCGACTACTTCTGGACCAACGCCCGCAACTACACCATCCGCGATATCGAATCCTCCGAATCTGTAGGCGCCAACAGCCTCTCCATCACCACCGGCTATGGCAACACCTGGACATGGTCCAACACCCTCAATTATAAACTGGAACTGGCCGACAAACACCGCATCGGCATCCTCCTGGGTACAGAAGCCATCAGCAGCATGTTCGACCCCCTCACCACCGGACGTACCCGCTTCTTCAACGACGATAAAGACAACCAATATATCGATGCCGGTAATGCCAGCACCTCCACCAACAGCGGCGTATGGACCGACTGGCGGCTGGCCTCCGAATTCGGAAAGATAAACTACGCCTACAACGACAGATACCTCATCGACTTCACCCTCCGTCGCGACCGCTCCTCCCGCTTCTCTAAAGAATACAATGTGGCCTACTTCCCGGCCGTCAGCGCAGGATGGCGTATCTCAGACGAAGCCTTCATGAAACCCATCACCGCCATCAACGATCTCAAACTACGCGTCGGATGGGGTAAAACCGGCAACCAGGAGATAGGTAACTATACCCCGTATAGCACCTACGGCACCAATCCCGCCACCTCCTTCTACGACCTCAATGGCTCCCGCACCTCCGCCCTCCAGGGATACGAACTGATGCAGTTCGGCAACGTCCGGGCCAAATGGGAAACCACCACCTCCACCAACATCGGCCTCGACGCCGCCCTCCTCAAAGGGAAACTCATCTTCAACCTCGATGTATATCATCGTCGCACCTCCGATATGCTGTTCCCCGTAGAAATACAATACACACAGGGTATCGCCACCAACCCTTTCCGTAATATCGCCGAAATGACCAACCGGGGTATAGAACTGGGCCTCAGCTATGCCGGCGAAGCCATGAAAGGCGACTTCACCTACGATGTCAACGTCAACTTCAGCCGCTATAAAAACGTAGTCGACAAAACCGATGGCAACGCAGATACCCGCTACTTCGGCTTCACCACCCGCCTGCCCGCAATGACCGTCACACAAGCCGGACAACCCATCTCCTCCTACTTCGGATACGTAATAGATGGTATCTTCCAGTCCGACGATGAAGCAGCCAAACATGCCGTGCAATTCGGCGGCGGCGCCAACAACAAAGCAGGCCAGTTCAAATTCCGTGATATCAATGGCGATGGTAAGATCAACGCCAGCGACCGCACCATCATCGGCAACCCCCACCCCGATTTCACCTACGGTATCAACATCGACCTGCATTATAAACAGTTCGGCCTCACCCTCTTCGGTCAGGGCGTGCAGGGCAATACCCTCTTCAACTACGTAAGATACTGGACCGACTTCCCCACCTTCGGTGGCAATCGCAGCGTACGTATGCTCGAAGACTCCTGGAGACCGGGTAAAACAGATGCCAAACTACCACAACTCCGCTCCAACGACGTGATCAGCAGCAACCCCTCCACCTACTACCTGGAGAACGGTTCCTACTTCCGGATGAAAAATGTCATGGTCTCCTACGAACTGCCGCAAAGCCTCCTGAAAAGGTTCGCTATCAGCCAGTTCAAAATATACGTACAGGCACAAAACCTCTTCACCGTCACCAAATATACCGGCCTCGATCCGGAGATCAACTTACGCAACTACGACCCTAACAACGACCGCCACATGGGCGTCGACGAAGGTGCCTACCCGGTTGCCAAAGTATTCCTCGTAGGTGCAAACATCAGTTTCTGATCTCCTAAAACTTACTATTATGTACACACGTAAAATATTTATAGCCGCCTTACTCTGCCTGTCCGCCGCCTGCAGCGACAGCTTCCTCGATCTCAAACCCAAAGGAGTACTACTCCCCGAACAACTGGCCAACCGCGCCGGCGTCAACGCCGTACTCATTGGCGCCTACTCCCTCATGGATGGCGTCGGAGCAGGTAACACCACTTACCATAGCTCGGCAGACAATTGGGTATATGGCAGCGTAGCCTCCGACGATGCCTACAAAGGTTCCACCTCCGGCGATCAACCCGAAATATCTCTGATAGAAACCTACCAGATCCTGCCGGACAACAGCTACTTCCGCGGCAAATGGCGCGCCGTATACGATGGCGTCTCCCGTTGCAATAACACCCTGCAACTGCTGGCCAAAGCCAAAGATATCAACGACGACGAACGTACACGCATTACCGCAGAAGCCCGCTTCCTCCGCGGTCACTACCACTTCGAGGCTAAAAAGATGTGGAATAACATCCCCTACATCGACGATACCATCTACAACCCCGAAGACCCGGAAAGCACCAAAGTACCCAACACCGCCAACACCTGGCCCAAGATAGAAGCCGACCTCAAGTTCGCCTACGAAAATCTCCCCCATCGACAAGACCAGAAAGGCCGCGCCACCAAATGGGCCGCTGCCGCCCTGCTGGCCAAAGCATACCTCTTCCAGCAGAAATATGCCGAAGCCAAAGTCCTCCTCGATGCCATAGAATCACAGGGCGGATACTCCCTCGTAGATCGATATGCCGACAACTTCCGCGCCGCCACCAACAACAATGCAGAGTCTATACTCGAAGTACAGCACTCCGTGAACGATGGCGCACCGGGTGGCGAAAATGGTAACCAGGGTGCTACCCTTAACTACCCGTATGGAGGCCCCACCACCTGCTGCGGCTTCTTCCAGCCTTCACAGAACCTGGTCAATGCCTTCAAGACAGATGCCAATGGCCTCCCACTTGTCGACAACTTCAACGATACCGATGTCACCAACGACCAGAATATCGAGTCCACCGCACCCTTCACCCCCTACACCGGTAACCTCGACCCTCGCCTCGACTGGACCGTCGGCCGCCGCGGCATCCCCTACCTCGATCATGGCGTCCATCCCGGCAAAGCCTGGATACGCGATCAGGCCTACGCCGGCCCCTACTCGCCCATCAAAAACATGTTCTATAAAGTAGACCTGGGTACCAACACCTTCAACGGCAACGCCCGCCAGAACGCCAACAACTATCGCATGGTCCGCCTCTCCCATGTACTGCTATGGCTGGCAGAATGCGAGATAGAGGTCGGCTCCCTCGAACGGGCCCGCACCCTCGTCAACCGCATCCGCCAACGCGCCGCCAACCCTAATGGTTTCGTAAAAATGCCTGGTACCAACGCCGATGCCGCCGCCTACAGGATCGGCCTCTATACCACCGCATGGGCCGATAAAGAAACCGCCCGCAAAGCAGTACGCTTCGAAGAACGCCTCGAATTCGCCATGGAAGGACATCGCTTTTTCGACCTCGTCAGATGGGGAATCGCCGACCAGGTACTCAATAACTACGTCACCAAAGAAAAACTTAAACGCACCTACCTCAATGGCGCCAACTTCGTGAAAAATAAAAATGAATACTATCCCATCCCCCTCCAGGAAATCGTCAACAGCGCCAAAAACGGACAACCCACCCTCACACAGAACAAAGACTATTAACCACATAAAAAAGAACGGCCGCCGCGTACCCACGCGACGGCCGTTCCAATATCATCATAGCAAATAGCTAAGGCTCCTGCTTACCCCCCGCCTCCACCAACTGCTTCAGGTTACCCAACCCCTCCTCAAAATCCCGCTTGATCGATGTCTCCATAAATAACCCCAACACGTTCTGCGGACGTGGATAATCAGCCTCAAAAGTCCAGATCACCGTAGTATGTCCTTCCGCCTCCGACAACGAAAAAATGACATTCCCCGTCGCCTGCCAGGGCCGGATAAACGTCAGCCGCTGCTTCACCCGCGTAAATGGCTGCAACGCCACATGCTCCAGCTGCCCCTCCCCGATCTTCTCCCCCTTCCACGTATCCACCGCCCCCACATGCCCATCCCGCCCACTAATACTATACCTGGCACCAGGGTCCGCCTTCTTCCAAGCATTCCAGTGATTAAACTCCCTGAAATGAATCAGATACCCCCATACCCTACTGGCTGGTGCCTCAATGATCACCATACGCGATAGCTGCACATGCGTCGGCGCCACTAACAACAACAACGCCAGCGTCACTACCAGCAATCCCAGTACCCAGGATATCACTTTTAAAATTTGCATGACCGGCAGGGGTTTAATACGTAACTAATATACAATTATCTGGCCGGTCAGTTCAAGTGGAGATAACCCCCGGAAGCAAAACAAAGTATACTTCCGGAGAAAAAAATATAGCTCGTCCCGCTATTGCAGTACACAGGCTATTAAACTTCATCTTAATGATCCCTCCCTACTTAAGGCGCTTGCTCCTGGTAACGACGCTCCGCATCCTTCGCCTCCTCAAAGTCCAGGATCACAGAATTGATACAATACCGCAACCCCGTCGGTGGCGGACCATCATCAAATACATGCCCCAGGTGCCCCTTACAACGACCACACATCACCTCCGTACGATGCATACCATGCGAATTGTCCACCGCATAGATCACACTCGACTTCTCAATAGGCTGAAAAAAACTCGGCCAACCACAACTACTGTCAAACTTCGCATCCGACACAAATAATGGATTCCCACAGGCAGCACAATAATAAGTTCCTTCCTCCTTACTATTCCAGTACTTCCCCGTAAAAGCCCACTCGGTTCCCTTCTCCCTGGCTATATTATACACATCAGAGGGTAATATCCTCCGCCACTCATCATCTCCCAGGTCCACTTTACTTCTGTCCGTGCGGGAATACACGGCATTCTTTTTTTCTTCTTCCATTGGCTTGGTTTTTATCCCGCTCCACCAGTAGGTAATCACCACTACCAGCAAAACAGCAATACTCAAAATTATCTGATTCCATCACTTCAGACAGGCAATTTAATGCTGTTAACTTCTCATTAACAACGTTTTCTATATTATTGAAAATTTCTCAGCCCGGTATATTAATTACGAAACAGCACCATTTATGGTTCTGCCGGAATAACAGATGACCATGCCTTTTTTTGCATGATAGCATCTTCGTGTGAAGCTCCTCCTCCGTTGGCGTATATCCACGCTAAGCTGGCAAATAGCATATAAATCCCCTCCCCCGCTTCCCATCCGCAAACTTCAGGCCTGTTAACCACTTGTTAAACATCACTCGGGCAACTGCATGATTATTACTAACTTTACGCCAAAAGGCAAGTAAGTGGCGGACATCATAAATTTATTACCAGATAACATAGCCAACCAGATAGCAGCCGGCGAAGTCATTCAAAGACCCGCCTCGGCAGTGAAAGAACTTTTGGAAAACGCAGTGGACGCCGGTGCTACGGAAATACAACTAATTATCCGCGACGCCGGCAAAGAACTCGTTCAGGTCATCGACAACGGTAAAGGCATGAGCGAAACAGATGCCCGCATGTGCTTCGAACGACACGCCACCTCCAAGATCCAAACCATCGACGACCTGTTCCACATCCGTACCATGGGATTCCGCGGAGAAGCCCTCGCCTCCATCGCCGCCGTATCCCAGGTCGTCCTCAAAACCCGCCGCCACGACGACGAACTGGGCTCCCTCCTCGAAATCGACAACAGCGTCGTGAGGTCCCAGGAACCCTGCCAGACCGCCCCAGGTACCAGCATCGCCATGAAGAACCTCTTCTTCAATGTCCCGGCACGCCGCAACTTCCTTAAAAGTAACGCAGCAGAAATGCGGCATATTGTCGACGAATTCATCCGCGTCGCCATGGCATTCCCTCACCTCCAGTTCGTACTCAATAGTAACGGACAGGAACAATTCCACCTCGAAAAAGGCTCCCTCAAACAACGTATCATCGCCATACTCGGCCAGCACTACAACGCTCGCCTCGTCACCGTCAAAGAAAGCACCGACTACATGAACGTACATGGTTTCGTCGGCAAACCCGAAACGGCCAAAAAAACCAGAGGAGACCAGTTCTTCTTCGTTAATAACCGCTTCATCAAAAGCCCGTACCTCCACCATGCCGTCATGAACGCTTTCGCCGAAATGATACCGGCCGACAGCTTCCCCCTCTACGTCCTGTTCATCGACGTAGACCCCAGCCATGTCGATATCAACGTCCACCCCACCAAACAGGAGATCAAGTTCGACGACGAAAAAGTAATGTACGCCTTCGTACAGGCCGCCGTAAAACACGCCCTGGCCCAATTCAACGTCACTCCCACCCTCCACTTCGACCTGGACCCGGAAATACAACAACTCGACGCCGTCAGCCAACCCTTTACCGAACAACAACAGGAACAGTCCATACAGTCCTCCCTGTATAAAAGCTTTACACAGGCCCACCAGGCCCACATGATCGATAAAAGCAGCAGCAACCTGCGCCACTGGAAAGACATGTACGAAAGTGACAACGACGACGATACCACTACCACCGCCCGTAGCCACTTCCACACCATGCCTACCCCAGAGTCGCAACCAGCCGCTACCACCATACCGGCCAACTTCGAAAGCCGCACCTCCACCGCCTCCGTCATCGACGAAGGATGGCAGGATAATACCGAAGAACAAAAAGTACCCGTACAGGTACACCAACAATACATCCTCTCCCAGATCAAATCCGGATTCATCCTCGTCGACCAACAGGCCGCTCATGAACGTATCCTCTACGAACGCTACCAACGCGCCTTACAGGAAACACCCATGCCCACACAACAAAGCCTGTTCCCACAAACGTTGCAACTCCTCCCGGCAGATGCAACGCTGGTCGCCGAAATGCTCCCCGACCTCCGTACCCTCGGCTATGACCTCGAACCCTTCGGCAATCATACCTTCGTACTCAGAGGTACCCCCGCAGATATGCAAAGCGGCAACGAACAAGCCAATATCGAAGGCCTGCTAGAACAGTTCAAAAACTATAGCAACGAACTCCGGCTCCCTCGCCGCGAACAACTCGTCCGCTCCATGGCCCGTAATAACGCCATCCCCGCAGGTAAAGCGCTCTCCCCCAAGGAAATGCAAAACCTCATCGATGAACTCTTCGCCTGCAGCATGCCCAACGTATCCCCCGCCGGTAAATTCACCTACATCTCCTTCAAATTAACCGACCTGGCCAGAATGTTCGAAAGAGGTGCCTGATAATCACCTCCCCCGCACACCTTATACAACAAGCCCGGATGTACTCACGCACATCCGGGCCTGCCTTTTTATACCCTCCCTTGATAACTTGCCTTCAACACTCCTATAACATTCCTATAGCATTCCTGTAGCATTCGTATACCGTTTGTATAAGCTAACCATATCCACACTTATAGAATAGATATACCTCGCCTATACAATGGCTATACACTGGCTATAGAATGCTTATACAATGCTTATACAACGCTTATAGAATGCTTATACAACCACTCCACAACTCACTCACATACAATCACTTACTTTTCATCTTTCCTTTAGCGACACCTGGCCGCGTCATCTGACACACACCACTCACCTGCGCCAACAAAAAAGGCCGGCCCCATGGCCAGCCTCCCATATCATTACAATTTCCTTCCTCAGAATAACCCTTCCAACCGCCCGTACAACTGCTTGTACTCCTGGTAACGCTCCCGGTATACCGCACTGTGGCGAATATCCGGCGCAAATACCGTCGCAGGCCCCGTCTGCTCAGGATGATAGTCCATCCCCAACGCCTGGTAAGCCAGTATCGCCGCCCCGGTAGCCGAAGCATCCCGCTGCTGCTGCAAGGCCATCGACTGCTGGAAAATATCCGCCAGCAACTGCACCCACCCGGGCGAAGCCGTAAAACCCCCGCTCACCGAAATATGCGTCACCGGACATACCGTCTCCTCCAACCCCTCCGTGATCGTCAACAGGCTGAAAGCAATCCCCTCCAACATCGCCCGCAGAAAATGCGCAGGCGTATGATGCAACTGCACCCCCACAAAAGCACCCCGCGCATGCCCATCCCACACCGGCGCCCGCTCTCCCAACATATACGGCAGGCATAATAAACCCTCCGCTCCCGCCGGTACCGCCAACGCCCGGTCTATACATTCCGCCATACTACCCCCTTCCTCCCCTTGCTGCATAAACTGCTTGATAAACCACTGTAACACCACCCCGCCATTGTTAATAGCGCCACCAGTAATATATTGCTCCGGCATCAGCACATACGTGAATAACCGCCCGCTATCATCCGTAGCCGCCTTGAAATTCACCATCCGCACCGCACCACTGCTCCCGATCGTTAACGTCGCATGACCAGGCTCCATCGCCTGACTACCCAGCTGCGCCAGGCAACCATCACTCCCCCCGGCAATAAAAGGCGTATCAGCAGGTATACCCATCGCCTCCGCCATATCGTCCCCCAACCCCTTCAGTATATGATCCGGACTCACTGGCTTCGGCAACTGATCCACACTGATACCCGCCACCGCCATCGCCGGTACACTCCATTGCAGCGTGTATATATCCAGCAACCCGGAAGCAGATGCCACCGAATAGTCCGTAACATAAATACCAAAAAAACGGAAAAAGAGATACGACTTAATACCCACATACTTCGCCGCCCTCGCAAACACCTGCGGCGCCTGCTCCCGCATCCACACAATCTTACATAATGGCGACATCGGATGCACAGGCACCCCGGTACGCTCATACAACTGCCGGCCCTGCGCCGTGCCTTTCAGCACATCCGCCACCGCCTGGCTGCGATTGTCCGCCCAAATGATCAACGGCGTCAAAGGACTACCGTCCTCATCAACCGCCATCACACTGTGCATAGCCGCACTAAATGAAATACCGGCCGGTGCATACTTCATCTGCGCCACCACCGTACGTACACCCGCCACCACCGCCTGCAACAACTCCTCCGGATCCTGCTCACTATAACCCTCCTGCGGACGATGTGTCTGGTAACTTTGCTGGTGCACCGCCGGCATCTTACCGCCCGGCATCACGGCGATCACCTTGGTACTACCCGTACCTATGTCTACACCGATTATATAGCGTTCCTGTTTACTCATACATACATTCGATCACCAAAATAAAAAACACCTTGCATTTTCTGCATTTTTTATAGATTTAACCCTCTTGTAAGGCTAAAAATCCCACGATATGTCATTTGAAATTAAAGAAAAAGGTCAAGTCTATGACGTGTGTATTGTAGGTTCCGGCGCTGGTGGCGGAATGGCTGCCAAAACGCTCTCCGAAGCAGGTCTCAAAGTAGCCTTGCTGGAAGCTGGCCCTAACTACGACCCGGCCGACCCAAAACAATCGACACAACTCAAGTGGCCCTGGCAATCTCCCCGTAGAGGCGCCAGCACCACCCGCCCCTTCGGCGACTTCGATGCCGCATACGGTGGATGGGAAATTGACGGTGAACCATATACGAAAAAGAATGGTACGCAGTTCGACTGGTTCAGATCCCGCATGTTAGGCGGCCGTACCAACCACTGGGGACGTATCTCCCTCCGGTTCGGCCCCCGCGACTTCAAACACAAAAGCTATGATGGCCTCGGCGACGACTGGCCCATCTCATACGAAGAAGTAGCCCCGTACTACGATCGGGTAGATAAAATGATCGGCGTATTCGGCACCAAAGAAGGGATCCCCAACGAACCGGATGGATACTTCCTGCCTCCTCCAAAACCACGCCTCCACGAACTCATGATCCAAAAGGCTGCTTCTAAGATAGGCATTCCCGTTATACCATCACGACTCTCTATCCTCACCCGCCCGGTTAATAAAGACAGAAGCCCTTGCTTCTTCTGTAGCCAGTGCAGCCGCAGCTGTACCGTCTATGGCGACTTCTCCTCCTCCTCCGTACTGGTGAAACCTGCCATGAAAACAGGCCACGTAGACCTCTACGTCAACGCAATGGCCCGCGAAGTACTCACCGACAAAACCGGCAAAGCAACCGGCGTATCCTATGTCGATAAAACCGACCTCCAGGAATACCGCGTCAACGCTAAAGTAGTAGTACTGGCCGCCAGCGCCTGCGAATCCGCCAGGCTGCTCCTCAACTCTAAATCAGCCAACCACCCCAACGGACTCGCCAACTCCAGCGGCGTCGTAGGTAAATACCTCCACGACTCCACCGGCGCTTCCCGGGGCGCTTTCCTCCCCCAACTCATGGATCGAAAACGCTACAATGAAGATGGCGTAGGAGGCATGCACCTCTACATACCCTGGTGGGGAGATAATAAAAAACTCGACTTCGCCCGCGGATACCACGTCGAATTCTGGGGCGGCATGAACATGCCCGCCTATGGCTTCGGATTCGGCATCGAACATATGAACGGCAAATACCCCGGCCCCGATGGAAAACCCAAAGAGGCCGGTGGATATGGCGCATCCCTCAAAGATGACTACCGCCGCTTCTTCGGATCCACCGTCGGATTCGCCGGCCGCGGTGAATGTATCGCCCGCGAAGACAACTACTGCGAAATCGATCCCAACGTAGTCGATAAATACGGGATCCCCGTACTCCGCTTCAACTACACCTGGAGCGACCACGAGATCAAACAGGCCAAACACATGCAGGATACCTTCGAAGAGATCATCCACCAGATGGGTGGCGTCGCACTGGGTACCAAAGCTGGCCCTGAATCCATGTATGGCCTCGAAAACCCGGGCAGGATCATCCACGAAGTAGGCACCACCCGCATGGGCGATGATCCGAAAAGATCAGTACTCAACAAGTTCAGCCAAGCCCACGATGTTAAAAACGTATTCGTAGTAGATGGCGGCTCATTCGTGTCACAGGCAGATAAAAATCCTACCTGGACCATCCTCGCCTTGTCACTGCGTACCTCCGAGTACATCGTCGATCAGCTCAAAAAACAAAACCTGTAGTCCACCATAACACAGGCCGACCAACAACATTTTGTAATCCATTACCGCTAATAATATACAATTATGGATAGAAGAGAATCCCTCAAAGCACTCGCTGTAGGGTCTTTATCTGTAGGAGCCATCCTTACCGCATGTAACGATAAAAAAGATACCGGTAAGAAAGAAGAAAACACCGCCGCCGGCGAATCATATGGCCGTACCATAGAAGAAGCCGAACGCGATGCCTCCCTGCATAAAGAAAAATTCTTCACCGATGCAGAGATGAAAACCATCACCGTATTGGCCAACATCATCATACCGGCAGACGATCACTCCGGTAGCGCACAAGATGCCAAAGTACCGGAATTCATCGAATTCATCGTCAAAGACCAACCCAACTACAAGCTGCCCATGCGCGGCGGCCTCCGCTGGCTCGACGTACAGTGCCTGAAAGACTATAGCAAAGGTTTCACCGACTGCTCTAAAGAACAACAAATAGCCCTCGTCGATAAGATCGCGTATCCCGAAAAAGCCCCCGCCGACATGACACAAGGCGTCGCTTTCTTCAACATGATGCGCAACCTTACCGCCACCGGCTACTTTACCAGCAAAACAGGTATCGAATACCTGGGCTACAAAGGCAACACCCCCAACGAATGGGATGGCGTACCCGATGACGTACTCAAACAATACGGCCTCGCATACGACGAAAAAACACTGGCACAGTCGCTTAACATCAAAGACCGTGGCACCATCATGACCTGGGATTGATATAATAACACGTCCAAATACAAGCGCGGCTACCTGGTACCAGGTAGCCGCGCCGCTTTATATACATCGCCGGCAATCACTACTGCGCATATTCCTTAAAGATCCGGTTCAACCACCGCAACATCAGGAAGATCACCGCCGCAGCCCCGCCAAGCAACAGAAAGTTCACCAGGAAATAATTCGCCTTATGATCATATGTATCCCATAACGTCGCCAGGATACCAGACAACTTATTACCAATCGATGTCGCCAAAAACCATCCTCCCATCATCAACGAAGTGATACGCGCCGGGCTCAGCTTCGATACCAGCGATAATCCCATCGGACTCAAAAACAACTCCCCGATCGTTATCACCCCATAACACCCGATCAACCACCAGGGAGAGGCCTTCACAGCGCCATTACTACAAACATATACTGCCCCTACCATCAGCAACGTCGACAACGCAGATATCAATAGCCCCATCGCAATCTTAGTAGGCGTCGATGGCTCCTTGTTACGTCGCCGCAACAGGGCAAAAAAAGCCACGATCAACGGCGTCAGCGTGATCACAAAAAATGGATTGATCGACTGGAACAACTCCGTATTATACAGGCTTACACTTACCCCCACCGCTGGCATTTGCGCCGGCGCCACATTCTTGAAATACGCCTCCTTATCCCAGGTCTTCGTCGGCTTGCCCGCCGCATCCCTGATTACCCGGAACTCCTGATCAAAAGCCGTTACAGAATCCACTTTATTATGTGCCGTCTCCACCAGGTAAAGCCCCTTTGCCGGTTGCTCTATAACAGCAGGTATCTCCCGGTCCGTATAATATTGCGCCCACGTCGTCAGCGCCGTCCCGTTCTGCTTGAATACCGCCCAGAATACAATGGAAACAGCAAATATCGCCAGCAACGCAGCAATAGGCTTCCGGTCCCGCGAACTCGCCTTCACCAGCAGCGACACGAAAAAGATCAGGATCGGTATACAGGCAAAAATGAACGCATCCGTAGAGTCAGAACCAAATACATTACCGGGAATAAACCACGCTCCCAACCCCACAATGATGGCTGGCAGGAACACCACAGAAAAGATCTTGCTCAACGGCATATCCCCTTCCTGCACCGGCTTACGCACATCCGCATGTTTGTAATGTTTCATCCCGATAATAAAGATCAACACCCCCAGGAACATACCTACACCGGCCGCAATGAACGCAGCCCCCCAACCCACCTTATTACGCAGAAAAGCAGCAAAGAAATTACAGATGAAAGCGCCAATGTTAATCCCCATATAGAAGATATTATACCCGACGTCCTTCCGGCTCCGGTAACGCTCATCGTTATACACATTCCCCAACAACGTCGAAATGTTAGGCTTGAAAAAACCATTGCCTATACATACCAGCGCCAGCGAAATATAAAATACGGTCAGGTTATGTACCGATAAGCCGATATAACCAAAACCCATCAGTATCCCCCCGATAATAATAGATTTGCTGTAGCCCAACTTACGGTCCGCCAACAATCCGCCAATAAAGGGTGTCAGGTATACCACGGCGATAAAAGTGCCGAAAATGTCCGCCGCTGTCGCACGGTCCATCCCCCAACCTCCCCGGCTGGTATCAGTCAGGTATAACTGGAAAATACCCAGGATCAGATAAAATCCGAATCGCTCCCACATTTCAGACAGGAACAGGAATGGCAATGCTGCCGGATGTTTAGATTGTTGCATCATAAGTCGATAGTCAGTTTAACGGTATAAGGGTTGTATCAGTTAGTTCGCTTTTTACTTAATAAACAAACGCTGCTATTAGCCGCCGTATTTCATTCCTCATAGCCAAACCGCTAAAATATGCTAAACATTGGGAATCAGCCACCCGTTTATACAGGAAATTCGCTTTTCCCTCTTTTTTCTACTATATTGATCCAAAATTTTTTCACTCATGGTCCAGGAAAAGAATAACAAGGGAAATGAACTTTCCCGTAGATCATTCCTCAGAAACGGCGCCCTGGCTGCAGCTAGTTTCATGATCGTTCCACGTCACGTATTAGGAGGTAAAGGTTTTATTGCTCCCAGCGATCGCCTGCGCATCGCCGGTATCGGTGTAGGTGGTAAAGGTGAAAGCGATATCGCTGAATTCTCTAAAGGCCCCGTAGATATCGCATACCTCTGCGATGTCGACGCCCGTCGCGCTGCCAATACCGTAAAACGTTTCCCCAAAGCGAAGTTCTATAAAGACTTCCGCGAAATGCTCGACAAAGAACACAAAAATATCGATGCCGTATCCGTATCCACCCCCGATCATAACCACGCCATACAAGCAATGGCCGCTATGCAACTGGGCAAACACGTATACGTGCAAAAACCACTGACCCACGACATTTATGAAGCCCGTATGCTCACGCAGGCGGCTAAAAAATATAAAGTGGTAAGCCAAATGGGTAACCAGGGCTCCTCCGGCGATGGCGTTCGTCAACTGATGGAATGGTACAATGCCGGACTCATCGGAGATGTTCACACCGTATACTGCTGGACAGATCGCCCCGTATGGCCACAGGGTATTCCCTGGCCTACCCAAAAAGCTGAAATACCAAAAGAACTCGACTGGAACCTCTGGCTGGGTACCGCCCCACAAAAAGACTATATAGACAAACTGGTACCTTTCAACTGGCGCGGCTGGTGGGACTACGGTACCGGCGCCCTCGGCGACATGGGTTGTCACATCATCGAACCGCCTTTCCGCGTACTCGAACTGGGATACCCCACCTCCGTGGAATGTAGCGTAGGTAGTGTGTTCGTTGACGAATTCAAACGTGGATACTTCCCCGATAGCTGCCCTCCCTCCTCTCACGTAATCATGAGATTCCCAGGCAAAAATGGGAAAGAAGTAACCATGCACTGGATGGATGGTGGCATACAACCACAACGCCCCGAAGAACTGGGCCCCAACGAAAGAATGGGCGACGGCGGTAACGGCGTTATCTTCGAAGGCACCAAAGGTAAAATGATGTGCGGTACCTACGGTATGTACCCCAGCTTATTACCCACCACCCGCACCAAAGAGGTGAACATCAAACAAACAATCGCCCGCGTACCAGAAGGACACTATCAGCAATGGGTAAACGCTGCCATCGCCGGCTACAACAGCGATAAAGCCAAAGCCCTCAGCTCCCCCTTCGAAATCGCTGGCCCGCTCACCGAAAGTATCCTCATGGGTAACCTCGCTATCCGTAGCTACGATATCCGTAAAGAAGGCTCCGGCAACAACTTCCCGGGCCGGTACATCAAACTCCTCTGGGATGGCAACAACATGAAGATCACCAACTTCGACGATGCTAACCAGTTCGTAAAACGTCAATATCGCAATGGCTGGACTTTAGGTGTGTAATAACACATTGCTTGATATCACTAACACCCCGGTCTGTACGCAGATCGGGGTGTTCTTTTATTGGCCCAACTACCGCCAACGCAATGCGCCTTTTTCCGTATCTTATGTAAAATAACCCTCAACACCATGGACCGCAGACAATTCCTCGCCAATGGCGCCGCTATCGCAGCAGGATTCACCATACTCCCCCGACATGTACTGGGTGGACCCGGATACATCGCCCCCAGCGATAAACTTAACATCGCCGCCATCGGCGCCGGCGGAAAAGGTAGCTACAACATCCAGCAGGCCTTTAACAATGGCTCCGACAACATCGTCGCATTATGCGATGTCGACGACAGACAAGCCCAGGACTCCCGGCAAAAACACCCTAAAGCAAAATACTATAAAGACTTCCGCACCTTGCTGGAAAAAGAGCGTAAAAACATCGACGCCGTCATGGTCTCCACTCCAGATCATATGCATGCCGTCATCGCCATGGCTGCCATGCAACTGGGCAAACATGTGTACGTCGAAAAACCACTGACCCACGATATATACGAAGCACGGATGCTCACACAGGCCGCTCAGCGTTATAAAGTCGTTACCCAAATGGGCAACCAGGGCAGCAGTGGCGACGATACCCGCCTCATAGAAGCCTATATCAACATCGGCGTGATCGGACAGGTACAACAGGTCCACTGCTGGACCAACAGACCCGTATGGCCCCAAGGCATCCCCACACCCAAAAATAAAATGACCGTACCCGCCGGCGTAGACTGGGACCTCTGGATTGGCACCGCTCCCATGCGCGATTACAACGAAGCGTACATGCCCTTCCGCTGGCGCGGCTGGTGGGACTTCGGCACCGGTGCCCTCGGCGATATGGCCTGCCATATCATGGACGTACCATTCCGCGCCCTCGAACTCGGATACCCCTCTTCCGTCGAATGCAGCGCCGGCAGCGTATTCGAAGACTTCTTCAAAGAAGCGGCCCTCACCGATAGCTGCCCCCCTTCATCCGTCATCTATTTTAACTTCCCCGCCCGTGGCGAAAAACCGCCCGTTACCCTCACCTGGTACGATGGGGGCATACTTCCCCGCCGACCAGCAGAACTAAGTCCCGACGAGCCCATGGGCGACTGGGATGGTGGTATGATATTCGAAGGCACCGAAGGCAAAATCATCGCCGGCATGTGGGGCAAAAATCCCACCGTACTGCCGGCCTCCAAAGCTCAATCCCTCCCGCGTATCAAGATCAAACCAGTCGATGGAGGCGCAGAAGGCCATCAGCAACAATGGGTACAGGCCTGCAAAAAAGGATTTGGCGCCTACACCAGCTCCCCCTTCAGCAGCGCCGGCCCCCTCACAGAAACCATCCTGCTGGGCAACCTCGCCTTGCGTAGCTACTTCTTCCGCCAGCCTTCCACCAATGGAAAAGACTTCAGCAGCCCCGGTCGCAAACAACTGCAATGGAACGGAAAAGACATGCGTATCGCTAACTTCGATAACGCTAACCAATATGTGAAAAGAGAATACCGCGCTGGCTGGAAACTATAGCATGTTCCCAATAAGCACAACACCAGTACACACTACTAACTTTATAATTCCATTAACAGTAGATGTATGTTCTTTGAGGCCACAAACAAACGCACGATGCAAAAAATACCTGCCTGCCTGCTGGCTACAATCATAGCCTGTGGAATAGCATGTGAAGCCCCTGTCAAAAATGCACCGGCACAGGACTCCCCTGCGCAGGCCCCCCAGGGTGAAGGCCTGCTGCCCGGAGCGACAGCTCCCGACTTTTCCATGCCCGATGTAAATGGGAAACAAGTTTCCCTTTCCTCACTGAGAGGCCAATACGTACTGCTGGACTTCTGGGCCAGCTGGTGCCCCAATTGTCGCAGAGAACATCCCAACGTCATAAATCTCTACAACAAATACAAAAACAAAAATTTCACCGTACTGGGCGTATCCCTGGATGAACACAAAGAGAAATGGCTGCAAGCCATCGCCCGAGACAGACTGCCATGGACACAGGTGTCCAACCTCCAGGGATGGACAGGAAGAATACAGCAGGATATTTATCAATTAAACGTACTACCCACCAACTTCCTCCTGGACCCTGCCGGCAGGATCATCGCACGCGATCTGCGGGGAGATATACTGGATATACAACTAGCCGCACTCCTCAACTGATCCGCAGAGAAATAAAAACAGTCGCCGTCATATGCAAATACATATAGCGGCGACTGCACATTTTAATACGTCTGCCAATCGCAGTTAATATCCCGGGTTCTGCCGCAGCATACCTGGATTCTTCCTGATCTCATTCGCCGGTATCGGCAACAGGTAATCCTTACCGGCGTCAAACTTACGGGGCTGCGTCGTGATCACGGTATAGGTGTACACCCGCGTCTGGTGATCCGGATTTAACTTCCCATAGATCTCTATCGCCTGCGCCGCAGTATTAAACACCCTGTCCGCAATCTTCCACCGCCGCGCGTCAATGTACCGGTGCTCTTCAAACGCCAGCTCATAACGGCGCTCATAACGGTAGGTATCTACCAGCCCCTGCCCGCTGGCAGCCGTTGCCGGCATACCCGCGCGGGTACGTACCATGTTCAGATAATTCCTTGCCTCTCCTTCCTCTCCCAGACCGATACAAGCCTCCGCATAGTTCAGCAGTATCTCCGCATATCGCAGGAATACCCAAGGCTGATCACCTCGGAAAAATTGTGCATCCAGGTTGATGTCCATGAACTTACGCAGATAATAACCTGAATAAGTACCATTCCAGTTCTCAATAGCACTATTACGCGTATCCAACCCCCATACCGTATCCACCCGGTTAGCCGATGCATTCCATACCTCATACCGCCCCGTCTGGATAATACCCAACGGATCTGTCTTAGCGGCATCCGCAGGCCTTGCCTTCCATTTTGCACCGTCATAAAGGATCGTTGCATAAAAACGGGGATCACGCCCCACATAAGGCTGCTTCGCCATATTACCGTTGCTCCAGTCGAATGGTGTACCGTCCGCCATCTGGTAACCAGCTACAAAATTCTCCAGCGGTACATTACCACCCCAGTTATGATATCCGTTAGGCCCATTATATAGATCATGCGAAGTACCTAGCAACTCCTTATTGAAAAGTTTATTGAAGATGATCTCCTTGTTGTCCTTATCCAGGAATACCCGCGAATAATTCTCTACCGGAGAAGCCGTCGGCTTATACAGCTCGAACTTGCCGGTCTGTATCAACGCCAGCGCCGCATCCTTTGCCGCCTTCCAACGTGCAACGCGATCACCTCCGGTATAACCCGTCAGCGTATCACTGCTGTTGTTAAACAAATCGCTGGCTGCATACAACAGCACGCGCGATTTCAATCCCATCGCAGCAAACTTACTGGCCCTCCCCTTATTGTTACGGTCATAGTCCTCCGGCAACTGGTTGATCGCACTGTCCAGCTCCGCTGTGATAAAACGGATACATTGTTCAAAGGAATTCCTGGGCACCAACATGATATTACCGTCGTTAGGCTTGTAAGTCCGCGTGATCAATGGCACTCCGCCGTGGAACTTTACCAGCAAATGATAATACCAGGCCCGCATAAAGTGCGTCTCCCCCTTCAGTCGCTTTCGCCAGCTCTCATCACTGAAAGGCGCCCGGTCTATCTCTTCAAAAAAACGGTTACAGTTGCTGATCGTCGTATAGATAGTACTCCAGTTCACAAGATCACTACCAATACGACCGTAATCATCCGCCGACATATTCCCCTGCACCACACGGGAAGTATTATAATCATGGATAAACCGCGCCTCATCCGTCATAGATGCCAGCATCACCTCATTATAACCATGACGCATCTGGTAATACATATCGTTCACATACGCTTGTATCAGGTTAGGATCGGTCCACACATCATCTCCGGGCACCTCCATCACCGGCTTACGTTCCAGGAAATCCTTGTTACATCCCGTAGAGATCAATGCCATCAGGCACACACCGTATATTATATTGTTTAGTATCTTTTTCATCGCTTACAGGTTTAGAAGGTAATGTTTATACCTACGTTGTAGATCTTGGTCTGAGGATAGAACTGGCCACTACCCCAGGGCAGCTCTGGGTCAAATACCTTTACTTTGTCAAAAGTCAGCAGGTTCTGGCCACTCACATATATGCGCACATCCTGCAACCCGATACGCTTACGGAAAGAAGCGGGTATCGTATATCCGATCATCACCGTTTTCAAACGTACGTAGTTCGTGTTCCAATACCAGAAAGTATTCTGACGGTTCACCCAGTACTCACGGTCACGGTCATACGCACGTGGCCAGGAAGCATCCGGGTTATCCTTCGTCCAGCGATCCTCCACAAACCGCATCGGGAAATTGCCGATCAACCCTGACTCTGTCCGCAAATATTGCCGCCCGTTAAATCCGCCCTGGAACAAGATGGTGAAATCCACATTCTTGTATTTACCACTCAGCGTCAACGCCGGTATCCACTCCGGACTCTCCGTCTGGTCTACCCGCACACGATCCAGGTCGTCGATCTTACCGTCGCCATTCACATCCCGGAATATAACATCCCCGGCCCTCGCCCCGTCAATATGAGGGGTCTTATCTACAGATGCCTGGTCCCTGTAAATTCCGATCGCCTCATAAAACAGGTTGCTGCCGATCTGCTTACCCGTCTCCCGTTGATAATCCGGCAGATTACTGGGCTCGTCCTTGAACAATACTTTATTGTGCGAATAAGAAACCGTACCGATCACCTCATAGTGGAACTTACCCAGGTCATTCTTATGACTGATCAATGCCTCAAATCCCGCATTCTGCACTTTACCAAGGTTCTCATCCGGCAATATCAATCCCGTATAAGCAGGCACCGTAGCATTACGCTGCGTCAGGATATTAGACCTGCGCTGATAGAAATAGTCAATCTCAAATCCAAGCTTGTCTTTGATCAGTTTACCTTCCACACCAATGTTGAAAGAGTTCAATACCTCCCAGGTAATATTGGGATTAGGTGTCCGCAATTGATAGATCGCTTTGTTAACATCCGTCCCGAATACCACACCACCACTCCGGAAACCATAAGCGCTCAAATACTGGAAACTGGGCACCTGGTCATTCCCCAACTGCCCGAAAGACCCTCTCAACTTAAAATAATTCAACCCCTTGATACGCTCCTTCCAGAATCGCTCATTAGATAGCACCCATCCGGCAGACACGCCTGGGAAGAAACCGTAACGGCCATTGCTGGGGAAATTTTGCGAACCGTCCACCCGCCAGTTGAAGTCGAACAGGTACGTCTCATTATAGTTGTAAGACACACGGCCGAAAAAATTCCGCCGGGCAAAAACCTGCCCCCCACCGTCGATATTTTTCTCCTTGTCCGCACCGGCAAAAAGCTGGTCTATCTTGTCAGATACAAAGTAGCGGCGCTGCCCGTTGAAGTTATCGCCTTTCATCTCCGCCTGCTCTACCGCCACAAATGCACTCACAAAGTGTTTATCAAAAGATTTGACATAGTTCAGCTTCGCATTCAGCGTAATATTTTGCAGTTGATCATAGGATTCATATAACTCCGGCGCACTCACCCCTCGCTGCGCAGCATTAAGCACAGGTTGGCCGTTAGCATCTACGCCATCTCCCAGGGTATACAATGTCCAGGGTTTGGTAAAACGCTTCTGGAAAGTAAATGCCTGGTCAATAGCCATACTACCATCCACAAACAAACCCGGCACCTTCGGAATATTGATCACAGCAACCAGCGCACTGTTCACCACATACCGGCGCTGACGATCATAACCTATCTTATTGGTACTAGTCACCACCGGATTATCACCATATTCAATATCCGGCCCGGGCAACCCATTCGGCCAGATAGCATTCTCTGTGGGCCGGCCACGCATCAGCGCCCGGAAGATAGAGCCGGCACTCCGGGGAGGGAAATTCCGGTCCTCCATCCTGCCGGCCAGGTCCACCCGTATACGGATATTGTCCGTGATCACCGCGTCAAGGTTAGCCCGCACATCATGTTGCTTGTAATTGGTTGCACTGCTTTTATAGATACCGTCCTGAAACAGCGTCCCCAGCGACACGAAATAGGTCATCTTCTCCGTCCCCCCACTAATAGACAGATCATGCCGGTTCTGCAACGCCACATCCTTGATCACCGCTTTATACCAGTTCGTATTCGGATGCCGCCAGGGATCAGAGCCGTCTTCAAACTTCCGGATATCCTCCGGCGTAAACTTCGGCTTATCACCACTATATTCATTGATCTCGTTGACAATACGGGCATAAGTAGGCCCATCAGCCATCTTGGGCAGACGGGTAGGCTGTACAAAACCTTGGTTAAATCCATAACTGAGTGTAGGCTTCCCCGATTTACCTCGCTTGGTCGTCACCAGGATCACACCATTGGCCGCACGGGAACCATAGATGGCTGCAGCCGCATCTTTCAACACAGAAATACTTTCTATGTCATTAGGGTTCAGACGCTCCAGCCCATCCCGCGGAAATCCATCTATCACCACCAACGGATTAGTATTACCCGTCGTACTCCGACCGCGTATCAATATCCGGGAACCGTCATTACCTGGCTCCCCACTCTGGTTCATCGCGATCAGACCCGGCACCCGCCCCACCAGACTGTTGGAAACGTTCACGTTTGGCGACTGCTTAAGCTCCGTCCCTTTGATCGAAGCTACCGAACCGGTTTTCGTCACCTTCTTCTGTACACCATAACCTACCGCCACATACTCCTGCAGCGTCTGCTCATTCTCCTTTAATACCACATTCACCGTTCCGTTCGCACTAACAGCCGCCTCCTGCCGCTCAAACCCGATGAACTGGAATACAAGCACCGCAGATTTCGATACATCCCTGATCTGATAACTACCTTTTTCATCCGTAGTTGCTCCTTTTTTAGTGTCTTTTACAAGTACCGTTACGCCCGGTAAGGGGTTACCATTTTTATCTTTTACTTTCCCGGAAACAGTGAGACTTTGCTGTTGCTGTAATCCGGGCACAGGAACAGCCGCAGCAGAAAAGCTATGCAATGCCGCTGGTACAATGCACAATAACAGCAATAGCTTTGCAATGCGTGGAATTTTTACCATAATGTAAGTTTTAGTTAATGATCAATAGGGTAGCATGCAGCAGTACTACCTCTGTGGCATCTTTCATTGTTTTCATAAAAAGTGGGTAATACACAGCTTCTTGGGCAAGCCGTATCAGTGGAATCAGTTTACCATAGTGTTAATTTTAGGTCCATAATAGTAGGATAGCGTGCTGTAATACTGCCTGTCAGTTTTTCATTATTGTGCAGTCCTTACGCACCCTGGTTCTTATACGCTCAATGGAAAAAGGTCTCTTGGTGGAATTCCAGATGAATGACTACGAGCGGCGCCAGCAGCACGACAACCGTGGTAATACATTCATATTCAGGATAGTTTGATTTTGGTTAAATTCCTTTCTTTTGGTTGATGTGTTTGTATAAAGGGTAATTATTACACTAACAAGATAACAGCAATCCACTTAAATATTTTCTAAAAATAAACGTAGGAACTACACATTCTCTATAATGATGCAATCCCCTCAGCTAAGTTTGAACACATGTAGGCATTCAGCTATATTTACAGGAGATTAACCTTCCTGATTATAGCAATTTAAGATCGATGATAACCAAAAAACTATACCCTGTCTTCCTATTAGTCTTCCTGGTGATCGGTGCGTTTCTCGCCTGCCATAAGGAGACCTCGCTGGAAAGTAGCAATGGAGGTACCTTACCCCCACTACCTGAAGTTATCCAAACCAGCCTGCAAGGCCGTGTACTCAACGAAAATCAGTCCCCGGTACAAGGAGCCACCGTTACTTGCGGTACCATCACCGCCACCACAGATGTGAATGGTAACTTCTCCTTCGCGAAAGTGGCCGTTCCCTCAGCCGGAGCCGTGATAAAAGCAACTAAACCAGGATACTTCACCGGCTCCCGTACCCTGCTGGTTAATACTAACGCACAGGCATACGCGCAAATAGAACTACTGCCCAAAAAGACAGCAGGCACTTTCGATAGCCGCAGCGGAGGTACCGTCAGCCTGCCCAGCACAGAACTGACCTTTGTCGCCGGCCAGGTCAGGAATGCCGCCGGCCAGATCTACACCGGTAATGTATCCATCGCATTTGCCTATCTCAATCCCGAAAGCAAGAACTTCCGCGATATCATGCCCGGCGATCTCCGTGGCGTCGCCCAGGGTGGCGCCCAGGTAGGATTGCAGTCGTTCGGCATGATGGCGGTAGAACTGATCGGTGATAATGGAGAAACCCTCCAGTTAGACCCGGCTAAAAAGGTAACGATGAAAATGAACATACCCGCATCCCTGCAAGCCAGTGCTCCAGCCACCATCCCCCTATGGTATTTTGATGAAGCTAGCGGGCTATGGAAAGAAGATGGCAGCGCGACCAAACAGGGCACACAGTATGTAGGTACAGTAAGCCACTTCTCCTTCTGGAACTGCGACGCTCCCTTCACCATCGTGCAACTGAAAGCCCTCCTGTTAGATGCACAGGGCGCCGTGTTACCAAATCTACCTGTACAGATCAAGAAAAAATCGGATAATAGTATCGGATATGGATACACTAATGATAAAGGCCAGCTGATCGGAATGGTACCCGCTAACGCACCGCTAGAAATGACCATCCTTAATGACTGCGGCGCCGTATTGCTCAAACAGGACCTAGCCCCCATGACTGCAGCTACTGATCTCGGCACCTTCAAACTGGCGATACCGATCCCCAGTGCATTATCTGTTACCGGCACCGTAGAAGACTGTAATAATAATCCGGTAGCCAATGGCTTGGTGAATATTCTGCTGGAAGGAAAAAATTACAGGGCTATTATCAGTAATGGCACGTTTAAAGTCACACTAAGTCGATGCACCAACACGCAGGTAAATGCCGAGTTCACTCTTCTCGACAATGCAACCAATGCACTTACGACTAATACCTTCCAGGTAAGTATTGGTAGCATAACACCATCGTTTAAAGTGTGTGGGCAGACCGCAGATGGTATTATCGATATGAATATCAATAATACATCTGTGAAATTTACATCTCCACTTGATTCCGTGAAATCGTATTTAAATACAAACAGTTTTGCAATTAGCGGTTCTCCTAAAAGAGGTGCAGATAGCACATGGCTAGAGTTTTCTGTAGATTCCTATACAGTAGGCACAGCAAATGCATCCCGTTTCTCCTATAGGAACCCAACATCCAGCTATAATAACGTAGACGTGAAAGTAACCGTTACTCAAATCGCCAACAAAGCTGGAGAATATATTATAGGATCTGTCTCCGGTAATATAAAAGATATAAACAATGTCATTGTCCCTGTTACAGGAACTTTTAAAGTAAAGAGAGAGAATTAATCACTATACAAGGGGGCAGACCTACGCAGTCTGCCCCCTTACTTTTATCAATATCCCGCCCATATCTTCGTCAGGAATTGCTCCACCTCCCTTCTCACCGCCATTGCCTTCCCCGTGTGATTATTGACCAACACACTGAACACCAGCAATTTCCCTTTCTTTGTAACCAGATAACCGCTCAAAGTAACACACCCACTTAAAGTACCTGTTTTCGCATGCACGAATCCCTGCGGATAGTAGTTGCGCAACGTACCTTTCCCCCCTGTCGGGAATAATTCCCACAACCGCTCCTTCGGGAAACGCCGGTACATGGTATCCAATACCCATATAAAGTCTGCCGGCGTAAACAGGTTGTACCTGGATAAACCCGATCCATCTACCCACTGCGGCGAATGGGGTAATCCCCGCAGATATCGCGTCAACATATGATCGATCATCCGGCTACTACTGATCGTATCCCACAATAAAGCACTGCTCATCATTAATACCTGTTCTGCGAAAAAATTATCGCTCCGGTGCATCATGGGAATAAACAGGGAATCAACAGGTAGGCTGTGTTGTAATAGTAATTTATCCGGTATATCTGCACCGGTAGCCAGCCGCACTGGCCGGTGCAAAGTATCCGCAAGCCGGACAGCTAACGCCATCGCATCCCCGGTGATGAAAGGTACTTCTCTTCGTAACGTATCCTGACTGCCGGCAGGCCACTGTAATCGAAAGTAATTACGATACTCATCACGCATAGTAACCGGCTTAGAGAGCCCCGCTGCAGCCCTCCACTCAAATCCACCTCCAGCCTCCATACTTGCAGGCCTGATACCCGCAGCCTTTCCCTTATACCAGATACGGGCTACATTACCGTACATGGGCCATTCACTCCGTTCTGGTTGATAGTCCTCCGCATAATCCTCCCAGGACCATCCGGGACCGAATCGCGTGTTCTCATTGACAGCGGGCAATAAGACCAGTGGTTGCTCTCCGGCACGCAAACGCTCATATACAGGTTGATAACCATAGTCCGGGTGCAGGAAAGACGGGTCCCCCATTCCTTTGATATACAACACTCTGTCCGTTTCCTTATAGCGGATACCTGGCAATGAATCCCCTAGTATTTCCAGACCAGTATACAAACTGAATATCTTAGTGTTGGAACCCGGTGTGAAATACTTATCTGCCTGGTATTGATACCAATATTGACGTGTAGCCGGTTCGTAGATGCTGATGCCGGTATGTGCCTGTTTCAGCGGAATACTTTGTAATAACTCCTGGGCCCATTTTTTTACCGGTGTGTATTGCGCTTGCGTGCTCGAATAGAAGGCGCCGGTCAGCAACAACAGGATTAAAACACTTCTCTTCATAGATGGTATCTGGGTGATAAATACTGGCCTATAATGTCGTGGGGACTACCGTATGCAATTCGGCATACAGCAGTCCCCACAAACATAATGTATAATTACAAGGGCCGGTTAGCTGAAATATTTGGTAATCCCCGGTTTGGCATATGCATAGAAACCATCCGCATCCGGTGTTACAGGAGGTTTGGCATTAAAGGAATACTCCTTAGGCTGCAGATCAATACCACTGTTCAGTGCCTTATCCCAAGGGATGATCTGGCCGGAATAAGTCGCCATCCTGCCGATAATAGCAGATAGGGTCGCCTGTGCTCCACGCTCCGCGTCCTGGAATTTATATTCTCCCTTGGCAATAGCAGCAAACAGCTCGTCGTGCTCTACCTGGTAAGGACTTACATCACCTCCCGGCTTCCGCTGGTACTGGAACAATACCTTGCCTTTGTGATCCTGGATAATCCCTTTATCACAAATGATACGCCCTTTAGTTCCTACGATCTCCTCATCCACCCGGCTGGCAGCATCTTTCCAATGCCGGCATTGTGCATTCATTACCACACCATTGTTATAGCGGTACTCTACAAAGTGATGGTCATAGATTTCACCGTACTCTTTGCCCGTACGAACAGCACGACCGCCCATACCCACAGCAGTAACAGGAGTAGCCCCCATAAACCAGTTACCCACGTCTATATTATGAATATGTTGCTCTACGATATGATCCCCACACAACCAGTTAAAATAATACCAGTTACGCATCTGGTACTCCATTTCTGTATATTCAGGTTTACGGGGTTTTACCCATAATGCACCTTGGTTCCACCATACCTGCATAGACAGGATATCGCCGATCATACCGTCTTTCAGGCGTTTATACAACTGACGGTAAGACTCCTGGTAATGACGCTGTAAACCCACTACCACGTTCAGACGTTTCGCTTTTGCCTGTTCTGCAGCAACCAATACGCGCTTTATACCGGCAGGATCTGTCGCCACCGGCTTCTCCATAAATACATGCTTATTCTGTTTGATCGCCTCCTCAAAATGAATAGGCCGGAATCCGGGAGGAGTCGTTAAGATCACCACATCCGCTAACGGTATCGCTTTGAGATAGGCATCAAAACCTACGAACTTATGCTCCGGTTTTACAGCCAGGCGGGAAGATTGCTCTCCCAGTTCTTCTTTTATGCCTTCATAGCTGCTCTCCAGCCGGTCAGCAAACGCATCGGCCATTGCCACCAACTGCACATTCTGCTTGGTGCGCAAGGCTTGTACGGCAGCGCCCGTACCCCGGCCACCACAACCGATCAATGCTACCTTGATGACATCATTGCTGCCGGAAAAGAAATTGGCATGAGATAATATAGGCATCGCCAGGAGGCCGCCCGCTAATAGGGACGTCTGTTTCATAAATTCCCTCCGGCCTTGCGCGTGGAATGATTGTTGCTCTTTCATGATAAAAGTGTTTATGTTGGTTGAACCTCTTAGGTGTTAATTGCGCGCGTAGATATTATACATTGTTTAATGTGACGATCAGGACTTACAGGCTACATTTTCATTGTTCTCATTATGGGCTGTTGACCCACTTGCTTGACACTGTACTTATCTGGCTCCGATATACTTATCGATCATTGTTTCATAGAATTCGGCTGCTTCTGCCGGCGTAGGTTGCTGTTGTGGTCTTACAACCCTGAATCCGATAAATGGCGCATCTGCATTCCACCATTTACTCTTAGGTATCTGTGGATCACGACGGTTCCAATTCGGATCAGATTTTAATCTGGCAGCACTTCTTAACTTATCTGCGGTATCCTGATAATTTCCTCCTTTAATAGTCCTGGACGTTTTGGCTGTTGGCTTATTCCAGGGGTTCTCTTTCCCCGCCTTCTCCAGGAAATGCTCGTCATATTGATCCATCGTCCATTCCCCTACATTGCCTAACATATCATAAAGCCCCCAGGCATTAGGCTTCAGCTGTCCTACCTTATGATATTTGTTTTCGCTGTCACCTGCATACCAGGCATAGTCCTTCAACACACCGGCATCTTTGCCGAATGGATAAGCTGTAGTACTACCCGCCCGACAGGCATATTCCCATTCCGCTTCCGTCGGTAACCGGAAAAAGATCCCCGTTTTGGCATATAGCCAGCGACAATACATCAGGGCGCCATACTGACTCATACTGTTGGCAGGATATCCTCCGGATTTCCCCATTCCCAACGTCAGGTCTATATAAGGTGGACTCGGGCGGGTCATCCCGTCAGGAGTAGGTGTTTTGTCCTTTTCCGCATCAGCATAAATGTCATATTCGTCAAAGGTCACCTCGCAGGCACCCATCCAGAAAGGAGATATTTTTACCTGTTGCTGCGGCCCCTCATCGGTACCCCGACCCTGCTCCCCGGCAGGACTACCCATCAAAAAAGAACCCCCTTGTATAGGCACCATCTTGAATTTTAGGTCCGTACCGGGTATTTGTTGCTCGTAAGGTGTAAATGCCGTCGCTGGCTGCTCCTGTGCAGCAGCTGCCTGGCACATAAAAGTACCAGCCGACATGATCATTAGGAAGTGTTTCATTTACGTTTATTAAAAATAGGCAGGTGAATTTATTAAATAACGAGCGGGAATGCAATATTTTTTTATAAACTCAAATATTTGCTGGATGAGCTGTTTTTTTTATCCTATAAGCTAGCATTTCCATAGAAAAGCGATTAAATTTATCGCTATTCCTTAAGTCCTGTAATTTTATCAAAGCGTTATGGAAAGACGAAAATTCCTGCAGCAGAGCACCTTTGCCAGCCTCTCGGCCATGGCAATGGGCACCGGTATAGCCTCTTCTATTGCTGCTACCGCCGCTCCCCTTCAGACGGCTGGTAAAACATTCAATCTCAATTATGCCCCCCATGCCGGCATGTTTAAGAACAGCGCCGGAGAAGATTTCCTGGACCAGATCCGGTTTATGCGTGATCAGGGATTCCGTGCCATAGAAGACAATGGGATGCTGAAAAGAGATGTCGCCTTACAGGAAAAAATAGGTACCCTCCTCGCCAAGCTGAATATGACCATGGGCGTATTCGTTGTAGACACGGGTAACAACTGGAAAACATCCCTGACTACCGGAAAACAGGAATTTATCGATGCCTTTGTCAAGACCTGCCACGAAAGCGTGGCTACCGCCAAGCGGGTCAACGCCAAATGGGCGACAGTAGTCCCTGGCTTTTTCGAACGCAATCTGCCACTAGGTATTCAAACCGCCAATGTCATCGAAGCCCTTCGTCGCGGCGCAGAAATATTTGAACAACAGGGCCTTACCATGGTACTCGAACCGCTCTCCGATACACCGGACCTGTTCCTTCGCCATTCCGATCAGACATTCATGATCTGCAAAGCCGTAAAAAGCCCCAGTTGTAAGATACTTTTCGACATCTATCATATGCAACGCAATGAAGGTCATATCATTCCACATATGGAGTGGTGCTGGGACGAGATCGCATACATACAAATAGGTGACAACCCGGGTCGTAAAGAACCCACCACCGGTGAGATCAACTATAAAAATATATTCAAGTTCCTGTATGAAAAGGGCTACAAAGGTGTCATGGGAATGGAACATGGCAACTCCAAACCCGGCAAAGAGGGCGAATTAGCACTGATCAAAGCATACCGGGATAGCGATGATTTCAAATAATATTTCCTGATAAACCCGCTTGCTACCTCCTGTCGGCCAGTCTCACATATCCCGGCAGTGGATGGCGTTCATAAAAAAATAAAATTCCATGGTAAAACGGTTCCTGCTGTTGATGATGCTCGTTGCTACCGCCATCATCACCCACGCACAACAGAAAATAAAAGTAGCCTGTATCGGTAACAGTATCACGGAAGGACATGGTCTGGGCGATAGTACCTATCCAGCACACCTGCAAAGACTCCTGGGAGACAAATATGAAGTACGCAATTTCGGTCGTGGTGGACGTACGCTGCTCAAAAAAGGCGATTATCCCTACTGGAACGAAACCACCTTCACCGATGCTAAATCCTGGGAACCCAATATTGTGATCATCAAACTGGGTACCAACGATTCCAAGCCACATAACTGGAAGTATGGCAGTGAATTCTATACCGACTATGCAGCGTTCGTCAATGAATTCCGGCAACTGGCGTCTAAACCGAAAATATATGTATGCTACCCCGTGCCGGTATTCAAGGATAACTTTGGTATACGTGAAGCCGTTGTGAAAGATGAGATCATTCCCATCGTTAAAAAACTGGCAAAAGCCGAAAAACTGAAAGTGATCGACCTGTATTCAGCCTTAAAACCATACGGCAGCCACTTTCCCGATGGCGTACATCCTGATAAGGTGGGCGCAACCATTATGGCTACAACCATCCATAAAGCGATAAAATAAATACACACACAATATCATACCCACACAGCCACTGGAAGAAACAGACCACTTCTGGGGGCTGTCTCTTTTATTCCCTCCCGGCAGATTTAGATACCCCTTCACCCCATTTCAATAGTATTTAGTTAATTTACTGTATAAAACAGTACATTATGAACTTCCTGATCCGTCTTTTAGTGAGTGCACTGGCCGCGATGCTGACCGCCTATTTATTACCTGGTGTAAGGCTCAGCGATTTCCTGACTGCCCTCCTGTTGGCGCTCGTATTGGCCTTCCTGAATATGCTGGTAAAACCAATCCTGGTAATACTGACATTGCCTGCTACAATTGTCACACTAGGGCTCTTCCTGCTGGTTATCAATGCAATCATTATCCTGATCGCTGCCAAACTGGTTCCCGGCTTTAAAGTGGAAGGCTTCTGGTGGGCCCTATTGTTCAGCATCGTAATGACCGTTATCAACAGCATCATGCACAGCCTGGCCGGTAGCAAAGACGAAAACTGAAAATGCCTGTTTTCCCAACTGGCAACTGTCGCAACTTTTCAGCAGCAACCACTACCTTCAGCATTTACTGATAATTCCTTACATCCGCCTGTTTCACCCCTTTCACGTTATACCATATGCATTTCGACCGTACGAATATCAACGACGAACAACTGGTACATTTCTACAAGACGCTACTTTATCCGCGCCTGGTAGAAGAAAAGATGCTTTTATTATTACGTCAGGGAAAGATCAGTAAGTGGTTCTCCGGTATAGGACAGGAAGCTATTGCAGTAGGCGCCACACTGGCACTGGAAGAAGACGAATGGATACTTCCGCTACATCGTAACCTGGGCGTTTTTACAACCCGCCATATGCCACTGCATAAACTATTTCATCAGTGGCAAGGTTCCCCCGACGGATATAGTAAAGGCCGCGAACGCTCGTTCCATTTCGGCAGCCGCCAACATCATATCTGCGGCATGATCTCCCACCTGGGCCCTCAACTGTCTATTGCAGATGGCATCGCACTCGCATATCAGCTGCAACAACAACAAAAAGTAGCCCTCACCTTTACCGGCGAAGGTGGCACCAGCGAAGGAGAGTTTCATGAAGCACTGAATGTAGCGGCGGTATGGGAACTCCCCGTGATCTTCCTCATAGAAAATAATGGTTATGGCCTCAGTACGCCGGTAGCAGAACAATATCGCTGCGAACAGCTAGTGAGTCGCGCTGCAGGATACGGAATAGAAGGCATTCGCATAGATGGAAACAATATCCTGGAAGTATATCACACGATCCGCCATGCTAAAGAACATGCCTTGCTTCATCGCAGACCGGTGTTAATAGAAGCCATGACTTTCCGCATGCGCGGACATGAAGAAGCCAGCGGTACTAAGTATGTGCCCCCTGCCCTGCTGGAAGAATGGGCCCAGAAAGATCCCATACTGCATTATGAAGCCTTCCTCCAACATATAGGTATACTCTCCGGCAAAGCCATGACAGACATCCGCCATGAACTTCGCCAGCAAATAGAACAGGAATTAGCGAAGGCAGCCCATGATACGCCATTAACGGCAGATACGACGACAGAACTGGCTGACATCTACGCGCCGGCCCCTTCCGGTACGGTCACCCCCACCGGCGCCAGTCCGGAGAAGCGCTTTATCAATGCCATTGCCGAAGCACTCCGGCAGGCGATGGAACGGCATCCGGAACTGGTACTTATGGGACAGGATATTGCCGAATATGGTGGTGCCTTTAAAATAACAGAGGGGTTTGTAGCGCAGTTCGGCCGCCAACGGGTACGTAATACCCCCATCTGTGAAAGTGCTATCGTCGGCTCTGCCCTGGGACTTTCCCTCATGGGATATAAAAGCATGGTGGAAATGCAGTTTGGAGACTTCGTCACCTGCGCATTCAACCAGATTGTCAACAACCTGGCTAAAATCCATTATCGCTGGGGGCAAGCGGCAGATGTAGTGATCCGAATGCCCGCCGGCGCAGGTGTAGGTGCCGGGCCCTTCCACTCCCAGACTAACGAGGCTTGGTTTACACATACACCAGGATTAAAGGTGGTATATCCCTCAACACCAGAAGATGCCAAAGGACTCCTGCTGGCAGCCTTCGAAGACCCTAACCCGGTATTGTATTTTGAACATAAAGCATTGTACCGCAGCATCGCCGGCCCGGTCCCCGACGAATACTACCTTACGCCCATCGGAAAGGCCCGCATCGTACAGGAAGGTACTGACATCAGCATCATTACCTACGGTAGCGGAGTACACTGGGCTACAGAGTACGCTGCCCAACACCTCGATCTGTCTATTTATATACTCGATCTCCGTACCTTGCAACCACTGGATTATGAGGCAATACAAACTGCAGTAGCTGCTTCAGGGAAAGTGCTGATCCTCCATGAGGATACGCTCACTGGCGGATTAGGCGGGGAGATCAGTGCTTGGATCGCAGAACATTGTTTCCAGCTACTGGATGCGCCTATTTTACGTTGCGCCAGTCTCGACACACCCGTACCATTCGCCGCAGCCCTGGAGAAAAACTTCCTGGCCAAGTCCAGGCTGGACAGTACCATTAATCAGTTGATGGAATATTGAAAAATCATCATTGGGATTTTTCATCCGAATGACCTAATTTGCAGCCGGAAATCTTAAACACATCAGTACTATGACACTTTTACAAGTAACGACGTCAGGATTTTATGAGACAGGCACTGCAATCGGACACGTGTTAGCATATGTTTTCCTGTTCTTGTTCGCTGCCATGTTCCTTTACGCTACCTACCGGTATGTAAAGCGCTAATTAATTGATTTTTATACCTTTTTATAAACGAAACGGCTACCAATGGTAGCCGTTTGTTATTTTTCCTTTACATATACCAACTTCCCAGTCTTTCGCCCGCTCTCCCGGATATCTATCTCAAATACATCGAAGCTCTTGATCAGCTGTAGCAGCTTACTATACCCGTAGTTACGGGCATCAAAATCCGGTTGTTTCTTCAACAGCAGATTCCCCAATTCACCCAGATAAGCCCATCCATCCTCATCGGCGATATCGTTGATACTGGTAGAAAGCAAATTAATAACTTCGCGGTCCGCTTTACTGATACCTTTTGCCTTTTCTTTGGCGGATTTCTGCTTAGGTCCTTGTGTCGCCTTATCTTCACTGACTTCCAGGATCTCCAGGTAAATAAATTTATCACAGGCCGCACGGAACGCGCTGGGCGTCTTCCGTTCCCCCAATCCGAATACCCGCATACCAGCCTCCCTTAACCGGGTAGCCAGCCTCGTGAAATCACTGTCACTGGATACAAGACAGAACCCATCTACCCTTCCGGTATATAATATGTCCATAGCGTCAATGATCATAGCAGAGTCCGTAGCATTTTTACCGGAAGTATAACTATACTGTTGTACAGGTGTAATAGCGTTGTCGAGCAACACCGTCTTCCAACCCGTCAGTGTAGGTTTGGTCCAGTCTCCATATATACGCTTAAAGGTCGGTATCCCATATTTGGCAACCTCCTCCAACATCGCCTTGATGTTGGCGTAAGGAATGTTATCAGCATCTATGAGTACCGCCAGCCTTAGTTCTTTTGTATTTTCCATGTTACCGTGTTCATTTCGCAGAAGTAAGTCGGATTAGTTAACAACTCGGACAAAAGTAGGACGCATTCTTCAATGAAACAAACCGGCCCTGGCGCCGTGCAGCATGACTGCACAGTACCAGGGCCCAGCTTTGTACTTCGCCCATTATAAACAGTTATTTCAAATAAGCACGGATCATCCAGGCCATCTTCTCATGCTGACGCAACAACCCAGTGATGAAATCCGCTGTTCCCTTATCCTTGTATTTTTCCTCCAGCTCATCGATCAGACCACGTAATGACCTGATCACCGTCTCATGATCAACTAACAGGTTATTCAGCTGCTGTTGTTGATCGTTCGTATACTCCTGCTCCAGTAAAGAGGTTAACTTCAGATAATCTGCCAGTCGTCCCTCCGCAAAATGACCCAGCATACGGATACGCTCCGCTACCTCATCGATCGTCTCTGCCAGCTCATTGTATTGTTCCTCATAAAACTTATGCATCTCCATAAAATTATCACCTTCCACATTCCAGTGATAATTTCGGGTTTTGGTATACAATATGGTCAGATCAGCCAATACTTTATTTAATGCTAATGCTACCTGTTTTAAATGCTCTTCTGAGATTCCGATATTTGCTTTCATATGTATTGATTTTTCAATGGTTACAGTATTAAATGTAAGTAATTTAACCACGATAACGCCTGACATATATCAGGTTATGTGAAAAATAACTGTTAAATAATAACAGCCGCTCTCTGCATTTGTTTAAGTAGTTACAGCTGCTGCAAGAACAGTTTACAGATAAATAATTATAAAAAATCTCCCCGTCGATTCTACCATTGTTAATACCTTTGCATCATTATGGACCAGTCGTCGCCGTCGGGGAAAATATATACCTTACAGTTTGTTTTACTCTGCCTCAGCAATGCGCTATTCTCAGCCAGTTTCAACATGCTGATACCTGAACTGCCCGCCTATCTGAGCAGCATGGGTGGTGAAGATTATAAAGGATACATAATTGGACTATTTACGTTGATGGCAGGTCTCTCCCGCCCATTCAGCGGCAAACTTACAGACTCAATCGGGCGCATACCCGTGATGATATTTGGCTCAGTAGTATGTGTGATCTGTAGCCTCCTCTATCCGCTGATCAGTTCTGTAGGCGCGTTTTTATTGCTCCGCTTTTTCCATGGTTTCTCTACGGGCTTCAAACCTACCGGCACTTCTGCCTATGTATCTGACCTCGTTCCACATAATCGCCGGGCTGAAGCGATGGGTATGGTAGGGCTCTTCAGTACCATTGGTCTGGCTATGGGCCCGGCAATCGGCGGCTTTATTGCGGCACACTGGGGTATTAATATAATGTTCCAGGTCTCTGGCGTCTTCGCCTTGTTATCTGTCGTGATCCTGATAGGGATGAAAGAAACCCTGCACGATCGCCAACGCTTTAACCCCTCCCTGTTAAAAATCAACAGGAATGAAATATTTGAACCTTTGGTGCTGGCGCCGGTCATTATCACGTTCCTCACCTATGTGAGCTACGGCGCCTTATTGACTATCATTCCGGACTTCAGTAATCACTTGGGCGTAAAGAACAAAGGACTTTTCTTTACCTTCTTTACCATCAGTTCCATTGGTGTCCGACTGGTGGCAGGGAAAATGTCCGACCGCTATGGCCGGGTGCCGATGTTGAAAATATCAGCCACGTTGATGGCAGTATCCATGTTCATGATGGCCGTAACGACCTCTCCTGCCATGTTAATGGCATCGGCCGTCGTATATGGGATATCTCTAGGGATCAACTCTCCGGCAGTCACCGCCTGGACTATCGACCTGGGCTTGCCCACCCACCGCGGACGGGCATTGGCTTCTATGTATATTGCCCTGGAAGCAGGAATCGGTTTAGGGGCTTATATGTCTGCCTACATTTATAATAACAATGCAGCATTCTTCCCCCTCACTTTTGGTATCCTGGGCACTATCACGATCATGGCTACTGTATATCTGCTACTGATCTATAACAACCAGCGCCTGAAAGTAAGATGGCGGTTCATACACATGAAAGCCGCACATATCAGGAGAGGGCGGCACTAACATCCTCAGTATCATCAGGCCCGCTTACCTGATCCCCCTTCATCCTGTCCGTCATTTCCCGTGGTATTTCCTTCTTATTATCCAATCCCAAACGGCGCATATTCTCCGTCCTGCTGATCAGATTGCCCTTACCGCTACTGAGCTTATTCATAGCACTATCATAGGCTTCCTGGCTGCGTCCCAATTGAATCCCAATTGCTCGCATATCATCCACAAAACCGACAAACTTGTCATATAAAGCCGTGCCCTGTCTTACGATCTCTTCAGCATTTTTATTCTGATGCTCCAGTCGCCACATAGAATCTATAATACGTAAGGTCGCCAGCAATGCAGGTACGCTGACCATGATCACCCGACGCCGGAAAGCATAGTCATACAAGTCGTCCTGGTGTAGTACCGCTAACCCATATGCCGGCTCTATCGGGATAAACAGCAATACAAAATCAGTAGTATTATTATAAAGTAGCGGATATTGCTTCCGGCTCAGTTCGTCCACATGATTTTTTACAGATTGCAGGTGTGCTTTTAATGCCTGCTGCCGCTCTACATCTGTAGAGGCATGACAATACTGCTCATAGGCCTTTAAGGACACTTTGGAGTCAATGATCAGCTGTCGGTTATCCGGCAATTGCAATAACAAGTCAGGACGTTTCAGGTTACCCGCTTCATCCCGGCCACTTTCCTGGGTGGAATAGTGAATCCCTTTCTCCAACCCCGAAGCTTGTAATACTCTTTCCAACACCATTTCTCCCCAGTTACCTTGTTTTTTGGTATCCGCCTTGAGCGCATTAGTCAGGTTATTGGCTTCTTGGGTAAGCGTTTGATTTAGTTGCAGCAGCCGTTGCAATTCATTGTGCAAAGCGGCCCGCTGAGCGGTCTCAGATACCAACGATTGCTGTACACTGCTACGGAAACTTTCTATCTTCTCCGACAATGGTTGTAATACGTCCTGCATCTTCAACTGGTTCTGCTCCATAAAAGAACCGGATATACGTTGTAACAGCTGCTGCGCCGTATGTTCGAACTGTAGTTGCATTTGCTGTTGGACCTCCTGCAACTGATGCTTTTCTGTGGCCAGCAACTGCTGCAGGTGCCGGTTTTGTTCCTGAACACGGTGCAGATCAGCATTCATATCCTGGAACTGCGTATACACATGATCCAGTCGCTGCTGCTTTTCCTGCACTTCCTCTTTCTTTTCTTCCAGCAATTGCTGATAGTATTGCTGTCTGGATTCCAGCTGGGCCTGTTGCATACCCGCCTGTGCCTGCTGCTGACGGGATGTCTCCAGTTGTTTTCTGGCAGCCAGATATAGTATTGTCACAAGTACGGCTATGCTGCCAAACAATACTATTAATAGCCATAATAAGTTCATCAGTAATGTTTTAGTAACCTGCTACCGGTGTCTGCGTACAAACCCGATCTCTTCCCGATCATTGTTCTCCCATTCCAACATTTCCGTTAGGAATTTCTCCACGTTACGTAGTATACAGTCATCATCTATTTCTTCCGGTTCCAAGGTCTCTAATGTGGAGCTTTTAGGCCCATCTTCCGTGAGGCCCTCTATTACAGGATAAGCCACCCATATTACGATTTGCCCGTTACGCGATTGCGAGAAGGATACGAGTCCGCCTTTCTTTATCTTCTGGATCACCTGCACCTCGTTTTTCTCTACAATGCCGCTGGGAGTATTGTTAAAGGTCAGGTAAACCGACTCCAAGTTTTCCCATGCCTCATTAATCGCCACTTTCCAATCCAGCATGGGATATTTGTTAGCATAATGGCCCAGTTGTTCTGCAATGAATCCCTTCGTATGCGAATGCCACTGTTGTCTGCGGGCATCTGTTTTTATAAAAGATGCCGCCAGTTCTTCTGTCAGCTTTTCTACATTTTTATTAATGTGCTGATTCATGATACTTGCTTTTATTGATGAGTTCCTTCTGCAATAGCCTCCCAACAGGGACAGGATAAATGATATCCAACAATTTAATCATTTCAACGCGCATATAACGCAGTGCAAACAAAAGGGCCTATACAAACGGTGTTTGAACAGGCCCTTTACAGGTCTTGTAAGCTCTTCTGAAGTATAAATTACAACCGCTCGTACAACGCCCGGAGACGCTCACGGGTCATCTGCTGCTGCCAGTCTTTACCGAGTGCATTCTCCCACAACGGGGCCATACCGAGTGATACATTGATCATAGTGTCAAACTGCTCATCAGTAAGTCCCTTGGTAATTCCTTGGGGGATTTCAATGTTATGTTTAGCCACCATCTGCTTAAACTCTTTCACTCCCTGCGGATAGAACTCTTCCAGCTTATCGAATACGATACAGTTACCGATACCATGTTTGGTACCCAACAGATAAGCGAGGCCATAACTTACCGCATGTGCTACCCCCACCTGAGAGTACGCTATACTCATACCACCAGCATAAGAAGCCATCATCAGTTTCTCGTCTGCATCGTCATCCCAACGGTCTTTTTGCAAGAATATCTCCTGGCATAACTCGAGCGCCTTTTCTCCATAAGACCGGCTAAAGGCATTAAGATAGGTTCCTTCCAGGGACTCAATGCAATGTATGTAACAGTCCATTGCAGTGTAAAACTGCTGGTTCACCGGTACTCCTTTTATTAATTCAGGATCCAATACGATCTGATCAAAAGGTGTAAAGTCAGAGTTCATACCCAGTTTGCGGGTAGGTCCGGTAAGCACGCAGGTACGACTTACTTCTGCCCCCGTTCCGGAGATCGTAGGGATACCTACTTTGTATACCCCGGGTACTTTCACCAGGTCCCAACCTTGATAATCGGCAGAAGACCCCGGATTCTTCATCATCAGGGCAACGGCTTTGGCCATGTCCATTACAGAACCACCGCCAATACCGATGATACCGGATACTTCGCCAAACTCAGCGACCAACTCATCACGTACCTGATCCACATAAGTAGTTTTGGGCTCATGAGTCACATCGATGAATACTACCTTGTCTTTCCCTTGTAAAGGTATTCGCGAAACAAATGCCGGCTGGTCCTGGAAAAAATGGTCCACAAAAAAGATCATCGGTGCATCTCCCTTCCGCTGTGGCGCAAGTATTTCGTCCAGCTGGTTAAATGATCCTCTTCCGAATATCACATATCCAACCAGTTTGAAGTTCCTGAATTTCATATGTTCAATAAGAATTTTATCGTGAATGATGTTGACGAGCTGGTAATAGTCGTCTTATTACAACAAACGCTCCGCTTTCACCAGATCTTCCGGTGTATCTATTTCCACCCCCATATAATCGGTTACCACCATCTTCATCGGGATCCCGTTTTCCAGATAGCGAAGGCATTCAATCTTCTCTGCAGCCTCCAACGGACTCATAGGCAACTGCGTGAATTCCAGCAGCGTTTGTTTACGGAAAGCGTATACGCCTATATGCTCGTAATAGATACTGACTACTTCCTTATTCCGCGGATATGGTATCACTGAACGGGAAAAGAACAGGGCATTGAATTGTTTATCTACCGCCACTTTTACAAAGTTCGGATCTTCTATGGAAACTGGATCCGTCAGTACCTGCATCAAAGATGCTACCTGTACTTTTTTTCCCTCCTCTCCTTCAAATACCTGCAGCAATTTTTCCAGGGGTTCCCTTTTGGTAAAAGGCTCATCTCCCTGTACGTTCACTACAATATCAACATCCATATCTACCACTGCCTCTGCAATACGGTCAGTGCCACATTCATGCTCCTTTTGGCTCCTGATCGCCTTACCACCGTTGGACACGACCTCATTATAGATCACGTCACTGTCACAAACGACGATCACATCATCGAATACACCGGTGTCCACGGCAGATTCATAAGTGCGAACAATCACTGATTTACCGCCTAACTTGGCCATCAGTTTACCCGGAAAACGGGTAGCGCCGTAACGTGCCGGGATCAATGCTACTTTTTTCATCATCAGCTGATTTACAGGTCAATCTATAAAGCGCTTTTTACAGCGTTCACCAGCTTATCGGTACGCTCTTTTATCTCCGTCTCACTCCAGCCCAGGTTAATAGGCGTAAAGATACAACGGCTGATAATAGCATCGGAGGCAGGAAATTCTTTCGTTTTATAGATCTCTATCGCCTGTTCCAGACCAGGTGCAAAACGGTTTAGTGTTGCTATCTGTTTGAAATGATGCCAGTTGCGTATATAGTGCCAGTTGTTATCGAAATAGTAAAAAGTAGGCAGACCCGCTGCTTTCATGGCAGCAGCGGCATTACGAGCCTGATCTGCCGTAGGCAGGAAAAATCCTAAGAAAGTAGCACTGTCACCAGCTTCATCTGGCAGACGGCGGAAAGTCACTTCCGGAATCGTTGACAACGCATCCTTAAATATCTTCTTAGTATTCCGTTGTATCTCCAGGAATATATCCAGCTTTCTGATCTGGGCCAGTCCCACAGCTGCATGCAGTTCAGATATACGATAGTTATATCCCATATACGGATGCAGATCAGCACCGCGGTCCACACCAAGATGATCATGGCCATGGTCGGAATAAGCATCACATTTGGTATACACCTCTTTATCATTGGTGATGATACCACCACCTTCTGCACAAGTGATCGTCTTCACAAAGTCAAAGGAGAAAGTACCGGCATGACCGATACTACCTACTGCCTTACCTTTATAAGTAGCACCAAATGACTGGCAGGCATCTTCTAGCAATAACAGGTTATGCTTTTCACAGAGGCTCTTCAAGGCATCGAGATCTGCCATAGCTCCGCACATGTGAACAGGCATAATGGCTTTAGTCCGCGGCGTGATCGCTGCTTCAACGGCCTTGGGGTCCAGAGTAAGCGTATCATCAATATCAACTAGAACGGGAGTAGCTCCCACGGAGAATACAGACTCAAAACTAGCTACGAAAGTAAAGGTCGGCATAATCACCTCATCACCGGCACCAATACCCAATGCAGCCATAGCGGTAGTTAACGCAGTGGTACCACTGGAAGTTAGCTGTGCATAGGTTACCTGCAACTTGTCGCAAATCGCCTGCTCCAGTTCCTTTGCCTTCCAAATCCCTTTACGAGGACCGTCAAAACCATAACGCATCAGAATACCCGTTTCTAATACGTCGTTGACTTCCTTTCTTTCTTCTGCACCAAAGAATTCATATCCAGGCATAAGCGGTTCATTTAAGTGTATAAATTAAAAGGCTTTTTTTACGACTGCAAAGGTAGTACAATGAATCGTGCATTACATCTCAAAAAATGTTTATCTTTTGCTAAAAATTTCACATGCGTTTTTTATTGTATTTTATCCTGTTGGTTAACCCTTTAACCAGTATTCGTGCCCAGCAATCCCCGGTTGATCAAATCAAAAAAGTATTGGCCTCCCAATCCGCGTCCTGGAATAAAGGCGATCTCGAGACCTTTATGCATTCCTATTGGAAATCTGACTCACTAATGTTCGTCAGCAAGGAAGGAGTAACCTATGGCTGGAAGGCTATGATGGACTATTATAAGGTGGAATATCCGGGCAATGCCGGCATGGGCAAGCTGACCTTACCGGTCACTTTTCAGTACTGTTCCGTCGGATAGAGGGTGAGTGGAAAATTATCGTAGACCACAGCAGCTAATGTCTGTCGCGGCAAGCGAACCGGCAATATGGCCGGAACGCAGGTATTCATACTATATGATTAAAGTTCTTCAATGGGATGTTGACAATCCGGGTTTTACCGGTGGTTTTAAAATACCATCCCAGGATTGGGACGGCCTACTATACACCACAACATTAAAGAAGAACTTAGAATGCTTTGTTTTCATCACTCCACTTTCTTGTGGGAGGTGCTTTCAATAATTATCAGATATGGAACAAAATATGTGGACCAGCTGTAAGCTGTGTCTATTCAGGCGCTAATCAGCGTCTTTATCATGATCTCTCACCACTTTATTCTCCCGCTCCGGCCGTTCAGACAGATCTTCATGCAAAGGAGTGCTGTTTGTATCTGCCTTATCCGTTGTCAGAATTTCAGCCGGCTTTTTCTCTGTTTGCTTGTAAGCCGTAGAGTTTGGATCGATCTCTTTAGCATCTCCCCGCGTAGGCTTTTTTTCCTGGTCACTCATGATAGTTCGCGTTAGTGTTGTTACAATTAATGACACAATATTTATTCCAACACGCAAAACCGTTATAATCACCACTTTCTGTATCACTCTCGTGGCGGCAATTCCACAGAATGCACCACACATAATGCGGTAAGGTTGTTCCTTCCCCTCTACAAATACACGTCACAATGCATTGTTATTGCATGGCATAGATGTTGAATAACCTTTTGTATATCCGTGTTTTAATAACTTTTCTCAATTACAACAATAAATCTGCTGTTTTTATGAACGCCCGGTTAGAAAGATGGTGGGAGCTGAAACCCATGTTGAAGCAACGATTTTCTCAACTGTCAGATGATGATCTGATGTATGAAAGAGGAAAAGAACAGGAGTTGCTGTTGCGCCTGCACACCAAAACAGGAAAATCTACAGATGATATGCAGCGCATAATCAACAGCTTACAGGTCGCTTACCTGCACAACAGGTTGCTTTAATAGCCTGTTGTTAAGCAAAAAACAAAGCCGTATGGTCGCGCCCGACTATACGGCTTTGCTATAAAACAGGGATCATTAACATCCGATTCACAAAATTCCGCCCCGAATATCCTTCAGCCTGCTTATCTTCGTACCCTGATTTTTTTAACCCTAGCCTATCTCAAACCTCCAATAGTTTTACCATCCTGTCAAAAACCCGGTAACTAATTATTCATTTTCATTTAGTCAAAATGACCGGGAAATTTATTCGTCATACCCCTTTTTGCTTACTCTTGCTATGCATCTACCTGTGTAGTTGTACCAAAGACAAAACACTGATCGCACCAGACACACCAGGACCGCTGCATCCTCCTGCCGTCGATTCATTTCCAGAAAACAAAGTGGACCGTACCGCCCTGCTAACGCTGGTAAATGGCCTGCGCTCCAGAGGCTGCAATTGCGGAGATGTGAAAATGCCCCCGGTACCTGCCCTCACTTGGAACGGCACCCTCGAAAAAGCTGGCTGGCTGCATAGTAAGGACATGTTTGAAAAGAAATATTTCGACCATATTTCTCCTGCTGGCACTACACCAGGCAACCGCGTAGACGCAGTTGGTTATAACTGGACAGCTGTAGGAGAGAACATCGCCCGGGGAGATATGGACGAGCAGGGAGTAATACTGGGATGGCTAACTAGCCCCAAACATTGTCAGAATATGATGGCTGCTCAATATCGGGAGTTTGCCGTAGGTAAATATGATAATAATTGGACCATGGTACTGGCCAATCGTAAATAAACAATAAGCGTCAACTATTTATCAAGGGGGGAATATCATAACGGCCGGGCGCCTCATGGCTCCGGCTGTTTTTTTCGCCACATCCGCCATACCAGGTAAATGTAACCCATCAGGGTGATAGTGAACCAACTGTAAAAAAAGATCATCCGACCCGGAGTAGATGTCTCCGCTATGGCAAAGCCAAGGTACAACCCGATAAACACATCCACCATCAGCAAAAAGAAACCTAGAAAGATCGTCCGCATGATCTTTACAAAATAGTATACAATGCCCATGTCGAAGGGTTCTTTTAGGTCCCTTGGCGGAGGAGGCTCCTGGTGTATAGGCTCCTGTTCCTGGTCCATAACCATAGTTTTGATCGTTTGGTAAAGGTAGGTATTATGGCAGGCACATTTTAACAAGTGCCGCACTATCGCCCTTGAATACATTAAAGTCCACCGTAGTACTGATACCATTTACCCTGCCAATGTCACTATGTTGCCAAAACACCCAGGGACGTTCTATCCTGGGGCGCTGCTGCTGATAGTAATGGGCTATCCATAAAGGATAATCATCAAACTCACTACCAAGGTAGGTCTCATAGAATTTGAGGTTCGTATAAATAATGGGCTTTACCCCATAGACCTTTTCCATTTCCTCCAACCAGATACGGGCCGTGCTCCGGATCACCGCGGCAGGCTGATTATTATGCACTTCTATATCCAGCACGGGTGGCAGATCGCCGGATTGCAGCTGCACTACATTCTGAAAATTAATTGCTTGCTTCAAAGGGTCGCGGGTAGCATAAAAGAAATGATAGGCCCCCCGTATCAATCCTGCCTGCCCCGCTTTATGCCAGTTACGTTGAAACGATGCATCCTGCCGGGTAATACCCTCCGTCGCTTTCACAAATACAAAGGATAAGCGAATGTTATCAACATTCATCTGTCGTACGGCCTGCCAGTTAATGTCCTTTTGGAACTTGGAGACGTCTATTCCATGCACGGAATAAGTGACTGGCATGGCAATGCCGAATTCCTCATACCGGACAAAATTGATTTCCTCCTCCCCTCGCCACCAAAGGTAGGCTCCGAACGCAATGCCCATTACCACCACTAATAGTAAAGGCAGGCGCCACGATTTTTTAATACGTAATCTTGCTGTCATCGTTTATTTTTCCGCAGTTGGCAGGCTTGGGTACTGCAACATCCCGTTACATGACTTGCTGCTATCCTTGAGCGGCAATTATTTGGCAAGTATAGGGCAAAAATGTGGAAAGACACATCTCCATGACTTCCACTTCCCCGATCCGGCCTGATTTATGCTCATTATTGTCTACATTTACACGCGTAAAAGTTGTTTGATCATATGCCGGATTTTAACCTGAATGATACGCTGAACCTGGCTTCTAAATTTACATTCCGTAGAGCCTGGAACGCGGGAAAAGTACTGAGTAGCTTCTTCATGAGCAAGTGGACCGGAAAACCTATACAATGGGGGTACCCCGTTTCCATGTCTTTCGAGCCTACCACCTCCTGCAATCTTCGCTGCCCGGAATGCCCCAGTGGCTTGAGAGCATTTACCCGCCCTACAGGTATGTTACAGGTGGATTTCTTCCGCAAAACGATCGATGAGATTTCGAAAGAGCTGTTATACCTGATCTTTTACTTCCAGGGAGAGCCCTATCTCAATACCGGCTTTCTTGAGATGGTTAAATATGCTTCGGAGAAAGGACTGTACACAGCTACCTCCACCAATGCCCATTACCTGACAGATGCCAACGCCCGCAAAACCGTAGAAAGCGGCCTGGATAGACTCATCATCTCCATAGATGGTACTACACAGGACGTGTATACACAATACCGGGTAGGCGGACAACTTCACAAAGTAATAGAAGGAGCCAAAAATATTGTGAAATGGAAAAAGGAACTGAAATCCAAAACACCCTTCGTTTTCTTTCAATTCCTGGTGGTAAAACCAAACGAACACCAGATAGAGGACATTAAACGCCTGGCAAAAGAAATTGGTGTCGATGAAGTACGCTTTAAAACAGCACAGGTATATGATTATGAAGAAGGAAACCGCCTTATTCCTACTATCGATAAATACAGCCGATATCACAAAAATGAAGACGGCACTTATTCCATCAAGAACAAATTAGGCAATCAATGTTGGAGGCTCTGGCACTCACCTGTAGTTACCTGGGATGGACTGGTGGTGCCTTGCTGTTTTGATAAGGATGCTCAACATCGCCTTGGCGACCTGAAAAAATCCTCTTTCAAAGCCCTATGGCATGACGAACAGTATATTCGTTTCCGTACCCAACTGATGTCAGGCCGTAAAAATATTGATATCTGTGCAAATTGTAGTGAGGGGACAAGGGTGTGGGGATGAGCCTAGGATAATTAAAATATACCTGCTGTTTAATGTCACTAACGCCAGCCAGGTGACCGTCGATTACGACAATCTACTCCGCGTCGCCACGAACCGGTCCGTCTATCTAAACCTTATTACTATTCGATTACCGGTTATAAAACCCGCAGCGCCTAATCCTCATCGTTCAGTTTTGCTTCCTTTTCCGCCTTTTTCTTCTTTCTGCGTTTGCTGAACTGGTCAAAGAGATTAATGCCCAGCCGCACACCGACAAATTCAAGTGCTGTCATCAGCGCCCCAGTAGCAAAAGATTTGAACTTGCCACTCTCCCAGGCAAACTGGGCAACCTTACCGGCAACACCCAGTACACTGCTATGTTTGCCCGCACCGGGAATGACCGCATTTAGGGCCATCTTCTTATAGTTGTCTTTGAAATAATCGACCCGGCCGGCCAGCTCATGCTCCAGCTGACGCTTACGCCTGTTCAGCCGGTTGATCTCCTGTTCCAGTGTGTCGAAATTGGTGACCTTCACCTTTTGCATCTGCGTAAATATTAATCATTCATTAATGGTTACCATATTGATACGGTTCATCTTCATGCTCTACGCCAGAACTCTCAGGTGGCTTTGGCTGCTCTTCTTCTCTCTCCTCTTCCCGCTCTTCCAACTCCTCTACCAGCTCTGCGATCAGCATATTGGCTAGCGGACGTTGTATCAACGTCTTTCTGAATAACAATAATACCACCAGCAACAATACAAACAAGCCCGCAGCACAGCTGAAGCCGATCGTAAAACTATGCGTCATCTCCCCAATCCAGAAACCTACTACCATACCCAGGAACACTACCACGAAGAAAAACAGCAGAAAAGCCATGATAAGCGAAAAGAACAATCCCATCGCCTTCGATAACTTTCCCGCTGCCTGGAGCTTTATAAGATCCAGCCGGGTTTCCAGATATTCCCTGGCGACCTGGCCGGTCTTATTAAAGTAATTGCCGAAATTATCTTCCATGCAAATAAATTTAAAACATCATAGGGTTTTAAGAAAGCTCGTTTTCCAGTGCATCTTCAAATTCAGAACGTTTCTGTTTGAACTTATCCTTCAATTTGTCTGCCTGGTATTTCAGCTTGTCTACCAGTTCATCTTTTTTATCAGAGTTCAGGAAATAACCAACCGCTACTCCTACTGCTGCCCCAACAATAAAAGAAACCACGGCTTTGGAACTGTTGTTCATAGTAATCTTTTTAATGATGAATAAATAAGGTTTACTAAATGGATTAGTATGGGTACAAACTTTGTTCCATAATTTCCTTGTAGGTTTAAATTACCGTTAATAAGCCCCTCTTCCGGCCTGTAATTTGTGCTATATGGACCGTATATGATTAAAAAGAACGTTTTCCCGATCGGATCTCCTATAAACGGCATACCTGACCACCTGGTCTATCAGACTGGCAGGAACAACGTACATCCCTGACAGGTTGACCATTATAAACAATTTTCTTTGTAGGTTTCATTTAATACCTCCCATCCTCATCAGACTATGAGTACACTTGATAACGAACGCCTCAAACAGATCGCCTTCCTCCTCATCCTTATCCTCTGGGGAATATTATTGTTCTGCGAACTGTATGGACTTTTCCCAGGCCTCCTGGGAGCATTGACCCTCTACATCCTGTCCCGCAGATGGATGTTCCACCTTGTAGAACGACGCAAATGGAGACCGAGCCTGGCCGCCGCCTTGCTGATGTTCCTCTCGTTCATCATCATCCTGCTGCCTTTCGGTATGCTCGTTAACCTGCTTACTTCCAAAGTAAGTTATGCCGTTACTCACTCCTCCGAACTGCTCAAAGGCATGCAGACGATTAACAATCGTATCCAGGAACTGGCCGGCGTTAATCTCCTGTCTACCGCACGCCTGGAAAAATTCACGGAAAACATCACCGCTATCCTGCCCACCTTTGTAGGCGCCACGTTTAATACCCTCACCGCTATCGCCATCATGTACTTCCTGCTTTATTTTATGCTGGTCAACGCCCGCAAAATGGAAGAGACATTATATGAATATATCCCCCTCAAAGATGAAAACGTGATCCGCCTGGGACTGGAGTTTAAAACAACCATTTACTCCAATGCCGTAGGTATCCCCCTCATCGCGTTGTTGCAAAGCATCGTGGCATTGATAGGATATTTTATATTCCAGGTACCCCAACCCATCTTCTGGTTTGTAGTGACTTGTTTTACCGCCATGCTGCCTATTATTGGAGCCGCAGCTGTCTACGTCCCTATGGGGGTATACCTCATCGCTGCCGGCAATACCTGGCAGGGTATAGGCGTACTGGCGTATGGCTTCCTTGTAATCGGTACCTCTGATAACCTGTTTAGGATGATGCTTAACAGAAAGATAGGCGACGTACATCCACTGATCACCGTATTTGGAGTGATCATCGGTATCAGCCTCTTCGGCTTTATCGGACTTATTTTTGGTCCGGTACTGATCTCCATGTTCATCATGCTGCTGAAGATCTATTCCAACGAATACCTGGTAAAAAAGAGAGAGGTGAAGATTATAGGGAAGAATTAAACTATTTATAATAGTTGTTCTCGTTAATATAGGCTAATACATTATCCGGCACCATATAGCGTACAGAACGCCCTTCCTTGATCCACTCCCGGATACTGGTGGCACTGATATCCAGCATAGGAGCATCCAATACCAGCACCCGTGCACCAGGCAGTTCCCCCACTTCATGTCCGGGACGACGGTATACATATATAGGATAACGCTGCACCAGCTGCTGATAGTTCTTCCAACGAGTAATGTTCTGGAAACTGTCACTTCCCATAATAATGGAGAACTCCTGTGTAGGGAACTTTTCTTCCAGATAAGTTAAGGTATCTATGGTATAAGAAGGACGGGGTAAGGAAAATTCAATATTGCTGGCCCTCAACCGGGGCTCATCCTTTACTGCCAGTTCTACCAAGTGAAAACGGTGATGCTCATTCAGCAGTGAAGAAGAGGCCTTCAGCGGATTTTGTGGAGATACCACCAGCCATACTTTGTCCAGGTCCGTATTATATGCCACATAATTGGCAATGATCAGATGCCCGGTATGTATTGGGTTAAAGGAACCGAAATACAAGCCTATCTTCATGATACATTATCTGTTTCGGGAGTGAATGTAAAATGTAAATAGTAAAATGCAAAATAAAAGTCCCCGCGCCGGCAGCCATTAAAGCCCGCAATCGTATTGTCTTACAGGAAAATAAGGCGTTTTACTCCACTGGCTTAAATTGCTCAAAGGCCATCCCGCAGGCCTTGCAGAAGTGGATCGCACGACATAACGTCGAGCCGAAAGGCGACCGCAGATACGTCTGCTCACTACCACAATGAGGACATGCAGTATGTAGCATTATCTCCGCATGCACCTCTCCATTATGTACCTGGGGCGCCGCAATGCCAAAATTGCGCAGTTTTTCCTTGGCTTCCACACTCAACCGGTTACTATGCCAGTGCGTCTCCTTATCTACTTCCACCTGTACCGGCATCCCCAGATCATGCGCCACAGTACTCCGGATATTATCTTTTATATAGGTCACCGCCGGGCAGGCAGCAAACGTAGGGATCATCTTGATCAATATACCCGCTTCAGTTACACTGACTTGCGTAATCATCCCCAGGTCCAGTACCGTCAGCACTGGTATCTCAGGATCCATCACCTGCTCCAAGGAAGCATATACAGCTGATATGATCGCATCTTCTGACATGACTTGCATTTTTGAAGTTCTACCAGCTGGCCTGTGGATCCAGCCTAAATACAGCTCCCATCTCATTCAGCATAGGCACCAGCCATTTCGTATGCTGACCGCCACGCCCGCCGTAAGCAGGCCGCACCTGTGCCACATCCGGCAGGTTCAACCCTGCCTGTGCCAGTATCGGATAGATCTGATCTAACCATTCATTATATAATACTTCCTCTCCGGGATATATCGCCTCTGCTATCAGCAAAGCCTCCACCTCGTCAGCAGCGGGCTCAAATATGCCGCAAGCCAGCGGAAAACAAGTATCTAATGCCGCCTGCATCCGCGCATGACTGTCAGCACCAGCCCTGCACAATTGCAATAACCAGGCATTCGCGTGTAACGTGTGATACTTCAACTCTCCCTTCACCTTTTGCGACAACTGTTTCAACGGGGTATAACTGCTTTGCAGCAAATGCCGGTATCGTACCGCCTCCGCATGATCAAATAAAAAGTGACGCATCAAGCTGAAATCATAGTCGCCAATCGGTAACTCCACCAGATGACAACATTTAAAAGCCGACGCCTCCCTCATAAAGGCAAACTGATCAGGGTCAGCACCCTGTAACTGCTCATGTAATATGGTGTATAAAGCTAGGGCATGGCCGATTTTATCCTGGGCCATCGAAGAAAAAGCAATGTCCTCTTCCATCACCGGCCCTAACCCCGTCCATTCGGAATTACGATGCCCGATGATCAGCTCATCATCTGCCATCTTGGTAATAAGATCGGTAACGGCAATATCTGTATTAAGTGATGTAGTCATAACGTTAATGGAAATACGTGGTAGAAGTGGTTGGGGGGAATAGTGCCGCTATTGCTGCGGCGCAGCCTTACCTGCCTGCTTAAATTTGTTGATCTTATCCATCACCTTAAAGCCGCTGGCATCCCGGTAGGTTTTCTCTATATTGTTGGCAAACATATCTTCGTCTTCTGCATCAAAAGCAAGGATATCCGCACTGCGCACCACCCAAAGATTTACACACTTCTTACGGCGGCCAAACTGTTCCTTGGCAAATACCAATGCCAGTTGCGCATCCGGAGCATGTACACAACCCACATGTTCATGGTGCGCTCCCCTCTTTTCCTGGTGAAATACTTCATATACCTGCCAGTTCTCCCCTTCTTCCACCTTGATCACCTCTCCGGCATTCCCTAATTTTAACCGGTTTATACGTGGATCTAATGATTCGCTCATGTTCGTTGATTCAGTTTATTGAATGTCATTCATTTGCTGCCTGCCTGCATCAGGCAGCAGGCACCGTCTTCTGTTGCGTAGGATTCATCAAAGCTTTCCTCACCCACCGGCCATGCTCTTCCGCCCATTTGCGCACACTCAACCGCTCCTGGTTGCAAGGGCCATCTCCATTGATCACTTTGAAGAAGAGATCCCAGTCCGGATCAGAATATTCCCACTTGCCCGTGCTGTCATTTTTCTTCAACAGCGGATCCGGTAAAGTAAGCCCCAGCTCCCATATCTTGGGGACGTAAGTATCCAGGAACTGATTACGCATATCATCATTGCTCGCCATCTTCACCTTCCACTGCATCAGCTTTTCACTGTGAGTAGAGTTTTTGTCCGGAGGGCCGAAAAAATGCATGATAGGTTGCCACCACCTGTTCAGCGCATCCTGAAGCATCGCCTTTTGCTCCGGCGTACCGGTAGCCAGCTCGATGAAAGCATCATGCCCTTGCTTCAGATGAAAACTCTCCTCATAACAGATCCTTTCCAACGCACGGCAATAAGGGCCATAAGACCCCTTAGAATTGGCAATCTGGTTTACAATAGCTGCCGCATCTATCAGGAATCCTATCACCGTCACATCCGCCCAGGTCTCCGCCGGATAATTAAATACATTGGAATATTTGGATTTACCACTGAGCAAGTCGTTGATCATCGCTTCCCGGGATTTTCCCAGGGTCTCCGCCGCATTATATAATAACTGACCATGCCCAATCTCATCCTGTACTTTGGCAATCAACGCCAATTTACGCTTAAAACCAGGTGCCCGGGTGATCCAGGTACCTTCCGGCAACGCACCAATGATCTCGGAATGCGCATGTTGTTCTATCAATCGTATTAACTGCCGGCGATATTCAGCAGGCATCCAGTCCCCGGGCTCTATCTTCTCTCCCCGGGTGATGCGGTCCTCAAATGCCGCCAGCTTCTCAGGATCGTCGTGCAGCTGTTCCTCTCGCTGCTGTTTCCTGTTGGGCTCGTCAAAAATATATCCGCCACCGTACATAGTGCGATTGTTTTGGTAGAATTGTAAATTACGAAATTTTGCGTGCTTGAAGGGCAAAAGCTTTGACAACATCCCGTTAAAATATCCGTTCTTTATTACGTGATCTCCGCTCACCATATACTACTTCTGGCCATCCTCCTGTTACCTTGCGGCCATATTACCAGTGCGCAGCAAAAGAGTATATTAAAACTCTCATTCTCAATAGATAGTATCACCCTATCCGCAGATGGCGATACCATTATGTATCCATCCCGGCCATTGCAATACCATGATTTTCCCGTAAGGACTTCGGCCAGCGGCACCAGCGCCGCCGTATCTTTTACCAGCTTTTCCTATACAGGCAGTAGTATGCGCCGCAAAGACACCTTACAGGTACAACTCTCCCTGCAGGTCTTTTTTGTGAAAAGCGGCTCCTGGATGCGACCCGATGCACGCAGTAATTACACGCTTACACACGAACAACTGCATTTCGATATCACCTGGCTGGTCGCCATGCGGTTCCGCCAAAAAATACTGGATGCAGCCCTTAGCCTCGATGACTATGATAGCTACATCCAGTATGAATATCTGGAATCCTTCCGGGAAATGAATCAGCAACAGGAACGTTTCGATCGCGATACCAGACATGGTCTCGACCCCTCCGCGCAAAAACGCTGGGAACAGAGCATACAACAACGCAAGCTCCCGGATGAGTAAACGCGGTGGTTATTATAAACGCTGCGCGTCTAATAGCTGCAGAGTATTCAATACCCCTTGCACTGCACGGTAATAAAAACTGGGATTAATACGGCTGAACTCATCCGTCAAACGGTGATAATCAGCATGATCTTCTACTCCAAAATAGAGAAAAGGGATGCTCTTCTTGTGAAACTCATAATGGTCGCTCTGGGATGTCCAGTTCTGGCTACCGTCCGTAGGCCGGTCATGCCCCATCAGTAACTTCACCTGGCTTGCGGCAGCGGCCTGGGTTACAAATGGTTTCAGGTTAGCATACAGGTAAGTGCCGCATACATACAACTCATTTTTGTTGTTGTGGCTGACCATATCCATATTCAGGTTCAACCTTACCTTGGCGGCCGGTACCGGAAACGCATTCACAAAAGCGGCTGCTCCCCGAAGACCTACCTCTTCCGCATCAAATGCGGCAAATACCAGCGTATGCGTGGGCTTATTCCTCCGGTAGTAATCCGCTATGGCCAGCAACCCGCCTATGCCAGAGGCATTGTCATCAGCGCCGTTATAAATGCTATCAGCGCCATTCGCCCACCCGATATTCCCGAGATGGTCAAAGTGCGCAGAGATCACGTACACACTGTCCGACTTCCCTTGTATATAGCCATACAAGTTAGTCCCCATAATGCGTTTGGTGCCTTGCTGGAAAAAGAAGGAGTACTCATAAGTACCATTGTAAGGCTGAATACCCACTTGCCGGAACCGGTCTATAATATAAAGCTGCGCCTGGCGGTTTCCCTTCGTCCCAGTCGCACGCCCCTCATAAGCGTCGGACGATAAGGTTTTGATGTCTTTCATGAGGTTAACAGAGTCTATGGGCTGCTGCGCATAGAGCGTGGCAATAGGGCTTATTAAAAGCAGGAATAGTAAATGTTTCATAAATGGATGGGTAAAATTTATTCATATACTGAATATACACATTTTCGCAGGGAATACAATAAAGTATTGACTGCCAACGAATAGCAGTGGAGTACGGTATCACACATCAGTATATGAAAATCAGCTGAATAGCTGAAAAGCAATGAAGCTGCTCACATAAGCCAGTACCGTCATATAGACCAATTGTATCGCCGGATACTTCCAGGATTTGGTTTCCCGCCGTACAATAGCCAGGGTACTCATACATTGCATCGCAAAAGCATAAAATAACATCAACGACAACCCGCTGGCCAGCGTATACACCGGCCGCCCATCCGGCCATACCGCAGCATGCATTTTTTCTCTCAAGGTCGCATCATTATCTTCAGGCGTTTCCCCTACACTGTAAAGGGTCGCCATCGTACCTACAAATACTTCTCTCGCGGCAAAAGAAGTGATCAGCGCAATACCGATCTTCCAGTCGAACCCCAGTGGTCGGATCGCCGGCTCTATCGCATGCCCGAGTAACCCGGCATAAGAGTTGGCCAGCTTCTCGGACTGAAAGGCCCGCTCCAGCTCCTGCTGCTGCTCCGGGTTATTTTTTTGCGCTTCGATCATCGGCTCATATTTGGCCGTCACCTCCTCCATCCTGTTACCAGGACCATAAGATGCCAGGAACCATAATATTACCGAGATGACCATGATCACCTTACCAGCATCCGTCACAAATATCTTGGCCTTCTCCACCATGGTAGTGCCAATGTTCTTCCAACGGGGTGCACGATATACCGGCAACTCCATGATGAAATAGCTCTTCTCCTTTACAGCGATGAACAACTTCATGATCGCCGCGATAATAAGCGCCATAAAAAAGCCGAGTAAATACAACCCCATCATTACCAATCCTTTCAGGCTCAAAAAGCCCAACACATTATAATCGGGTATCACCAGGGCGATCATCACCGTATAGATAGGCAATCGCGCAGAACAGCTCATTAAAGGGGTAACCAGTATCGTGATCAGCCGCTCTTTACGGTTTTCAATACTCCGGGTAGCCATGATCGCAGGAACCGCACACGCGACACCACTGATCAGCGGCATCACAGACTTACCGTTCAAACCCACCTGCCGCATCAGCCGGTCCGTCAGGAAACTGATACGCGCCATATACCCGGTATCTTCCAGCAGAGTGATCAATCCGAACAGGATCATGATCTGTGGCACGAACACAGCAATACCACCCAAACCAGCTATAATACCGTTAACCAGTATATCACTCAGCTTGCTCGCCGGTAACGATTCCGACAACCATCCGCCTAAAGCACCAAACCCTGCCTCAATCCAGTCCATCGGGTAAGAGGCCAGCCAGAATATGCTCTGAAACAAAACAAACATAACCGCCAGCAAGATCACATACCCCCAGAACCGGTGTAGCAGCAAGTCATCCAGCTTTTCCGTCTGCAACTGCTGCTGCAAGGGGTCCGTCTCCACCACCGAAGACTTCATAATATGTTTGATTCGGGCATAACGCTGCATGATCTCATCCGCCTGCACCTTGGTCTTGTTAAACCGGTGCAATTCCAGCGCCGTTCTGATCTGCGCCTTCTGCCCGTTATCCAGGAAATTAAGCTCTTCAAAATTTACCGCCACATGCAGCGCACCATAGTCGCTCCGGGACGGTGTTACCTGCTTCACCACCGAGATCACCTCCGGCGCCAGCGCCTCATTCTCAATAAAATCCCGGGAAGGAGCACGGAACTTTTCCTGGGCAACCAGTTCAACGATCTTTTTTAACTCACTGATCCCCTTATTTTTACGAGGGTTGATCGCCACCACTGGCACTCCCAGCTCCCGCTCCAGACCAGTCAGGTCTATCTCCACCCCCTTCTTACGGGCAATGTCCATCATAGTCAACCCGATGATGACAGGTATCTTCAAATCTATTATCTGGGAACAAAAAAGCAGGTTACGTTTTAAATTGGAGGCATCAGCAATGATTAATACCATATCGGGACTAAGCCCGCCGTCAGCATTGAGCAATACATCATACGTGACCATCTCATCCGCACTCTTGGGATAAAGACTATAAGTACCGGGAAGATCGATAATATTGGCTTGCAACTGCGGACTAATAGTACTAGCGCCCGTCTTTTTGTCCACCGTCACACCCGGAAAGTTGCTTACTTTCTGATTTAACCCCGTCAGCGCATTAAAAAGAGAACTTTTCCCACTATTCGGATTCCCTACCAGCGCAATGTTTATCGTCGCGTTCAATGTTGCCTGCATTCCTTATCGTTGATCTTTTTTCCTCTGAATGAATCAATTACCGTAAAGCTGAGCATCGTCCAAGCCGGCATCCCCACGGCCCAACAGCTAAATACACAAAGCTATGAATTAATAAGCCAGGGGAATGATCAAATCGGGAAAAACTACCTACCCCTTGAAATGGCACAAATGCCCCTGTTCACACATGTAACGAAAATGAACCCAAACACAATACAGTAAAGGATTTCCAGCTCAAGTCCACCTATCCTGTATCATTCGTTTAATTAACCTATATCATTTGTATAAGTAATGCCTATCCCGGCTATTCCATCCGGTCCTAACAGCTGAAAATAAAAAAACCACGGTGGACACCGTGGCTTATCGCGTTGAACTATTGAACTTATTGTGATGTATCGTTGATAGCTTATTTTAACATGCTGCAAAGGCTCAGGATCAACAGTGCAGCACCTCCGATTGTAGCATCTACCGTTGGCTTCGCTGAAGCTGGAGCTGTACTGCTGCCACTTTTGGGTGCAGCTGGCGCCGCAGGTGCGGAGGGTGCAGCCGGTAACGGAGCTCCCTGGTAACGATAGTTGTTCCGGAGAGAATCTTCATCCCGGTTTTCGCGGGTACGGTCATTATCCCGGTCCTCATTATCCCGATCCTGGTCTTCATCTTCATTCTTGTCATGCCTGCGATCCGTATTGATATTATCCAATCCGTCGATGGTCATTTTCAATTCTGCCGGGCCATCCTCATCCCACTCATTCCAGTTATCCCACCAATGTTCATCCCCACCTTGTACAATATCATAGTGATGACGTACACTCCTGTCCACTTCTATCTGCTTATCTACCGGTATCCGGATGGCTACCGTGATCCGTTGCCCACGGAATTTGGAATCCCGGGGGATAGACATACCGGAAGGCAAGTATAATACAGAGTCCTGTTGCTGCAGTTGGAAAAGTATCTGTTCTGCTAGTTGCCTGGCTTGACGAATCGTACGCCCTCTGGACAAGCGGTAGATCTCTACCTCAAACTTACCCGAGTTACTTTTTTCCAGCTTTAGCCGCACATTATCTATGATCGCCGTATCTTCTGTTACCCGCAGGCGCCCGTCCATAAATCCGATCACATCCATATCCACCAGGTCATCCGCACATTTGATGATCAGTTTACCCCCACTGGGCTGCGTGATCGTAAAGGCTTCCTTCGCACGATAGCTGGTCCTGAAATCTTTCATTAGTGACACCGTCAGGAACAGGGCACATATCACCCCTCCCACCCAAAGAAAACTTAATGTATACCCCACATAGCGGCTGGTTTCCCTCACACCGGTGATCTTTCTCACCAGGAAGATGATAATAGCCACCACCGGCACACCTATCACCAGTACGATAGCAGGCCAGAACAAAGTACTCTGCCCGGCAGTCAGCAACAGACTTTTGATCGGGAAAAGGGCCGCGGAAGAAGCTGCGATAGCGATGCCTGAAACAACCAGGGCAATCAGTATTACAACAGCCAGGAAATATATAAATCCTTTAGTCAGAAACAGTAACGCCTGCCCCAAACCGGCAAAGAGGCCACGGAAAAAGCGTTCTATACCATTACCGACTTGCTTGCCGCGGCCCTGCGAAAAATTTTTGACATCACTTCCCATGCGGCTGAACTGATCTTTCAATGAGTTGATCTCATCCTGTACGGTCGCCTTAATATTATTAAGGTCCACCCGCTCTCCTCTCATTTCCAGCTTTTCTGTAGCCGTGTTGGCTTCCGGCGTGGCGATCCACAGAATGAAATATACCAGTATACCAGAACCAAATCCGGCAATGGCAAAAAGGGCGAAAATGATCCGGAACACAACCGGGTCTACATTAAAGTAAGCACCCATACCACTACACACCCCACCCAGCACCTTGTTGTCCGGATCACGATACAGACGCTTGCGCGGACGAGCCTGAAACGCTGCATTCTCTGTATTCGACTGGGTACCTTCCGACTCCGACATATCTCCAAACTGCTCCGGTGTACCCATGGAAGCTTTTACAGCCACCACATCCTCATCGGTAATACAGTGTGCTCCTTTCTTGAGCTTGTCCTGGAACAGCTCGGCAATACGACCCTCAATATCACTGATGATCTCATCGCCGCCCTCTTCCCTGGCAAAGTACCGCTTCAGGCTTTCCAGGTACTGCCGCAGTATCTCGTAAGCACTGTCCTCTATAGGAATAAGGCGGCTAGCCAGGTTTATGTTAATAATCTTTTTCATCGTCGTTTTCAGTTTTTAGGTTTTGGTAGTTCGAATCAGGGATGGTAGGTATTCTTGTTAATTGGTTGACTGCGTTGGCCAGCTCGTTCCAGGTATTTTCCAGTTCCCGGTAAAAGCCTTCCCCCTTATCGGTCATGGAAAAATATTTGCGCGGCGGCCCGGAGCTACTTTCTACCCAACGGTATGTGAGCAGTTCCGCATTCTTTAATCTCGTTAGTAAAGGGTATAAGGTACCCTCCAGGATGTCCAGCTTCGCTTCTTTCATCTTTTCAATAATGTCTGAAGGATAAGCTTCTCCTTGCTTGATGATGGAGAGAATGCAGAATTCAAGCACCCCCTTTCGCATCTGTGATTGTGTGTTATCAATATTCATGGCAAGCGAGCTTTAAACTTGTTTTAACTATTCGGGCCAGATCATATCATTGCTTTTACGCCGACCCTTTCCTTACTTCCACAATACAAAAGTAGAGAAATTATACTACTATGCAATACCGAATACCAGACAAAGCAAAATAACTTGCTTTGGATATTACCGGCATTGCTCGCTTAAATGGCCTGCAGTAAAGCGTCTTGTATAGAAGAGACTGGCACCTTCGCCAAAAGAACATTGTGATGAGCGGTCATTAACAAGGGATGAATGCACAAGTACCAGCAATTGGTCCCTTTTAACATTTTTTTAATGGTTTTCTGATAAAAAGTAGCTTTCAGGTAGTATTTTTGTACCGGACACAATTGTCACATTATCTCCGGATGATCAAAAAGATTGTAAGCATATTTCTCTTGGCACTTATGTGCACACAACTCCTTCCAATAAAGGAGATGGGGAAACTGTTGTTTAACAATCAGATCGTAGAAGAGCACCCCTCCGATGGAGGTTGCGGCAACGATATTATTAAGCTGGCCAAAGAGCTTAAATATTGCAAACAATATGATGGCGCCCTCAAATTCGCGCCCGAATTATTCCTGAACATTATCCAATACCATCTCCTGGAAGATATTCCTAATGGTCCGGCTCAGGAAGTAAAAACACCCCCTCCCAATTACTGCTAATACCGGCAGCCAGCCCATCTTACACCTCCGATGTAACTGTTTTTCAATGAGCTAGATTGTCAAACAACTGCTTTGCACACTACCATGAAGTGTCGACTGCAATAATGCTGCACACCTTTGGTATAACTGCACCTGCTACTCGGATTTCGTTCACAAATTTCATAGACTATGTGAATTGCTCCCGCGCAAACACATGGCTGGCAATACCATCACACATTCACATCTTGATTTTATAGGGATTTTGCTACCGTTTTCACAACACAGGATACGTGTGTACAAAAATATGTACCTCGTCATTCTACTCTAATCATCAAGTTACTTCCTGATCTAACCACTTAATTTCTTTGATTTATGAGCAAGCAGACATCATTATTTGCCAATATAAAGGCCGACGCCTCCTCTGGGTTGGTAGTCTTCCTCATAGCCGTACCCTTGTGCCTGGGTATCGCATTAGCATCCGGCGCTCCCCTGTTTTCAGGCCTGATCGCTGGTATCATCGGAGGTCTCGTTATTGGCGCCCTCAGCGGCGCCCAACTGAGCGTGAGCGGCCCTGCTGCCGGCCTTACCGCCATCGTATTGACCGCCATCACCAAATTAGGCGCATTCGACGTATTCCTCCTGGCTGTTGTACTGGGCGGCGCAATGCAGTTATTACTGGGTATCGCCAAAGCCGGCTCCGTAGCCAACTACTTCCCGTCCAACGTGATCAAAGGTATGCTCACCGCTATCGGTATTATCATTATACTGAAACAGCTGCCCCATGCCTTCGGCTACGATAAAGACTCTGAAGGAGACTTTGCTTTCATACAGGTAGATGGAGATAACAGCTTTACCGCCCTACTTTCTACCTTAAATCATATCCACCTGGGCGCAACACTCATCACCGCGATATCGATTCTTATTATCCTGTATTGGAATAAAATACCCAAACTGAATGTCGTACCAGCACCACTGGTCGCCGTACTCGCAGGTATCGCCCTCAACAAACTGTTCAGTACAGGGATCCTTTCTCTCGATCAGAACCACCTGGTAAGCCTGCCCGTAGCCGCCAGTGTTAACGATTTCATCGGGCAATTTTCCCTCCCTAAATTCAGCGCGCTCACCAACAAGGAAGTGTGGATCACCGCCGCTACCATCGCCATAGTAGCCTCCGTGGAAACACTCCTCAATGTCGAGGCCACAGATAAATTGGACCCGTTGAAAAGATATACCAACCCCAACCGCGAACTCCGCGCCCAAGGTATCGGTAATATGATCAGCGGCCTGATCGGAGGCCTACCCATCACTTCCGTGATCGTACGGTCTTCGGCCAACATCAATGCGGGCGGCAGAACCAAACTGGCAACCATGGTACACGGAGCCTTGCTGCTGGTTTGTGCCGCCCTCATTCCTGGAATACTCAATATGATACCGCTGGCCACACTCGCCGCCGTACTGCTGGTCACCGGTTATAAACTTTGTAAAATCTCCATCTTCAAGGAGATGTTCAAAAATGGTAAATACCAATGGATACCGTTCGTCGTAACAGTAGTCGCCATCGTATTCACCGACTTGCTCATGGGTATCGCACTGGGTATGGCTGTCAGCATCATCGCCATCCTCCGGGGTAATATCAAGAGCTCCTACTTCTTCCGTAAGGAAAAATATAACACCGGCGATAGCATCCGCCTCGAACTGGCCCAGGAAGTATCCTTCCTCAACAAAGCCAGCATCATGCTTACCCTCGACCACCTCCCGGAAAACAGTACCGTGGTGATCGACGCCAGCAAAACCTCCTACATCGATTTCGATGTACTCGAAACCATCCGTGAATTCAAAGACGTAAAAGCGCCTCAGAAAGACATTACAGTAATGCTCACTGGCTTTAAAGATGTCTATAATGTCATGAATTCCAGTGATATCTCAGTAGAACAGCAGACCGCACAAACCAGCGGGCATGTCCATACTATCTCAACCGGTAACCACAAACAGCTGCTGAAAGAATTGCAGCCGAACTAATGCGAACAGAAAAAAGAGAATTGAATTATTGATCACAAGGCAGACTATTGATCGCTGCTAAAAACAAAGAGAAAAGATGAAAACATTGAATAAAGACGCACAGGCAAATCTTACTCCCGTACAGGTATTGACAGTATTGAAGAATGGTAACGCCCGTTTTGTAGACAATCTGAGAGTTAATCGTAACCTGCTCCAGCAGGTAAACGAAACCTCCGCCGGCCAATATCCGATGGCCGCCATCGTAAGCTGCATGGACTCCCGTACCTCCGCCGAATTGATCTTCGACCAGGGACTGGGCGATATCTTCAGCATCCGCCTCGCTGGCGCCGTTATTACAGATGATGTACTAGGTAGCCTCGAATATGCTTGTAATGCAGCGGGGTCAAAATTCATCGTAGTGCTGGGCCACACCAAATGTGGCGCTATCGCCGGTGCTTGCGACGCAGTGAAAATGGGTAAACTCACCGGCCTCCTCGACAGGATAGCCCCCGCTGTAGAAGCAGAGAAATCCATAACCGACAACCGGACCGCTAAAAACCCGGCCTTCGTAGAAGCAGTTACCTACCTCCAGATAGAAAGATCCGTTCAGGCTATCATGGAACAAAGTGAAATATTACGCGACCTGATCCGCAACGGCGCTATTGGTATTATCGGTGCTATGTATGATGTGGAAACAGGTAATGTCAACTTCCTGGAGCACACCCTGGTACACCAGGAAGCAGTATCTCAACTGGCAACTGCTTAATCAGTTCCCGTTGAGGTCCATGCGACAAGCATACACCTCGCTCATAGATACAAAGACTGGCCGTCCCGATTTCTCGGGGTGGCCCTCTTTTTTAAGACCGGCTTATATCTGCACCAACCGCTCCGCAGCCCGCTCCAGCGTTTCCTTTCGCTTCGCAAAACAGAACCTGATCACATGATCGTCATGCCCATCCCGATAAAAAGCAGAAATAGGAATACTGGCCACACCATGCTCCTTCGTAATACGGGTAGCAAATGCCTTATCCCCCTCCTCCGATATCCGGTCATATTTCATCAACTGGAAATAACTACCCGATCCCGCCAACGGCGTAAACCGGCTGCCACGCATCAGCTGTAAAAAGTAATCCCGCTTCTCCTGGTAAAAAGCACTCAATGACAAATAATGCGAAGGCGTTTCCAGGAACTTCGCTAATCCATACTGCATAGGCGTATTTACCGAAAAACACAGGAACTGATGCACCTTGCGGTACTCCTGCATCAGATGAGAAGGCGCCACACAATACCCCATCTTCCACCCCGTGTTGTGAAACACCTTACCGAAAGAAAATACCACAAAACTATTACGGAACAGGTTCGGGTAACGCAACACACTCAAATGCTGCTGCCCATCATATACCAGATGCTCATACACCTCATCAGAAAGTACCAGCAACTGATGTTGATGCACAATATCCTCCAGCGCTTGCAGATCTGATTCCCCAAGGATACTGCCAGTAGGATTGTGAGGCGTATTGATCATGATCATTTTTGTCCGTGGCGTAATTCGCTGCCTTACCTGCTCCCAGTCAATTTTGTATGTAGGAAATGAAAGGGGTATCAATACCGGCACCCCTCCGTTAACCAGTACGTTAGGAATATAACTATCGTAAGCCGGCTCGAAAATAATTACCTCATCACCAGGAGAAATACAGGTAGCAATAGCAGTGAAGATAGCATAAGTACCCCCGGGCGTAACCGTGATCTCTGTATCCGGATGTACCTTCTGATCATATAACCGTGCTATTTTTTCCGCAATCACCTGCCGCAAAGGCAATATCCCCGGCATGGGAGCATATTGATTATATCCTTGTTGCATCGCTTCACTAACAAGGGCCTTCAGCTCATCGCTGCAGTCAAAATCAGGAAACCCCTGGGAAAGATTGATGGCGTTATGCTCCGCTGCCAACGCAGACATTACACTGAAAATATTAGTACCAATCGCAGGAAGTTTAGAGTTAAACAGCATAGTATAATATAGTTGTTATGAAAAGGCCACTTACAATACGGTACACCAGCGTTGCTGTTGTCTGCCGTAACGTAAATGGCCAGTAATCAATTATTTTTCCCGGGGGATGTTCAGAGAAATTTCTCTCCCTTGTTCCGTTTTACTTCTGCCACGTATTCTTTGATCTGCTGCTCATTTTCTTTTTTGCAGATCAGCAACACATCATTCGTGTCGATGATAATGAAATCATCCAGCCCCTGTACCAGTACAAGTTTATCCTGCGGAGCTTTGATCATACACTTGGTAGCATCTACCACCATTACATTTTTGCCCTGTACAGCATTGCCGAGGTAGTCTTTTTCCAGGTTCTCATAGGCAGATGCCCAGGTACCCAGATCACTCCAGCCAAAATTAGAAGGGATAACGTATACATTGTCCGCTTTCTCCATGATACCATAGTCAATGGAAATATTGGTACACTGTGAGTAAATGCGGTCTATCTCTTCCTTTTCCGCAGGTGTATTTAATGCCGGACGGCTCTGTTCGAATAGCTCATCTATTTCCGGCAGGTATTTCTTGAATGCGGCCAGGATAGTCTTCACATTCCACACGAATATGCCTGCATTCCAGAGAAAGTCGCCGCTCTGGAGGAAAGTACGCGCTAGCTCCACATCCGGTTTTTCTGTAAAGGTCTTCACCTTATATACATTGTCGGCTGCCTGCTGCGTTTCAAACTGAATATATCCGTATCCAGTATCCGGACGCGTAGGCTTAATACCCAATGTTACGAGTGCGTTATCTTTCTGCACGAACAGCAATGCATTAAGACAGGCACTGATGAAAGCCGGACCATCCATGATAAGATGATCTGCCGGTGCACATATCACACACGCCTTAGGGTCCTGCTTACTGATCTTGTGTGAGATGTAGGCGATACAAGGCGCCGTATTCTTACGGGATGGCTCGCTTACAATATTCCCTATAGGTAGCTCCTCCAGCTGCTCCGCCACCTTGCTGGTGTACTGCTGGTGGGTCACCACATAGATATTCTCCTTGGGTATGAACTGAGAAAACCGTTCATAGGTCCACTGCAGTAACGTCTTCCCTGTATTAAGAATATCCAGGAACTGCTTGGGATAATCTGTGCGGCTATACGGCCAGAATCGGCTACCAATACCGCCGGCCATAATGGCCACGTAGAAATGCCTGTTCACATTTGTCATACTATCAAATAATTCCTTCCCTGATTAAATCGTGAAGATGAATGATGCCAATATAGCGTTTATCATCCATAACCAATAATTGCGTTATATCATGCTCCCGCATCTTATCCAATGCGTTGATGGCAAGCTCGTCTTTCTGAATGGTCTTTGGATGTCTAGACATAATATCCCGGGCAGATACCGTGGCAGTAGGAAGATTATTCTCCAACATGCGACGTAAATCCCCATCTGTGATAATACCCATCAACTCCGCTTTGTCATCCAATACCGCAGTTACCCCCAGCATTTTGGAAGATATCTCTACGATCACTTCCTGTAAAGAGCTGTGTTCCTGTACTTTAGGCGCCTGATGCAACTTGCTAAGGTCAGCCACTTTCAAATATAATTTTTTGCCCAATGTGCCACCAGGGTGGAACTTGGCAAAATCAGCAGCCGTAAATCCGTGCCATTCTATTAGGCATACCGCCAGCGCATCTCCCATAGCCAGCTGAGCAGTGGTACTCGTAGTCGGTGCCAGGTTATTTGGACATGCCTCCTGGTCAACAGAAGTATTCAACACATAATCAGCCTCCCTCGCCAGGAACGAGGCCATGTTACCCACCATCCCTACCAGCTTGTTACCAAAGTTCTTGACCAACGGTACCAATACCTTTATCTCGGGAGAATCCCCACTCTTGGAGATACAAAGCACCACATCCTGCTCCCGTATCATACCCAGATCCCCGTGAATAGCATCCGCAGCATGCATAAACAATGCCGGAGTACCGGTAGAGTTAAGAGTAGCGACCAGCTTTTGACCGATAATCGCACTTTTCCCAATGCCGGTTACTACCACACGGCCTTCACAATGAGCAATGAGTTTTACCGTATCTTCAAAATCCTGATCGATGAATTGTTGCAAGCCCGCTATCGCAGCTGCTTCCAGCTGTAAAGTCCTCCGTCCTGCTTCTCCGATACTGATCGTTGTTTGCTTTTTCATTTCAATCCTACAAATTTATCATTTTTGTATAGCATTCAGCAGATTATTCATAACACTCACTATTAACTTTTACTGTTAATTTACCTGCCGCCGGCAAGCACTGTCCCTGCAGACGCTCGCTCAGTGATTTTAAATAATGATTCCCGATCATATTCAAAATGAATCCTATCGGATATTGATCTGACAAGGCTTCCCACTGCATTAAGCTTATGTAATTTAATTGGGTATCAGTACATTTTTAAGTAACTTCGTGTCCCCTAAAAAACACATAACCTTTATCCGTAATTTGTTAGTTCTTTAGAGTTTATTGTTAAAAATTGAATGCAATGGCTGTTGTAAAGGTAAGTTTGTTAGATGCATTACACGAACATTTTGGGTTCGATTCCTTTAAAGGGAACCAGGAAGTAATCATAAAAAGTATCCTTTCGGGGAAAGATACTTTCGTAATAATGCCAACCGGTGGAGGGAAATCACTTTGTTATCAGTTACCTGCGCTCATGAGCCCAGGCTGTGCACTGATCGTCTCCCCCCTGATCGCTTTGATGAAAAACCAGGTAGACCTGGTCCGCTCTTATAGTAGCAAAGACAATGTCGCACACTTTCTCAATTCAACGCTTTCCAAAGCACAGATAAAAAAAGTCAGGACAGACCTCCTCGCGGGTAAGACAAAGATGCTATATGTGGCTCCGGAGACACTGACAAAAACGGAAAACCTTGAGTTCTTCCGCGACCTGCAGATCTCTTTCATCGCCGTCGATGAAGCACACTGTATCTCCGAATGGGGACACGATTTCCGTCCGGAATACCGCCGGCTCAAAGAAATGATCGAACAGATCAATGATAAACTACCCATCATTGCCCTCACCGCAACAGCTACTCCTAAAGTTCAAAGCGATATCGTAAAGAACCTGACCCTACGCACACCGCAGGTGTTCATCTCCTCCTTTAACCGACCCAATCTCTACTATGAGATCCGTCCTAAAAGGAAAAAGGAGCTGGTTATCAAAGACATAGTAAAGTTTATCCACCAGCATAAAGGCAAAAGTGGTATCATCTATACCCTTAACCGCAAGACAACCGAAGAACTGGCCGATATGCTGATGGCCAATAATATCAAAGCCGTAGCCTACCATGCCGGCCTGGACCCCAACACCCGCGCCCAACGCCAGGACATGTTCCTGCTCGAAGACGTGGAAGTGATCGTGGCCACCATCGCATTTGGTATGGGGATCGATAAACCCGATGTGCGCTTTGTCATACATTACAACATCCCCAAAAGCCTGGAAAACTACTACCAGGAGACCGGCCGCGCCGGCAGGGATGGCCTCGAAGGTATCTGCGTCTGCTATTACTCCCATAAAGATGTGCAGAAGCTCGAACACCTCATGCGCGACAAACCACTCAGCGAACGGGAAATGGGCGCACAACTGATCAACGAAACAGTAGCCTATGCCGAAAGCGCAGTATGCCGCCGTAAAGTCATCCTGCATTACTTCGGAGAACAATTTGAAACAGATAATTGCGGCAATTGTGATAACTGCCGCAATCCTAAAGAAAAAATAGAGGTGAAGAACCGCGTGGTAATCGTTCTCAAAGCGATCAAATCGCTGGAAGAAAGATTCGGAGCCGATTATGTCGTAAATATCATCACCGGCAAAATCAACCCGCAGATCACCACCTACCGACACAATCAGCTGGAAGTATTCGGCGAAGGCAAAGAATTTGATGCCCACTTCTGGAACTCTCTCATCCGCCAGATGATGCTGGAAGGCCTGATCGAAAAGGACATAGAAGAATATGGCCTGCTCAAGATCATGGATAAAGGACATAAATTCCTGAAGAAACCCTATTCCATCATGGTCTCCCTGAACCACCAGTTTGAAGAAGATGGAGGCGACGATGAAGAAGAAGTAGCAGCAGAAGCACATGCCTCCGCAGATCCCGTACTGGTAGAAATGCTCAAAGACCTGCGCAAAAAGGTATCTAAAGAAAAGAACCTCCCTCCCTTCGTTATCTTCCTGGAAACCTCCCTGGAAGATATGGCTACCCAATATCCTACTACCACTCAGGAACTGGAAAAAATACAGGGAGTCAGCAAAGGGAAAGCCATCCGCTATGGCAAACAATTCATAGATGTCATCTCCAAATACGTAGAGGAGAACAATATCGTTAAGCCAGACGACTTCGTAATGAAGAGCGTCGTCAATAAAAGCGGCCTGAAGGTGTTCATCATCCAAAACATCGATAAAAAGATGTCCCTAGAGACCATCGCAAAAAATAAAGAACTGACACTCCCTCAACTGCTGGATGAAATGGAAACCATCGTAGCCAGCGGTACTAAATTAAATCTCGATTATTGCATCGATGAAGAGCTGGATGATTATGCACAGGACGAGATCCTGGAGTATTTCAAAGGCTGCGAAACCTCCAGCCTGGCTCTTGCCCGCGAAGAGCTCATCGACAGCGACTATACCATCGAACAGCTGAAATTAATGCGTATCAAGTTCCTGGTAGAATACGGCAACTAACAGATTTTTTTAACATAAAGGTTCCCCTATTTATTTAAGGGAACCTTTTTCTTTTCTCATTCAGCATCATAATAATAGCATCATGAGTATTGCACAGATACAAGCCACTATCGCCCCTTTGCGTCAGCAAATCGTGGCACACCCCTTATATAGTCACCTGCAGTCTATGAAAGATGTACAGCTTTTCATGCAATACCATGTCTTTGCTGTATGGGATTTTATGTCCTTACTCAAAGCGCTGCAACAACAACTTACGTGCGTAACACTGCCCTGGGTCCCCGTAGGTAACGCCAATACCCGCTTCCTGATCAACGAAATAGTAACCGGCGAAGAAAGCGATATAGATGCCGCCGGTAACCGCTGCAGTCATTTTGAACTCTACCTGGAAGCGATGCAACAGGCGGGTGCAGACACACAATTCATCACCGCGATGGTCGCAGCCGCACATGCCGGTCAGGACATCAATACCATACTGGATAATACCTCCTTACCTCCCGCGGTTAAAGGATTCCTGGGCTTTACATTTGATGTGATCGCCACCGGCAAACCTCACGTAATGGCAGCCGTATTCACCTTCGGCCGGGAAGACCTGATCCCAGATATGTTCTATTCAGTAGTAAAAGACCTGAACCAACAATTCCAGGGGCAACTGGATATCTTCACCTATTACCTCGAACGCCACATCGAAGTCGATGGCGATCACCACAGCCACCTGGCCATGGAAATGGTACAACAACTTTGCGGAGCAGACCCTGCCAAATGGGAAGAAGCCGCCGCTTTCGCACTACAGGCACTGGAATGGAGAAATACGCTGTGGAATGGAATAATCACTGCAAAAGAAAAAATTGAAATTATTGCCCAATAAATTTTGAAATTTCAAACTTTGTCTTACCTTTGCAATCCCTCCTCACAAAGGAGTTAGGCGGTGCGGTAGCTCAGTTGGTAGAGCAAAGGACTGAAAATCCTTGTGTCGCCGGTTCGATCCCGGCTCACACCACATAAAAGCGATTACGATACACGTAGTCGCTTTTTTTTTACCATATATTCCCACCATACCCATATCACAATACCCCTTTTTACCCGCTTCTTTTTTCTTATAAAATATTACTTTCTTTGCTCCATATGAAACGCCTTAAGATCAATATTAATTTTAAGTTCCGATTTCTTAGTAAGTCTTTTAGGAACAAACCCTTTTCTCTACTGGATGTTGGCGCAGGCAATCACTCCGCCTCCCGCATCACCTCCTTGTTCCCGAACTGTAATTATTACGGGCTGGACCTTGATAAGGAATACAATAATGCTCCTGAAGATTTCGCAGTAATGAAAGGCTTTTATGAACTGGACCTCACCAAACTGGACTACGGTGTTATCCCCGACGCGAAGTTCGATGGCATATGGATGGCTCATGTTATAGAACACCTGTATAATGGTGACCAGGTAGTCCCTCATCTCCTCCAGAAACTTGCACCGGGAGGCTACTTCTATATAGAATATCCAGGTCAGAAAAGTACCACCTTGCCCTCCATGAAAGGAAGTCTTAACTTTAAAGATGACCCTACCCACGTACGCGTATACTCAGTACCCGAATTAACGCAGATCTTTACCGCCAACGGTTGTACGGTCCTGCGTAGCGGAACACGTCGCAATTGGTATTATATTCTGGGCATGCCCTTCCGTATCATGTATTCGCTGCTCAAAAAGGGACATGTAGAAGGCAATATCTTCTGGGACGCCCTGGGATTCGCCGAATTCCTCTGGGTAAAGAAAAATAAATAACCTACCATAATGGATATATGGGCCGGCAGCTAACCTGCCCATTTTTTTATTTTACCACATACCCGCTGCCACCGGGCAGGATAGATGCACAATCATTGATATACTGAATATTGTCAAACGCTGTCAGACGCTCCTGGTGATAGCTCCCAATATAAAAATTCGTCCCCCCTGCAGGAATGTTCTTCGTTGTATTCATATTATCAAAATGATGCTGCCCGCCGCCGTAGGTGTGCTTCCTAACCTTCCTGTTTACAGTGAGTATACGACACCGTACAGGCCGCACATCAACTAGGTAGGGGACTACTGGCAAACTATAAAATGATATTGGCTGATATCTATTCAATATAATAATTTAGACAGGCAGTTCTCCATTATCAAATGATTAAGCCACCGCCATTATGAACAATCACTTACTTCCTCTCTTACCTGCGGGCATTCATTGGGTGCCGGTGCAGCATGGAGAATCCGGCGATCTCGTATATCAACGCAGCGATGAAGAGGCTTATGCAAAGATCTCCACAGGCCCTCGCGCACTATCGCTGGCAGCAGAAAAAGACCGGTTGCTATGGCTGGCAGACAAAGACTTACCTACCCCAAAAGTGCTCGACTGGATCGAGACCGCAACCGGCAGCTGCTTGCTCATAAGCCCGATACCGGGCATTCCGGCGAGCAAATTGACAGCCGAACAATTGTCCATTGCCTGGACTTCTATAACCCGGCAACTGCAGGCATTACACCAGTTGCCGGTAAATAACTGCCCATTCGATCGCCGCCTCTCGCTGATGTTTGCGCAAGCCCGTGATGTAGTAGCAAGAGGAGCCGTCAATCCTGATTTTCTTCGCCCCGAACAACACCATATACCAGCCGCTACATTGCTGGCCAACCTCGAAATGTCATTGCAGGAAAGGCTGGCACAGGAGTCCGCAGAACAGGTCGTTTGCCATGGCGATGCCTGCCTGCCTAACTTCATGGTCGACCCGGTTACGTTACAATGTACCGGTATGATAGACCTGGGGCGACTGGGCAAAGCAGATCCGTATGTAGATTATACCTTGTTGCTGGCGAACAGTGAAGAGACCTGGCCACAGGCCGATCAACAGCAGGCGGCCTATATCCGGCTGTTCCAGCTATTACAGATCGATCATCCCGATACTTCCAGGTTGGATTTTTACCTCCAGCTGGATCCGCTGACCTGGGGATAAAAAAACTGCCCGCTGGTAAATACCAACGGGCAGTAAAAATAGTATGGCTGCTAAGTCTATCGCTTATTAAACAGGTTCACCGTTAGTCCGACTGTAAAATTGCCGGACAAGTAATTACTCAACCCAGCTGTCTGCGAAGAGTAGCTAAGCTGCAAACCAACGGTGTGGTGTATATTAAATCCAGCCCCTACCGTAAAGGTTTTCGAGCTGTGATACAAGCCATATACATTGGCTACATCATTCAACAGGACCAAGTTAGCACCCACATCTACAATGTTATCAAATCCACGCACGCCACGGAAACAAACCTTAGGCTCCAGCGATGTAAACTGTCCGCCTAATGCAATCCGGTAACTCGCCGCAGTGAAAAAAGTAGAGCCGTTAACCAGGTTCTTGTCTGACTTAAAGTATCCCACTACATTCGGTAATGCCGCCTGCAGGCTTAATCCATTGCTGGTATAGGCAACACCGAAATCTCCATCAAAGTAATTATCCCGGCGATTAAAACGGCCGATAGATGGGTCCATCACCTCTCCGTTAATCCCTTTCAGATTGATACGTTCTGTACGGATACCCAACGACAGACCAAAATGCAGGAATTGATTCCGTTCCAATGATAAGGGAAGATGATAAGCATAAGTCAATGCCACACGCGTGCTTGTCATCAGACCAGCCTTGTCATTGAAAACCATCAAACCAGCTCCTACCCTTTTCCCCGCCGCATAGTCTGCCGTAAAACTGATGGTCTCCGGCACCCCGGGTTGATTTTTCCATTGCCGTCTGTAGGCTGCATTCAGATGTAATCCCGTATCAATACCTGCCATCGCGGGGTTGGCCAGATACTGGTTCTGGAAATACTGCGTAGGCAAGGGATCCACTAATGTATTGGTATTCCCTACTTCCTGGGCTTTCAGACTTTGTGCGCCAGCAATCAGCAGCGCTATATATAATACCTTCTTCATCGTGATTAGTATTTATCTCTGATGATGGTAATGAAACCTTTTACTTTTGGTAATCCGGGACCGAAGTCGAGGATATAATAATAAGTGCCTTCCTGCAGGGGTCTGCCGCTTAATGTTCCATCCCATTCATTCAGATAACTCCGTTTGTTATAGATCAATCTTCCGACGCGATCAAATATCTTCAGCTCATTATTCGGATAGCTGTCAATGTTCTTTATCACAAAGCGATCATTGATACCGTCTCCATTAGGCGTCAGTATATTCGTGGCGTCTACCTTATAATCATCTATTACTTCTATTGAGATCGTCTGAGATGCCGTACAGCCAGCATTGTTGGTTGCCGTAACGCGATAGGTCGCATTCGCTTTCGGACGGACTACCAACACAGCCTGGTTAGGATTATGCTGTATGTCTTCATTGGGATCCCATACATAACTTACACCACCTGTTGCTGTCAGCCGTACCACATCGCCTTTGGATACTTTCAATCCCTTATCGCTGGTGATCACAGGCGTATTTATGCTGCTCACTGCAATACGGAAAGTCCGCTGTATCTGGTCCACACCGCCATTAGCCGTGCCACCATTGTCCTTAGCTGTCACAGTAACGTTGGCAACACCTGATGCACCGGCCACAAATCTGAACCGGAGTTCATTACCTGCGATCGTGAAAGAGGAGAAGAGGCCGTTGTTGTCATTGCTGGCAGTGAGGGTCACCGTCTGTCCTGCTTCAGGTCCTGCTGTTACAGTTGTGAATGCGATCCGCTCATCGTTGCCGGAAGCACAATAGCTCTTGTCTGTCACGACGTCAATGGTCGGCGCTTCATTTACATCTCTGATGCTGATCACGAACGTTTTCTCCAGGTACTCTCCATGCTGCGTAGTGGCTCTTACCCGGATACGGTAGCTGGATTGTTCTTCAAAGTTGAAGACCTTCAGACCTGTCAGCTTATCTCCTGCAATGCTGAAGCTGCTGTTATCATTACTACCGGTACCAGCTACCAGGGTGTAAGTGAATGTTGTTCCTGGTTCGTCAGCCGTAGCAGTCAATGTACCTACTGTGATATTGAGCAGGTTATTCTCTGCCACGAGCAGGTTGCTGAGCTGGATATCCAACGGAGGTTCCGGCATGTCGTTGAGGTTGATCTTCACTGTCTGTACAGCACTTTGATTCACCCCATCGCTTACCCTCACTGAAATTGTCAGACTGCTATTCACTTCATAATTCAGGTCGCCCGCATCATTTACCTTGATCACATTGCTCGCCGGATCCATGATGAACGCAGGTACTCCATCTCCATCCGCATCAACGTTAGTTGTAATAGTCCATTGTTGCAGTGTACCGGAAGAACCTGGATCATTAGCATCAACAGCTCCTACAGTCGTTCCTGCAGCACTGTTCTCATTGACACTAAATACTTGGTTGGTGGTGATCACTGGCGGTACTGCATCTACCAGTACACCGGTAGTGGCTCCCATTCCTGTTAATACAAGCGTGGCATTATTACCGGCTGCATCTTTAATGGTAGCAGTGTTAAGAGAAATATTAGTGGCCGCAGCGATACCATCTCTGTCCAGATCACCGGCGGCTATTGTATAACTGAATGTAAGTGTGTTAGTGCCCGCACCGGCAGAGAGTGCAAAGTTTTTGATACTGCTGCCCATCGTTACCGAAATGAATGGTGTACCTCCCGCGATCGTTACGGCCTCAGAATAATGTACTACAAAGTTGAGTACTTCACCAGCTTTCCAAAGTTTATTAGCAGGAATATCAACACTGGTCACTGCTGGTGCTACTGCATCTACGAGAACTGCGGTCGTTGGTGCCACGTTTTGTAAGGCGAGGTGAAGGTTATTTCCTGCCGCATCTTGTATAGTGGCGCCATTCAATTGCAATCCGCTTACATTAATGCCGTCTGTATCCAGGTCACCACTAACAACAGTATAGCGGAACTGCATCGCCGTTGCCGGAGCTCCGGGTACATAAACTGCCTGTACGTTACTGCTGCCGATCTGTAATGTCAGCGTGGGTGAACCGCCGGCAGTATTTACGGTAACCACTTCGGAAGTATTTACCGTGAATTGCAATACTTGTCCGGTAATATAAGTACCGTTCGCCGGCACTGCCACCGAGGCGATGGTCGGAACAATACCGTCGATCACCAGTGCCTTGTTCGCACCGAGTGATCCGGCGGCTCCTGGAGCTGCCAGCGTCAGCGCCGCATTTAGTCCTGCCGCACTCTTGATGCTACCACCATTGAGTTGAAGGGCCGTAGTAGCAGTGTAATCGAGATCTGTAGACTGATCTCCGCTTTGTACGGTATAACTAAATGTAAGCGTACTACTACCAGCACCACTCACATAATCGGCGTTACGATCTGTTGCGCCCGTTTCCAGTTGTACCTGTGGTGTACCTGTTACCAGCACTGGCATATTAAATGTTACAGTGACGGGTATTACATCTCCGAGTTTATAAGTACCGTTACCTGCTGTAGAAGATACCGCTGTAATGATCGGGAACGTCGGTTGTACATTGATGCTGAGTATCTTTTCATCTGTTTGTGCTCCTCCTGCACCAGTGTTACCCTGATCATCAGCAGTCACTTTAATAGTAGCCGCACCGTAATAGTTTGCCGGAGGTATAAAGGTGAGTCCATTTAGCGCGGTGTTCACACTTGATAAGCTACCGGTAAACGTCATGGTCACATCACCAAGTCCATCCCCCGTACTGAAGCTCAATCCCGAAGTATTACCTAATGTCAGTGAACCGTTGGTCGCTGTCAATGTTATCTTCAGAACGCCTCCATTCAGATCAACATCGCTGATGCTGATCTTGTCAGCACCATTCAATACCAGGGCATTATTCATATCGACTGTCTGCGCAGCAGGTATGGTTATTACCGGCGCATCATTCACCGCGGTGATGTTGGCGTTGAAGACCAGCTGAGCAAACAGGTTGCCGCCGCTGCCGGTATTACCATTGTCATCAATCCTTACGGTCAATGATCTCGGAGTAACAGTACTATTCAACGGAGTGGTGTACGTTACCCCTCCAGCAGCAATGAACGTATTGATGTCGGTCAATGTCCCTTCCAGCGTCAGGGTAGCGCTGCCTGAATTATTGACGGTGACACCACTACCACTGTTGGCAGCGAATGTTCCTCCACCGGCAGCAACAATAAAGCTAACCTTCACAATACCGGTACCCGCATCTACATCACTGAATGCCAACGGTCTTATTGCGGTCGGCACATCTTCCTGTACATTAAATGGTATCGGATTGCTGGAAATGCTTGGTACATCATTTACCGCTGCTATCTGCAACGTTACCGGCACAGGCACCGCCTGCAGCGCTCCTCCCGCTCCGGTATGACCATTATCCGTCGCGGTCAGGGTTAATATAACATCGCCGTTCAAGTGGTTGGCCGGCATATAGGTGATATTATTACCGGCAATAAACGTATTGATATTGGCAACGGTTCCCAGCAGGGAGATTGTCGCGGTACCGTTACCGGTCACAGTTACTCCACCACCACTGGTGGCAGTCAGATTACCGCTGGCAGCAGGCAGTGTAAATGTCATAGTAACGCTGCCACTTCCGGCATCCTCATCAGATAAGGTCATGCCGCTGATCGCTTTGCTAACATCTTCCGTTACAGCGATCGGTCCTGTACCGGCGATCACCGGTGCATCATTCATTGCTACCAATGTCAATACAACCGTAGTAGTTGCCTCCTCGCTGGTGGGGGACGGCCCGCCCGGATCGGCACCGGTATACCCGTTATCGTTAATATTGACAGACAAGTTTACATTACCTGTCGCATTAACTACTGGCGTATATTTCAGAGATCCTGCTGAGATAAAGCTATTGATAGCCGTAATAGTACCATTCAGTACCACCGTATTGGTGCCGCTACCGTTCACAGTTACTCCGCCACCATCTGCGGCCGTCAGCGTACCTGCTGCTGCAAAAGTCGCCTTAACAACACCTGTTCCGGCATCAACATCTGCAAAGCTGATTCCGCTGATCGCTGTCTCAGTATCTTCATCCACATTAATCGTGGCTCCCGCCGTAATAGAGGGTGTATCATTTATCGCATTTATATTAATGGTAAATGTTTTCTGGTCTTGTTTAGCACCTCCCGTACCAGTATTACCCTGGTCATCAAACGTAACCGTAATTGTGATCGTCCCGTTAAAGTTGGCAGCAGGTGTAAAGGCCACTTTACCGGCAAGCAGATAACTATTCAGACCGGCCAGTGTTCCGCTGATCTGTATGTCATTGGTATTGTTGCCGGATACAATAGTAATACCTGCCTGGGGCGTTGCGAAGAACGCTCCGCCGGAAGACTGCAGATGCAATAGGCCAGTACCCGCATTGATATCCTCATCTGCGATAGAAATATTGTTGATCTGTACGGCATTATCTTCATTACCGGACAAGCTCGCTGGTGCGATCGTTAATACAGGTGCATCATTCACCTCGTCTACCACTAGTGTCACAGGGTCAGTATCTGTCAGACTACCACCTGTACCTGTATTACCATTGTCATTGATAGACACCGTCAACACCACATTACCTGCATTCGCTGTGGTAAAGGTCACTTTACCGCCGGAGATAAAGGTGTTGATAGTACCAATAGTACCGCTCAGCGTCAGCGCAGTGCTGGTACCGCCTACCGTCACACCACTACCACTGGTCGCGGCCAGCGTACCCGTTGGTACACGCAGCGTTACCGTAACCACTCCTGTGCCGGCGTCTACATCAGAGAAGCTGATACCTGTTAATACGGACGCCTGCTCTTCCGTCACTTGAATCGTAGCAGGAACATTATTTACAGGTGCATCATTCACCGCCGCAATAGTATAGTTGAGGGTAGCCGTAGCTGTCTTCGAACCGCCCGTACCAGTATTACCCTGGTCATCTACTGTCACGGTAACAGTAACGGCCTGCACATCATCTTGTGCTGTTGTATAAGATACAATACCTCCGCTAATGCCTGCATTAATGGCCGTTAGCGTACCGGTCAGTACCAGTGTACCACTACCGTTACCGGTTACTGTCACACCGGCAATAGCAGATGCTGACAGCCTGCCGCTGGATGCAGACAAGGTCAGTTTCACAGCGCCGGTGCCCGCATCTTCATCAGAGATCACGATATCATCTACCACCTTCGCAATATCTTCCTGGGCGGTCCTCGCAGTAGTGACAATAGCCAGCGTAGGCGCATCGTTCGCTGCTGCTACAACCAGGGTCACTAGGTCGGTATCTGTCAAGCTACCTCCCGTACCCGTATTACCATTATCATTGATGGACACCGTCAGGGTTACGTTACCTGGATCTGCAGTGGTAAAGGTCACGTTACCGCCACCGATAAACGTGTTGATATTCGCAATAGAACCAGTCAGTATCAGCGCAGTGCTGGTACCGCCTACAGTCACACCGCCACTGCTAGTCGCGGCCAGCGTACCCGTTGGTACACGCAGTGTTACTGTAACAGCGGCTGTGCCAGCATCTACATCGGAGAAGCCGATACCTGTCAATGCAGTGACCGCATCTTCCGCTACATTAATAGTAGCAGGAACATTATTTACAGGTGCATCATTCACCGCCGCAATAGTATAGTTGAGGGTAGCCGTAGCTGTCTTCGAACCGCCCGTACCAGTATTACCCTGGTCATCTACTGTCACGGTAACAGTAACGGCCTGTACATCATCTTGTGCTGTTGTATAAGATACAATACCTCCGCTAATGCCTGCGTTAATGGCCGTCAGCGTACCGGTCAGTACCAGCGTACCACTACCATTACCGGTTGCTGTCACACCGGCGATAGCAGATGCTGACAGTGTACCGCTGGATGCAGACAAGGTCAGTTTCACAGCGCCGGCTCCCGCATCTTCATCAGAGATAACAATATCATTTACTACCTTGGCAATATCTTCCTGGGCGGTCCTCGCAGTGGTAACAATAGCCAGCGAAGGCGCATCGTTTACAGCCGCAACACGCAGCGTCACAGGGTCAGAGTCGGTTAATGCACCTCCCGTACCGGTATTACCTTCATCACTGATCAGCACCGTCAGGACAACATCACTGCCAACAGTAGTAAGGAAGGTTACATTAGAAGCTGCTATAAACGCATTGATAGCTGCGATCGATCCTGTCAGTGTCAGCGCGGTCGCTGTACCTCCAACAGTCACACCTGCACCGGCGGTGGCTGCCAACGCACCTGATGGTACGCTTAGCGTCACTTTTACCGCCGCACTACCTGCATCTACATCGGAGAAGCTAATGCCCGTCAACGCAGACACCTGGTCTTCCGTCACGGATATATTAACCGGCAGATGATTTACCGGCGCATCGTTCACCGCAGTAATGGTATAGTTGAGCGTAGCCGTTGCTGTCTTCGCCCCGCCGGTACCTGTATTACCCTGGTCATCTATCGTTACGGTGATCGCAACCGGCAGTATATCATCCTGAGCTGTTTTATAAGAAATATTACCCCCGGTGATACCAGCATTGATAGCGGTTAACGTTCCTGTCAGTACTAAAGTTCCGGTATTATTACCTGTTACTGCTACACCGGCGATGACAGTGGCAGACAGGGTACCGCTGGATGCAGCCAACGTCAGTTTTACATTTCCGCTGCCCGCATCTTCATCAGAGATCACAATATCACTCACGGCTGTCGCTACGTCTTCCTGTGCGGCTCTGGCAGTGGTAACAATAGCCAACGCAGGCGCATCATTTACTGCAGTAACACTCAGCGTCACGGGATCAGAGTCGGTTAATGCACCTCCCGTACCAGTATTACCTTCATCACTGATCAGCACAGTCAGGATAACGTCGCTGCCAACCGTAGTAAGGAAGGTTACATTGGAGGCTGCTATAAAAGCATTGATATCTGTAATGCTACCAGTCAGTGTCAGCGCTGTTGCAGTACCGCCTACGGTCACACCACTACCGGTGGTCGCCGCCAGCGTACCGGAAGGTACACTCAACGTCACCTTCACCGGCGCATTACCAGCATCTATATCTGAAAAACTGATCCCTGCCAACGCCGTCGCTGCATCTTCCGTTACCGGGATACTGATAGGCACGTTATTTACCGGCGCATCATTTATCGCATTGATCGTCAATGGTATCAGATCCAGATCTGTCTGCACGCCCCCGGTACCTGTATGCCCACCGTCCTGATTCCTTACACTGATCGATAACGTATTACCGTTAAAGTTAACCGCTGGAGTAAATTTCACATTCCCTGCCAGCATAAAGGCATTCAGCGCAGCATAAGTACCTGCGATAGTGATGCCGGTATTGGTACCATCCGTATACGGAGCGACGGTTACACCCGCTCCGGTCGTTTGGAATGTACCGCTACCATTAGGTACAAAGAAATCAGAAGAAACGACAGCGCCATCCTGGTCCACATCGGTGAACTGTATGCCTGTCAGTGTCAGCTGAGTATCTTCATTAAATATATATCCCGTAGGCACTGTATTTACTGGCGCATCATTTACCGCCGTCACCGCACAGCTAACACTCGCTACAGTGCTTGTACCTCCATCACCGTCATTCACCGTAAAAGTAATAGTGCGTGTATTTGCCGTTGGATTTTCTGTAGTATGTACGAACGTGATCGCACGAAGCAATGCCGTGGCAGCAGCCGGAGTAGCATTGACAGTGGTAAAGGAAACTACCAGTGGAGCAGCGGAACCGTCTCCCGTGAAAGTACCGATCAGGTTGCCATTATAATTGATGTTGCTGCCACTGATCGTAATCAGTCCTATATTACCTACTGCGAGTTTATCACCGGTTTCTTTATTGGTAGTAATAGTAACCGTTACATTCCCTCCGATGAAATCAGGAGAGTCACCATCCGTCACCGTCGCATTATTAGCAGCATCAAGTACCGTGGCGGTAGCGTTTTCCTGGTAACTTACCATATCGCCATTCAGATTAACAACAGTAGGCGCAGTATTAGTTCTGGTCGTGAAGTTAAATGTTACGATATCATCGATACCTAGGAATGCAATATTTGACGGCGCAGGCAACCTGAAGGTTGCCGGATCAAATAATATAGAATATCCAACGCCATATGCCAGGTTACTTGGCGGATCAATCGTCCAGGTAGTAGCTGGTGCCGCGCCAGCTGTCGTTACGCTGCCGCTGCTTACATCGATAGTCTGAATAGTCGCGTTATCGGAGGTACGTATAATATGGATATTGCCCGCTCCCTTGTTAACCGCTTTATTGAACGTGATAGTTATATTCCCGGTAGGATCTACGTTCACCGCATCATCCGCCGGTGTACTGGAAGTAATATAGGGAGGCTCCGCTATCTGCTGATAGAATCGCCCGTCTATATTATTCCTGGGTTGCCAGATGTCCATATCTGTGTCCCCATCAAAATCAGCTACGACAAAAGTATTATCATCATAAAAAGTAAATCCTGCAAATATGGAGGCACTCGTATTAACAATGTTATAGTTAACGTTACCTCCGGTACTCGTATTGAGAGCTACATTATAGGGAGTGCCTGGAGCACCTGTCTGATATAGGATGTCAACATCGCCGTCGCTGTCAAAATCTCCCAGTACAGCATCCCCTATATCGCTGAGTTCCGGAAACGCACTATTGGATGCCGCAGCAAAGCTGCTTCCATTATTCTTAAAGAACCATCCTTTCCTGTTAGCTACCGTAGGATCGTCTATATCGCCACCAAACCAGATATCGATATTACCATCTTTATCAAAGTCCGCAGCAAAAACATTGCCCCCCTGGTGCGTAGGGAAAGTAAGTCCCGCAAATGGTGAAGAAGCCAGCGGTATCTCCGTAAACGCGAGCGGAGCACCTTGTACCCCATTGTTTTTAAGATAATGATAGGCTCCCACGGTAGGGAATCCGTCCTGGAACAGGATATCGGGGAAACCGTCTCCCGAAAAGTCAGCAATGGTCACCCGCAGCTGCGATCCTATCGATGGAAAGACGCCGGCCGTAGCAACACCGGTAAACACACCACCATCATTACGGAAATAAGAACCGGTCCCCAGATTGGTCGTTAACCAAAGATCGATATCGCCGTCATGATCAAAGTCCGCCACATAGTCGTTAAACGCAGTCAGGTTAGGAAAACCAGCTGCAACATTCCGGAAAGGCGAAATAGGATCACCGATCGCCACAGTAGTAAAATTGGCATTAGCATCACACCTGGAATAGGTAAGTGCAGAGCCGTTTCCACCGGTCTGTGATAGGATGTCGGCATCACCGTCACCGTCAAAATCAGCTACCACGACCCTCCCCGGAAACTGTGGTTGCGGAAAGTTCTTGGCTTGACCATTGCCTGCCGAAAAAGCCGTATAGGTCTGGGCGCGCAGGCTGACAGGAAGGGTAATAAGGAGCGTTGCCAGGACCATAGTCGCTCGGCAACATTTTCCAATGTAGAGTTTCACCATATAGGAGAATTGTGTATCGCTAAAATGTGATTGTCCTAAGTCTGTTGCTTATACGCATAAATAGGGATTCTGCCAGCCGCTCAAATGCTGAGCCGCACTGGCAGCAACGGATGGATCGTTCCACTCGATCCCGCTGTCCTCTGCTACAATGGCCTGCTTAATGATTCCGTTATCGATCCGCACTTGTCGGATATATACCGGCTGGGGGTGCTGTGCCGCACTTCCTGCAATACTGATCATTCCTCTGGGGCCTCCCGTAATAGGGTTAGACAGGAGTGCTTGCAAAGAAGTTTTTAATTTAATTCTATCCGCTTTCATCCAGGCTGCTGCTATCGCCACGCCGGTCTCATAACCCAACATGGCATATACAGGGGGTTGCTGCTGATAAGCATCTTCGTATCGTTGTACAAATAATTGATTCGCTGCTGTAAGAATGTCTGCACTCCAGGTGGTAGCACTATATAACTGATCCACCAGCGACAGATCCTCCAATGAAATACCTGCTGTCATCAACGGACTAATAGAAACCGGTATACGGTCCCTTAGCCCCGAAGCCCGGAACTGTTCCAGAAACATCCCGGCTTCCTTGCCGGATAACAACACATGCGCATGTCCGGGCAATTCTTCCTCCAGGATACGTACCAGGGGCGTAGTATCGTATACTCCTGGAGGCTGCATCTGCAGCATATGTATATGGACCCGCGAAGCGCCCCCCTCAGTAGCACCGAGGCGAAAACTCTCATGCAGGCTATAGCCGCCTTCATAAAAGGCCATACTGATGGATGGCAGCCCGCCAAATTGCTGCTGCGCCCAACGGCCCATGCTCCACTGGCTCTTCCAGAGGTGCAGACTGTTGCAAAAAAGCCACGGATGACTCATATGCTCCGCCGGAATACGCTCACCCAGATTGTTCACAATAATAGGAACCTGGTACTGACTCAACTCCTCCGCACATCGACTGATCACCGATAAATTAACAACACCAGTCACAATATCCACCCGCTCAAACATGATCAACTTCTGAAGCACCTCCCGCACCTTCACCAGATCCCCCATATTAATGAACGCTGGCACCAAAACAACATCTCCCGACACCTGCGCTTCATCAAGTGCCAGGGTAATTCCCTGAAGAAAATCTTCCCTGAGGGTGGGAAATATACCTGAATAGGGTATCAGGCAACCGATCTTTGTCTTTTTCATAACAATAAAAAAGGGAAGTAGCGTCTCCACTACCTCCCTCGTAATATTAGTTCCTGGATGGATAGATCCCCTCCAGTGCTATAATATAGTTCATAGCAATATAAGGCTGCATAATGGAAAACGGCTGACTGCCACCAGCAGGCTGAATAACAGTACCGGCAGTAGTGGGTACCAACGCGGTATTAGGCGTCTTGTTATTATAACCATATACCTCGTTACCTCCTACTGAATCCAGGAACGTAGCCAGGGTGTTAGTACCCGCAGCCGCAGTACCTGTAGTACCCGATTCATTGGAAACAGAAATAGTTACCACACCAACGTGTGTGTGCATCGGCATCTGAGCAATGGTCAGCGTAATGTTGGGAGTACCGCCGATCTGACCTAGTTCATAACCTGGCAGGCCTGGTCCCTGACCATAACCAATAGGCGCACGGCCCCGAAAATCAGGTAAAGCAAATGTCGTTTGACCGTTACCGCCATAAGTCGTCCCCAATAAGGAAAACAAAGCAGTGTTCTGTGCAATTGATATAATCTGGCCCCAGCAGGTTGCCCAGCCTCTCGGCGCAAAGTTGCCGCCGAACATACAAATTAGCGCAATAAAAGGTTCCATTCCTTCAAGTGTTTAGGTTAGGGTGAGAGTTATGTGACTAAATTTCTGGTTGACGGTGCAAAGAAGATACAGGGGCCAAAACATTCACAATCATTTAAATAGGGATGAATCAGTTGGTAACTATATAGGCTGCATACAACCCGCTCCGTTGGAATTCGGACCTAAAGTAAATATTAATCCAATTGTCATGTAACACCACCGCATAGGCGGCAGGATTTCTTGTGTAACTGGCAGGATTTAGCACCTTTTCGCATTTCCCCCCTTTTGTTACTGTATTCCGTCTCTATTAAGTACATGGCCTCCAATGACCTTTGCTGCTTTTTTTAATCCCCCGATGCTCCTCGGATGCCTTCATCGATATAGGTAACGGACTGACCGCCATCATCTACCTCACTTCCGTACCAACCTGCTTTATAGCTAAAAATCCCCGCCCCTGGGGAATATCCATCAATACCTAAAACGTATACGCTGATAACCAACCGTTTACCTATATTCTCGCCGGGGGCTCTACCTCCCCGGCATTTTTTTTATTTTTTCTAAAACGCTGCTGACATACCACTGTCACAACCCCGTAGTTTCTTTGTATTACAAAACACAACCTACTATGATACAGACATCCAAACAAACAAGAACACTCGCTACCCTGGTAAAAGATTATGCTGCCTACAACGCTTGGGCAAACAAAACCCTGATCAACTGGCTGCGCACTAAACCCGAAGAACTGATGGATGCCTCCGTCGCCTCCAGCTTCCACTCCATCAACAAAACACTCCAACACTACCTGGAAGCACAACAATACTGGCTGGCTATCATCAAAGATGAAGCGCCCGAACTCAGCACCTATCAGCGTACCGCTCCCATCCCCACCGCCGCACTGTTTGACCTCGTTGTAGAACAATCCGCCGCCTTCTCCGATTTCGTTGCCACCCTCAACGACGAAGACCTCCAGGAATCCGTGCTGATCGTCACCGAATACTTCCAGTCCAACCGCGATAAATTCGAATATATCCAGCACGTAATGAACCACAGCACCTATCACCGCGGACAGATCGTGACCATGGGCCGCCATATCGGTCTCACCGATGCCCCCATGACAGATTATAATTTCTTCTTGCTGATGGCATAAGACTTTGCACATAATCGGCTAATTTGTACCAGCGACCGCGTTTAATATCAACCAATGATGAACAATTCCAGCTTCCTGAAATACCGGCTTTTACAACAGCATATCTCCCTTCCTGACTTCGATACCCCGGCACAGGCAGCCGCCTGGCTGGGCGCCACCCAGGCTCAGGACTATTGGAGCGGTAAATGGTCGCTGGGCCTCCGCACCCGCCATAGCACCCAGGAACAGGTAGAAACCGCGGTCGCCGACCGGCAGATCGTACGCACCTGGGCCATGAGAGGGACCTTACACCTCGTCGCCACAGAAGATGTACACTGGCTGCTACAGCTACTCCAACCCAGACTCACACAACAACAGGCGCCCCTCCTCAATGGCAGGGAGCTCACGGAGAAGATCGTCAGCAAAAGCCAGCAGCTCATTATCCGTGCCCTGCAAGACACACAGGAACTCTCCCGCGAAGAGATCAAAACATTGCTCGAAAAGAATAAGATCCGCACAGATGAACAACGCCTGGGATTACTATTGGTCCGCGCTGCTACCGATAAAGTAATATGCCTCGGTTGCCGCCGTGGAAAAGAATATACCTATACACTCCTGGATAAGTGGATACCTGCTGCCTCCCCCATCCCCCGCGAAGAAGCACTAAGCCGCCTGGCGCTCCGCTACTTCATCAGCCGCGGCCCAGCCACCATACAGGATTTCGCAGGATGGTCAGGGCTCACCATCACCGAGTCCAAAACAGGCCTGCAAATCGTACAGGCGAAACTCCACCGGGAAGTGATCCATGGACAAACCTACTGGATGGCACCCCCTACTCCCGAACTGAAAACCGCCGGCAACAACGTATACCTCCTGCCCGGTTTCGACGAATATGTACTCGGCTATAAAGACCGCAGCCACTTCGTTACACCGGAACAGTTTAAAAGGATCGTACCCGGCCGCAACGGTATCTTCCAACCCACCATCGTCCTCAACGGAAAAGTAGCAGGCACCTGGAAACGAACCTACAAAAAAGACACCGTCACCATCGAGATCAACCCCTTCACCGCCTTCAGCCCCGCACAGCTTAAAAGCATCACCACCGCCGCCCGGCGTTATGGACAATTTGAAGGCCTCACCCCCATATTGCCTTTTTTGAAATAGTTTGTAATGGACTGTATATCAGACAATTATAACGGCGCCCTTTTTTATCCGCCTCCAACAAATTGATTGCTAACAGGTTATGCTCACGTCCACCTCTCCTGTATCATTTGTATAGCTTTCGTATAGCATTCGTATAACCATCGCCATTTCAAGCGCCGAAACCACCGGTCTTATTACTCAAATCTTTTCCACAGCGTGCCCAGGGTCGATAATAAATTCTACTTTTATCCCTTAGCAATTGTGAAAAATGTCGGTATCTACGCTTTCTGGCTTATTCGAGAATTCCCCGTCCGTGCAGATCATCCGTATGCGTAATGCGCATTGGGTACTGCCATTCCTGCATAGAGTGTTCAAGACAGAAAATGTATTTTCTATCCCGGAACCCGCACTCATCTCCCTGCTGGCAGAAGAGCTGCGTATGCACGTCGATGGTATGGAAGACCTCGAAGAAGCCCGCATAGAATATGGAGAAGATGAAGAGTCCAGGGCCCGTAAATATCTGCAGAACTGGGTACAACGCCGCTTGCTGCAGGACTTTCCCGATGCCAATGCCGAAACCCAATATCAGCTGAGCGCACATGCGGAGAAGTCATTCCAATGGCTACAAACCCTGGAAAAACGACAATTCGTCGGCACTGAAAGCCGTTTCCGCTTCCTCTTCCAAACCCTCCGCGAAATGAGCGAATACGCCCAGGACGACCGCAGTACCCGCCTCACAGAACTCAAGAACAAACGCGCCGAAATAGACAAAGAGATCAAAAAACTTGAACTCGGCGGCGCCGTCACCGTATACACCAATGCGCAAGTACAGGAACGGCTGGAATGGTTCACCCGCCTCTGTTATGAACTACTAAGCGACTTCCGCGAAGTAGAAGACAACTTCAAACAGATCCATCGCAACATCGTAGAGCAACATACCAAAGCAGAAGTCAATAAAGGCGCTATCGTCGGCTACGCCTTCGAAGCATACAACGCCCTCCGCAACAGCGACCAGGGAAAAAGTTTCTACGCCTTCTGGGACTTCCTCGTATCCAGGGCCGGCCAGGAAGACTGGCGCTCCCTGACAGAAAATCTCGTGCAACTGCTCGAAGACCGTGGTATCGAAATGGATCGCAGCTTCCTCCAGAACACAAAATCACTCCTGCTACAATACGGCCGCAACGTTTACGATGCCAACGATAAAATGGCGGAAAAACTCAGCCGCATCATCACCGAAAAAGAAATCGCCCGCCACCGCCGCCTGCGCAAACAGATCGGCAATATCAAAGAACTCGTTCTCCAAATGATCGATGATGAAGAACCGACTTGTGGTATCAGCGTCACAGAACCCGCCTCCATACGCCTGAACATGGAACGCCGGCTTAACCTCACTCCCAAAAGAGTAGTGACCTCCTTAAAACAACCCACCAACGCGGAAGAACACATCGCCGACGCAGAACGTTTCGGTAGAATGATGAACATCTCTCATATCGACAAAAAACACCTCTGGCAACAGGTAGAAAATATCTTACAGGAAAAACAAACCGCCACCTTAAGAGAAGTAATAGAAACCGTAGGACTTACACATGGCCTGGCTGAAATAGTCGCCTACTTCAGCTTCCTGAAAGAGAAAAATGGCCGCGTACAGTCCGTCGAAAAAATTACCGAACTGATACCTCTCAACGAAGAACAAACCACCTTCGCAGAAGTGCCATACCTCCTGTTCAGCAAACAGGCATAATTATCGCTAATCACTCGTTTTAAAATTTTCGTTCTAATAGTGGAGATATTACCTTACACATCTGTATTCATCAAACTGCTGAAAGGGCCTGTCGAATATCTTGAAAAGACCTCCTGGGAGCAACTGCTGCAATACCAGGGCGAACTGACCCGATTCTTACAACAACTGGGATTGACCCTCATCCTCGATAAGGAAGATGGATACGCCTATCTCGAAACGGCTAAAACAGAAGAAGAAGAAAGCGTCGCCGGTTGGACCCGCCGTACCTCCCTCGGATACGACGAAAGCGTATTGCTCGTTCTCCTCCGCGATATGATGGCCGAATTCGAAGTAGGCGAAGTCACCAGCCGCGAACTGGTCAAAAAACGCCGCGAAATCAAAGAATTTGCAGAACTCTTCTTCCGCGAAGATGCCAGCCGCGTCAAATTCATCAAAGAACTCGACCGCCTCATCGATAAAGTAGAAGAACTTGGTTTCATCGATAAGATCGAGCACCACGAAGTGCCCGACGAACAGAAATTCCGTATCAAAAAGATACTCAAAGCCAAAGTAGACAACGAAATTCTGGAAGACTTTAAACAACAACTTACAGCACATGCAGCTCAACGTATTCAGCACGGATAGCGATAAATCCGGTTTCCGCCTGCAATACATGGAAATATACAATTGGGGCACCTTTGATGGACATGTATGGCAGATAAAACCAGAAGGGGAAACATCCCTGCTCACAGGAGCCAACGGTAGTGGCAAAACCACCTACGTCGATGCACTCCTCACCCTGATGGTGCCGGAAAGAAAACACAGATTTTATAACCAGTCCTCCGGTAGCGAGAAAAAAGGAGACCGTACAGAAGAAAGTTATGTACTGGGTGGTTTTGGTAGCTTACATACCGAAAACAGTACCTCCGGCAAAACACTCTACCTCCGCGAAAACCGCGAAGAAGCATATAGCATCCTCCTCGCCTGTTTCGCCAACGAAGTCGGCCAAGAAGTCACCTTGTTCCAGGTACGCTACTTCGGTGGCAGCGATATGCGCCGCATATACGCCATCGCACACAAAGCCCTGCACATCGAAGCCGACTTCACCCCCTTCGACCTCAATGGCGCCTGGCGCCGCCGTATAGACCAGCTATACAACAAAAGCAGCCGCCGCCAGGTAGAATGGTTCGACTCCGCCGGCCGATATGCACAACGCATGGTAGAAGTGCTGGGCATGCAAAGCCTGCAAGCACTCAGCCTCTTCAACCAGACCGTAGGTATCAAAGTCCTCGGCAACCTCGACGAGTTCATCCGCATGCATATGCTCGAACCGCGTAACATGGAAGAACAGTTCCAGGACCTCAAAAAACACCTCGCTACCCTCCTCGATGCCCAACGCAATATCGAAAAAGCAGAAGCCCAGATCGCCCTGCTGCTACCCCTCCAGGATCACTACGCCTCCTATCAGCAACAAGCAGCACAACTCGCACTGGCCAAACAGGAAGTAGAAATAGGCACCATCTGGAACAGCTACACCAAATACCAACTACTCGGAGAAGCCCTCACCAATGGCCAGAAAGCCCTCGAAGAACTCAAACTACGCCTCCAACAAGCCCGCGAACAAGTAGCGCGACTCCAGGACGAAGAACGCCAGATCAAAAACCAAATAGATCAAAATAAAGCAGGACAACGCCTCCAGGCCCTTACCAAAGACCTGGAAGATGCCCGCCAGAAACTGTCCGATACACAAATCGCCCTCGACCAGTTCACCGAATGGTGCACCAACATCCACCTCGAAGAAACCAACGCCTCCGATGATGCTGCCTACAGCCGCATCAAAAAAGAAGCAGACAAAGCCAATAAAAGACTCGCCTTGGAAACCCGCAATAACGAGGAAGACTGGTACGACGCCCGCCAACAGCTCAAAAAAGCACAAGATGGCATCGTCACCGTGGAAAACGACCTCAACATGCTCCTCCAAAGCCGTAATAATATACCTGGCCACCTGATCCACCTCCGTAAAGATATCTGCCAGGCCCTCAAACTGGAAACCTCCGAACTCCCGTTTGCAGGAGAACTCATGCAGGTAAGACCCGAAGACCTGGAATGGCAACCCGTACTGGAAAAACTACTCCATGGCTTCGCTCTCCGCCTGCTCGTTCCAGATAAACATTATAAAAAAGTAACCCGATACGTAAATACCACCAACCTGCAAGCCAGACTAGTATACTACAACGTCGGCGAACTAGGCATGCACCAGTATGCAGAAGATGATACCGTTTGGCATAAACTGGACTTCCACCCAGATCACAAACTAAGCGACTGGGTAAGCCAACAGGTAATACGCATGTTCGAACACAGCTGCGTGGAAAGTGACAAAGAACTGGCCCGCTACGACAACGCCATCACCATACATGGCCTTATCAAAAACAGAGACCGCCATGAAAAAGATGACCGCCCCGATCGTAATGATCCCAGCCGATACGTACTGGGCTGGAACAACGAAAAAAAGAAAGAAGCCCTCACCACTAAAAGGCTTCGCCTGATAGCAGAAGCAGAAAGCGCCAAAGAAGCACTCGACAGAGCCGATAATAAAAAGAAAAGATTAGGCAAACAACTCGTCTCCGTTCAACATATCATCGATCATAACAGCTTCTCCCTGATCAATATCGCTGGCGTACAAAGAGCCATCCGTAATATAGAAGAGCAGATCAACGCCCTCAAACAAAGCAGCAACCAGCTGTCCGAACTGACCGGCCAGCTCACCGCCGTTCAGGAACAGATCATGCAGCAGGAAACCGACAGAGATGCCTTACTCACAAAAATCGGTATCAGCGAAAACAACCTGCAACAGGTAGAAACACAACAACAACACCTGCAGCCCCTCCTGCAGCAACTCACAGAAGAAGATACCCTGCAACTGCTCGACTTCCAGCGCAGACACGACTCCGTACTGCTTAATATCGGCCTCAACAACATCGACCTGGTATACCAGCAGATCAAAAATTCCTTGTCAGAAGAAGTCAAACAACTGGAAGACGCCCTGATCAAAGTAGGTCGCGAACTCGACCGCGGCATCAACCGCATCAAAAATCCGCCTCTCGAAACCCTGCAACGCTTCACCGACTGGACAGGAGATGTACAACAACTCCCCTCCGACCGCGAATTCGTACAGGAATACATGGAATGGCTGGAAAAACTACAGTCCGACAACCTCCCCCGCTATAAAAAAGACTTCGAACGCTACCTCCACGAAACCATGGTCTACAAGATCGGTGAGCTCAACGAAGAACTGGAAAGCTGGGAACAAAAGATCAAAGGCAGCGTCAATACACTCAACCAGTCATTAGGTGGCATCAACTTCAACCGCCTGCCCGATACCTACATACAACTGGGCATGCGCTCCGTTCCTGACACCACCATCAAAGAGTTCCGTGCCAACCTGCTCAATGCATTACCACAAGCAGCAGACTGGCAGCAAAATAGCTTCGAAGAAAAAGCACTGCACTTCCGCCAGCACGTACAACCACTGATAGGCAACCTGGAAGAAAGCGAAAGCTATCGCTCCAGGGTACTCGACGTACGCAACTGGTTCGAATTCTGGGCAGATGAAAAATACCGCAATACCGACGAGCTGAAAAAAACGTATCGCCAGATGGGACAACTCTCCGGTGGAGAAAAAGCCCAGCTGACCTACACCATCCTCTGCTCCGCCATCGCCTACCAGTTCGGAATCACCAAAGAAGGCCAGAACTCCCGCAGCCTGCGCTTCATCGCAGTAGATGAAAGCTTCAGCAACCAGGATGAAGAAAAAGCCACCTATCTCATGGAACTGTGCCGGCAGCTACACCTGCAATTGCTGGTAGTAACACCGAGCGATAAAATACAGATCGTACAGCGCTTTATCGCCCACGTACACCTCGTACAACGTGTCAATAACCGCCACAGCGTAATGTATAATATGACCGTGAAAGAATTTACCGGCAAAAAAGAAGAAGTAATGGAACTACAGGATTGACCGCTGTTCCCGTATAAATACAACCGGGGCCTGGCAGATACAATGAGATGTATCTGCCAGGCCCCGGCTCTTTGTATCAACTATTTACAGGTGATGTAACGTCGTCGTTGTACCATCCGCCTTCCCGATGATCACCGTATGCGCCATCTGCACAAAAAGCCCCGTCTCCACTACACCAGGTATACGATGTAGCAAGGTATCCAGCGACGCAGGATCAGGGATCTCCCCATAAGCACAATCAATGATGTAATTGCCATTGTCCGTCAGGAACGGATAATCGCCTTCTTTCCGCAGACTCGGCTTATTACCGGTAGCCTCCAGCTTCCGCAAAGTCATCTCCCAGCCAAACCGTACCACCTCCACCGGCAACGCAAACGCACCAAGCGTCTTTACCTTTTTAGCATCGTCTGCGATCACGATCATCCGTTTGCTGGCAGCAGCAATGATCTTCTCCCGAAGCAACGCCCCGCCACCGCCCTTGGTCAGGTTAAGCTGCTCATCTATCTCATCCGCCCCGTCAATATCAACATCAATATGACTGATCCCGGCAAAGTTAACCAACGGGATATGCAGCCGTTGCGCCAACGCCTCCGAAGCGGCAGATGTCGCAATAGCCCGTATGTTAAGCCCCTGTTTCACCAACTCCCCTATCTTAACGATAGCCCAGTAGGCTGTAGAGCCGGTCCCCAACCCGATGGTCATCCCCGGCGCTATATAATTAACCGCTTCTTCCGCAGCGGCCTTTTTTGCTCTTACGATCGCTTCCTGCATATAAATTCCCTGAATAAACGTAAAATATTCCCTGTCAACTACACCGGCTCCAATCATCCTCCGCAAAAATAATATAACTTGTTGCCCACCGTATGTCTATCGTTCATTTAATACGTTCATGAAAAATAATCATTCCACCACAACCAATAACGCATGGCGACTAAAAGCCATCTTTACCGGAGCAGTAGGAAATCTTGTCGAATGGTACGACTGGTACGCCTACACTGCCTTCGAATTTTACTTCGCCCCGGTATTTTTCCCGAATGGCAACCGCACCCTCCAACTCCTGAATACCGCCGCCATCTTCGCCGTAGGCTTCCTGATGCGCCCTATCGGCGGCTGGATGTTTGGCCGTATTGCCGATCGTAGTGGCCGTAAAGCAGCGATGACACTCTCCGTCTTACTCATGTCCCTCGGCTCCTTGATGATCGCTCTTACGCCTTCTTTTAACACCATCAGCTATGCAGCACCCGCACTCCTACTACTGGCCAGACTACTGCAAGGCCTCAGCGTAGGCGGCGAATATGGCGCCTCCGCCACCTACCTCAGCGAAGTAGCCACCGCCGACCGCAGAGGCTTCTACTCCAGCTTCCAGTATGTCACCCTCATCGGCGGACAACTACTCGCACTCGGCATACAGCTCCTACTGCAAAAGGTGTTCCTGACTCCCGAACAACTACACAACTGGGGATGGCGCATCCCTTTCGCAATCGGCGCCCTCCTCGCCCTCAGCGCCCTCTTCATGCGCCGCGGCATGCAGGAATCCACCGACGTATCCAACCATCGCGCCGACCGCGGATCACTAAAAACCCTCTTCTCCAAATACCCCAGGGCCGTACTCACAGTAGTAGGCCTCACCATGGGGGGCACTCTGGCTTTCTATACCTACACCACCTACATGCATAAATTCCTGGTAAACACAGTACATCTGAGTGAAGAACAATCCACCATGATCGTTTTTTTCCTGCTCTTCATCTATGCAGGCATGCAGCCAATATTCGGATCCCTGTCTGACCGCTTTGGCAGAAAACCATTACTCGTAGGTTTCGGCGTCCTGGGCACCCTCTTCACCGTACCGATCCTCTCCACACTAAGCCACACCTCCGATGTATGGCAGGCATTCCTCCTACTGCTCGCAGCATTGGTCATCGTAAGCGGATATACCTCTATCAATGCAGTCGTAAAAGCAGAAATGTTCCCGGCAGAAGTAAGAGCATTAGGAGTAGGATTCCCTTATGCCATCACCGTCGCACTATTCGGCGGCACCGCCGGTTATATCGCGCTCTACTTCAAAAAGATAGGCCATGAATCTTACTACTACTGGTATGTGACCGGCTGCATATTCATCTCCCTCATCGTATACACCCTCGTAAGAGATACCAAACATACCTCCTTCATAGAAAAGGACCTGACAAAAACAACAACATAATTTCTCAACATTAATCGATCGTCAATACGATCTTGCCTATATGCTGGCTGCTTTCCATCAACTGGTGAGCAGCCGCCGCTTCCGCTATAGAGAACGTCTTATATATCACCGGTTTAATAACTCCTTTATCTAATAATGGCCACACTTCCGCCTCCAACGCAGCTGCCACCCCAGCCTTAAATGCAATATCCCGGTTCCGCAATGTGCTGCCCGTAATGGTAAGTCGCTGCCGCATAATATATAACATATCCAACTCGATCAACCCGCCCTCCATCGCATTGATAAATACCAGCCTGCCGTCAGGACTCAACAATCGGATGTTTTTCGGAATATAATCGCCGCCTACCATATCCAGTATCACATCTATCCCCTTGTCCGCCAGCACCGCCGCAAAATCCGCCGTTCTATAGTTAATACACTGCGTGGCTCCCAGCTGCTCACATACGTAACACTTATCATCATTTCCCGCCGTAGCAAATACAATGGCACCAAAAGCCTTCGCCAACTGTATCGCAGTGATGCCAATACCACTCGAACCTCCGTGCACCAGGAAATGCTCTCCCGCCTGCAACCGCCCCCGCTGAAACACATTGTGCCACACTGTAAACATCGTCTCCGGCAGAGAAGCGGCAGCCGCAAAATTCCACCCGGCTGGTACCGGCAAACAATGCTCCGCATGCACGATCACATATTCCGCATAACCACCTCCGCCCACCAGAGCACAAACACGATCTCCTACCTGCCAACGCTGCACACCCGCTCCAAGCTCCACAACCTCGCCCGCAATCTCCAACCCCGGTATGTCCGCCGGTACTCCCGGCGGCGGCGGATAATTCCCCTTGCGCTGAAAAACATCCGGCCGGTTAATACCCGCCGCATGCACCTTCACCAATACTTGCCCTTCTCCGGGCACCGGCCGCGGACGCTCCTGCCATTGCAGTACCTCCGGTCCTCCCGGTGTTGTGATAACAATTGCTTTCATCTGACCGTTTTTCTGTTGATCTAAATAATATCTGCAAACTCGGCTATATGCTCCTGGATATACTGTCGCAGCATCGCCTTTGATCGCTCACCTACCCCTTGAAAATATCGCATGTTAACCTCGTGGAAATAAGGCAACAGTTTCACATTAAGCGCGTGGAACGCCGCCATATCCCCGGGTCGTTCCTCACTCGTCCTAACAATCTCCTCCTGGTAGGTCCCATATAATGGTAATACGTCCCGCAACAGTTGTACCAGCTGCAATACACCATATGCCTCCATCGCCCGCAGAAACTCCTCCTGTAACCCGAATATATAATGCCCGTAACCATTATATATCAGTTGAATAAATCCCCCGTTGTTCACCTGCTTATCCATAATATCAAAGAGATAAGGAAATATAATACCGGGATCTTCAAAATCATCCCAGGTATACCCCTGCTCCAAACATTCATGTACCGGCGCTAACAGCGCCTCCATAAAAAGATCATCCGGAGCCAGCATAACCGCTGCCGTTAACTGTAAACGAACCTGTTCTGACATAAGTTAGAATTGATAGGTCTCAAATGTACGTTTTTACCCCTTCCGTTGACAAACTCCCGCCCCTGACGAATGACGATCGTCATTCTTATCTGCAGTTAACCGATTATATTTTCCCGCCGCAAAAACTATCCGTACCTTCGCGCCAGCAATTTCTTCCTCACGTTTTCACTAAACTATATGGAGGACTTTACATATGCTGGAACAAACTACACATATCGCCTAACGGACCACTTTCCCTGGTAATTTTATGGAAGTGTTACCCTGCTTTGCTGCAAAAGCAAATGCATGCTCGTATTAACTACAATACCTGACTGCTGCCGCTGCCCAAACAGGAAACTCCTGTAGCTACTCCCAACCAGTACTTCCCCACCGGTCCGTTACTCCTCATCCGATCATAAACAGATCGCGATCACTCGCGGTCACTATTTATTCACCGGCAAAATATTTTGCTATGGTACAGAATTCCTCTTGCCAGGAATTACTGCAGCATTGCCGTATCCGCTCCGCAAGAAGCAAACGCAGAATGGTATACGAAGACTGGGAAAAAAAACTGCTGCGGTTAGACCGTACGACCACCAACCTGTATACGCAGATCCGGCAACTCGGATACGAAAAACTGGATCCGCCATATCAACGTGGATGGAAAAGAAGCTTCATCCTGCGGAATGATACAGCACTTGGCAGACAAGCAACCTTCTATCAGGGAATACTGGACAAGATCAACACGATAGCATACAGCCATCGCAAAGACTTTAAAGTTAAAAAACGGATACATCGTAAACGAGTATACGTTAACAATGAACAACATCTCAGACAACCTGATTTGAACACGTTTGTAAAACTAAAACTGACGGAAAAAGAAGCAGCATTGTTTGAACGGGTCACCAGCTATTGCAGTCATTATAAAAAGATGATCACCCGGGTAAAAAAACGGAACCATGAGCTGGAAAGCTCCTTGGCAGAATTAAACCGCTATATCACAGACCGGCATCTGCGCCCTCATATCTACAAACTAACCTGTAGCCGGGGATATCAATACTGGTTCGAAAACAGAAAGTATGAAAAGAGCCCCCTCCTCAACAGGTCGCTCTCCGACATACTTAATCAGCACTACTATCAAAACGAAGAAAATGAGCAATCATAACATACGACTTAAAGACCTCAGCAAACTGGGTTATACAGACGACAGAAGCCGCAGCATTGCAATAGGTATACTTAATAAGCAGTCCAGGCACATAGCCAGGGAACTGCTGATACAAACACTGACCGCTATCCATCAGCAACCGCAGCAATGGCTGCAGGATGAAGTATGGCATAAACTGGCAGCCACCTTACTGCCGGAAGAAGAAGAGCATAACTATATAGCATATGAACTGCGCTCCGAACAGACCGCAGCACCGGTTAAAGCATTCGGTAGCAAACATATCGAACCTGCCGCCAAACAACAGATGCAGACATGCCTGCGCCTGCCGGTAGCCATACAGGGCGCGCTCATGCCGGATGCCCATGCCGGTTACGGATTGCCGGTAGGCGCTGTACTCGCCGTCGAAAACGCCCTGATCCCATATGGTGTAGGCGTAGACATCGGATGCCGCATGGCACTCACATTATATGATACCGGTCGCAACTTCCTCCAAAGGAACACCTACCAGCTAAAAATGGCCTTACAGGACTATACCCACTTCGGCATGGAAGGAGGACTACCCTTCTCCCAGGAACACGAAGTACTCGACAGAAAAGAATTCAGCTACACCGCCTTGCTTAAAAGTCTGCATGGCAAAGCAGTCCGCCAGTTGGGTACCAGCGGTAGCGGTAACCACTTCGTTGAATTTGGCAATATGCTCCTGTACGCAGATAACCTATTGGGGCTTCCCGAAGGTAACTACCTCGCCATCCTGTCCCACTCCGGATCCAGAGGGCTTGGGGCCTCCATTGCACAACATTATACACAACTCGCGATGGAACAATGCCGATTGCCAAGAGAAGCCAGACAACTCGCCTGGCTCGATATGAATACCGAAGCAGGACAAGAGTACTGGCTCAGCATGAACCTGGCAGGCGATTATGCCAAAGCCTGCCATGACCGCATACATCTCAACCTGGCAAAAGTACTTGGCTTAAAACCAGTCGCCAAAGTAGAAAACCATCACAATTTCGCCTGGAAAGAGAGCCTGCCCGATGGGCGTACTGCCTATGTACACCGGAAAGGCGCCACACCGGCACATACCGGAGAAGCAGGTATCATCCCCGGCAATATGATAGATGGTGGCTTCCTCGTAACAGGTAAAGGCAACAGCACATCCCTCCAGTCCGCTGCCCATGGAGCCGGTAGAGCGATGTCCAGAAAAAAAGCCAAAGAAAAATTCACACAGTCATCCCTTAAAAAGCTACTCTCCGCCGCCGGTGTCACCTTGATCGGAGGTAGCGTAGAAGAATCTCCTATGGCTTACAAAGACATACAGACAGTAATGAACGCGCAGGAAGAACTCATCACCATACATGGACACTTCACCCCGCGCATCGTAAGAATGAATAAAGAATAATTACATGGAACAAAACATAAATAACAACAGCTTACTACAACTATCTGCCGGCAAGGGTCCCACGGAATGCTCCCGCGTAGTGGCACTGGTATTGGAACAACTCCTGAAAGAAGCCAGGAAAAATAATATATACGCTGACGTTATAAATAAAATACCGGGTACGATGAACGGCACATTGCTGTCCGTAACAGTAAAATTATCTGGAAATGAATTAGTGTCATTTATACAATCATGGATCGGTACCATCCAATGGATCGGCCAAAGCCCTTATCGCAAAATGCATAAAAGGAAGAATTGGTTCATCACCATACAACGGTACGATACATTATCACTGAAAGAATGGAATACGAAAGAGGTAAGTTTCAAAACCTGCCGTGCGGCAGGCCCCGGAGGACAACATGTAAATAAAACCGAAACCGCCGTCAGGGCAACACACATACCCTCCGGTATCAGTGTCCTCTGCATGACATCCCGCTCACAACATCAGAATAAGAAGGAAGCAGTCGAACGGTTGAAAGAGAAGGTACAGTCATGGCAATGGCAACAGGCAGCGATACAGGCAACGCAACAATGGCAACAACACCATTATACAAAGCGGGGCAATGCCGTCAGAACATTTACACTTCCGCTCTTTTAATGCATACCGGGAGTATGAGTAGACATACTCCCGGTATTATATTTAAGCAGTTATTTTAAGCCATTCTCCATCCTCGATAACGACCTGCTGATCTACCGCCTTTTGCAGATGCTCCAGTATAGTCAGTTTCATCTCTTCCGTAACACGGGTAAAGCCAAATAACTTCGCAATCAGCGGCACCGCATCTTCAGCAGTGATAGCAATAGCGGCAGTGACGACTTGCAAAATAGCAAGCTGTAATTCCTCCGGTGCAATGTATACCAATTTGCGAGAGGAGGCTGGCAACTCACTCCTATTACGCAGCAATGGCGTCTGCATATCTTTATGCCAGAGGAAGTCCCCTTTTACCTTAATAATCCCTTTATCTGCAGCAAAATCCATCGTTGTTTTAAGACTTTCCTTCACCCGGCTACTGATCCGTTGTAATCCCGCCGCCTCGCCAAACCGGCGCGTCACTTCTTCTATGTGAACAGGACTCTCCACATTTACAATGTCCTCCATCCAACCACTCAGCCTGCCAATAGGATGATCATGAAAATCAACAGCCGCAATCTCCTGAGGCACTGTCGCCTGCTCGTACATCACAACAGTCGCTTCCGGCAATACTTCCTTCTCCTCCCGTTCTAGTATAGCCACTGGCTCGTTAGCAGCAGCTACTGTATGAACACTAGCCTTGGCGTCCTCTATAGCATTGATCAATCTTTCCAGCTCCCGCTGAGGATGACGCAACCAATCTGTACTCCATACCCGGTACAGCTTCCATCCCATCCCTTCTAATACCTGCTGACGCAAACGATCCCTGTCACGCACAGACCGCGCTGCCTGGTAAGAAGCACCATCACAGGTAATACCAAGCAGGTATCTCCCCGGCGTAGCCGGATCTGCAATAGCAAGATCAATATAAACACCTGCTGTACCCACCTGCGTATGAACGGTATATCCCCGCTCTCGCAACAAGGCAGCGATATGATCTTCAAAAGGATGTACCAATGGCTCGACGGTACTATCCGCAGCCATCGTACTACCATGTGCCGCGTAATACAGGAAATGTTTCAACGCTTTTACCCCCCTGCTCTGCGTACGCCCCAGATCTATATTTTCCGGTCTCAAATTGGTAAACACCTCACAGCGCAATTTAGCCCGGGTGATCAACACGTTCAGCCGCCTTTCACCGCCTTCATTATTCAAGGGCCCAAACGACATACTAACAGTTCCTTCCGCCGTCTTTCCATAACCCACACTGATAAATATGACCGCTCGCTCATCACCTTGTACATTCTCAAGATTCTTAACAAAAAACGGTTCTTCTGGATGCTGCCGGAAAAATACTTCCTGATCCGGAGAAGCCTTCCGTAATGTCTCCAGCTCTTCCTGTATCGCCTGCATCTGCGTCGTACTAAACGCTACTACCCCCAAACTGAGATGAGGATATATTCGCGCATGCTCCATCACCTTCGCAGCTATACTGGCTGCTTCTTGCCGGTTCGTTCGCGTCTGCCCTTTGTCATATACCGTATCAGGCAGATAATGCCATACCAGCCCCATACGGTCCTCTCCCCCAGGACTCGGGAAGATCACCAGCTTGTTATCGTAGAATTCCTGGTTGGATAAATTGATCAGCGATTCATGACGGCTGCGATAATGCCACCTCAACATACGCTGCGGCGCACCTTGCGCTTCACACATCCCCAATATACTCTGCATATCGGCCGTTACATTCTCCTCATCCTCCAGGTCTGCCGTAAGAGAATCAAAGAAACTGGTCGGGGGTAATTGTTTACTGTCTCCTACCACCACCAACTGCTTCCCCCTCAAAATGGCACCTAGTGCATCTACCGGCTTCACCTGACTCGCCTCATCGAAAATGACCAAATCAAATTCCAATGCTCCCGGTGGTAAATAGTTGGCAATAGACAAAGGGCTCATCATAAATACCGGCTTGATCGCCTGAATGGCCAGCCCCGCCTCCTGCATCAGTTTGCGGATAGGCATATGCCTCGCCTTTTTATTAAACTCCGTCCGGAGCACATTCACCTGCCCACCGGCTTCCAGCCGCGGAATAGCTTCCCAATGCGTAAGAGCCGCCCTCGCCCTGTTATATCGCTGATGAATAATATCTAGCTTACGGAATTGACGAATGGCCTCCTCATGACTGCTACGTTCAAAACTTCGTATAGCAGGTGCCGATAGGATCGCCTGCTCCAGGAGATAGTTATACCAGCTTTGTTCCAATGCCGCCTTTAGTTGGGTCCCCGCAGCAGGCCAGTGTGCCGCTTCCTGTATCAGGCAGTCCAGCTGCAAAGCAGTAGCTTTCTCCTTCAGATTGTTCCACGCGATCACCTGGTGCAGCTCCGGCAACCGCTGTTTCCACACAGACAATATTAGCAGCTGCTCCTCATAGGGACGTTGCAAAAGCAATGGACCGTCAGTAAAATGTACCTTTTCGTCCAGGTCGATCAGACCAAGCAATTCACGCAACTGCTGCGCCTGTTGTTGCAAGGCTTGCTCCAGCTCCTGGTGATGAGTAGCCGCACTGATGGCTGGTTCCTGCCGCTGCAGATAAGCAGGTAATATCGCCAGGCAATCGCCTTGCTGCACAGCCCGATGTACTTGCTGCAAATAAACATGTATCGCTTCCAGCTGCGCCCAGTCAGATGTTTGCTGCTTCCAGCGAACACCAAATAATGCTTTGGCCAACGTATCGTAGACCTGCAAAGAGGCCGTCAGCTGCTGGGCCTGTAGTATAGCATCTACGAGCGATAACTGCGTCGCCGTATCAGCAGGCAGATCGTGCTTACACAGGGCTGCCAACTGTTGTTTGCTACGGCGATAAGTCCCCATCACAAACTTATACCACTTGTCTCCATAAGCGAGCAACTGCGACCGGATATCAAGTACCGGCTGCTGCCAGGCAATAGGTAGCAATACCTGCTCATACGCCTTACGGATAGCATCCAATTGCCTGCCTACCTGCAATAAATCCTGTATATCAGCAGCCTGCAATAGCCAGGCATCATGCTGGACATGGATATCAGACAGATCCGGCTTTTGCGATGCCAGCCGCATCGTAACAGATAGCAATACCGTCTCTGTCCTATTCAACGGGGCAGGTGTAGCTACATGTGCCGCTACCGTGGCTGACAATGCCTGTAAAGCTTGTACCGCGTCGTTAGCTCGCTGCAAAGAGTTAGCTACAACCGTTTGTTGCTGCGGTACCAGCACCTGCAACCGGGAACCCCAGAAGGCATTGTCCGCAGGCTGACCAGATGCCGCTATCCAGGCCTGTATACGTTCCGCCAGGGCAGATGCCTGTTGCATCTGCTCAGCACCCCACATAGACATACCGGGAGGCACCAGATGGGGCAGCTCCACCGGGTACTCCGCCGCGATCTGCAGCAGACGTCCCGTAACCTCCTGAGCATTCCACCCACTCTTCCCTATTTCTGTATGTATCGCCGCACAATATCCGTTCAGCTCATCCTGATACTCCGCCAGCATCGATACTTCCTGTTGCAGTTTCTGAATAGCTGGCTTACCCAGATCAAGCACTCTTTTCAATGCCTGATGAAGCTCCTTTTTATTGGCTTTGTGGCTATGCAATTCCAGACAGGCCTCTCCCAATGCAATATTGTCCAACCTCCGCTTTACCACCTCCAACGCCGCCATCTTTTCGGCAACGAACAACACCTTCTTCCCTTCCCCGATCGCATTCGCAATAATATTGGTGATCGTCTGGGACTTACCCGTACCCGGAGGACCTTGTATCACCAGGTTACGGCCTTCCTGGATAGCCAGCATCGCCAACAACTGTGAACTATCAGCATCTACCACCTGGTGTAAGGTCGCGGCCCTCGGTTCCGCATCAATAAAAGCATCCTCGGGCACAGATGGCTGCGCATCCCGGAAACCATCCGTATAAAGATCCTGTAAAATAGGATGCGCAATCGGTTTACTATCTGCCGGCCATTGCGTACTATCCAGATCATGATATAACATGAATTTCCCGAAAGAGAAAAAGCCGAGTTCAATAGCATCCGCAACGACCTCCCAGCCCGACATCCCTTTGATCACTTTTTCCACCGCCAGGATGTAAGCAGCAATATCTGTTTCCTCTTCATCCGGGATATCAGGCAGGAATAGGTTAAAATCTGCTTTCAGCTTCGCTTGCAGGGACAAGTTCATCTCTACCTCTGCCCCGGTATATCGCAGACGGAATCGTTCCCGGGCACTGGAACGCTCCAGAGATACCGGAACCAATATCAGCGGAGCCTGCCTCACCTCCGTACCATTCGCCGCCTCATACCACCGCAACATGCCAAGGGTCAGGTACAACGTATTGACCCCTTGCTCTTCCACACTGGTACGCGCCGCATAATAAGTGTTCAGCAACCGGAGCTGTAACGCCGCAGCTAACTCCGTTGTCTGCAATTTTGCATCCGGCGCATTATCAATCGTTTCGGAAAGCACATCAGCAGGCATTTTCTCCGGCCGCGGACTAAACGTCATCGCCTTGCCCTGGGCAACGAGTATATCATACGTCGCCACCGATTGCTCCTGTACGATTCGAATACCGCGTCCTGCGGGTAATCTGTAGTTTAATAAGGGATTGCGCATTCCGAGGTCCAATAGTTCCCTCCGGGATGCTTCCAGCTTTTGAAGGATGGTCTCCTGCATGCTCGTATATGGTAGTTTATCGCATATAATAACGGGATACCCCCGCTATGAAGTGCACTAAATTAATCTTTTTGTATGGACGTAAGAAAGAAAGGCACACCTTGTGATGATAACTGGTAGTGACTTAACTGACTACAAATTATTTTAACTTTAGACAGGCAATACTTTCTCACTTGAATTCGATCGTACAACTATTATCCGGATCAACATGGCATCCCTATGTAAAAATAGCGGGCTATGTACTGCTTGCACTTACCTTCATAGGCGTAGTAGGCACTATTTTACTGGAAAGCCGCAATCCGGTTAAAGCCTCCGCCTATATATTATTGCTGATCTTTGTACCCGTACTGGGACTGATCGTATACTACTACCTGGGCCGCGATCTGCGCAAACGCCGCCGTTTTACCTTAAAAGGAAGTAAAGATGAAACACTGATCTACCGCTTCTGGGAAACACAACGGCCCGAAATGGAACGCATGCAGCTGGAACTACGACAACAGGTAGCCAGTAAACAGGAAGTATCCACAATGCTCCTTAACACCAGGCAATCAGTTCTTACCAAACACAACCGCGTACACCTCCTGTTAAATGGAGAAGAGAAATTCCCCGCCCTATTCAAAGCACTGAAACATGCCAAACATCACATTCACATAGAATACTACATTTTCGTAGCGGATGATATCGGCAACGCCGTAACAGAAATACTCATCGAAAAACTCAAAGAAGGCGTAGAAGTAAGACTAATATATGATGACCTGGGCAGCAATCATATCGGCGATATACCTGCCCGCCTTAAAGCACATGGCGCAGAAGTATACCCCTTCTCCCCTGTCCGCATATACTTTTACCTGAACGCTAACTATCGCAATCACCGTAAGATCATCGTCATCGACGGACGTGTAGGCTTTACCGGTGGTATCAATGTTGACGAACGCTACGTCAACAACGGAAAACATAGTACCTTCTGGAGAGATACCCACCTGATGATTGAAGGCGACGCAGTAAACAACCTCCAACTACAGTTCTTGCTGAGTTACCGCTATTGCAGCAAACAAACATTCTCTTTTGCCATTCCTTACTTTCAGCGTTCTACCATACGGGAAACTTGCTTCTCAGACATCGTAGCCAGCGGCCCCGATTCAGAATGGCCCATGGCAATGCAATGCATCCTCATGGCTATCAATGTAGCCAAACGTCGCATCAGGATCTGTAATCCCTATTTTATCCCCAATGAACAAATATTGACTGCTTTGCAGATAGCAGCCCTGGCGGGTAAAGATGTGGAGCTGCTATTACCCGAAAAAGGAGATTCATTCGTAGTACAGCACGCAGCTATGTCATTCATCAAATCCCTGTTGGAAGCAGGTATTCATGTATACTTGTATAAGAAAGGTTTCATGCACGCAAAAACCATCCTGATAGACGACAATGTAGCCATGGTAGGCACCGTAAACCTCGACAACCGTAGCTTCTATCTTAACTGTGAAATAGCTGCTATTATTTACGATCAAACATTCGCCAACAAACTGAATAAAAGTTTTGAAGACGACCTGTGCGACGCCGTCAAAGTAGATAGAAAGTCCTGGCGCAACCGGCCATTATTCCAAAAGTTCACCGACGCCGTGTGCCGCTTACTGACACCTTTATTATAAGATCAATCCTCATGTCGATCACCACCCAGACTGTAGAAATTATTCTCCTCGTCTTCTCCTCCCGTCTCTTCATCCGCATCATCCAACTCTGCACCGGGTACATCCAACCCTTCATCCATATCTTCTCGCGCAGTACGTTGGCGCTCGCGTAATATTTCATCATTCAGCTGGGTAGAACGGGTAGCATCTTCTACATCCATATCCACCTCCTCATTACGACTGGTGATATCTTCTCCTTTAGGATAACTGGGGTACCCGGGAAACAACTCATCATGCCGCTGCTCCTGCTCCGCTGCTGTCGGTGGTTGCGGCTTATCTTGCCTTTGCCCGCCAGGTACCTGCGACTCCTCGTTTTTCGGCTGTTTATCTTTCATAACACTACATTTTAGTAAGTATCGCAAAAAGATAGTGCCAGTATCTTATTGACGGGACGTCATTTTAAGACAAACCGGCATAGCGATCTTTATTTCTTGCCCCGTAGCAGCCAGTTTACCCGTATTGACATCTCTTTTGAATACCACCACATTATCAGAATCCTGGTTCGCCGTCAGCAGAAACTGACCAGAAGGGTCTATCATAAAATTGCGGGGCGTCTTACCACCACTGCTGTGCCGGTCCACATAAGTAAGTTTACCACTATTCATAGCGATGCGGTAAATGACAATATCATTGAGTGTACCACGGTTAGAAGCATAGAGAAATTTACCGTCCGGAGAAATATGTATGTCCGCGCCGGAGATCGTGCCGTTAAAGCCGGCAGGAAGGGTCGTAATGGTTTGAAAACGATCCAGTGCTCCGCTCTGTGGCTGATAGTTAAATGCACTGATCTTCCCATCTAATTCATGAATTACGTATGCCCACTTCCCGTTATTATGGAATACCAGGTGCCGAGGTCCTGAACCTCCCGGAAAAACCACATAAGCAGGAGATGCAGGCTGTAAAGGTTGTGTTGCCGCCGGATCAAATTTGTAAATATTTACTTTGTCCGTACCCAGGTCCGGTACATAGAGATAATGTTGCTCAGGAGAAAATTCTACACAGTGTACATGCGGCGTTTCCTGCCTGCTCTTGTTGATGCTGGAGCCGGTATGTTGTATGGTTTGTACCGGCGCTGCAATATTACCGTCTACCTGTATAGGCAGCGCCGATAAACTACCACTCGCATAGTTACCCACCACAACAAACTTACCTTGCCTGTCGGTATTAATATAACAAGGACCATCACCACCCGCAGGCTGCTTACCCGTAAATGTCAACAGGCCGGCACTACGGTCCAGAGTGAATGCACTCACACTGCCCTTACGACTCGCACCTACCTCATTCACGGAATACACCTGCTTACCATTAGGCGATACCACCAGATAGGAAGGATTGTCAACTTGCTTCGCTACACCCACAGGTTGTAACTGTCCATTCTTGCTGTCAAATTCATAGAGATATATCCCCTCGCTGCTGGTTTTGGTATATGTGCCGATCAGTAGCAGCTGCTTATCTGCAGTTCCTTGTGCCATAGCTATAAATGGTATTATTATCGGGTAAAAGAATAATAAAAACTTATGCATTTGTATCAGGGTTTAATCGTTACAAAATACAAAAACAGCGCCCACTTTTTCAAAGAGGCGATCATTGGAAATACAACGTTGTTATCTCCTTCCGTGTAAGTTGAGTTGAATAGCCGCACCCGCACTGAACAGGTTGATTTCACCAAAACCAATGGGGCGTAATGGTATTTTGGCGTAAGGCTGGAGTCCGAGTGTGGTGTGTTTGCCTAATGAATACTGATAGGTAATACCGAGGTTAAGTATGGATAAGTAATGCTGGTTTTTGTTATTCAGTTCTATCTCTTTGGGAGTAGCCCAGGCATATATGTAGCAATAGTTCTCCCTGATCATAAAATAACTGGAAAGGCCTGCCGTAGCAGTCCAGCGATGCCGGTTCTTTTCCGCAAAAGTGTAATTTACATTGATCGGCACATCCAGTACAATACAATCCGCATCTACCTTTTTAACTACGTAATAAGGAGAACTGGGCGGGGGTAATTTTTTTAGCAGTTTATAGTCAGATGGCGTCGCACCATACGATTTCTTACTGTACACCAAACCTGTGGAAACAGACCAGCGATTGTTAAAATAATAGTTGACAGACAATCCAAAATTAGGTTTGATCTTTCCATATTTCAGAGAGGGTGCACTATTATAATCCGCTCCCAATGATAACCCTACACCAATCCCCTTCACTTGCGGCTCCTTACGGGATTTATTGCCGGCAATCACTACTGTCGTCGTTTCCTTTACAGGCATTGCCGTAGGCCGTTGCAGCGTAAGACCGGTAGCGATCTCCGGTTCTTGTGGGAACAGGGAAGCAATCGCTTGTATGGTATTCGGTATTGCGGCAGTATTGGGAACAACGGTAGTATTCGTTTGCGAATATTCCGGTATCTGCGCCCCCTCCGAAGGTGAAGCAGTAGCCTGGTGCTGACCACTCACAGCTGCTAATACAGGTGGCCGGTGTCCAGGCACAGTTGAAGCAGTGGATATTCCTTTTTTCGCCGGTGTGATGCTGGTGGTAATAGCCTGTTGCTGACCATGATGAGCACCAGATGAAATACTAGGGTCGTCCACCTTTCCATTATTTCCATTACCAAGAATCAAATCACTACCTGTATTACTATACGCTGACGTACGGGATATATTTTTCTGCGTTGAATGATCGTTTCTATCTTTTGTAAGGGGGAGAGAAGTAGCAGATGAAGGATGTTTATCAGATACAGACAATTGAGCAGCGACAGGCGTTGAGCTATGTTTATTTAATAGGATGCCGCCCGGCCAGATGAAAATACCACCTGCCAGCAGAAGTACAAGCACAGGTATCCACCACCACCAAAAGGCGCCGGTTTTGTCATCATCGCCAGTAGCATCGAGTTGGGCTTTCATCTTCTCCCAGGCAATGGGATCAAATGATTCCTGCTCTGCCTTTTCTAGCTTCTCACGGATCTTATTTTCAAAAGCATCTTTCATTTCCTGTCGGTAAGCCTCCCCATGTCTTCGTTATTAAATGCGGTATAAGCAGCTGTTTCGGTAATCCGATCCTTCAATATCTTCTTTGCTTTAAATAGATTGGATTTGGACGTCCCTTCAGAGATACCTAATATTTCTGCTATCTCATGATGTTGATACCCCTCCATAATGTATAGATTAAACACCGCCCGGTAGCCCGGTGGTAATGATTGTATCAGCAGCAGCAATTCTTCGTAAGATAATTTATCTAGCGTCTTGTCATCTACCCCTATTTCATAAGTCTGGGAAATATCTTCCGTAAAAGCCAGTTTCTTTTTAGTTCGCAGAAAATCTATGGAAGTGTTGACCATGATCCTGCCCAGCCAACTTTTGAATGGACGATTCATATCAAAAGTATCAATATGCTGGAATATTTTTAGAAATCCATCATTGAGTATCTCAATAGCTTCTTCTCTATGATGTGAATAGCGCAAACAGATGCTCATGGCATATCCAAAGAATTGCCGGTATAACTCTTCCTGGCTGCTTCGGTTTTGCTTCCGGCAACCTGCTATTATATTTGTTAGGTCCTGCACAAATTATCCTGATATCCGGATTTGGTTGTTCATGTTCGAGTTTAATATCGAATTTCTTTTTGCACCTCAGTGAGTACGGAAGCCGTCCATAAACAGTTGCCTGAAGAAAAAATTTTTTTCACTTTTTGACAAATCGTCAAATTCAGGCGTTTTAGCCAATTTAAGGACACCTTTCTCCTTTTGGATGAATGGTATTAACCGGGTGGCGTTCGGCAAATTTTACCGCCTTTCTGAGAGCTGTTTTTTTAAGAGATGCGTCGAAAAAGTGATGTTTGAACAATAAAAATGATTGTTGTGACTTGCTTTGGTAATTGATACAAATAGGGTCTAAGTTTTTCAGATTTAAAAGTCTACAATATCTACGGGTTTTCCAAATTGTATTTGTGTTAGCTGAAGGCCATTTCATATACAAACCGTTTCACCACTAGATCAAACAATAATCAAATCCCGGTTCTCTAATCATCCCCGAATAAGTTAAACTTGTAAAGTGGAACATTACAACTAATGACCGCCATATCCGTAAACCAAATTGCATGAATAATAACCCGGAAGGATCTAAAGAATATTGGGAACTCTTTAATACAAAAGTTCGACCACTCACAGAAAAACAACAACGGATGATCACTTATAACTTTTGCTTGCTCACCGGTAACCACCTGGATGAACTGGGTAAAGGTGCCCTGCAATTGATCAAACAACTTACCACAGATCATCCCCCCTCCCCACACTACGAATCATACCAAAAGAAATTACAGCAAAAACTGCCCAACGATGGCATGAGTGTATATAGTCCATTGATCTGGGCGCTTATGCCAGGCAGTACCAGTTATCCCGTCTGGTATGCAGCCGCAATCGTCGGACTAAATATTGCCGAACTCCAGCTATCTACATTACCTGAACTGACCAGGCTGACAATAGAGATATTGGACTGTTTCGCTGCCAAATAAAAAGCGCCGGTCTGAAATCAGACCGGCGCTTTTTATTTGGCTTATTTTTTATCGTCCCATGTACACCATGAGTATCTGTACATCACTGGGATTTACACCGCTGATCCTGCTGGCCTGCCCTAATGTACGGGGACGTATTTTGTTGAATTTTTGTCTGGCCTCTGCACTCAGCGATACCAGTTTACCATAATCAAAACTATCTGGAATAATCAGATCTTCCAGTTGACTCATCTTCTGAACCAACTCCTGCTCCTTCTCTATATAGACATCATACTTCACCTGGATCTCTGCTTGTTCCAGTATCTCCCGGTCATATCCCTTCAAGGCATTTCCAATCTTGTCTACCTTTTGCATCATAGAGAAAATATCCATTCCAGGACGTAACAACAGCTGGAAAGCTCTTTGTCTTTGTACCAGGAGAGCAGAATTTTTTTCCTGCAACAGGTGATTAATATCCTCCGGATCAATAGGCAACTCCTTCAGTATTTTTTTAATGGCAGCTACTCCACTCCCTTTCTCCTCTACACGACGCGCCCTTTCTTCTGAAGCCAGCCCCAGGCGGTAACTTTTCTCCGTGAGTCGCAGATCCGCATTGTCCTGCCTAAGCAAAGTCCTGAATTCAGCCCTCGAAGTAAACATACGGTAAGGTTCATCTGTACCCTTATTGATCAGATCATCGATCAATACCCCTATGTAAGCTTCACTCCTTTTCAGAATAAAAGGTTCCTGTCCGTTCACTTTCAGGTGGGCATTCATCCCCGCCATGAGACCCTGACAGGCAGCTTCTTCATACCCGGTAGTACCATTTATCTGCCCGGCAAAATAGAGATATGCTATTTGTTTGGTCTCAAGGGTAAACTTCAGCTGGGTAGGTGGGAAGTAATCATACTCGATAGCATACCCGGGACGGAACATCTTCACGTTCTCAAAACCAGGCACCATCTTCAATGCCTTCATCTGTACATCCTCCGGCAGGGAAGTAGAAAAACCGTTCACATATATTTCTTCCGTGTTCCAGCCTTCCGGTTCTACAAACAGCTGGTGCCGGTCCCTTTCTGCAAAACGATTGATCTTATCTTCAATACTTGGACAATACCTGGGGCCTACTCCCTGTATCCTGCCTTGGAACATAGGGCTACGGTCAAACCCCGTCCGAAGCATCTCATGTACCGCTTCGCTGGTATAGGTGATATAGCAGCTTCTCTGCTGGGAAGGTTTTATTTTTTCTACATCCAGGTAAGAGAACCCGGTGATGATATCGTCCCCTTTCTGTTCTTCCATCCGGGAATAATCCAGACTCCGTCCATCTACCCTGGGAGGCGTTCCCGTTTTAAGACGATCACTTTCAAAACCCAGGGAAACCAGTTGTTCCGTTATACCGGTGGCCGCGGTTTCCGCCACCCGGCCCCCGCCAAATCTTTTATCACCGATATGGATCACACCATTAAGAAAAGTACCATTGGTCAGTACCACCGCTTTTGATTTGATCTCATGTCCAAGCCCGGTGATCACCCCGCAACAGCTTCCATCTTTTACCAACAGTCCTTTTACCATGTCCTGATAAAAATCCACATTCGATGTCCGCTCCAACGCCTCTCTCCACTTGGCAGCAAATAACATCCGGTCATTCTGGGTACGGGGGCTCCACATCGCAGGACCTTTTGAAAGATTCAGCATACGGAACTGTATCATGGATTGGTCAGTGACAATACCGGAATATCCTCCCAAAGCATCTATCTCCCGAACTATCTGTCCTTTAGCGATTCCACCCATAGCAGGGTTGCAGCTCATCTGCGCGATAGTCTGCATATTCATGGTCACCAACAATACTTTGGAGCCCATATTGGCAGCAGCAGCCGCTGCCTCGCAACCGGCATGACCGGCGCCTACCACAATTACATCGTAAGAAGGAAACATAATTTATAAATCGAACTGCAAAGTTACAGAGAAGCAAGGAAAAATCAGGCGCTATTCCATTTGATGAATGTTCCACGTGGAACATTTGAATTTACTGTTTGCGTTGGTAGATCAAAAAGGCACAGGTGCCTCCCGCCAATATGATGTACAAACAAATCGCCCACAAAAATTGCCCAGGAGCAGATAGCAGGTAACGATAAAGAAAGGCACTTCCTAACAAACTACAACCCATAGCAACCACCGGTAAAAAGGTATACCCTAACCCATTCATTTGCATAGACCACTTAGACAAAAGTGCACAACTCCATTTCACACCGGCCAAGTTGATCAGGAGAAATCCAATAGTTCCCCAGACCATCCAACCTAATGGTAAAGTAATAAACCAGCAGATCAATAAAAGGATCAGCGCATGCATGCCGGCAAGCAGCAACATAAAAAGTAGTAGGTAGGTAATTACCCTCATTGGCATAGACAGTATCATAAAAAACTGGAACTAATAATGGGAAACGGTATAAAAACTCCGTTGGCAAATGTGATGTTCCACGTGGAACATTTACTTGGAAAAATATTTTTGAAGATATTCTTCTTCTTTTTCTCTCATCAACGACGCCTCTTTTTTCGTTTTATCCTTGAAACCACAAAGATGTAATGCACCGTGAAAAATAACGCGGTGTAATTCCTGCTCCGGAGATACCCCATATTTTTCCGCATTATCCTTTACCCGATCCACACTCACATAAACCTCCCCCTCCGTAATAGCAGGATCATCACTCATCTCAAAAGTCACTATATCAGTATACGTATCATGTTGCAAAAAAGATTGATTGATCTCCAACAAATAATCATCAGAACAAAAGATATACTGTAGCCCAGATAATCCCTGTTGTTCTGCAGCAAATAGATCCTTTAAAAAGGACTTTAACCTGGTCTTGTTCCTGAGATCTAATTTAATCTCATGTGCTATAAAGTTAATCGCCATGTTTCTCGCTATCCGTAATAAAGATGTAAAAGTATAGTGAAATTTTGGTTTACAGCACCTCCGTGTTTGGCCAATTGCCACCGGACAGATACCTTTGTTCATTATTCCATTGCAAGTCTCCCGAAAACGAATGGCAAAGTTCATCACGATTAATCGTAGGTACATGAAAAAAGAAATGATCAAACTTTCTGCATTAAGCACAGGTAGAAGCGCAGTTATAATAGAATTTGAAAAAGACGATCTGCATATTAAACTCATGGAAATGGGATGTGTGCCAGGCGAAACCGTTAAGATCGAAAAAATTGCCCCCCTGGGAGACCCAATATCTATCATGGTAGCAGGATACAATCTGTCCCTCCGAAAAACAGAAGCCGATCATATTTGGGTAGAGGAAATTTAAAGTTCCTCTTTTTGCCGCCATGCCTCCACCTCTATTGTGATCACTGTATCCAACAAAATCAATATACCGCCCCCTTTATCGTATTACATCCACCAGACTCCCAGTCTCCAGCGCATTAAAAGACATCAAACAACTCCTTCCTATCCAAAAACTATAAGATGCACACACTTCTCGCATTGGAATCTACCCTTCCCCCCAGGCCCCCTTTATACAAGTACACGTGTAGACAATAAAAAATATATACCCTCCACACATTAAAAGCCATCCTTCTCACCCATACAAGCCTTTATACAAGCACACGTGTAGACAATAAAATGCATACCCTCCACACATTAAAGCCATCCTTCTCACCCATACAAGCCTTTATACAAGCACACGTGTAGACAATGAAATGCATACCCTCCACACAATTAAATGTCATTCTTCTCACCCATACAAGCACACCTGCAGATATTAATTGACTGTACTCCTTCTTACATTGCTTCCCAAAATCATTAAGTGTATGCATTCCAGGTAATCGGTCCAAATCCTCTCTCATCAACTTTATCACAAACAAATATCCACTTGCACAGATCCAAATCCGAATTCGTTATTCCTATCAGTGCCTTCACCGAATCACCAGGTACGTCTCCATGCGATTAAATCGAATTCAATCCTTACCCGCCAAACACTCTCAACTTGCTCCGTCAACACCTTGGTTCTCTCCCGGTCAAACACATTAAAATTCGCTCCTCAGCTTTTATCGCCTGCTACCTGGCTCCGTACTTTATTGGATATAGTAAGCTCATCTCCCCTCCTTTCGCTGATATCAACAGAACCTCCTACACCTCCAAATACCAATAAATAATCCATTCTCAGCCTTCCTACTATGCCTGCTGGCCCTGGCGGAATACCTTCATCCTGCCCTACCCCTTGTGTTTATAGAAATTTGATATTCTCCGCTCTTTGTAAATGCCTGCTCCTTAACTGCTTTTGGATATCTCCGTACATACCTCGGCAAAAAACATCCACACAATTCTCAGGCGATAGTAGTCGCCTCCCAGTTTGTTTCCCGAAACACATATCCGGGGATGTATCAAGCGAATAAACTTTCAGCATAATCTCAGCCCTTGGCAAACCAAGGGAGAATTCCGTCAAACCCTTCCACTGAATACAACTTAGTTAAAACGACCTCCGTTCAATTCTCAGGGCTTAAATAACGCGCTGAGATTATCCCTGGTAATAAATATAAAAACAGTTGCAGGTGAGTTTTAAAATATTCAATGCTCAGCGCTCTTCTTATCCGGCGAGGATCAAGCGTAAATACAGTTTTCGCGCTGTGTATAGAAACAAAAAAAATTTTTATTTCTAAGCGCCTCTATCACCTCAGGAGGTTCGCATGCGATATCATTTTATGGACATACCCAAAGAACAAATAAAATAAGCCATTCTCAAAGCCCTGTATGTGCTATTAAAATAGTACCAACAATAAACTCCCGGGGTGACCAGGAGAAAATAAGCAGAATTGAAATCTCAAGCCTTTGTAAAAAGGCTCAAAAACGCGCGAAAAACATTTTCCTGGCATAGGGGAAGGAGCATAGGAATATATTCGATTCTGAGCGCTTAAAAAGCCCGCTGACAATCGCTTATTATTATCCTCGTTGGTAGATAGTAGGAAAAAGTAGAAATTTTAAAATCTCAGCGCTTTAAGAAGACGCTGAGATTGCTACAATGTAAAATTAGTGATACAAACAGCCACCGGAAATAAATATTCAATTCTCAGCGCCCTTATTAGCCAGCGAGAATGAGCAAAAAGATTTTAGCAGATCCCATACTTCAGAAGGAAAGTTTTTACGCCATTCACATATCATTGCTTCAGCACGCTAAAAAAATTTGAAGCAACATTTTCAGATCGCTTTACAGATCATATTTGTAATACTAGGGTAAAGCAAAAAAAAATTTTAAAATCTCAGCGTTTTAACGAGCAGCTGAGATTTCCATAGATAGGCTTGATCCGCCTCGCAGCAAGTAATCGGGAAAATATTCAATTCTCAGCGCCTGAACAAGCCAATGAGAATTGACCCATATTGTGTTGTCCGTGGTTACTATCAACACGAAATCAAAATAAGCAATCCTCAGCGTGTTAATAATGCCGCGAGAATTAGCCAAAAATCAGATATCCTATACCTTCATCAGCAATTAACCAAATATTGAAATCTCAGCGCCTTCTAAAAGTGCTGAGAATTAAATATTCATGGCGTAATCAGACTAACCCACTGATTTTATAAAAATATCGCACTCTCATCGCCTTGTTAAAGCGCTGAGAATTTATTTTTTGAAGTAATGAAAGGAATAGATGGGTTAACAAAACTGTAAAAGCGCTCATAGCATACAGCCTAACCAAAGATAAAGTCCGCTTCCAGTAGGGAATAGCGCAAAATATATCGTAACTTCATTCGCTAAATCTGTCTCGTAATGTACCAGAATTGAATAGTCCTGGTAATACCGTTGCCGAAAAAAACTATTTCACTCTCAGCTCGCTGGTCAGGCGCTGAGAATTGAATAAATAAAAAACCCTCCAGGTATTGGCAGAAATACTGCACTCCTGGAGGGTTTGATGCCTTTATTGGTCGATACTAACTATATTAATACTTTACAACTAATTGAAAATCAATTAGTTAATTACAATCCCGCTTGGGCGCTTATTTCTAACATGCGCTCAATAGGTTTCCTGGCTGCTATACGCAAAGTCTCATCCATCGTAATCTCAGGTTCTTCGTACTCCATACAGAGATATAGTTTCTCCAGCGTGTTCAATTTCATGTGCGGACAATCATTGCAAGCACAGGCATTGTTAGGTGGAGCTGGAATGTAAGTCTTGTCTGGATTCTCTTTCTGCATCTGGTGCAGAATTCCCGTTTCGGTCACAACGATATATTCCTTCGCACTATCCCTTTGCGTAAATTTCAGCAAACCCGTCGTGGAACCGATGTAGTCAGCAACATCCAAAACCGCCTGCTCACATTCCGGATGTGCAATCACCTTCGCATAAGGATGTCTCACTTTCAATTTCAGAATCTTCTCAAGAGAGAATATCTCATGTACCATGCAGGCACCGTTCCACAACTTCATTTCCCGGCCCGTCTTTTTCATCAGGTATGCACCCAGGTTTCTGTCAGGTGCAAAAATGATAGGCTGGTCTTTCGGAACACTTTCAATTATTTTTTCTGCATTCGAAGAAGTACAAATAATATCACTGAGTGCCTTGATACCGGCAGAACAGTTGATGTAAGAAATCACCAGGTGATCAGGATACTTTTCCTTAAACTTCCGGAATAATTCAGGTGGAGCACTGTCTGCCAGTGAACAGCCAGCTTTCAGATCGGGTAACAACACTTTTTTCTGAGGACTGAGGATCTTAGCCGTCTCCGCCATAAAGTGTACGCCGGCAAAAACTATAATATCCGCATCAGTTTTGGCGGCTTGCTGACTAAGTCCAAGACTGTCTCCAATGTAATCCGCTACATCCTGAATATCCGGTTCCTGATAATAGTGCGCCAGGACGATAGCATTCTTCTCTTTTTTCAGCCTTTCAATTTCAGCGAAGAGGTCCAGGTTGACGTCAATAGGTATATCCAAAAAACCATTACGCTGCAAATTTTTTTTTGCGTTGGTCAGCTCCCTAATCATAATTATATATCTATTTATTTATTTAAAAAGAAAAACCCACTACTATTAGGGCCGTGAATATGTGGAAATTAAATTTTTAGCCCGTGTACAAATGTAGTTGTTATTCTTCTGAGCTAGGCTATCCACAGGAAATTAACACGCTAAAATCCCGCCAATATTGACTTTCTATATAGTATTCCACATAGGTGGATATCGGGGAACGTGAAAATCTTTTAGTCAGGAGCTATATTAAAAAAGTGTTAACAGTTGGGCGGAACTATTCACAGCAAATCCGGTTTTTGAGCGGAAATGATTTCTGTGGGAATAACAAAATTAGTTTTCCCTCTTCATGAGGGTAGGTTTTCCCACCTGTTTTCTGATTTATCTAGGGCTTTTACACAGCCAATGTGGAAAAAATTGCTTCAAAACACCACCGACGTTTTAAAGAGCTGTAATAGCCTGTAAATAGTTTTTATACACATTTGGGGTGTGAATGAAGAAATTAACATTTTTCAGTTTTGTGAATAAGCACCCAGGTACCTACACCGTCGAAAAATGCCCAAATATTTGCTCCTTATAGCAAAAAGGTACATTGAAATTAGTAAATTTACCTATCAACCAACAGAGCAGCTTTGTGGATAACCTGTGAAATATGACCTGACGGAAAGCAGGTTCTACTTCTTGAAATCCTTTACTGTATTGGATTTGATGCCAAAAAAACCTATTTTGCAGTTACAGTTATTTTATTCTATTTTTGCTTTCCTTAAAAATTTATACTATATAATATTATGTCAGTTATTCAAAAGATCAGGGACAAATATGCCGTAGTGATCGTTGTAGTGATTTGCCTGGCTATTGTTAGTTTCCTTCTTCAAGATGCCTTTTTTGGTAGGAACTCTATAGGCAGTCGCTCCACTTCAGTGGGAAAAGTAAACGGTGAAGCACTGGATTTCGCTGAATATCAACAGCGTATTCAAAATGCGGAGAACGGCGCCCGGTCACAAATGCCGAACGGAAATATCGATGAACAAACACGTCAATATATCCGCGAGCAGGTTTGGAACCAGTTCCTGACCGAACAGATCATGGTAGACGAATATGCTAAACTGGGTCTGCAAGTAACTGAAGCAGAAGTAGTAGACCAATTCAACGGCAAAAATCCCAATCCGATCGTTGTACAACAATTTACCAATCCCGAAACCGGTCAATTTGACAGAGCACTGATGCAACAGGCCCTGCAGAACGTAGGCCAGGATCAATCCGGTAGAATGCGTGACGCACTACAACAACTCGAAGAAGCAATCGCCAAACAACAACAACAACAGAAATATATTACCCTCGTAAGACAAGGCGTATATTATCCTAAGTGGTTAGCAGAACAACAACAGAAAGATAACAGCCAAACAGCTGCTATATCTTATGTAAGCGTTCCCTATGCAACGATCGCTGATTCAACAATCAAAGTGACCGATAATGAATTGAACAAATTCATCCAGGACCATAAACCGCTCTTCAAAACAGAAGAAGCGCGTAAAATAGAATATGTTGCTTTCGATGCACTGCCTTCCGCAACAGATTCTGCAATGGCACTCAAACAACTGAATGAACTGAAGGCTGAAATGGATACCACAAAAGATATCCAGTCATTCCTGAACCTCAATTCAGAAATCAAATATTTTGACGGATATGTGTCAAAGTCCGCACTGATGGTACCTCAGAAAGATACGATCGCTGCACTGGCTATAGGACAAACATTCGGACCTTACGCTGATAATAATCTTATCGTATATGCGAAAATGTTAGATCGTAAGACATTACCCGATAGCGTTAAAGTACGCCACATATTAGTAGCTACTAAACCAGGATTAACCGACTCCATCGCCAAGATCCGCATCGACAGCATCGATGTTGCCATCAAAGGTGGTGCTGACTTCAAAACAATGGTGGAAAAATTCTCTGACGATCCTGGTAGCAAAACCAATGGAGGAGAATACGATGTAACACCTAGTTCTTCCTTCGTTCCAGAATTCAAAAACTTCGCACTCGAAGGAACAAAAGGTCAACGTAAAGTAGTGAAAACACAATTCGGCTACCACCTGATTGAAATACTGGATCAGAAAAACTTTGGCCCCGCTATCCGGGTAGCTTACCTGGGTCGCCCAGTAGACGCAAGCAAAGAAACTGACAGTAAGGCATATGCTGCCGCCAGCGAATTCGCTGCCGCCGTAAAAGATCAGGGTTCCTTCGATAAAAAAGTACAGGAAAAAGGATATGCTAAACGCCTGGCAGATAACATCCGCCCCATGGACTTCGTAATACCTGGTGTAGGCCAGGCACGCGACCTCGTTCGTTGGGCATATGAAGGTAAAAAAGGCGCCGTAAGTAAAGTATTCTCTTTCGATGACAAACACGTAGTAGCCGTAATCAGCGGTAGCCGTGAAGAAGGTACTGCGCCACTGGACGAAGTTCGCCCACAGGTAGAAGCAGAAGTAAGAAAGCTTAAAAAAGCGGAAAAGATCATCGCACAACTGAAAGAGCCCGCCAGCCTGGATGCTGCTGCTAAATCCAGTAACCAACCCATCCTCAAAGCAGAAGGCGTAAACTTCGCATCTCCTTTCATCCCCGCTATGGGCTTTGAACCTCGCGTAACAGGCGCCGCTTTCAGCAAGAAATGGGGTGTAGGAAAAACTTCCGCTCCGATCGAAGGCAATGCCGGCGTATACGTGATCAAAGTAGACGCTTACCAACCTACACAAGCACAACAAGACGTTGCTACCCTGCGCGCAGCTTATGAGCAAGGTATCAAGTCCCTGTTAGATCAACAACTGTTCGAAGTGCTGAAGAAACTGAGCAAAGTACAAGACAACCGCGCCAAGTTCTTCTAATAAATAATTGACAAAGAAAAAAGGCTATCCGATGCCGGATAGCCTTTTTTCTTTTTAGGGGCCTACACCACCCTAAAGCCGGTATTCCATGAAGGCCGGATTTCGTAAATTTGTTATAATGTGTAAATGACAAAGATGCTGTGAAGAATATACATATATACTAAACATTGAAAATCATGGAAGAGATCATAAATAAAGTGGCACAGAGTGCATTACAAACCCTGGACCTCGAAGATCATTACCCCGAAGGCACATTCGTCACATTCGATCTGAAACCATTCCTTTTTATGGAATTGATCCTGAAAGAAAAGGATTTCAGAGCAGCCATGCAGACACATGATTGGGAACAATATAGCGGCAAAAACGTTTCTATTATTTGTACAGCTGACGCTGTTATCCCGTTATGGGCCTATATGCTCGTGATGACTTATCTGGAGCCAATAGCCAAATCAGCTATGGCAGCAGATGAACATACACATCATAATACCTTGTTCTTGGAGAAGTTAAGAAGCATCAACACGGAGGAATATAAAGATAAACGCGTAGTGATCAAAGGTTGTGGAGATAAAGGAGTAGATCAGCTGGCTTATGCAGAGATCACCCGCCTGCTACGCCCCGTTGTGAAAAGCATAATGTATGGAGAGCCCTGCTCTACCGTACCTATCTACAAGAAAAAGTAAATGTACCTGCCATTTTACCGACCTATATGTAGGCTCATTCGGAAACAGGAAGCTATTAATGCTAATAGGTATGCTCCGTATCAAGGAAAAACCGGGAAGTGTCTTCACTGGCGTAGCTCTTATTGCCTGGTTGTTACAGAGTTGTAACGGAGGTAGTACTCATTCTCACAACAAAAAGATCGAGCAACCCGACAGTATATTGACCCATCGCCAAAAGATGGATACGATAAAACTATGGACAGAACTAAGATTGATCAAGTGGAAAAGCTGGATAGATAGTAACACGCGTTTTATATTCAGTACCGACAGCATGTACTACACCGGTACAGCACAACTGAGATTCCCCACGACCCATACCATAATGTCCGATAAACAGTTCAATGAATTTGACTCCTTTTTTATTTATAGCCCCGACAGTAGCTATGTACTGGATATGATCAGTTATAGAAAAAGTACCGGAAATGATACAGATGGAAAAGAACAAAGGGCTGGAAAAGGCACAGAAGTGGCTTTGGTAAACGTACAAACAAAGGAACGCCAGCTTATACTTTCAACAAGTCCCGCTACAATCATTAAACAGGAAGTATGGATAGACGACAGTACCCTTTTTATCGGCGGCGGAACCTACGATCACCAACGGAAATTGATGCCGGATCTATGGCGATATAATGTAAAACAACAAACACTGTCACACTGGACATATCATTAGAACCACCCTCTTTTCTTAAACACAATGATCATCAGTATAAACAAGACCACCATTACCCCCAGTGTGATAAAATAACCATGGGGGCTATGCAGCTCCGGCATATTATCAAAGTTCATCCCATATATACCCGCAATAACTGTCAAAGGCGCCATTAATGTCGTTACCACCGCCAGCACCTTCATCACCTCGTTCATCTTGACATTCAGTTGCGTATGATATAACTCCTGAAGGTTGAGCATCATATCTCGATAACTCTCTATCAGTTCACTGGCTTGGACAATGTGATCATATACATCCTTAAAATACTTGGTTGTACGCTCATCGAGTAACGAACTCTCCGTTTTAAGAAACCCATTGACCAAGTCCCTCACTGGAAGTACCCCCCTTTTGAAAAAAGCCAGCTCTCTCCTGAGAAAATTGATCCGCGCCAGCGCCCGTGTATTAGGCTGATGCTGAATAACGTCTTCCATCAATTCAATTCGCTCGCCTAACCGCTCCATAACAGTGAAGTAATTATCGACAATAATATCTATCAGCGAATAACAGAGATAGTCCGCACCGGCCATCCGCAACCGGGAACCAGCTATGCGCAGACGTTCCCGTACAGGATCGAATACATCGCGCCGGGGATCTTCCTGGAAAGAAATCACAAAGTTTTTACCCAGTACAATACCTACCTGCTCTTGCTCAATAGTAGAACTTTCTTTATTGAAATATATCATTGGTAGCAGACAAAACAACCGGTCGCCAATCTCATCCATTTTAGCCCGCTGACCAATACTTAGTATATCCTCCTCTATCAGGTAATGAATACCATAACGGATACAAATAGCATGCACCGCTTCCTTACGGATACCATCGATGTTGATCCAGCTCACTTGGGGAGTATCCAGGTACTTAAAAACATCTTCTACCTCAGTTACCTTGATCTCTTCAAAGGTCTTACCGTCATAGTCAAATACAGTAATGGTAATGCATTCGGCATCCTTACGCGAAATATTACTGGTGACAGGATTGAAACTCATCAACCGCTGCTTTTTTACCTTAAAAGGATTCAAAACATCCAGTACTTCAGGGATGGGTAAAATGTTTCTTTTAGACATGGAAGCACAACTATTTAAGCACTGCAATCAATAAACACCACAATATACATAACCGGCCTGTTATAGGCGTTTATCCGGCAAAATTGTGCCAGATGATACCTTGCCCCGGAAAACCGGGAAAACCTGCCGCAAAACAGGCGCAGATAAGCGTAAAAATTAATTAAAGTATCCTTAACCCAGCGATAACATAGGCCGGGTATCTTCATTACCTGTAAAAACCTACACATGTTAACTGTAAGGAAGCAAATTTGTTTACTCAGCCTGATGGCTGCATGCGGACTATTATCCTGTAAGAACAATGATCACCGGGATACAAACCCCGAAACAGGAATTGCATTCAAAGATCAATCGAAAACCCCGGCGTTGATCAAAAAACTAACAGGATTTGAAGGAACGGAAGTATACGCTTTGATTGGCAGCGATGATACACTGTCCGAAAGTAAAGACTTTATTTTCGGTGGCTCCGCAGATGGAGCCGGGCTGGTAAAACAAGGCGACAAGTATATCATGCTGGTCAACCATGAAGATAACTTTGCTGTGTCCCGTATCACACTGGACAAGACTTTCAAACCAGTGAAAGGCGAATATATCATGAACACCAATGGTGGCCAATGGCGCCTATGCTCGGCTACCATGGCAATGCCGGAAGAACATGGCTTTGGCCCGCTGTACCTTACCTGCGGCGAAAGCAATGAAGAAGCCAACGTACATGGCCTGGACCCTTTTGCTACCTATAATGATGTAAGCAGCAGCCATGTACTGAAAGGCCTAGGCTTCCGTAGTGCCGAAAACGCCGTGCCATTACCACAGAAAACCTATACAGGCAAGAGCATAATACTGATTGGAGAAGATGATGACGCCGCATCCGGTGGACAACTGTTTATGTATATAAGCGATAAAGTCGGCGACCTCCAGAATGGAAAACAGTATATGCTGCGTCGCACCGACCTGAATCAGAGAGAGACCGATATCAGAACAGGCAATACCTACGACGTAGAGTTTGTTAACTATAGCAGTGACCTTACAGGCGCCCAGGTAAGTGCACAGGTAGATCAGCTGAAAGCAATAAAATTCGGCCGGGTAGAAGATGTGGATTATCGCAAAGGAACAGATAAAGCCGCCGGTCGTGAGATCTATTTTACCGCAACAGGACAGGATAAATCCGGTTACAATGCAGATGGCTCCCGAACAATGTATGGTCGTGTATACCGGCTCATACTCGACGAAACCAACCCTTTAAAAGGTAAACTGGAAGTAATATTGGATGGAGATGACGACAATGGGCCGGCAAAAGAATTTCAGGACCCGGATAATATCTGCGTAACAAAGAACTATGTGTATATCCAGGAAGATTCCAATGGATATGGCACAGAAGACCATGACGCTTACATCTACCAGTATAATATCGCCACAAAAGAATTAAAGAAAGTATTTGAACTGGACCATCGTAGAAATGTACCTGGAGACGCACAGAAATTTGGTAGCGCTAACTCAAAAAAAGGAAGCTGGGAATACGGTGCACTGGTAGATATCTCTGATATCATAGGCGTGGAAAACACCTTCACATTAAGTGTGCAACCACATAGCTGGACAACTGCAGCCACAGGCAATCAACGTTATACCAATGCAGATGGTGGAGCAAGATCAAAGGGCGACGACCAGGCAAGTCAGATCGTATTGATAAAAGGATTGCCCAGATAAGCATTTTTTTAACTGAAAGAGCTGTTACCTGCATGTACAAGAGTATTACTATCATAGCGATTACGTTACTGGCCATATTTTCTTACACATTACTGGATGAAGATGGTGGAAGAAAAGAAGCCGTATCAAATACTAAACAATGGTATCAACATGAGGTAACAGCATTGCAAAGCAGTGTCGATAATTTATGTAAAGCACTGGCTACTCACCAGTCACTATCTCAAATACAGACTGCTTTCAAAGAGGCCCGCCTGCAATATAAAGCGTTGGAAGTGGTGACCGCCCATTTTAACCCGTATACGGAAAAGTTCATCAATGGACCCAATATACCTGAAGTAGAAGCAGATGAGAAAGAGGTAGTGATCGATGCACAGGGATTCCAGGTACTGGAAGAATTGATATTCCCGGCATTGGAAACGGAAGACGAACCGCAGGCGCTGGAACAGGCAAAACAACTCAGAGCCAATCTGAACAGGTTGCAGATGACCGCAGAAATATTACAGGCAACGGATGCCCAGCTGTTCGATGCCATGCGACTGGAACTATTGCGTATTACCTCGCTGGGTATCAGTGGATTCGATTCGCCGATCGCGCAACATAGTATTCCGGAAGCTGCGGCAGCGTTAAAAGGGATCACTACCATCTGGCATTTTTACGTACCAAGTCTGCAACTGATCAATCCTTCCCTGACCAATTATACCAGCACACTCCTGGAAGATGCACAGCAACTCCTCCGGAAGGAAAAAGATTTCAACTCCTTTGACCGACTTGATTTTACTACCCGGTATTTGAATCGCCTCAGCGTCAATTTAAAACTGGCAAGAGAGGCTTTGAAGATACCATACGATAATCTCCCCTATTTCCTGGACCCTGCCGCCTCCAACGCATTTGCGAAGGATGCCTATAATCCGGCTTTTTTTGCACCGGATCAGACCCTGCAAGCAACACCCGCACAGGTTGCTCTCGGAAAACAATTGTTTCAGGATCCTATTCTTTCGCAAGACAAAGATCGATCCTGCGCCACCTGTCACCAACCCTCGAAGGCATTTACAGATGGACAAACGTTACCGTTGGCACTACATGGAGAAAAGGCGCAGATGAGGAACACGCCGACCATACTGAATGCCGCATTGCAGCCATTTCTCTTTTACGATCAGCGAGTAGCTTATCTGGAAGACCAGGTACATGCGGTTGTCCATAACAAAGCAGAAATGAATGGTTCGCTTGAAAAGGCAGTGACCGTTATACAACAAAGACCTGATTACCCAGAATTGTTTAATAAAGCCTTTAATATTGAAGCGGCAAAAATATCACCACGGGAAGTGCAAAGTGCTATCGCGGCTTATGTACGTTCGCAAGTGAAATTAAATAGTCCTTTTGATGCTTATATGCGCGGAGATACCGCTGCTATAGATAACGCCGCACGCAGAGGATATAACCTGTTTATGGGGAAAGCAAAATGTGGCACCTGCCATTTTACACCTTTGTTCAGCGGAGTAACCCCGCCATTTTTCAGAAAAGCAGATGCAGAGATCATCGGAGTGCCGACAGCACCCCATACAACACAGATAGATCCCGATCAGGGGAAGTTTAACCTGTACGATATCCCACAACAACGGTTTGCCTTTAAAACTCCAACACTTAGAAACATAGCCGTTACAGCACCCTACATGCATAATGGTGCCTTCAGCTCCCTCGAAGAAGTAATGGAGTTCTACAATAACGGCGGCGGCGCCGGAATGGGAATAGCAATCGAAGGACAGACATTGCAGAAAGACGCTTTACACCTCTCCCAACAAGAACAACAGGATGTCATCTCCTTTATGAGAACCCTCACAGACACCACTCAAATCACACATTAAGAAACATCCTTTACGAACGAATCACGTTTTTTTATGGGGCAAAAACTGCCGTGAAGGACTCAACGGCAGCTGTGGTTTCGGTTAATATGAATGTAGGATATGGAGACAGGACAAATACCGGCAGCCATGATAAATGACAATTGCTACTGGTGTTGATAGGGGGAAACGAACGGAAGGATGAGGCGGCAAATAAAAGCGTTGAAAACCGAAAAAACAAGTCCCGTAACAAAAAAATTATTTGCACGAAAAACGATCCCATCCTTAGATAGCAATTCTATCGTTTTTCTACTAAACATCTTATACCATTCCTACCCGTATTGAGTAAGAAAATTCCCATTTCACTTGCGATAAATTACCCCTAAGCGCCTGTTTACAAGGAGATTAACGACTTTCATATCGAAGGACCTGTTTTTGCTTGTTTCTTTAGAGCAAAGATGCACAACCTAAAAATAAGGTTATGGAAGAGGCAAGGCAAAACGTAAATAGTAATCGTATTGATAGTTATCTCACATCCGGAGTGCACAACAGCTACTGGCTGGAAACGCTGCCGACATTAGAGTATGCACCGTTGCAAACTCATGAGGAAACAGATGTAGTGATTGTAGGCGGTGGTATAGCTGGGATCACGATCGCTTACCGGTTATCGCAGCTGGGATATAAAGTTGTAGTGGTGGAAGACGGCAGTATCGGCAGTGGAGAAACAGGACGTACCACTGCACACCTGGTAGCAGCCCTGGATGACAGGTATATGGAATTAGCAAGGATATTCGGTAAGGATACAACTAGAGAAATCGTCGCCAGTCATAACGCAGCGATAGATTTTATTGAGGCGACAATCCGGGAACTGTTATTGGATTGTGAGTTCAAACGCGTACCTGGATACTTGTTCCAATACGAGATAGAACAGACAGACATTATTCAACAGGAGTTTATCGCGGCAAAGGATGCGGGACTTACGGTATCATTGTGCGATACTGTTCCTGGACTAAAAATGCCTACCGGACCAGGTATCCTATTTGAAGAACAAGCCAGGTTTCATCCAATGAAGTATCTGCATGGACTTTGTGCTGCAGTGATCAATATGGGCGGCCGGATTTATACAGGCACACACGCCGCGGAGATAGACAGTAACGGGATCATAACAGCAGAAGGGCATGCAGTGAAAGCCAAACACGTAGTGATAGCGACTAACACCCCCGTAAATAACAAATACACGATCCACTTGAAGCAGTTTGCCTATCGCACCTACGTAATAGCTAGCCCGGTGCCGAAAGGAAGTGTACCGGATGCGCTATGGTGGGATACTGGTGATAAAAAAGCCAACAGCGACATTCCCCCGTATCATTATGTCCGGCTACAACCTTACAATGAACAGTATGACCTGTTGATCTGCGGCGGGGAAGATCATGCCACAGGATTAGCGTTTGCACAACAGGTGGCAGAGGAAGACAGGTATGCATTATTGGAGAGATGGATGAGAGCACGTTTCAATACTGGAGAAATCGTTTTTAAATGGTCGGGACAAGTAATGGAACCCATGGATTCACTGGCATACATCGGCCGTAATCCCGGAGACAAAGAGAATGTATATATCGTCACCGGCGATTCCGGCAACGGCATGACACATGCTACCATAGCAGGACTGATGATACCGGAAATGATTATGGGAAACAAACCTCGCTGGGAATCGATATACGATCCGGCAAGAGCCAAGATCTTTAAATCCGGCAAGACCTGGCTTAAAGAATTCGCGGGTGGTTTTTTTGAGTATTTGCGCGAATATCCCAGGGATGCAGAGAAAATATCGCTTTCGTCCATACCCGTCGGAGAAGGTCGTATCGTCGCACTGAATGGCAAAAAGTACGGTATATATAAAGACGAACATCATATGCTACATGTAGTAGAAGCAAGTTGTACGCATTTGCAATGCATTGTGAAATGGAATAATGATGAAAAAAGCTGGGATTGCCCCTGTCACGGGAGCCGTTTTACCTACGAAGGAAAAGTGATTAATGGACCGGCGAATCAGGCATTGCAATACTTCAGGGAGCCCGAGCCGGCGATTAAATGATGGTAGTAAACAGTATTAATCAACATAAAAAAATACGTGTTATGGAAAAGCAATTGAGTAACAAGAAAGTGGCAATACTGGTCGCTAATGGTTTTGAAGAATCAGAATTTACACAACCGCTGGAAGCATTAAAAAATGCGGGGGCACAGGTAGAAGTGGTATCGTTAAAAAGCGGAAAAGTAAAGGCATGGGCAGAAAAGGATTGGGGTGGAGAATATGAAGTAGATGTAACAATAGACCAGGCAAATGCAAAGGATTATGACGCCTTAGTATTGCCAGGGGGTGTAATGAATCCGGATTTCCTTCGCGTAAATGCAGATGCAGTAAGTTTTGTAGGGGGCTTTTTTGACGACAGCAAACCCATAGCGGCTATCTGTCACGGCCCTTGGACCTTGATAGAAACAGGAGAATTGAAAGGAAAAAGAATGACCTCCTACCCTTCTATCAAAACAGACCTGATCAATGCCGGGGTGGATTGGGTAGATGAAGAAGTCGTGGTAGACAACGGACTGGTTACCAGCCGCAATCCCAATGACTTACCTGCATTCTGTAAGAAAATGGTGGAAGAGATCGCGGAGGGCATACATGCCTAAAAAAAGAGTAGGAAAAAAATAGCTGGCGAGCAAAACAGCTACATAAATATTTTCTCTAGTCAACAACGGTTCATGGTGTATACAACATCATGGACCGTTTTTAGTTTTTAGGCTTTTTATAACGTATTTCTACTGGTGCGACACCTGTACTTATCATCCCCAGCTGCCTGGCTGCCTTTTTAGAAAGATCAATAATACGCCCGTCTACAAATGGCCCCCTATCGTTGATGCGCACTTTGATGGACCTGCCATTGGCCAGGTTAGTCACTTTTACTTTAGTACCGAAAGGTAAGGTACGGTGTGCCGCCGTCTTCCTTCCTTGCCGGAATATTTCCCCATTAGCGGTACGTCTACCCTGGAACTTATCGGCATAAAAAGAGGCTTTACCAGTTTGGGTAACCTTTCTGGCACAGGATGTGGTGCATAGCAACGTGATGATAGTCAGGAGAAATAAATAAAATGCCTTCATACAGGATAGAGAATTTAGGATAAAAATAAGGCATAATTCTTCAATCGGATAGCTATTGGAGAGATATGAACAAATAGCTGTTATCTACGTTAGATATTCATTCGCCAACAGATCATATTCCGGAAAAAATAAACCTCAATATATGGCAACAGTAGCAGAGCAATTAGTAGAAATGCTGGTAGCAGCAGGGATCAAAAGAATCTATGCTGTGACTGGAGATAGTTTAAATCATGTGAACGATGCCGTTCGCAGAGACGGACGGATCAAATGGATACATGTAAGGCATGAGGAAGTCGGGGCCTATGCTGCCGGTGCGGAAGCAGAATTAAATGGATTGGCTTGTTGTGCCGGCAGTAGCGGGCCGGGACACGTACACCTGATCAATGGCTTATACGATGCACACAGGGCAGGGGCTTCCGTACTGGCGATTGCGTCTACCTGTGCCACCAAAGAATTTGGTATGGGTTATTTCCAGGAAACCAACACCATAAAGCTGTTTGATGACTGTAGTTGTTATAATCAGATCGCTACGACAGCAGAACAACTACCCAGGATGTTACAGGCAGCCTTACAACATGCGGTTCACCAGCGGGGTGTGGCGGTGCTGGGATTACCGGGCGATGTGGCTGCTTCCGAGGCTGCAGAGGCTGAAACAGCCACTCTCCTGTACAGACCTCAGCCAGTCATCCGCCCGTCTGACGAAGAGTTGCAGCAGCTGGCTAGCTTGTTAAAGGAAGGCCGGAAAGTGGCCATATTCTGCGGCATAGGAGCCAGTGATGCACATGATGAAGTAGTACGCCTGGCCGCCTTGCTGAAAGCGCCGGTAGCCTACTCTTTCCGTGGTAAAATGAGCATCCAGTACGACAATCCTTACGAAGTAGGAATGACCGGATTACTGGGCCTGGCATCTGCTTATAAGGCCATGCATGAAGCAGAGGTATTGCTGCTGTTGGGAACGGACTTCCCTTACACACCTTTCATGCCTGCCAAGGCAAAGATCATACAGGTAGAGATTAAACCGGAACGGTTGGGACGACGGGCTAAACTCGAGATGGGCCTCTGCGGGCAGGTAAAGGATACCTTACATGCCCTGCTTCCCTTACTGACAGAACAATCCTCCCGCGAATTCCTGGAGGAGATGCTGGAATTTTATAAGGAAGTTAAACAACGACTACAGGCATATGTGGAAGACAAAGGAAAGGAAAATGCGATCAGCCCGGAATATGTCGCTACGGTGATTAGCCAGCTGGCGGCCCGGGATGCCATCTTTACGGTCGATACGGGCATGACCAATGTATGGACGGCCCGTTACCTGGAAGCGACCGGCAAGCGGGTGTTATTAGGCTCTTTTAATCATGGTTCTATGGCGAATGCCATGCCGCAGGCGATAGGTGCCGCACTTGCCGCGCCAAGCCGGCAGGTCGTCGCGCTCTGTGGCGACGGAGGCATCAGCATGCTGCTGGGCGACCTGATGACCATCATCCAATATCAGCTACCTATCAAAGTGATCGTATTCAATAATCAGTCGCTGGGAATGGTAAAACTGGAAATGGAAGTAGCAGGACTACCCGACTGGCAGACAGACATGGTAAACCCCGACTTTGCAAAACTAGCCGCCGTCATGGGTTTTACTTCCTATGCCATTCATCAGCCGGAAGAAGTAGAACGTACGCTGGAAATGGCACTGAAGCAGGATGGCCCCGTGCTGGTAGAAGTAAGGACTAATCCTAATTCATTGGCAATGCCTCCTAAGGTAGAATTCAGCCAGATGAAAGGATTTGCGTTGTGGATGGGCAAACTGATACTAAGCGGACGATATGAAGAAGTGTTTGATGCCGTAAAGTCCAATTATAAACATATACGGGACGTATTATAAGCAGACGGGGGCTGTCTCAAAAATAATTTTTACCCGATTTTATTCGGGTACTTGGAGAGAAATTTCATATATACAATACTCAAGCCCTTCAGATTACTTTTGAGACAGCCCTGTCAATAACATGTACAAATACGTATTAGAACGGATACCCGATCGCAATATTAAGCACTAGATTCTCCTTCCTCCATTCAGGATCTCCGAAGCGGATATCTTTAAATACCCACCGCTCTTTTTCCGGCAGCCAGGGCTTACGCAGTGGGAATGCCAGGTCGAAACGGACTACCACAATGGATGCGTCGATACGTAAACCAGCTCCGGCACCTACTGCTATCTCACTGGTAAAACGGCTGGTTTTAAACTCAGAGCCGGGCTTACTATCCACCTCATTCCGCAGCCAGATATTACCTGCATCTACGAAAACAGCGGCATTCACCACGCTCGCGATATGCATCCTTAGTTCTGAGTTGAATTCCAGTTTAACATCACCGGCCTCATTGGCGAGGAACAGGTTAGTAGTATCATTATGATAAGATCCTGGTCCCAGGGTTCTTGCACGGAACGCGCGGATACTGCTGCTCCCACCGGTAAAATACTGTTTGATAAAAGGCAATGACTTGGAGTTCCCGTAAGGGATACCATAACCGGCAAAAAGGCGGTTCACCCAGGTCATTCCTTTACTCAGTTTCCAATAGTGTCTGCCTTCTGCTCCAAAGCGAACAAACTGGGCGAAAGGATTACCAAATATCTGGCGGGCGGTATCTCCTTTCTTCGGAACGATAAGACCAGCCAGGTTACCGGATACATCTACATTACCACTCAGGTAAAACCCATGTATCTTTTCAGCAGATTGATTATTGTAGGTGATCGTATAGTTACTTCCCAGGATGAACTGTTTGGAGATGGCATTACGTTGTGCCGGGTCTACCTTTAATATACTGTCGTAAGCTGCCGTTGTTTTGGTAGGAAGTACATAGGTGATGGCGATGGGGGCCAGGTTATGCTCCAGGAAGGCCGATTTTTTCCAGAGGTATTGCAGCTGTACGGTATAAGCGTTCAGGTTGTACAGGTTAGCCCGGCTGAACAGTTCATAGCTGCCACTGATACGCGTACGGGGTACATAAGGTGTGCGCAGGTTGACGTTCTGAAAGAACGGAATGAAAAACCTGGGCATGGTCACGGATAGCTCCCCTTTCAGGCTATAAGAATTGGTGCTAGCCTGTTGGCTGCGGCCACCTGTCTGCCACTCCATACCGCCGGAAAGTGCCAGTTCCAGTAAGTTAGCTGCGTGCAGCCAGTTACGGTTACGGGCCGTGACCCGGATCTCGGAGCCGACGAAGTTGTTGGATTTGGAGGTACCCCTTAGCTCCGCCTGTAGCGAGCGACGCGGATAGGGCGTCAGGTAGAAATTGGCATTCAATTTATTACTGTCGCGTACAGGCCGGAACTGGCCCCTTACAAACTTGAAAGTACCCAGATTCACCAACCTTTGCAGGGTGATATTATGCGCACTCAGTCGATAAAGACTATCAGGCTTCAGGAACACAGAGCGTTCGAACACCTCGGGTTTGAACTTTTTCTGCGGATCTACCAGGTTCAGTCCTTTATATACCACCGTGTCCCCCGTCGTAGCGCTGGAATCTGCTTCCAGCGAATAGCTGGGATACAGGGTAACATTTTTCATGGTGTATTTGCGCCGCGCGATACCTGGTGTCGTCTCTTTGACCTTCACGTACAGGTCCACAAAGCCCTGGTTGGTGCTGTCTACTTCTACTAGCAGGTAGTCCTGCGTGAAATAGTAATAGCCCAGTTCTTTCAGCCAGAGATGTATGCGCTGACGTTCTGCCTTGACACTGTCGAGGCTATACGGTTTTTTAACGATCAGGGAGGAGTTAACGGCAGTCTGTGCCACTGTTTTACCCAGTTCGCTGCTATCGGTTTCGTAGGTGACGCTTTTGATATAATAACGTTGATCCGGGGTAGCCGTATAGATACCAGCTGCTTTCTTTTCCCCGCTGTTCTTTATGGCAGAAGTTACGGTTCCCTTGAAGTACCCGTTGTCTACCAGGTATTGCTCCAGCACGTTGGCGGTATAATCGGGTTTTGCCTGACTCAGGAGTACAGGCGGCTCTCCCCACTTTTTACGCAGGAGGTAGTTAAGTCCCTTTTTACCTGGTTTGGGTTCTTTTCCCAGGTTATACAGCCAGAGTTTGATGGGCATGCCAAAAAAGCGGCGGTTAGGCGCAGGGCGTACCCTCTTGTCGAGGCCGGATTTAAGGGAAGAATAATCTTTCGGTTTTTTCCCTTCCCACTTGACGGTAGTACCTGTGTACAGGCGGTCTCCTTCGGGCACACTGCGGGTAGTACTGCACGCATGCAGGAAGAGAGCGGCACAGGCCGTCAGGAGGATAGTGGAGATATGTTTCGTTGTAGATCGCATTCCTTGCTGTTAACGCTTTTTCTTTTTTGATTTTTTCTTCTCTTTCTGCAGATCGTCGGCAATTTCCTTATCTTTTCTGCTACGGCGGAAGATTTCCCGGAATTCGTCATAATCCATTACGATCATGAACGCTACACCGGTTTCTACCACCTGGCCCTGTACAATGGTCTCTGTAGCATTACGCTGGTAGATCCTTACACGATAGCGCCCATCGGCCGTAAGCTGGTATTCTGCAGAGATATCCCCTACGAGGGAGCTGGTGTTTTGTTGTGCCTGGCCCTGCAACATGATATTAGAACCCACTGATACCGTTAACCGGTCGTTGAAAAGGCGTTTCGATACCCCCACATTGAGATTGGTGCTCTCCTGGGCAGAGCCGGTGGAATAATCCTGCCTGCTTTGCAGGTCGAAGTTGATATCTACTCCTTTGATCAGGTTACCGGCCAGGTTATTCAACTGCTGGGAGAGTATTTTACTTACACTCTGGCGGGCGGCTTGCTCTACTCCACCTCCGCCACTGAGAGCGGCCATCGGATCATCCGGAATGAAGCTGCCCAGAACAAGTAAGCCCATTACCTGTTTATTCAGTTCTGAGGTTACCTGGTTGATCTGTTTGAGGCGGTTATATACACTACCACCGAAGGCGTTACGCTCTCTCTCCGGCATATCCAGCCGGAAGGAGATATCCGGTTTGGCAAGGTTACCTTTGATCATAAGGTATACTTCGAATGGCAGCCGTTGTTTGTATTTATTGCGGTCGGTCTCGTTCATATTGCCCAGTTGATCTGCTACCAGGTCCATCGCCTGGGCGTTGGCAGTATACTTGGCAGTAATGTCGAGGTCTGCATCCATTGCGTCACCGTTGAAGGTGATCACACTTCCTTTTACAATATCGAAAGAGCGTTTGATGAGTTGGTTCAGCGACATCTCATATTTACCCTCTTGCAGCTCATACCGGCCGGTGAGGCTCATCTTGCTGCTGGGGTCCAGTGTAGCGTTGATGTTGGCCGTACCTTTTGCCTCTACGAAGTCACCGTTTTGCGGATCGATGATCATCTTGATGGTAGAGGCCGGGGTAATCTCGGCGTTACCGGAGAATATGATGCCTTTGAGACGGGGATTCTGGAAACGGGTAGTATCCTGGTTGGTGATCAGGGAGGAATCGATAGGATTGTCCTTATCGACGAATACGATCACGCCTTCCCTTTCTGATACACCCGGATCGCTGGAAGGCATGGACACGGTCACTTTAGATTTATCACGCAGGGTCACGGAGACATCTACACGAGGCAGATCCAGGGTGCCCCTGATCTTTGCCTTGGCGTCGATGAAAGCGGGGCCGTATATCCACTGGTCCTGGCTTTTTTGTTCACCCAGCGCCATAAAATCCTCTGCATTTACATCCAGCAGGAATTGGAAATTGGAGAAGTCGTTGGTCTGGATCTGCCCATTTACTACCAGTTCATTGTTAAGGCTGTCGGCGATCACCAGCTTATTGAGGGTAATGCCTTTTTGATCGAAGAGCAGCGTTTCATCCGGCAGTCTTAAGGTAGAGCCGATGTAGGCTATATTTCCGCCTGCATCGTTGAAATGGAGTTTACCGTTGACCTGTGGTTTCGAAGGGGTACCGGCAACTGTAAATTGCCCATCCATGCTTCCTTGCATCTGGGTAACCTGGCCGAAGGTAAAGGCTTCCAGTGAGGCCATATTGAGCTTGGCAATATCTACGTTGGCGTTGATGGTGCTGTCGTAGGTACCTTCGATATTGATGTTATTGTCATTGCCGCTCAGATTGGCGGCCAGTTTGTATTGGTTCGGCTGAGGTGTTTGTACATCTGCTTTCAGGATACCCAGTTTGGAGCCCCGGAAGGTGAGGCTGTCGAGTTGGATATTGGCAGCGATCAGCGGTGATTTGTCCAGGTTACGGGCGGTAGCTTCGCCATTCAGGATGCCGGTGGCCAGCAGCGTGTCCGCGGCCAGCAACCCGGTGATGGTAGACAGCTGGAAGTCTTTGATCTGGGCATTTACGGCAGGGAAGGTAGTACTGTCCGACTGGGTTACCAACGCGATAGACTGTTCCTTATACGATAGTTTGAGATGGGCGCTGTCAGGCAGGCCATCGCGCAGGCGTACGATATTATGCTCTCCTACATTCCATTTCAGGCGGTTGAGCAGCAGGTCTGGTTTAATGCTGAGTTCCATTACGTTGGCCGGCAGGAAGGACAGTAAGCCGCCGACCTGATACTTGGGCGCATGTTTATTGTCTTCCAGCAGCAGGTCCCAGTCGAGTTTTCCGGCAACAGCATTTGCTTTCAGCTCGGTATGGTGTAATGGTGCCAGCGGATGTTGCAGGCGGGCGATTGAAATATCGGCCTGCAGGAGGCTGTCTTCTATACTGGCTTTCAGCTGCAGGCTGTCTATCAGCAGAGAGTCGTACCGTACTTTAGGCAGGGAGGCATTTATCCAGAGCAATGCGCTGTCTGAATTGAGACGGCCTTCCATGACCAGGGGTGTTTCCATACGCAGACCGGGCAGCAGGTCCTGCAGGCTGCGGGGCCACGAAATAGCCGCATTCCAGGCCAGTAATTGCCCGGAAGGGATCTTCACTATCCTGGCAGTATCCGGTGGCTGAATCGGGCGCATAATGAGTTTGCTGAAGGCATCTCCTACTTTGGTATAGTCAATGTCTCCGCTAGCGTTTAGGAACCCGAAAGGTCCTTTCAGCGAGATGTATTGCAGGCTATCCCTTTTGGCATCGAGTGATACGGTGTCGAGAGGGAACACCTGGCCTTTGGTAGCGACCTGGATACCGGTGATGAGCGCCTGGCCCTGGATGTTACGGGGTTCGATGCTCGGAAAGTCTGCATTCAGATCGGCTTTGAGTACGAAAGGAGCTGCATACCAATGGGTGGCGTAGAGGTCTGCTTTTTCAATCTGCAGGTGGGCAACCAGTTCGCGCAGCGTGGTATCGGCCAGGACGCCGGCGATATCAAAGTTTGCGGTGATAGCAGTGTCTCCACTCTGGCCGTTTACCTGGAAGCGGCGGTGATCGATATTACCATCTACGGACACATCGTGGTAAGTATAGCCGTTATAGGTAGCTTCATTCAGCCTGGCGGAGGCGTTGGCCACCATGGATTTCAGCACATAGCCCTGCCCTTTGGCACTCAGGTGGCCCGACACCCAGCCGATAGCGGTATCGTACAGCATCACACCCGGATGTATGCGGAAAAATGGCATGCTGACATCGTAGGTCGCACGGATGCTGTCGGTAATATTTTGCAGATGAGCGGTGAGATTGGCAGTGGCGATATTGCTTTTGAGCTGTATGGAGGTCTGCATATCCTTCATACTACCCAGGAACGACCCGGTGATGGACATTCTTTCGGGCAGACGCGGTGTATCGGGCAGGGTGCCATGGGGTAGCCAGGAGCGGATCGCCCGGTTGCCGGTTTGTATATACAGGGCGGGGATATTGGCTTGCAGCAGGTCCATGTTGGTAACATGTGCTACCTCTCCCTTCGTTTGTATGAGGTTGCCTTCATTATCCCGGAGGTATAATTCTTCTATGATCAGTTTTCCCAGGCTGCCTTTCAGGATAGCATTGATAGCCAGCTGTTTGTTCCATAAAGGCGCAAAGTTCTTGTTTTTGCGGGCATCGGGAACGAATGGCAGCCACTCCCCTAGTGCGATACGGCTGGAGTCCAGGTTCGCATTGATCTGCAGCAGGTCGAGATGATCGGCGATAGTAGACCATGAAGGAACGGTGACGGCTATATTTTTTCTGAGGATGCTTTTGTTTGTTTCCAGCAGCAGTTGTTGCAGGGAAACGGTCTGCGGTGTATATAGCAGATTGGTCCGGAATGTTTTTACGGCAAAGCCGGAATGATCTTTCAGTGTCAGCTGTTTGAGCTGTGCGCTGGTAGAGTCGGGCTTATAGCGGAGGTCTGCTATGTTGGCGGTGAAGCCGGTCAGCAGCAGGTGATTGTAGTCCGGATCATGATGAGGAGCCCTGGGGCTGTTACTGCTGTTGTTGTCAAAACGTACGGCCAGATTGTTCAACGCTACTTTGGAAGCCAGCACCTGCCAGGTGTTGGGGGCGGCGCTGGTATCTACCGGGGCGGTGGTGGTATCCTTTCCGGCATTGAGGGCGAATACACCGCGGGTATTATCCAGTTTCAGTTCGCCTATCTGTACCCGGGTAGAATCCTGGTCGATATTGCTGTTATCCAGTTGCAACGCTCCGATCTGCCAGGCGGTGTAGATGCCGCTGCCAGCGTCGGTGTAGAGGAAGCTGCTGTTACTGATACGAAGTTTTTTAAGCAGCAGGTGGAAAGGGGTGCTGCTGGTATCTGCCGGTGGTGGCGGCGGCTCTGCTTTGGTGATCCTGTCTGGCAGGTATTCCTGTTTGAAGAAGCCTTTGAGGCCGGAAAGGGCAAGGCCCCTGAACGCATATACGCCCTCGTTGAGCAGGATATCATCCGGGTCAACGTGCAGGGAGTCGAAGCGTACCACGGCAGACATACCGGTAAGGCCATCGATATAGCGGAGGCGTACCTGCCGCAGGTCGAGGTCTTTGATATGGAATTGGAGGGTGGTACCGGTTTCGGCGGAGAGGGTATCCGGTTCGGTCTTTTTGCTGACGAAGGCATCGATGATGAACTGGTAGTTGAAGGTGCTATCCTGCGGGCGGCGGTATACGTTGGCCAGCACGGAGTCCCATTCCAGCTTATTGATGCGTAGTTCGTTGTTGATCAGCGACAGCAGGTTGTATCGCACTTTCAGGGAGCCACTGTACAATAATGCCTGGGAGGCGGTATCTGTAACGGATACATGCCGGAGCTCCAGGTATTGCCAGCCCCGGGCCCGGAGATAACCGATTCGGACTTTGGTATGTAGTTTACGTTCCAGGTATAATTCGCCCTGACGTCGCAGGTAATCCTGTACTGGTGCTAACTGGAGCAGTAGTACAGCCATTACCGGCAATAACAAGATACCTGCGATGATCCATATAATCCATCGCCACCAGGGACGACCATGATATTGTTGTTCCTCTGTCGTTGCTGCCACTATTAAAATTTACTATGATTAATTTACTGAAATAAACGCTTTACAGCATTTATGGTTTAGTTAGGGACAAATACGGACCTTGGGGTATTTTTCCGCAACAAAATCCATACCTGTACGGATAAGTATGGCTACTGCGGGGCCAGCACATGGTCCTGTTATTTATTTTCTTGTCAGGGCCAGTTTCACGCCCAGCAAGATAAAAACGCTTCCTGATATACGATTGAGCCATTGTTTTACGCGAACGTTATATTTCAGCTGCGCAGACATGGCTGCGGCGCACCACACGATTACCAGGAACCATAAGACGCTGGTGATCACGAAGCACAGCCCCAATACCAGGTAAGGTATAGGGGATTGTATATGGGCTTTGTCAATGAATTGTGGGAGGAAGGCCAGGAAAAAGAGGGCCACTTTGGGGTTTAATACATTGGTCAGTACACCGGACCAGAATATTTTGTGTCCGGAAGGGGCATTACCAGGCAGTGTAGCTGTATGGAGGTCGGCGCCTTTGGTCAGGGTGCGGACGCCCAAATATACCAGGTATACGGCCCCGGCATATTTTACTATGCTAAAAGCGAGTGCGGACCGGGCAATGATGAGGGAAAGTCCAAAAGTGGCAGCCAGGGTGTGAAAAATTATCCCCGTACTGATGCCCAATACAGAGGAGATACCCGCTTTTTTCCCTTGCGAGATACTACGGGCGAGTATATACATAGTATCAGCTCCCGGGGTGATATTTAGCAATATCCCTGCCAGCAGGAAAGCGCCGAAGTTGTCAATGCCAAGCATACAGGTTGAATTTACGGTTAAGAACCGTAAAGGTACTTAAAGCAGGAGAAATGAGAGCTGCGTATAGCTGTGAGCGGTAGTTAGTACCCTATTGTATAGGCCGTTTATGCTGATTATAGCGCTGAATATAGTATTCCAGGCGATCCTGCCGTTCTTTATCTGCCTTGAACTCGTCCAGCAGTGGGGGATCGTCGGCGAGGATATATTTGCGCATATAAAAGACCGTGAGGTCATATTGCTGTCCTGTGTAGGCGTTGAACACCCGTTGTTTTTTGTAGGAGGAAGCTACCGGTCTGATTTGGATATCGTTGGGATTGTAACCTGGAGTGGCACCTACCCCTCTGATCTCATACAGGCACCAGGAGCCGACCATCTGGATTTTATTCCAACCATTATCGCGGATATAGATGTCTTTGCCATCGCTGTAGCCCCAGGCTTCTTTTATCTTTTGTTCGAACCCGTTGTCATCGACGAGGTATAGTTCGTTTCTGCTGGCAAGGAGGTATTTCTGAGCGGTGGCGCTTCGTTGGCGGATAACCACATTTCCCTGCATGGAGGGGGTATTGAGCTGGAATTCCTGGAAGGACTTATAGACCCCTGGCCGGAAGGTATTGGCCAGCAGGATAAAGTCCTTGGCGGAGGGGAGCTTACCGGCGCTGTCCTGTGCTGTGATGGCGGATATGGGCAACAGGAAAAGCAGTGATAGCAGAAGAATGGCTGGTCTCATGGCCTAAAATTACCCGGCGGGGCAGACATGAGAAGCGGAAATAGCTTAATGGGCGGATTGTATCGCCTGATCGGGGAATATTACCAGCGGGTGGTTCTTTGGGGGGCGTTGAAGTGCCGGCGGCCGATAATTGTACCCGGGACAGTAAAAAAAGGCCGGGTGAATACCCGGCCCGGCTGAAGGTTACAACAAAATCTAAACCTGCTTATGAGAAAAAAGTTAAAATTCGATGTTCGAATTTCCAATCATCCACAGATCTACCATTAAAGTATAAAAAATCCCGCTGGTTTTTGCATTAAAACAGCGTTATTATTTTTCACATTACAAGATAGCGAGTGCCTGGAGGGAATTGTCCTTGCTTTCGAGCTGGGAGGTACCCATGAGGAATTCGTCTACTTTGCGGGCGCATTCGCGTCCTTCGCTGATGGCCCATACTACCAGGGACTGTCCCCGGCGGATATCTCCGGCGGCGAATATTTTGGGTATGGAAGTTTGGTAAGCTCTTTCGGTGGCTTTTACATTGCCTCTTTCATCTTTTTCGACGCCCAGGTCGTCCAGCATGCCGGTATGCTGGGGATGAACGAAGCCCATGGCGAGGAATGCCAGCTCGCAAGGTATTTCCTGTTCGGTACCTGGCACTTCTTTGAATCCACCTGGTCTGCCATCGGCGCCCAATGCCCATTCCAGTTTCACGATCTTCAGCGCTTTCAGTTTGCCCTGTTCGTCGCCGATAAAAGCTTTGGTGGCCACGGCCCATTCTCTGCTGGCGCCTTCTTCGTGGGAAGAGGATGTTTTGAGTACCATGGGATAAGTAGGCCATGGCATGAAGGAGGTGCGGGCTTCGGGTGGTTTGGGAAGCAGTTCAAGTTGGGTGATGTTAGTAGCACCATGGCGGTTGGAGGTACCTACACAGTCGGAGCCGGTATCGCCCCCTCCTATTACTACAACGCGTTTGCCGGCGGCCAGTATATCGGAGCCCTCTACCTGGCGGTTGCTGACTCTTTTGTTCTGTTGTTTGAGGAAATCCATGGCGAAGTGTACGCCCTGGAGGTTACGACCCGGGATATCGAGATCGCGGGGGATGGTGGAGCCACCTGCCAGCACGATAGCGCTATATTCGCGCAGTAGGTCGTTGACGTTGACATTTACGCCTACGTTGGCATTACAGAGGAAGGTGATCCCTTCTTCTTCCATCAGTTTTATACGGCGGTCGATGACCCACTTTTCCAGTTTAAAATCGGGGATACCGTATCTGAGGAGGCCTCCGGGGGCGTCATCTCTTTCGAATACGGTGACGAGATGGCCGGCAGAGTTGAGCTGGGCGGCAGCGGCGAGGCCGGCGGGGCCGGAGCCTATTACTGCCACTTTTTTGCCTGTGCGCACGCGAGGTGTTTTGGCCTGTACGAGCCCTTTATCGAAAGCGATCTCGATGATATGGCGTTCGATCTCTTCGATGGCAACGGGAGGTTGGTTGATGCCCAGTACGCAGGCGCTTTCGCACGGAGCTGGGCAGATGCGGCCGGTGAATTCCGGGAAGTTGTTGGTACTGGTTAATATATCGTACGCTTCGCGCCAGTCCTGGCGGTATACGGCGTCATTGAACTCGGGTATCACGTTGCCCAGAGGGCATCCGCTATGGCAAAAGGGAACGCCACAGTTCATACAACGGGCGGACTGCTGGTTCAGCTTCTCTTCCGGGAACCGCTCTATAAACTCGTTATAGTGTTGTATCCTGTCTGCCGGCTTTGATTTGCCAGGCAGTTCGCGCGTAAATTCAAGAAATCCTGTTGGTTTGCCCATTACTGAAAATTTAGAGGGTAATAGAGAAATGCTGTTATTTTCTTACCTGTTGTTTGGCAGAGACAGCGGCTTTCAATGCTACCTTGTATTCTTTCGGGAATACTTTTACGAAATGCCGTAGTTGATTTTCCCAGTCTTTGAGGATGAATCTGGCCACGGTGCTGTTAGTATAAGCGTGGTGTTTGGTGATCAGGTCGTGCAGCTGGGTGATGTCGTCCTGATCGAGCGGATCGAGGTCGATCATATCGCGGTTACAGTACCCGGCGAAGGTGCCTTTTACATCGTATACGAAGGCGATACCGCCACTCATACCGGCGCCGAAGTTGCGGCCGGTGCTGCCGAGTATGACGGCTTTACCGCCCGTCATATATTCGCAGCCATGATCGCCTACCCCTTCTACCACGACGGTGGCGCCGGAGTTGCGGACGCAGAAACGTTCGCCGGCTTTACCGCGGATATAGGCTTCTCCGGAGGTGGCGCCGTAGAAGGCTACGTTACCGGCGATGCTGTTTTCTTCTGCTTTGAACCCGGCTTCAGCAGACGGGTAGAGGATGAGCTTAGCACCGGAGAGGCCTTTACCGAAGTAGTCATTGGCTTCTCCTTCGAGTTCGAGGGTCACTCCTTTGGTATTGAAAGCACCGAAGCTTTGTCCGGCGGAGCCCAGGAACTTGAAGTGGATGGTATCTTCCGGCAGTCCTTCGCTCTTATACTTTTTAGATATTTCGTTGGAGACGATGGTACCGATGGTCCGGTCTGTATTGCGGACGTTGTATTGCTGGAATACGCGTGTTTTCTTATCTATAGCAGGTTGTGCTGCTTTGAGCAGTTGCCAGTCGAGCACTTCGCTGATACCGTGATCTTGTTCTTCCTGTTTGTACAAGCCTACTTCTGGTCCGGCGGGTTCGCGATAGAGTACCGGAGAGAGGTCGAGGTGTTTGTATTTCCAGTGGTCTACCCCTTCGCGTACCTGGAGGCATTCTACCTGTCCGACCATTTCGTTGATGGTACGGAAACCGAGGCTGGCCATGATTTCGCGGAGTTCTTCGACTAGGAAGGTGAAGAGGTTCACTACGTGTTGCGGATCACCGGCGAAGCGTTTGCGCAGTTCGGGGTCCTGGGTAGCGACGCCTACGGGGCAGGTATTGAGATGGCATTTGCGCATCATGATACAGCCTTCTACTATGAGAGCAGCGGTGGCTACGCCCCATTCTTCGGCGCCGAGCAGGGTGGCGATGGCGATATCGCGGCCGGTGCGGAGTTGTCCGTCGGCCTGTACGATCACGCGGCTGCGAAGTTTGTTACGAACGAGGGTCTGATGGGTTTCGGCGAGGCCCAGTTCCCAAGGCAGCCCTGCATGTTTGATGGAGCTGATGGGAGAAGCGCCGGTGCCGCCATCGTTACCTGCGATGAGGATCACGTCGGCATGGGCTTTGGCCACACCGGCCGCGATAGTGCCTACACCGGCTTTGGATACCAGCTTAACGCTGATACGGGCGGCGCGGTTGGCGTTTTTAAGGTCGAAGATGAGCTGTGCCAGGTCTTCGATAGAGTAGATATCGTGGTGTGGAGGAGGTGATATGAGGCCTACTCCCGGTGTGGAGTGTCTTACTTTGGCGATCCATTCGTCTACTTTATGGCCAGGCAGCTGTCCACCTTCACCCGGTTTGGCGCCCTGTGCCATTTTGATCTGCAGTTCGTCTGCGTTGGTGAGGTAGTAGCTGGTGACACCGAAGCGGGCGCTGGCGACCTGTTTGATGGCGGAGCGCATGCTGTCGCCATTGGGCAGGAGTTCATAACGCAGTTCATCTTCTCCCCCTTCGCCGGTATTGCTCTTGGCGCCGATGCGGTTCATGGCGATGGCGAGTGTGGAGTGGGCTTCGTGCGAAATGGAGCCGAAGCTCATGGCGCCGGTAGCGAAACGTTTCAGGATGTCGGCTGCTGGTTCTACTTCTTCGATGGGTACGGCACTGCGATTACGTTTGAAGGAGAAGAGGCTGCGTAAGGTGCAGGCCTGTTCGGTCTGTTCGTTGATCGCTTTGGAGTACTTCTTGAAGATATTATAGTCACCCTGGCGGGTAGCGTATTGCAGCAGGTGGATGGTGGTCGGGTTGAATAAGTGGAATTCGCCCTTCCTTTTCCATTGGTATACGCCGCCGGTGGTGAGGCGTTGTACGGGTGTTTCTTTGCGGCCATATCCTACCCAGTGTTTGGCCAGTGTTTCTCTTGCGATCTCGTCGAGGCCGAGCCCTTGCAGGCGGGAAACAGCACCGGCGAAGTAGCGGTCTACCACGGACTGGTTGATACCCAGTATTTCGAATATCTGTGCCCCCTGGTAAGACTGGAGGGTGGAGATACCCATTTTGGAGAATACTTTGAGCAAGCCATCGCAAACGGCTTTGATATAGTTCTTTTTGAGTTGATCTACGTCGAGGGAGGTTTGCAGTTTGCCACCCAGTTTCATATCGCGGATGGTGCTGAGAGCGAGGTACGGATTGATGGCGGTGGCACCGAAGCCCAGCAGGCAGGCGAAGTGATGTACTTCCCAAACGTCGCCGGCTTCTACGATAAGTCCTACCTGGCCACGGTATCCTTTTCGGATGAGGTGGTGGTGAACGGCGGAAGCGGCCAGCAGGGAGGGGATGGCGGCATGTTCGGAATCGATGGCCCTGTCGGAGAGGATGATTACTTCGAAACCATCATCTACGGCATCTACAGCATAGCGGCAGAGGCGGGCGAGGCCTTTTTCGAGGGAGCCTGGTTTGCCATCGGCTTTGAAGTAGGTATGTAAGGTTTTGGCCTGGAAGATACCGGTGTCGATGCTGCGGATCTTTTCCAGTTCGTAGTTGTTCAGGATGGGATGATGCAGGGCGAGACCGTGACAGTGCAGCGGGTTCTCGTCGAGCAGGTTGCCATTGTTGCCGACGAAGGTGGCCAGGGACATCACCAGTCTTTCCCGGATGGGGTCGATGGGTGGGTTGGTTACCTGTGCGAACAGCTGTTTGAAGTAGCTGCTCAGGTGTTGTGGCTGATCGCTGAGGATGGCCAGTGGTACGTCGGTGCCCATGGAGCCTACGGGTTCTTTGCCCTCGATGGCCATGGGGGAGATGATGGTTTCCAGGTCTTCGGTGCTGTAACCGAAGGATCGCTGGTATTTGAAGATCTGGTCGTGTTCCAGGTGGGTGAAGGTGACCCTAGGTTCCGGGAGTTCTTCCAGTCTGATCTTGTATTTATTGAGCCATTCGCCGTAGGGCTGTTGGGTGCAAATGGTTTGTTTGAGCTCTTCATCACCGATGATGCGGCCCTGTTCCATGTCTACGATGAACATTTTGCCCGGTTGCAGCCGGCCTTTTTGCTGTATGTTGGCGGGGTCTATGGGCAGTACGCCGGCTTCGGAGGCCATGATCACGCGATCGTCTTTGGTAACGACGAAGCGGCTGGGGCGAAGTCCATTACGGTCGAGGGTGGCGCCGATGATCTTACCATCTGTGAAGGAGATGGAAGCGGGGCCGTCCCAGGGTTCCATAAGGGAGGCGTGGTACTCGTAGAATGCTTTTTTGGCCGGGTCCATGTCTTCGTTGCCATCCCATGCTTCGGGGATGAGCATCATCATTACATGTGGCAGTGACCGGCCGGAGAGGGTGAGTAGTTCTACGACGTTGTCGAGGCTGGCGGAGTCGGACTGGCCTTCTTCTACGATAGGCAGGATCATTTCCATTTCTTCTGCGGAGAAGTATTTGGAGGCGAAGTCCCTTTCGCCGGCGCGCAGCCAGTTGAGATTTCCTTTGAGGGTGTTGATCTCGCCGTTGTGGGCGATATATCTATATGGGTGTGCCAGTTTCCAGCTGGGGAAGGTGTTGGTTGCGAAGCGGGAGTGGATGAGCGCGAAGGCGGACACCATTTTCTCGTCGCTGAGATCCATATAGTAATGTCTTACCTGGTAGGTGGTCAGTTGTCCTTTATATACGATCGTTTTAGAGGAGAGGGAAACGATGTAGAAGGAGGCTTTGTCTTTGGGAACGGTGTTCCGGACAGTTTTTGAAATATAGTTACGGAGAATGAACAGTTTGCGTTCGAAAGACTCCTGGTCGTTAATATGATGCGGGCAGGCGATGAATACCTGTTCGATCTCGGGTTCTACGGAGAGGGCGCTCTCTCCTATTCCTTCGGGGCGAACGGGTACTTTACGATATCCTAATATTTCGAGGCCGAGTTTTTCGGCCGCTCTTTGCAGTATTTCGCGGCATTCTTCTCTCCAGCGAGGTTCTTTGGGGAAGAAGATCATGCCGACGCCGTATTTACCAAATTCGGGGAGGCGGATGCCTATTTCCAGACATTCATTATACAGGAACTCATGGGGCATCTGGATGAGGATGCCGGCGCCATCACCCGTGGTGCGTTCGCAGCCGCAGGCGCCGCGATGTTCCATGTTTTCGAGCATGGTCAAAGCGTCCCGGATGATCTGATGCGATTTGCGCCCTTTGATGTGGGCGGTGAAACCGGTTCCGCAGGCATCATGCTCAAATTCCGGGCGATACAGTCCTTGCAAATTTCTCACTTCGTGCATTAGTTTAGAGTTTTAGGCCAGGCACACTTCACCCCATAGGCGTATGCCTTCGGAAAATGTACCGTAATTGTTTTGGGAACGGTTTAAAGATACTAAAGGAATGCGGTATTTTTTGCACAAACATTTGTTTAAAATGAAAAATTTAGAAAATTATAAAAAGTAAGTACGGTTTATTAAAAATATACGAAGATGAAGTGCGGTGATCGTCCGGGAGAGAACGGTAAGCAAGAAAAGGGGAAGTGGAGAAAATGTGGAAATGTTAAAATAACATTATATGAAAGGAAGCCCGGCGGCGAGGATACCTCGTGAAATGGGTTTTAATATATTGATTTACAAGGAATTACGACGGCCTGTATACGTCCGACAATGCATAAGGTGTTGATTTATAGTATAGTTATGCGGGTGTTGTATAACCAGGCTATAAGCGTTGTATAAGCATTGTATAGCCATTGTATAGGCAGGGTATATCGAGGTATATCCGTTGCTTATAGGAAGGCTATAGGAATGTTACAGGAATGCTACAGGAGAGCTATAGGAAGGGAGATGGAAGAAAGACTAGGCGGAGGTGGTGAGTAGTATAAAATTAACCGGCCACATCAGAATATGATGTGGCCGGTAGTATATTCAGCTGATCTTATCCTGTTTAAGGTTCAAAGAGGAACTGTACTTCCCTGCCGGCCATGCGCATACGCAGCGGGTCGCTGGCGGGGCTTTCGTTTTGTACACGATCGAGGGCGGTGACGATGTAGGTGTACAGATGTCCTTTGACGTAGGCGACATCGACGAATTGCGGATCCGGCATTTGCGGAACGATAGCGATGATCTTGGACGGATCGTTGAGATTGATGACTTCATTGGCTTCGAAGCGATAGAGGGCGTATTGATTGGTACGGCCGGAGGTATCGTCGTCGGCCCAGTATAGATGCAGGCCGGAGGGGCGTTCGAAGGCATCGATGAAATACGGAGGCTCCGGTGCGCGGAGGCCCAGCCAGGGCATGGCAGGCCGGAGGGCTGGATATTTATAGAGGTGATTACGCAAGGTGTCTTCTATGCCCAGCGGGTTGCCGGAGAACGACTTGGCGCTATAGAACATGCTGCCCTGTACGGTGCTGAGGGTGCGGGCATCCAGTATTTGCTGGGGCAGTTCGTTGGGATTTTTCCAGGCGGCATTGCTGCCGAGGCGGTATACGCCATGGCCGATATAGACGTGACGGCCATATCCATGGCGGCTCCACCAGTCGAGCAGTACTTCATATGCGACGAGGCGGTGGCCACTCTCCCAATACAATTGGGGGGTTACATAATCTATCCATTTATTGCGCAGCCATTTGAGCACATCGGCGTAGAGGTCGTCGTAGTTGGTCTGGCCGCCGCGGGTATCGGAGCCTTCTGGGTCTTTATCGCGGTTGCGCCATACGCCGAAGGGGCTGATACCGAATTTTACCCAGGGCTTTTCTGCTTTAATGGTAGTGCCGAGTTGCTGGATGATAGCATCGACGTTGGCACGGCGCCAGTCGTCGATCATCATGTTAGTGCCTTGCAGCCGGTAGGTGGCGTAGTCGGGAAATTCTTTTCCCGGCAGGCGGTAGGGGTAGAAGTAATCGTCGAAGTGAACGGCGTCGATATCATAACGATGTACGACGTCTTTGATGATGAGAGCGACATAGTCGCGTACTTCCTGTATACCCGGGTTGAAGTATTTTTTATCGCCGTAGGTAAGGAACCATTGTGGTTTGAGCCGGGTGATGTGGTTGGCGGCAACGCTGCTCCTGTTGACGTTGAATACGGCGCGATATGGATTGAACCAGGCATGGAACTCCATTCCCCTTTTATGGGTTTCGGCGATCATGAACTGGAGGGGATCGTAGTAGGGATTGGGGGCCTGCCCTTGTACACCGGTGAGGTATTCGGACCAGGGTTCGAAGGGGGAGGCATAGAAGGCATCGGCTACGGGACGTACCTGTACGACCACGGCGTTCATGCCATTTCGTTGTTGCTGGTTGAGAATATTAATGAACTCCTGTTGTTGTTGTTCGGAGGATAGTCCTCTTCTGGAAGGCCAGTCGATGTTTTCTACGGTTGCGATCCAGACAGCTCTTAGTTCCCGTTTGGGCGGCAATTGCGCCCGAGCCGGACCCAGGAAGCTGCATAGTAGCACCACTCCGGCTAAAAGTTGCTTCACCATCTACAATACTTTAGTTTCCAATAAACTGCGAAAATAAGCTATGACATCAGAAAGAATATAAAATATTCACGAATGAATAAATTCGAACCTATGCAGAGCGGTATACTGTATTGTATCCGGAAGGGGAATGTGGTGTGGGTATTGTGCGTTAGCTGTGGGTGTGAAGACGGAGTAACTTGATCAGTTTTTCGTTGACTTCGTTCATGGTGTGGTGATCGAGGCGGCCGAGGGTACCAGCGACCATGTCTTTAGCCAGGGTCGCGATCTTGGATAGCCGCAGCAGGGAGGTTCTTTTGATACCGTTGCCGGGCTGTGGGTGGATGAGTACATCGGTGGATTGCTGGTGGTGGATGCGGGTGGTCATGAATACGAGGGTGATGTCGTGGGAGGTTTGGGCGAGTACGAGGGCGGGGCGTAGTTTGGTGTCAGAGTTGTCGGTGAAGGGGAATGGGATGAGAACGACGGTGCCTTTAGGTACTTTGTCGGGAGCGGTGTGAGTGGTGGGGGTAGTAGTGTGGTGGGTGTCGTATACCAGCGAATAGACTTCGGAGAGGTCGAGCAGGCGGTATAACTGGTGGAGGTGGTCATCGCTGTTGTCGGGTTCGAAGAGGAATACGGCGGTATCAGCGATATATTCAGCTTTGCTGTAGAGGATGGTTTCCAACGACATGACTGATAAGGGGGTTAAGGGGTTGTAACTATGAATTAAATTACGAAAAAAGGAGGAAGAGAGATGCGGGAAGTAGGAAAAAGATATCCCCGCCTGTTGGGGCGGGGATCCTTCATTATGATCAGACCTTGCGGCCAATGTATTGAGAGTAGTCGGGGAGGATGACCTCGTATTCCTGGTGCATGAGCGGAGAGGTCATGAGGAAATCGGCGGAGGTGCGGTTGCAGGCCAGCGGGATATTCCATACGGCGCTGAGGCGGAGCAGGGCTTTGATATCCGGGTCGTGCGGCAGGGCTTCCATGGGGTCCCAGAAGAAGATAACGGCGTCGACGTTGCCTTCAGCGATGAGGGCGCCGATTTGCTGGTCGCCACCCAGGGGGCCGCTAAGTAGTTTGCGGACGGGCACGTCGAGGTTTTCTTCGAGCAGGCGGCCGGTGGTGCCGGTAGCGTAAAGTTCGTGACGTGCCAGGACGGTTTTGTTATAAACAGCCCAGTCGATGAGCTCTGCTTTTTTGTGGTCGTGCGCGATGAGCGCGATGCGTTTCCTTGCTTTAAGTGTTTTAACGGCTTGCATGTCCCCTCTTTAGTTGTTGCAAAAATAGCAGGATAAGGGAGATTTTTTTAATAAAAGGGCATTGATCCGCGGGAATGCGGCAGTATGGCGACATAGGGGTTAAAATTAATAAGTGTAAGGGAGATTATATAGGCTTGTCTTATACGGGTATTGTAAAATTCGATGGAAGATACGTGTTTAAAACCCGGACATTCTGGTGGAAGTTTGCTAACTTTGTGTTGTTAAATTAGGATAAAATGATTAAAACAGGCAATCCCATTATAAGCATATATACGGAGATGACACCGAACCCGGAGACGATGAAGTTTGTGGCAAACAAACTGTTGTATCCTGGTAAGAGCATCGATTTTCCGGATGAGGCCAGTGCAAAACCGTCGCCCCTGGCTACGGAGTTGTTCAGCTTCCCTTTTATCAGAGGGGTGTTTATCATGGCAAACTTTATTACCCTGACAAAAACGGTGGATACTGACTGGAGTGATATCATTCCTACAGTGAAAGCGTTCTTGAAAGAGTATCTGGAAGAGGGTCGTCCGGTGGTGAACGAAGATGAGATCGTGGTGACAAAGACCGTTGCTACTAACGAAGTGAATGCGGATGACAGTGATGTAGTAAAACGTATTAAAGAATTATTGGAAAACTATGTGAAACCTGCGGTTGAAATGGATGGCGGTGCTATCCAGTTCAAAGATTATGAGGATGGCGTGGTAAAGCTGATGTTGCAGGGTTCCTGTTCCGGATGTCCTTCGTCCATGATCACGCTGAAGGCTGGTATTGAAGGTATGATGAAACGCATGATACCTGAGGTGAAAGAGGTCGTGGCAGAAGCTGAATAAGCCATAGTTGAGAAGAATGATAGTGTTAAAATGAGCACAGCCTTTGTGGCTGTGCTTTTTTATTTGGGAGATGGATTTGTTAGTTTTGGTGCTTCAAAAAAAGAACAGGATATGAACATGAGCCGAATTTTGGCTGTAGTAGCAGGTCTAGCCCTGATACAGCCGGTCATGGGACAACGGAAGGCAGCGCCACCGCAACAAGAGGCAGTAGTGACCTATGGTGTCCGGAACAATGGAAAAGCGATCCGCGCCAACGCCCTTACCCTATACATCAAGGGGCCGCGGGTGTATCTGGCGCCACCCGATGGGGCATCGCAACAGGAACAGCAATACCTGGACATGCAGGAGCAGGTATCTTACCAGGTGTTGACAGACGATAAGGGGCAGCGGTACACGCTGCGTAAACCCTTCTCTACCTATGCACAACCGGAATTATTAACGGACACGGCCACCATCCTGGGCTATCGCTGTAAGAAGGCGAAGCTGTTCATCCGTTCCAACACGATTGAGGTATGGTATACCGACCAGCTGCCGATCAAAGGGACACCCGGTATCGCTACGGGAGCAGGACTGGGGCTGGTGCTTAAAACCGTGCGTAACGGCAGTTTCGAACAGATTGCACAGAAGATCGACTTCCGTCCGGTAAAGGACAAAGAGCTGAACTGGCCAGCCGATATGGGGCAGCGGGTAGATGATGCCGCTTATATGCAACAGGTGATCGAGCGCCGTTATGTGACGCTGCCCATATTTGATAATGAGCAGATCTGTTTCGGAGCGCCTACGGACACTGTGCAGCAGCTATCTGCCGGGGTCACCTATCATTTTGCCGGCGGCACGGTGATCCTCAAAAAAGTAAAACTGCCCGTACCGCAGGCCGGGCAACAGCTGTTTGCCGAGCTGGTACAATATTCCAACGGAGATGCCTACGACCGTACCGGTTCTGTGTTTGTGATCCCGACGGACAAGGCGACCTCTTTCCTGGATGGGCTGCAGAAAGGCGTACAGGCATTGCCGGTATATACCGATAAGCAAGGGAAAAAATACCAGGGCGTGACGGTAACGGATCACTACCAGCCTACGCTGGAGCTGATGCGGTTTTTTACGCCATTCGGGGTACGTCAATTCAACCAGCAGGTGCAGATAAAAGGATACCAGTGGGCAGATTCAGCGCTATATAAACAGGATATCACGGAGTTGCATGCACGCATGCAGGGAGACGTGTTGCTGGGGGTATTTATCGGCAACTACGACAAAGGCGGCCACAAGGTGAGCCTGCGACTTAAATACTATCCCGGATACAGCAAAGAAGAATCCGCCAAGATGAGTAAGACCTGGATCAGCCCTGTGTTCAACACAACGAACCTGATGGAGATGGCCGGGCAGGAATATGCGACCATGTTCAAACAGGATTCTCTGCGTATAACCGTAGATATCCCGGCGGGACTGAAGAACCTGCAGCTGCGTTATATCACTACTGGCCATGGCGGCTGGGGCGGCGGCGACGAATTCAATCCCAAGCTGAACGAGATATTTGTGGACGGCAAGCGGGTATATCACTTTATGCCCTGGCGTACGGACTGTGCGACTTACCGGTTGCTGAACCCAGCTTCCGGCAACTTTGGCAACGGATTATCCTCTTCCGATCTGAGTCGTTCCAACTGGTGTCCGGGTACGCTGACATTACCGGTGAGCATCCCATTGCCCGACCTGGCGCCCGGGAAGCATACAATACAGGTGGCGATCCCGCTGGGAGAGCCGGAGGGAGGCAGCTTCAGCGCCTGGAACGTCTCCGGTTGCCTGATTGGTGAGCAAGGATAAGTGATCATTTTTAAATAAATATCTTTTATGGATCTATACCAGGATCTGCTGACCGGGGTACACCAGATGAGCTGGCTGGAGATAATTGCTGCAGTATTCGGCGCTATCAGCGTAGTATGCAGTAAGCAGAACAGTATCTGGCTGTACCCTACCGGCCTGGTGAGCACGGGCATCTATGCTTATCTCCTTTCGCGGGAGCAATTCCGTTTGTATGCGGAGGCGACGTTGAACGTGTACTACTTTATCATGAGTGTATATGGCTGGTACCATTGGGCAAGGAAAAAAGACCAGACGGACGTGCATATCAGCAAGGCCGGACAACGGGATTGGGTGGTGACCATCGCGATCGCTGTAATAGGCTGGGGACTGTTTTATGTGTTGCTGGCGAATTTCTCCAACTCGGATGTACCGGTGATCGATGCATTTGTATCGGCTACTGCATGTAGTGGTATGTGGTTGCTGGCGAGGCGGAAGATAGAGAACTGGATACTGCTGAATATCTCCAACCTGGTAGCGATACCGTTACTTTTTCACAAGCACCTGGTGCCTACGGCTTTACTGACGATCTTTCTGTTTATTGTCGCGGTAATGGGCTACTTTAGCTGGAAGAAGCAACTGGAGCGTCGGGTGAGTGTTTGAGCGGCCGCTTCGTTGTATCAATCAGGAAATGCACATGTATAGGATCGTTGTTTTAGGGCCGGAATCGACCGGAAAGAGTACACTTAGTCAGCAGCTGGCGGCACATTTTAATACGCGGTGGGTGCCTGAATATGCCCGGCAGTACCTGGAGGAATTGCCCCGTGCTTATGAGCAGCCGGACCTGCTAGTGATGGCGGAGGGGCAGCTGGCGCTGGAAGACAGGCTGGCCACCGAAGCCCGGGATGTACTGATCTGTGATACCGACCTGTATGTGATCAAGGTGTGGAGCGAGCAAAAATATGGCACCTGTGACCCCCGGATATTACAGCATATTGCCAGCCGGCAGTATGATCTTTACCTGCTGACCTACATTGATATTCCCTGGGAAGATGATCCGCAGCGGGAGTACCCGGACCCACAGATGCGGGAATACTTTTACCGTATCTACCGGGATATTGCCATCAACAGCGGAGTGACGATGATAGACATCCGTGGGGACTATGAGACGCGCTTACAGACGGCCATCGCTGCGGTGACGACTTTATTATCAGGCACTACTTCCCGGTAACCAGGGCGGAAATATCGGGATCGCCGGCAATGTTGCGCATCTGCGTGAGTATACGCCGCTGGCGCCAACTAGTGATACGGGCAGGAGGATTGACCGTGTATTTAGTGGGATTAGGGAGACAGGCAGCGATCATGGCAGCTTCTTCCCTGTTAAGACTGGCGGCATCCTTGCCGTAATAGTTCTGTGCAGCGGCTTCTATACCAAAGATTCCCTCTCCCATTTCTGCTACATTCAGATATACTTCCAGGATACGTTGTTTGCCCCAGATCTTCTCTATCATAAAAGTGAAGTACGCTTCCAGACCTTTACGTATATAGCTCCTACCCTGCCAGAGGAAAACATTTTTGGCCACCTGCTGGCTGATGGTGCTGGCGCCGCGAATCTTCTTACTGTTCTGATTATGTTTCATGGCCTTTTCGATGGACTTGAAGTCGAAGCCATCGTGATCGGGGAACAGTTGGTCTTCACTGGCGATCACGGCGAGTTTGCTATACTGGGAGATATTGGGATAGCTGACCCAGGATTTATGCAGGGATTTGCCGGAACCCCATAAGCTGACCCAGCTGGCGATCATGGTGATGGTAACAGGCGGATTGACCCAACGGAGCACGATGATATAAGCAAAGTGTGCGATGAACAGTATTAATAGTAAGCGCTTGAGTTTTCTCCAGGTCCTTGGGACAATGCCTTTTAAATTCATACGTAGGTTTAGCAAAATCGGCCGGAAAGTTAGGAATAATTTATTAAGCCCGTCTGTTTCCGGACCGTCGAATGTGACAGACTGCCTGTAAAAAGCGCAAAGTTAAAAATGTTGTAGGTTTGTAGTATGATTCTACAGGTACATCCTGACAACCCGAATCCCCGTCATCTGAAGACGATCATAGAATGTTTGAAAGACGGCGGTGTGATCATCTACCCTACCGATACGGTATATGGTATGGGGTGTGATATAACCCAGCATAAGGCGATAGAGCGTATTTGCCGGATTAAACAGATCGACCCCAAAAAAGCACAGTTCTCCTTTATCTGCTACGACCTCAGTCATTTATCTGACTATGCCAAGAGTGTGGATACGCCGGTATTCAGGATATTGAAGAAGGCGTTGCCGGGGCCATATACTTTTATCCTGCCGGCGAGCCGCCAGGTGCCGAAGTTATTAAAGACCAAAAAGGATACGGTGGGTATCCGTGTACCGGATAATAATATCTGCCGTACGATCGTAAAGGAGCTGGGTAATCCGGTGATGAGCACATCGTTGCCGATAGAGGACTATGTGGAGGAGTATACTGATCCGGAGATCATCCATGAGAAGTTCGGCAAGATCGTCGATATCGTGGTGGATGGTGGTATGGGAGGGATGCGTTTTTCTACGATAGTAGACTGTACCGGTCCGGAGCCGGAGTTGATCCGCGAAGGACTCGGTGATTGGGAATCGATCTCCTGACCTGTTAAAACGGGTATATGTATGAAAGGAAAACCGCTTTTGACCAGCATGTTCGCCACCGGCGCATTGCTGATGTTACATACGACCCTGCCAGCGCAGGGTAAGACCACTATACCACTGCTGCCCCCTCATGCGGTGCAAGGATATCTGCCGGCTGTAATGCCAGCTTCCAAGGTGTTGTTGTCTCCTGTCGCGGCTGCGGCACCTGTTTACCTGCTGGCGACCCCGGTGGGGGCCACCGACTATTACAACCAGCATTTTGGTTTTTTCTGCAAGCGGGAATGGAAGCTGGAGCAGCGTACGGGCCTGCCTATCAAGTTCAGGTTAGGCAGCTACGATCATGCGCAGCAGCAGGAAGGCAAACGGTAGGTACTGGCCTGTACTTTGTGTACCTTTTCTTCATCGAACGATCTAAAATCAAGTGTATGTTGCAAGTTGCTATGAATGGTAGCCGGCATATCGGCGATAGCGTCTATTTGCCCGCAGGGGTACAGGCGATTGCTGCCGACGCAGCTGCTGCGGTGACGGCAGGGGCCTGTTCTGTACATGTACATATACGGGACCGCCTGGGTGAGGAGACGTTGTCGGCGCCGGATGTCGGGGGGCAGCTGGAAGCGATCCGTCAGGCTGTTCCGGGAGTACCGGTGGGTATCAGTACCGGCGCGTGGATCGTACCGGATGTAACAGAGCGGCTGGCATGCATAGCAGCCTGGGAGGTGTTGCCGGACTTTGTATCGGTGAACTTTGACGAGGATGGCCATGAGGCAGTAGCACATGCAGTGTTGCAAAAAGGAATAGGTATAGAAGCCGGTATCAACAGTGTTTATGCGGCAAAACAGTTGATTAGGAGTGGGTTGTTGTCGCAATGTTTCCGGATACTGCTGGAGCCTCCGGCAGCGGAGTTACCTGCTGCATTAGCGTTGGTGACTGCCCTGGAGGAGTTATTGCTTCCCCTGCCGGAAACGGGGCAGGTGGTGTTGTTACACGGGGTAGATCATACCAGCTGGCCATTATTGGAGCTGGCGTATGCGAAGGGCTACCAGAGCCGGATCGGTCTGGAAGACACCTTGTATCTGCCGGGAGGGATATTGGGGAGTAATGCGGAGATGGTGAGCCAGGGGATAGCAATTGCGCAGCGAAAGCACCGGTAGCTATTACATTAAGTATAAAAAAGCGCAGGCCCTTCCGATCGGAAGGGCCTGCGCTTTTAAAGAAGTTGAATTATTTGATGCCTAACTTTTTAGCGATATCGGCGGGGATCGCTTTTTTGTGCAGCATGATATTAGTGGTTTTGTAGGCGAAGAAAGGAACGGAAGCGTAGAAATAGCCACCGCAAGGGTTTTCAGTGCCCCATGAGTTCTTTACCTTAAAGTATTTGGTGCCTTGCTGATCTTTTACGAGGCCTACGATATGCATACCGTGGTCGTCCTGTGTTTCGTAGTTATCGAAGGCTTGTTGTCTTACTTCAGGCGTGATGGTTTTTTCTTTACCCGGTTCTTCGAACAGCTTTTTGCGGGCATCCGGTGTGAGGTCAGCCCAGTCCTGATCGGGGACGATGGCGAGGCCATCTCTGAAGTTGAAGCCTTTTTCGCTTACATCGCTGGCCCAGGCGATGCTATAGCCATTGGTCACAGCAGATTCGGCGATGTTAACGAGTTCATTGAGCGGAACGTTGTATACTTTTTCCCAGTTCCAGTTGTCTGGTACTTCCAGTACGAACTGGCTGTAGTAAGGGTGGTGGGTGAAAGAGGTCACGATCACGTAGTCGTCGGCATGGAGGCCCAGTTCTTTAGCGAAGGACTGGGGGGTATATGATTTGCCTTTGTATTCGAATTTCTCCGGGGTTTCGCCCATATAGGCGTTAAGTACTCCTTTGAATGCTTTCTGCCAGTTAGGGTTGATAGTACCTTCTGTGTTGCCGATGGTTTTGAGCAAGCCTTCGAGGAGGTTGTTCATTTCACCGTTGTTATACATCTTCTGACGGTTGCCGTCGTATACATCCTGGGGGACGAGGCCGTATTCGCGGAGGCAAAGCAGGTCGTCGGGGAAGCCGCCACCTTCGCCGAAGTTGGCTTTTCCATGCATACGTACATAATTGGCAGCTTTCAGCGGGTACATTTTGTTTACAACAAACATTTCGCTGAGGTTAAGGCCTTTGCCTTTGCCCATGCGCATGAGTTCTGATTCGAAGAAAGAGAGGCCGGAGAACGACCAGCAGGTACCGGTACGGCCCTGGTTTTGTACGTCGTAGGCTTCGATGTCTTTGATAACAGTAAATTGGTATTTGCTACCCTCTTTGTTGGTGGCAGTTTGTGCCAGGGTTGCGGTACTGCAGAATAGGGCGGCAGCGCCTAGTATCCATTTGCTCATAAGCTGTGTATGATTTTTAAGGGTTCAAAAATAGGGGAAAAGAATGTCGCAGCAATGCAGGTGATGTTGTAATGTGATAGACGGTTCACTGTTCTGTTGGCAATATTGCTTCGTATTGTTCTCTGTTGATCTCCCATAACCAGAGGGAGTCGTTCTCTTTATCGGGCACTTCGCCGGCGAAGTGCATGCCTGCTTTCTGAAGGATCTTTACAGAGGCATTGTATTCTTTTTCTGTGTGAGCGATGACCCTTTTCACATAAGAATGGCCGAATGCGAACCTGATAAGGCCGAAGGCAAGTTCTGTACCGAGACCCAGGTCGCGGTAGTCCTGGGATATTTCATAGCCTATTTCTACGGTGCCGGAATGGTCAGGCTTGCCTTTGAAGCCGCCGGCGCCGATGAGGCGTTGGTGTTTGCGGTGTATGACCAGGTAGAAGAACCAGCCCAATATAGCGGGGTCGTTGCGAAGTTTGTCGTACGCCACCAGTACCATTTCGGGGTAGTCTGTCCAGTGCTCGGGAATATCAATGCCGAGCAGGTCACCTAACACATTATTTCCGTGCAGTAATGCCTCAAAATATTGCAGGGAGCACGGTAAAAGTTGCAGGTGTGATGTTAAAATCATGAGCGAAATCTAGTAAAGGAAAATGGGAAAAACAAGTACGGTAAGAGGGTAAGAATTAATTGTTCACGTCTTAAATGCAGCGGTTTTTTAAACGGATATTTTTGCCAGCCGGCAGCGGGATAACAGTATGATGAGCGGATACTATTCCGTTGCCGGCTGGTGATGGTGAGTAAGGGATTAGTGTGCTTCGAGCCAGTTTTTACCGGTCCCGATCTCCACTTCCACAGGTACAGACAGGGGAAGTGCGTTCTTCATGGCATCACGTATCAACGGTTTGATGATCTCTACTTCGTCGACATGTGCATCGAATACCAATTCATCATGTACCTGTAGGATCATACGGCTGCGCAGGTTGTGTGCTTTAAAGGTTTTGTGTACAGCGATCATCGCCAGTTTGATCATGTCGGCTGCAGTACCTTGTATCGGCATGTTGATGGCATTTCGTTCGGCATAACCGCGAACGACTGCATTGGAAGAGTTGATATCTTTCAGCCAGCGTTTACGTCCCAGGAGGGTCTCGACATAACCCTTCTTCTGTGCCGACTGTATTTGGTTGTCCATATAGTCACGGATAGCCGGATACTGTGTGAAGTAGTTGTCGATCAGCGTTTTGGCTTCTCCCCTGGCGATGCCCAGGTTTTCAGAGAGGCCAAAAGCACTCACACCGTATATGATACCGAAGTTGACGCTTTTGGCGTTACGGCGCATATCGGAGGTGACGTCGGCGATGTCTATGCCATACACTTTGGCTGCAGTAGCGGTATGGATATCTACGCCATCCCGGAAAGCGCTGCTCATCCCGGCATCTTCACTGATGGCGGCGATGATACGTAACTCTATCTGGGAATAGTCGGCGGAGAGTAAGGTAAATTCCTCACTACGCGGCACGAAAGCCTTACGTACCTCTCTACCTCTATCGGTGCGGATAGGAATGTTCTGGAGGTTCGGGTTGTTGGAGCTGAGCCGGCCCGTCACCGCCACGGCCTGATTATAGGAAGTATGCACCCTGTTGGTACGTGGATTGATCATGAGCGGTAAGGCATCTACATAGGTAGATTTCAGCTTGCTCAGTTCCCGGAATATCAGGATGTCATCGACGATCTTGTGTTTGTTGGCCAGCTTCTGGAGTACATCTTCACCGGTAGCATATTGCCCGGTACGTGTTTTTTTGGCTTTAGGGTCCAGCTGTAATTTTTCGAACAGCACCTCACCCAATTGTTTGGGGGACGCTAACTTAAAACGTACACCAGCCTGTTCATACACACTTTCTTCTGCACGACGGATCTCGGTATCCAGCTCGCGGGAATAGTCGGACAGTGTCTGCGTATCGATACGGATGCCTTCATATTCCATATGAGTGAGTACCTGTACCAGCGGATTTTCCACTTCGTAGAATACTTTCTCTACCGCCTTCTGCGGCAACATCGGCTCGAACTTTTCCTTCAGCTGCAAGGTAATATCTGCATCTTCAGCCGCGTAGTCTTTGATCTTTTCGATCTCTACATCGCGCATAGTACCCTGGCCTTTGCCTTTTTTGCCGATTAGCGTTTCTATGGAAACGGGGGCATATTGCAGGTATTGGGCGCTCAGCATATCCATGCTGCGGCGGCCTTCGGGTTCGATGAGATAATGTGCGAGCATGGTGTCGAATACTCTGCCCGGTATTTCAAGGCCATACCACTTGAGTACGATCATATCATACTTGATGTTCTGGCCGATGAACATGATCTTTTCGTTTTCGAAAAGAGGTCTGAACTCTTCGAGGATAGCCCTGGCAGCTTCCCAGTCGGGCGGCATGGGGATATAATAGCCCTCTCCTTTTATAACGGAGAAGCTCATGCCGACGATCTCCACCGCATTGGCATCGGTACCGGTAGTTTCGGTATCGAAGGATACTTCGTCGTATTGCTGCAGCAGGGTCAGTAATGCTTTTCGTTTCTCCGGGGAATCGATGAGCTGGTAGTTGTGCGGCGTATTGTCGATATTTTTATCGGCCATGAGAACATTCAGGCCCTCTTCTTCAGCAGCGGGGGCTACCGTAGCAGAGGCAGGCGTATCTACTGTGTTGCCGAAAAGGTCCGTTTGTTGTGCGCGGCCTTTTGCGGCAGTATCGGCTTGACCTCCGAAATTATCACCCAGTACACGTTTGCCCAGCGACTTAAATTCGAGTTCGGTGAAGATCTCTGTCAGTTTTTCCTTGTTGGGTTCTTTGAGGCAGAAATCTTCTTCATGGAAGGTCACTGGCACATTAGTGATGATAGTCGCCAGTTGTTTGGACAGGACGGCATTTTCATGGCCGGCTTTGATCTTTTCGCCCATTTTACCGCCGATGTTATCTGCATTGGCCAGTATGTTTTCCAGGGAGCCATATTGTGCCAGTAGTTTCATGGCGGTCTTTTCTCCTACCCCGGCGATACCCGGGATGTTGTCTACCGCATCGCCCATAAGGCCAAGGATATCGATCACCTGGTGGACATCTTTGATCTGCCATTTTTCACATACCTCCTTGGGACCGAGGACTTCCTCTTTAGAGCCCATATAGGGGGGCTTCCAGATGAATACATTGTCTTTTACCAGCTGTCCGTAGTCTTTATCAGGGGTGACCATGAATACGGTATATCCGCTGGCGGCGGCCTGCCAGGCGAGGGTGCCGATCACGTCATCTGCTTCATAGCCATCTAATTCTACAACAGGGATGTTGAAGCCTTCGATGATGCGTTTGATATCAGGCAAAGCATCGAGCAGGTCTTCGGGAGCGTCTTCCCGGTTGGCTTTATAGTCAACGAATGAAGTATGTCTTTCTGTGGGGGCATGCGTATCGAACGCCACTGCCATGTGGGTAGGTTTCTCTTTGTTGATAAGATCCAGTAAAGTGGTGGTAAAACCAAACTGGGCGTTGGTATTACGACCGGTGGTGGTAAGCCGGGGATTCCTTATCAATGCATAGTAGGCACGATAAATCAATGCCATTGCATCCAGTAAAAATAGTTTTTTTTGCATGCCGATATTCCTTACATGAGTTTGGGCAAAAATAGGGGATAGTTTTTAGTTTGCTATCGTGTTTTCGGGGGATGGGGGGAAGATGGATCGTTTGGAATTTATAACTAGGTGCTGGAACTTTGAGGCTGAAACATATTCAGGATTATGAAGAAAATATATCATTTATCGACCTGCAATACCTGTCAGCGGATCATTGCAGAAGTGGATGCGAAAGAAAAAGGATTTGAGTTGCAGGACATCAAGACGCAGCCGATCACTGCAACGCAGCTGGAGGAGATGCATCAGCTGTCGGGAAGTTATGAGGTATTATTTAGCCGCCGGTCGCAGAAATACCGTCCGATGGGATTGCATGAGAAGACGTTGAGTGAAAAGGATTACCGGGACCTGATCTTACAGGAGTATTCGTTTCTGAAGCGGCCGGTGGCGATCGCAGACGGAAAGATTTTTATCGGAAATGATAAGAAGACCGTAGAAGCGCTGAAAGCCGTTAAATAGGCTTTTGGTGCGTTTTTCAGGCGGTAACGGCGTCGCCGACAGGTGGGTGCAGTTGCGCAACGAACTGTCTTACAACGGCCTTATATTGCTCCATATCACCTTCATGCTGGAACGAGCGGAACGGGAATGTCTTCACGGCTTCCAGTGTTTGCTGGAGATGGAAGCCGGTCTGGGAAACATTATAGAAGTAGCCTTTCTGCATGAGGTGTTTGCCCAGGTATTCCTGTTCGGATTGACCGGGGGTAGGGATGAGAATGGCTTTTTTATCCAGTTTGGCGAGGTCCATCAGGGTGGTATAACCCGAGCGGCTGAGCACCATATCGGAAGCGAGCATCGCTTCGTTGAGGGCTTTGGCATCGAGGTGGTTCACCTGTAAGACTTTGGGCGTCAGCTGTATATGCTGTTGTTCGCCCGGTTTGCCACTTACGATGAGCGCACTGATATCCAGGTCTTTTATCTGACTGATTACCATGGTTTCCAGGTTCGTACGTTGTGGTTCGGGACCTGAGATGAGTACCAGGAGATCATATTTTTTTGCAACGCCTTCTCGCGGAACAAAACGGCTGAGGCAGCCCAGGTAAGTGGTATGCGGAGGCAATTTTGCCGGGTGGGCGAGGATGCCGGACAGGTTGTTGTCGCCCGCGAAGTCGGGTATCCAGCAGGCGCTGTATCGGCGGATATATCGGTAGTTGAGTTGTTGCAGCAATGCTTCCACAGGGTTGCCGAAAGGAGTCTTGATAAGCAACTGGTGGGAGATGAAAACGGTAGGGATGTCTTTATGGTAGAGGCCGAAACGATTGTCAGAGATCACGGCATCTATGCCATACTCTTTGACCGTCTTTTGCAACCATTGTTGCTCATTCTTAACGGCTTTGATGATCTGTGGGATCTGCTGGATGATCTTCCAGCCAAAGAAAATACCTTTCTGAGCGTATTGAATGCGATAACCTTGTAGCGGGAGAATGGTGATCTGGGGGAACTCTTGTTGCAGCAGGGCGGCATGCTTTCCTTCCGCTGCAATAAAAACTTCGCAACCAGCGTTTAATAGTTCATGGATAAGCGGGATATCGCGTGTCGCATGGCCGAGTCCCCAGTCTAGAGGAACGACAAGAATTTTTTTCGCGGAAAGCCGTGTGGACAAATAAAATTAATTTTTTTTGCGAATTTAGCTTAATTTAGAAATGTGCATTGTTAAGAAAAGGTAAACTCTCAAAACGACCGGACTGGAGATTATTTGAAGACTAGTATACTACAATATGAAAAGAATTAAATGGCTGATGATCTTTTTAATTTGCGGAAGCTTGACGTGGCAGGGTTGCAGTGTGTTTAAAAAGAACGATTGCGGTTGCCCCACGATGAACAAAAAACGCATGCATTGATCCGATTTGATGTTGAATACACAATCTCTTTTAGCCTAAAGACAGAGCAAATACCTTCATAACCCGCACTTATACCTAACCCGGGTAAAAATAATTACAGGTAACATCAAACTTTTTTTCATGAAACCGGTAGAGAGAGATTTATTGATCTTGCTACATGAAGACAGATACAACGAGCAGCAGATACAAGTAGCAGTAAAACAGATCAGCGACATGTTAACGCTTGTTGAGACTATGGATTATCTGTGTGCCGTAATAGAAGTAGCAGATTGTAACAAATGTAAGATCAGCAGTAAACGGTCACTGTTGGAAAAAGCATTTGCCCGCAAGAGTGACAAGGCATTCGAGTTTGTGATCCATAAGAACTGATCTTAGCCCATTTTTTATCATTATCTTACTCCCTCCTGCAGATATGTATTTCGTGTATGTAGCAGCTACATACACCCTATATAATTGAGATACAAAAACATATCCCCCCCTTTCAGCATATTTATAAAATTCTTGTTGTAGGTTTGCCCGCAAATAAACAGCAAGTTGTCATGGCAGACTTTACGCTCCTCCAAGCCTTTTTGCAACCCGTTTCCAAAGCCACCCTGAATGATGATCGAGAGTATGATGAATACCAGATCGGTGGTGTAACTGATCTCTATGAACCGCATCATATCCCTGACCTGGATGCCGCAGCAATCGTATTGCTGGGGGCTCCCGAAGAACGTGGATATGGCGTCGGCGGAAAAAAAAATGGCAGCGGTGCGGATGTGATACGCAAAGAATTCTACCGTTTATTTTACTGGCATAGAGAAATTCGTATAGCCGACGTAGGTAACCTGCAGGCCGGCGATACGCTCGCAGATAGCTATGCCGCCCTGAAGACTGTACTGGGCGAATTGTTGAATGCAAATAAGACCATCATTATATTGGGGGGCTCACATGATCTGACATACGCACAGTATAAAGCCTATGCAGCGCATCATTACATTGTAGAAATGACAATGGCAGATGCACTAATTGATCTGCAGGAAGAATCAGCATCCAAGGCCGAGAGTTTCCTGATGGATATGCTTACAGAACAACCGAACTATATCAGGCATTATAACCACCTGGGATTCCAGAGTTACTTCGTACATCCGAGGATGTTGGAGACACTGGATAAACTACGCTTCGACTGTTACCGGCTGGGCAAGATCCGGGAGAATATTGAAGAGGCCGAACCGGTACTGCGCAATACAGACCTGTTTAGCCTTGATATCAATGTGATGCGGCATACGGATGCGCCGGCCTCTACCCTTTCGCCTAACGGATTTACCGGAGAAGAAGCCTGCGCGCTCTCCAAATATGCAGGAATGAGCAGCCAGCTTAGCTCCTATGGGATCTATGGTTACCGTCCGGAACGGGATCACGAGCAACTGACAGCCAAACAGATCGCGCAGATGCTGTGGTACTTTGTAGATGGCCGCGCCGTACGAGGTAAAGAAGCGACACTGGAAGAACGGGATGCGTTCTGGGAATTCCATATCGCGTTTGCAGATATCGATACCGTATTCCTGAAGAGTAAAAAGACAGGACGCTGGTGGATGCAATTGCCCGGTAAAGAGTTTGTTCCCTGCGCTTACAATGATTATCTGCTGGCCAGCAACAATGAGATACCGGAGCGTTGGCTACGGCATCAGGAAAGACAATAATTATTTTCAGCAAACAATGTATCTATGTCTTTAGCGCGTAAGTCGCGGATTGCCCGATTAAATCTTATACAAAATACGCAGGACTTCGTCCTCATCTCGCTAGGCGTGCTGCTGGCAGCATTGGGATTAAAAGGTTTTTTGCTGCCCAACGGATTCCTGGATGGTGGGGTAACGGGTATTTCACTGCTGGTGAGCCGTCTGACGGGCTGGTCGATCTCCGTATTGCTGATCCTTATCAACATCCCTTTTATACTGCTGGCTTACCGTCAGCTCTCTATCACTTTTACGCTGAAAGCACTGGCGGCAATCGTCGGGCTGGCTGCCAGCCTGGTGTTTATCGAAATACCAACGATCACCAGCGACAAGCTGCTGATTGCCATATTTGGCGGTTTCTTCCTCGGAGCAGGCATTGGTATGTCCGTGCGAGGTGGCGCTGTGCTGGATGGTACGGAAGTGCTGGCGCTTTATATCAACCGGAAAACGGTGCTTTCCATGGGAGAAGTGATCATGTACTTTAACGTGGTCATCTTCAGCGTAGCAGCGATCCTGATCAACATTGAAACGGCATTGTACGCGATGCTTACCTATCTGTCTGCTTCAAAGACAGTGGATTTCATCATACAGGGTTTTGAAGAGTACATTGCATTGACCATTATATCTGCGGAGAGTGAGCTGATACGTAAGACGCTGACACTGAAATTACGCAAGGGCGTTACGGTGTTCAAAGGGAAGAGCGGATATGGTAAACGCGGTCAGCAAAGCGACAATGAGATCGATATCGTCTACACAGTGGTTACCCGCCTGGAGGTACACAAGATCATCGACGAGATCGAAAAGATCGACGAGAAGGCCTTTATCGTGCAGCACAATATCAACGACACCAAGGGCGGAATGATCAAACGGAGGGCTACACACGGCTAAACGTTACGGCAACCCTATCCACACCCCCGCGTATCAATTCAATTCTGCTTCTTTCAGGAGCGCTACTACCCTATCTTTTATGTAAGCAGCTTTATTATCTGCGGCGATGGTTTGATCGTCGAGGCCGAAGAGGCTTTTGGCTGCTTTGGTGTCGATCGTTTTAAAATAGCGGTCGCGTTGTTGTATCCACGCGTCTTGATCTGTTTTGAGAACCGTCTGTCTGTCTGCACCGAGGCGTTCGTACAGTTCCTCATATACGGCCTGTAACATGCTGTCTAGTTGCTGATAGTATTCGATGGCGCAGCTATACATATCCTGGCCTTTGGCCATGCATTGCTGATAGCGGATATCCAAAGAGTCGACGGCAGCGGTATACCGTGTCTGTGCGGAGGTGGTAGCTGCTATTGTCAAAAACAGTGCGGAGAGCAAAAGAAGTCGCATAGGTGAAAAACGATGGTTACAAATATATATATAATAAGTATTATATCATATAGCCGGCGCGGAGGGATATAATACATGCATAATATTGAACGGCCCTTTAATAGCGTCTTCAGGGGCGGTATTAAAGGGCCGTTTTAGTGACAGTGGGTCATCAGATCACCACCAGTTCGTAGAAGTCGGCTGGTGTGAAGTATTGCTGCGCGAGGTGTTGTAATTCTTCGGCAGTAATGGTTTTGATCACCTTAATATTGTTATAGAAGTAGCTTTCATCCAGGTCGTTCAGGATCAGGTTTTTCCAACGTTGTATGAGCTGGAAGGCGCCATCCATATCGCTTAGCATGGAGCCGATCATATAGTTGCGGACCAAGCTGAGTTCTTCTTCCGGAATGGGTTCTTCCTGGAGGGTGCGTAGTTCTTTGTAGATCTCTTCGATGGTAGCTTCGCAAACATCGCGGCCAGCTTCTGTCTGGATGTTGATGGCGCTGGTCTGGCGGAAGTTGTATACCTGGGAGTAGATACCGTAGGTATAGCCTTTGTCTTCGCGGATGTTGCTCATCAGGCGGGAACCGAAGTAACCGCCGAAGATGGTATTGAGCACCAGCATTTTCGGGAAGTCGGGATGATAGCGATTGGGAAAATGGCGGGCTACGCGTACGGCGCCCTGTACACCATTTTCATCGTTGAAGATGCGGAACTTTTTCTCTTCTGCGGACTGTACTGGCAGGTCCAGTCGGAGTATACCGGACTCCCCGTTCCAGGGGGTCGTACCGAAATACTCGTTGAGCAGCGGGATGATATTATCCGGTAATTTACCGGCGAGGAAGATGCGGCAGTTATTGTAGGTATAGTGTTTCTTATAGAAACCGCGGAGGGTTTCGGGCTGCAGTGCGTCAAAGCCCATCATGCTGCTTACGCGGCCGTAGGGATGGAATTCGCCGAAAAGATATTTATCGATTTGACGGTTGGCTATAAAGTCGCATTTCTGCATGTTTACGGCCAGTCTTTGTTTTGAGTTCTGCTTGTAGGTGGCCAGTTCTTCTTCGGAGAACGCCGGGTCCATGATCACCTCCTGTAGTACAGGGAGTAGGGCATGGGTATGTTTGGTGAGGCAATGCAGGGTATATGTTGCATTCTCATGGTAGCAGTTGCGATTGAGATAGGCACCGTAGTAGTCGATACGTTCGTTTATCTCAAGGGCGGATTGTTTACTGGTACCATTTTTCATCAGGAAGTTGGTAGCGGTAGCTTCCATGCTTTGTGATTCGTACCAGGTGCCTGCGGGAAATATCAGCTCCAGTTGCAGGGTATCCTGCTCTTCAGAGCGGACTACGTATACGGGTATACCGTTATCCAGTGTGAATTGCTCGTATGGTTTCAGGTTAATATCAAAAGATACGGCGTCTTTTATAGCGGGCGGAACTTTTCTGTTGATCATTACGGCTTGTGATTTAGTGCCCATCTTACAGTGGCTGATTATCGGCGTAGTAGTAGATGGTGTTAGCATTTTTTTCGTCAAACAGGATGCGTGTTTCTTCGAGGATATCTTTGGTGGTGATCGCCTCATAATTGTCGAACTCTGTGTTCATGAGTGCGGCATCGCCGAGCAGTTCGTAGAAGGCGAGGTTGTTCGTGCGGCTGAGCAGGCTCATATCTTCGAATGCTAGCATACTTTCTACCCTGTTCTTCACTTTTTGCAGTTCCCATTCAGAGATCTCTTCCTGTTTGAGTTTTTCTATTTCTTCATTGATGGCTTTTTCGGCATCTTCCATTTTCACTCCTTTTACCAATTTCCCTTCTATGGTCAATAGTCCGGCATCGATGCTACCGAAGTGATAGCAGTCGATATTGCTGAATAGTTTTTTCTCTTTCACCAGGGTTTGGTGGAGGCGGGAAGAACCGCCTGCGCTGAGTATATCGGAGACCAGGTCGGCTGCGTAATATCTTTTATCCTGGCGCGGCTGCATGTGGTAGCATTTATACAGTGCGTCGATAGGTACGTTGGCTTTTACTTCTAACCGGTGGGCAGCGGCCTGAGGTCCTTCTTTAGGGACATTGCGCACATATTTCTCGCCGGAAGGGATCTCGCCGAACCATTTCTCTGCCAGTGTTTTGACCTGTTCGGTGGTAACGTTACCGCCTACTACGAGGATAGCATTGACGGGGCGATAATGTTTAAAGAAGAAGGCTTTTACATCATCCAGTTTGGCATTTTCGATATGCGCCAGTTCTTTACCGATGGTCATCCAGCGGTATGGATGCGAGGTATAGGCCAGTGCGCGCATTTTATGCCATACATCGCCATATGGTTTGTTGATGTAGTTTTCTTTGAACTCTTCGCATACGACTTTACGTTGTACTTCCAGGCTTTTCTCGCTGAAGGCGAGAGACAGCATGCGGTCGCTTTCGAGCCAGAATGCGGTCTCTATGTTTTCGGCCGGGAGTTGTATATAGTAGTTGGTCAGGTCGTTGGTGGTGTAGGCGTTGTTCTCTCCTCCTGCCATTTGGAGGGGCTCATCATAATCCGGTATGTTGACAGAGCCGCCGAACATCAGGTGTTCGAAGAGGTGGGCAAATCCTGTTTGTTCGGGGTTTTCATCACGGGCACCTACATCATACAGTACATTCAGTACTGCCATGGGGGTGGTGTGATCTTCGTGGACAACGACGCGTAGCCCGTTGTCCAATGTGAATTTATTATAATGAATCATAAGCGTGTTTTAGGAACATGCAATATATTGAATTTCGCGTTGCAACGGGTAAACGCTTACAGGAGGCTGTCAGCGTTGCTGGAGGATGACCTCTTTCTTATTGTAGTTGATGGTGAGCACACATTGTTTCCATATCTGGCAGCCAATGGAGCCGGCGACTTCCATGAAGGCGCCATCGTCGTTGATGTCTTTACAATAGCTGACGGGTACCTGCCGGAACTGGGCATTGTTGATACTGAGCAGGGGGATCGTACTGTTGATATAGGTGAGTACGCGTAACATATCCTGTACGCGGTCGGTGTCGACGGTGGGGAGTATTTCATTCAGGCGGTGTGCGTCTGTATAGGGCCAGTTGAACAGTATGCCGTAATCGCCGCCGGTGGTGAGGTGGTAATTGCCTGTGAGGGATTGACCACCAGGTAGTTGTATGGTAGCATTGAGCACAGGGGTAACATAATTGAGCTTCATAGCCAGGCGCTGGCCGGGGATGGTGGTGGGGGTATTACCATTGCGATAGAGCCGCAGCTGTTGCCTGGGATAGTCGATGGTAACGATGTATTGTTTGAGCAGGTCCACGCCGATAATGCCATCTGCTTTGACAGTGCCGGTGCGGAATTCCTGGAGGTTTTCAATATATACTTTGAGGAACGGCACCCGTACGTTGCCCATGTAGAGGGTACTGAGGGTGGCGGTCTGCATTTCCAGCATCATATTGTTGGTGGCGCTGACACCTTTGCCCTGTAAGGCGGTTAGCTTCAGTGTTTCTGCCATGCCTTTGTGCAGGATGGTCACTTCGGCGCCGGAGTCGAAGATAAGCGACAGGGAGTCGGGCAGACCTGAAATAGCAGCTTTGATGATGACGTGGTGACCGGAGTAGGTGAAAGGAAGCACGGCCAGTGGCTGTTCAGATACCGGGGCCGGTGCTGGCGCGGCTTTCCTGCGTTGGCCCTTCGAAGAGAAGGACAACAGTAACCAGCAACAACATAATATGGGTCCAAGCAATCGTGTCATGATATCGGGAGGCAATTTAAGAAGCTATTGCCAGGAATGCTGCACTTAAAGCATAATAACGAACGAGTTAGTGATTTTCATGTGCCGGGACCGGATAATCTGTTGTTATTTAGCGGATACTGCTGATGGGCAGTCTGTTGTTTTTTAGAGAATACTTCTGATAGGCAGCTTTTTGAGCAGCAACTCCCCTTTTCGCATGATAAGTATGATAGGTTTGGAGCCGACGTTCTTCAGCAGCTCGCGGTATACCTGGAGGTTGCCGGAGAAGTTGTTGCTGATAGCGACGATGATGTCGCCTTTTTTGAATCCTGCTTTTTCTGCCGGAGAGCTTTTGATGATATCGGTGATCTCTATACGATCGCGGATCAGGTAGATGATCAGGCCTGTATAGGAGTAGTCGAAGGGGTCCCGGAAGTGGGTATTGGGCAGCAGGTGTATTTCCTTTCTGGGGTAGTTAAGTACTACGTTGAAGCGGCGCAGCAGGTCGTTGCCGATCATGCCGCCGAGGAAGGGATAGGAGGTGATGTTGGTCCTGTCGTCGAAGAGGTAGGTGGGTACGTTGCGGAAGGTATAATTGCCGATCCGGAACTCCTGCATGGTGGTGATGGACATTTCCATTTTGCCGCCTATACCCTGTGCTTCGGTCTGGGTGATCTTGTTACGTCTTCTTTTACTACTGAGGACGCTACTGTCTTTTACGAACTGGTTGCTGAGGAGCAGGCACATACCGGCGCCGGTGTCCATGAAATAGCGGTTAAGGGTATTGCTTTTACCGTTGCGCATGGGGGCAGGGATGATGGGTATCTGTGCGATAGCGGGTTTGAACAGTTGGCCACCTCTGGGGTAGTCTAACTGACCTTTGGAATAGATGGCTATTTCTTCGGTATCGTAGTCGATGGCGACGATATACCTGTTCAGCAGGCTATAGCCGATGATCCCATCTATCTGGATGCCATATACCTGGCTAATCAGTTCATAATCATTGATATGAAAGTTGAGGCTGTCTACTTTCAGGTTGGGTAGCTGGAGGCTGTTGTTTTTGGCGAAGGAGACGGTTTTGGAGTCTGCTAGTCCGCGCACGAGTACATCGGAAGGGTCGAGGTGAAGGCCGAGACGGGTGCAGGTGTTGGTATCCAGGGATATACCGGCGCTGCCAGTATCCAGCAGGAACTGCAAAGTATCCGGGAGGTTGTTGATCCGGGCCTGGATAACGACTACGCCGCCGTAGTACTGTTTGAAAGGGAAACGGGTAAGCAGGACGGCTTTGTTGGCAGGGCTGTGGGGTTGGGCTTTGATGGGATGTACCGGGGCCAGGAGTGCCAGGAGGAACATCCAGCAAAGAAGTAGTAATGTTATAGGTTTCAACATAACGGGATAGAAGGTGTGACTCAGATTTATATAAATTTAACATTTAATTGATTTCGTCGGTTGAAAGTTTACAAACGGAACAGGTGCCGCCTAGCCGGTAACTATATAGGTATGGGGGGATTTGTTACCTTTGTACCGAAGGTTAAAAAAAGACTGATAGCAGCATATGCAATTGGAAGACTTATATAAGAAAGCGCTTGATTTTGAGTGGCTGACCCCGGAAGAGGGAGTATACCTGTTTGAGCAGGCGCCACTGGCGGCCCTGATGCATATCGGGAATGAGTTGCGCAAGCAGCAGGTACCTCATGGCAAGGTAACCTGGCAGATAGACAGGAATGTGAATACGACGAATGTGTGTACGGCTAACTGTAAGTTCTGCAACTTTTACCGGATACCGGGTCATGCAGAGGCATACATTACAGACATTGCCGAATACAAAAGAAAGATAGAAGAGACGCTGCGATACGGTGGTGATCAGTTGTTATTGCAGGGAGGGCATCACCCGGATCTGGGATTGAGTTTTTATACGAACCTGTTCCGCGAGTTGAAGCAACTGTTTCCGGAAGTGAGACTGCATACGTTAGGGCCTCCGGAGGTAGCGCATATCACCAAGCTGGAGAAGAGCACGCATATCGAAGTATTGCGGGCTTTGCAGGAGGCGGGTATGGATAGCCTGCCTGGTGCTGGTGCGGAGATACTGAACGACCGGGTACGGCGTTTGATCTCCAAAGGAAAATGTGGAGCACAGGAATGGCTGGATGTAATGAGAGCGGCGCATAAATTGAACATCGCTTCTTCCGGAACGATGATGTTCGGGCATGTGGAGACGGTGCTGGAGCGTTTTGAGCACCTGGCGGCCTTACGGCAGGTACAGCGTGAAAAGCCGGAAGGACACTACGGATTTACCGCGTTTATTCCCTGGACCTTCCAGGATGTAGATACTTTGCTGGCCCGTATCCGGGGTGTGCATAATATCACCACCTCCGAAGAATATATCCGGATGATTGCGATGAGCCGTATCATGCTGCCTAATGTGAAGAACATACAGGCATCGTGGCTGACAGTAGGCAAGCAGGTAGCACAGCTTAGTCTGCATGCTGGCGCTAATGACTTCGGTTCTATCATGATCGAGGAGAATGTGGTAAGTGCGGCGGGCGCTCCTCATCGGTTTACTTACCGTTCTATACAGGATGCGATCCGGGAGGCGGGATTTGAGCCGCAGCTGCGTAACCAGCTGTACCAGTTCCGTGAGATACCGATGGGTATTGAAGAGCAGGTGATCAATTACTAATCAGCCTATTTTTTATAGCGAAGGCTGGCCTTGGGGCCGGCCTTTTTTATTGCATAGCAGTAAAAGATTGACTAGTAACGGGTTGTAGCGAAGTGTTTTCGCAAGTGGTTGTTGGTCATGCTGTTGTATACTCTTTGTATAAGCGTTCTATAAGCATTGTATAAGTGTTCTATAGTCATTGTATAGCCGGGGTATAAGCGGGGTATACTTACGGTATAGGCATTGTATAAGATAGTATATGCTTCGCTTATACAAGTGTTATACGAATGATACAGGAATGCTATAGGAAAGCTATAGGAAAGTAGGGGAAATGTTTTTTGTTAGCAGGGCCAGGAGGTGTAATGTTCGTATAGATGTGTCAAAGGAATGTTAATTGTCAGGCAGTTAAGTAACTCTTCTTTACTTGTCACGTCTAACAGGTATAAACAAAAAAAGGGAGGGTATATGAAAAGGTTAGGATTATTGATGGTGGGTATTGCCCTGGCAGCTTTGTCTGCCTGTACCAGCACCAAACTGACCTCATCCTGGAAAGCGGATGATGCGCAGTTGAAGAAGGGCGATAAAGTGGTGGTAATGGCTTTGTTGCCGGAGAAGGAGCGCCCGTTGCGGGTGGCGATGGAGAATAGTATGGTAGAAGCGATGAAGAAGCAAGGGTATGCGGCGGTATCTTCTATGCAGGTGTATGGACCGGAGGCGTTTAAGAAGTCGGATGAAAATGCGGTAGTGAGTAAGCTGAGGGATGGTGATGCGAGTAAGGTATTGACGATCGTATTGTTGGACAAAGCGCGTGAGAAGACGTATGTACGTGGTACCGGTTATGGGCCTTATCCTTTCTACTATGGACGTTTTTGGCCTTACTACAGTATGTGGTATGGCAGGATGTATGACCCCGGTTATTATCGTACGGATACCAAATATTTCTGGGAAAGTAATTTGTATGATCTGAATGACAGGAAGCTGTTGTACAGTGCACAGGCACAGTCTGTAGATCCGCCGACGGCGATGCGTCAGGCGTACCTGTACAGTCAGCAGGTCGTGAAAGATCTGAAGAAGCAGCAACTGATTTCACAAGCGTCATAGTCATAGAAGGATAATAAGACCTACAACGAGCGGGCGGACCATCTGGTCTGTCCGTTCTGTTTTTATAAAATGCTGGGGAGGACGGAGCATAATGTTTACCTTTGGGGATACACTAATTATCAGACCGATCAGAACCCAATATGCTGGAATTACCTGTTAGTGATACTATCCAACTGCGGCAACTACAGCCGGAGGATGCGGCCCCGATTTACCGGCTTATAGACAGTTCGCGCAAGAGCTTACGCAAATATCTGCCCTGGGTGGATTATAATACCAATGAGGAGCATTCGCTTCGTTTTATCCAGTTGATGGAGCGTAAGGCGGAGGAGCAGGATGCGATTGCTTTTGGTATGTGGAGTGATGGTGTGTTGTGTGGGGTGATCGATCTGCATGACTGGGATCACTTGTTGCAGAAGGCAGAGATCGGCTATTGGGTAGGCGAAGCGCATCGTGGTAAGGGAATAGCCACGTTATGCTGCAAGGCGTTAATATCTTTTGCTTTTCGCAAGTTGCGGCTGAACAAGGTAGAGATCCGGTTTGCCCTGCAGAATGACCGGAGTGCGCAGATACCGATCCGGCTTGGATTGGCCAAGGAGGGGGTATTGAGGCATAGTGCAAAGCTACACGGCCAGTATGTAGACCTGGTCGTGATGGGGGTGCTCCGGGAAGACTGGCGATATTGAAGCGTGACCTATTGTTTGTTGGCCGCGGCCCTGATCTTACTGTTTTTTCGTCCGTAGGTGTAATAGATCACCATACCTATTGCCATCCATACGAATAGTCTCAGCCAGGTATCCCAAGGCAGAGAGACCATCATCAACAGACAACATAGTATGCCCATGATGGGAACGAAGGGCACCCAAGGTGTTTTGAACGGGCGTGGTACGTCTGGCAGGGTATATCTCATGATCCATACGCCGGCGCATACGATCACGAATGCCAGCAGTGTGCCTATGCTGGTCATCTCACCTACTACTTTGATAGGTACGAGTGCGGCGAATATGCTAATGAAAACGCAGAAGAGGATATTGGAGCGCCAGGGGGTACGGAAGCGGGGATGTATTTCGGAGAATACTTTTGGTAGCAGGCCATCTTTCGACATGGAGTAAAATACCCTGGATTGGCCGAGGAGGTCGACGAGTATCACGGAGGTGTACCCTACGAGGATGGCGAGGATGACCAGTTGTCCCAGCCATTTGTACGGTGTATGCTGGATGGCAACGGCTACGGGAGCAGCACTCCCTTTAAATTCGGTGTAGGGCGCCAGGCCGGTCATGACATGTGCGAAGAGCATGAACAGGACGGTGCATATGGCCAGTGAGCCTAATATGCCGATGGGCATGTTGCGTTTGGGATTTTTGGTTTCCTGAGCGGCGGTGCTGACGATGTCGAAGCCGAGGAACACGAAAAAGATGACCCCTGCTCCGCGGAGGATACCGGACCAGCCGAAATCGCCGAAGGAGCCGGTATTGGCGGGGATGTAAGGGTGCAGGTTGGCCGGGTTGATATAGCTCCATCCGAGGGCAATGAACACCAGAACGACGCCTACTTTGAGGGATACGACTACGGCATTCCAGATAGCGGAGCCTTTGGTACCTCTCATAAGGATGATGGACATGAGTATCACGACCAATGCGGCGGGCAGGTTGAGTATCCCGTTGACGACGGTACCATCGGGCAGCGTGGCGGTTTCAAAAGGGGAATGTACCAGTTGTGGTGGTAAGCTGATGCCATAGGTAGCGAGGAAGGCGACCAGATAGTTCGACCAGCTGATGGCGACGGTGGAGGCTCCTACGGAAAACTCCAGTACGAGGTCCCAGCCGATGATCCAGGCGAGGAGTTCACCCATCGTGGCGTAAGCATAGGTATATGCGCTACCGGCTACGGGTATCATGGCGGCAAATTCGGCATAACAAAGCCCTGCGAAGGCACAGCCTACGGCGGCGACTACGAATGACAAGGTGACTGCCGGACCAGCATGATTGGCCGCAGCAATACCGGTGAGAGAGAATAATCCCGCACCAATGATCACGCCCAATCCCAGTGTTACGAGCTGGAATCCGTTGAGTGAGCGTTTTAATGTGTTAGCACCTTCGTGTTCGGCTTCTTGTAGCAGCCAACTGATTGGTTTTCTGAAATATTGCCGCATGTGAGCAGTTGTTTATCCTACTGAATTTATGGACTATTGGCGCGCAAAGATAAGGGGATTGAGTGCAAACGAACAAATAAGTTCGGATGATCCCATCATTTTACAGGAAAACAGTCCGGCCGGTGAATTGGTTGTACGGATCAGATATCGCAGATCTGTACGGCTTGTTTCAGGGACTGTAATTTATCGGGGCGTGCGGGTACGAATTCCTGTGCTACGAAGCCTTTGAAGCCGGTTTCATGAATAGCTTTCATAATGGCGGGGTAGTATAGCTCCTGGGATTCGTCTATTTCGTGACGGCCTGGCACGCCGCCGGTATGATAATGGGCGATATATTGGTGGTTATCGCGGATGGTGCGGATGACGTCGCCTTCCATGATTTGCATGTGGTAGATATCGTAGAGGAGTTTGAAGCGGTTGGAGCCGATGGCTTTGCAAAGCTGTACGCCCCAGGCGGTGTGGTCGCATTGGTAGTCGGGATGGTCTACTTTGCTGTTAAGCAGTTCCATCACGATGGTGACATTTTTCTTTTCGGCGTAGGCCATAATGCGTGTAAGGCCGGTGGCGCAATTTTGCAGGCCTTGCTGGTCGCTGAGGCCTTCCCGGTTGCCGGAGAAGCAGATCAGGTGGGGAAATCCGGCGGCGGCGGTAGCATCGATGAGGCCTTCGTAGTAGGTAACGAGGGCGTCATGGTGTTCGAGGCGGTTCCAGCCTTTGGTAATCCCCCAGTCTTTATTGATGGCTGCCACCATCGCGCAGGTAAGGCCATGTTGCTTAACGATATGAAAGTTGACAGGATCTACCAGGTCGATGGATTGTAGGCCGATCTGTACGGCGGCTTTACATAAAGCATCGAGGGAGATATCATCATAACACCAGGCGCAGACAGAGTGGCGGATGTTTCCTTTCAGGGATTCATCTACGGTGATCTCGTGGGCCAGTATACGGTTGGTCAGTGCGGACAGTGACGTAGCGGTAAAGGCCATAGCGGCAGCTTTTTTAATCATATCACGACGGGAATTTTCAGGAAGCATTATCTGCAGTTTTATTGCGGGGTTGAAAATAGCAGAAAATATTGCCAAATACTAGTACTGACAGGAATGCATGGCTGACATTTTTTTGCCGGAAGGCGGACAGAACCCAAGGAGGGCATTGGTACGTATATACCTATGAGATACAGCCTATTACTATAGCCACGGCATATATGCAAAGATCAGCACCGGTCAAATGTTAAAAATTTGGTAAGCTATTTGCAATATTGATGTAAATGAAAAAAAGAGGAGGTGGATATGGAAAAGAAATATACCCCCAGCCTATGGGTATGTATCCTTTTTGACTTACTGGGTATGGCCAGTTATGCAATACCTGTTGTAGGTGAAGTAACAGATGTAATCTGGGCCCCCATTTCTGCAGTTATTTTTTACCGTCTTTTCGGAGGGACACTGGGCACTTTTGGTAGTGTGTTCAACTTCATTGAGGAGTTGTTTCCGGGTCTTGACTTTATTCCCACGTTTACGATATCGTGGGTGGTACAGCGCATTGCCAATTCGTATAAGGTTGGTAAGGTTGCTCCTATGCGTTCCAAATAATGGTCAGTATGGCCCCTCCCCTGCCGGCATCAGAAGCCAGGTGCTCTCCTACGGTTACCCACAGCCATTCCGGATCCGTTGAACTTGTTCAGGAAGTAAGTAAAACTGAGCATGAAATAACGTTGTAGTACTCTTGACTGTACGTCTTCGATATAGTTCTCGTTGACGTTGCGGGAGATACTTACGTTTTGCTTGAGCAGGTCGAAACCCTGCAGTTTCAGCATGCCCTGTTTGTTCTTGAACATGGTCTTGGCGAAGTAGGCATTCAGCATAGAAACGTTGAGGTTATAACCATCCGCGCGGCCGGTATTGACGGTATAGGTAAAGTCACTGCCGATCAGGAAACCCAGTGGCAATTTGAGGTTAAAATCCAGGGAGAGATCGTAATTAAAGATGTTGGTATTGCTGTTCAGCTGTACGGAATTGCGGGCAGCGTTATAGTTACCGTTGACGGCGGTAGAGAAATCGAGTATCTCGCTATGCATGTAGTTAAAGCTGACGCCTTGCGTGATATTGAGATTGTTGGTGATGTTCTCCCTGGTATTGGAGAAACCGACATCCCGGATATAGTTGATAGAGGTATTGGTATTGATAGCTGTTTTCATTTTCTTCAACGGAAAGGTATTTACTACCAGGCCATTGATATTCCAGGAGCCGTTTACATTGACGGGCTTGCTGGTTTGTTTTCCTTCCTTGTCAATGGTATTTGCATTTACGACTTTATTGGAGGTAATGTTTGCACTGACATTAACGAAAAATCCTCTCAGAGAGGCGGCGTTAAAGGAGTTGTACGACAGGTTGAGGTTATTACTGAAAGACGGTTTCAGGTCGGGATTACCCAGCTGTATATATAGCGGGTTACTGTTGTCTGGTACGGGTTGTAACTGGGCCAGACTGGGTTGTTGTGTGCTTCCCCGGTAGTTGACACGGAGGCGTTTGCTACGGGAGAAGGTATAATTGAAGGAAGCAGAAGGAAAAAAATTGGTGGTGGTTTGCTGCAGGGTACTTTTTCTGCTGATGTTGTCATTATCGAGGTCACTTACCTGTACGTTGATACCGAACGTATAGTCGTATTTGGCTCGTTGGGTACGCAGGCTGATACCAGCCTGGTGAGAGGAGAACGTGTTCTTAAACACGTTGCTGAGGCTATCGATGATCTGGTCATAATCGCCTTTTGTTGCGTTGTAGTTGTAGGTGAACTTATCGGAGCTGTTGTAGTTGTTATTGTAGACGTAGGTAAGTTCCAGGAAGCGGTTCTTAAATACGGGTTCGGTATAGGTGAGTCTTACGCTGAAGTTGCTGTTGCTGCCATCGATATCGTTGCGTTGGTTGAGGGTATCGCGACGGGGTGTACCGTTGTTGTCCAGCAGGGTTTCTGAGCGGTTGAAGTTTTCCCGTTTGTTGTTATTGTAGGCGTAGTTAAGATTGACGCTGACGGTGCGGCCTGTCTTTTTAAAACGTTTACGGAAGAGTAAGTTGGTAGAGACGTTTGGTGTGGTACTGGTGCTGGTGTTGCGGGTGGTACCGCTGTTGATTTGTCTCCCTTTTGTATCGCGGGTGGCGTATATGTTTTCGTCGAGACTGTTGCTGGTATGATATCCGAAGCTGGGTGTGATCACGAAGGAGTGCATGGAGTCGATTTCATACTCCAGCCGGAAGTTGCCCTGGTGGGAGGTGTTATCGTTGACGGATTTGTTTTTCTGGTCGTAGAGGTAAGTGGTGTCCTGTACGAAGTTTTGGCGGGCGCTGGTGGTTTCGTTAAGGCTGTTGGAGTTGCTGAGGAAGTAGCTACCGCTGAGTTTCAGTTTCTTACCAATTTCCTGGCTGTAGTTGATACCCCCGTTCCAGTTGCGGGTGATACCATTGCCGCCGCCAGACATACCTCTCATAGAGCCACGGAAATCGTCGCCGCCGCCGAAGCCCATACTGTTGATATTATTGCCACCACCGATAAAGGACAGTTGGCGTTTGTTATTAAAGCTGTTGATGCTGGCATTGACGGCGAAGCGGTCATCGGTACCGTATCCGGCGCTGGCGCGTCCGAAGTAGCCTTTTTTCTTGTCTTCTTTGATGATGATGTTGATCGCTTTTTCCTTCTGCCCATCATCTATACGGGTGAAGGCGGCCTGATCGGACTTTTTGTCGATCAGCTGGATCTTATCCACGATATCGGCGGGGAGGTTTTTGGTGGTCAATTTGGGATCGTCGCCGAAGAAAGGTTTGCCATCGACGAGGATCTTTTTGATGGTTTCTCCCTGAGCTTTGATGGTACCATCTTTTTCGACCTGCACGCCAGGGAGTTTTTTCAGCAGTTCTTCGACGGCGGAATTTTCCCTTGTCTTATAAGCGCTTGCATTGAATTCGAGGGTATCGGTTTTTACGACTATTGGTGGTTTTTCGCGGATGATCTCTATTCCGCTGAGGGTGACACCAGTTTTGTGCATACGGAGGCTATCAAGGGAGATGCGGTTGTTGGCGGCGGTGAGGCTAAGGGGCTGGAGGATGGCCTGGTAGCCGATAAAGGATATATATAGCCGGTAGTCGCCCAGTGGAATGTTTTGAAGGGAGAATAGGCCATCCTTCGCGGTAAAGGTGGTTTGGGCCATCGATGAGTCCTTGGCACGTAGGAGTGATACCGTGGCATCTGCCAGGGGTTGTTGTGTCGTCTGGTCTGTAAGGCGGCCTTTTATTTGCCCCTGTGGCTGGGTTTGGGCCCATGTATAGCTGGTACACAGGATAGCAAAGAAAAGGAAGAATAAAAAAGGCTTCATGCAGAAGGCTTATACCGGTATTACAATTTAAAAGGCAGCAGTTGGCGATGACTGCAAGGGTTATCCATTCCTGTGTACAGCAGCAGATATCCCGTTTAGGCTGAAGCGGTTACGCGAAATACGGTCGCTACAGCGTGTAAAGTAATATTTTTTTATAGTACTCTGTTGCAGTGAACACATAACCTGGGGAACAAAGCGTTAACGAACCTTATTTACTGTTAATTATTGTTAAGATGACTGGCAGGATGCGAGAAGAATCAGGTAGTTTTGCAGATAGCCCTATGGCTTGTTGAGTGTAACTAAATATGCGGCAGCGAATTCGTAATATTCTTATCCTGATGTGTATCTGCATCCTGGGCATTTATATGTTCCAGGGTTACTGGTTATATAATTCTTACCAGATCAGGCGTGAGCAGTTTAGTAAGGATATCAATGAAGCGATGCGTACCGCGGTCTTCAACAAGCAGTTTTCCGATGTACACCGTTATATCCGCTATTACAACAAAGATACGAATTCTGTTAAACCCGTTGGCAAGAGCGATGCGTTCCGCCTGGAGGAAATAGATATGTATAAGGGACGCAAAGTGACGTATCTGCGGGAGAGTACTGACACACCGCTGCGGGATGGGCCGCAGGAATTGGGGTTGATACACGACTCCTCTACACGTGGATATGCAGATACGCTGGCCCGGCGGATATCCGATCTGATCATCCTGTATAACCTGTATGGAGATAATGCCAATCTGAAGAAGCTGGATTCTGTATTTGCCGGGGAGCTTCGTGGCCGACAGATATTTACCCCCTACCATATAGATACTTTCCATATCAGCTTCAGTAACCTGGCCAGGGAAAGTTTCCGGGACAGTGTAAAGCGGCGTTCGCCGCAGAAGACCGGCAAAATTCCCTTTAACCCGGCCAGCAATCTTTTTGTACAAGCCTCTTTTGAGTCGCCACTGCAACATATCATCCTGAAGATGATGTGGACGATGGTGAGCTCCCTGGTGATGCTGGTACTGACGACCATCTGTTTTATCTACATGTTGCGGACCATCCTGAAGCAGAAGAAGCTGTCGGAAGTGAAGAACGACTTTATCAATAACATGACGCATGAGCTGAAGACGCCTATTGCCACGGTGTACGCAGCGGTGGAGGCCATGCAGAACTTCAACGCCCTGCACGACCAGCGGAAGACGGAGACGTACCTTAACATCTCCAAACAGGAGTTGCAGCGCCTCTCCGACCTGGTGGAGGAAGTATTACAGATCGCGGTGGAGGATAAGGAAGAACTGGAGTTATTCCGCGAAGAGACGGACCTGAATGACCTGGTAGACAATATCATCACCAATCACCAGTTGAAGTCTGCCCGGCCCGTGCAATTCCGTTATGACAACTACATGGAGCATCCGTTGGTGCTGGTAGATAAGACACACCTGGCCAATGCCGTGAGCAACCTGGTGGACAATGCGATCAAATATTCCGGGGACCATCCTTTTGTGCATATACAGTGCCGGCGATTGAACGGGGTATTGCGGATCTCCGTGAAAGACAATGGTGTCGGTATTCCGAAAGCATATCAGCAGAACATTTTTGATAAATTTTTCCGGGTGCCTACCGGTAATCTCCATAACGTGAAGGGCTTTGGATTGGGATTGAGTTACGTGCAAAAGATCGTGACCTTACACGGAGGTGCGGTGAGAGTGGAAAGTGAGCCGGGAAAAGGCAGTGAATTCATTATCGAAGTGCCATTATAGGAAGGCATCACAAAAACAATAACATGGCGAAAGTACTACTTATAGAAGACGAATGGCAGCTGGGGCAGATTGTTAAAGACAGTCTGGAGATGCGCGGATTTGAAATGTTGTACGCTATGGATGGGAAAGAAGGCCTGCGATTGTATAACGAGCAGCGGCCGGATGTGGTGGTATTGGATATCATGATGCCTAACATGGATGGATTTACGGTGACGACGGAGATCCGGCGCCAGGACAAGGTGACCCCAATTATTTTCCTGACGGCCAAATCGCAGACGGTAGATGTGGTGAAAGGTTTTGAGCTGGGGGGGAATGACTACCTGAAGAAGCCATTCAGTATGGATGAGCTGATCGTACGTATCCGGGCTTTACTGCAACGTAATCAGCATCAGCCGGCGGTGGAAACCCCTGCAGAGGGAGTGGTACAGATAGGGCAATATGCATTTAACTACACGAAACAGACCCTGACCCGTAATAGCGTGACGACCTTCTTGTCGCACCGGGAAGCAGAGATACTAAGGCGGTTGAGAGACCATGGTAACCAGGTGTTAGAGCGAAAGACGGTGTTGCTGGATCTCTGGGGGGATGATAGTTTTTTCAATGCCCGTAGTATGGATGTGTTCATTACCAAGCTGCGGCGTTATCTGAAAGAGGATCCGCGGGTACAGATCGTTAACATCAGAGGGGTGGGATATAAACTGATCTTTTAGGGCGACATATTCTTTTTTCCGGACGACAGGCGGCGCCCTGCTGCGAGGCTAAATCCCTGTTCCAAATTCCCACTTTACATTATCTTTGTCGTCCATGGAACAAATATTACAACAAATAGAGGCTTATAAGCAGGAAATACAGGCATTTGAGCCTACTTCTGCCGAGGCGCTGGAGCAATACCGTATCCGGTTCCTGGGTACGAAGGGGATCGTGAAGGCCCTTTTCGGGGAGATGAAGCAGGTCCCTAACGAACGTAAAAAGGAATTTGGTCAGGTGCTGAACAGTTTTAAACTGTTGGCAGAGGACCGTTATGCACAATTTGAGCAATTGAAAGAGGGTGACAACGGCGTATCAGCAGAAGTAGACCTTACACTGCCGGCAGAGCCACACCGGCTGGGTACCCGTCATCCGATAAGCATTGTCAGAAATAAGATCATCCGCATATTTGAGCGCCTGGGATTTACCGTCGCTGAAGGGCCCGAGATAGAGGACGACTGGCATAACTTTACCGCATTGAACATGCTGGAGACGCATCCTGCCAGGGATATGCAGGATACGTTCTTCGTGAGCAAACACCCTGACTGGGTGTTACGTACGCATACGTCTTCGGTACAGGTACGTGTGATGGAAGAAGGGAAGTTGCCGATCCGGGTGATCTGTCCGGGCAGGGTGTATCGTAATGAGACGATCTCTGCACGTGCACACTGTTTCTTCCACCAGGTAGAAGGATTGTATATAGCTGAGAATGTGTCTTTTGCAGACCTTAAGCAGACCTTATATCACTTTGTGAAGGAGATGTTCGGAGAGCACACACGGGTACGTTTCCGTCCTTCCTACTTTCCGTTCACAGAGCCCAGTGCAGAGATGGATATCTCCTGTTTTATCTGTGGCGGCAAAGGATGTTCTGTATGTAAGCAGACAGGCTGGGTAGAGATATTGGGTTGTGGTATGGTGCATCCGGAAGTGCTGAAGAACTGTGGCATTGATCCGGAGAAATATACCGGCTATGCTTTCGGGATGGGGATAGAGCGTATTACGATGCTGAAATACCAGATCAAGGATCTGCGGTTATTTTCAGAGAATGATACCCGTTTCCTGGAGCAATTTGAGGGAGCAGTATGATAGTAAGTAGGTAAATACAGCAAAAGGTGAAAGAAGGTTACTTTTTTCACCTTTTCTTTTTTTAAGGATATAGCTTTTTCATTTATTCTTATGATAGCCCTGACACAGATACACCAGATCGCGGTATGCGGGGCCGGCACGATGGGAGCCGGTATTGCCCAGGTAGCAGCTACCAGCGGATACTCCACTACTCTTTATGATCTTCAGCCGGCAGTGCTGGAAAAGGCAAAAGACCAGATCCGGCAGCAGCTGGATACAGCCGTGAGCAAAGGTAAGCTGGGAGCTGCAGACAGCACGGCTATCTTTGACCGTATTCATTTTACCGGGCAGTTGTCAGATTGTAAGGCAGATGTTATTATTGAAGCTATCGTAGAGCGTACGGATATCAAGATATCGCTGTTCAATGCGTTGGCGGAGATCAACACACCAGCGACTATTTTTGCTTCCAATACCTCTTCTCTTTCCATTTCTCATATAGCCGCTGAGGTTAGTCATCCGCAACGCGTGATCGGTATGCATTTCTTTAATCCGGCTCACCTGATGAAGCTGGTGGAAGTGATCAGTGCTGAACAGACAGCCCCTGCGGTAGAGCAGGCTATCTATGACCTGGCAGTGAAGATGGGTAAGACGCCGGTACGTGTCAAGGATTCGCCGGGGTTTATCGTCAACAGGGTGGCCCGGCATTATTACCTGGAGGCGATGAAGGTTGCAGAGCAGGGGATTGCCGGCTTCCGGGAGATAGATCAACTGTTGGAGAGTGCTGGTTTTCGTATGGGGCCTTTTGCATTGATGGACCTGATCGGAAATGATGTGAACCTGGCAGTGAGCACTTCCTTGTATGAATCTTTCCGTAAGGCGGTACGTTTTGCACCGAATAAGCTGCAGATAGAGCGGGTAGCGTCCGGGCAGCTGGGACGTAAAAGTAACAAGGGCTTTTATGATTATACGAAAGGATAATTGTCTATTTTTGGCGTTCTTCATTAATGAGAATTAGTATTTCATGATATTAGTTACGGGAGGCACAGGATTTTTAGGAAGTCATTTGTTACGGTCGTTAGTACATGCGGGTAAACCTGTGCGTGCGCTTTATCGGCGCGAAATACCACATCAGTTGCAGGATGTGCGGGAGAAGATCGAATGGATACAGGGCGATATATTGGATGTAGTGCACCTGGAAGCGGCGATGCAAGGTATCTCACAGGTGTATCATAGCGCAGCGGCAGTATCGTTCCGGCCTGATGACCGTGCGCAGATGATGCGGATCAATATCGAGGGGACTGCTAACATAGTCAACCTGGCTATTGATGCCGGCGTCAGGAAGCTGGTGCATGTAAGTTCTGTTTCTTCTATCGGGCGGGCGAAGGTTGGGCATCTCATTGATGAGGATTGCGATTGGGTAGAGAGCCCTAATAACACGGCATATGCGGTGAGTAAATATCACTCGGAGATGGAAGTGTGGAGAGGTATTGCAGAAGGGTTGGATGCGGTTATTGTGAATCCTTCTATCATATTAGGCAGTGGCTTCTGGCATGATGGGTCGGGGATGTTGTTTAAAAATGCCTGGAAAGAGTTTCCTTACTATACGGAAGGTATCAATGGATTTGTAGATGTAGAGGATGTTGTGGCGGCGATGATCGCATTGATGGATAGCGATATTACAGAGCAGCGTTTTATTCTTTCTGGCGATAACTGGTCGTACCTGGACCTGTTCAGCGAGATGGCGCGTCATATGGGCAAAAAGCCGCCTCATATAGCGGTAAAGCCCTGGATGGCGGCATTGGTATGGCGGTATGAGAAGGTAAAAGGATGGTTCACCGGCAAAAAGCCGTTGATCACCCGGGAGACGGCACATACTGCGCAGCTGAAGATACATTACAGCAGTCAGCGGGTAATGGATGCTTTGCCGGGGTTCCAGTTCCGCCCTTTACAACAAACTATTGAGCGGATCAGCCGAGACTTTTTAAAGGACCAGCCTTTAGCGGCAAAGTAATGCAGCGATAGCGGCTGCCAATACGGGCCGGGTGGTGGTTGATACGGATGGACTGACCCATACGCTGGGTTGTTCTCCGGGCATTACGGCAGCTACCGGCTGACCATGTTGCCGGAACTCGTAGGTGAGTTTTTCGTAGGCGTTGACGATACCGAATTTATTATGTGCGTTGACGCGTATTTCTTCTTTCTCTGTACGTAGTATCCCTACTGTTTTATTATCATTCAATTCCAGATAAGTCGGTTTTTTGAGTATCATCTCCCAGCGGGGCAGCGGTGGTTGTCCGGTGCTTTTTATCAGCGTGTAGAATAGGGGTGTTGTTGGCGGCAGGCTACTCAGAAAAGAAGGCAACGGACGGCTTAAAAATGCGATCCTGGAGGTATATAGCGTTTGTATGGAGATCTTCTCATCCTGGCTGCTTATATTGAAGGAGAAAGGCTCTTTCGGATCGCGGATGAACTGCAGGGAAGTATCTTTAAGGACACCGTTAGTACGGGAGGAGGTATGATAGGGTCCGAAAGTGATGGTCTTTGCGGTAAACCACCCATCATCGATCTTAACGGCCCAGGCCTGGTCATTGGTATAGAGTTGTTTGCTGACGGCGGCCCTTTGTTGTGTGACGGGTTTTGTGCTGCTACATGCTGTCAGCGCTATTATACAAAGCGCTGACAGGTAATGTTTTAAGACGAAGGTCATGCGTATACTGCTAAAAGTGAGGTTGTCTGATATATGGATTATTCGCTTTTGGCGGTGAGTTTCTCCCATATTTCGGGGATACGTTTGATCCAGGCGAGTTCGCGTTTCTTGTTACGTGCTTCTTCTGCCGGATAACCGAAGTATACCTTACCGCCTTCGAGAGAGCTGGGTACGCCGCTTTGTGCTAATACGACTGCGCCTTTGCCGATAACGAGGTCTTTGGATACGCCTACCTGACCCCAGAGTATTACATTGTCTTCAATATGTGCTTTCCCTCCTATTCCGACCTGTGCGGCAAACAGGCAGTTCTTACCGATAACAGTACCGTGCCCGATATGGATCATGTTGTCGAATTTAGTACCGCGTCCGATGATGGTATCGCCACTCACACCTTTGTCGATGGTACAGCCTGCCCCTATCTCCACATCGTCTTCAATGATCACCCTTCCACAGCTTTCGAGTTTGTCATACATGACTTCGCGTTCTGCCCTTTTCTTAAAGTAGAAGGCGTCGGCGCCGATGACAGTACCGGCATGGATAATTACGTTATCCCCGATCACGGTATGATCATAGATGGTGACATTAGGATGTATGATACAGTTGCGCCCGATGCGGACATAATTGCCAACGAATACGTTCGGCTGGATAAGAGTGCCCTCTCCTATCAGTGCAGTGTCGCTAATGGCATTTGCCGATGGCTGGAATGGACGGAAGTGTTTTACCAGTTTAACATAAGCACTGAAAGGGTCATTAAGTATGAGTAAAGCTTTCCCTTCGGGGCAGTTTACTTTCTTGTTGATGATGATAATGGAGGCGGCGGAGTTAAGGGAGGCGTCGTAGTATTTTTCGAAGTCTACGAAGGAGATATCTCCTTGTGTTACTTTGTGTATTTCGTTTATACCGGTTGCCATCAGCTGCTTGTTGCCTTCGAGTTCAGCGCCGATGAGCGCTGCTATTTCAGTAACCGGAACAGGTGCATCGAACTTCATATGAAATGATTATTTAGTGGTGTAAAGGTGCATCAAATTTAGGATAAGTAGTAGAGAACTTCTAAGTGATAAGTAAGGTGTTATGCAGGAAGTGGTGAAGGATGAAAAGATAGTAAGCAGGTGATGAAGTTGAAAAGTTGATCGGAAAAATGACGTTAAAGGGGTATTGTTATCCACAAAAAATTTCTTGGTGTGAATAATTTTTTTTGTAAAATTTTTCTTTTGTCATAAAATTCTTTTTAATATTGTGTAGGGAATTTTGTTTCCCTGTACTTACTAACCCATTCACATAACAAGAAAGTCTGATTGTTCTCACGGTCAGACTTTTTTTATTGCCTTTGAAACTCTTTCCCACATAGCGTTACAGCAGATACACTTTTTATCGCGATGATAATATTGCATCGTGAATGATGTTTTTATACCGGTAAAAATATACAAGCAGGCGATGACGGGTATAAGCTGCTTTTTACGTTTTTGGTTCTTTCACCCCTAACCGGCCCCAAAAAATAAGTCTGGACGTTTTTTTATAGTGTTCTTTTTTTATTCGCGATAGCGGGATGCTAATATGCTAAATCAGACAATATGCGTTTAACATAAGCGAAGTGTTTATGTAAAGCATTGATACATTGATGATGATGAAAGGAATGACGAAGAGACTGCTGTAATATATGCAGGCAGTTGAAGAGGGTATAAGGGATGAGTGTCTGTATGTAAGGAAGCGATTTGGAAATAGCGAAGGTTAATCCTGGAGGTTGGCGGTGCGGATCAGTTCATCATAGTTGAGCAGGCGGATCTTTTTGCCTTGCAGTTCGATGATACCGTCTTTTTTGAATTCAGAGAGGAGGCGGATAGCAGATTCTGTAGCGGTGCCTACGAGGTTGGCAATTTCTTCCCTGGAGAGGCGGACGTTGAGTGTTTGCTCGTCTTCTTCGAGGCCGTATGTCTCTTTGATGAAGAGGAGGGTTTCCGCCAGGCGTTCGCGAACGGGTTTTTGAGCGAGGTGTGTAATGCGGAGTTCTGCTTTTCTGAGTTCACTGGACAGGATACGCATCATTTCGAAAGAGAGGCTGGCATCTTTCTGAAGGATGCTCATGAAGAGGTCTTTTGGAATAAAGCAGACGGAGGCGTCTTCAAGTGCGATAGCAGTAGCAGTATATCTTTCTCCGCTGAGAAGGGCTTTATAACCGACTATATCGCCGGCTTTAACGAGGCGGATGATCTGTTCTCTGCCATCGTCGCCACTATGTGATAACTTTATCTTGCCGGAATTGATGCAGTAGATCCCGAATGGATAGGCGCCTTCGTGGAAGATGATCTGGCCTTTTTTGTAGAGGGCACACACTTTAGCGGCTTCGATCTCTTCCAAGTTACCATTCTCCGCTTTACAGAAAACGGAGGAAATGCGATCTTTGCATTGTTGGCAGCCGGGATTATGAAAAGGTGTGCTCATATCTGGTTCCTGCAAATTTACGACTTTAAGGATCGCTAACCAAAAGCTAAGGACTGTTGACACTTCAATATTACCTAATATATAAGCCTTACCAGGTGCTTACCCAGTTCAGCCCGGAAGGGAACAAGCAAACATTGGCAGACTATTTTGACGTACCAAGGGATGTATATCCCGTAGGGCGGCTGGATTATGACAGTGAAGGGCTGCTATTGCTAACGAATGATAAGACGCTTAACCATCGTTTATTGAATCCGCTTTTTGCGCATGAGCGGGAATACTGGGTTCAGGTAGACGGTGCCGTTACACCGGCTGCGGTAAATCAGCTGGAAAAAGGTGTAGACATTAACGTAGATGGCAAACTGTACCGTACCCGGCCCTGTAAGGCGTCGATATTTGACACGGAACCGGAAGTGCCTGTACGCAACCCGCCCATCCGGTTTCGTAAGAATATACCGGCTCCCTGGATACAGATGGTATTGCAGGAAGGGAAGAACAGGCAGGTACGGAAGATGACAGCGGCGGTAGGTTTTCCTACGCTGCGGCTGATCCGCTACCGGATGGAAGGACTCCATATAGCCGGGATGCAACCCGGGGATATGCGCCTCTTGCAACACGAAGCGGTGATGCGGGAGTTGTTTGGCACCGCCGCCCGGAGGTAGGTGTGGAGGACTTCATAAAGAGGCAATGCGGTTTCTTTGCGCTTTGACCTAATTTAGCTAGGTTTGTTACTTACAAAACTCAATTATGCTGAAATCAATGACCGGCTTCGGAAGGGCTGAAATAACAAAAGGAGAGACCACGATCGTAGCGGAGATCAAATCATTGAATGGGAAACAGTTTGAGGTGAACCTTAAGATGTCGCCGTTATTGAAACCATATGAGTTTGATATACGTAACCAGATGCAGCAGGTATTGTTGCGTGGTACATTGGACGCTTCCATCAACATACGGCAGAATGGCGCTACCCGCCCTGTAGTAGTAAATACCGAACTGGCCAAGTATTACTTTGAATCCATTACCAAAATGGCAGATGAGTTATCCTTGCCTAAAGATGATATGCTGAACGTGCTGATGAAATTGCCGGAGGTGATTGCTCCTGCTACCGAGCAGATATCCGAGGAGGAATGGCGGCATGTAGAATCCGTGATTGCAATAGCCTTGCAGGACCTGGATACGCACCGGCAGGACGAAGGGTTAATGCTGGAAGCTGACCTGATGCAACGGATCAATAATATTGAATCTTTCTGTGTTAAAGTCCGGGAGCTGGATCCTTTAAGGAAGGATAAGGTGCGTCAGCGGCTGGAAGGGTTATTGGCGGAATACGTCGGTAAGGAGAATGTCGATGCCAACCGCATGGAGCAGGAGCTGATCTTTTATCTGGAGAAACTGGACATTTCTGAAGAGCTGGTACGTCTGGAAAATCATTGTCGTTACTTCAAAGACATACTCCGGGAAGCAGATCCCGCGAAAGGAAAGAAACTGGGGTTTGTGTTGCAGGAGATAGGCCGGGAGATCAACACGACCGGTTCCAAGGCGAATGATGCCGGTATTCAGCAATGGGTAGTGCTCATGAAGGACGAACTGGAAAAAGCAAAAGAACAAGTTTTAAATGTCTTATAGCAAGGAGAATCACTTCGGATATGGCAGGCTGTTATTGGGCGCCTGCCTGGCCATTACTGCAGTATGCGGATTATTTGCGTCCTGTAAGCCACCAAAAATGGATGCCTATGAAAAGAATCTGGAGATTCCCGGGCATGAATGGTCTTATGATTACAAGCCGACATTTGAGGTAACGATTGAGCCGGCAGATACGGCTTATCTATACAATCTGTATGTAAATATTCGCCATACGGATGCCTATCCGTTCAGCAATGTGTGGTTGCTGGTAAGCACGCAGTTTCCCGGAGATAGTGCTGTCGAGCGGCGCGTTGAACTACCGCTGGCGGATGTATCCGGCAAGTGGCTGGGCAGCGGGCTGGATGATATCTATGAACATCGTATCCCTATCCAGGAGCGTGCGATATTGAATAAACCGGGTACCTACCGATTCACTTTTCAACAAAATATGCGGCAGAATCCGCTTCCTTACATGATGAATGCTGGTCTGCGGATTGAGAAAGCCGGCTTACGGCAATGATCAGAAAGCTATTTCACCGGATGCAGGATGGTAAGGTCGTATCTACCATCTATTTCATAGTACTGGCTTACACGATACTGGCATTGGTATGGTGGGGTATCTTACTGTTTATGCAGAGTGAACAGATCAGCCGTTTTGAAAAACAGAACCTGGAGTTGCGGACAGATAAGAAAAGCCGCCCTTTAGCGTATCAACTGGAATTGAAGCGGATAAGCAGGGATGAGGAAATGCGTTCCTTCAAGTTCTTCGGAGAAGGGGCTACCTTTCTGGGAATCATATTGTTAGGCGCGTTTTTTGTGTATCGGGCCGTGTGGAAACATATGAAACTGACCCGTCAGCAGCAGAACTTTATGATGGCAGTGACACATGAACTAAAGTCGCCAATTGCAGCAGCAAAGCTCAACCTGGAAACCTTACGTAAGCACAAGCTGGATGAGGACCGGCAACAAAAACTGCTGGAAAACACCATCCGCGAAACCAACCGCCTGGATCAGCTGGTAAACAATATCCTGCTGGCCGCGCAGTTTGAAACACAACAGTATCATCTTTTCCTCGAGGATGTGGATTATACCACGCTGTTGCAGTCGGGGATCAAAGAATTACAGTCCAGGTTACAGTATCATATCATTACCACAGATATACAGCCGGGTGTGTGGCTGCGCGGTGACCGCCTTATGCTGCAGATTGTACTGAGTAATCTTGTGGAAAATGCAGCCAAATATTCTCCCAGGCATACAGGCATTACCGTCACATTAAAACAGATGGGTAAACAGCTTAAACTGCAGGTGAGCGACGAAGGTCCGGGTATACCGGAGGAAGAGAAAGAACGTATATTTTTGAAGTTCTATCGTATAGGAAATGAAAATACCCGCAAATCCAAAGGGTCTGGATTGGGACTTTTCCTGACACAAAAGATCGTACAGCAGCATGGAGGTGTCATCACAGTAAAGGATGCAGGACCATCCGGCGCCTGTTTTGAAATCGTCTGGCCTGTATATTCCATTCAAACAGCGTAAATTAGCTTGTTGAACATACAGCGGCTGCCTGGTACGTAATACATCACAGTACAACTGAATCATTTTTATGAAGGAAGCAACGAAAGCATCTATACTGCTGGTGGAGGATGAAGAGAACTTACAGGAAGCATTAAAGCTTAATCTGGAGCTGGAAGGCTACGAAGTAACAGCAGCAGATAACGGAACGGCTGCATTGAAAGCAGTCAAAAATGAATATTTCGACCTGATCATACTGGACATAATGCTGCCGGAAATGGATGGTATTGCCGTATGTGAGAATATCCGGATACAGAATAATGAAGTACCTATCCTTTTCCTGAGTGCCCGCAACAGCAGCGCGGATCGTGTATTGGGACTGAAGAAAGGAGGCGATGATTATATGACCAAACCGTTCAACCTGGAAGAACTGTTGCTCCGGGTAGAAAAACTGATCGTCAAGAATAAACGCATACAGGATAAGGACAGCGTTCCCAATGTATACCGGTTCGGCGATAATGTAATTGACTTTGCCGCCCAGGAATGTGTAGGAAAGGATGGTAAACATTATGAATTGAGCAAAAAGGAAACGATGTTACTCAAGTTGTTGATAGAGAATAAGGGGGAAGTAGTGACCAGAGAGAAGATACTGCAGGTGGTATGGGGATACAATGTATATCCTACAACACGTACCATCGACAATTTCATCCTTAATTTCCGTAAGTACTTCGAAGAAGATAGCCGCAACTCCCGTTACTTCCATTCAGTAAGAGGAGTTGGATATAAATTTACAGAAGCATAAATCCGGACCGGTGATATGCCGGTCCTATGTTTTTTTACCTCTTTTCCCTTGCAATTACGCAAAAGGCGGGCTTTGCGTATTTAATTACCATTTACCCTTTGTTTGTCTCCAGTTGCCCGGTAAAACCAGCCTCATAATAACTCATCCTTTCCCGACCGGGGTATTTACACGATATTTAACAAGTGCATCATCATACAGCAAAACCCTAATGTAAGCCTTATCTGTATTGCGATTGTATATTAATATATTTGCAGTTGCAGGATGGCCGTACTGGTTGACTTTTTTAGGTAGTCTTATTCTTATCAGTTTGCTCTTTTTCCAAAGAGAGCGGATGATCCGCTATAAGGCAGCAAGAGAGATCACACTACGGCAAACCCTGGCGGATCTGGAGCGACACGCTTTCCAGGCCCAGTTAGACCCCCATTTCATTTTCAATAGCCTGAATGCCATTCACCATTATATCCTTACTACCAGTACCGAACTGGCATCCCTATACCTAACCCGTTTTTCCCGTTTAATGCGGATGATGATAGGTAATTTCAACAAGGAATGGATCACCTTACAGGATGACCTGGAAGCATTGGAATTGTACCTGCAATTGGAGCAGTTGCGGTTTGAACCCCAATTCCATTACGAAGTGCTGATAGAACCTGAAGTGTGTGCACAGTTTACCCTGGTACCTCCGCTTATTATCCAACCATATGTACAGGAAGCTATCTGGCGACATATTTTAAGACGACCGCAGAAACAAGGTGGATTGCTACGGATCATTATCGACAAAGAAGAAGAAGCCCTGGTAATACTGGTGGAAGATAATGGCGTAGCAGCAACAGGCGCTGCACCTGAAGGTGCATCCTATCATCCGGATAGTGTGCTGATCGCGGCAGAACGTCTGCAAATGATGAGCGGACGTTATCACCTGGAGGCAACGGTAAATGCGATTCCTACGTATGATGAAACAGAACGGCATTGCGGAAATAAGACCCGGATCTGCATGCAACATATGATCAGTCGCCAATCTATGGCGGTATAATAGACCCAAAGACCCGTTACGAATCCTTGAACAACTAAAGTAAGTGTGATGAGAGCTATCATTGTAGATGACGAAAAACATTGTGGAGAAGTCCTTGCATTATTAATAGCCCGTTATTGTCCTCAAGTGAACGTACAAGCCATCTGTTCCAATGGGATAGCCGCGCTGGAAGCGATCGGCAAATATCAGCCCGAATTACTTTTCCTGGACGTAGAAATGCCGGGGATGAGCGGAATGGAATTATTGGAATGTTGCCAGGCCCTTCCCCTCCCCTTTTCCGTGATATTTACAACTGCCTATGATCAATATGCATTACAGGCCATCCGGCACCGGGCATTGGACTACCTCCTGAAACCAGTAGATAAAGATGAATTGATAGCGGCGGTTAACAAAGCGATCAACCAACCTCCTGTCGCCGGCAATAAAGTCCCGTCCCTCCTGCAGTTGTTGCAAAGCCAGGTTGAAGTCGGTGGACGTATCAGTTTACCAACTGCCAACGGATGGCGGATGTTGCAGACAGGGGATATTGTATACTGCATGTCTGCCGGCGCGATGACGCATGTATATGTGCATGCCGAACAACAACCACTGATCATTTCCCGCAGCCTGAAAGATATAGAGGCGTCGTTGGGTAACAGAGGATTCTTACGGGTACACAACAGTTATCTGATCAATGAAGCCCGCATGGAGAAATACATCAAGGGAGATGGCGGAGAGATTATTATGAGTAATGGAGAGCGTATCCCGTTGGCACGCAACCGGAAGGCTGCCTTCTTAAAACATACCGCGGAATTTGGTTTCCGGCATACCGAGTAATGATCTGCCGTAGCATATTTTTATAATCGTTTGATCGCTGCACAGGCGATCCAGCCAGTCTTACCATCCGCCAGCTCTATCTTACAAAAATCGCTGGTGCTGTCCAGTACTTCTACCTTCATACCACCTTTTATATCCTGTAGCTCCTTGCTATGCTGGTCAGGAGCTGTCTTCATCTTCACAGACTCGACAGTGATAATACCGGTATGATGACTGTGCGCGCCGGCATATGCTCCTATGCTCATCAATAAATAAACGCCGAATAAAGTGCCAGCGACATAGGAGCTCCAGCGGATGCCTGTATGCTGACGGAAGCGATTAGCGAAGAGATACAATCCCAGCACCACCGCAAAGATCCAGAATAATACAAGCGCACCTGTGGCCCAGCCATTAGGACTATGCAGCTGTTGCCAATGTATCCACCAGCGTTGGAAGAAAAGTAACGGCAACGGAGCAATATATCCTTCTACCCGTTGATTAGCTAGGGCGAGGTTATGACGGGCTCCCGCATTATCAGGGTCCCGGAGCAATACCTTTTCGAAATTATAAACAGCTAGTCCGGTTTGATTGGCTTTATAGTAGGCATTACCTGCATTGAAATACAGTTCCTGGGAAGTATAACCTGCATCTATCAGTTGCTGATAGGCAGTGGCTGCTTCACTGAACTTTTTCTGCTGGTATAACTTATTGGCGTTGTCAAATGATGCCTGTGGAGATGTCTGTTGTGCCTGTACGCTGCTGGTTATTACCAGGAGCAGCAGGCTGAATATTGTTGCGATGAATCTGTTCATACGTTGTGACTTGCTATGACGGTTATACATTGGCAGTAGCAGCCAATTGTTTTTCCAGGCCGCTGATCACCTCCACGGCTTGTTGATAAGTACCTTGCATTTTAGTGTTCTGCATAGGCGCATATAACGCCAGTTCACAATTGTCGAGTAATTCGAATAATTGTGCGGTATGTTGCCCGTTTATATGTCGTTGTGCCAGATGTTCCTGGATGATCTGTTTGCTCAGGTCTGCAAAAGGAATATGCAGTTTGTGGCTGAGATATCCCCAGACAGCGCGCGAAGTCTCTTCATAGAAGGCTTTTTCCTTACCTTCTTTGAGATACCGGGCTGCTAGTTCCAGCCGTTTTAATGCCACCTTATTGGCATAACGGTATTTCAGCTGGGTCGCATTATTCAGCGCGAATTCCTGACGACGCCTGTTGAAGAACAATCCAAGCAGCACCAGTACCGGCAGCAGCAATAATATCCAGTACCAGGGCCTTTCGATGAGGAAAGCAGTAGACTTATGCCATTGCTGTAAGCCGGTGCGTATCGGCGCTAGCTCATTTTTATCGAGGCTGAAGTCTTCCCGTTCCTTCTTCACCTGTTTGCCGGCACTTACTTTTATATTGAATGGAGCAGAACGTAAGGTCTTATAACTGCCGGAAGTAGGATCAAAATAGGAGAATTCCACCGGAGGGATCGTTTTGTCGCCTGCTTCGGTAGGCATTAATACGAATTCGAACTGGCGGGAGCCGGAAAGTGGATTGCTGTTCTTCTCTATATTGTCTGATACTTTAGGATCGTACTTTTCAAAACCGGCTGGCACTTCTATTTTAGGAGGATTCAGCAGGTTGACATTACCGGTACCGCTGATATTCACTTTAAGTGTAAGTGCATCATCAGTGGTCAGACTGTTCTTATCGACAGTGGCAGTCATAGAGAAATTCCCTACAGCGCCGTTAAAACTGGCCGGCCGGTTGTCTATGGGCAACGGTTTAACCGTAACCTTCACGACCGGACTTTGTGTTTTATAAGGGACTACTTCATAAGCGACTTCCGGACGGTTGAAAAAGTCATCGAAGAACGGATCGCTGAACGGGTCCTTCCCATTGTCACCGAAGAATTCATCGAAGATATCCCGCGGACGTTTGCGGTTGGCATTACTACCCTTTACCATTTTAACCAGTCGTACCTGGTTGTCTACCTCTACAGGATCGAGCTCCAGGGTACCTGACTGAAGTGGGAAAAGTAAGGTCTTCCGGATGGTAAATACTTTATAGAGTTGGCCATTCAGGCGTTCTTCGGTGGCCTGTGGGGGATTGGGTAGTTCGATATCTTTGGCTGAAAACCCTTTGAACGCCGGCACTTTAGTAACGGCAGAATTCGTTTGTAAGCGGGTATATAGTTTGTAGGTAGCCGTTAACTGCTCACCTTCATACAGCGTAGTCTTATCTACATCGATCTTAACGAAGATGTTCCTGCGCAGTTTTTGATTCACATCTTCTCCGTTGCGCAGTACATCTTCCGGCATATTATCCGGTTCGGTGTTGCGACCGCTGTGAGGAACTGGCATGGGGGCTGGTCCTGTATTCCCTCCTTGTCCCCTGCTTACTTCAATGGTGACAGGATTGGAACGGATCATATTACCGTTCACCCTGGCGACAGCACCGGGCAGGGTATAGTTGCCCGAACGTTTGGCCTGGATCACATATATAAGGGCAATATACTCGGAGCGCCTGCCATTGACGATAGAAGTACCTTCCATCTGAGAGGGACCCTGAAGGATATCAAAATCTTTAAAGGATGGAGGCTGGAAGCTGGAGACATTAGAGGCATTTTCCAGCATGAATTGGATCTGGAAGGGTTCATCTACCGCCACGTGTGTACTGCTTACATTAGTAACGAAGCGGAGCTCCTGGGCATATGTATGGATGACCGTGCCCAGGCAAAACAAAAGGGATAGTAGCAATTTCCCTGTACTGACAAATTTGACCTTCATATCGCGTAGTAACAAATTTAACCAAAGCGGGCGCGGTGGCGGCCGAAATCCCGTTAAAAGTTAGTTAAAGAAGTTCGTGCCCGAAGCGGATGGCAGCTGGCGGTAGTGTAAATGTTGTGCCCATAAGCAAGGGACGTGGGTATTGTCGGGAGAAATAATCAATTGATATCTCCCAGTATCGGCCGCATGATAATTTCCTCGACTACAGTCTGCGCAGCCAGTGTATAGGTACTCCACAGGATATTGGCCACATCTGCAGCTTCCATCATACGATCAGGAGGGCCTTCAAAACCATCCCAGGAGGCAGTAAGCGTAGGGCCAGGACTTAACGCCGTCACCTTTACCCCGTGGGGTTTCAGTTCTTCCCGCAGGTTCTGAGAAAATCCTAGCAATGCAAATTTGGTAACACTGTAGGCGCCGCCGTTAGGATAGGCTTTGTAGCTGGCAGTAGAGCATAAGTTAAAGATATGCCCCTTTTTCCGGGTGATCATAGCCGGAAGCAGTCGCCTGGTAAGGTGATACGCCCCGAAAAGGTTGACAGACATCATGTTTTCCAACAATCCGTCTTCCTCCTGGTGCAACGCCCCCGGTACGAAAATGCCGGCATTGTTAACCAGTATGTCTACTGCGTCAAATGTACCGTTGATCTTATCCGCGAAAGACAATACTGCTTTTTTGTCGCCCATATCTACCTGATCGGCTATAAGGGTTATGGCCGGATTGATCTGCCGTATGGTGTCGCGCGTAGTATCCAGTGCTGCCGCATTGCGTGCGCATATGGCAATATTGAAGCCCTCTGCTGCCAATTTCTCAGCGATAGCCTTTCCGATGCCTTTACTGGCTCCTGTTATTACTGCATTCATAGCTGGTCTGTTATAGAGCCGGAAAATAAGGAGAAAACACGAAACGGGAAAGATCAGCCGGATAATCGGGGGTGGCTTTCGTATCTTTGCCCCTTCAAATAAGATCATGGCATATAAACATATATTTTTCGACCTGGACCACACGCTGTGGGATTTTGAGACCAACTCTCAGCTGACCCTGCGGGAACTGTATGTGGCGCACAACCTGGTGCAACGGGGCGTACCTAGTTTTGAAGCTTTCCTGGAAGTGTTTACCGGCTATAATGATAAACTCTGGGACCGTTTCAGGAAAGGACTCATTAATCGTAATGACCTGCGTACCAAACGCTTCCGTATGACATTACTTGATTTTAAGATCGGAGACGAAGCCCTCAGCAATAAACTGAGCGAAGCATATCTGGAGATCTTACCAACTAAAACAGCACTGTTCCCTTACGCGATAGAAGTATTGGACTACTTGGTGAGTAAAAACTACCCGATGCACCTCATCACCAACGGATTTGAGAATACACAGTTGCTGAAAATGAGAAACTCCGGGATCGACAGTTATTTTACCCACGTGATCACCTCTGAAGTAGCGGGTAGCCTGAAACCACACCGGGAGATCTTTGACTATGCCATTAACAAGGCAGCCACCAATGTGAGTGAAAGCATCATGATCGGTGATGCGTTGGAGATAGATATCCTGGGTGCAAGGGAAGCGGGCATGGACCAGGTATATTTTAACCCGTTGGTACCAGCAATGGGAGTACAACCGACTTATACGATCAACTGTCTGAGTGAGTTGAAACGTATCCTGTAAGCCTTGGGTATAGGAATGATATAGGATAGATACAGGAATATTAAGGGAAAGGTGGACCTGAGCATAATGTATTGCTCGCCAATTAGTTGTAACGATACCAATCATACGTATAAAAGAAGGGCGATCACTATTGCAGTGATCGCCCTTCTTTTATGTATTAAAAATTGTAACTACCTTGATTTTACCGGTTTGCTGGCTTTAAGCGCGGCTATTCTACTGGGTTGCTGGCAGCAGGATTTCCCTTTGGCTACCTGCTCTTTTTTACAGCAGTTTTTCCCGTTCTTTTTGTTGCAATCAGCCTTTTTGCCTTTGTCCTGTGCGAAGGAAAAAGTAGATCCGGTAAGGAGCAGGGCAATAGCTGTAGTCAGCATCGATTTTTTCATCCGGTAGGTATTTAATGTGATTAAAGTTTTGCGATAACGGTCATGCCACCTTTTACTACCTGCTCCAGTTCTACTGAGACAGGAGTACCTATAGGCAGGTAGATATCCACCCGGGAACCGAACTTGATAAAACCTAACTCTTCGTTCTGTCTTACCTGCATACCAGGTTTAAGGTAGTTGACGATCCTGCGGGCGAGCGCACCGGCGATCTGGCGGACCAGGATATCGGCTTTGCCGTTGCCAATAACAACAGAATGGCGTTCATTCTCTGTAGAAGACTTCGGATGCCAGGCTACCAGGTATTTGCCGGCATGATACTGGGAGAGCTTTACCTCACCGCTGATCGGGTTCCTGTTCACATGCACGTTGGCAGGGCTCATGAAGATAGACACCTGTAGCCGTTTGTCCTTAAAATATTCCGGCTCGAAAGTTTCTTCTATCACCACCACTTTACCATCGCATGGACTGATGACCAGCGTGTCGTCCTGCTTCATATCCCGCGTGGGTATACGGAAGAAAGAGACAATGAACAGAAAGAGGATCACAGAAAAGATCAGGATACCCCAGCTCAGCGCCGGAGATGCTGTAAAATAAAACACCGCCACATTAAGAATGGCCAGCGCCAGGAAGGTAAGTGTTATGGTTCCCGATCCTTCACGATGGATTTTCATGTTGTCTTGATTGTTAGTTTAGTTTGATGGAAAGTCAGGTTGTTGATGAACAATCCGATGCGAAGTTAGCAAGAATGAATGTTTTAACGGAACGCCATTAACAAAAAGGCGATCATTAATATTTATGACATTGATTTTTAGTTTGTTATGCTACATCATAAAAGAACGTAAGTATATCCAGGCAAACGGTGCTGCCAGTAGCAGGGAGTCAAAGCGGTCAAGGAAGCCACCGTGTCCGGGCATGATATTACCGGAGTCCTTTACCCCTGCCATACGTTTCAGCTTAGACTCCAGCAGATCGCCAGCCGTACCGAATATAGCAGCGATGCCTGCCAGCACCAGCCAATGCTGTAGTGCCAGGTATTGCTGCCCCCAGTAATAGCCGTATACCCCCGCCGCCAACACGGCCACTATCATACCCCCAACGGAACCTTCGGTGGTCTTCTTAGGAGAAATGGAGGGAAAAAATGGCGTACGGCCGATCAGAGAACCGATAATATAGGCCATAGTATCGTTGATCCAGATAAATATGATGAGCAACAATGGGATCAGCCATCCGGGACCGGTACCAATATGGTCAGCCGTGAAGTGAAATACCTTGTATTCGAGACACATATGGGTAAGCAACCCCAGCGAGATGGTGATATATAGCAACCCTAGTGCAGAATATCCCATGTTTTTGAGTGAAAAATCTTTGCCCAGCAGTATCTCTCCCATAGGCAATACCATCAGGAAAAAAATGGAGAGCCACCATCCCAGGAATCCCAGCGACAGGGAGGAAGACTGGAAGTGTTCGCCGGTGAAGGCCATTAATATAGCACAGCTCGCGGCCAGTACGCCATACTTATGCCAGGTAGAAACGGTGCCATATTCGGGATCAATACGCCGGATCAATTTGAAATATTCCTGCAAGGCAAAGAAATTGACTAGAAAAAAGAGCAGGAAAAAAGAAAAAGGGCTCCATAAAATACCAGCCAGCATGACGGCTACGAATACAACAGCAGTAGCGGTGCGGGTGAAAAATGTCTTCATGTATGAACGATGATCTGTTAACGCCTAAACGAACTATGCTTGTTCAGATTCTTCGCCTCCTTCTGAGGCTGCCATTAATCTGATCGCTTCTACCTGTTGGGAGATGTGCACATATATTTCGGCCAGTCCGGGAAGTGCGATCATATAGGAGGAATCTTGTTTGTTCACCAGCACAGCATTGATACCATGTTCTAATAAGAGTCCTTTTACTACTTCTGCCCGGAAGGGCTGGTTGCTTTCAAAAACTTTAACCCAATCTTTTTCCATAATACTGATTAATAAAAATAAAGTGGCAAGTTACAATTTTCAGAGAAAGCGCTATTGCTCGTCTTCCAGAGCAGGAGACAGCCGACGTGGTGATTTCTTTTCCAGCAAACGTAACAGTATAATCGTAAAGGCGACACTTATCAGGGCGCTATACCAGGCTACTGATTGTTCTTTGGTAGGATCTGTCAGCATTATTTTATGCTGGAACAGATAGTAGGCGACTACCTGCATCCCATTGTTAAGGAAGTGCCCGATAATGCTCAGCCACAGATTGCCGGTAAGCAGGTAGATGGCACCAAGCAGAAAACCCAGAATGAGCCTGGGCATGAATCCTAGCATCTGGCCATGTATGGCACTGAAAAGTATAGCAGTTACCAGCACGGCGATCCAGCCGAAACGAAAAGCCCGGGTGAACAGCTGTTGCAGCACACCGCGGAAGAACAACTCTTCCGCTATAGCAGGAAGTATAGCTATCAGGACCAAGTTAATGAGCAGATCCGCAATATGAGGCATATTGAGCATCGTACGGGTAAGTACCTCTGCCTGTTGTTCAAGAGCACGCGCACTTTCAGATATAGGCCAGTGCTGGTTCCATTCTGAAGAGAAAGCGACCAGTGGTAATGCACTTAACATCACCAGTATGGCAAGTGCGGCGGGCAGCAAATGTGGAGTATGATCGAGCTGCAGCCAGGTGAAGGGACGCTTATCCATTAACCAGGCAAAAAGGACGGCAGGCACCAAATAAACTACGAAAGTGTATAAAAATTGTGTTAATTTCAGATAGCCGACAACTTTAGTATCTGCACTGTTACCATTCTGTAGTTCGATCAACGTATAGCCGCTGATAGCCGGAAATACAGTGTTTAAGAAGGTCAGGTACAAAAGTATAAAGGCAATGAATAAGCCTACGAATGTTATTAACTGTAAAGAAAGAGGATATTGCTTTAGACGACCGGTCATAGTAGCGATTTACTGTATTATTATTTGCGTAAATTTACAGCGCTAAACATTGCCGGCAATGATGAATTCACCGCCGGTATGATATCTACGGCAGCGGTAATGGAAGAATGGACCTAACCCGCAAGTATCAGAATCAATATTTCAGGCAAGATAGATCCATCTGATCGGATACTTCTCATCGGCATCCATACCAGCCCGGTGGTAATCAACCCCCAAAACGGCAGCTACTACTTAATTAACGACCGGCAAAGGTATTGTCTGGGGCTTGGCAATGCTATGAGTAGCCATCCGCTATCGGGGTGACCAGTCTTCAGAAAGACTTTCCAGGTGCAATGCACCCCTCCGCAGGGGCATTTTATAGTAACAGGTGAACATTTGCCGCCGCCAACTGTTTTGAAGAAGAGAATGGTCAGTAGTGTGGGCGGATGCAGGAACGATGAATACTTATTAAGCAGCAACAGCTGCTAAGGGTGTTGTGTGCATTTAACGGGCAGGAATTTTGTAACGTTTGCGTATAAACCCCAATTCAAATCAATTATAAAAATTGTGTTCACATGGCCACATTTAAAAATCTGAGAAACGAAGTCTGGAAAGACTTGCAAATCAAAAACAAGTCTGCTTTGCGTAAAAAGTATGCTGTATCCAATATGGGGAGAGTGATCAGCTACAATGAGTCAATTGACGATGGAAAAGTCCTCTCCGGATCCACCGTAGAAGGATATACCGTATTGAACGTAAAACCTGCTGATAGTTATCAGTCCTTATACCTTCACCGGGAAGTGGCGAAGCTATTCTGCGCGAAACCTGGCCGGACCTATAAGTATGTTATCCATCTGGATCACGAAAAAAAGAATAATAAAGCCTCCAACCTCCGCTGGGCTACCAAAGAAGGTATGGAGCAACATCAGCAGAACAGTCCCGCAAAGCTGGCTTATAAGGAGAAACAAAGAAACCGGGTGAAAGGACTTAAGCTGAATATCACAAAAGTGAAAAGCATCAAACGACTGTTGGCAAAACCAGGTAAAAAAACCATGAAGCAGATTGCCCAGCAGTTCGACATCAGCGAAATGCAGCTATACCGTATTAAAAGTGGGGAGAACTGGAGCCACGTTAGCGTTGATTGAACGGTGGTAGATAAAATACTAACACCTCCCCTACCAAATGATAAGGGAGGTGTTGTTATTTCTAATGGACCTGTAGTGCAGCTCCTCCATTCCGCTTTACCTTACGGAAAGTCCAGGGCTCCTGAGGAGATGGCTGAGACCATAAACCCAAATGTTTCTTGCGGGCAGCCTCTTGGGCAGCAGCTAATGTCGCATCGTTGGAATATTTGTATTGCCAGGCATACCCCCTGGCAACCATCCAGGCATTGACATATACTCCCTTCGCATCGTACAGATCTCCCAACCATCGCTGGTACATGTCTTTCTTCAGCAATTTGACCGTCATCGTTTTATTGAAACATTGATCTGACAACGCCTGTTTGCTTACCTGGTAGTAGTCCTGTCCCCTCTCGGGAGCATCGATCGCATTCATTCGGATCCTGTAGGGAGTACGACCCACCAATAATTCAAACGTATCACCGTCGATAATACGAACGACTTTCCCTTTTACTGTTTGGACCTCCTTCTTCTTCTGTGAAATAGCTGGTTGTAATGTGCATACAAATAGCAGCACTAACATAAGTTGGCGTAGCATAGCTGGCATAGTTAATCCGTATATGTTTAAGTATATCGGGGAGCAAATGTAGGACGGAGCAGGGAGTACAAACCTTTTTACTTTTACACAGGTATGTGGAATGCCTGCAGGACAGGCTGATATTTCAGGCTGCTACGTAATTCACGCATTTGTTATTATCTTCCGGAACATTAAAGGAACATATATGTCAGCCAAGAAAATAGCCATCATAGGAGGTGGCAACCTGGGAGGTGCCATCGCAGAAGGATTGCTGAAAAGCGGTTTTTCCGCACCAGGAGATATTATTATCACTAAAAGGAACCTGAACACCTTACAGGCGTTGAAGGATGCCGGTGTTCAAACCGCAACCGATAATATACATGCAGTGCGCTCCTCGGAGATCATTATCATCGCACTCAAACCATATAATGTAAAAGAAGTGTTAGGACAGCTCAGAGAAGTGCTGGATCCTCAACGCCATATTGTGATCAGCGTGGTGACGGGAGTAGCTATGGAAGAGCTGGAGGCAATCGCCGGTCCGGAAATGCCGGTCGTAAGGGCTATGCCCAATACCGCCATCGCTATTCAACAATCGATGACCTGCATCTGTAGCAAAAATACAACACCAGACCAGGATCAATGGGTAAAAGCACTGTTTGATCAGCTGGGGGTAACAGTGAGCATCGATGAGAAATTGATGGATGCGGCAACCGTACTGGGAGCCTGTGGTATCGCCTATGCGCTGCGTTTCATCCGGGCCAATATACAAGGCGGCATCGAAATAGGGTTTGATGTACGTACCGCCAACCTCATCGCCGCACAAACCATCAAGGGTGCCGCAGAGCTGCTGATACGGGGAAATCGTCATCCGGAAGAGGAAATAGACAAGGTGACAACCCCCAAGGGATGCACAATTGCCGGATTAAACGAGATGGAACATCAAGGTTTCAGCTCATCTCTGATCAAAGGCATTACAGTATCTTATAATAAGATCGTAAAAGGGTAAAGGCTGTTTATTGATAAGGAACAGGAGTGTCTAGCATCGGGTGGGTTTGTCGGGATAGCGTTGGGAGTCGGGTCTTGTTACACAATTTCTTGTTTGGGATAGTCGAAGAAAAGGAACTTTTTACGGGCTCTGTCAAAATCTTTCCAGGAACTTATATCAGCTTGTACTGCAAATATCCCGGTAGTGGGAACATTGTCGATACGTATCTCCTCCGTTAGATAATTAGCAAAGTCTGTGATGCCAGGGTTGTGAGCAAAGATAGCTACCGCTTCGAAGTCGTCATCGATCTTTGTGATTACCTTCAGAAAAGTGGAGGCGTAACACAGGTAGAGTTCTTCTTCTAAGAGTATAGCCTGCTTAGGATATTTCCATTCTCGGGCCATCATTTTGGCAGTGGTACGGGTGCGTTTGGCCGGACTGGAAATGATTAACTCGGGTATCATCCCTCGGTGTAAAAGTCTGGAGGCCATCTCAGGGGCGTTTAATTTGCCTCGCTTATTAAGTGGCCTGTCAAAGTCATCCATGTCTGGATCATTCCAGCTGGATTTTGCGTGCCTGATCAGGATCAATGTTTTCATAGCTGAAAACAACATTTGAGCTTAACGAAATAATTATTTTACAGAAAGTTAGCGCGAAGTGAGAATACGGACGCCTTGGCAAATTTATTTAAGATAAAATTAACATGGTAATTAAACCCCGTTTGAAATAATAAAAAAGCGGAGGTATTGTATACCTCCGCTTTATATATAATGCTTTATAATACTGCTTTGTGATTCACAGCAACGTATAGTAGTTGCAGTTAGCCCGTTTTTTACCGGGAATACCACTTTTACACGCCTTTTACTTAGTAGCCTCTTTCATTTTTTCCTTCCATGTAGTTCATAAAGGCCTTGTTTACAACACGATTGCCTCCGGGAGTAGGGTAATTCCCATTAAAATACCAGGCTCCCAGGTTATTGGGACAGGCCTGATGAAGCCCTTCTATAGACTGATAGATGACATCGATCTTGGCATTAATGCCTTTCGGCGTAATGATCTCCGCGATCTTGGAGGAGATTTCCTCCGTTGTGAATGGCTTATAGATATTACGCACTACGTTCTGAGCATGTAAGGTATTGGTACGCTGCAACTCTTTACACAAACCGTAGGCTTCCTGCAGGATATATTCCTTCCCATGATCCTTCAGAAGACCAATAGCTGCCTGGAAAGCTACGAAATCGCCCATCTTACTCATGTCAATACCATAGCAATCAGGATAACGGATCTGTGGTGCAGACGATACAATGATAATCCGTTTAGGTCCCAGCCGATCCAGCATTTTGATAATGCTTTCCCGCAGGGTAGTTCCCCTTACAATAGAGTCATCAATCACCACAAGCGTGTCAATACCCGGCCTTACAGTACCATAAGTGATATCGTAAACATGCTGTACCATCTCGTTACGCCCGGCATCTTCAGTGATGAAGGTGCGCATTTTGACATCTTTGATAGCGATCTTATCAATGCGAATACGACGATTCACCATCTCTGTGAGTTTGGTCTCATCGAAGTCCTTGCCCCATGACAGGATACGTTCTACTTTAATATGATTGAGGTAATCTTCCAAACCTTTGATCAGACCATAAAAAGCGACTTCCGCCGTATTGGGTATAAAAGAAAAGATGGTATTGCGCAGGTCATTGTCAATGGCCTTAAGCACTGTCTCAGAAAGGTTGTAGCCCAGTGCCGTTCGTTCCTTATATATCTTCTCGTCATTACCACGGGAGAAATAGATACGTTCGAAACTACAAGCCTGTCTTTCTTTCGGCTCCAGTATCTGTTCAATGCTGTAGTCCCCGTTTTGCTTTACAATAAGGGCGTTACCCGGCATCAATTCCAGCACCTCATTTTCACCCACATTGAAAGCGGTACGGATGGCAGCTCTTTCTGAAGCAGCAACGATCACATCCTCGTTGATATAATAATACGAAGGACGTATACCATGCGCATCACGCATCACAAAGGAATCTCCCGAACCGATCAGACCACATACGTGATAACCGCCGTCGAAAAGTGAAAATGCCTGCTGTAATATACTCTTAACGTCAAGGCCATTACGGCTTATCTCATCTTCTTTACAGATAAAATGATGGATCACCTCCAGCATGGCAGCGAGGTCGCTGTTGCGATGGGTATCTCCTGGGTCTACGTTAACGAATTTGAAAAGTTCCTCAGAATTAACCAGGTTGAAGTTACCTGCAAGGCTGAGATTTCGGGCGGGGATGGTGTTGTGCCTAACAAAAGGATGGCACAGCTCTACATTGTTCTTGCCTTGTGTCGCGTACCGGATATGCCCCATCATGAGCTCTCCCAGAAAACGCACGTGGCCTTTCATCAATCCCGGATATTTAACGATCTCCGGCTGGTATTTTTCGATCTCCTGGATTTCCTCCCTGATCTTGCTGAAGATATCGCTGATGGCCTGTGGTACACTACTCCTCATGCGGTGCATAAAGGGCACACCAGGCTCCGTATTAAGTTTTACGGTGGCAATACCGGCACCATCTTGTCCGCGGTTGTGCTGCTTTTCCATAAGCAGGTACAACTTATTCAGACCAAAAAAAACAGTCCCGTACTTCTGTTGGTAATATGAAAATGGCTTCCTTAGTCTTATATATGCTAAACCACATTCGTGCTTGATAGCGTCACTCATGCCCGTGAAATTGAAAACGCAAAGGTACGGTGAAAAATCACCAATTCCTAAAACGGAGCATAGGGGATAACCCCCGAAAAGCAAACGGCCTGTTGCTATACTATAGCAACAGACCGTTTAATATAAGTTGTTGATAATGATCGCTAATGCTTGGCCACGTTAGCCGTCCAGCGGGCTATATTCGTACAAGACTTATAGGCGTCATCAACGTTAATGTAATAGCTGGGTATCTTGTCAGTCAGCCATTTATTAATGGTCTCTGCCTGCTTGATTTGCAGGGTACGCTGCTGAATACGGGAGTAATCATCCGTCATATTCTCGCGGTGCGGCTGCGTCCGGGTCTTGAGGAACACGATGCGGCATGCCAGCCTGTTTTGTTCGTCAGTGAACTGAACCGGTCTGGATACTCCTCCCGCTTTCATCGTGTCGATCATCAATACGATGTCTCTTTCAGATGGCTCATCCAGTTCGTCAATATTGATAAAAGTACTACCATTTACACGGCTTTGTAACATACCGCCATCAAACTTAGCCATCTGGGCATCGCTGTATTTGGCAACAGCTTCCGCAAATGTAAATTTACCAGCCTGGATATTATTCCGGATACTATCCAGCTTATTCATGGTAAGCGCAATATCCGATTTAGTAATATTAGGTTTCAGCAGGATGTGTTGTACCGTAATGTTATCTCCCTGGCGTTTGATCGCCTGGATAAGGTGATAACCAAACTGTGACTTAACAGGAGAAGAGATCTCCCCTACTTTCAGGCGGAAAGCAGCCGCCAGAAAGTCCGGATCCCAGGTATTCTTATCATTACGGTTAAGGTTGTAAATACCTTTGTTCTCTTTGGCACCGGGATCTTCCGAATAAAGGATGGCCAGTGAGCTAAAATCAGACTCTTTCGTCTCTACCCGCTTTCTGAACTCCAACAGACGGTCAATAGCATATTGTTCCATCTCACGGGTCGCCTTTGGCAATATAATAAGCTGGCCGATTTCCAGTTCGGACTCGTAAAAATGAAGACTATCTTTCGGGATTTTGTCAAAATAAGCTTTTACTTCGGAAGGAGTAACCTTAACAGCATCGACGATCTTGTCACGCATTGCTTTGGCTTGAAGACCTTCTTTGATCGGCTGACGGAACCTTTCCCGGAGCTGATAGATAGAATAGCCGGTCACCTCCTTCATTTTCTCACGGGAACCATACATCTCCTCAAAATAACGGATCCTGTTTTCGATCTGGCCGTCTACATCACCATCACTGACAGGTAAACTGTCCCTTTCAGCCTGAAGTACCATTACTTTCTGGGAGATGATCTGCTCCATAATATTGCAGGCCGCATTGGGAGGGATCACATTGTCATGTGAATTGCGCTGTATGTTAGCCATCTCCCCTTCTATATCAGATTGCAGCACAATCTTATCTCCTACAATAGCAGCGATCTTGTCGGCTACCATTCTCTGTTGTGCTGAAGAGGTCTGCCAGAGCATAAAGGCACCAGCAGATAATGCCAAAAATTTATTCATACCAAATACAGTGAAATTCAAAAATAACTAATAAAACGGGCTGTGTTAAGATGGCCATGCCTTTTAACAAAAGTTTATGCCCCATAAATAACAACGCTCAATGCACCGGGCACCTAAAGGGTGTTTGGGCATTGAGCGTTGTATATTATTTAATTTTAAAGCGTACGTTTTACTTCTACTTCTTCAAAGCCTTCCACGATATCGCCGACTTTCAGATCATTGTAACCTCTGATAGAGAGACCACACTCCATGTTGGAAGCTACCTCTTTCACGTCGTCTTTGTAACGTTTGAGTGAACCCAACTCCCCGGTAAATACTACGATACCGTCGCGTACAACGTTGATACGGGTATTTCTGGAGATCTTTCCGTCCAACACAAAACAACCGGCTACGGTTACCTTGTCGAAACGGTAGGTTTCCCTTACTTCCACATTGGCCACCACTTTCTTCTCGATCTTCGGCTCCAACATACCTTCCATCGCGCTCTTCAGCTCGTCGATCGCATCGTAAATGATGGAATAATTGCGGATCTCGATGTTCTCTTTCTCTGCCAGTTTCGCTGCCTGGGAAGACGGACGAACCTGGAAACCAACGATGATCGCATCAGAAGCTGTCGCCAGCAATACATCGGATTCGGTGATCTGACCTACAGCCTTGTGTACCACACTCACTACGATCTCTTCTGTAGACAATTTCTGCAGGGAGTCACTGAGTGCCTCTACAGAACCATCAAAGTCAGCCTTGATGATGAGGTTGAGCTGTTTAAAGTTGCCCAATGCCAGACGGCGGCCGATCTCATCAAGTGTGATATGTTTCTTGGTACGGATACCTTGTTCACGTACAATCTGGGCTCTGCGGTTGGCCACTTCTTTCGCTTCAGACTCATCAAGGAACATTTTGAACTTCTCACCAGCCTGAGGGGCACCATTAAGGCCCAGTACCTGTACCGGTGAGGAGGGTCCTGCTTCGTCCAGACGTTGCCCTCTTTCATTAAACATCGCCTTGATCTTACCATAGAAAGAACCGGATACAATGGTATCACCCTGGCGAAGCGTACCGTTTTGTACGAGCATGGATGCTACATACCCACGACCCTTATCCAGCGATGCTTCGACGATGCTACCGGAACCTTCCCGGTTCGGATTAGCTTTCAGCTCCAGCAATTCAGCTTCCAGGAGGATCTTCTCCAGTAAGACATCTATATTAAGACCACTTTTCGCAGAGATCTCCTGGCTCTGGAATTTACCACCCCAGTCTTCTACGAGGAGGTTCATACCTGCCAGCTGTTCTTTGATCTTTTCAGGATTGGCACCTTCTTTATCCACCTTGTTGATGGCAAATACCATTGGCAGACCCGCTGCCTGAGAGTGTGAAATTGCTTCTCTTGTCTGTGGCATGATCGCATCATCTGCGGCGATCACAATCACCGCGATGTCCGCTGCTTTGGCACCACGGGCACGCATCGCGGTAAACGCTTCGTGACCTGGTGTATCCAGGAAGGTGATCTTTTTGCCGTTAGCAGTAGTCACCTGGTAAGCACCGATGTGCTGAGTGATACCACCTGCTTCACCGGCTACCACATTGGCATTACGGATATAGTCAAGCAAGGAGGTCTTACCATGGTCTACGTGACCCATGATCGTAACGATAGGAGCACGAGGTATCAGATCTTCCGGTGCATCTACTTCTTCCTCTTCTTCAAGATCGTCAGCATCATCTACACCAATGAATTCTACTTCATAACCAAACTCTCCGGCCACCAGCTCGATTACCTCAGCATCCAGCCGCTGGTTGATAGATACCATGATACCCAGTCCCATACACTTGGAGATCACTTCTGCAAAGCTCACATCCATGAGGGTAGCCAGTTCACTTACAGAAACGAATTCAGTTACCTGCAGCTTGTTGTCGCCGGCTTTCTGATTGGCCATCTGCTCATCTCTCTCCTGGCGTTTTTCACGGCGATGTTTAGCTTTTACGCTCTTACCGCGTCCACCGCCTCCCAGTTTGGCCATCGTTTCCTTGATCTTATTCTGGATCTCGTTTTTGTCGATTTCTTTATCCTCCGGTTTCTGGTCACGGGGATTGTTATGATTGGGCCCCCTGTTATTACCAAAGCCAGGGCGGTTATTGTCAAAACGTCTGTTACCGCCGCCTTGTCCACCTTGTCCTGGACGGTTGTGATCGCGGTTACCGGGACCACGGTTATTATTGTTGTTATTATGGTGTCCGCCACCTGGTCCGCGGTTACCACCATGTCCTCCCTGCCCGGGTCTGTTGTCCCTGGCCGGCGCATGCGGTCTGCTTTCCTGTGGAGGGCGGCCTTCGTTGTTTCTGTTGTCAGGTCCGCGATTATCTCTTCTGTCTCCGGAGAATTCCTTGGGTTGAACAGGTTCAGGCTTCTTCTCCACGATGATACGCTTGCGTTTGCGTTTCTCATCACGGCTGAAATTATTGCCTTTGTTGTTATCTCGCCTGTCGGATTGTACGGGCAGGTCAATTTTGCCAATCACCTTAGGTCCCGTCAGTTTCTCTGCCTGGATATTCTCTATCACAGCAGGACCTGTTGTTTCTTCGGGAGGCGTTGTGTCTGAACCAGATTTTTCACTGGTGTTGGCGTTGGCATCGTTATTTTGAGTGGCAGGCACAATAACGGTTTTTTGGGTGGGAGCCGGCTCTTGTTGAGCAGCTGGTTTTTCCACCGGTGGAGTTGCTATCACAGGTTTTACTTCTTCCGTTTTTACTTCCTGTTTTTCAATTGCGGCAGCAGGTTTTACTTCTTTTACGGGCGTTACTTCCTGTGTCTCCGGAGCGGCGGGCTTTTCAGTCTTTTCAGCCATCACTGGCTTTTCCACTTTTTCCGGCTGTACTGCCTTTTCTGTTCGTGCAATATTACTATCGTCAGCAATAGGCTTTTCTACCTGTTGTTGTACAGGCTCCTGGGCTGGCTTCTCTGGTTTTTCTTCCTTCGCTGCAACAGGCGTCGGCGTGGGAGCCGACGTCGCAGCAGGAGCAACGGGTTGCTCCACAGGCGGTTGTTGCTGCTCTGGTGCCGCTTTTACAGGCGGCTGTGGCTCAGACTTCACAGGCTGTTCTGCCGGCGGTGTTTTCCTGGCCTTTGGCTGTAGCGCATCAAGATCAATGGTAGCAATCACCTTCGGTCCGTTAATCCTGGGACTTTCCGGTTTAATAACCTCCGGTGCCGGGCTGGGCGTCTCTGCTACCGGTGTGCTGGCAGGAGGAGTCGTAGCTGCAGGCGTAACCGGAACCGGCGCTGGCTCAGCTTGGGCTTCCGGTTTGGCAGGCTCCTGTTCCTTAACGGGCTGCGGTTCTGGCTTAGGTTCCACTTTCGGTTCCTCAGCAGCCTGGGGTGCCTGTTCGTCTTTCTTCTTGGCAGCAGCCGCATTCGCAGCAGCCGCAGCCTCAGCTTCTTCCTTCTCCTTTTTCTTCATTGAGTCTAACACGCTTCCTTTAGGCAAGGCAATTTGATCACTTTTCTTCTTATTGGCCTTGTCCTGTTGGAATTCAGACTGCAGGGCTGTGTACATCTGAGCAGTGAGACGGGCATTGGGTGAACCAAAACCGCCCATGTCATATCCTTTATTGGCCAGGAAATCGATAAGCGTCTCCTTTCCAATATTGAATTCTTTGGCAGCGGCCAGCAATCTGGGTGTGTTGTTTGTAACTTCAGGCATATTGTAATTCGGGCCTCCCCTTCCCCCATCATCCGATGAGGGGATTTTTACGTTTTTAACAATTTCTCAATTAAATCCTACTAAAGCCCTCATCCTGGGAAGGGTTCCGGATAACCGGGCTTTATTCCTTGTCGAATTCTTCCTGTAATATCCTTCTTACATCACTCACCGTCTCTTCTTCCAGGTCAGAACGACGTACCAGCTCCTCCACTGTCAATTCCAATACACTGCGGGCCGTGTCACAACCTATACGCTTCAGCTCATCTATGATCCATTCTTCTATTTCATCAGAGAATTCCTCCAGGTCAATATCAAATTCCGTCTGCTCCTGCACCTCATCACGGAACACATCTATCTCATACCCTGTCAATTCACAGGCCAATTTGATATTCACACCCTTTTTACCAATCGCCAACGACACTTGGTCCGGCATCAGATAAACAGAGGCATACTTGTTTTCATTATCCAATTCCATACGACTAATCCTGGCCGGCGTAAGCGCGCGCTGAATCAGCAGCTGGATGTTGGCAGTATAGTTGATGATATCAATGTTTTCGTTCCTGAGTTCACGCACAATGCCATGGATACGGCTACCTTTCATGCCGACGCAGGCTCCTACGGGGTCGATACGGTCATCATAAGATTCAACAGCCACCTTAGCTCTTTCCCCTGGCTCGCGCACAATCTTTTTGATAACAATCAGGCCATCTGCGATTTCCGGTACTTCAATTTCCAGCAAGTTACCAAGGAAGGAAGAATGTGTACGTGAGAGAATGATGAGCGGAGCATTATTTTTCATCTCCACCTTCTTCACTACCGCCCGCACATTTTCCCCTTTTTTAAAGTAATCTGTCGGGATCTGTTCAGATTTAGGCAATATTAACTCATTCCCCTCATCATCGAGCAATAAAACTTCTTTTTTCCATACCTGATATACCTCACCAGTAACTATCTCCCCTACCCGATCCGCATATTTCTTAACAAGAATATTCTTTTTTAAATCCCCAATGCGGGCCGACAGCGTTTGCTTTGCCGCCAGAATCGCCCTGCGGCCAAAATCCTGTATCTCTACCTCCTCATACAACTCCTCCCCTACCTGAAGATCCGGTTCAACCTTAATGGCATCAGAATACTCGATTTGGGCATTATCGTCTTCAGATTCCCCATCCGCTACAATCATTCGGCGACGCAATATCTCCAGGTCCCCCTTGTCAGTATTTACGATTACATCAAAGTTTTCATCCGAGCCATACTTTTTCCTCAAAAGGGTCTTGAATACATCCTCCAATACCTTCATCAACGTTGGACGGTCAATATTCTCCGCATCCTTGAACTCAGTGAATGACTCGATCAGGTTTATACTAGCCATGTTTTGGTTATTATATTTTAAAACACGATGCACACCTTTGTGTGCTTGATTTCAGAAAATTTTATAGGTGTTTGTTGCTTTTCCTTCTTTTTGCCAATAGTTTCCTCTATCAGCAAGTGCTCCTCACTGGCCTCCAGCAACGTACCCTCTTTGGTCGTCCCATCAAGAAAAGTAACCTCTACCTTCCTCCCGATATTCTTAAGATACTGGCGAAGTTGTTTAAGCGGCTCATCCAGCCCCGGAGAAGAGACTTCAAGAGAAAAATCATCCGCTGGAAATAAGCCCGATGTTTCCAAGACAGGATAAAGCGCCCGGTTGAATGCCACCAGCTTCTCAACAGGTACTCCCTTATCTCCGTCTATAAAGAGCTTGATATTATTGGTGGGTTTGATCCGGATGTCTACTACGAAAAAATCCGGGTATTCTGACAGTAGGCTCTCCACCAACTGACGAATCGATGCTATTAACGGTTCATTTGCCATAAAAAAAACAAGAAGGGGACAATCACTCGTCCCCTTCGTTTGAATCATTATCCTAACACAAAATTAGCATTTTATTTTAATCCAAGAACAATTTCTTTAACTTGGTTCAAGAAAATACAGGTGGTGAACCCTTATCCCATCTCGAATTGGTAAATATTATAATGTGATAGGTGCAAACGAGAATGTCAATACGCTCATATATAAAACTACTTAACTTCGAAGCACTGGTATGGCCAATAGGCCTCATCACCCTGTTCCTCATGCACCCAGCCTCGTCCAGCCATCATAGCCTTTGCCTACTTAGGCAAACAGGCATCTCCTGGTGCCCCGGTTGCGGCCTCGGCCATTCCATCCACTTCTTCCTGCATGGAAACTGGAACGCAGCCTTCCACTACCACTGGCTTGGCCCATTTGCTACCTGTATGCTGATAATCAGATCAATACAACTGCTGTATTTACAATATAAGACATTTTCTCACCTAAAACGACCTAGTACATGAATGATCTGTCATTTGCCTTGCTGCCCGGAATCCAACAAGAAGAACTCATCTGGTTGCAGGAGCTGACGAAAAACTACGACGCTAACAACAAAGCCCGATTTCTGGCACTATACCAATCCAAAAGAAAAGACCCGCAAACCACACTGATCTGCTGCCTCATCGGACTGGTCGGCCCCGCCGGCATACATCGGTTCATATTAAATCAAATCGGTATGGGCATCCTCTACTTCCTCACCTTCGGCCTCTGTGCAATAGGTACCATCGTCGATGCCATCAATCATAAAAAACTAACCTGGGAATGCAATAAAAAAGCCGCCCTCGAATCGGCAGCACTACTCGGATTACAGTAAAATCCATCCTATCCCCTTACCTGATCGCTATTTCACTCCTATCAAGAGTGCCTGCCTGTCTGCATTTTACCCAAAATACAGACAGGCTTCTTTTTCTTAAAGAAAACTTAAAGTAACCCCTCTCCATTATCACCTTCCCGGATATTCCGCTACCTTTGTGCCACTATGATCAAATTCATCTTCACCATATTTTTCCTATGGTTGCTATATAAAGTGATATTCGATTTTATCATCCCGGTATACAATTCCACCCGGCAGGTGAGACAACAAATGAATACCATGCAACAACGCATGCGTGAACAGTACCAACAGCAACACCAACAACAACAAAATACCCAACAACAGCAGCAACAGCATGCAAACCAATCCGCACGCCCGGATAAAGGAGACTATATCGACTTCGAAGAAGTCAAATAGGATCACTCAACGCCATATTATAAAGGCCTGAAAATGTCCAGGATAGTCTTGGGCGCCTGAAGATGCACTGTTTGCAAACCTACCGCTTTCGCTCCCTCAATGTTGGGCAACGTATCATCAATAAATAAGGTCTCCGCAGGATCCAGCCCATTCTCATCCAAAATAAGCTCGTAAGCCTCCTTATAAGGTTTCCGGTAACCGATAAGATGAGAATAGTACGCCTTGTCAAAAAAAACACCCAAAGATGGGATCCCCCGCGTCGCTAACAAGGACGCATTAAATGCCTCCAAATGAATCGCATTTGTATTGCTCAACAAGTACATACTATACTGCTGCCGCAACTGCTGCAACAACTGTAACCGCTGCAACGGGAAATCCAATAACATCGCATTCCACGCATCAACGATCTGCCGCTCACTAACGTGCTCCCCTGTATGTCTTCGCATCGCCTCCAGAAATGCCTCATTGCCTACCTTACCCGTTTCCAGGTCCTCAAACAAACGGTCCGCATGAAATTGGGAAAATAAAGTCGGAAAATCCGTGACGCCGAGATCGGCAAATGCCTTGTTGGTCAACTGGAAATCTATATTCAGAATGACGCCTCCGAGGTCGAAAATGAGATGTTTAATGCCTTGCATAGTACTAAAGTAGTGCTTAAAAATGCAAAATTAAAAAGCCTCAACATGACAATGCAGCTTTTCTTTCAGAAAAAGAAAAATTGTTAGGATTATTGAATAAAAAATATTTAATTTTGCACTCCCCGAAAACGGGATTCCGTAAGGAATAGGTCCTATAGCTCAGTTGGTTAGAGCACCTGACTCATAATCAGGGGGTCCCAGGATCATGCCCTGGTGGGACCACAAGATAGTAAAGGCTTTTAGCAATCGCTGAAAGCCTTTACTGTTCATATCCCCTTTTCCATACACTATCTATGTCTCTATCAAACGTATTATCCAGCTATAAGTAGGTTGTGAGCATGTCTGTCAGGAAAGTGGTTGTATCTTTATGATAACCAATTGATTATGGATATTTTGATGAAATGCTTGACTGTGGCTGATATTCATTTTATTTATTATTTTTAATAGTATGTGAAATAAAAATTTATTCACTCACGTCCACCTCTCCTATAGCTCTCCTGTATCATTCGTATATCATTCCTATAGTCATCCCATATCCTTAATGCTCAATTAATATTCACCTTGTACTTTTGATGCGTGAACTACATCATTTTCCTCGGCGCATTCCAGGCGCTGATCGTGTTAGGACTATTATCAGCGGGCAACAAAAACAGGTCATCAGATGGCATATTACGCTGGCTCTTGATGTGTATGTTTGTCCACCTGGGCGTTAACTTCTTCCTGAATACAGTATTCCCCAACGCTGAAATACACAAGCAATTCAATACTTTCATCACCTTATTCTATACTCCCCTGCTTTGGATGTATGCCGCCCGCTTAGGTGCTCCCGAGCACCAGGTAAAGACCGTATACCTCTTCCTGCCAGGCATAATAGCCGCTATAGCATACTTTATGATTGCCGGCTATATTATTACCCATCACGGGAAAACACCCGAAACCATCTGGTATTATAACCAGGTCACAAACTACGCCATCATCCTGTCGTACATCATATACCCGATCAAGACCCTCCAGGTGGCCCGGAAGATCCCGGACTTCTGGAAAACGGAAAAACACCTCGTACGATTCATCGCCGCATTATTCCTGACTATCAGTGCCATCTTCCTGCTAATGCTGTATAAAGCATATTTCCCTTCACCATTGGCAGACCTCGACGGACACCTCTGGGCACGCACCCTCTGTTATATCGCCCTGTTGACAGCTTGCCTGGCCATAGGACGCGTGAAAGTGTTGTCCTTAATGTACACCCACATAGAAATATCACTAAGCCCTTCCGCTCACATCGTCATACCTCCAGCAGAACAGGTAGATACTACAGACGAAATAACGCAAACGATCACCCGCCGGAAACAAGCCTTGTCCGACACACAACAAGCCCGGATAGCTGCCGATATGAACCAGATAATGAAAGATAAAAAACCCTATCTGGAGCCCGAACTAACCCTCGATGGTCTCGCCAAACAAATGAGCATATCCCGCCATCACCTTTCCGAAACACTGAATCAATACCTCGCCAAGTCCTTCTATCAATACGTCAACGAATACCGCGTAAAAGAAGTGACGGATATGATGAAACACTATACCGAAAAAGGTGTAGTACCCAACATACTATCCCTGGCTTTCGATGCCGGCTTCCATTCCAAATCATCCTTCAACCAGTATTTCAAAAAGACAGTAGGACACACCCCTTCTGCCTACCTGAAAAACCTACCCTCTGCCGACGCTCCCACCACTGGCGACCTCATATTGCAATCCTGATCTGCTGCCAAAACAAGGCGGCTCTCAACAAAATCGCCGGGACTTCCACCGGATCCGCCCGTCCGTAAACACCGGACTTAATAATAGGGTAACTTTTGATAAGGGGTTGATTTTCAATTTTTAATAAGCCTCTACGATCGGTAAAGACCACCCAATCGTACGGATGGATCGACAAGGTCGACCATCCCACCTCCACACAACATCTTTGTGCGAAATTTTACTTGCACATGAACAGGATCATTTTACTCATTGTGTTCTTGCTGCCCGGTCTCTGCCAGGCACAACAGATCAGAGGGACCATCACCTCCAAAGACGGACCACTGCCGGGAGCTACCGTTTATACAGATGACCTGAACACACAAACCGATCTTACCGGCACCTTCACCCTGGCACAAAAGAAGATCGGTAAGGTAAAGCTCACCATCAGCTACATCGGATACACACCACAGATAATTACACTCGAAACCAAAAATGGACGGAACGACCTGGGCACCATCGCATTGTCACCCAAAGTGGGCAACATCGGCGAAATAGTAGTTAAAAGCTCCACCGTCGGCTCACAGATAAAAGCGATCAGCATAAAGAAAAATGCCAACGCCATCATGGAAGTCCTGGCCGCCGACGCAATCGGTAAACTACCAGACCGCAATGCCGCCGAAGCCGTACAACGCATGCAGGGCGTATCCATAGAAAGAGACCTGGGAGAAGGCCGCTATGTCTCCGTTCGTGGTACTCCCATGCAATGGAGCGCCTCCCTCCTCAACGGCAATCGCATGCCCAGCGCCAGCGCCGACTATGCCGACCGCCGCGTACAAATGGATATATTCCCTTCCGAACTGATAGAATATGTACAACTGTCCAAAGCCATCACCCCAGATATGGAAGGAGATGCCATCGGAGGATCGGTCAACTTCATTACCAAAACAGCTCCGATATCAAGAGTGCTGAATATCAACGCCGCCGGCGGATATGGCGATCAGGCACGCAAAGGGTCCTATAATACCTCCCTCGTATATGGCGACCGGCTGATGAACGGCAAACTAGGCTTCATCGTCTCCGGCGTAATATGGGACCGCACCTCCGCACAGGACCGCTATAATGTAGACTATAACTTCGCCAGCACTAACAGCGTCCAGTCGTTTTCCATAGCAGACCTGCAACTGCGCGACTACGTAGCCAGAAGACGTACACTGGGCTTCAACGGCGGATTGGAATACATCATCAATCCCGACCATAAAATATTTGCTAAAGGGATCTACAGCGAATACCTCGATCAGCAAAAAGTACATGAAACCTATTTCAACTTCGACGCCAAAAATGCCCAGATACAGACAAGAGCAGCAGACTATCTCACAAAACTCCAATCTGTCGAACTGGGGGGTATTTCCAGCTTGCTCAAAGGAAAAATGACCCTCGACTGGTCGTTGAGTATGGATGAATCATCCTTCCGTTTCAAAGATCCGGGATACCCCATCGCGACCTTCCAGCAGGCTGCCGCCTACGATGGCCTGGCACCCGATGGCAAAAAATACCTCCGCATAGACGCTCCCAACGGCGTTGGCGACGTCATCGATGCCGTACTGCCACACCTGTCAGCCTCCACTCCTGTAGATCCCACACAAATGAAGCTCGCCCGCATCACCTTGCTGAGAGCAGCCAATAATGAAAAGAACAAACGAGTGGCCTTCAACCTGAAGTACAGTAACAACGAAAAATTGCACGTCAAATTCGGTGGTAAGTTTATCCACAAGGATAAATATGTGGCCAATAATCCCTTTGATGTATACATGACCGGCCTCGCAGGAAAAGCCGCTCCGGCTATAGCCGAACTGGGCACAGAACCATTCCCGTATAATGGCGGATTCCTCACCGAAATAGGTACGCCATACAATAATGTACTGATAGACCAGGTGCCACTATCTGCCCTCAAAGGATATGTAAGCCCGGAATTTATCAACCAGTACAAATTGACTAAAGTGGTCAGCGATGCCCCCGATAACGCTTCAGGCGCCACTAAATATTTCACCGGTACAGAAGATGTATACGCTATATACGCGATGGCAGAATATAAGCCGCTGGCTAAACTGACCGTCATCGGTGGGATCCGCAACGAATACAATAAGGTCCGCTTCAATGGCAAACAGGTGGTCACCTTCAATGGCGGCAGCCGTATCAACGACCTCAAACAGGACAATAGCTATAATGCCTTCCTGCCTATGCTGCACCTGAAATACCAGGCCAGCACCAAGGATATCCTCCGCCTGGCATATACCCGCACCTTTGCCCGCGCCGATTTCAGCCAGCTCAACCCGGCTACCACACAAGATGATGTCAATAAGATCATCACCCGCGGTAGAGCAGACCTGCAGCCTACCTTCGCCAGCAATATCGACCTCATGGCCGAACACTATTTCGGCGGCATCGGTATGGTAAGCATAGGCGCATTCTATAAAAGCCTGTCTAACCTGATCTATAATAACCAGTCCAACGAGATCATCCAGGGCCTGAACTATACCGTCACACAACCGGATAACCTGCAAAAAGCCTGGTTATATGGCTTCGAAGCAGGCTTCTCCAAACGCTTTACCGAACTGCCGGGAGTATTGAAATACTTCGGACTGGAAGGCAACTACACCTTTACCAACTCCCGCGTGAAAATCCCTCGCTTCGTAGGCAACAAACGCATAGACGACGAAAGCGTCATCCCTAAACAAGCCAAACATATCTTCAACGCCTCTATCATATTTGAGAACAAAAAGTTCATGGCCCGGATAGCAGGCAATTATAAAGGCAAATACCTCGATGCCATCCGCCAGGCAGCAGGCCCCGGCCACTACCGCTGGTACGCACAAAACTTTACGGTAGACTGCTCCGCTTCTTTCTCCATATCCAACCATATCCGCTTGTTCGCAGAGGTAAATAATATCACCAACGCACCGGTAAGATTCTACCATGGCTCCTACGATCGCACAGAACAGGCAGAATGGTATTCCATCCGCGGACAGATAGGCGTCAGCATGAAACTATTCTAAACATAAAAAACACGCATGAATATGAAAATCACCAATACGCTGATGGGTGCACTGCTCGCCATCAGCCTCACAGCCCGGGTGAATGGCCAGGATAAACTGGACAAACTCAAAATAAATCAGATACAGGTACTGGGTACGCACAACAGCTATGCACGCCCCGTAGATACCGCCCTGATGGCGTATGCAGATCCTATCTTTGATAAGTTGTTCAAAAACTACGCGCAGATGATGCCAAAAGAACAACAGGATGCATTTAAAGAATTCCATCCCAATGGCATGAAAATGAGCGAAGGACTGAAATACGACCACCCGCCTTTTGATGTGCAGCTCAACGCAGGCCTCAGAAGCCTGGAACTGGACGTATACTACGATCCTACCGGCAACCGATTCAACCACCCTGCCTCCTACCGCATATTGCAGGAGAAAGGATATACTAACCTGGCACCTTTTGATACGACCGGCCTGAGCCAACCGGGGTTTAAAGTGCTGCACGTTGCCGATTTCGACTTCCGCACCCACTACCCTACCTTGAAGGCTGCCTTGCTGAGCCTGAAAAAATGGTCCGATGAGCACCCCGCCCACATCCCCATCTACATACAGGTAGAAGCAAAAGATCGCGGTATCCCTATCTTTCCGAAAGCAACAGAAGTGCTGCCTTTTAGCGAAAAAGCATTCGATGAGCTAGACCAGGAAGTGGTGAGCGTACTCGGCCGTGATAAATTGATCACCCCGGACGACATCCGAGGTAGCTATCCCTCCCTGCGCGAAGCCGTATTGGCCAACAACTGGCCTACCGTGAAAGCGGCTAGAGGAAAGTTCATCTTCCTGCTGTTACCCACCACCGCTGGCCTCGGTAAAGCAGCCCCGTATGCCAACAATCGCCCTAACCTGGAACATCGCGTTATGTTCATGCAGTCCGATCCAAAAGATAGCTATGCCGCTTTCCTGCTACTCGACAACGCCATCCTACGACAGAAGGAGATCAAAGACTATGTACAACAGGGATATATCGTCAGAACCCGGTCAGATATCGAGACCTACGAAGCCAAAGTCAATGACTATACCCGCGCCAATGCAGCTTTCAGCAGCGGAGCACAGGTCGTATCAACCGACTTTTTCAGACCAGGAAATGGATATGGTACCTCCTATGTGGTAAAATTACCGGGTGGCGGCGAAGCCAGGAAAAACCCGGTGAATACAGGTAAATAACAATAACTATACATGAAAATGCCCCGCTACCAGTCATCCAACGGGTTAGCGGGGCCTTCGCTTTAACAACAATTAGCAGGTACGCAATATTATACGCACCAGCATGTCCGCCACTCTGAATAAGGAATACAGTTATTCGGACGCTGCGAATGACCACAGGTGATCACCGTTTCAGGTGCTCCTCCCTTCAGATGGGACTGGCTTTCATCAGTTAAGTGGGCAATCTTTACCTTGCCAAGTGACAGTTTTTTGGATGTTACCTTTTTCATGGAAGAACAGTTTAAACAAATAATGAAAATACCAGCAGGTAGCTGACATCTAAAACAACGCTTCAATAATAGTTTTCCGTATCTCGTAAACTTTTTTCCCGATCCCGTAACCCACCCCTTCCACCCCCCCTGTACCTTTGCGCGTCATTTTAACATTTCTTTAATCACTCTGTCATGCGTATCGCTTACAACACAATGGTGAGGCTACTTTGTCTGGTATTCACCGTATTCATTACTTTACCCGCCTTTTCAGAGACAGAACCACTCTCCGCTATTAAAGGAACCGTTACCACCGCAGATGGTACCCCCGCTGCTTTTGTCGCCGTGCAGATCAAAGAAAAAAATCGCGGAACACTCACGAACGAGAAAGGGGAGTTCGTTTTTAAAAGAATGCATCCAGGCCGTTACACACTGGCCGTAATGCTTATGGGATATAAAACAATTACCCAGGAAGTAGAAGTCAAACAGGATGAGATCGTTACCGTATCCCTCCAATTGGAAGCTTCCAACAAACAACTACAGGAAGTAATCATCAGTGGCAACAGAAATCGCTATACCACTGATAGCCTCTCCGCTAGCCTTCGCTTGAAAACACCCTTACTGGAAGTACCACAGAATATTCAAGTAATCTCCGCAAACATTATCGCCGATCAACAAGTGTTCGATATCGTCGATGGTATCACCCGCAACGTAAGCGGCGCCACCCGCCTCGGCCACTGGGATAACCAATATGCCAACATCCGTATGCGTGGTTCCAAGATTCCCGCCTTTAGAAACGGCATGAACATCGAAGCCAGCTGGGGACCTACCGCAGAAGATGCGGCCATGATAGAACGGATCGAATTCGTAAAAGGCCCCGCCGGTTTCATGCTGGCAAATGGCGAACCTGGCGGATTCTATAACGTAGTCACTAAAAAACCTACCGGTATCACCAAAGGTGCCGTAAACGTCAGCATGGGTAGCTTCAGCACCTATCGTGCTGCCGTCGACCTCGATGGTAAACTGAGCAAAGATGGTAAACTCCTCTACCGCCTCAACGTCGCCGGCCAGCAAAAAGACTTCTATACCAAATACAACTACAGCAATCGCTACCTCTTCGCTCCCGTTGTTAAATACCTCGTAGACGACAGAACGTCCGTAACCTTCGAATACACTTACCAAACATCAAAATACCTCTCCAACGGAAACTATACCTTCTCCAAAAGAAAACTCCTGGATGAAAATATCTCCAACGACTTCTTCTACGGAGATCCGTCCGTAGAACCGGGTAAATTAAATGACCACAGCGCTTACATCTACTTCGATCATCAACTGAATGACAGATGGCAGGCACACGCACAGGTCGCCTATTTCAACTTCAGCATGGTTGCCAACAGCATGTGGGCCAACAGCGTACAGGAAAATGGAGATATGGACCGCTACTTCAGCATAGGCGATGAAGCAGGCGAAAATCGCTTCGCCCAGATATCCTTCTCCGGAGAAGAATACACCGGCAAAGTACGCCACCGCATCCTCGCTGGCCTCGATATGGGAAACAAAAAATTCTGGGGAGACTTCCGCACGCTGAACCCCTCCATCAGGTTCGCTAAAGGAGAACTCTTCAACGTATACAATCCGAAATACGGACTGCCTTTCGATTCTATTCCTAAAATCGACCGCTCACAAAGCGTAAGAACCAGAGCCGGCCAATCAGATTATATATCCGTAGTCAACTATACCTCCGTATACGTACAAGACGAGCTGGCTTTCTTTAACAACAAACTCCGCTTATCCCTGGCAGGTAGGTTTACCTATGCCGAAACAGTAGGTAAAACAAAAACCGCTGGCCTGAAAGATAATGTAGTAACTCCTCGCGTCGGCTTAAGCTACTCGATCGATAAAGCAACCACCGTATACGCATTGTATGACAACTCCTTCGTGCCGCAAACAGGGCTGGATTCCAATCTGGTAGCGTTCAAACCTGTAAAAGGAGTAGATTACGAAGTAGGAGCAAAACGCGAATGGGCAAATGGTAAATGGCTGACCTCCATATCCGCTTACCGCATCTCCCGCGAAAACGCTAAAGTACCACTGGGATTCAAAGATAGCCGCGGAGCAGATGTATACGATGTACTGGGCCAAACCGTAACTAAAGGTATTGAAGCCGATATCAGTGGCGAAGTATTGCCCGGCCTCAACGTTACCTTAAACTACGCCTACACAGACGCTAAAATCACCAAAGAGGCCGCTAGCGCAAAGACCAAAACAGTTGGCAACGTAACACCTAACACATCCGCACACATCACCAACGCATGGATAAGCTACCGACTGGGCAACGGCCCGCTCTCCGGTCTGGGCGTAACGGGCGGCTTCCAATGGCTGGCAGATCGATATGTAGGGACCACAAAAACACCTAACATCCCGAACTACTTCCGTGTCGATGGCGGCCTAAGCTATCAAAGAGGTAAATACAATATCTCCATGCTGGTGAACAACCTGCTGGACGACCGTACCCTCCTCACTTCCGCTTCCCTCCCAACCTCCCCCGCAGGCTACTATAGCTATATCGTAGAAGCCCGCAGGAACTTCAGACTCACAATAGGATATCGTTTCTAATATCTTCTCACCTTGCATAAAAGGTAGCGCCTGGTATATCATACCAGGCGCTACCTTTTAATACTATCCACCAAAAGGGTGAAATTACGGACAAGGTTAAACGTAGATAGGTAACGCAGCATAAGTGGAGCAGGAATACCGAATTTTGTAGCACGGAACCTGTAAACCAAAACAATAGCAAGCATTTTTCTCAGGCAGTCGCCTGGACAGAACAGCTTTGAAAAACGTTAAAGGTGGCGGCGTTGCCAATACAATAGCACCATGCGCCAGCCAATTCTGCGGCGGCATCGCTGGTTTCGAATGCCCGAAAGGATGCACCTGCAAACTGGATGGCTCTTATCCTGATGAAGGTGGCCGCTGCCTCGGATGATAAGCGTATAAGAAAGGAGAATGGGAAGTTCCTGCTACCCATCCAGGATGGATATTCTTCTAAAATGTATTTGCCCTATATAACCCATCAAAAGTGCAACCGGGTGACGGCATCAGATTTGCAAATCATTGGCAAAATCAGTACTTTAAATAATAAAATACACCGTCTCCTTTTGAGAGTAGCAGGCGACCATATCATCATCTACAGAGACCATACCGATATAACGGGAAGTATATTCCTCTTATTTATAGCACTCATACCGGCCGCTGCCTGTCTGATATTGCCCATTGCCTTCTATAGGGAAGTATTCACAGATCTTAGTGATATAATACCGGGCATCCTCTTTTTTATTGCCGGAGCCCTATGTCTTATGGGCACTGAATGGGTACTGCGGGCCGCTGAAACAAGCAAAATATATAAGGATAAAAACCAATTGGCATGGCTTCCTTTTGGGAGTTTCCTGTTGTGCATGTTCCTTTCCGTAAATAAGCTGAAAGCTAATGCAGTCCGGATGGAAACAACAGAGGCTTGGGTAAGTATCGGCTCCCTTTCCCTGGGACTTATATTACTTCTGTACATCGTACGAAAAGCGTTACGCATCAGTTACGACAAAAAGAAGTTACCTATCCTTACGCTGCATCCGGAAGGGTTGGCCTACCTCGATAATCCCTTATATAATTGGGAAAATATAGACCATATCGATCTGTGGACAGTATTTGATCAGAAAATGATGCAATTGCACCTTCACAGTAAAGAAGTGATCGAATATCCATTGATAAACCAGTATGAGGTGAGCGAGTTTAAAAACCTCCACCTGCTGCAGACCTGCCTGAAGAAGTTTATAGAAAAAGTAGAGATCCGGGAAGACCGGCACCAAACAGGTTAAAGCCCAAAACAGTACATGCAAATAGTCACCATCATAAGGAAATAAAAGGGGGTGTCTCATTTGTTTATGAGACACCCCCTTTCTGCATACCCTTTAAAAAGGTCTGTACCGGCTGAGATACTTAACGTTTAAGGATAAACTTACGGGATGGTTCGTTGTCCGTGCTGATAATATATACGCCGTCCTTCAGTTCCTGTGGCAGCAATATCTCTAACTTATTATGCCCCGTTGCCACACGTAAACGCTGATCATATACCACCTTGCCGGATACGTCCGTAACCGTGATCCGCTGCAAAACATTCGCCTTGCTCGACAATTCTATAAATACCCTGTCTCTGGCAGGTACCGGGTAAACATGAAGACCGGCCCCCGCTCTATTATCCTCTCCGGCAGAAGACTTACTGTATTTGCTGACCACGGCCTGTTTCGGTGTAGCACTGAGCGCAGCTACCAGCTGATAACACTGCGTATTACTGAAAGCGCCGCTATATCCTATCACCCGTATATAATACTTGCCTACCGCACCATTGTTGTATACAATCCTTTCACTGGTAGTACCCGCATTTTCAGATTTAACAAGCTGAGTGCCGGCTGCATTGTAAAGATATACATCATAGTCCTTCGGTAAATTACTCAGGCTGATCTCGATATGTGGTCTCGCAGTCGTAGTGGAGATACTATACCAGTCTACATCTGATGCACTGGCGATCTGCGCCCGCACAATAGAATCAACCGGGATGCCCGCTGCCGTAGCCTGCGTATTGTTAGGCTCATAAGCATCCGCACAACCTGTTACAGGAGTAGTCGTAATGTTGAGACGATAACATTTGATGTCTGAGTAAGCGCCGTTATAGCCATATATATACACATAGTAGGTACCCGCTGCCGCCGTAGCATAACTGATGCTTTCCGTATTTACATCGCCTTGTTGCGAACTCGCCAGCTGTGCACCCGTGCTGGATAATAATCGGATGTCATAATCTGCAGGCAGGCGGTCAAGTGTAAGGTCAATATTCGTAGTGCCCGTAGTGGTAAATTGGTAATAGTCAACGTCGGAAGCAGAAGAGATCTGTGCATTGAAACTGGTATTGGCACGCACAACGGCAGCCGTTGCCTGCGTATTATTAGGCTCCAGCTGATCCTCACAGGTCTTTACAGGAATAACGGCAGCCACTAACCGGTAACAGATCGAATCATTCGCATCACTGGCAGTATTACCATATACCTGGATGATAAAGGTCCCTGCTACTCGCTGACGGAAAATGCTGTCCGCCACCGTTCCTCCTTGAGTAGAAGTAGCCAGCACAGCACCATTGGCACTTAACAGACGCAGGTTGTAGTTAGCGGGTAAGTTGTCCAGCGTGACACGGAGATCGCTGCTATCAGCAATATTGATCTTGTAATAATCCTGATCCCCACGCACTCCGATCTTAGCCCTGATCTCTGCACCGGCGAAAATAACAGCGGCGGAATCGATCGAGTTGTTAGGCTCATAGGGGTCAGGACACGTCTGCGGATTGCTGGTATCCGTACAGGGATAATCCGCACCGTTCAACTGCAGGATGCCTGTATTATCCGGGTCCAGCCAGGGCTTCAGCTGATGCAGGTTGTCCGTTCCGTTCGATGTCCAGTTCTGCGCAAACTGACCATAATAATCCACCTTGTTGGAAGCAGAGGCACCACAACTGGAAGGCCCGCCGGACAACTGTCCAACAACCTCTCCCTGGTTATTGAATAACGGAGACCCGGAAGACCCGCCTTCCGTAACACTCCAGTTAGTAACCGTCTGTACCCACGCCGCTTTCCAGTGTGTATAGGGAGGAGTACTAGGAGTATTGTAACCAGAAGCCACCAGCGGCGTAGAATAGGTAGATATCTTTTTGATATCCCCGGCCGGATGGTGTATGCTCACACCACTCGGGCTAGCAGCCACATTGGCATTCCACCCGGCATAATATACATTGTACGCCTGCGGTACCGCTTGTTTGAATTCCACCAGCTGAAAATCAGATCCCTCTACACGCCCGTTGTCGCCCGCACGGGCACGTTGTACACAACCGGTAATAGTATTGCTGGGTGGTTCTGTAGCCGGATTACTGCAGGTAGGAGACTCGTAGTTGAAATAAAATATCCATTGGTTAAAGTCAGCTTCCGAAGCATCAGAACCACAGTGGTTGGCTGTCAGGAAGTATGGTTTGCAATTCCTTCGCGCATTATTCACTAACGCGCCGGAACAGAGGTAACTACTGCTGCCCAACCGGAATACGATCCTGGCCACCGAACGTTTCTGCTTTTGCCAGGCTACCCCTTCCGGACAGTTCACATTGACATTACAGCTACCCGATGCCGCCAGCCGGGCATTGGCAGCTGCCCTCCCCTCCGGGATACGTGAACTGTATACATGGTTAACACCAGAAATAGTAAACCGTCCCTTATTGCTCACCGCCACTGGCTCATAATACTCGATAATACAATCACTTCCCTTGATCACCTCCGTTGCAAAAAGACCAGTCTCCTGGTTGTTCGCCGCAGTAAACGCACCGATCAGCTGTGTCCTCTCCGGGTTGTATACGAACAGCCGGCTACCTTCTGGCAAATACATCCCCTTGTAATACAAAGAGGTCGCCAACGCCCCTTGCACAGCTATCCGCAATCGCCATATACGATCCCCGTTAGCCAGCGTCTCCCAGGTACCTGAATTCTGCAAGGAATAGTCAGTAGGAACAATAATGCCTATACGTAAGGGTAACCCCTGCTTCTCATTATGGGCATCCTCTTCCTGTATCGTGCGTAACGACAACGCAGCAACGGTTTTAGTAGCCACCGGCACAGCAGACGTCCTGGAAAAGCTCAATGGCCTCCCCCCCTGACTAACCTGGGCTTTTAAAATAGGTGCGGCAAGCAATGCTGCCGCAAAGAGTAAAAGTCTTGCTTTCATAAAAAGATAAAATTTGAGTGATGAATAAGGCTTCGAAACAGCCGGATATATGTACAGACCAGTAGACTGGTTGCAGACGAAGAGGATGCAATACGCGTAAGGCAATATTGTTTACATAGGAGTAAGGCGTGCCTATGCCAGGTGAATTGGCGAGTTGACATAAAGGTGGCCGGTAGGGCTATTTTCTCTGATTAACTTGCTGAACGAGGGCACAAACAACTTAAAGGTAGGAGCCAGTACTGCAATGTAGCAACGCTGTATACCTCCTGCAAAAAAAAGACAGTCCCCAACCGGGACTGTCAATATATCTGCTGCTCATGCAGTCTTTACCATGGGGAATAGTATAACCGTTAAAAGAAAAACAGCTACACAGATGGAACAAACATAGATAGATGGAAGGCCGGTAAAATCCACGTCACAAACAACTACGCTTGTAACCATGGAGCGATAGCGGGCATAACGCTCGCTACTAATTTATATAGCATGGAAATGAATCAAATGGAACAGCAGAATAATACACCTGCCTGGTTGGTCCCTGATCGCTTACCTCACTACTAAAGTTGTATACATAAAATGGTTATTTCGTTGGCGTAACCTCCTGTTGCTACATAGGTCGGTTCACCGGGGAGATGGCTAAAATTTACATGGGGCACTGGATGAATAATAGTATACTGTTGTGATACCGCACTTTGCATAATTCGTGCCAAACACCGCCATAATAGGGGAACAGGCTAAATAATAGATAGTTACGTATTAAGAGATCAACCCTATCTGCCGGGAATGTACGATCGCTTCGTGACTGTGACTGAAATAACAACAGGGAATACCCATATGTTTGATCTCCCCCACCAACGCCGATACCGCCGTAAACCGGTCCTTCCGTATATGCCGGAAATAAATACAGATGATCTGCTCCGGAAAATGCACCGCCAGCGCACGGTATATATTAGGATCCTCCTGCGTATCATCCCCCAGCAGCACAAACCGCATATGCGGATAACTGCTCAGAATACGACTGATACGCGTAAACTTAGTAGCATGTTTGTTTTGCCCGGATTTCCATAACAAATACCAGGGCTTCAATTGGCTTAGCAAATAAACCCCCAATGGCAACTCATGCGTATGCGAAAACTCCAGGATGTAGTCATACAGGTTCCATTCACTGCTGGATACATAAAAAAATGGGTTCGGTAAAGCACCTCCCTCACGCTGACTGAGTAGCTGGTAATGCTGTACAACCCCTTCAAAAGGCATCCGCGTCCGGGCATTCCGCGTAAGCAATATCTTCATCCGTTTGAAGATCGTCGACGAATGTGAGATCAGAAAAGTATCGTCAATATCAGAAATACACCCATATTGACTACGGTGTGGAATAAACACCACACCCTTCGCATGAATATGTTCCAGCCCCTCTTCCGCCACACTAACCGTCACATCATGCCACCCCGCTGCCGGCATCACCGCCGGCCGCCAGGCCAGCCGGAAAAAACCGTCATCACTGGCAATGGCAGTCACCACTCTTCCCTCCCACTCCAACTGCACCGTCGTATGCGGACAGGGCTTCACAATAAATAACCGCAACAATGCCAGCATATTCGAAAAGATCCGCTGCCGGTACTTCCGCCTGGGCAAAGGAGATAGCTGTAATACATGACCAAATATTTCTAGTTGCTCTACACCCCCGAAACCATGATACAGCTTGATGGTAACCTCATTGGTCAATCGCAGTCGTGACAGTATTTTTTTCATCCATGACATTAGGCGCTGATTTTGCTATCTAAGGTATTTTGTACCTAAATCTACCACATGTTACAACCGGAAAGACCGAGGCTGTTGTTTGTGATCAATCCAGTTTCCGGGGGCAAAAAGAAGGCCGATCCTGAACTGGTGATCAGAAATTTTTTTAATGGCCGTCCGGAATCGATAGAGATCTACCTGATGCAGGGTGCCAACGACGACGACTCTCTGGCCCATTATATCAGACGCTGGCAACCCGATATCGTCATCGCAGCAGGCGGAGATGGTACCGTCCGTATGGTCGCCTCCCACCTCCTCAATACCGGCATCCCCATGGGAATATTACCGGCCGGCTCCGCAAATGGAATGGCAGCAGAACTATGCCTACCCCAGGATATGGAACAGGCAATAAAAGTGATCGTAAATGGTGTCGCAAAAGATATTGACGTGATCCGCGTAAATAAAGATATCTGCATACACCTGGGAGATATCGGCCTCAACGCCTTGCTGGTAAGGAATTTTGAACGGCAGGGAATGCGGGGCAAACTAGGATATGCCCGCGCCGTCCTGAAGACATTATACCACCGTCAGCTCATGGACGTACATATCGACAATGGCAACGTAAGTATACAGCGTAAAGCATTTATGATCGTACTCGCAAATGCCCGCATGTACGGTACCGGCGCTTGCATCAACCCCGATGGAGAACTGGGGGATGGAATATTTGAAGTCGTAATATTAAGACGGCTCTCCGTACTGGAATTGATGAAAATGCTATTCCGGCATCGTCCCTTCAATCCAGAAAAGACAGAGATCATAAAAGCCAGGAAAGTAAATATCGTCACACGCACCCGGGCACACTTTCAGGTAGATGGGGAATACCTCGGAAAGACACACCAGGTAGAAGCCCACATCCTGCCACAACAACTCAGGATCGTAGTGGCAGAATAAACACCCCCTATCGGCCGCGCAGTTTATGCGCCTCCTCCAGCGTTAATACCTGGTAGGAGATATTCATCCGTTTCGAATTCTCTTCTACCGTATTAGGAAAACCTGCCTTGCGACGTCACTCATTAACACCCGCAGCGTCCCTGATCGGCTAGATAAAATACGTCCACCCACTTTTACCGCTATAGCCGGTAGCCCAGGATAACCATACCACCCCAAGATCACCTCTATACGAACAAGATTCGCAGAATCACTCCGTAACTGAAGCTGCCACAGGTCGCCACCCAAATCCTCCTTTTTTATCTGGTACGCCGCCGCCAGCGAATCCGCTTTCACCGGGTCCTGCTTGTACCCGATCAACACACGGTAGTACTGATCCGTCTTGTAAATACTGTCTAACTCTCGCTATAACAGAATATTAATCCCGGATGGCGCACTGGCCTCATAACAACAAAAGAACGCCAGCAACATAACTGAAAAGGATAAATTGGACTTCATACAAGATAAAATACAAAAAAATAACGGGGAGTATCACTAAAAAACCCCTCCCAGAAAATTCCTGCGGAGGGGCTTGTCTATGAAAAACTACCATAGAATTATTGCTTAATGATCATCTTCGTTTTACCCTTGCCGTTATTGGTAAGCTGCAAAATATAAGCACCATTAGCTAGGCCGGACCCATTCATTTGAACAGTATGTTGACCGGGCTGCAGGTACTCGTTCAGCAACTCCTGTACAACCTGTCCCCGGCCGTCTAGCAACGCCAGCCGCACATGACCGGATCTCACCGTCCTGAATTGAACCGCAGCCGGACCAGTAAATGGATTAGGGAAACTGTTAAGTTGTATCTCATCCTGCTCCTTACCAGTACCGGCAGATTTCAATGGCAAAGCCGTCGAACCGGTAGTAAGTACCAACGCCGGCTTGTTCGACCCTGCTTCATCCGCATTCCATTTAATAACAGGATCTGTAGCCTCCAGGCTGCGAAGCGCAAACGACACTTTCGTGCGTCCGGCAGCGATCTCACTTTTTACATAATCAGTAACATCCCAGCTATAATAACGCGAGGTATTATCAGTTACCGTTACCTGTGAAAGCGCCGCACTGCCCGTTGCCGGTTTATTATTCCAGTTGATAGTCGACTCCGTCCAGCTGGTATTGGATACAGGGTACACCGCCACATTAATATTGCTGCTCCTGTTGTCTGCAACGGCACCGTACAATCGCAACGTAGCATTGGTCACCCCTCTGGCACTACCTGCATCGAAGGTGAGATACGTCTGCCGCTCATTATCAGATGGACTCGTAGGATTCAGCTTCGTCACCAGCTGACTGGCATCTGTACTGCCATGATTGGTCGCAGCATAACTACCACTACGCACATAGGCATCCTGTATCGCTGAAAGAGAAATGTTACTACCGCCGCCTCCGTTTACGGTAACGTTTACTGCGGTAGAAGTAGTAGCCGCCCCCTTATTGTCGGTAGCCACCACTGTCAGCGTATAAGTGCCGGCAGCTACATTGTTCCAGGCATATTGATAAGGGCTGGCAGTCGCTTCTCCCAGTTTGTTATCCCCGTTGAAAAACTCCACCTTGCTAATACTGCCGTCAGCATCGCTGGCATTCGCCGTAATGCTGATACTGGCAGGCGCATTAAAGATCGCGTTGTTCGCCGGTGCCGTAATACTGGCAGTAGGAGGCTGATTGGAAGGGATATTGTCATCCGGGCAGGGAGTACTGCCCTTGGCAATACAAAAGTCGGCAAACCGCACCTGCTCGTCCCGTATTTCAGGGGTTAGCTTGCGGTAGATACCCCACTTAGGACGGCAAAAAGTAGTACCATCCCTCCACATATTGATGTTGTTATTTGAATAAGACAATAAGGTCGCTCCGTCACTTACACGTTTAATGACTACACTGTAAGTACCGTTAACGCCATATTTGATCTTCTCTACCACATCTACCCACACCCCTTTGAATCCTGACAAATTAGCGCTGGCTACCTCCCCACCGGTGCCACCACTACCGGTGCTGTGGATCACCTGCAGCTTCTGCGGATTGCCGGCACGTGGTGTCAACGTAATAAGTGGCGCCCCATCATCACCATCCCCGGCCTTGATCTGGTGAATATGACAGAAACTGCCGGTAGGAATAAATCCCGCATCGATCTTAAACTTCCAACGATAGGTCATCGTCTCTCCATTACGGCCCTTCACACTCTCCGGTGATGGCCCGTGCGCCTTAATTTCATTACGCTGCCGGTCAATATTACCCCCGCAGCGATCGTTGTCCGGCGTCACGTGTATGTGAAAAATAAATACATTCTTGCCTAGCTGACTGTCAAAAGCTTCCGTAATGTGCCGGCCGAAACTGGGATGAGCACAGTCAGGAACCTCCCCGGCCGTGTTACTGCCCAATACACTTTCTATCAGCTCATAGGTGTTGCCAGGACCATCGGCTCTTAAAAAGACTTGCGCTTTGGCAGTACTAAACATGCCACACAATACCGCCCCTGCCGCTAGCAGACGGGTCGGCTGAAAAAGAATGCGGAGGGGACGAATAAACAGTTGTTTCCCCAGGTTTAGAGATTGTTGCATAGTGGATCATTTTAGAAATGAAAAAAGAGGATAACGACCGGAACGAACACGTTCCGGTCGCAGAGAGAAATAAGGAAAGGTGTAAATGTCTCGAGGATGTTATTGTTTAACGATCTTAATAGTTCGTACCGTACCGTTGTAACTGAGCCGCACTACATATACGCCGTTCGGAAGATCACCGGTATCAATAGCAGTGTTGTATTGGCCGGCATGTTGAGGAAGGGCATTCACCTGTTTGACTAGCGTTCCCTTTAGATCATAAATACCTAATACAGCCTGACCAGTTACCTCCGGTAGCGAATAAGTGACCATCAATTGATGGCCCACAGGATTAGGGAATGCCTGCAACGGCGCCGATGTCAACGGCGCCTTTACATCACCCTCCTTACGCGCATTTTCAGCATCGACATCAGCAGTAATATTGATAGGACCACAGGTAGCATTACCTTCTGCAATACAGAAATCAGCAAAACGCACCGCCTCATCGCGGAGTTGAGACAGGTTATTCAGACTGCGGTAAATACCCCATTTAGGCCGCACAAAATCTGCCCCGGCACGCCAGGTATCAATGTTATTGCTACTCCAGTTAAGTAGCGTAACACCGTCAGATACCCTTTTTATAGTAACCTGGTAAGTGCCCTGCTCTGCATATTTCACTTTTTCAATCACTTCCACCCACACGCCTTTGAAGCCTGCCAGCGGTACACTGGTCATCTCCGTCTGCGCGCCGTTGGATGGCGTATGCAATAGTTGAAACTTATCAGGATTAGCCTTACGCGGCGATAAAGTGATGATCGGCGCTCCGTCGTCGTCACCCCCGCTCGCCTTCAGCTGATGCACATGCGTAAAACTGGCCGATGGCTGGAAATTCTGATCAAGTTTGAACTTCCAACGGTACGTATGCGTCTCCCCCAGCGTACCCTTCAGGTTGTCCGGAGAAGGCCCGTAAGTTTTTATCTCATTACGTTGACGGTCCGATCGGGAGCATCCATCCCCGTCGTTATCTACATGCAGCGTGAATACAAAAACATTTTTACCTAACTGGCTGTCAAAGACCTCAGAAATATGCCTGCCAAATGCGGTATGCAGACAATCAGGTGCCTCGTAAGGGCTACCGCCCAACACAGAAGATAACAGTTCGTAGGTGTTGCCGGGACCATCAGCCTGTAGCGTCACTTGCGCCGCAACAGTATGATAACTGGACATAGCAACCGCCACCAGGATTAAGGGTTTACAAATGGAGCATTTCATAATGGAATTGTTTTAAAAGTACTTTGGCTTTCGATAAAAAAATCGCAGTCCCATCTGAATGAGACAAAAGGTGGGTTAATTATGGGTTCATAACGTTATTCGTAAAGGTCCGTCTAAGTATCCTAGGGCTGTTATTCTTTAAAACCTTTACTATAGGGAATATAAGCTGATGATCTGGGTTGCGCTTCGTTGAAAGTTATGCGCCTCACTATCAACGATCTGCCTTTATTTGGGTTTTACAATCGATTGTAATCTGAATCAAGTTAGAAAATAATTCTGACAAATGAAAGAGGAAAGTAAAAGATAGGAGCCTGAAAATTATTTTTTCCTCCTAAGTTGGAACTGCTGCGCACCAGGAAGAGGCCGTTGCTCATTATCCAACAGCTGAAGCACCTCCACTCCCTTCCTTTGAAAACAGCGCTGTAACACCTTGTCCTTCTCAGGATTCAGCAGCACCACCTCCGCCTGCGGGTCAGATGACGTACCCCGCAAAATAGTATAGGTACCCTCGCTCGTGATCACCTCGTCTTTCCCAGACTTAAGCCCTTGATAGACCTCACGCAGCGTATAGTAAAAACCATCCTGACGACTGGCTGAAAGTGTAAGCGTAGCAGCAACCCCACTGCAGTTACCACAGGGTAGCTGACCAGTGTAGATCACAGCAGATGCATCGTTGCTGATACCGGAAGAAGAAGTGTCCGGTACAGTCTTAACAGAAGTATTGGTAGCGCTGGCCGGTGTGGAATGATGCCCGCAGGAGATGCAGACAATAGTAATGGCGGAAAACAATAATGCGGAAAGAGGTTTCATGAAAGACAGGTTTTTACTAACTATCCTATTAACAATCCAATGAAAGGATTGTTAATAGGATGCCTTCAGAAACACATAAAAGTCTTAGGATCAAGGAATTACCTCAAATAAAAAGAATTGAGTCTGCTCTATAAAAGCAAAATTGTTATCCGCTACGAAAATAAGCGAACGGTGCCCGTTAGGTAAACGGGGGCCAAACGTACAGCCTTCAATGTTATCAATATATGTGTCCAGGGAATTGAAGTTGAAAAGCAATTTCTTTTTAGCAGGAACAACATCCGTAGTCCCTTTTAAAGCGTCTATCTGGCTGATATCGGTAGCATGGCTTACATCCGCCAGGTATACCTTTATCACACATCCCAGCCTGCCAAAGGAAAAAGATCGCTCTATCACCAGCAACTGCCGGTCAGACAATACCAATATATCCGAGATACCGTTTACCTTAAACGCTTGGGGAGGGATCGGCGTAGTCGCTACAGGGTCCAGCTCGTAGGCAAACTGTGCTACCGGCTTACGGGTACGCGCATCAAACCGGATAAGACGGGTCACCGCACCGTTACTGTCCAAATCCGCCTGCGGACCGTCTTCATAACGGGGCTCTTCCAGACTGACATACAAAGACTTATGATCCGGCGTAAACCCCAGCCCCTCAAATACGCCATTACGGCGGGGACCATTTTCAGTAGCCTTCATATGAAACTGCCCAGGCAGCATGAAGGAATCAATATATTTCCCTTGCCGCGTAATCTCATATACCCCCGGATCTTTCAAAATGGTGTCTTTCTTATTAACGATCCGCTCCCCTTCACTGCTCCATACCAATCGGTCCGTAACAGGGTTATAACGCATAGCCTCCGGATCTGGCGCCTCCGTCTTCGTATCCGGATACATAGTACCGTCAGCTCGTAATAACGGCGTCGTACCCACTATCTGCACACTGTCAAATGAACTTTGACTAAACTGCAACCTCGCCGTATAAAAACGGGCAGGCTGCCTTTCAGAGCGGTCATCGCAGATCAGGTAATAAACCTTATGCACCGGGTCATAATCAATTCCACTAAGCCCTCCTACCGTCGTGCCGTTATAAGGCATATTGTAAGGCAGTATCTTTTTACCTATGTATTTTATAGTACCGATAGCTGTGTCGGCAACAGGAGCAAGTCGATGGGCCTCGGCATATAATGCAGGTAACAAACCGATACAGGCCAGGAACAGTAATTTCTTCATAGCGGGGGCAAATTACTCAATTTACCCTTACCATAGGATAACACTGCGTTATTCAATAGTTAAAGCCCGCTATGTTTACTTGGTTACTCGTGCGCCTCCACAGGGATCCACACCGCAACGCCTTTCCCGGATACATAAAAATCGGCACCCCCATCTTCAGATAGCTGGATGACTTGTGTGTCATTCAGACAATTTATAAATGTCTTACCAGAAAAATGAGGATACTGCATATGGATATGACCACCTTCATGATTGGAAATAATTACCACACAGCCAGTCAATGGATGGGCAGGATCACCCTTACGCACCCAGCCGATCAGATCGCCGGAGACAAAGTGATCTTCCTGCTCACCATAAGCATACTTTTGCCTCGCAATTTGCAGTACCGATAACTCACCTACCGCCGGTAGCTCAATATCCTGATCCTTATCCCTGTAACTGGCACCATACCAGTCCGGATAAAAGATACAAGGTATGCCCTGCTCCCGCAATAGTATCAACGCATAGGCAATCGGCTTGAACCACGGCTGTACCGGAGACTCCAGCGATTGTAAGGGTTGTGTATCATGGTTGTCAACAAAAGTCACACTGTATTGAGGATAATGGGCAGTGAAAGTATTATCATACAATTGACGCAAGTCATACTCTCCACAAGAGGCCAGGTGAAAATGATGATGCAATATCGTATCAAACAGGTACATACTTTCTTCCGTCTGCTGCATATAACGGAGCATAGCTTCAATATTGTCCGCAGTCCAGTATTCTCCTACAATGAATAATTCTTTGTCAGCGTGTGCACGCATAGCAGCGATCCACTTCTTGTAATACTTCCACGACATATGTTTAACAGCATCCAACCTGAAGCCGTCGGGGTGCACAGTATCATAATACCACAATCCCCATTTTATTAGCTCTTCCTGCACATAAGGATTGCGGAACTCTACATCCGCCCCCATCAGGTAGTCAAAGTTACCTTTCTCATCATCCACCGCCTTGCTCCACTCCTCCCCATAATCATTCAGTATCTTAAAGATACCTTGCTCTTCGGGAGGAAGGTTAGCTGCATAGTCTACCCCCGAAAAACTCTGGAAGTTCCATTCAAAGGAAGAATATTTTCCGGCTCTGCCGGGAAAAGTAAAATGTGTAAAACCGTTGATCTGGAAAGGGTCCCCGATAACATTCGTTCTGTTCTCAGGGTCGATACGGAGTACCGCAAAACTTTCCTCCGCATCCCCGCCTAACTTGTGATTCAACACAATGTCAGGAAGTACCTTAAGTTGCTGCTCCTGGGCATAGCGTACAGCAGAAAGATAGGTGTCGCGATCACCATATTTGGTGGCAACACTCCCCTTCTGATCAAATTCCCCCAGATCATACAAGTCATACACATCATACCCTTCTGATGTAGGTCCCTTACTGCCCTTATAAGCAGGAGGCAACCACACGTGTGTAATACCTTGTTCCTTTAACTGGGGAACTATTTCCTGGAAGTGCTGCCACCATGTTCCACCCGCAGTAGTATACCAGTGGAAAAATTGAAAGATTGTCTGGTTCAATGTACTATTGTCCTTTAGTGATAATTATAACACAGCAGAGCGCTGCTTGTTGTATAACGTAGTGAATGTCCGTTTAATGAAGTTTATACCCATTAATGAAGTTTATACCCAGTATGTTGATCCCATGTATCAGCGTCACTAAAGGCGTCAGGTTTTGTTTTTCAATAAAGCAGGTATGACCACGTCATCACAGCGGTGCCCGGCCTCTGATAATATTTACCAGAATAGCAATAATAGCCAGCACTAATAAGGCGTGTATCAGACCTCCAGCAGAATATACAAAGAAACCTAATATCCAGCCTATAATCAGGATAACAGCAATCAAATAAAGGAGACTGTTCATATGATAAGAAATTTGGTTCGCTAACTATAATGTAAAAGTTATGCCAATGAACAACTCCCTTGTTTATAATAATATGGATAGCTATCTGTTGGGGATGCATTGTGGAAGTGCTTCCACCATACGAGCAAAAAACAGGTCGACTTCCCCTCCACGCCTCCTATGGGAGTCAAATGGTCGCATTTTTGAATAACACTAACAGAGGCATTTTCAATAAGCATATCCTCTTCCGATGACATACACTTGTTTACCTCCTTCATCCAATAACCCGCACACAACAGGGCTTAACAGGACGCAGTGGAGGATAACGAAACATATTGCGAACATTAAAACCTGAAAAACATGCAACACAATGAAAAAACCGTAGAGATATTGAATGACCTGGTAAAGATCAATAACGATCGTATAGAAGGTTATCGTAAAGCCGTAGACCAATCAGACGATGCCGACCTGAAAGCACTGTTCCAACGGATGATCGATGAAAGCCAGACTTATGTAGGACAACTGAATAAGGAACTGGCACAAAGTGGCAATGAACCGGAATCCGGCACCACCACTTCCGGCAAACTCTACCGTACTTGGATGGACGTAAAAGCAACATTTACCGGCAGCGATAGACATAGCATTCTCTCTAGCTGCGAATATGGAGAAGATGCCGCACAACGTGCATACGATGAGGCCCTGAAGTCAGAGACACCCATGCCGTACGACCTGCGTGAACTTATTGCGAACCAAAAAGGCGCACTCAAAAATTCTCATGATACCATCAAAACATATAGAGACGTAGAAAAGGTAAGTCACTAGATAGACCACCTTTTTGTGCAGGGATAACCGCCGCTGTTCTTTTTGTTCAATCAAGAGGAGGGCGGCGGTTGTTCATTTTTATGCCTTTACTTTTGCAGCGTATGATTACGGCTGCTTATCTTCATAAGTGACAATTAATTTAATGGATTTAGGTTTAAAAGGCTGTTCCCTCCCAGGAAACAGCCTTTTACAATATCGGCCTATCGGTCATATACCGCATCCCAATCCTTCCAAACCGGCTCAAAACCCTGCCGCTGCAACATATCCGCGATCGTAGCAGGCGCCCGCTCATCCGATATCTCAAACTGCTCTAACGACGCCTCCGCATTGGCATAACCACCCGGATTAGTACGCGATCCCGCACTAAGCGCCGTAATACCCAACTGCACCACATGATCCCGGAAATGAGGGGTCTCCCTAGTAGACAAACTGAGCTCTACAGTAGGACTGAATAACCGGTATGCACAGATCAATTGCACCAACTCCCGGTCAGACATCTCGACCTTCGGCGGCAACCCGCCCGCACAAGGCCGCAACCTGGGAAAAGAAATACTATACCGCGTCTGCCAATAACGCCGCTCCAGGTACTGCAAATGCAACGCTGTAAAAAAGCTGTCCGTACGCCAATCCTCCAACCCGATCAATACCCCTAATCCCATCTTGTGAATACCCGCACGCCCGATGCGATCAGGCGTCTCTAATCGATAATCAAAGTTGGATTTACGCCCTCGGGGATGATGCTTTTTATAATCATCCTGGTGATATGTCTCCTGGTACACCAGCACAGCATGTAATCCCAACGCCTGCAACTGCCGGTAATCCTCCTCATCCATCGGTTGCACTTCCATAGAGATATTGGCAAAATGCGGCCGTATCAGCTCCAGCGCATGCCGGAAGTAATCCATTCCCACCCGCTGCTGCGCCTCGCCGGTCACCAATAACACATGGTCATAACCCATCTTTTTGATCACAGCTACTTCCCGCAGGATCTCCCCATCATCGAGCGTCTTCCGCTGCAAATGATTGTCCAGGCTGAAACCGCAATAAGTACAAATGTTCTGGCACTCATTCGAGAGATACAAGGGAATATACAACTGCATAGTATTGCCAAACCGCTGCCGCGTAAGCCGTTGGCTTAGCGCAGCCATCTGCCCCAGGTAAGGCACCGCCGCCGGTGATAGCAAAGCCGCAAAATCATCTAAGGTGACCGTCGACGCTCCCAACGCCCGTTCTACATCCGCAGCCGTTTTTTGATAGATAGCAGCAGAAACATCCGCCCAGTTATATGCCTGAAATACGTCTTTAAAACTCATAATTGATAAGTTACAGGTCAAGAAATGCAAGCAAAGGACTGGAACCTACCGCCTGATGACTACTACTACCCAGCCCGGCTTCAAATGCCTCCCTGCCTGCTGTTACCGCCTGCGCAAAAGCCTGGGCCATACGCACCGGCTCCCGCGCTACCGCAATGGCCGTATTGACCAGCACCGCATCAGCTCCCAACTCCATCGCTTTCGCAGCATCAGAAGGGCTGCCTATACCGGCATCCACAACTACCGGCACCTGGCTCTGCTCTATGATAATAGATAGAAAATCGATCGTTCGTAACCCCTTATTACTACCTATCGGAGAGCCCAACGGCATCACCGCGGCCGCACCTACCTCCTCCAGCCGCTTGCAAAGCACCGGGTCCGCATGTATATATGGTAACACCACAAACCCTTGCTTCACCAGCTCCTCCGCAGCCTTCAATGTCTCTATAGGGTCGGGCAATAAATACTTGGGGTCCGGATGTATCTCCAGTTTGATCCAGTTAGTACCCAGCGCTTCCCGCGCCAGCTGCGCCGCAAATACCGCCTCCGCCGCCGTACGGGCGCCGGAAGTGTTGGGCAATAAATCCCAGTTATCCTGATGTAAGTGTTGTAAAAGAGGGTCTGATTGATGTTGAAGATCCACCCGCTTCAAAGCAACCGTTACCAGCTCAGTACCCGATGCCCGTAATGCCGCTTCCATAACAGCAGGAGAAGAAAACTTCCCCGTACCGGTGAAAAGGCGGGAGTGAAAAGTCTTCCCTGCAATAATGAGTGATGTCATATACCGTCTGATTAGAAGATGAATAAAAATTAGTATCGCGCCAGCGTACCCTGCAACATGCTCAGCAAGGAGGCTTTGTCAGCAGCATGTGTAATAAGCCCGCTGACAGCCACACCGTGTACACCAGTGTCCAGCAACGCAGGAATATCTTCCTGTAGGATACCTCCGATGGCGATGACAGGAATATTAATGTGACGCGCACGCAACGCTTCCATAAGATGCATGTAACCCTCCAATCCCAATATGGGACTGAGTTTTTGCTTAGTCGTCGTAAATCGGTAAGGTCCCACACCCACATAGTCGGCGCCATGAGTAACATGCTGTAATATGTCATCAAGTGTATTGGCCGTACCGCCTACGATCAGGTAATCCCCCACTATAGCGCGTGCCTCCGCTACTGTCATATCCTCCTTCCCCACATGCACGCCGTCCGCACCTGCTGCCAACGCTACCTGCGGATGATCATTAATAATAAGCACCGCACCGTATTGCTGACAGATAGCCTTGGCCGCAATCGCCTGCGCTAGTATAATGTCTTCAGGTGCGTCTTTAATACGTAACTGTATCCAACGGCATCCTGCTACGCAAGCCTCCCGTATGTTCTCCAGGTGAGTGTGTGTCGCTGTTGCCTGGGATATGTAATGCAATGAGTCGATCATATGTAGTGATAACCGGTTAAGGATGGATGACTGGATAAAAATTGAGCAGTATGCCGCTTGCCTTCAAGGCAAGCCGCTGCTAAAGGAACACCATGTACCAGCTGCGCAGTGATGGCAGCAGAAAGCACACAGCCGGACCCGTGTTTAGGATAGACCTTTTCCGCAGCTGGCGCAAATTCAACCACGCCGGAACGCTGGTATAAGGTATCCCAGCCTGGCTGCAACGGCCGGTGACCTCCTTTCAGTAATACCGCACAGTATTGCGATAAATAAGTGGCGGCCGCCTCCCCCGTCGCCTCCCCGGACAATAACATCGCTTCGTGATAGTTAGGCGTCAGCAGGTAAAGTAGTGGTAATATCGACTGCCATGTCTGCATTACCTCCCGGTGATGAAAGGTATAACCGGCAGATGCACTCAGCACCGGATCCAGTATTACGCGTATACCGGGCGAAAGGGTATGTAAGGTCTCCAGCAGTTGCTGTAAAACAATTGCATTCTCCACTAATCCGATCTTGCAATACGACACCGCATAGCTGGATAATAAGGGCTGCAACTGCGCAAGAATCTGCTCCACCGGTACCCACTGCACCCCATAAAAATGATCCGCCGTCTGCATGGTCAATGCCGTACAAACACCTAGCCCACACAATCGCTGCATCTCGAACGTTTTAATGTCCGCAAGCAATCCGGCCCCGCCACTGGGGTCCAGCCCCGCCAGGCTTAATACGTATGGTCTTTGTTGTTCCATTGCTGATGAATAGCTGTAAATACCGTTACCGCCTGCTCCGGCTGTCGCCAGAGCGCGCCCATTAACGCAATACCGTCAAATCGCATGCGTCGGGCTGCCGCAACAGTGTGGATGTCAATACCTCCCAGTGCCAGTACCTGCCTGCCTGCAGGCGTACGCGGTAGTTGCCAGTCTCCGGATAAAGAGCCCTTATATCCCGGCTTGGAGATACTGTCAAATACTGGACTTAACAATACCTGCTGCCACTCATTCGGCAGCGTATCCAACAGGCCCGGCGCATGTACGCCGGTGCTGAGCAGCAATCCCTGCGCACGCAATGTTTGTAACGCCGCTGCCGGTAATGATGCCCGCAGCTGCTCACTGCAATGCAGGCCGCCAAGCCCTGTACGGATACAGAGCTCCGGATAACCGGATAGCAATATCATGGGATAATATGCGGGTGGCAACTGCCCCAGCAATTGCTCATATGCCTGTTGAGTCCACCCGGGCTTTCGCAGCAATACACGGTCTGCACCTGCTGCCAGCATTGCTTGCAGCAGGTCCGCTTCTCCGGGTATGGGCGTAGTATGTGAAATGACGAGTATCATTAAGAATAGATCTGCGCACCTTGCGTTCTGAACGCCTGAGACTGCTCCTCCATGCCAGCTTCAATAGCTTCCGTAGTAGCTAAGCCTTTTTCCGCTGCATAGTTTCGCACCTCCTGTGTGATCTTCATCGAACAGAAATGCGGACCGCACATCGAACAGAAGTGTGCAATCTTGGCGCCTTCAGCAGGCAATGTCGCATCGTGATAGGATCGAGCGGTCTCCGGGTCCAGCGAAAGATTGAACTGATCTTCCCAACGGAACTCAAAACGGGCCTTACTCAGCGCATTGTCCCTATGCTGCGCTCCGGGATGCCCCTTCGCCAGGTCAGCAGCATGAGCCGCTATCTTGTATGTAATAACCCCTTGTCTTACATCCTCTTTGTTAGGCAATCCAAGATGTTCCTTCGGCGTTACATAACATAACATCGCCGTACCAAACCATCCTATCATAGCTGCACCAATAGCCGAGGTGATATGATCATAACCAGGAGCAATATCCGTTGTTAAGGGCCCCAAAGTGTAGAACGGTGCTTCATGACAATGCTGTAACTGCTTGTCCATGTTCTCTTTGATCAGCTGCATCGGTACGTGTCCCGGACCTTCTATCATCACCTGTACATCATGCTTCCAGGCTATCTTAGTCAATTCTCCCAGCGTCTCCAGTTCGGCAAACTGTGCCGCGTCATTAGCATCCGCAATACTGCCTGGCCTTAATCCGTCACCCAGGGAGAATGAAACATCATAAGCCTTCATGATCTCGCATATCTCCTCAAAGTGAGTATACAGGAAGTTCTCCTTATGATGTGCCAGACACCACTTCGCCATAATGGAACCACCACGGGATACAATGCCGGTTACACGTTTCGCAGTAAGCGGTATATAGCGTAATAATACACCGGCATGTATCGTAAAGTAGTCAACGCCTTGTTCTGCTTGTTCTATCAGCGTATCCCTGAAGATCTCCCAAGTTAACGCTTCCGCTTTGCCATTCACCTTTTCCAACGCCTGGTAAATAGGTACCGTGCCAATAGGTACAGGCGAATTACGGATGATCCACTCGCGCGTCTCATGTATGTTCTTCCCCGTGCTGAGATCCATGATGGTATCAGTACCCCAGCGACAGGCCCATACCGCCTTTTCCACTTCTTCCTCTATGCTGGAAGTAACCGCAGAATTCCCAATGTTGGCATTGATCTTCACCAGGAAATTACGTCCTATGATCATAGGCTCCAGTTCAGGATGGTTGATGTTGGCGGGTATAATAGCACGGCCGGCAGCCACTTCCTGCCGCACAAATTCCGGCGTAATGAACTGTTGGGGGGTATTCGCTCCAAAGCTATGCCCCTGGTGCTGTTCCCACTGTGCATTGTTGGCTTCCCAATACTTTTCTGCACATTGGTTTTCACGGATCGCAATATATTCCATCTCAGGAGTGATGATCCCTTGCTTGGCATAATGAAGTTGTGTTACATTCGCTCCCCCCTTTGCCTTCCTGGGCATATGCAAATGATGGAACCGTAGCGTCTCCAGCTTTTCATCTGCAAGTCGCTCTTTACTATAAGCAGCAGAAAAAGCAGACAGCTCCTCCGTATCATTCCGCTGTGCAATCCAAGGAGTCCGGAGCCGTTGTAAGCCCTGCCTTACATCAATAGCAACCGCCGGATCAGTAAATGGACCACTGGTGTCATACACTACAACCGGTGGGTTGTCTTGTATATCATCGTTTTTTCCATTATTACGGGTAGGGCTTAACGTAATACGGCGCATCGGCACACGGATATCGTGTAGCTCGCCGGCGACATAGATCTTTTCAGATGCAGGAAAAGGTGCGCGACTGATCATTTTCTCAGTGGTAGTGTGCATGGTAAGTCGTTTAATGGTCTGTTTTGCAATAAGATGCTGTAAATGGAATGTAAGGACCGCAACACAGACAGTACCGGCCACCGAGACAGGTAATAACGGATCCCCGTGCAGTAGGCACAACGGTAGCCATTACCATACCCGCCAGGGCTGGACTTCCAATGTTAACAGTATACGTAAGGCGTTATACTCATCCGCCTTGTGTAGCGCGGATGATGGTAATATTGTCCGAATGAGACAACGATACCTGTCCCCAGGTGACCCTGGGCACTACCTCATTGTTGACCGCGACGGCAATGCCTTTTTCTGATGGGAGCTGAATAAACTGTAACAGTGCAGCAACGGTAGTTCCTGGCTGCACCGCATAAAGTTTATTGTTTACATGTACTTCCATAATACTGGAATTAAAAGGTGAACAATAAACTTTAAGGATGTGTAATAAAGATGAGAAGGTTCAGTTACTTTTCCCTACGGCAGTATGAACTGCTTCAGGTACTGAGGGTATCATCTCAGCTTCCCGCCTGACTGTAGGCAGGAAACACCCCTAAAGTGAACCGTAAAGGTAGGAAACCAATAAGCAAATATCAAATAACAATTACCCGGTCACGATCAGACCGTTGCGGACAATACCGCTATTCCATCGTAACACTCAAAAATCTATTATATTTACAGCGGTCACATTGCATGCACCAATGGTTAATAACAAACATCTATACTATATCGCCTTCCTCTTCCTGGCTGCCTGTCAGTCTAAGACCGGTCCGGAATCCACGGATGTCACAGATAGCAGCCTGCTTAAAGTGCCTGATACCAGTACCGTAACCGTTATAGACACCAGCATCTTGCCATTGGATACCATTACCTACGACCCCACACAGTTAGTAGGTACCTGGATGCAACCCGTACCCGGACTGGAGAAAGAACGCCAGGGGTTCCGCCTTAATAAAGATGGCAGCATGAGATCCATTAATACCTACACCCTTGTGTATGAAAAATGGCAGCTCGCGCACGACACATTACTGTTGTGGAACCACGCAGAAGGTGTAAAAGATACCGCCCATATCATAGATACCACCATTGTCAAAGCACTAACAGATTCTTCCCTTACCCTCTACCCTACAAAAGCCGCAGAAGGATACCTGGAACAATACGTTAAAGAGAAAGAGAAGAGTAAAAAACGGCCATGATCACGCCCTACACTTCCCTCCCCTTGATCAGGTCATGTCAATGATATAATTGCCACAATCCCACTATACAGGATACAATAGACATAAACAATCCTGCTGTGGCCAGCTGCATATCATCCGTACTCTTTCTTGCCAATACAAGGGATATAATGCCTACAAAAGCGGCGGCTCCGCCCAGCATCACAGAATAATGAGGTGTCGTCTTGGTAGCAAAGGCGAACACTGCGGCTAATATGCCCGCAATCAGGGATACGATACAAGCTACCTTGGATGTGGAGATGTGTGATTGCATGTTATTTATAGATTAAGGATTCAAATGCGTATACTGCTCCTCTCTCCTACAGTGCAACTTATCCGTCCGGTCATGGTGGTGTAATCGGGATGACAGTTTGCTTCAGCGATTTTTTTTGGTTGAATTATTTATACTCCTGCTTCGCCGTATCGTGCAATTGCAACGTGGGCACCTTCTCCCAGGGCACTTTCAACAGTGTGCCCACTTGTTCATAGCGTGTATCCTGGTACTCGTCCAGCCCATATTGAATGCTGGTAGTATCCGGCTTCTCCGTAAACGTACCGAACAAACGATCCCAGATAGAAAATATATTCGCATAATTGGAGTCCGTCTCAGCCTGATACCGGCTATGATGCACCTTATGCATATCCGGCGATACGATCACCCAGCTCAATGCCTTATCCACCCAGCCTGGCAACTTAATATTGGCATGAGAGAACTGTGCTACAAAAGCAGAGAGCGTTTGGTATAACATCACCATCCAGATAGGCACCCCGGCTACAATAATGGCCACAAACAATGCCACCACCCGGAACACACTCTCCACCGGGTGATGCCGCAACGCCGTCGTAGCGTCAATATGTTTATCAATATGATGGATCTTATGAAAATGCCACATCCATCCCACCTTGTGCTGGATCAGGTGCACCAGGTAAGCCCCGATGAGATCCAGTATCAATAATCCCAGCAATGCATGCAGCCAGATAGGCAACGGAAAGAGATAAAGTACGCCAAAATGAGTGCGGCTGGTCCAGTCCGATGCCAAAACGATCAGGAACGCAAACCCAAAATTCACCACAGCCGTCGTCAGTGTAAAGAAAAGATTCGAGCCCGCATGACGATAACGGTTAAAACGAAAACTAAAACGCGGAATAGCCCCCTCCAGCACCCACAGCACCACTAACCCGGCTACCAGGATAGCTGTACGATACCAGGAGGGAATATTTTCGAAAAATGTTTCCATAACCGTGTCTGATTATCTTAAACAATACGCTGGACTACGCCTTAACGTAGCAGCTGCTGAATCTGTTTCAAAATGCTCGTGGAGTAATATAATGTTTGGGCCTGTCGGGTACTGTCTGCTTTTTACTGCTTATTAATATTACTGTGCTGATCAATCAGCCTTGCTATTGGGTCTGTCCGGGCTTCTTTGCTATAAATTACGAAATCTCTGTGTAGAATACAAGCCTTCCACGAAGATGCCTGCAATTGATATGCTTATGTATGTTTATTAGTATTTATACGGTATTCGCCCACGCCTACACGCTGCAGTATAAAACAAAAAGGCCGTAAGCGATCGCTTACGGCCCGTATAAATTAAAGCAGTATACTGCTAGTTATTCAACATCAAAGGCATCACCAGCATCAGTAGGTCCTCGTTCTCCGTCTTCTCAGAAGGTCTTAAGATACCCGCTTTCGTAGGCGTGGACAGCTCGATACCGATCTCATCCCCTTCGGCAGCATGCAGCATCTCAATAAGGAACTTCGCGTTAAAGGCGATCTGCATATCATCACCATTATACTGGCAGCTCATCCGCTCATTACCCTCAAAAGAGAAATCCACATCCTGTGCAGACAACTGCAGCTCACTACCGGTAATGCTTAACGCCACCTGGTTAGTGCTCTTGTTCGCAAATACACTCACACGTTTCAACGCATTCTGGAAATCAGTTTTCACCAGCGTCAGGCGATATGGATTATCCTTGGGAATAACCACCTTGTAATCCGGGAAACGGGCATCTATCAACCGGCAGATCATAGACGCACCTTCATGTGATACAAAGAAGTGATTCTGGCTGTAAGCGATCCTTACATCCGTTTCGTTATCAGGCAATGCCGTCTTCAGCAGGTTCAACGGCTTCTTAGGCACGATGAACGTATCCGCCTGCGGGCACTGTACATCCGTTCTTACATATTTTACCAGGCGATGAGCATCCGTCGCTACAAAAGTAAGGTTGCTGGTGCTCAGCTCAAAATACACACCGGTCATAGAAGGACGAAGATCGTCACTGCTCACCGCAAATAATGTTTTATTAATAGCAGTCAGCAAGGAAGAAGACATCATATTGAAAGATGTCGTCTCATCCGCAGTCGGCTCCTTAGGGAAATTCTCCGGATTCTCTCCCATCACCTTATACTTTCCATTGTCTGAGGTGATCTCTACCGCAAAAGAGTTCGTGTCAATGTGAAAGGTTAACGGCTGATCAGGCAGGTTCTTTAAAGAATCCATCAGGATCTTCGCCGGAATGCAGATACGCCCGTTTTCTTTGGCCTCTACCTCCAGCTTTACCTTCATAACGGTTTCCAGGTCAGTAGCTACTACAGTCAGTTCATTCCTGTCTATCAGAAATAGGAAGTCCTCCAGTATAGGCAGTACAGTGTTGGAATTAATAACACCGCTGATCTGTTGCAATTGTTTTAATAAAGTAGAGGAAGAAACAATAAATTTCATCTGTGTTATGTGTTTTTTTTATATTCATTTGCCACCCTGCAATACCCACTTATCGGCTAAGATAGTAAAAAAGCAGGCCCGTATAAGGAAGCAAGTGTCAACAGCCACTTCTTACAAACAATACCCACCCGTATTAAAACTATTCAAAATAACCAGGAACATTACCCCGGGTTCGCGGCCCCCGGCGCCTGTCATCTCTTTTTAATCTGTATGGCTTGATGTAAAAAGTAATGTAAACAAAGATAGAAAGATTTGGCATTCCCCCTAATTTCAATGGTCTATATTGATCACTTAGTTATCCCCGCATTATCCCCGCACTTTTCACATTCTTTCCCTTCTCACTGAAATTATATTACATAGCTGAAAAGTATCATGTATTGCCTCCCTCATCAGTCGCCTCCCCCCACTCCCTCCCTTTTCTGCTGCGAGCACTTGCGGATATGCCCGTTTTTTGGACATTTCATTTTTGTTTTATTAAAGAATAGTGCTAGATATTGAATAATCTAAAAAGAATCCACCTTTTCTTTCAAATTATCTTCGGATCGGTTACTTTTGGCGCGAAAAAAATCTCTAAACAAATAAACTTGAATGGTTATGAAACTTTCTCATTTAGCCGAGACACTGATTGGTTCTGAAATTATTAAACTGGCCGGTGAAATAAAGGAGAAACAGGCTAAGGGGGAAAAGATCTATAATTTCACGATCGGCGACTTCGACCCGAATGTATTCCCCATCCCCGCCGAATTCGAACAAGAGATCATCACTGCCTATAAACAACATTTTACCAATTACCCGCCCGCTGATGGTATCCTCGAACTGCGTACCGCCGTTGGAGACTTCATCCGAGAACGCGAACAACTGGACTACGACCCCACAAAAGAGATCGTTATCTCCTGCGGTGGCCGTCCTATTATATATGCCGTTTACAGAACCATCGTAGACCGTGGCGAAAAAGTAATCTACGCAACCCCTTCCTGGAACAATAACCACTATACCCACTTCCTCGAAGCCGAACACGTAGTACTCGAAACCTCCCCGGAAAACGACTTCATGCCCACCGCCGCAGAACTTAAACCACTGCTCAAAGGTGCAACACTCCTGGCCCTCTGCTCCCCGCAGAACCCCACCGGTACCACCTTTGGCAAACAACAACTGGAAGAGATCTGCGACCTCGTACTCGAAGAGAACAAAAGCCGCGGCGCCGACGAAAAACCATTATTCGTAATGTTCGACCAGATGTACTGGGTACTCACCTTCGGTGCTACACAACACCACAACCCGGTATCCCTCCGCCCCGAAATGAAAAACTATACCATCTTCATCGATGGTATGAGTAAAGCATTCGCCGGTACCGGCGTAAGAGTTGGTTGGGCATTCGGCCCCGCTGCCGTAATCGGTAAAATGAAAGCCATCCTCTCCCACGTAGGTGCCTGGAGCCCAATGGCCGAACAAAAAGCCGCCGCCCGCTACCTCGTGCAGAAAGACAACGTAGACGCCTATCTCAAACACTTCAAAGGCGAAGTAGAAGAAAGATTACAGAAAATATACGATGGCTTCTCCTCCCTCAAACAAGCCGGTCACCAGGTAGATGCCATCGCCCCTCAGGCAGCTATCTACCTGACCATCAAACTAGACCTCGTAGGCAAACAAACCGCCGCCGGTACCAAACTGGAAGACCAGGCCGCCGTTACTTCCTACATCCTCGATGAAGCCAAACTGGCCGTAGTACCATTCTACGCCTTCGGCTCCGCCAGGAATTCCCCCTGGTACCGCCTCAGCGTAGGTACCTGCGTTAAGGAAGAGATCCCTGCTATGCTGGAAAAATTGAAAGCAGCACTCGAAAGTTTAAAATAGTCTGACTATGAGATAATTAGATACAAGCAGGCCATTTCTAATACCGGAAATGGCCTGCTTTATTATATGTCGCCTATACCTCCGGTTCACCTTTTCCCTAATGTTCCTGTATCACACCTAGACCCGGAGTATACCTCCGGTCCAATTTTTCCCCAGACCTCTCCTCCTTTTCCCGCATATTTTGAAAACTTTTCCCCCGTACGAAAGTTTTCTGAGTAAAAATAGTTTCCGCCGTTTCAGCCTTTACCACCCCTTTTGTCCCAACACCAGTTTGTGCCAAAAGTGTTATCTATTTGTTTTTCAATAAGATACAAAGTAGTGAAAAGTAATGATTCTGACTTTTCGACTTTTTGACTTTTGTCATCTAAAAGTTAAATGTGTGTTAAACGGTCAACCCATGGTACCAAATTCCCAAAATGGTCCTAATTTTGACTTCGTAACTTAAAAAGTCAGAAAGTTAATGCATACCGAGAGTAAACATACCGAGAGCAAAGATGAAATGCGGGAGCGGATACTCGAAGCTGCGCTGAAGCGATTTACTCACTATAGTGCCTCTAAAACCACTATGAACGAGATCGCAGAAGATCTGCACTGCTCTAAAGCATCATTATATTATTACTTCCCCGATAAAAAGGGACTACATATAGCCGTACTCGAAAAGATCGGCGAACTATACTTCTCTGAACTGGAAGCTGAGATCGAAGATGTAAAACAAGCATCCAAAACACTCTTCCGCCTTATAGACGTACGCCACGACTTCGTCCGCCGCTTCTGCCGCCTCGAGTTGTTCAAAGTACTTAATGACCCCTCCTTCCATAATGAGGAGATCATGAAGAAGGTAAAAGAAAGAGAACTCAAATTATTGGTAACAGTATTCGAAGTAGGAGTCAAAACCGGCGAATTCAATATCAGTAAAAATAATATCCGCCAAATGGCAGAGCTGTATAGCCTGGCTATGATAGGTCTACGCTTCTCCGTACTGGAAGGCAAAGACCAGATAAATATCGATGAAGAAGACTTCTCCGCAGTATCCAAACAACAGAAACTACTGACCGAAGTATTCGTCAACGGGTTGAAATATTAGCGTCACCATTAAATCCGAATGGCATGGAGGTGAGAGAAAGAATAATAGAAACGGCATTAAGACTATTCAAACTGTATGGAATCAAAAGTGTAACAATGTCCGATATCTCCCGCGAAGCAGGGATATCAAAAAAAACGATCTACGAACACTTCCGGGATAAGGAAGAACTCGTACAGGAAGTAATGGACAGATTGTTACAAACGCACGTCGAACAGCTGAAAGCCTACTCGGAAAATGCAACTAACGCCATCGAAGAGTCGATCAACGGCCTGAAATATATAGAAGTAGTGGCCAAAAGTGTAAATCCGGTCATGCTCTACGAGATACAAAAGTATCACCCGGCTATCTGGATCAAAATTGAAGCATTCAAAAGAGACTGTATTTTTTATAACATTAAAGAAAACTTGAAAAGAGGTATCATCGAAGGAGTGTACCGTAGCAACCTGAAATTGGATATTATAGCCCGCATGCGCCAACTTCAGCTAGAATCACCCTTCGAACCCACCCAGTTTCCGGTAGGTCAGTTCGACCTCCATGCCGTGATGCACCAGGTAACAGAACATTTCATCCTGGGTATCGCCACCCTTAAAGGTCACAAACTGGCAAACAAATACCTCCAGATTCAGGAAGACGAATAATCACAACGATATTATATAATCAACGCAACGTATGAAAAGGTTAAAATTGTCACTTATCCTTTTTTTGGGGATAGGTGTGTACAACGGGTATGCCCAATCGGAACTATCTCTCCAGGAATGCCTGAAATATGCGCTGACTAACAACCAGCAACTAGCCAGGATCCGGATGGAAGAAGATATGGGCCGCTTCAAAACCAGTGAAGTACGCGCTAAAGCACTACCTCAACTCAATGGTAGCGCTTCTTATACCAACAATATCAAAAAACCAGTGTTCCCCGTACCTGGCGAATTCTTTAACCAACCTGGTACCACACAACTACTGACCGCTGGCCTTACTCACAACATCGCAGCAGGCGCCGAACTGTCTCAGCAAGTCTTCAACCAACAGGTGTTTACCGGCCTCAAAGCCGCTAAAGCAGGCGAAGAATACTATCGCATGCAATCCGCCCAGACCGAAGAAACCGTCATCTATAACGTAACCAAACTATATTACAACGCACTGGTAACACGCGAAAAAATGACCGTACTTGATGCCAACATCGACAAACTCGGTCAACTGGTGAAAACAGTCGCCTCACAACTCGAAAACGGATTGGCCAAAAAGATCGACCTCGATCGTATCAAAGTAAGTCTCACCAACTATAAAACACAACGTACCAACCTGAATAACCAATTCCAGGTACAACTCAATACACTCAAACAGGCAATGGGAATGTCCATGGAAAATAACGTAGACCTCCCTCGCACCTCCTTCAAAGAAATCGAAAGTAAAGCCGCTACCGTAAGCGATTTCGGCGGGATCACACTCGACAATAGGATTGAATACAGATTACTCAATAAACAACAGGAACTGCAGGAATTCCAGAAAAGAGCCTACGTAGCCGAATACTACCCTACCGTATCTATCGGTGGAAGCTATAACTACAATGGCGTCAGCGACAAATTCGATATGTTCAAATCCAAATCCGGCGGCTCTACCACCAATTGGTACGATGTAGCTGCCGTAAAACTCACCTTGAACATACCCATCTTCGACGGATTTGCCCGCCGCTCCAGGGTCAACCAAGCCAACGTGACCCTCCGCCAACTGCAAAAACAAAAAGAAGAAACAGCCCTGGCACTGAGCACCGAATACGAAAACGCTAAACTCAACGTAAGGAACAACCTGTCTACCATACAGTCCCAAAAAGACAACGTAGACCTGGCCAACGAAGTGTATGGCTCTACACAAAACAACTACAACCTGGGCCTCGCCAATCTGACAGACCTGCTCGATGCAGAAACCTCACTGGCAGAAGCACAGAACAACTATAACGAAGCGCTGCTGCAATACAAACTCGCAGAACTCGATATCATCAAATCAAATGGCCGGCTTAAAACACTGGCACAATAATTCATAATACCTACGACCTGTGTTCACGGGATGCAGGCATTTAATATCACGAACTACGAAACAAGAAACTATTTGCTCATGAAAAAGATTATTATCTGGGGCTTGATTACTGTTGGAGCCGTGGTCCTGATCATGTGGAAGCTGGGCGCGAACAAAAAGGCCAACGAAGAAAAAACCGAATTTGTAAAGAAAAGCAATAGCGGAGATGTACCTGTACTGATAGCTAAAGTCGCTAAAACAGACCTCTCTCAAGGCTTCCTCGCAAATGGTAACTTCCAGCCCGTTCGCGAACTCACCTACCTCGCTGAAGTATCCGGCCGTATCACCCAATTGCTGGTCGACGAAGGTTCCTTCGTTAAACAAGGACAAAACATCGCCCGTATTGACGACGAAATCGTTAATACCGACCTCCAGCAAGCCAGAGCTAATCTCGAACAACTCAAAGTAGATAAAGAAAGATATGAGAACGCCTTCAAAACAGGGGGCGTAACCCAAAAACAAGTAGACGATATCCGCCTCCAATACGATCTTTCCAGATCCAAATACGAGGCCGCCAATCGCCGTACCCGCGATACCTACGTAAAAGCGCCCATCCAAGGCGTTATCAATAAAAAATATATCGAACTGGGAGCATACCTCTCACCAGGTACCAAAATGTTCGATATCGTAGATGTTTCCAAACTCAAATTGTCCGTATCCGTACCGGAAGGACAAGTGGTGAACCTCAAAGAAGGCCAGACCGTGAAAGTGACCTCCAATGTCTTCCCGGAAGCCAACTTTGAAGGCCGTATCACCTTTATCGCAGCAAAAGGTGATAACACCCTCAACTACCCAGTAGAAATGGAAGTGAACAATAGCAAGGACAAAACTTTGAGAGCAGGCATGTACGGCACGGCGCACTTTGAAACGCCGGATGCAACACCTACCATCCTCATCCCACGCACCGCTTTCGTTGGTGGTGTCAACAGCAACCAGATATACGTGATGGAAGGCAATGTGGCTAAGTTGCGCAAGGTAGTAGCAGCTCGCATCCTGGGCGATCAGGTAGAGATACGTGAAGGCCTCAACGAAGGAGAAACCGTGATCACCAGTGGTCAGATTAACCTGGTTGACGGATCCAAAGTAATCGTGCAGAAATAATAGACTGGTTAGCAGATACAGCGGATAGGCCCCTTAGCCGATATATAAAGACCAATAGACAGGATATCATCACTGACACTATCGTCAGCAAATAAAAAACAGCACAATGGCTACCGGTCCTGTCCGCTCCCTGCTCTCACCATTTCCAGGCTAAAGTAAACTAGGAAACAATGAAGATCACAGAAATATCCATCAAGCGACCTACTATAGTAGTGGTAATATTTACCATTCTCACGCTCCTGGGCATCATGAGCTACAAGTCGCTGAACTATGAACTGTTGCCCAAGTTCTCCTCCCCGATCGTGACCATCTCTACCATATACCCGGGCGCATCGCCTAAAGAGGTAGAAAGCACCATCACCAAAAAAATTGAAGACGCCGTAGCTTCCATGGAAAAGATCAAAAAGATCACTTCCAAATCAAATGAAAGCCTCTCCGTCGTAACCGTAGAATTGAATAACGACGCCAATGTCGACATCGCCCTCCAGGACGCGCAGCGTAAAGTGAACGCTATCCTCGCCGACCTCCCGGGTGATGCCAAACCGCCGTCCCTCAATAAATTCTCCCTCGACGACCTTCCCATCATGACACTGTCTGCTACCGCCAACATGGATAGTAAACAGTTCTATGACCTGGTCGACAAAAAATTACAACCCGTATTATCCCGCCTCCCGGGCGTCGCCCAGATCTCCCTCATCGGTGGTCAGGAACGCGAAATACAGGTCAACATCGATCCTAAAAAACTCGAAGGATACAAGCTGTCCATCCTCCAGGTAAGACAGCTGATCACCAACGCCAACCTTGACTTCCCGACAGGTAAAGCCAAAACCGGTAAAGATCAGATCCTCATCCGCCTCGCCGGTAAGTACAAAGACGTAGATCAACTGCGCAACCTCGTACTCACCACCACCGCCGATGGCTCCCAGATACGCCTCAAAGACATCGCCGACGTACAGGATGCACAGAAAGATGCAGAACGTATCGCCCGCGTAGATGGCGTCAGCTCCATCGCCATGCAGGTACAGAAACAAACCGATGCCAACGCCGTGACCGTAAGTGAGGAAATGAAGAAAAGCATCGCTCAGATAGAAAAAGAATATGCCGGCAACGGGCTAAAAATACTGGTGGCCAACGACTCCTCCGACTTTACATTGGAATCCGCCGACTCCGTAATGCATGACCTCATCATCGCTATCGTCCTCGTGGCTGCCGTGATGCTGCTGTTCCTGCACAGTCTCCGCAATGCCATATTCGTAATGATCTCCATCCCCGCATCCCTTATCGCTACCTTCATCGGTATGAAAATGATGGGATTCTCCCTCAACCTCATGTCCCTCCTGGGGCTGTCGCTAGTGGTAGGTATCCTCGTGGATGACGCCATCGTGGTACTGGAAAATATCTATCGCCACATGGAAATGGGTAAGAACAGGGTACGCGCCGCCTACGATGGCGTAAAAGAAATAGGCTTCACCGTTACCTCCATCACCCTCGTGATCGTAGTAGTGTTCCTGCCCATCTCTTTGACCAACGAGCTGGTGTCCAAGATCCTGCGCGAGTTCTGCGTAGTGGTAATGATATCCACCATGCTCAGCTTACTCGCCTCCTTTATGATCGTACCCCTCCTGTCCTCCCGCTTCGGTAAGCTGGAACACATGACCGGTAAGAACGTATTCGAGCGCTTCATCCTCTGGTTCGAAAAACAGTTGCAACGTTTCACCGAGTGGATGGCCAACCTCCTCAAATGGGCACTGGCACACAAAGCCATCACCCTGATCGTATCAGTTGGCTTGCTCTTCGCCTCCTTTATGCTGATCGGTAAAGGATACATCGGTGGTGAGTTCATCGCCAGCGGTGACCGCGGCCAGTTCATCCTCGCACTCGAAATGCCGAAGGATGCCTCCCTCGAACAGACGAACCTCGCTACCCGCAAAGTGGAACAATACCTGTCCACCCGCCCGGAAGTGAAAAGTATCATCACCACCGTAGGTCAGACCAGTGAAGATGGTTTCGGTACCTCTCAGTCTACGGCCTATAAATCAGAGATCACCGTACTCCTGGTAGACGAAAGCAAACGCGAATCCTCCGAAATACTGGGCGCCCGCATGAAAGCCGAAGTGAAAAAAGACCTCCCCGGCGTAAAAGTGAAGACGACCAAAGTAAGTATCATGGGTACCGCCGAAAGAGCACCCGTAGAACTGGTAGTGATGGGTAGCGACCTCGATAGCGTAATGGCCTACTCCAAAAGAGCCCTGGCACTGGTAAAAACAATACCAGGTTCCAGCGAAGCCAAACTGTCCGTGGAAGAAGGTAACCCTGAAATCAACGTACAGGTGGACCGCGATAAAATGTCCGCACTCGGCCTCACCCTCGATCAGGTAGGTGGTACCATGCAGACCGCTTTCAGCGGTACCGCCGACGACGCCAAAGTGAAGTTCCGCCAGGGCGACTATGAATATGATATCAACATCCGTTTCGACGACTTCAACCGTAAAAACATCCAGGATGTATCCAATATCCAATTCGTCAACAATAAAGGAGAACTGATCAGATTGTCCCAGTTTGCCAATGTGATCGAAAGTTCCGGACCCAGCCACCTGGAAAGAAGGGATAAAAACGCCTCCGTATCTGTACAGTCACAGGTAGTAGGCCGCCCCGCTGGTACCGTTACCCAGGAGTTCACCCAAAAGCTGGCATCCTTGTCCAAACCTGCAGGCGTCAGCTATGTATTCGGTGGCGATGCCGAAAACCAGGGCGACTCCTTCAGCACACTCGGTGTCGCATTGCTGATATCCATCGTGCTGGTATACCTCATCATGGTGGCCTTGTATGATAACTATATCTACCCGTTCGTGGTGATGTTCTCCATTCCGTTGTCGATCATCGGTGCCCTCCTGGCACTGGCGCTCACTAACAACTCCCTAAACATCTTTACCATCCTGGGTATGATCATGCTGATCGGGCTCGTAGCCAAGAACGCTATCATATTGGTGGACTTTACCAACCAGATGAAAGAACAGGGCCACGATACCAACGAAGCACTGTTACTGGCCAACCACGCCCGTCTACGACCCATCCTGATGACTACCATCGCTATGGTGATCGGTATGTTGCCCATCGCATTGGCACATGGTGGCGTAGCCGCCGTAAAGAATGGTCTCGCCTGGGTGATCATCGGTGGTCTGATCAGCTCCATGTTCCTCACCCTGATCGTAGTACCGGTAGTATACCGCGTAGTCGACAGCATCATGAACCGTTTCGGATGGGGTAAAACCTCTGCAAAACGACTCATCCGCCAGCGTATGGTGGCGCCTTACGAAGAGCAGGAAGTATCACTTAACTAAATAGAAAATATTGAACGCATATTAAATTACTAACAGTGTAACAGTTGTAGGTTTAGGTAAATGGCCGGAATAATCGTATTCCGGCCTTCTTTTTGCAGCAAACTCAGGAAAAGACGGGCATTGAATCGCTTGTAACTACCCGGAATGAGAAAGTATCTTGGCAATCAGTAATTTTAGGCTATCTTTTAGAAGAATGTTTGAAGAAATGTCACAACTAATCCACTACTCATGCTATCACTCTCCGATACCAATTGGCAACACCTGCACCATGCCTATGGTGCCACAGATGATGTGCCTGGCCTGATCAATCAGCTGATAGCAGGACAACATGAAGAAGCCGATGATCTCTTTTATGGGATGCTCTGCCACCAGTACACCATCTACGATGCTACGCTGGCCGCCGTTCCCCACCTCTACTCCCTGCTGGAAAAAGAAGAAGAACATGGGCGCATCCTCGACCTCTGCGGATTCTTTGCCTGTGTATACGCTTTCGATTACGGTGACCACACCGATGGATACGACGCCCTCCGCAAGAACAAAAAGATCGACCCCGCCCTACTGCAAACAATAGGAGATGCCTATCGCAACACGGCCTCCCAACTCCAGCAGTATTGTCTCACCTTGCTCGACAGAGATAATCAGCTGACCGCGGAAGACAAAAAACAATTGCTCGTTACCATCGCAGCTGTTAGCGGCAGCAAAGCCATCGCAAGAGCATTGATCATCTACAACGAAGATGAATACGTATGCCTCTGCCCCCATTGCCAAGGTGAAGTGTTCATATGGAATGAAAGCAACCGGTTGCAGGCCTACGGAGAAGATCCCGTATTCCATAAAGAACAGGAAAAACACCCGGTTGCCCCGCAACCTATCGATCTCGATAACTGGAATGGCGCCTACAATCGTATCGACGCACCCTTCTGGATGGCCGACTTTGCTATCCGATACGATATTGAAGACTATGAAACAATAGTCGCCCAACTGTTCGGGCAAGCCGCCTGCCCGCACTGCAAACAACCCTTCGAACTGATGCCCGCACTCGAAGCAGGCACCTGATCCATTACACTACACGCTGCTATCCTACCCTTGCTCATTTCAAATATTGTCTGCTGTGTAATCACAAAAGCAGGAATGACGATGTACATACATTATATACATACACAACGCAGATACCCTATATACACATGCACAGTATGTACATAATGTATGTTCGCACCTGTAGGTGTTCATTACACACTTTATATCTGCAATAAAGTATCCGTATTAGAGAATAGAGTACGGCTGACGTGTTCAGATTAGTCCTAACTTTGATTATTAACAGTGAACAGTTGATAATCAACACACAAGGGCCTTAACTGGCCCTTATTTTCCCCTAGCTTTACATACACTACACATATCATTTGCATCAGGGCATATCCTGATGTTAAACTAGTTATGCCCAATTAGAAAATTTCCTGTAAAAAAAGTATGTGTTAAGGGTAAAAAAACATTATTGCGGGTATCTTTTTACCGAAAGCCTGCTGCAGCAGGCAACAACCCAAATCACCAGCTGGTGGGCATCATTCCACTTTTAAAAACAAACAATTTTATGAAAGCCGTTAAGTTAGCGCTGCTGACCTTGTCAATCGCGGGAGCAATGTTGCCTGCTTGTAAAAAAGATGTAACACCCGAACAGCCCCCATTAAACAACACTAATCCCATATCTACAGACGTATTAAGTAAGATAAAATCCCTGGGGTTCAGCACAGTGGGCGTATTAAAAACAGAAGAAGGTTACATTGTTGAAAATGATATCCTGCTTACATCAGAAGATCTCAATGGTGTTTCACAGGACGGTACCCGTATGGTAGTAGCCAAAGAAGAGCAATACCATACTACCAGAATTGTTACCGGCCTGCCCAGGACCATCACCGTTGGCCTGAGCGGTAATTTCCCGGCAAGTTTCTCCACCGCACTGGATCAGGTAGTAAAAAGCTACCAGGATCTGGGCTTGCGCCTGAAATTCGCCCGTGCTTCCAGTGGCACTCCTTCCATTACGATCACGTCCATGAATCAGGGTCTTAACCCGGATGGTACTACCACCCTGGGTATATCCGCAGGCTTCCCGGACTTATCTGGCAATCCTGCAGCCGGCTTCAAACTGAATATGAACGACCGGGCTTTAGGTAGGAGCTCTGTAGCTATGATCGCAGCTACTATGCGTCATGAGATCGGCCACGCTATCGGCTTCAGACATACCGACTACTTCAGCCGCCGCAGCTGCCCGGTAGCCAACAGAGGTAATGAAGGCGATGCAGGCGTAGGCGCGATCCAGATTCCTGGCACACCTTCCGGTGCAGATGCCTCCTCCTGGATGACCGCTTGTCTGACCTCCAGCACTTACTCATTCAATTCGAATGATATCAAGGCACTCAATTATCTGTATAAATAAGCATCATCACCATCACCGGCCGGCTTCTTGAGAGGCCGGCCCTCTTTTACTTCCCGGCCAACAACAGATGCGACACCGGGAAGTCAATAGTCACCAGCGTACCATCCGCTTTTACTTCCCGGCCAGCAACAACAGATGCGACACCGGGAAGTCAATAGTCACCAGCGTACCATCCGCTTTTACTTCCTGGCCAGCAACAACAGATGCGACACCGGGAAGTCAATAGTCACCAGCGTACCATCCTCCTGCTGCCGGAACAGTTGCGTTTTGCCCACCAATCTGTTCTGCACGATCCACTCATTACGATAACTTCCGGAACGGGCATCTATATGAAAGCCGGTGGCTTCCAGCGCTTGCTTCCAATCCTCGAAGTTCCAGAAACAGAAGGTCTCATGCATTTCGCTGAGCCAGTTATCCTGGTAGTCTTTTTTGAACAGGAACTCACAGGCATCCTGCATCGACAAGCGGCAGTAAGTAGTACCGCCCATCTCCACCCATTCATGCTGCAGGTGATAACCTTCCGCATGCCGGAAGTCCTGCGCAAAGCGACGGAACAAGGCACGTGTAGATAGTTGGCCCAATGCCTCCGCCAGCAGGTGCGTATCTGTAATGGCGGGATCCGGCAGCTCATTAGCGCCATCCGTCTCATTCAGCCAAAGCCACACCACCTCTTCCTTATTGTCTGGCCCTGTCACATCCCGGTTAATCCACACCCCACCCGGTGCCAGCTCTTCATAACGATTACGAATGAACGCCTCCAGGTCTGCAATGCTACCATAAGAGGTGATCTCATGTGTGAGCGAAGAAGTATGTATCGTATGCATACTACCGGGATCAAATACCAGGCTGGTTACCGCATTCTTTTGGGAGAAGAATACCGAAGGATTGGCGAACTCGCCATTATGTTTACGTTGCAGGCAGATATCATACAAATGCCTCGATACTTCTATTCCATAGAAATCACATTCATGCAGGCGCGCATCCTCTCCTGCCATCTTCAGCCAGGAGCCTGCCGCACAACCAATATCACCGATCTTACCCGGCTGTACGAAAGGAGCCGTTTCCCGGTACTTCATCGCCGCGATCTCATCCATCTGTCTTACATACACGCTGTAGTCGCGCGTGGCTGTCAGGTCACCATCTGCACCAATGATAGGGTCTGTCAGGATATGTTTTACCTTTTCCCCCAGCATATACAAGCTCCATATCTTGAACGATGCCGGATGCATCAGCTCCAGTATCTGCGGGTCCTGTCGCCACTCTGTAGTATTGGCGATCAGTTTGACCACATCCCAGGGCATCGGCTGGTTGTAAGTCTGCGTATGTACATCCCATTCGGCGGGCAACACCGTATACTGCCGTTGCAGGTACATATCCTTTACGGGAGTGGAGCAGATCACCACGGTATTATCCGGTGTCAGGGGATGCAAGCCCTCGCTGGCATGCCGTATCGTCTTGATCGTATATTCTGCAAAGTCGCCGATCACGCCTACATCATCTACCCCATATACATACACCGGCACTTCCAGGTATTTGGAGAACTCCTGTATGATCATGCTACGCAGGTAAAAGGGCACCGGGTTACGTTTGGTACCCAGGTGATTGGCAGAGGTCACCGCGAAGATAATAGCGGTAATATCCTGTGCAGGCAAAGGCGCTCCCTGTACGGGTACCTCTCCTGCTAATTTGCGCTGAATAAGACGGTTCAGGTATTTGAACTGAAAATCGGTCAGTAAATGATGACGGCCTGGTATGAGTAAATACATAGGGTGAAGTTAAGGTGTAAAAACAAAAGGGCAATGTCCTGAAACATTGCCCCCCAGTGTACAAACAGATGGTGATACTAAAACAACTATTTTAGAGCAGCCCTGCTGCGGATATCATCGAAAGTATAAGTCTTTACAAGGGCGCCGTTCTCAAACACGGTCTCCAGTGCATCATGGGCGTCGGCGATCGCTCCGGCCCGGATGGTCTTATAACCGTCGGCAGTTGCGATCAGCTGCTGGCGTCCTGCTTTGGATTGTTTGAAGGAGGTACGCAGCTGGCCATTGGCATCCAGCTCCACTGGCATCTTCTGTACATCTATATCCTTACCATTCACCACTGCATGCGCGCATTTGAGAGCAAATTCCTGCGTATCCCGGTTTACCCGCTGGAGGAGGGCGCCGCCCATACCCAGCACCAGGTTTTCAGCGCTGATACCTGCCTGTTGCAGGGCAGCATAGATACCCGGTATAGAAGAGTAGCTGATGCCATCACCTTGTATTACGCGTACCTGCGGTGGTAATACCTTGTATCCTTTTTCATTTACGGTGTAGCCGAATTTGTCCATCAGTATTTCAAATACCTTCAGGAGGGTCTTTACGGCATCGCCGCTATCGGGGCGTATCACCAGCGTACCATCGCGCTGTAGGATCTGTTCTTTCAGCTCCGTACCCCAGTATTCGCTGCAAGCCCTGAATATGTTGTAAGAGTCAGAGACACAGGCGATCGTGCCGGTAGGAAAGGTATTGAGTACATGCCGGAATACTTCCAGTTCGCCTTCTTCTCCCAGCAAGGTGCAGATGCTGTGTTCTGTAGCGGGGATGGATAAGCCCGGGGCAACAGGCGCATCATAGTAACGACGGGCAAATACGGAGGCGGCCAGCGTATCGCTACCGGAGAAGTTCACCAGGTGTGCACTACCACCGAGGCCGGCACTCTCTACGGAGCTGGCGCCCCGGAAGCCGAAGTCGTTCAGTACGAAGTCGATCCCGGCAAAGGCGGCAGCGCTGGCAGTAGCTTCGTAGTATTGCTGTACCACCTTTTTGATCTCCCTGGACACGGTCGCCACCGTACAAGGATACCATACCTGCATCAGCAGGGTCTCCAGGAAGTTGGTCAGCCAGTAGCAGGCAGGATCGGTATTCTCGATCGTCATCAGCACATTGCGTACACCTACCGTAGTACCCTCTGGCACCGCTTTGATACGTACCGGCAACCGGCCGCCATGTTTTTCTATGATATAGTCGAATTTAGTACGGTCGAATACATCGGTACGTCCGAATACCTGTACGAGCATGGCTTCGGCTTCGTCTATCTTCTCTTTGGTGATCACCGCCCCTTCCAGGTATTCTTTCAGGAAATACTGTAAGCCATAGAAGACGGTTTCCGGAAACTTCCCTCCCCTGCTCTCCATGTAGGAATAGATGTATTCAGTACCAGGTGTGTATAATTTAGCATGGGAATATTTGTAGGCATCGGCTAGCAGAATGAGGTTCTCTTTGGTCATGATTCGTGGATTTAGACGTTGTGACAGTATTAGTATTTGTCGGCCAGGTGTTGCAGCATCGGGATGTGTGTGCTGACGATCTGGCCTTGTTCGATCATAGCAGTTATGTCTGTGATAGCGACCCAGCGTAGTACTTCCAGGTCATCCGCCGGTGTGGGCGTGCCAAACAGCAGGTCGGTGCTGAACAAGGTGGTGATGATCTTATCGACTTCTGAGCGATAGCGCCAGTCGTCTACCAGGGTAGATAGTTCGTATTGCATGGCACTTATTTCCAGCGGGCCGCATTCTTCCTGTAGTTCACGGCGGGCAGCGCTGTCGAAACTGGTGTCTGTCGGGTCGGCAAAGCCGCCGGGCAGCCTCCAGGTGTCTTCGTTGGGTTTACGACCCAGCAGCAGCTCCTGTTTGTTATGCCGGAATACCGCGATATCTACCGTAGGGTATACCTTAGGATATTGGTTGTAAGTGTTGTAGATGATACCGGCACGGAACTCCTCGGTATCGAATACCTTGTCGGCGATCGCTTCCCGCATTTCGGTGGCGTTATAGTCTTGCACCGGCGGCAACGCTGCCGTACTGAAACGCCCGCTGTAATAAGGAATGAAGCTGTCCCGGCTACCATACAATACGAAACTTTCCTGCGGAAAACTGTTGAGCAACAGCTCGTCCAGCCGGTGCGACCAGGCTTTGTCGCTACGCTGATCGCTTAGTGGCAGCACAATGATGTCGGGGAATAACTGTTTGATCATCCGCTCGCGGGTGTAATAGTCGAGCGGGTTTTTACGGCTGCCCTTCACCGGGCTCACCCCCAGCACAATGATCGTGCGGTTGTGTTGTTGTTTTACCTGGCGGATCAGTTCCAGGTGTCCTTCATGTAAAGAAGGAGTTTGAAAACGGGCAATAATAACGCCGGTTGGCTTAAGTGTAGTCATCGTTTCAACCGTTTTGTGTATTTATGACACAAATATAGATTAGCTTTCTGTGTGGTCCAAATATTTTTTGTATAAAATACACAAAATACACCTGCACTGTGTTTAATATATTGTTTATCAGTATTTTAACTATTCGTGAACCGATTCTCCCCTATTGATCAAGCTATATTCCTGCTTAAGTGGTAGCCATAGATACGGGGGTATCTTACTCTCTAGCGCCGGGAGGCGATCCCGGTTGTTGCTGGCATTGGCCGGCAATTTTGCGGGTATACTGCGATGGGCTGACGCCGGCGGCCAATGCCGGTGCAAAGATGCTGCCAGTCCTGCGGCTAAGTCGTGGACATGCAGGTGGCAGGCGGGCAGGGTATGCCGTTTTGTGCACTTATATCTCGAATGAGATGCCTTCTTGTTTGAGGCGGAAATATTCTTTTTCGTTGAAGCTGAATAAGGCAGCCGGTCGCCCTTGTGATGGCTGCTTCTGTTTCTCTTCCAGGTCTATCAGGATGCCCAGGTGGGCTATTTTCTTGCGGAAGTTGCGGCGGTCTATGGCTCTGTCGAGCAGGGTTTCATAGAGTTTTTCCAGGTCTACTATCGGGAATTTCTTGTCCAGCAGTTCGAAGCCGATCGGTTCATAACGGATCTTGGTGCGCAGGCGGCGTACGGCCAGGTCGATGATGTCGGCATGGTCGAAGCCAAGGTCGGGTAGTTCTTTGATGTTGAACCACTGCACATCTTCTACTTCTGTGCTGACGGACAGTTTGAAGTTGGTAGGATTGACCAGTCCGAAATAGGCGACGGATACTACCCTGCCTCTGGGGTCGCGTTGTGGCAGCCCGAAGGTATAGAGTTGTTCGAGGTAGTTGATGTTTACGCTGGCTTCGTTCAGCAGCTTGCGGGTGACGGCTTCTTCCAGGGATTCGTTGTCTTTGACGAATCCACCGGGTAAGGCCCAGCTGTGCTGGAATGGCGGTATGGTCCGTTTGATGAGGAGTACGGATATATGTTCGCGGGCGGTGTAACCAAACACCACGGCGTCCACACTAAGTTTTATTTCTTGTTCTATACTCAAGGCTGATTAGCGCTTGTCTGCTTGTTTTAAATAATGCTCGATCTGTGTCGAGTCTTTATGCAGGTTGATAAAGAGCGGATTTTTGGCCGGGTCGAACGCAATGATGGTATTTGCGCTCCAGGCATCCTCGGGTACAGGCAGCTCTATCAGTACTTCCTGGCCGTTGCTGCGGCGGAATACCAGGCTGTCTTTAGCTGCCACATGGCGTACGAACTGATGCTTTTCCAGGAAGGCGATCAGCTGTTGCTGTTTTGCACGGATGGCGTCTACCAGACTATCACCAGCAACGGGTTTGATGTTCCGGATCACATAACTTTTCTCCGCGACTACGTCGTATGCAGACGTGTCCGGTCCCTTACTACGGCTTTGATTACACGCGAACAATATGATCGCGGCAGCAATGATGGTGACAATGCGCATAACCTGCAAGGTATAAATTTTAGTCGTACATCACCAAGCCTTTTGCTATTAAAACTGTACGGGCAGCGTCTTTTCTATATTTCCCCGTTTGATCTTAACGGTTGTTTTGTCTCCTTTTTTGAAGCTAGCGAGGGCTTTCATGTAGGATTCCATATCGGAAATGTTCAGGGTACCGAGTTGTAGGATGATATCGCCGGTAGCGAGGCCTGCTTTCTGGGCGGCTTTACCTTCGGATACGCCATCTACCCTGATACCGCCTTTGGTATAGGTGTAGTCGGGCATGATGCCCAGTGTTACGCTGAAGCGGGCGCCGGCGGTAGCCTGTTGTACTTCCCGGGTTTTGGTAAAGGCCAGTTTTGGCTGGTCATTAGCTTGAGCGATCAGGTCGTATATAAAGCGGATGATGGACAGTTCGCCTTCGTAGTTGATCTTGTCTGCATCGTCCGTTGGTTTGTGATAGTCTGCATGGCTGCCGGTGAAGAAGAACAGTACTGGTACTTCTTTACGATAAAAGGAAGTATGGTCGGAGGGGCCGGTGCCGGAGGAGTCGTAAGTTATTTTCAGGTTTTTGGGGGCTACCTGTAGTAGTGTACTCCAGGTGGGGGAAGTGCCGATGCCTCCTATCTGTAATCCTTTGGTAGCATCGAGGCGGCCTACCATGTCCATGTTGATCATGAAGTTGGCCTGTTTGAGATCGATGGGGCTATGTTCTGTCAGGAACTTGGAGCCGAAGAGTCCCAGTTCTTCGCCGGAGAAGGCGGTGAACAGGTAGTTGTTATTGCGCAGTTTAGATCCTTTGATCATACGAGCCAGTTCCAGCAGGGCGGCGGTACCGCTGGCGTTGTCGTCGGCGCCGTTGTGGATGGCCTTGTCGTTTGGTGCGAGGGAGTTATGATCTTCTCCATAGCCCAGGTGGTCGTAGTGAGCGCCGATGATGATGGTTTTGTCAGCGCCATTGTCGATGTATCCGATTACGTTGGTGCCGGTGCGTTTGGTGGGTTTGAGGGCCACTTCCATGTTCACGACGAAGCTGTTGGCATCTTCTGCTCCGAGCAGTTTGCCCAGTTCATCGTTGGTCCATATGGCCGGTATACTCAGCGGGGTGGTATTTTCATTCAGCCATTGCCGTACTTCGGAAGGGGTTTCCTTGCCATTGAAGAATATGACGCCGGTCGCCTGGTCTTTGACCGCTTCTTTTACTTGTTGCTGGTAGCGTTCGAGGGGTTTGGCGTGTGGGTTGCTGCCGATGAAATCTGCTACGTCGATGAGCCAGATGTTCTCCGGTTCATTTACGTTGGGGATGATTTCGCCTTTTACGCGTTTGGCGGCGCTGAAGGGCAGCGGTATAAAATGTGTACCCGGTGTGTATTGTTTGTGATTGATGTCGAGTGTGGTAGCGGCATCGATGTCTTTCCCCTCTCTTACCAGGAATGTTTGCAGGTAGCCATCGTCGCCTTTGGGTTGAAGGCCGGCCTGTTTCATCTGTGCGGCGATGTAGGCGGCAGCGAGTTGCTCGCCGGCGGTGCCTGTACGGCGGCCTTCCAGGTTATCGGCAGCGAGATAGTTAATATGGGATTGCAGGTTATTCAGCGCTTTACGGTCTGCTTTTTTCTGGGCTTGTACAGTAACGGTTGCCAATAGCAGTGGTAACAGCCAGGTGCTCTTTTTCATCACGGTCATCTTATTTAGGTAAGAGTGGGGAATGGTTCACCCGGGCAAAATTAGGTAGTCGGCGGGGGATGACCAAAAGAACTAATTGTGAGATTGTTATGACAGCTGCAGTAATTACTTACAGGGGCTTTGTTGGCCTGTGTATGCGGATTGTAGAAAATGCAGCGTATAATTAACAGGGGGAATCATTTAAGTACTATTTTTGCCGGGCCTGAAACGGAAGGGCCAAATAAAGTCTTACAACAAAGTCAAACTTACGTATGAAAAATACACCATTTACGAACAAGCACATCGCACTGGGCGCTAAGATGGCCGCCTTTGCAGGATACAACATGCCGATCTCCTATACAGGTATCAACGACGAGCATTTCTCCGTACGTACCAATGCAGGTGTATTTGATGTAAGTCACATGGGTGAGTTCATCCTGAAAGGAGAACATGCCTTGGACCTGATCCAGCGCGTGACCAGCAATGATGCTTCCAAACTGACTGCCGGCAAGGCGCAATACAGCTGTCTGCCCAACGAGCAGGGCGGTATTGTGGATGACCTGCTGGTATATTGCCTGGAAGAGAACAAGGTGTATATGCTGGTCGTAAATGCGAGCAATATTGAGAAAGACTGGGAGTGGATCAGCCGTCATAATACCAAAGGGGTGGAAATGCATGATATTTCCGACAAGACCTGTCTGCTGGCTATCCAGGGCCCTAATGCTACCAGCATTCTGCAGCCGCTGACGGAGGTAGACCTGGTGAACCTGAAATACTATACTTTCGTGAAAGGTACTTTTGCAGGTGTAGACAATGTGGTCATCAGCGCTACCGGCTATACTGGTGCTGGTGGTATCGAGATCTATTTTGAAGAAAAAGACGGCGCTGCCGAAAAAATATGGGATGCTATTTTCGAAGCAGGTACGCCTAAAGGTCTGAAGCCGATCGGCCTCGGCGCCCGCGATACCCTGCGCCTGGAGATGGGCTTCTGTCTTTATGGTAACGATATCGACGACCGTACCTCTCCGCTGGAAGCCGGCCTGGGTTGGATCACCAAATTCAGCAAGGACTTCACTTCCAAATCGATCTTCGAAGCGCAGAAAGCGGATGGTGTAAAACAGAAACTGGTAGGTTTTGAAATGGTGGATAAAGGTATTCCCCGTCATGACTACGAGATCAAGGATGCACAAGGCAATGTAATTGGCCGGGTAACGTCTGGTACACAATCTCCTTCTTTACAAAAAGCGATAGGGTTGGGTTATGTACAGACGCCTTTTGCCGCGCTGGATACAGAGATCTATATTGCCGTAAGAGATAAACAGCTGAAAGCCAAAGTGGTGAAAGTGCCATTTCTGAGCTAATACAGCCAGGCAGGGGCTATAGGTTATAATATGATTTCTCTTTTTGGGAAGGGTATTATAATTTTATAGCCCTTCGTATTTTTAACCATATCTGCTATGCCTACTATTCATTTAACGACCGTTATCTATGCGCCGCTGGACAGGGTGTTTGATCTGAGCAGGAGTATTACCCTGCATAAGCGAAGCATGGAACACCGGCAGGAGGATGCTATCAAGGGCCGTACGAACGGCCTGATCGAAAATGGGGAGACGGTTACCTGGAGAGCACGTCACCTGGGGAAAATGAGAGAACTCACCATGAAGATCTCCGGCATGTTGCGTCCGGGTTATTTTTGCGACGAGATGGTGGATGGAGACTTCAGACATATCAAACATGAGCATTACTTTAAAGAGATAGAGAATGGTACTATTGCCATCGATATCATGGAGTTCAGCTCCCCTTATGGCCTACTGGGACGCCTGCTTGAAAAGTTTTACCTGACGACTTATATGACCCGGTTATTGCAGGAGCGTAACCTGGTGATCAAAGAATTCGCGGAAAGCGAAAAATGGAGAGTAATATTAGACTAAGTCACCATTGCCGGTGCTATTTTTATCAATAATTGTGTGGTATGACAGTAAACAAAAAGCCATCACTGGAAGTATGCTTATCCCCAGCCTTATTGCATCTGTATGATGTAAAGAACAGCGTAGTGGTGATCATTGACGTATTAAGAGCGACTTCCACCATTTGTACGGCGTTGTATAACGGGGCTGCCCGTGTGATACCGGTGTCCGGTGTAGAGGATTGTATCCGTATAGGGGCAGACCTGGGAGGTATCACCGCTGGTGAGCGGGACGGGCAGATCGCACCGGGCCTGGAACATGGCAACTCTCCCTATGAGTATCCCCGCGAATTTGTGGAAGACAAAACGCTGGTACTGACCACCACCAACGGTACTAAGCTATTACATATGGCCAAGGATGCCGTTGATATCATCACCGGTTCCTTTCCCAATATATCCGCTGTCTGCGAGTACCTGGTGCAGCGGCAGCAAAACGTGATCCTGGGTTGTGCGGGCTGGAAAGACCGGGTGAATATGGAGGACACGCTTTTCGCCGGGGCAGTAGTCAACCGTATCCGGGAGCACTTTTCCGTGAGCTGTGATTCTGCTATGGCTGCCGAAACATTATATCATGCTGCCAAAGCCGACCTTTTCGGGTTTATGCAGCAGGCCTCTCACTTCCAACGCCTCTCCCGGTACGGCCTGGAGAAGGATATCCGTTATTGCCTTACTTCCGATACCGCCAACATACTGCCGATCTTCCACAAAGGCGAACTGGTTGCCCATCGTTAATAAATAATTGACAATCATCTTATTAGACACTTTATTTGTTGCAATCGACTGTTTATCAGTCGGTTGCAACTACCTTGTATAAGCGTTGTATAAGCATCCTATAAGCGTTGTATAAGCATTGTATAAGCCAGCTATAGTCAGGCTATAGTGATCCTATAGTCATTGTATAACCTGGGATATGCTTACCTTATACAACAGTTATACGAATGTTATACGAATGATACAGGAGAGCTATAGGATGGCTTTCCTGAAAAACACCTGATATGACCCATTTTATCTGCAATGCCTGCGGCGTACAATATGCCGCTACCGATACTGTACCGGCCCGGTGTCCTATCTGTGAGGACGAGCGGCAGTATGTGCCACCCGGTGGTCAGACCTGGACTACACTGGAGCAGGTGCGTCAGCGGCACCGGAACATCATTGAGCTGGTAGCACCGGACCTCTATGCGATCTACAGTACGCCGGACTTCGCGATCGGTCAGCGGGCCCATCTGGTGATATCGCCCGGCGGCAATGTGTTATGGGATTGTGTGGCCAACCTGGATGCGTCTACTATTAGCATTATCCGTCAGCTGGGAGGTATTAAAGCGATGGCGATCTCTCACCCGCATTATTTCTCTACGATTGTGGAGTGGGGTAAAACATTCGGGGCGCCGGTGTATGTACACGCCGCGGATGCGCAATGGCTGGGACGCCGGGACAACACAGTGATCCGGCTTTGGGAAGGGGCCTCGCAGCCTTTGTGGGACGGTATGCAGCTGGTATGGTGTGGCGGCCATTTTGAGGGGGCCAATGTATTGCACTGGCCGGCGGCATCGGCGGGTCAGGGAGCACTGCTGGTAGGTGATGTGATACAGGTATCCACCGACCGGAAAACGGTTTCTTTTATGTACAGTTACCCTAACAACATCCCCTTGCGTAAGCTGGACATTTTACAGATCGAGGCGGCGGTACAACCCTTTGCGTATGATGCGATGTATGGTGCTTTTGGAAAATATATTGTCCATAATGCTAAACAGGCGATGGCCTATTCGGTACAGCGTTATCTGAAAATATACGAATAGAAATCCTATCGAATTGAAGACCAGTAGCTTCCGATTTAATGGCCGCAGCACGTGCGTCTATTTAGGAATTTCTGCTTACTTTTGTGGATTGCCTTTTTACCAGCTGCTAAATATTTTAGTTTCCGTAACCCTTGGCTGGTAAAGAAAAGTAGGCAACGAACCGGATATGTCGCTGCCCCAGTTGCTCAAATATGTTTATAATAACGGTACCGATGAGGTGATCCGCCGGGGGAAGCGTATCTATTCTACTGGCGGCGCGGAATTACTGGAGGCTGATCCGGTACTGAAGTCGGCTACCTTCCGGGTGAAAAGTGATACCCATGCCAACTACTACCGGGTTTCCATCAGCAAATACCACGACACTCCCAACATGTCTATACGGTGCCAGTGCCCGTATAACCTGGGCGATATCTGCCGTCATGAGGCGGCGGCGTTGTTCCAGCTACAGGAGATGTTGGATAAAAATCATTTTGAGAGTTTCGAAACCAATTATGATCAGCAGCACACGCTGATCAAGATGAAGTCTATTGATATAAAAAGCCTGAAGCTGCTGGCGTCTCCGGCGATCTTTGCCGCGGCGGAGGTGATTGCCAAACGTCATCCGGCGGAGATCAAATATGCCAAGGATGAGAAGGTAGAGGCCGAAATGAAGGTAGATGGCGAAACCTATCCCCTTATCATCCAGCGGAACGAAGAGCGTAATTTTGACACGCACTGTATCTGTGATGAGAAGGATCATGCCTTATGTAAACACAAGACAGCCCTGTTCCTGCAACTGCTGGAGAAACATGGGCCGTTCTATTTTGATTCACTGCGCAACTGGGACAAAGAAAAAAATAAACTATTGTCGTCTTATGGTTATTCCCTGAGCGACGACCTGGATGGTAAGTTTGCCTTTTCCTATATGGAGGGTAAGCCCTATCTGCGGGTATTGGACCCTACTATCAAGCGGGTAGACCCTACTAACAATGGCCGTACGCCGGCGCCCCCACCCCCGGTCGAGACTGTTACGGTCACCCAGCGCCTGGGAGTGGTATTCAACGCCAACGAGCCGTTATTTCCTTACTTCAAGATCGAGCTGGTCAGCGGAGAAGCCAACGACGAGCAGGACAACTTTGTGTCGCTGGTCAGCAAACTGGATCTCTCTAAGTACGTCGATTTCTATCAATACCGGGAGTCTGACCGGGAACTGATCTCTCCAATCCGGAAACTACAATCCGCGGAGGTGAGCAAGTTCCTGAGTAAGAACTCTCCTTTTGCCGGTATTTGGGAAAACATCACGCATGAAAATGCGGAGGAGCTGCCTACTGAGACCAAAGAGCTGATGCTGGAATACCTGCATCCTAAGTTGGTAAAGTTGTTCCAGATGATCGCGGCTCACGGGTTGTTGTTCCTGCTGCCTAACCGGCAACCGTTCAAGTCTAAAAATATCTTGCCGGTACAACTGGCGGCCGATCGGCTGAAACTGATCTTTAAAACGCATGCCGAAGGGCAGCACGTGGAGATCAGTTGTTTTGTTGCCGTAGAAGGGGAAGAGATCAGCGTGTCTGCCAACGAATGGGACAGCTCGTTGCTGTTCCTGCACAATGGTATGTTGCATCTTTTTGAGAACCCACAGGATGCATTGCATGTGGAGTTGTTCCGCGCCAATGGCAAAGTGCGCATCCCGCAGTCCGAATGGGGTACTTACCTGAAGGACTATCTGCTGCCGCTGGGCAAGAACTACGATATTCAATTCGACCGCGCCTTACAGGCGGAAGTAGTCAATATAAAACCGGAGTGCCGGGTCTATCTTAAAGAGATGGGTGAGACTTTCATCGTTCAGCCAGGTTTTGCTTATTACGGGCAGGAAGTGGAGTGGAATGACGACGGTAAGATCACGGTGCAGGAAGGGAATAAGGTGCTGGTTATCCAACGTAATAAAGCCGCGGAAGAAGAGTTTGTAGAGAAGATCCGTTCCCTGCATACCAATTTCTCTCTGCCCGGCAATACGAACAACTACTTCTATCTGCGTTCCAAGGAAGCGTTGAAGAACAACTGGTTTTTCCTCTTCTTTGATGCGTTGAAAGAGATGAATGTGCGGGTGTTCGGTTTCGACGGTCTGCGCAACTTCAAGTTCAGCTCTCATAAGCCGGTGACCAACCTGCAGATCAGCTCCGGTATCGACTGGTTCGATGCCCAGGTAGAGGTGTTGTATGGCGATCAGCGGGTGAGCATCAAAGAGATCAAACATGCGTTGGCCAATAAGCAGAACTATGTGCAACTGGCAGATGGTTCCCTTGGTTTGCTGCCGGAAGAGTGGCTGAAGAAGTACTCCCTGCTGTTCAAGATCGGTGAGGAAAAAGACAAAGGGCTTAAACTCAGTAAGTATAACTTCAGCGTGATCGATGAGCTATTTGAGTTCATCGACGATGAAGCGATCGTGATAGAGCTGGAGCAGAAGCGTAAGAAGCTGTTGCAGTTTGACGAGATACGGAATATCTCCTTACCGGAGCATGTCAATGCGCAGCTGCGTCCTTACCAGGAGAGCGGTTACCAGTGGCTGAACTATCTTGATGAAGTGAAATGGGGAGGTATCCTGGCTGACGACATGGGTCTTGGTAAGACGATACAGGCCCTTACTTTCATTCAGCACTACAAGAACAAGAATGGTGGTAAATGTATGACGCTGGTGGTATGTCCGACTACCCTGATCTACAACTGGGAGAATGAGATCCGCAAGTTCACCCCCACTATAAGACATCATATTCATCACGGTCCTGCACGTACCAAAAATGTGGAGGAGTTGCAGCAGTTCGACGTGATGATCACCACCTACGGTACTTTGCGCAGTGATATCCAGATGTTGATGAAGATAGAGTTCGACTATGTGGTACTGGATGAATCGCAGGCGATCAAGAATCCGCAGAGTAAGGTGACAAAAGCGGCACAGCTGTTGCACACCAAAAACAGGATTGCGCTGAGTGGTACGCCGATGCAGAACAATACGTTCGACATCTACGCGCAGATGAACTTCCTGAACCCGGGTATGTTGGGTAGTGTGGATTTCTTCCGTAATGAATTTGCCACGCCCATAGATAAATTCCAGGATGAGGAGCGGAAAGAGCATCTGCGTAAGCTGATCTATCCTTTCATCCTGCGTCGTACTAAAGAGCAGGTAGCCAAAGAGCTGCCGGAGAAGATCGAAACGGTGATCTTCTGTGAGATGGATGCGGAGCAGCGTCATATTTACGATGCATACCGTAACTCTTACCGGTCCAAGATACTGGGTGTGATAGAAGATCAGGGTATGGAGCGTTCACAGCTGACTATTTTGCAAGGTCTGATGAAGTTGCGGCAGATATGTGATTCCCCGGCTATCCTCAATGAGACGGAGAAATATCCAAATCACTCGGTAAAGCTGCATGAGCTGACCCGTGAGATATCTGAAAATATCAGCAATCACAAGACACTGGTGTTCTCCCAGTTCCTGGGTATGCTGGGATTGATCAAAGAGCGTTTGCAACACCTGAAGATACCATTTGAATATTTTGACGGTAGCACGTCTACGATGGAACGTGAAAGGGCGATCCAGAACTTCCAGAATAATGACGAGTGCCGGGTGTTTCTCATCTCTCTGAAGGCGGGTGGTGTGGGTCTTAACCTCACTGCTGCCGACTATGTGTACATTGTAGATCCCTGGTGGAACCCCGCTGTGGAGCAGCAGGCGATCGACCGTACGCACCGTATCGGGCAAACGAAAAATATCTTCGCTTACCGTATGATCTGTAAGGATACGGTAGAAGAGAAGATATTGCAGTTGCAGGAGCGTAAGAAGTCGCTGGTAAAAGATATCATTGCAGACGATACTGGTTTTGTGAAGAAACTGACCAAAGAAGATGTACTGTACCTGTTCAGCTAAGGCAGGTAATTTAGCATTATATACTCCAAAAGATCGTTGTCATGGACCAACAGTATGATGTCTATAAGGACTATTCCAATGTAGTGTTATTGAAGATCGTGTTGGATGCCCGGCGTTACCCGGCGGATGCGGTACAGGCTGCCCGTACTATACTGGCGGAGCGGCGTATCAGTCCGGAAGAAGAACAACAGGCACGGGTGGAGCTGAATATGCCATTGGCCGGACAGGCGCCCGCGGCTACTACGCTCCATGCTACTCCTGCTGCCGGTAGCTGGTTGACCACTTTATATATCATACTAGGTGTATATTATGCTATTTCACTGTACGGTTCGGTTTCACAAATCATATTCTGGGTTGGTACTTCGGGGCTGGCTTCCTCATTTTACCTGTTCAACATCCTTACTTTTCTTTCCCTGATATATATGCCGGTTACCTATTACCTGGTGCTGCAACGCCAACGTCTGGGTTGGATGTTGGCTATCGCGGAACTGGTATTTTTCCTGGTATATTCGATCTGGAACCTCAGTTCCCTTTTTAACAGCAGTGTACTCGGTGCTGACTTTGGCTTCTGGCGGACTTTCCTGCCGCTCACGTCATTCCATCTCATCATGAAGATTGTGTTGGTGGTGTTGCTGTTGCAACCTGCTATCACAAATACTTATGGGGTGGCCAAAGAGCATAAGATCCGGAGTATACTGATCGCGTTAGGAGCACTGTGCTTATTCGGCATAATCAGTCTGCTGTATGCATTTTTGCAGACGATATAAGTACGTTTTCCCCTAGTTTTCCATCTTACTTTATTACACAAATAGAGTGCGTAGTCGCTAACTACCTTTATTAAACAGTTAGTTTGAACCTATGCCCCTATTTGTAACCCCTATTTGATTCGTGCCGCTGCTTGCTTGCGGTACGTACCCACGATCCAGAGGCCCCTTTGCGGGGCCTTTGCCTTTTAGGCCTCTACCCTTTCCATTTTCTGCAATACCCTTCAGATTTTGCATGGTGCCAGGTGTGGTTACTGGCTGTGCCGATGCGGGGTGTTTATTATAAGTGGCTGATAATTAGTTACATGTGTTGCTGTTTGTCAGTGATATGGGTTGTCTGGCATTCCAATCGCTTATAGAAGGGCAAATAACATCAAGATCATGTTACCTGACTCGAAAATCTCCATGATGCTCGCACTGCAGATCCCTGGTATGGCTATCGCTCTTAACCAGCTCTATAAAAATGGTGCGGTGTGTAAAGTGATGCATGCTTTTGCCGATTATACCGGCAATTTGATCCGGCACGGTGAACTACCTGAAGCGAAAAAGTGTTTTACGATTGCAGCCGTACTGTACCATAACGGTAGCAATGCTGTAAAGAACGCTATTGAAAGTGTGTACATCTACGGGCTGTCCCCATTGCTGGATACTATACAGCACAACAGACCGGTAAAGGAATTACTGCCGCAATCACTCCATCATATTCGTATACGTCAGTTACAGGCAGCTACTATTTAACCTTTTACCTATAAAACTTATATCGTTATGCTCACATTTCTTTTGGTGCTGGCCGGGCTTGTATGCTTCGCCCTGTTTTTCGGATCAGTAGACTATTTCGAAAAAATATAAATACACGGATATGACAGCCTTATTCATCCTGGCAATATTGGTTTTTATATACATGGTGTATGTATTACTGAAACCGGAAAAATTTTAACAGGCCGCGTTGCCTATACTTGATTCACATTGCTTAAATGCTTTTTGGGAAATGAACACAGAAATTACAGGCGTAATATTGACCTATGGACTAACACTGCTCCTGGCCTGGCCTTTGGGAAGATACATTGCTAAAGTATTCAAAGGGGAGAAAACTTGGTCGGACTTCATGGCGCCGCTAGAGCGCCTGTTTTATAAACTCAGCGGTATCAATCCGCACGAAGAGATGAACTGGAAGCAACATCTCAAAGCATTGCTGACTATCAACCTGGTATGGTTCGTATATGCGTTCTTCATGCTTCTTTTCCAGGATAAGCTGGGTCTTAATCCTGACGGTAACCCGGCACAGTCGCCCGATCTGGCCTTTAACACGGCTATCAGCTTCCTGGTGAACTGTAACCTGCAGCACTATTCCGGTGAGACGGGCCTTACCTACCTCACACAGCTATTTGTGATCACGTTCCTACAGTTCGTGAGTGCAGCCACCGGTATTGCTGCGCTGATCGTACTCTTCAAAGCGCTGAAGGAAAAGACGACGACCAAGCTGGGTAACTTCTGGGATATCTTCGTAAAGACCAATACCCGCCTGCTGTTGCCCTTTTGTGTGGTGATCGCTATCATACTTGCTTTTAATGGTACGCCTGCCAGCTATGCGGGCAAAGACACTTATGTATCTGTACAGGGCGACACGGTGAATGTATCACGCGGTCCTGCTGCCGGTATGATCGCCATCAAACACCTGGGTACGAATGGTGGCGGATGGTTTGGAGCTAACTCCACCCACCCGCTGGAGAACCCTAACTATATTACCAATATCACCGAAATGGTTGCGCAAGTAGTGATACCTATCGCAATGGTATTCGCCCTCGGCTTCTTTATACAACGGAGGAAATTTGCCTACGTCATCTTCGGTGTCATGACCATCGGTATGTTGCTATTGCTCATACCTACTATTACCAGCGAGATAAATGGTAATCCGGCCATCGCCAAGATGGGTGTCCTACAGCCTACGGGAGCGATGGAAGGTAAGGAGGTCCGCTTTGGCCCTGCCGCTTCCGCTTACTGGAGCACTGTTACTACTATCATCTCTACCGGATCTATCAACGCTATGCACGATAGCACCATGCCGCTCTCCGGTATGATGCAGCTGCTGGGTATGATGGTCAACTGTTTCTACGGTGGTTGTGGGGTAGGGATATTGAACTATTACATTTTTATCATCATTGCGGTATTCATATCCGGGCTGATGGTGGGCCGTACACCGGAATTCATGGGACATAAGGTCGAAGCGCGGGAGGTAAAGATTGCAGCGATAATCGCCCTGCTTCACCCCTTCCTGATACTGGTAGGGACAGCATTGTCTTCTTTTGTACTGGCACACCATCCTGACCTGGACTGGGCGGTGAAACCCAGTGCCTGGCTCAATAACCCCGGCTATCACGGGTTTTCTGAAATGCTCTATGAGTATACTTCTTCTGCTGCCAACAACGGTTCCGGTTTTGAAGGGTTGGGAGATAACAACATCTTCTGGAACGTGACTACAGGCTTTGTGCTGATAATCAGCCGCTTCCTGCCTATTATAGGCCCGGTCGCTATTGCGGGTCTGCTGGCGCAAAAGAAATACGTTCCGGAAAGCGCCGGTACGCTGAAAACAGATACGGCCACCTTCGGTCTGATGACCATGGCGGTGATCGTGATCATCGCCGCACTGGCCTTCTTCCCTGCACTGGTACTGGGACCGGTAGCCGAATATTTTTCCCTGTATTAATGATTAACTGACTACGACAATGAAACAGAGAGATAATAAACTTTTTCCGAGGGAACTGGTGATGGAGAGCTTACAGCAATCTTTCGTGAAGCTGAATCCCCGGTTAATGATCAAAAATCCGGTGATGTTTACCGTAGAGCTGGGCACGATTGTTATGCTGATCGTGACCCTGCATACGATGATCACCGGTAATACGGCCCAGGGTAGCCTGGCATACAATGCAGCGGTATTTATCGTGCTGCTGCTCACCCTGCTGTTTGCCAACTTCGCAGAGGCTATCGCCGAAGCGAGGGGTAAAGCGCAAGCGGAGAGCTTGCGTAAGACGAGAGAAGAGACACCCGCCAAAAAGATCGAACTGATCGGCGAGGTGTTTGCCAACGAGATCAAAGTGGTGTCTTCTTCGCAGCTGCGTAAAGGCGACATCTTCGTATGCGACGCCGGCGATATCATCCCTGCAGATGGCGAGATCGTAGAAGGGCTGGCCAGTATAGACGAATCTGCGATCACCGGTGAAAGTGCGCCTGTGATCCGTGAAGCAGGCGGCGACAAGTCTAGCGTAGTAGGTGGTACCAAAGTATTATCCGACCATATCAAAGTACGGGTGAGCACAGAACCCGGCGAATCATTCCTCGACAAGATGATCGCGCTGGTAGAAGGCGCCAGCCGTCAGAAAACGCCTAACGAGATCGCATTGACGATCCTGCTGGCGAGCTTCACGCTGGTGTTCATCATCGTGTGCGTGACGCTTAAACCTTTTGCAGACTATGCACAGACCCCGATAACCATCGCAGCTTTCATCTCATTGTTTGTCTGTTTGATACCTACTACAATCGGCGGGCTGTTGTCTGCTATCGGTATTGCCGGTATGGACCGTGCGCTACGGGCTAATGTGATCACCAAGTCTGGTAAGGCGGTAGAGACTGCCGGTGACGTGGATGTGCTGTTGCTCGACAAGACCGGTACTATTACTATCGGTAACCGTAAGGCGACTAATTTCTACGCTACCAACGGTATCAGCAAAGAAGAGTTTATCCGCCTTTGCGCCATCAGTTCTTTGTCTGACGAGACGCCGGAAGGTAAATCCATCGTAGAGCTGGCAGGCCGTGATATTGTAAGTGGTCTGAATACGCAAGGCTCCAGCCTGGTGAAGTTCACGGCTGAAACACGCAGTAGCGGTATCGACCTGGTCGACGGCACACAGATACGTAAAGGCGCCTACGATGCGATCCGTCGCCTGGCAGAGAAAGCCGGTAACAGTTTCCCGCAGGAGACGCTGGCCCAGGTGGAGCATATTTCCAATGACGGGGGTACCCCGCTGGTAGTAGCTGTAAATGGTAAAGTACACGGCGTGATCGAATTGCAGGATATTATCAAACCCGGTATACAGGAGCGTTTCGAACGCCTGCGTAAGATGGGAGTAAAGACCGTGATGGTAACGGGCGACAACCCACTTACCGCTAAATATATCGCTACCAAGGCTGGTGTAGACGACTTCATTGCCGAAGCGAAACCCGAAGATAAAATGGCCTACATCCGTAAGGAGCAGACAGAAGGTCGCCTGGTAGCTATGATGGGCGATGGTACCAACGACGCACCGGCACTGGCGCAAGCCGATGTAGGTGTCGCTATGAACAGTGGTACACAGGCTGCCAAAGAAGCCGGCAACATGGTAGACCTCGACAACGATCCTACCAAACTGATTGAGATCGTAGAGATCGGTAAACAGCTGCTGATGACAAGAGGTACGCTTACCACCTTCTCTATCGCCAACGACGTGGCTAAATATTTTGCGATCGTACCGGCACTGTTCATCGCCTCTATTCCAGCCTTACAGGCTATCAATATCATGAAGCTGCACAGTCCTGAATCGGCGATACTCAGTGCGGTGATCTTTAACGCGGTTATTATCCCCTTATTGATACCACTGGCATTGAGAGGGGTGGCTTATAAGCCGATAGGCGCCAGTGCGCTGTTGCGTCGCAACCTCCTCATCTACGGTATAGGTGGTATCATCGTTCCCTTTATTGGTATTAAAGCGATCGACCTGGTCATCAGCCTGTTTTTCTAAATATTAATCAGTCATTACAATGAAAAAATATCTTTTGCCCTCCATAAAACTGACTGCCTTGCTCTTGGTCCTGCTGGCAGGTATCTATCCCCTCATTATTGCCGGTGTCGCCAAACTGGCACCCGGTAAAGGGGATGGTGTGAAGGTGATGCACAATGGTAAAGTGGTAGGCTACGAAAATATTGGGCAGAACTTTACGGAAGACAAATACTTCTGGTCGCGTCCTTCTGCAGCAGGGTACAACGCTGCCGGCTCTGCCGGTTCTAACAAAGGTCCATCCAACCCGGATTACCTGAAAACAGTGCAGGCAAGGATCGATACATTCCTGGCACACAATCCCAGTGTGCAGAAAGCCGACATTCCTGCGGAGCTGGTCACTGCATCGGGCAGTGGCTTGGACCCTCACCTCTCTCCTGCCGGCGCCTATGTACAGGTAGCCCGCGTAGCGAAAGCCAGAGGCATCGCACCAGAGAAAGTACGCGCACTGGTAGATCAAAATACGCAATCACCGTTGTTGGGGATTGCAGGTCCATCTACCGTTAATGTGCTGAAACTGAATATCGCACTCGACGACCTTAAGCAGTAATAGCCATACCCTGTGAAGATCCTATCAAAAGCCGAACAACGCCGGCAATGGCTTCCATATCCTCCATGATGCAGTGAGGCAGTACTTTACAGCTAGCCATGTAAGTACTGCACCTGCATCGTTGGACGATGGAACCCTCCACGTACATTATCAAGTTTACCCACGATACAACCTTTTACGAACTAATGAAAAAGATATTATTGGTAGGAGCTACCTTATGTACCTTCCATGCCTTTGCACAAGGACAGACAGAACAAACAGAAAAGCCACAGCCTAAGCTGAGTGTTACAGGATATGTAGAAGCTTATTACAGCTACGACTTCAACCAGCCTGAAAATCATGTAAAGGAGGCATTTATTTACAATCATAACCGGCATAACGAGTTAAACATTAACCTGGCATTATTGAGAGCTAATTATACATCGGATCGTGTAAGGGCTAATATAGGTATCATGGGCGGTACTTATGCCCAGTACAACATGGCGGCAGAGTCGGAGCTGTTCCGTCATATATATGATGCGAATGTCGGTATCCGTATCGGCAGGCAGCTATGGATAGATGCTGGTATTATGCCATCGCATATCGGCTTTGAAAGTGCTATCGGGAAAGACTGTTATACGCTGACCCGCAGTATCATGGCCGACAACACGCCTTACTTCGAAACCGGCGCCAAGATCACCTGGACGCCGAATGACAAGTGGACATTTGCAGCTATGTACCTCAACGGATGGCAGCGGGTGAAGCGGGTCGATGGCAACCAGACGCCTGCCTTCGGTACGCAGATCGTGTTCAAACCATCGGCTAAAGTGTCGCTCAACTGGAGCACCTTTATCGGCAATGATAAACCCGATAGCGTAAGGCAGATGCGTTATTTTAACGACCTTTATGGTACATTCAATATTACGGACAAGTTCAGCCTCATCGCAGGTATTGACTATGGCCTGGAGCAAAAGGCAAAGGGCAGCAATGATTTCTACCAGTGGTACAGTCCTATCATCATCGCGAGGTATGTTTTTACCGATAAGGTAGCGCTGGCCGGCAGGGTAGAACATTATAACGACAGGAATGGTGCGGTTATCGCCACCAAAACGAATAACGGTTTTCAGACTACCGGGTATTCGCTGAACCTCGATATCGCACCGGTATCCAATGTGGTATTCCGCATAGAAGGAAAGCTGTATGACAGCAAAGACGCCATCTTTACCAAAGGGAAAGAACTGAGGAATGGTAATGCTAATATTACCGCTGCGCTGGCTGTATCCTTCTGATAAAGCAACGTAATATACCATCAACGTCATACAAGTTCCGCTGTGATATCCTACTGCCTACGGGCAGCAGGTATGGGCAGCGGGACTTGCGTCATCCATACCAGTAGTAGCTGTTTTAAACGTATGACAGACAAAGAACAATCCGTACAGCGATACCTGCATCTGGCCAGCAAGGCCGGCAGGGGCAAGTTCAAGATCTACATCGGGATGAGCGCCGGTGTGGGTAAGACCTATCGTATGCTCCAGGAAGCGCATAGTATGCTGCGCAACGGTATTAACATTCAGATCGGGTATGTGGAAACGCATAACCGGGCGGAGACACAGGCGCTGGTAGACGGCCTGCCTGCCATTCCCCGCAAGCAGGTGTTTTACAAAGGCAAACTACTGGAAGAGATGGATCTCACCACCGTACTGCTGCTCAATCCAGAATGGGTAGTAGTGGATGAACTGGCTCATACGAATATCCCCGGTTCCAAAAATGAAAAGCGCTGGCAGGATGTGATCGACATTCTCAATGCGGGTATCAACGTGATATCTGCGGTCAATATCCAGCATATTGAGAGCATCAACGTGGAGGTAAAAGCTATTACCGGCATTGAAGTGAAAGAGCGTGTGCCCGATAGCGTATTGCAGATGGCCGATGAGGTGGTGAATATAGACCTGACGGCGGACGAGCTGATCACGCGCCTGAAGGAAGGGAAGATATACGACAAGTCAAAAGTAGAAACCGCCATGAAGAACTTCTTCCAGGCGGAGAAGATATTACAGCTGCGGGAGCTGGCGTTGAAGGAGGTGGCTACGCAGGTAGAGCGTAAGGTAGAGATAGAGGTGCCCCGGAGCCAGCAGATGCGGCATGAGAGTTTCCTGGCCTGTATCTCTACCAATGATGAGGTGGCGCGTAAGGTGATCCGTAAGACGGCAAGGTTGGCCTCCTATTATCATGCCGACTGGTATGTGCTGTATGTACAGACTCCCCGGGAGAGTGTGGAGAAGATCAACCTGGCGGCACAGCGGCACCTGATCAACAACCTCAAGCTCGCTACCGAACTGGGAGCCGAAGTATTGCAGATACACGATCCCAACGTATCGCAGGCTATTATCGACGCAGCGATCGAAAAAGAGGTGACGACTGTATGTATCGGTAAGCCGCATATCAGCTTGTTCCGTATTATCTTGCGGACGAACCTCTTCAATCAGTTATTAAAAACCTTATCCTCTAAAGATATAGACCTGATCATATTATCATGAGCACATTCAGGCTGAAGACGAAAATTACGATGGGCGTGCTGTTCTTGTTCGCCATGTTGCTGTTGGTGAGCATACTGGGATATTATTATCTCAACAAGCTGAACCGCGAGGCCAGGATCATCCTGGAAGATAATTATGAATCGCTGGAGTACTCCAAGAATATGCTGGCTGCATTGGATCAGCTGCCAGTATCGCGGCAGGAGGCCTTACAGGCGATCGGCAAGAACCTGCAAAAACAGGAAGAGAATGTAACGGAGCTGGGCGAGTCCCAGGCTACCGGTAAAGTGCGAGTTGCCTATCAGCGCCTGTTGCAGGACAGTACTTACTCTCCTGCTATCCTGCGGCAAAGTATCTACGTCATCATGGACCTCAACATGCAGGCTATTGTCGGCAAGAATGAAACGGTAAAACGTTCGGCAGATAAGGCGCTATTGTGGATCGCTATTATCAGCGGTGTCTGTTTTCTGCTGGGTTTTACGTTCGTATTCAACTTCCCCGGTTATATTGCCAACCCTATCCGGGAGCTGACAGAAGGTATCAAGGGTATTGCGGAGCGTAAGTATACACAGCGGCTCTACTTCAAGTCGGCCGATGAATTTGGCGAGCTGGCGCAGGCATTTAATACGATGGCGCAGCAGCTGGATGAATATGAACACAGCAACCTGGCACGTATCATGTTTGAGAAGAAGCGTGCGGAGGCGGTGATCAGCAGCCTGCGTGATGCGACGATAGGGCTGGACAATAAAGACACGATCCTGTTTGCCAACCAGCCTGCCTTGCAGCTGCTCAATATGCCGGAGAAGGACCTGGTTGGTTTCCCGGCATCCAAAGTGGCTAAGCAGAATGACCTGCTTAACTACCTGGTGAACCGGCAGGATAATAATCCGCTGAAGATCGTGGTGGACGGTAAGGAATGTTTCTTCACGAAAGAGATGGTCAATATACAGCATGAGCAGGGGAATATCGGGTATGTGATCATATTGAAGAACATCACCACTTTTAAGGAGCAGGACCTGGCCAAGACTCATTTTATTGCTACGATCTCTCATGAGTTGAAGACACCGCTGGCTTCTTCGGATTTCAGTCTGAAGTTGCTGGAGGATGAGCGTATCGGTCAGTTGTCTGGCGAGCAGCATGAGCTGGTGGAGAGTCTTAAGCAGGACAATCTGCGTATGATCAAGATCGTCAGTGAGTTGCTTAACCTGTCGCAGGTGGAGAGTGGCAATATACAGTTGCAGCCGCAGCCGGTGTTGCCTGGCAGCATTGTGCATTATGCGCTGGAGACGGTACAGAAGCAGGCGGCACAGCGGGATATCAACATTGTGACGCAGGTGCCGGAGCAGCTGCCTAAGATACAGGCGGATGTGGAGAAGACGGCCTGGGTGCTGATCAACCTGTTGACGAATGCTATCCGTTATTCTGCTGCACATGCAGCTATTGTGCTGGATGTGTCGCAGCATGATCCGCAGACGTTGACTTTTAGTGTGAAGGATGAGGGCAAGGGTATCCCAGCTGCTTTCAAGGATAAGATCTTTCAGCGGTTTTACCAGGTGCCGGGTACGCAGCACAAGGCAGGCAGCGGATTAGGCCTGGCTATTTCGCGTGAGTTTATAGAGGCGCAGGGCGGCACTATTGGTGTGGAGAGTGAAGAGGGGAAAGGTAGTCTCTTCTACTTCCGGTTGCCGGTAGCCTGATCGATGGTAGTTTCCTCGGATTGGATGGCGGCCTGTATTTTATCTATTTCCATGCTGATGAGCAGGGCGGCATCTTTGAGGGTTTGTATCAGTTCGAATACGCGGGTAGCTGCGGTGTCGAGGCGTTGCCTGGCGGAGGTGTCCATTTCGATGGAGTCTATGAGTGGTAAGGCAGGAGGTATACGTACGACTGCCATACTTGATTTCATGCGATGTGTCAGGTGGTATATGCTGTCCCAGTCTTGCTGTATGGCACCTTCTTCCAGTGCTGCGATGGTTTCGGGCAGCTGTTCATTAAATTCTTCCAATATTTCCAGTACATAAGGGATATCGTTTTCTACTACTTTGTAGATGTGTTCAAAGTCTACGGGGTCGTAGCAGGTATTGGTATTCCTGGTATGGGGTATGTGGTGGATAAAGGAGCTGCTGCCGGTGCAGTCGAGGATCTTGTGATACAGGTCTTCCGGAACAAAAGGTTTGGAGATGTAGTCGTTCATGCCGGCGGCGAGGCATTTGATCTTTTCACGGGTAGTTGCAGCAGCGGTCATCGCGATAACGGGGATGTTGATTGCTTGTTTGCGTAGGATGGTGACTGCCTGATAGCCATCCATTTCGGGCATTTGTAGGTCCATAATTACACAGTCGTAATGTCGTTTGAGAATAAATGATATAGCAGCCGCGCCATTGGGAACGATGTCTACCTGGGCGCCGGCTCGTAGCAGGGTATGGAAAGCAACTTGCTGGTTGATTTTGTTATCTTCTACAAGGAGTATAGTTTTTCCTTTGAGTATGTGTCTTTGTGCGGTGGCGCTAGGTGATGCAGTCTGCTTTTCCTGCCGGGATACTGAACTCCGTAAATACGGTAGTTCCACTACAAATGTAGCCCCTTCGCCTGCGGCGCTAATGACCCTGATAGAGCCCTGTTGCAGGGTGACCAGTTCTTTGCTGATGGCTAGCCCCAGGCCCGCTCCATCATATTGACGGGTATTCTCCAGGTTGGACTGGGAGAAGCTGTCGAATATCATGTTATGATGCTCTTCCGGGATGCCGATACCGGTATCTTTTATTTCAAATTGCAGTCTTACGGTTTCTTCTGCTGTTGTGAGCAGGGATACAATTACGTGTATGCCACCCTGATGGGTGAATTTGATGGCGTTGCCGACGAGGTTGACCAGTATTTGTCCCAGGCGTACATGGTCGCCTACCAGCAGGGTGGGTACGTCGCTTTCTACGGCTACCTGGAAGAACAGGCCTTTCTGTACGGCTTTGTGCCGCAGGGGGTATAGTAGTACTTCCAGCAAGGTCATGAGGTCGAAGTCACTGTTTTCCAGTTTCAGTTTGCCGGAGCGTATGCAGGACAGGTCGAGTATTTCGTTGATGATGACCAGCAAGCTGTTGGCCGAGGTGCTGATGGCTTCGATGAACTCTTGTTGCTGTGGGGGCAGCGGGGTGGTGAGTAGCAGGTTGGTCATGCCGAGGATACCGTTCATGGGGGTTCTGATCTCGTGGCTCATATTGGCCAGGAACATCTCCTGTATCTTTTTGGCATTTTCTGCGTCTTTGCGGGCCTGAATCAGTTCCATTTCTTTGCGGGCCCGGTCGGTGATGTCGATGCCGATGGCGCAGAGGCCGAACAGCTGTTGTTGTTCATCGCGGAGAGGGAAGCGGGTGATGTGGTAGTAGTGGTCTTGCTGATCACGGCCGGGTACGGTCATGACGCCGGACCGGATGGCGCCGGTGCTGAGTACGGCGGCATCTTCTGCTGCGCAGGCGGGGGTGATATGTGGAAGTTGAAGTTGCTGATCTGTTTGCCCGGTGATGTAATCGGCGGGCAGGTTGAATACTTCTTCTACCTGCCGGTTCACCAGGAGGTAGCGGCCCAGGAGGTCTTTGACCCAGATGAGGGAGGGGCTGTAGTCCATGATGGCCTGGAGGCGCAGGCGGGTGTTCTCCAGTTCGGCGCTCATTTTTTTGCGTTCGGTGATGTCTTTGACCATGCATTGGTAGCCTTTGACGAGGCCATCTTTGCGTAGTACGACTACTTCCTGTTCTACCCATTTACGGTCGCCGCTGCGGGTGATGATCTCGAATTCCCGGGTAGGGATAGGGCCATTGTTGCCCAGGTGGGTTTCATAGAACTCCCGGAGTTGCTGGTGGGTCTCTTCTCCGAGGAGGATGGAGTAATGGGCGCCTACCAGGGCACCTTCGGGGTATCCGGTGAGGAGGCCTACCTGTTTGCTGACGTAGGTAAAGTAGCCACCTCTGTTGGTAGTATATAGTACAGCGTTGGTATCTTCAATGAGCTGGCGGTAGCGGGCTTCGTTTTCGCGCATGTTCTTTTCTGCCTTTTCTTTTTCGTGCATGTGCCGGTTGATGCGATAGGCGCCGGCGAGGAAAAAGCAGGTGCTGAAAGCGCCGCCCAGCAGCGATATGATGAGGGATCGGAGGGCGGCAATGGAGCTGTCGCGGGTTCTGGTGGCCAGCAGCTGGCTTTCTTCCTGCAGCATGGCATGGGCCGTCTGGCGGATAGTATCGATATAACGAAGGTCTTGCTGGTGCAGGGCTGGCGGGATGGTGATCGCTTTAGCGCGGAGGCAATTGGTGGCCACTTGCTGACGGACGGCGTGGGAGAATTGGCGGATTAGTGCCTGCTGGCGGGGATTGTCGCTGGTGAGCTGTATGAGTTTGCTGACGGCTTTGGCTACATCGGCGGGATAACTGCAGGCGATGCTGCTGGCAGTGGTGCCCGGACCGCTGGCCAGGTATTGGCTGACGGTAGATTCGTTTTCTGCGATGGCCAGGGTAGCCAGGTGGATATTATCGATGACCTGGTGTGTATGACGGACCCATTTGCCGGCATCGGTGGCTTGCTGGTGGGTGCGTATTACAAAATATATAAAACATGCCAGGCCGACGAGGCCAATGCACATGAATATTAATATGGGCTTTTTCAATTGGCGCATGAATGTGGACTTACGCTTCCTAAGCTATTGATCAATTCCGGGGTGCAGGGTCGGCGGGCATAGAACAGCTTGGCCGCAATAGGGTATACCATCGCTGTTATATTCCGGGTTTTCATTCGAATATAGTGCTGAGCCTGCGGGTTATGTTAGCATTTATCGGATAATACTTTGTCTGCCTACTAGTGTCCGTAATTGAGGGACCTTATACTATCAACCAGCATATAATTATAGACGCTATTTTCTGCTCACACCCCTAAATACTGCAGTGGTAAGCGGGGAGCGGTCCTGTTATGCTGGCTGGGTGGGCGGCGAGTATTCGTATAAGTGATTGATAATGAGCTGTCACTATTTTTTGCAGTCGATGTATGGATCGGCTGAAAAATACCTTTATATACCGGCCTCGCGGAAGGGAGCTGATAAAGTGTGACGGGCAGCTATTCGTATATGGATAAGAGATAAATGGGGGTAAACGATGGTAAGTGCGTTATATGTATCGGACAGTGCTGCTCGATAATGTGGCTTCGGCACGGAGAGGCCCAAGACGAGGCTGTAAATATTTTAAGCGCTTGTTTTTCAGCTATTCCATTATTTTTGCCTAACATTATTCAAAGTCATTTAATTTATATATGAAAAAATTACTTATTACCCTTGGTCTGCTGGCCGCAACATTTAGCGCATTTTCACAAGATGGCGGTTCGGCCATGAATAAAGCCGTGGGTAGGGCTACCCATTCCCGGGATTTCCTGATCGTATCTTTCTCTTACGATGCATGGGCTGGGAAACCGGATAGTGTGAAGACTGGATTTAACCGTGGTTTCAACATTGCTTTGATGTATGACTTCCCGATCAAACAATCTCATTTCAGCCTGGCTGCTGGTCTTGGTATCAGTACCAGTGGTGTATTCTTGCAGGACCACCGCCTGAACATGTCTGATGGTACTACCAGCCGTCCTCAGTTCATCAAGGATGGTTCTCCCCGCAAGTATAAGGTAGCGACCACTTACCTGGAGCTGCCGATAGAGTTCCGTTTCCGTAGCGTACCTGACAATGCCAACAAAGGTTTTAAAGCTGCTATCGGTGCGAAGGTGGGTAACCTGCTGAATGCGCATACCAAATGGAAATCTACCCTGGGTGGTGAGAAAAATATCGTAAAAGAGCAGAACAAACGTTTCTTCAATACCTGGAGATTTGCGGCTACTGCCCGTGTAGGTTATGGTAACTTCGCCCTGTTTGGTACCTACAACTTCAACCCGCTGTTTAAGGACGAAGGTACATACGATATCCGCCCCTACTCTATCGGTATCGCGATCAGCGGTCTCTAAAGTCCCAAGGATAAATTACTATTATATATAAGCCGGCCGGAAAGGATCTCTTTCCGGCCGGCTTTGTTTTATGACTTTATCAGCGTTGTTTTCCCAGATATTGGGTGTTCCTAGTCCCCGGAGGGCATACTATTTTCACTATTTCTTATAACGGATTGATCAGCAGGTTGTTATAGCCTGCTTGTATAAGCGTTCTATACCCATTGTATAATCGTTGTATAAGCGATGTATACCCATTCTATATCCGTTGTATAAGCTTGTATATGCTTTGCTTATACAATGGTTATACGAATGCTATAGGAGAGCTATAGGAATGCTATACGAGAGGCGGAGGGAACTTATCTTGCCGGGGAGGTTAATGACCCTGGAAGTTGGGTTTCCGCTTTTCGATAAAAGCTTTTACACCCTCCGGGTGGTCGGCGGTGTTGCCCGCTATTTCCTGGCATTGGGCTTCGTAGTCCAATACGGCATCCAGCTGTTCGCTCATACCTTTGGTCAGCATTTTTTTCATGAGGGCGATGGCTTTGGTGGGAGCGGCGGCGTAGTAGGCTGCTTCGTTGGCAACGGCGGTATCCAGTTCTTCGGCCGGTACTACCTTGTTGACCAGTCCCAGCTGCAGGGCTTCGGCAGCGCTTAGTTTGGTGGCTTTGGTGGCCAGTTCGAACGCGCGGTGGTAGCCTACGGTGCGGGGCAGGAAGTAGGAGGAGCCGGAGTCGAGTACCAGAGCGATGTTGACGAAGATCTCGATCATGGAGGCCTGTTCGCTGGCGATGATGATATCGCAGGCTAGGGCCAGGGAGCAGCCTGCGCCGGCGGCGACGCCATTGAGCTTGCAGATCACCGGTTTAGGCAGGTCGCGGATGGCGCGTATGATGGGATTGTATCGTTTTTGCAGGGATTCGAGGAAGCTGCGTTTGCCTGCCTCTTGGGAGGCTTTGAGGTCTTGTCCGCTGGAGAAGGCTTTGCCGGCGCCTGTGAGCACGACGGCGCGGACGTTATTATCTTTTTTTACCTGTTTGAGGGCATCCTGCAGTTCGTAGCTCAGCGGATCGTTGAAGGCGTTGTATACTTCTGGTCTGTTGAGCGTGATGGTAGCGATACCGTTCTGGATGTCGAGCGTAAGTGATGTCATTGGTGATGAGGTTAGTGGGTGGTAACGTGGTGATTCGTCAAAAAGAAAAGGGCCAGTACCGCGGGAGGCGGTACTGGCCCTGTCGGTATATTTTAGAGTGTTTCTTTCAGCCATTTGAAGAACTCCCGTTGCCATACGATGGCATTTTGTGCTTTGAGCACCCAGTGGTTCTCTTCGGGGAAGTACAGCAGTTTGCTTTTGATACCTTTCAGCTGTGCCAGCTGGAATGCCTGGAGGCCCTGTTCTATCGCTACGCGGTAGTCGGTGCCGCCCTGTACGATGAGGATGGGTGTGTTCCATTTGTTGGCCAGTTCGCTGGGGTTAAATTCCCGGTAGGTTTTAGCGTTAGCGGGGTCCCAGTAGGCGCCGATGTCCCAGTTGGCGAACCACAGTTCTTCGGTGGTGCCGTACCAGCTTTTCAGGTCGAAGAGGCCATCATGTGCGATGAATGACTTAAAGCGGTTGTTGTGTACACCGGCCAGCATGTATACGGAGTAGCCGCCATAGCTGGCGCCTACGGCACCCAGGCGGGCTTTGTCTACGTAAGGCTCCTGGCTGACGGCGTCGATCGCGCTCAGGTAGTCGCGGATGGGCTGACCGCCCCAGTCTTTACTGATGGAGGCATTCCATTCTACGCCATGGCCCGGCATACCGCGGCGGTTAGGTGCTACTACGATATAGCCCTGGGCGGCCATCAGCTGGAAGTTCCAGCGATAGGAATAGAACTGTGATACGGGGCTCTGCGGGCCACCCTGGCAATACAGCAGGGTGGGATATTTTTTGTTAGGATCGAAGTCTGGTGGGAAGATGACCCAGGTCAGCATGTCTTTGCCGTCGGTGGTCTTGATCCAGCGTTTTTCGATCTTGGACATGCCTAACTTGTCGTAGGCACCTTTGTTTTCGGCAGTGAGTGGTTTCAGTTCACCGGTTTTAATATCGGCGGTGAACAGTTCGGCGGCATGGTTCATGTCGGCGCGGCTTACCACGATGGTATTGCCGGACTGGCCTACGATGCCATTGATGTCGAAGTCACCGTTGGTGATCTGGCGGAGGTGTTTGGCAGTAGTGGTCAGCGGTTCTTTCTGCAGGTTGATCTCATGCAGCTGTTCGGTGCCTTTGATCACGGCGAGGAAGAAGATCTTTTTGCCATCCAGGCTCCAGCGGATAGAGGCTACGGTGCCATCCCATCCGGCGGTGAGGTTGATGTGCTTACCGCTTTTGCGATCCAGCAGGATTACGTCGTTCTTGTCGGCTTCGAAGCCATCGTGCTCCATGCTCAGCCAGGCCAGGTACTGACCATTGGGGCTGAAAGCCGGGGCGATGTCGTAACCTTTGCGATCTTCGCTGAGGTTGCGGGTGGTTTTGGCCGCCAGGTCATATTCGTAGATGTCGGTGTTGGTGCTCACGGCATATTCCTTACCGAATTTCTTTTTGCATACGTATACGATGCTTTTGCCATCGGGGCTCCAGGCGAAATCTTCTGCGCCGCCGAAGGGCATTTGCGGGCAGTCGTGGGGTTCGCCCGCCATGATGTCGACAGGCGTTCCTACCTTACCATCTTCGTAGGTCGCATAAAATACGTGTTGGAATTTACCATCTTCCCAGGTATCCCAGTGGCGGTAGTTCAGGTTATCGTATATCTGTACGTTGGATTTCGGGAGGTCGGGGTAGAAGTCTTCGCCGCTGACCTTATTGATCTTCACTTCGCGGGAGAAGAGGATATGTTTGCCATCGGGGGATAGGATGATATTGTCCAGGCCACCTTCTACATTGGTCTTTTGAATGGGATTGCTGCCATCGGTGTTCATTTCCCACCACTGTCCTTTGAGGGAGTAGCCGATTTTTTCACCCAGGGAGGTGTTTACACTCCCTTCGCCGCCGGGGCTGCTGGTGAGTTGCTTAGCGGGGCCGCCTGTGAGGGGGATGGTATAGAGGTTCTTTTCGCTTTTATTTTCTGCGATGTTGTAGCGGGATACGCCATATATCACCGATTTGCCGTCTTTCGAGATCGCCTCACCATTCACCCGGGCCAGTTGCCAGAGCATTTCCGGCGTCATTTTTTCCTGTGCCGTAGCCATAGTCGATATGAGTAATCCAGTCAGTAAAAGTGGTTTAAACATGGTTGAAATGTGATTTAAAAGGCTAAATGTAGGGAAAAACGACCAGAGACGGCCAGGGCTATATATGACCGGTAAGGTATGGCACGTGGATTGTCCGCTAACAAATTTGTAATTTTACACAAATTCATATAAGCATTGATTGAAAAGAAGCAAGTAGTACAAACGGAAGAGAAAGCCGTAATAGTGGGGTTGATACATAAAGATCAGACGGAGCGGCAGGTACAGGAGTACCTGGACGAACTGGTCTTCCTGGCTGAGACGGCCGGGGCTACTACCCTGAAACGTTTTACACAGAAGCTGGCGCACCCTGACCGTGCCACCTTTGTCGGAAAAGGTAAACTCGAAGAGATCAAAAGTTATATCACGGGAAAAGAGGTGACACTGGTGATATTTGACGATGAACTCACCGGTTCACAGATTGCCAATATAGAGAAGGTCCTCAATGTAAAGGTTATTGACCGTAGTGACCTTATCCTGGACATATTTGCCCGCAGGGCCCGTACGGCGCAGGCTAAGGTGCAGGTGGAGCTGGCACAGTACCAGTACATCCTGCCCCGGCTGAAGGGGATGTGGAGTCACCTGGAGCGCCAGGGAGGTGGTATCGGTAGTCGTGGGCCCGGTGAAACGGAGATCGAGACGGACCGTCGTATCATCAAGGACAAGATCTCCCTGTTGCGCAAGCGCCTGGCCGAGATAGACAAGCAATCCCTCACCCAGCGTAAGGACCGTGGAGAATACATCCGCGTAGCGCTGGTAGGATATACCAACGTGGGTAAGAGCACTATTATGAACCTGCTCAGTAAGAGCGAAGTGTTTGCTGAGAACAAGCTGTTTGCGACCCTGGACACGACCACCCGCAAGGTGGTGTTCGAGCAGACGCCTTTCCTGCTCAGCGACACGGTCGGGTTCATCCGCAAGCTGCCGCACCACCTGGTGGAGAGCTTTAAGTCCACGCTGGACGAGGTGCGCGAGAGCGATATCCTGCTGCACGTGGTGGACATTTCCCATCCGCAGTATGAAGATCAGGTAGAAGTGGTGAACCGTACCCTCCAGGAGCTGAAAGCGCTGGACAAGCCTACGATCATGATCTTTAACAAGATGGACCTGTACGAGGCCAATACCTTCGATGAGTGGCTGCCGGCAGATGTGAAGGAGGATATCCTCAAGCAGCTGAAAGAGAACTGGGAAACCCGTACGCACGGCAACTGTGTGTTCATCTCCGCGCTGGAGCGTAAGAACATAGAAGAGCTGCGTAATACGATCCTCAGCAGGGTGTCGGCGTTATACCGTGAGCGTTACCCTTACAAGACGGAGTATTTTTATTAGCACATATTAAGACTGACAATTATGGCAAAGGAGTACAACTGGCACCGGGTAGCTGCATCGGATGCAGACATGATCATTGCAGAAAATGAAATTACCGTACGGGAATTGAATGGTAAGAAGATCTGCTGTACGCGCTACGAGGGAAAATTGTACGCTTTTGCCTATAAATGTCCGCACGCCAGTGGTATCATGGCGGACGGTTATATTGATGATACCGGAAATGTTGTGTGTCCGCTGCACCGGTACCGTTTCGCCCTCAGGAACGGGTATAACACCAGTGGCGAAGGTTACTATCTGAAGACTTACCCCGTAGAGTTACGGGAAGACGGCGTTTATATAGGACAGGAGAAAAGCAGCTGGCTAGGGTGGTAAGCCGCTGTACTGCATTAAGTTTACGTTAATTGAACGGCCCCTCCACTGAGGTCAGGTCGCATCTTTCTAATTTTTTCGGATGTCACACTCATTGCCTACTACTCCTGCGCAGCAGGAAAAGCAGGTCAGCATGCTGATTATCGGGCTGTTGATCTTTATGAACTTCTCTGGATTGAATATTACTATCCTGGAGCCTGACGGTGCATTGTATGCCAGCATTGCCAAACATATGGTGCAGCACAACGACTACTGGAACCTCTTCGCCGACGGTGGCGACTGGCTGGATAAGCCGCACTTCCCTTTCTGGATGGCCGCGCTCAGTTTTAAGCTATTTGGTTTTACGACGGCGGCGTATAAGTTGCCCGCCATCCTGTTCCTGATGATGGGCGCCTGGTATACCTACCTGCTGGGACGCCGCCTGTATAATGAACGCGTGGGCCTCTGGGCGACCGCCATCCTGCTCACCGCCGAACATATCGTCATCTCCAATAACGACGTGCGGGCAGAGCCCTACCTGACAGGATTGATCATCGCCGCTGTCTACCACTTCTACCGGAGCGAGCGGCTCAACATACATGTGGTGATCGGTAGCTTGTTCACCGCCTGTGCCGTGATGACCAAAGGGCCTTTTGCGGTCATCCCCATCGGGGCAGCAGTAGCCGGTCAGCTAGTCTTTACCGGGCAGTGGAAGCAACTGCTACAGTTGCGCTGGCTGATAGCTATCCTGCTCACCGGCATCTTCATCCTGCCAGAGCTATACGCCGTATACCAGCAGTTCGACCTGCATCCGGAGAAAGTAGTGTACGGCAAAACCGGTGTGTCCGGTCTGCGTTTTTTCTTTTGGGATAGCCAGTTCGGCCGCTTTATGAATACCGGTCCGGTAAAGGGCGCCGGCGATCCGTCGTTCTTCTTCCATACCGTACTGTGGGCGTTCCTGCCCTGGTCCATCCTGCTGTATGCCGCTGTTATCACCTTCTTCCGCAAGCGTAAACAGGCAGTGGAGTTTTATTGCATCACCGGTTCACTAGTGACGTTCCTCCTGTTTTCACTATCACGATTCCAGCTGCCTCATTACCTCAATATCATATTTCCCTTTTTCGCCATCCTAACGGCGAACTATATACTTTCTTTACAACGCCCTAAAGGGCTGAAATTTTACCGGATCACCCAGCATGTGATCTGTGGTGTCATCGGGGTGGCGATCATCGGTTTATCGGTATTATACCGGCCGATATTCAACTACTTCGCCGTAGTGACCGTCGTGGCTGCCGCCAGCCTGTTCTTCCTCCTCCCCCGCCGCGCTACCGACCCATGGTCGCCCGCCTTCCTGCGTACCTGTATCGCCAGCCTTATACTCGGCCTGTTCCTCAACCTGGTCATGTACCCGGATATGATGCGCTACCAGAGCGGCAGCACCGCCGCCAATCACGCCAACCTCTACTGGCGCGGTATACCCGTCACCCTCTACAAAGCCAACTCCTACTCCCTCGAATACTACCTCAACGCACCCGTAATCCGCGCCGATAGCGCCGGTCTGCGTCAACAAGTGGCCGCCGGAGCACCAGTACTGCTCTATACCACCCCCGAAACACTCGGTGAACTACAGAAAAGTGGCTACCGCTTCGAAATAGCCCGGGTATTTGCCCACTTTTATATCAGCAAACTGGACGGTCCGTTCGTAAACCACGCTACGCGGAACTCCGCACTGCAACAGCGTTTGCTGGTATTTATACATCCAGGTCAGCCGGCGGTAGCGAAACAATAGCGAAGAATTTTTGAAAAAAAGTGGTAATAGATTTTGCAAAAATGAATTTTTTCCTATTTTTGCAATCCCAATTCAAACGGGACATTCCTCCTTAGCTCAGTTGGTTAGAGCATCTGACTGTTAATCAGAGGGTCGCTGGTTCAAGTCCAGCAGGGGGAGCGAAGAGAGAGAAGCCTGACAATTTTTTGTCAGGCTTTTTCTTTTAGCAAAAAGAAAGTTTAATATTAATGTAGTAATTGTCGCCCCAAAATTTGATTTTAAATAAAAAAGATTAGTAATAAGCAAAACGCCTAAAACTTTCGGAACAAAGTTAGAAATAACCCGAATAATTGGGATTTGAAACGGGAGAGTTGAAGGGAAGAGTGCCCACACTGATTGCCGTTTGTAGCCTGGATAAGGTTTCTTTGTATAATTTTTCCATAAGGTATTTAAAATCTTTAGATTCCGAACATATAAAAATGCCCAATCGTAATATTTGGCATTATTCCGCTCCTTATTTAAAAAGCTAACCTTATTTATCTTTTCTTCCTGCTTCTCTAATTAAAAGATTGTCTAAATTCCAAAGGGGAGACATTTGTTTTTGTCTTAAACAATTTGCTGAAAGATTGCAAATGCTCAAAGCCCAATCCGTAAGCGATTTCACTTACCGAGAGGTTTGTTGTAGATAATTGTTCTTTTGCTTTATCAATCAGCCTGTCGTGGATGTGCTGTTGTGTACTTTGCCCTGTCAACGTTTTGAGCAAACCGCTCAGATATTTTGGCGAAACGTTTAAGTTGTCGGCGACATACTGAACTGTCGGTAAGCCTTTTGAAATTAATTCTTCGCTGTTAAAATAATCGGCAAGCAATTTTTCCAAATGCTCCAAAATCTGATGGTTTACTTTTTCTCTCGTGATGAATTGCCGATCATAAAACCGTTCGGAATAATTGAGCAAAGCCTCAATATGCGAAACAATAATCTGCTTGCTGAATTTGTCAATGTTTGCGTGATACTCCTGCCGGATATTTTCTATAATGCCGTCAAGCGTCTTTTCTTCTTTTTCCGATAAGAACAGTGCTTCGTTTACAGAATAATTGAAAAAATCGTATTGCTTAATTGTTTTTGCAAGTGGTGTATTCCAGAAGAAATCGGGGTGAATTTGCAGCATCCACCCCGAACGTTTTTTTGGCGTTGAATGGTTATCGGTTTGTATGCTGAAAACCTGACCGGGTGCGATAAAGAGCATAACACCTTCGTCAAAATCATATTCCTGCTGTCCGTATTTCAATTTACCTGTAATACCCCGCTTTACAGCAATCTGGAAGAAATCACAAATCCAGCTCACTTCATCAATGTGTGCAGGACGTTGTATGTCGGCATAATCAATCACGCTGATAAGCGGATGTTCAGGTTTTGGCAAATCCCTTAATTGATGAAATTCGCTGATGGTTTTTATCCGTATAGGTGTTGTATTTGCCATATTGCAATTTAACTATTTTTCTTTTCTTACTTCCAGTACCAGCTTGCCGCGCACATGCCCGGCTTCACTTTCCCGTTGCGCTTCGGCAGCCTGTTCCAAAGGATATGTTTTACTGATGAACACCCTGACCTTACCTGCTTCAATCAATGCTGAAATATCATTTAACCAGTCAAATTCCCTTTCCTGCACCAGCGCGGCTGTGATACCTTTTGCATCCAATGCTTTCTGAACGGCATCGCTGTAAGGAAAGTCGGGATTGGCGCTTACAAGTATGCCTCCCTGCTTCAATATTTTTACCGAATTGAGGCGGGCTTCGTCATTGCCGCGCACAGGCGAAGCGTCAAATACTACATCGATATCCTGCAGCAATTCTTCAAACTTTTGCGTCCTGTAATCAATTACTTCATCCGCACCAAGTTGTTTTAAAAAATCGTGATTGCCGGAAGAGGAAGTCCCGATGACGTAAGCGCCTTTGGCTTTCGCAAACTGTAATGCCAGACTGCCCACACCGCCGGAAGCATTGTTGATAAGAATGCGCTGCCCTGCCTGCAATTTGCCGTAATGAAAAATACCGCTCCATGCCGTAAGCCCTGCCAGAGCCATGCCGCCCGCTTCATTAAAAGAAATGTTCTTAGGTTTAAAGCCAAGCTGTGCCGTTTTTACCGCAACAAACTCTGCATAGCAGCCACCACCCGGATAGTTGGCGTGTCCGTACACCGCATTGCCTTTTTTGAATTGGGTTACATGGCTGCCTGTTTCCTCTACCGTGCCTGCAACTTCCCAGCCTAATATCGCCGGCAGTCCTGATATCGGCGTGGCATAATGTCCGTTGCGCACTACCCAGTCCACCGGGTTGATACCGCTTGCATATACTTTAATCAATACTTCATCCGCTGCGGGAACGGGGCGTTCAATTTCTTCCAATTTTAAAACTTCTGCCCCGCCAAATTCGTGTATCCTGATTACTTTCATTGTAAATTATTTTTTGTTGATGCGAAGTTGTGCCATTTTCATAAAACAGATTTAGCCGAATGTCGGATTGTTGTAGCCCAAAAGGAAGTCAATTGAGCGACTGCCGGAACTCCAACGGCGAGAGATTAGTTTCTGTCTTGAACAATTTACTGAACGGTTCGATTCATCCATTTTTGGTAAGGCTGCCTTTGGACAATCCGGCGCTTTCTTTTGCCTGCCCTACGCAACAAATACCGCTGCAAGAGCCAAAAAGATATTGAAACCGATGTTTTTGCTTTCTCGCCTTGTGGCACTCATAGGCAGTGTTTATCATATTCCGTGAGAACGCCTAGGTTAGCTGTTGCCCTTTCGAGACAGTTGAATCTGCCGAAGTCGAAAAGAAAATAGAACAGCAGACAGACATGTTCCTACGCAGATTCGGTCTTGTAAATGATGAAGGATTGGATTTTTACAGGTCTCAACGTTTCGCGTCAATGATTGTAAGGAGCTATCCGTTAGGAAAAGAAGTAATTTTATGTGCCTGGTGTGATCTTAATACACTATTATTTTATAGTAGACGATAACCTGGATGAGAGATTTGATATTGCGGATGAAATGGCTTTATCCGCTTTTACAGATAAGTTTATCGAAATACTTGAAACAGGTAAGTGCCTTTACGATGAGCCGGTATACCGCGCGTTTCATGACTTCTGGATGAGGATTACTCTAATGTCTTCTGAACGTTGGCAACGTACCTTGTAAGAAGCTGCATTTAGATGAATATTATGAACTCAGGCAATACCTGGGAGCTGCTTATTTGGCGACGGATAGCTTAGATATTACCGCAAATATCCCATTGTCAGATGAGGTCTTTAGCGATGAAAAAGTGCAGAGGATCACTCAAATATGCCGGAATACAATTTGTTTTGCCAATGATTTGTTCTCTTTAGGTAAGGAGATGGCGCATTCGCATTTGGGCGCTGAATTCAATCTTGTAACAATACTTGTAAGAGAACGGGATTTGTCGATTGAAAGCGCTATTTATGAAGCAGTTGCTATACATGACCAGTCTGTGGAGAACTTTATAAAGATATCAGAACAGATTTATCGATTTGATGAAAAAACGAATAGGCTTTTGGAAAAATACGTAGCTGCCATGGGTTTTCTAATGAAGGGTAATATAGATTGGTCTACAAAAGACATTATTCGATATCCACATATCTGATAATGCAATACTACAGCCTACATTTTTAATGATGTATCTAAAGAGTTTAATTAGGAAAACTTGGAAGAAGAGGGTTTCCACAATCGGAAATACAAGGCACACATAGAAGGCTCTTTCCCAGCTGAAAGGTCGTCTGTATTGGACTAACTGATTGGTATCTCCTATAACGTGCACATAAAAAGCAATTATCAAATACGATATTGCTAGTTGCATTAGGACAAAGACTAGCACAAAGATTGGTAAGCGCATGCGAATGAGGAGTCTTATAATAGGTTTCATTAACACACCTCCTCATGCAAGGCAATCCTGTTCCCTTCGCTATCTTCGAATTCTGCGACATATCCCAGATCTCCGTTGGACGTCTTCGGGTATAACACCTTCCCTCCCGCTGTCACTGCCCGCTCTAATGTTTGGCTGATATTGTCAGAATGAAAGTAGATAAGTGTACCGTTATGCGTAGGTTGATAGATCTCTCCTTTGGCCAGCCCGCCGGTAATGCCGGGATGAGTATCATTGAGCGGGAATAGCGCCATTTCATTATTGTCGATATATGTTCTTTCAAAAGTAAATTCAAACACAGCGGTATAGAACTGTACTGCTCTTTCCATATTTGTTACGGGTATTTCAAAATATACGACAGGATGCTGTGGTCTTTTCATAGCTGCTTATTTTCAGTACACAATAGCAAGATAAAAAAAGATAAGAATATTGTATCTTCATAAGCCGCACCTCTTCCCCTTTTTACCCAAATCTAGTCCTATGCGCTTAGTCAACTTTGCTGTCAATCCGGTTTTGTCACACTTCATAAGCCATTCAGGTGTTATGTATATTGATTTTGAACAATCGGGTATCGCTGCTACCTATTCTTTCCCATGGTCATCGCAGATACGTGTAAACTTTATGCTGAATGGTTCGCCGCTAAAAATATTAAAAGAAGGTAGTGGGCAGGTCGTAACGCTGCCGGCCTGTTCGGTGGTTGGCCCTCAGATGGGTCGTAATATGGTCTATTATGATAGGGTCTGTGTCATGGCGATAGTCTGTTTTCACCCGGGTGCATTTCATCGGCTGACGGGTATCCCGGTGCACGAGATAATTAACCAGGATTTGGATGCCGGTCATGTCTTAGGAAGAGGTATCTGGCAAGTACAACGGGAATTGCAGGCCGCTACTTCCCCTGCGCAGATGAAGCAGGTCATTGAGCAATTTTTCCTGAAACGTATCGCGCAGGCAGATAAGAAAATACTACCCTTTGACCAGGCAATCAGTCGTTGGGTGGCTAATAAGGGCTTATTATCTGTGAGTCAGGTAGCGACCGACGCCTGTCTGAGTAATAAACAATTTGAACGTAAATGTTATGAACGGCTTGGTTTAACACCTAAGTTATTTGCGCGGCTGCTACGATTTTCGAAAGCACATGCGATGGTCGAGCAGCAGACGGGACAGACGTGGGCAGCTATCGCCTATGAATGCGGGTACTACGACCAGATGCACTTTATACGCGACTTTAAGGCGTTCGCAGGTACGACACCTACCATCATGGATGGTCAATTAGAGCAATCATTAAAACTGATCGAGTTGTTAGAGACAGATCCTGAGCTGCGATCTTATCACGAATTAACAGGAGAAATGTATGACGGTCAGGTCTATAAGATGTAAGACATTGATAATCATTTGTAACAAAGTCTGATTTTTCCTATATCCCGTGTAGCATAACAGATAGGTTTGTGTCATTTAAAACCCATCAACCATCATCGAGTTATGCAAAAGTCTATTTCAGGGAGACTATACTACTACTCCCTATTGCTAATCCCTGTAACCTTCCTTTGGACAGGGTGTAAAAAAGACCACGTAGCGGCAGATGTGCCTGCGCCAACAAAAAAAGAGGTCGAACTGACCGATGGGCGCCTGAAATTCCAATCCGGCAATGCATTTAAGAGTCTAATGAGTGAGCTCACCGTCACCAAACCTGAAGACCCTACCGGCCTGGTCCAACAGCGAATGGCAGCACCTGGATTTGTCTCTATTGCAGCCGCCTTGAAAAAAGGGGAACAATTATCTGTGCAGCAGAATGGGCGCCAGATGAAGGGTAGCCACCCGCATAGTTTTACCGCTCTGCTGGAAGCCCGTATTGCTGGCTATAGCATAGCGCCATTAGCCAAATTAGATGGTAGTTCGGACGTACCGGTAGAGACAACGATCGATGACTTAGTGCCCGATCCTAATTTTGCTGCAGTATTAAATGAAAAGATGGAAGTACAGGTAGAAAACACTATCTATAAAGTTACCCCTTACGGTACTTTCATGATCGAAGAGCAGGCATATCCTGAATTCATTGAAGTATTGGATGCGAAACCCCTGCCCGATGATCTCGTATTGGTAGGCGATGTATTCTATCGTAATAATATCGGGGATAACATATACGATATCCAGCCGGGTGTAAAACTGATTGATACTTATGAAGCTGCTACCAGCGACCTGGAAGATGTATTGCAGATCGATAACTATGCAGTGACATATACGCCCACCTGGCAGTATCGTCCGGATGCGGATGCCTGGATATATGATAATCTGCCTACTGTTAGATTTGGTGGCAAAACCTGGCTGGGCAAACTTTTTGAATCAATACGTGGTCGTGAAGAGATCTATACGGATAACTTCGAGTCTAAAAGACGTGTGAGAGTCAACTTTTATAATGCTTCGTGGGGAGTATATTCTGCGGTTGGCCTCTCTGTAAAGATGCAGAAGAAAAACTGGATTGGCTGGTCCGGCACAGAAGCACAGGAGTTGAGAATGGGATGGGATGCGCTGGAATATTACATTGGTTCACTACCAAGTGCTCCTCCCCCACCTATAACCGCCCAGTTCTTTAATCCCGTTGATCTGCCGAAGATCACCAAAGACTATGTTGAGGTCGATCTGTTAGGATATGGATTTACATTCGACCGCAATGCCACCATACAGAAAGGGATCAAGAAAATTCATGAATTACTTCCATCTGTACCAGGCTTAAAACCTAAAGGAGAACGAACCGTAAATTACGCTTACAAGGTATGGGCTGACTTTGGCAGAACAGCGATCAGTATCGTACAGGATCGTGATGAGCAGGTTGGATATAACGTAGAATCATTGTCTAAGGTATTTGACTGGTCAGTAGGTATTAAAGCCTCCTGGAGCTTTACCGGAACGCCAACATTGGGATATGGGCCGCTTAAGTTCACAATCTCAAGAGCATCTGTGTTTGGTATTGCCAGGTATAACAATATTTGGAAAGGCGCGAGAATTGTCGTAGCAGAGCATTAGTATAAAATAAGCGGGGATATCAAATCCCCGCTTATTCTCCGAAGTATTATTTTTCCTGTAGAAACTTTATCACCACCTTATTAAACTCCTCCGGTACCTCATGCGGGGCATAATGTGTAGCGCCCTTAAAGATGTACAATTGGGAATGCGCAATGTTACGGGCGATCAGTTCTGTATGCGTCTGTTTGATGATGTCTTTCTCTCCTGCCATGACTAACACCGGACATTTTATGCCTTTTAACGCTGCTGGATCTACATGTGGCTCATCTCTCAGCAAATAGAAATGCCGAAGTGAGAGACTGTCCCTCGCAGTTTTAGATGGTTCACGCTCTAAAGCAGCGATCTGCGTACGCAGCATATGGTTGATCTCATTGGATACAACGGTGCTATCGTTGAATAGAACACCCGCCATCGCCGCTAATTTCTTTACCTGTTCAGGATGTTTGATAGCCAGTATCAGCCCGGTGTTAGCTCCATCGCTCCAACCGACTACATGTATCTTGCCTAGTTTTAGTTGACGGATCAGGGCCGACATATCTTCCGCAAAAAGATCATATGTGAGACGGGTAGAATCCACGGTAGATTTTCCATGCCCACGGGTATCGACTGCTATCACCTGGAAGTGCTCAGTCAAAGCAGGCAGTTGTTTTATAAAGGCGCCAATGGATTGCCCGCCGCCATGTAGTAATAATAGCGGCGCTCCCTTGCCATAGATTTCATAATAGATCTTAATACCATTTACATCCGCATATTTGCCTATGGCCTCATTTTCTCCATATGCACTTTTAACGACCGCAGACCTATCTGCATACAACGCGCGTTGTCCGCTGTGGGCAATGCTGTTGGATATACCATTGATCTCATTTTTCGCCGGATTGGTAAATCGCCAGCCATTAAGGGTGCTTTCTTCGAAGTTACCATTGCTGATGGCAACAGGTTGATTGTCGATCAGCAGTGTAAAGTCGTCATAGAAGAATTTGCCCTTGCCATCATAGAGCGCGCCTATAAGCAACTTTTTCGCAGCTTTATCTATCTTACCGCTCAATGTCAGTTTCACCCACTGATTTTTAGGAAAATCTTCATCTGCCTTACCCACGTAATTCTTTAGCTGTTTGGTCCCATCGGTGGCAACAGCTACCAATAGGCTACCCGAGGCTTTATCATTGCCTTGGATATTCACCATACATTCCAACTCAAATTTTCCACCGGCATACCCGGTAACATCGATATCCTGGAACAAATAAGATTGTGCAGCAGCGGAGGAAACAAAAAGCGTGCATAAGCTGATAATAGCCGTAATAATGGGCTTAAACATGTAAAAAGGTATTGAGTAAAACAAATATACTATCTCGATTGCAGGAATGACAGTACCGTTTGGTTGAACTGCGCTGGTATCTCCACCGGCGCCATATGGGAAATACCCGGGAAGATCATCAGCTGCGCACCCGGTATATGACGAGCGATCAATTCGGTGTGAGCAGGTTTGATCACGTCCTCCCCGCCTGCCATCACCAAGGTCGGACAGCTAACAGCTTGCAACTCGGCAGGCGCAATATCAGGCTCTCGCAGCATACACTCATTCACCCGGATGGCAAACTCATCACGGGTGCTTTTATCGGCCTTGCTGCGCAGTTGAGCCAATCGCTTCCGTACGAATTCCGTACTCCACGCCTCGATAGCAGTATCGCCCGGAAAAAGATTCGCCGCCATGACAGCCAGCTTCTTTACCAGCGAAGAATACTCCATAGCTAATATCAGCCCTGTAATGGCCCCGTCACTCCAGCCCAATATATACACGCTATCCAATGCTAAGTGACGGATGAGGGCAGACATATCACGGGCATACAGCCGGTAGCTCAGTCGGGTACCATCTGCGCTGGATCGGCCATGCCCCCTGGTGTCAACAGCTATTACCCGGTAGTAATTTGAAAGTTCCGCTATCTGAGGCGATAAGGCTGACAAGGATTGCAATGCACCATGCATCAGCAGCAAGGGTTCGCCTTCACCATACGATTCATAATAAATACGTATGCCATTTACGTTAGCATAACAGCCGGCAGTATCGTTATGGCCATAATTTGAAAGTGTGCTCATCTGGTTGACTTTTTCCTGGGTAAGTCAAATATAAGGTACTCTTGATAGGATAACGGTAATTAATCACAAGCTCGATAAACTAAAGTATCATTTGCAACAAAGAAAACGCCTATCTTGACACGGCCAACTAAAATGAATGATATGATTTTCAGGACAAGATGTTTACTACTGCTACTAACGTTAACGAGTATGTCTCTTTTTGCCCAGCAAAAACAGGTAGATCAGATTATCGGCCGGGAAATGAAAGAAAGACGTATCCCGGGACTGCAAATAGCGGTGGTACATCATGGTAAGATCGTTGCCAGCAACGCTTACGGTATCGCCAACCTGTCTGATAACATACCCGTCAATAGCAGCACCATTTTCGCCATCAACTCCTGTACAAAGCCATTTACTGGCGTAGCGATCATGCAGCTGGTAGAAGAAGGGAAGATCGACCTGTCGGCGCCGGTATCCAGGTATATCGACAGCCTGCCTGCCAACTGGCAAACGATCACCATCCGTCAGCTCCTTACCCATGTATCCGGGCTGCCCGACGTGCTGAGGCAGTTCCTGCCTACTAACGGCCTGGGTAATGCGACCGAAGAGGATGTATGGACTAAATTGCAAACCTTGCCGATGGATTTTCCCACCGGTACGCAGACCTTATATAACCAGACTAACTATGTCCTACTGGCCAAGATAATCGATAAGCTGAGTGGCCAGCCTTTCACACAGTTCTACAAAGATCGCCAATGGGATCGCGTAGGAATGCCGAACACTGGTTATGGCGATTCCCGTGATGTAGTGCCTCATTTTGCACCTACTTACCGCTATGTGCAGTACCAGGATGGAAAAAAACTGGATAGGGAAAAAATGGCCGCTAATTACGCCGAATTTCCTCCTTTTTCACGAGCCGGGTCAGGGATGAACAGTACTGCAGAAGATATTGCCAAATGGACCATTGCACTGATGCAGGGCAAGCTATTTAAAAACAAAGCCACGCTGGATACAATGTGGACCGTAGGCCGGTACAACAACGGTAAGCCGGGCCCTTGGGCACTGGGCTGGGGAATTGTAAAGAACCGGACTAAGCATAAAGCAATAGGCATGTCAGGCGGCGGCCGGGCAGCATTCCTGGTATACCCGGAAGATGAACTGGCAGTGATTGTGCTCACCAACCTGGGGGGTGGTACCCCCGAAGATTTTATTGAGGAAATAGCGGACTGCTATGTACCCGGCATCGCTGCGGCAGACCCTGTGACCTTCCTGCGTACCAACATAGAGAAACAAGGCTATGAAAAGGCCATTACCCTGCTGAATACCCGCAAGAAAGCGGACCCGACCTTCCAGCCGGATGAAAACGCATTGAATGACTGGGCTTATCGCCTGATGAGCAAAGGAAAAGATAAGGAAGCGGAAGCGATCTTCAGGTTGAATACAGTGTTATTCCCTGACAGCTGGAATGTATATGATAGTTATGGAGAGGTACTGCTAAAAATGGGTGACAAAGCAGGAGCCATAAAGGCATATCAAAAATCGATAACACTTAATCCTGACAACGAATACGGGAAGAAAGTGCTCGAAGGAATAACAAAATAAGAACGATAAGGCCTTACTGATCCCGGAAAGTGGGCTTTAGGCATTAAAATCCTTCACTGAAAAATTCTTCCAGCGTCATACCAAAAGCAGCTACTACCTTCACCAGACTGCTGAAGCGTAGGTCTTTACCTTGCTCATATCTGCCGAATTGCGCGCGGAGAATTTCATGCTCGTAAGCAAAGTACTCGTAAAGAGCGATCACTCGGTAGCTGCGTGGGCAACGCTACTCCCGGTTAATTGTTTCAGGGCAGTTCTGCTCAATTGATAAATCAAAAATTACAATCGCTAATTTTTTCGCCTCATTAAAAAACAGAACGTACCCCAGTCGCCTTACATTAAACTCCTGCAGGATCTCTATGCCCGCTTATTCGATGTCCCAATTACCTTCAGGGATAGGGTATGCGAAGAATGTGAATCGAGCATCCCCACCTTCTACCGCAAGATGAAAGCCATCGACAAGAACGCCGGCAATGTCAGAAAAAGACTATTGCCTGCCCTCCGCAATGCAGAAAAAGAAACGGTCATCAACGTGTTTGACGAAGTATGTACCGGGCTATGGGAATACTGCAGGAAGTACAGAACAGAGAAGAAGTAAGGATATGGAGGGGCTGGAAAGCCCCTCCCTTTGCTTTGCGATTAAGGAAAAATCATTTTTTGAGGGAAAAAATTTGCGTAGACATACCACCCACTATGCCTAACCCATTACTTATATTCGTATAGATCGGTGCTGGCTCGGTAAAAAAACCATCAATCGAACCAGCATTGAAAATAGCAGTATACAAATACTTGAAACAACTTTCGGTAAGCGGAGAGACTTCAAGTAAGAGCGTATCAGTCTTTATTGCGAGATCATCTTCGGAACTGAACGTATACGTAGCCGCCTCTTCCGGTTTTATAAGCCTGTCACTGACAAAATCACTTATCGAATTATCCATATAAAGGATGGGTTGTCCAGCGTCTTCCGAAAAAAATATTTCCTTTCTCACTGTTTGGCGTACTATGCTACCGTCTGGTTGCCGTACCGTATTATATTTTAGGCCAAACAGTCGGAATTGATAGCGGGTATCATGTAGACTCTTATTATCTATTCTGAAAGTTAGTTTTAATAGTTTCGCTCCATTCGCAGCTACAGCAGTGAAAGCCTGCATTTGAGAAACCTGCGCCGCAGATTTGTATGGTATAATATCTTCCCCTTCAGCCATTTTATATCCAGGTACCTCCACGGTAATACGGTATTTATTTCCTGCCTTGGCAATTTGCTGACTCACATAATATGTGTACCCTTTTATGGTCGTCTTAACTAGCTCGCCTTTGCTACTGTTATTTTCATAAAGTACAACCCTTGCCTGGCCGGGTTCTGCAAAACGGCCATCTTTTGCCGGACGTCCGGAAAAACTGACTCGCACCTTTATAAGGCTATCTTCTGTCATTAAGGCATTTAACACCAAGCGCGGATTTGAATCCGGTATATTTAATACAATTTTTTTTTCACAGGAAGTCAGTGTTATCAAAGACAATGTTGTTATTAATAATAATAAAATCTTCATAACTAGAACTTTAAACTGTATGATATACTTGGAAGAATAGGCATTAAGCTGGTACCCTTCAGGTTTACGGTGTTATCGGAATAGCTATCTACTACGAAATGAAAAAGATTTTTTCGGTTGTAAATGTTGTAAACACTTACGTTCCAGGTTCGTACCTTACCATTACGTCGCTCTTTAATAAAATTGATACCGACATCTAAGCGATGAATCGCGTTAAGCCTTACATTATTACGCCCCGTCACAAAATTTAGCTCTTCATTGAGGGAAGCATCTTCATATTGGGTAGTTGTAATAGTAAAGGGAGAGGCACTTTGAAAGATAAAAGCTCCTGAAAGTTCAATGCCAGGTGTTAGCTTATATATAGAGACTACATTTACGGTATGCCGGCGGTCATATTTAAAAGGAAAGCTTCGTCCGCTGTTTACATCCGGTAGCTGCCTATTACTCCAGGCCAGCGTATATCCTAACCACCCCGATAACCGGCCGGCTTTCTTTTGCAATAACATCTCCATACCATATGTAGTGCCATTACCTGCCGTCACTTTACTCTGCCAGTCACTGTTCTGTCCATTCAGTACATAACTGATACCTTCCCGGTATTCGATAACATTCTTCATTTTCTTATAGTAGCCCTCTAAGGAAAATTCTGCCTTGTCCTGCCATATACTACGGGCAAGTCCCAATGCAAACTGATCGGACTGCTGGGGGGATATACTTTTAGTCGCCGGTACCCATAAATCAGTAGGTAGAGAGATTGAATTACTAGCTAATAAATGAAGATATTGTGTCATCCGGGCATAAGACGCCTTGATAGCCCAATCTCTACGCACCAGATAGCGGGCACTAAGACGAGGCTGCAGGGAGGTATACAATTTGCCTTCTACCGCAAATGAACTGGCATGAAGACCAATGTTGACCTTTAACTTATCAGACAGCTGCCAGTCATCTTCGGCATAGATGTCCAGCTCAGTAGCGTTTACCTTGGCATTAAATCGCTCATTAGCGAGTACTTCTTGGTCAATGGACTGCCGCATACTGCTACTGCCGGGTTCGAAGGCATGGTTAGTATAAGAAGCACCCATTCTTAAACTATGTACCGGCACAGGTCGATAATCGAGGTCTATTTTACCGGTAAAATCTGTGATGCCAGATACTACGCTCCAGTCATAAATGTTTTTTACAAGATTTGTAGTTAGTGCCGATTTGATAGAAGTGTTAAAACCATACTTTGAGAACAAAGCAGTGGTGTTCATAAATAGTTTATTTGAGAATGTATGATTCCAGCGTAAGGTCGTACTAAGATGCTGCCACTGCAGTCTGTTGTCTATTATGGACCTTTCGCTATTCGTTTGGTTTGTACTGTAATTTGTTTTTATTTTAAAACGATCTCTGCCTGCATAAGCACTTAGATAAACATGATCTTTATCTGAAAATTTATGATGCACTTTTGCATTGAGGTCATAAAAGTATAGCGCAAATTGTTCAACCGGGCTGTCACTTTTTATTATTGGGCCGACATACAGATCATGATAAGTCCTTCTGCCAGATAATATAAAAGAGGTTTTATCTTTTATTAATGGACCTTCTAGGGTTAATTGCGACGCCAACAATCCTACCATAACGTTGCCTTGCAACCGGTGCATATTACCATCCTTCATAGAGATATCTACTACTGAAGATAACCTGCCTCCGAAGCGCGCAGGAAATGCTCCTTTATACAGCTCTACATGTTTGATGGCGTAGGTATTGAAGGCAGAGAAAATCCCCATCAGATGGGAAGGATTATACAAGGGAGCCTCGTCAAGCAATACAAGATTCTGATCAGGAGATCCACCTCTTACCAGCAGCGCACTGGTAGCTTCACTTCCCTGCTGCACACCTGGCAACATCTGCAATGTTTTCATCAGGTCGGTCTCTCCGAAGAATCGTGGCATCGACTGCATTTGTATCACCGGTACACTTACCTTGCTCATCTGGGAAGTCTGTTGCAATGGAACTGCTTGATCCGATATAATAGTCACTGTATTCAGCGATTGCGCAGGTTCTTGCCGCATCCTGATGTTAAGCTGGCTGATATTTCGTATGTCGACCAGCGTATCTATTGTCTCAAATCCCAGGTAGGAAAACCTGAGTAGCTGCGAATCGGCAGGCAGCGCAATGCTAAAATGGCCGTAATTATTGGTAACAGTTCCTTCCTGCATGAACGGTACCGCTATTGTGACACCTATCAGTTGTTCTCCCGAACTGTTGTCTGTTATACGGCCGCTGATACTGCGTCTGCTACCTAAGGGCATACTTTTCCGGCGTATTAATAACATCTCATTACGCAACTCATACACCAGATCTGTACCGGATAAAAGATGTTCTAATATAATAGATAGTGTCGCGGCCTTGAACTTTTTTGCCTTTACACTATATTGCTTTAAGCGACTACTTTCATAGTTCAAAGGGATGCTACTGGCGTTTCGTAGTTTATCTAACGCATCTTTCAATGGTTCATCTGTAAATTCAATGTCGATAGATTTTGGTGCCAGCTGCGCATAACTCTGCCTACATGTAATACACAAGATTAATAACAGTGCTGCATAGGTGATCCCTTTGACACGTTTCACGTTCATGCATATAAAATTTATAGTAGTCATAGGTCTGCCGGGCAAAGCATACCCCTTCGGACCCTGAAGGGACACGCGCCGGATAATTAAAAATTAATGTCTAACAATGTGCTCCGATAATAATTACTTTATTGTCACTGATCTTATAAGTGAGATCACTGATCGCATTTAGCATATCTAATGTTTGCGATAGGCTTAGTTTTGTTGAAAAAAGCAGACTGAATCTACAATATTGCAGGGCGGCTTTATCATAAGTCACCTCCACATTGTAAATATTATTAAGCATAAGAGCTACTTCATCTATCGTTGCATCATTAAGCGGGAATTCCCCAATTACCTGCTTTTTTATGGCCGCTGTATCTGCATCGGTTACAATATAATGACCGTTTTTTTTTGTGGTATGCCAATTGCTGTCCGGCGCCCAGTAAGGAAGTATCTGCCTGGCCGCTACTGACCTTTACCTTGCCATTGATTACCGTTATTGCTACGGTAGGCATAGCATCATAAGCCTGTACACTGAAGGCAGTTCCCAGCACTCTGACTTGGATATCTGCCGGCGTATTGATGATAAAAGGTGATGACGCATCGGCTACCACGTCGAAAAAAGCCATTCCCTCAAGCGAAATCGTACGGTTATCTGTACCAAAAGAAGAAGCATAACGTACGGTGCTGCCCGGACTAAGCCATATCTGCGACTGGTCCGGCAATTTCACCAGCAACTGCTGGCCTCCTTTGGGCACGTCTACGTATATAAGCTGATTCCGCTCCCTGGACAAAAAATACCAGGTCAGCGTTAGCATAAACAATAGCGATGCCGCGGTCATCCATCTAATAATGGGCCTGGACATTAGCCCATATCGTCTGTTAGTGGGCGACACAGGTATCCTCATACCAGTACTGGCGGCAATACGTTCCCGTAACAGCGCTTTGATGTCGGCCTTTTCCTCGTCTGAAGTAAAAGTCAGCATATCAAATGCCGTAAATCCTTCGTACCACTTATGTAATATCTCAATTTCTGCGGGTGTGCACCGCTGCTCCTGATATTTGGCCAATAATGCGGATAGCGTTTCTTCATCTGGCTTGTGCATAGATAGCCTGATTAATGCTTAAAAACTGACGTGCAATATCTGGATATAAAAAAGACACTTGAAATGATGCCAGGTACTAGAACATTTCAAAAAAAACTTGCAGTAGCTTTATATCCCCGGTTAAAAGAACAAAAAACTCATATCCGGCCAGCCCGGCGCGGATCTTTTTAAGGGCGCTGCTAACCTGGTTTTTAACCGTTTGAGGCGAAATAGACAGCCGTTTCGCTATTGCTTCTATCGTCTGATGCTCTTCCCGGCTCAAAAGGTATATAACTTTCATCTTCTCCGGCAGTAGGTTAACCTGCTCCTCGTACAAACGCTTTAATTCTTGTGCATGCGTCAGCGCCGTAGTGCTGTCGCTCTGCTCTTGTGTCGTCAACGAAGATAGCTGCATATGGCGCTCCCGTAATCCCTTGGCACGTAAGTGGTTTAGTACACTGAATCTCGCAGCGGTCCGGAAATAACCGTCTACAGTATCTGTAATGTTGATCTGTTGCCGTTTTTCCCAAAATCGGCAAAAAATGTCATGAAGAATGTCCTGTGTATCTTCCTGGCTAAGTACACGCCAGTAAACCGTGTGATAAAGCGTCTCCCATTTTCGCTCATAAAGTACCCCAAAAGCAGCAGTGTCCCCCTGTCTGATCAATCCCCAAAGGTCAAGGTCCGAATAGTCTTGCATATAGGCAATTGTAAAATGTGAATTTAAATAAAAAGACAAAATGAACTACATTCTTAGCGAGGTCATGCTTTACATCCGACAATGAATGAAATGAATAATCCATTTTCCACCAATCCGTATTAACTTAATAGTACCATAATTTTTAACCCTGGGAATCGCCGAAAACCAGTAAAGAGAGTAGGCTTTCACACTAAATTTATTAGTTATGTTACCAGTAGTTATCGGACTTCTGAATTCACTCGTTCCGGGCCTCGGTACCACATTGGGAGCAATACTAGCCGGTATTCTCTTCTAGGCCATAGTAGCCAGAAGCTTTAGCCCCAAAAGAAGGACTGCATCCGCATGCAGTCCTTTCTGGTTTACCTTCTCCCTTTTTTTACGCTCAAAATAAATTTTTAATCCCCCAAACTTTCCGGAAAAACATTCCGTAGCTAAATGGGCTGCCTTGAACTTCCCGATCCGTAAGTTAGGCTACCCAATGGCATTATTATCCAACATTCAAACCTATTATTATGGCAAAACAAGCATTTCACTTACAGGATGCCGCTCCGGAGCAAGATACCAGGGCTAACCTGATGCATAGAAGAAAGTTCCTCGCAGGCATCGGTCTCGGTGTAACAGCCACTGCCGTCATTGCCGCCTGTAAAAAGGATAAGGATAATGGTAACATGCAACCTCCCGGTAGCATCGACCTCGGCACCGGTGATATCGGTATCTTAAACTACGCCTACGCTCTTGAACAACTGGAAGCAGCCTTCTATACACAGGTCGCCCTCACTCCTTACAGTGGTGCCACCGCCGCAGAGATATCCCTGCTTACAGACATTCGCGACCATGAAGTAGCACACCGCGAATTCTTCAAAACTGCCCTGGGTGCCAAAGCCATCCAAAAACTGGAAGTGAACTTTGCCGCCATCGACTTTAGCAAAAGAGATAGCGTACTGGCTACCGCCAAAGCATTCGAAGATCTTGGCGTATCCGCCTACAACGGTGCCGGTAAGCTGCTGGTAGATGCCAATTACCTGCTGCTCGCCGGTAAGATCGTATCCGTAGAAGCCCGCCATGCTGCATTGATCAGAGACCTTATATCCAACGGCACCTTTGCTGACAATACGGTGATAGATGCTAATGGCCTTGACCTGGCTTACGAGCCAAGCAAAGTACTAGACACCGCCAAAGGTTTCCTCAAGTCTCAACTATGGGGTGGTAACCTGCCTACATCCTGATCTGATCAATAATGCTTACCCAAAAAAAAATTGAATCATGAACATCAATAATATCCTTACAGAAATAGAAAAAGTAGATCCTGAAGTATACGAGCGACTCGATGGCCGCCGCAGCGCTATGAAAGAATTCATGCGCATGAGTGGAAAGATCGCATTGGCGGCAGTCCCGTTTGCACTGGGCGGCATGTTCAAGAAAGCATATGGACAAACCTCTACCGGTATCGCCGGTGTGCTTAACTACGCACTTACACTCGAATATCTCGAAGCAGAATTTTATACTAATGGCGCTGCTGCCCCCAACTTAGTACCTGCTGGCACGCCAGCAGTAGGAGCTATCAATACTATCCGCGATCATGAGAAAGCGCACGTGGAATTCCTGAAGAAAGCGCTCATGTCATTGAATGCAGTAGCAGTGAATAAACCAACCTTCGACTTTACCGCAGGTGGTGCATTCGGCAACGTATTCACCAACTACGATACCTTCCTGGCAGTAGCACAGACCTTCGAGGATACCGGTGTCAGAGCCTACAAAGGCCGGGCTGGTGAGCTGATCAGTAACAACGACGTACTGACTGCTGCACTGCAGATACATTCCGTAGAAGCCCGTCATGCTTCGCATATCCGCCAGATGCGTAAAGCCAGAGGCGCCAATCTCAAACCCTGGATCACAGGTAATGATACAGGTGGTATCGGCGCCGCGGTACAAGCCAGCTATAATGGCGAGGAAGTAACGACACAGGCTGGCGTAAATATCGCCGGTTTCGTCAGCGCTAATGCTGCCAGCGAAAGCTTCGATGAACCCCTCACCGCCGATCAGGTGCTGGCTATCGTAAAGCCTTTCATTAAATCGTAACCGTATCCGAATACAATCAAAAAAACTAAACTAAGAATTATGTCAAGATCAACAGGACTCATCGCAGCCGGAACCATCATGTTACTCGTGGCGAATATGACTGTAAACGCTGCAACACCTACTAACATCACTACAGGCTCCACGTACGTAAGTACCATGGCTGACTGGGCTAAATCCAAAACCGGTACCTGGGCAGGCGCTAAAGAGGGCAAAACCCTTTGGTACAAGCTGGACAAACAAGCTAAAGTATGGTGGAGTGAAGATGGTAAAAAATGGGCTGCCGTACCCGATGGTGCTTGGGCTGATAAAGACGGCAAATGGCTGAAGATCCACGACAAAAAACTCGTGTGGAGTGCGGATGGTAAAGAGTGGTCAGAAGTGCCTGAGTGGAAATGGGAAGGAGCCGATGGCAAATGGTACAAATTTGATAGCAAATGGACACTGTGGGTAAACGAATAGTTAGATCCATGTACCGTATAGCCCGGCTCGCTTAATGTGCTGGAAAGGTGGTCCCCTGTTATAAAATTAATAATGGGGGACCAATCTAAAGGATGGGGATATTACGTACATAAAGACACAATTTGATTACTGATCTACTTTTGAGCATCCCACCCACATATAATAGTGAGCAGGAACTAGTTGAATCGTTAAAACAGCGCCAACAATCAGCGTTCAGCTATCTCTATGACAATTACTCATCTGCATTGTATGGTATCGTCGTGAATATCATACCTGATCACACTATGGCAGGTGACGTAGTACAGGAGGTTTTTGTGAAAATATGGCGATTGATCGACAATTATGACACGCATAAAGGTAGACTCTTTACCTGGATGCATAGTATTGCCCGTAGTACAGCTATCGATGCCATACGTAGCAAAGAATGGAGAAATAGCAAAAGAAATAATGAACTAACAGACGACTTCTTACTACTGGCAGACACCACACCGAACAACATTGGAGATACCAGCCTGAGGAAAATTGTGCAGAGTTTAAAAGAAGAACACAAAATTTTAGTAGAGTTATCTTATTTTCAGGGTTACACCCAGGACGAGATATCTAAAATGCTCAGCATCCCCCTGGGAACAGTAAAGACAAGGCTTAGAGCTGCATTAGTCCAACTTAGGCAAATGATTAATTTATAAGTGGATATACAAGAATACATAATGAGTGGCACTATCGAGAGCTATGTCATGGGCGTAGCCGATCAACAGGAAACTGCAGAGCTCGAAAAGCTGAGATTGCAGTACCCTGAGATACAGGCCGCTATTGAATCGTGTGAGAGAGCACTGGAAGCTAATGCCAGGCAGAACGCTATACCCATTACCTTTGATCTGAAAAAAAATCTGCTGGCCTCACTGCAAAATGAATTTAAACCGCTTGTCTTTCAACAAACCAAAGAACAAAAAGTTGGAATCACTCCCGTAGGTACTCCTGTTAAAAAACTGAGCGCCTACCGGGTCATGGCTGCCGCAGCGGTAGCCCTCCTCGTCATCAGCATCGCTACCAACGTCCTGCTATACGTACAATATAAGAAGGTCAACGACAGCTATACGGTTTTACTAAATGGTCAGCATCTCCTGATGGCTGATAACAAAGCGCATCAGCAACAGGTACAAAATATGTACCAGCACATCCGGACCATCTCCGACCCTGGTATGTTGAAAGTAATGATGCCGGGTATTGCAGGCCGCGAAAACGACCTCGCTACTATTTACTGGAACACGCAGACCAAAGAAGTATACCTTTTCGCTAATAGCCTGCCCAAAGCACCGGAAGGCAAACAATACCAGCTATGGGCATTGGTAGATGGTAAACCGGTAGATGCCGGCATGCTGGATAACTGTGAAGACATATGCCAGCTTAAGACAACAGAGAAAGCGCAAGCATTCGCCATTACGCTGGAAAACGCAGGTGGTAGCCCTACGCCTACCATGGATCAGATGTACGTGATGGGAAAAGTAAATTCATAGTCACACAACGCTCATAAAAGAAAATAGGCGGCTCATCATTGATGAACCGCCTATTTTCTGATCCTTATTACCGTCAATGCATCCTGATAACAGCATCGCCCGTCGCAGGTAATGCTTGCCCTTCTCCCTTTCCAAAGATCACAAAGCTCGCTATTGCCAATATCCACACCCCGATACCGCCAAACAGCATCAGTACCCCAAAGCCATGTACCAGTGCATCATGCAGGCTGGAACCTGTAGGGTCCAGCCGGGCTAATGCAGGTATCTCCTGGGCCAGTGTGGCGGCATTACCAGCCGCAGCCCTTTCCGCCAGCACGCGCAACTGCCCGCTGTCGATGGAGCCGGCAAAAGCACGTTGCAAGTGTGAATGAATCCCCAATACCAGCAGAAAACCCATTAATGCGATGTTGATCGCCAGCGTGATCAAACGGGCACTCATATCTATCCCCGATGCCATGCCTGCCCTCGAACTAGGTACCGCCGCAGTCGTCGTATTAGTCACCGGTGTATTGGTAAACCCTAATCCGATACCCGCGATCAGCGACCCGGGCAACATCGTTAGCCAGCTCGCAGCAGGTACGCTACTACCAAAGCGCATCAGTATAAAACCAAGCCCTATAAGAAACAATCCGGCAGGGATGACGAAGCGTGGATGATACCGGACCGACAGTCGCTCTGCCAACGGCGGAAAGACCAGTGTGGGTAATGTATAAGCCAACAATGAAGTGCCCGCCGTCACAATATCATATCCCAATGCCCGCTGGAAATAAATAGGCAGGTAGATCATGAATGGCCAGAAACTGAAGTTCATACCAATAGACCCGATGATAGCGCCCGAAAAATTACGGATACGGAACACCGAGAAGTCAAACATCGGATGCGCGATCTTATGCTCTACATAAAGGAAGGTCAGGAACGACAAGGTCGCAATGGCGATGATACTGAGGGCTACCGGGCTTCCAAAGCCCAACTCAGGACCTTGTGTGATGTAGTAGGTCAATCCCAATATCGCTATTGTGAGTGTAATGATCCCTCCTATATCCAATCGTTTCGCATCAGGATCGCTGGATTCAGTCACCCCGGTGATCGCCAGCACCAGCGTCACGATAGAGAGCGGCGCATGCGCCAGGAATACCCAATGCCAGCTCGATACAGCCACAATCATCCCACCGATGATAGGACCAAATCCCAACCCGATGCCGAATATCACTCCCCACATGGAAAAAGCCTTGCTACGCTCCTTCCCATCCCGGAACTGGTGAGATAAAATGGCAACTTGGCAGATCAGCATGGCACCACCACTCATACCTTGCAGAAAACGGCTGATGATCAGCACAGAAGTGCTTTGTGCAATGCCACATATCAGCGAAGTCAATCCAAATAAACTAAGTGTAATAAGAAAGATCCTTTTACGGCCATAACGATCGGCTAAGGTGCCTGCTGCCATCAGTACCGTCGTACAGGCAATGGTATAGGCATTCATGATCCATTGCATATCCTTCAGGTCGCTATGCAGTACTTTTTCCAATGTTGGCAATATGACCGGCACGCTGGAAATTTCCAGCCCGAACATTAGCGATGACAGGCATACAGCGGCTAGTGCCAGGGTGTTCTTGTAAGTGGAGGTTGTCGTTTTCATGTCTAAAATTGATACTGAGTGACAAAATTAGACTGGTATTTGTCGAAAAATCAGTACTTTTCTATGATAAAAAGGTACGCTTACAATATGTTGAAGGAGAATATACACCGGCCCGCGGAGGTTATCTACAAAAAGGTAGATGAGTGCCCACTTACGGACCAGCAGTTCGGTTTTTTCCAGATGGTCTATGTCATCTCCGGTACCGGGAAGCTCAGCATGAATGGTAACAGAGTGGATTATTGGGGAGGCAACCTAATGCTGCTTACGCCAAACGATTATCACAATTTTGAGATAACGACCCCCACAGAATTCCTGCTCGTTCGCTTCAATAGTGCTTACATTAAAGAATACCGCTGGAAAAGTATCGATCATATCGAATGTCTGCTGTATTACGCATCGCACCTGTCCGGCTGTATCATGAAAAATGAACGCGACTGGCCGGTGGCTAGGTCAATAGTAGACCTGTTATTACAAGGTATTCATCAGCCAGGATTATACAATGAAGACCTCACCACACACCTGATCAACTCCCTGATCGTGATTGCCGCCAGGAACATTGCACTGATAAAGCCGGCTAGCATTAAGGGGAATACTGACAAACGGGTGTTGGATATCATCGACTATATACAGGCGAATATCTACTATCCGGAAAGGTTGAAAGCAGCTGCTATCGGGGAAGCATTTAAGATATCAGAAACCTACCTGGGCAGTTATTTTAAAAGCCAATGTGGAGAGACCATCCAGCATTATATCGCTAACTACAAACTGCGATTAATAGAGCACCGGCTGAAGTTCAGCGATCGGCGTATCAACGAGATTGCAGCCGAATTTGGCTTTGCAGATGAAAGTCATCTGAATAAATTCTTCAAAAAGCACCGTAATAGTAGCTTATCGGCTTTCCGGAAATCCAAAGAAGTATACCAGATCAAATAAATGGACCTATCAAACACTACTCTTCTTTTTTCATACATTTATTACACACATAAACAGTGTCCCCTATGCGACTTTTACTTCCTCTCTTGTGCGGTATCTTGATCGGCAATATCGGTATGGCCCAAAAAAGAGCCCGTGATTATGGTATAGAGATCGGAGTGATGAAACCTGGCTACAATAATGCCATTACCGACGTAAAAGGAGTGAAAGTAGGACATACGACCTTGATCAAAGGTGGACGGGTAAGGACCGGCGTAACGGCTGTACTGCCACATGAAGGCAATATCTTCCAGGATAAAGTACCTGCAGCCATCTACGTCGGCAATGGCTTCGGTAAACTGGCAGGGATCACCCAGGTACAGGAGTTAGGTAATATCGAAACGCCTGTCACCTTGACCAATACTTTGAATGTAGCTACGGCGGTTAACGCCGTGATCAAATACACGTTGCAGCAGTCAGGCAATGACAACGTATGGTCGGTGAATGCAGTTGCCGGTGAAACCAATGACGGTTATCTCAACGATATCCGCGCGCAGCATGTACAGGAAACGGATGTACTGGCTGCTATCAGTCGCGCAGATACCGGAAGAGTGGCGGAGGGGAATGTCGGTGCCGGTACCGGTACTATTTGCTTTGGTTTTAAAGGGGGCATCGGTACGGCCTCCCGCAAACTGCCTAAAAGTATGGGGGGATATACGGTAGGTGTATTGGTACAGACGAATTTCGGTGGTGTGCTGGAGATCGCAGGCGCCCCTGTAGGTAAAGCATTGGGAAAGTTCGATTTTAGCGACAAGCTGCTGAACAATGTAGATGGTTCCTGTATGGTAGTTGTTGCCACCGATGCTCCACTCGATGCGCGTAACCTGCAACGCCTGGCTAAAAGAGCCTTTCTTGGTTTGGCCAAGACCGGCGGCATCGCCTCTAATGGTAGTGGCGAATATGTTATTGCTTTTTCTACGGCCAAAGAAGTACGTATACCACACATGGCCAATACCGCCTTGCAGACCGTTACCCTTGTCAATAATGACGCAATGTCACCTATCTTTATGGCGGTAATTGAAGCCACCGAGGAAGCTGTGATCAATTCCCTTTTTGCGGCACAAACCATGACCGGCAGGGATGGACATAAGATAGAGGCTATGCCGCTGGATAAAGTATTACCGGTATTGAAAAACTATAACCGTACGAAATAATGAATGCAAATTATACCTGGATCAATGGAGAATGGGTGTTGCAGGACCAGGCCTCTTTATATATCAGCGACCTGTCGATACAGCGGGGATATGGCATCTTTGATTTCCTGAAGATGACCGACGGCAAAGCACTATTCTTCGATGATCACCTGGATCGTTTCTTTCACTCCGCTTCTATCATGCACTTACCAGTGGCGTTCAGCAGGCAAGAACTGAAGGCTGTGATCAGCGAAATGACGGAGCGGAATCATCTGTCCGATGCCGGTATCCGGCTTACGCTGACTGGTGGATATGCTCCGGATGCATATACACCAGCTACACCTAACCTGATCATCACACAGCAGCCCTTATCTATCCCTCCCCTCTCCCAGGGCATTGCTATCATTACCCATGCGCATCAGCGCCAACTACCCACTGTCAAAACGATCGATTACCTAATGGCCATATGGCTGCAACCGCTGGTAGCGAAAAGCCAGGCGCAGGATGTATTGTATCATCAGCAGGGTATCGTCACCGAATGTCCGCGGGCTAACTTTTACATCGTTACTGCTGCTGGGGAAATATGGACCCCGGCAGAAAACGTCCTGGCAGGCGTGATCCGTAAACAGCTGTTACAACTGGATGGACAGGGTTTCAATATCAAAGCGACAACATTTACACTGGAAGATGTGAAGCAGGCGAAAGAGGCTTTTATCACCAGTACTACCAAAAATATATTGCCGATCCTGCAGATAGATGGCGTACCAGTTGGCAATGGTACTCCCGGGTCTGTCACCCAGCGATTGAGCGAAGTGCTGCGAGAGCTCTCCAATAATCATAATTAATAAGCATCATGAAATATATACTCATGTCACTCTTTGTAGCTGGGAGTTTTTTTGCTGCCCGCGCGCAGGAGGCGTCGCAATATTGTAATGAGCGGTTTTCCTTTTGCATATCCTACCCGGCTGGCTTCATCCAAGAGGAAGAGGCTGCAAATGGAGATGGCAAGGTGATCATGGCTAAAGATGGGAAAGCCGAGATCCGTACTTTCGGTTCATTGGCAGTAACCGAAGGAGATCCCCTGAAACAAACATTTAAACTGGCTACCAGCGATCTGAAGCTGGCTTACAAGGTCTTTAAAAAAGATGCTTTTATTATTTCCGGAACGGATAAAGCGGGAAATGTGGTATATCGTAAAACCGTGATTAAAACGATCGACTACATGGGTACCGGGAATACACCTGTATTACAGACACTGATGATCACCTACTCAGCTACGCAGCAGGCATTATACGCGCCTTATTGCGCAGAGATCGCCAAAAGCCTGTAAAGACTAGAGACCACCCCCAGGATACTGCTGCCAGTCACTGGGACGGCAGGCGTTATTTGAATAGCTCGTTGTGCAGTTTACCATAGTTAGGACTAAATTGTGTGTACCAAATGTCAATTGTTGCTGTCCCACGGTGCAATTCGATCCGAATAACACATATGTTGAAATTGGATAAAAGCGCTAATTTTATTGCTTATGAAAAAAACAGGGGATGCCGCGACATAGTGTGTATTGATAAGCTATGAATCAGGATTGTCCTTTATTTGACCGTCTTCATCAATTGTAAAAGCACTCATTAGAGGAGTTGAATTACTTTTGCAGCTTATTGTCAGATAAAAGGCTGTAGCACCTTTATTATTTATACATGTAGTCATGTTATTAACTATTTCTACGACCCACTACCCCGCTTCAGATCTCAGTTATCTTTTGCATAAGCACCCTGCCAAGGTACAACAGGCAGAGGTGACGGGTGGCGTCGCACATATTTTTTATACAACGGTCAGTGATGAACGATGCACCGCTGCCTTGCTGTTGGACATAGATCCCGTTGCGCTGGTGAGAGGCAACGGTAATGAGCGGGGTAATGAATTTACGTTGGATCAGTACGTAAATGATCGCCCTTATGCTGCTAGCTCGTTACTGAGTGGCGCAATCGCTAAGGTGTACTCTTCGGCACTTAATGGCCGTTGTAAGGACAAGCCAGCGCTGGTGAACGTCGCTATGCCTTTTGAGGTGAAGATACCTGCGTTGCCTGTAAGAGGCGGCGAAGCGGTACTCAAAGGATTATTCGAACCATTAGGATACGAAGTCAGCTGTACGCGTCATTTGATCGACGAGCAGCATCCGGAGTGGGGCGATAGCCGTTACTTTGACCTTCACCTGCGGCATACTGTTACCCTGCAGGCATTGCTATCCCATCTGTATATCCTGATCCCAGTTTGCGATAATGAGAAGCACTATTGGGTTGGTAAACACGAAATGGAGAAGCTATTGGAGAAAGGACAGGGTTGGCTGGAACAGCATCCTGCCCGGGAGATGATCATCGTGCGTTATCTGAAATATCAGCGTAGCCTGGCTAATCAGGCGTTGGAGAGCCTGCTGAAAGAGGAAGATAACCCCGACGAAGCGACTGCACAGGTTGAATCGACGGAGGAAGCAGACGCCATACCGCCTGCGGTAGCGGCAGAGAAGGTGAGGGTGCACGATCAAAGGCTGTTGACGGTAAAGCAGGTATTATTGGATACCGGTGCCGGTAGTATCGCCGATCTTGGATGTGGAGAAGGAAAGTTGCTAAAGCTGTTGCTGGAAGAAAGGCAGTTCACCCGTATACTGGGGATGGATGTCAGCTATTATGTACTGTCGATCGCGCAGGACAAGCTCAAGCTGGACCGTATGCCTGAAAGACAGCGGGAACGTATACAGTTGATACACGGCTCACTGACCTATAAGGACGATCGGCTGAAAGGATATGACGCCGCTGCATTGGTGGAGGTGATCGAGCACCTGGATGTACCCCGGCTGTCAGCATTGGAGCGTACCATATTCGGGCATGCGCGACCGGGTGTGATCGTGGTAACCACTCCTAATGCAGAATATAACGTGAAGTTTGAAAAGATGCAGGCAGGCGCTATGCGTCACAGTGATCACCGTTTTGAATGGACCCGGCAGGAATTCCGCAATTGGGGAGACCGGCTGACAGCAACATACGGCTACAACGTCACTTATTTTCCACTAGGCGAAGAAGACCCGCTGGTGGGGGCTATCAGCCAGATGGCGGTATTTAAAAATGCATAACATGAAAGACATCATACTGCAACAGCTTAAAGGGATAGAGCAGGAACACAACGTAACGATACTGTATGCTTGCGAATCCGGTAGTCGTGCCTGGGGTTTTGCCTCGCCAGACAGTGACTACGATGTACGCTTCATTTATGCCCAGCGCAGTGATGCCTATCTCAGCATACGGGAACGCAGGGACGTAATAGAACTGCCTGTCAATGAGGTGCTGGATATCAGCGGATGGGACCTGCGCAAGGCGCTACAGCTGTTCCTGAAGTCCAATGCACCCTTATACGAGTGGCTGCAATCACCGATCGTATATCAGCAACAGGCAGGTTTTACGGCCGATATACAGACGTTGATGCCTGCTTATTTTTCATTAAGGGCGGGCTTGCATCATTACCTGTCTATGGCAGATAATACGTTTACCAACGATCTGCAAGGGGTGCAGGTGCGACTGAAGAAATACTTTTATGCCTTACGTCCGCTGCTGGCTGCGAGGTGGATCACCGATAAGCAGCGGTTGCCGCCCATGCAGTTCGAACAGCTTAGAACGCTGATCGCTGACCCGGTATGGCAACAGGAGATCGAAGTATTGTTGCAAAAGAAACAAGCTGCTGATGAAAAGGCGGTCACCACTCCCCTGCCGTTCTTGCAAGGCTGGTTGTCGGATAACCTGGTTTACTGTAAAGAGAAAGGACAGGCACTGGCACCTGTAACGCATGATACTGCCGAACTGGATGAGCTATTTAGGAAATATATACCATCATGACATTCGAAACATTGTCCGTACATCCGGAACAATTGCTACTAAAGTGTCTCAGTGGCAGCCGGGCTTACAACCTGCAGTTACCCAGCTCTGATACAGATCTGAAAGGAGTATTTATATTACCCCGTCAGGAGCTATATGGCCTTACCTATACCCCGCAGGTATCGAATATCACGAATGATGAAGTGTATTATGAGGTAGGCCGCTTCATAGGTCTGCTCTGTGAAAATAATCCCAATATACTGGAGCTGCTGGGAAGCACCGGTAATACGATATTGTATCGTCATCCGCTGTTGTCGCTGATCAAACCGGAGGCATTCCTGTCCAAACTCTGTATGCAGACATTTGCCGGGTATGCACGTTCGCAGATCAAGAAGGCGACAGGGTTGAATAAAAAGATCAGCCGCCCAATGGAGAAGGAACGGAAGACGGTGCTGGACTTCTGTTATGTAGTTGCGGGCAATGGTACCGTACCGGTTGCGGACTGGTTACGTCATCACGGATTCCGGCAGGAAGAATGTGGGCTGACACAGCTGTCGCATTTCAGGGATGCTTACCTGCTTTATCATCAGCGACAGCTGCCGGAAGGCGACACACTGGCTGGTATCATATCAGGTGTGGAAGCCAATGATGTACGGGTGAGCAGTGTGCCCAAAGATATAGAGGCTTTGGCCGTGATGAACTTCAACAAAGACGGTTATTCTGTTTACTGCCGTGAGTACCTGGAATACTGGGAGTGGGTGGAAAAACGGAATGAAGCCAGGTATACCCATACAGTGGCGCTGGGTAAACAGTATGATACCAAAAATATGATGCACACCTTCCGTTTGTTGCATATGGCTTCTGAGATCGCATTGTACAAAGAGGTAAGGGTGTATCGTGATGACCGCGATTTCCTGCTTAATATCCGTAACGGTAAGTTTGAATATGAAGAGCTGCTGGATATGGCGGATAAGAAAATAGACAGAATAGAACAATTGTATGCTAAGTCGGACTTGCCTGATGTGCCGGACAGGAATATGGCAGAACGCATACTGATACAAATAAGAGAGAGCTTTTATGCGCAGAAATGAAGAGCAGATAACGAAGATAAAAGTGCCGGATCTATCACTGGTATTGCTGATAGGAGCTTCCGGTTCTGGTAAGTCCACCTTTGCCCGTACGCATTTTAAGTCTACGGAGATCGTATCTTCTGATACATGCAGGGGGATGGTAAGTGATGACGAGAATAGCCTGGCCGCATCTGCTGATGCGTTTGAACTGGCGCGGTTTATTGTGGCCAAGCGGTTGAAGAATGGCTTGCTAACGGTGATCGATGCGACTAACGTACGGGAAGAGGATCGTAAGGAATGGGTGAAGCTGGCGAGGGAGCACCATGTATTGCCGGTGGCGATCGTGATCAATATGTCGGAGAAATTATGCGTGCAGCGTGGAGAGCAACGTACGGACCGTAACCTGGGGCGGCATGCGATCGCACACCAGGTGGTGGCGCTCAAACGTAGTCTGCGGCGGTTGAAGCTAGAAGGATTCCGGCAGATCTATGAATTACGGACGGTAGAAGAGGTAGCTGGTATTACAGGTATCGAACGACAGCCACTGCATAATGATAAGAAGGCAGAAACGGGGCCATTTGATATCATCGGGGATATACACGGTTGTTATGACGAACTGGTGCTGTTGATTGCTAAACTAGGATACCAGGAGCAGGAAGGTTACTGGCGGCATCCGGAAGGACGTAAGCTGGTGTTTCTGGGCGACCTGGTAGACAGAGGACCTGCTACGCCGGCGGTATTATGCCTAGTGATGACACAGGTAAAAGCGGGCCTGGCCTATTGCGTACCAGGTAACCACGATGTGAAGTTGCTGAAATGGCTGCAGGGGCGGCAGGTGCAGGTAAGACATGGGCTGGAGCAATCCATCGCGCAGCTGTCTGGTGAGACGCCTGCTTTCCGTGAAGACGTACAGGCCTTCCTGGATGGATTGATCAGTCACTATGTGTTCGATCATGGCAGGCTGGTAGTGGCTCACGCCGGACTAAAGGAAGCTATGCAGGGAAGAGGCTCCGGCGCTGTACGTGAATTCTGCCTGTATGGAGAGACTACGGGTGAGATCGACGAATTCGGGTTGCCGGTACGTTACAACTGGGCTGCTGAATATAAAGGCGCCGCCAAGGTGGTATACGGGCACACACCGGTACCTACAGCACAATGGCTGAACCGTACGATCGACATAGATACCGGCTGCGTATTCGGTGGTAAACTGACGGCCTTACGATACCCGGAAAGTGAGCTGGTAGATGTACCTGCGAAGGAAGTACACTGTGAGCCTGTCAGACCTTTACATGTACCTGCCGGTCCGGCATTATCACTGCAACAGGCGCATGACGACCTGCTGGATATTGCCAACGTAAGCGGAAAACAATTCATAGAGACCCGCTATGGTCAGCGTATCACGGTAAGGGCAGAGCAGGCGGTTACCGCGCTGGAGGCGATGAGCCGTTTTGCAGTGAATCCCAAATGGCTGATCTACCTCCCTCCTACTATGAGCCCTTGTGAAACCAGTAAACTGGACGACTACCTGGAACATCCGCTGGAAGCGTTTAAATACTTTACCGGCGTCGGGGTGAGAAAGGTGGTGTGCGAAGAGAAACACATGGGTTCCAGGACTATCGTGATAGTAGGGAAGCATGAACAAGTGATCAAAGATACCTTCGGTATTGAAGGGGAAGGTATCGGTACGGTATATACGCGCACCGGCAGGGCGTATTTTAACGATAAGGAAACGGAGCAGGCTTTTTTACAACGCCTGAGTGCCGCCCTGGAAACCGCTGGTTTTTACGAGGAGTTCCGTACCGAATGGGTATGCTTCGATGCGGAGCTGATGCCGTGGAATGCCAAGGCACAGACCCTGCTGGAGCAACAGTATGGCCCCGTAGGCGCTGCCGCCAGACATAGCCTTACCGCGGCGGTAGCTGCCCTGCAGGAGGCCATGCATCCGGATGCGGCGCCTTTGCTGGAACGGTATGCGCAGCGACTGGAGCATACCCATCAATACATCACTGCTTACCAGCAATATATCTGGCCGGTGAACAGCCTGGAGGACTACAAGCTGGCTCCTTTTCATATCATGGCCACGGAAGGCAAGGTATGGAGCGACAAGCCGCACGAATGGCATATGGACCGTATCGCCGATATCTGTGCGGCAGACAGCGGTATACTGCAGCCTACCAGCTATCGTATCGCTTACCTGGATGATCCGCAGAGCCTGGAGGAAGTAACAGACTGGTGGGTAGCGCTGACGGCCAATGGTGGCGAAGGGATGGTGGTGAAACCATATGACTTCGTTGCCTATAACGGCAATAGCATTGAGCAACCGGCTATCAAGGTCAGGGGAAAAGAATATCTACGGATCATTTATGGCCCGGACTATACGATGCCAGAGCACCTGACCCGCTTAAAGGCAAGGGGGCTATCTACCAAACGCTCCATGGCGTTGCGGGAGTTCCTGCTAGGGCTGGAAGGGTTGCACCGGTTTGTCGAAAAGGAGCCGTTGAGCCGCGTACATGGCTGTGCATTCGGCGTGCTGGCCCTGGAGAGTGAAGCGGTAGACCCCCGGTTGTAGTGGGCGACCGCTATCTCTATATCACCATAAAAAAAGAACAGCGACTGTGGAGGCAGCCGCTGTTCTTTTTATTTAAATGAAAATGATTAAGCTGGTACCACTTGCTCACCCCTGGTAATAATAGTGGTTTTGGCAGGTACTGGTTTTTGGAGTGCTGGTTTCTTCTGCTTTTTCTTTTTACCCCACCATACGTAGAAACCGGTTACCGGTAAGCTGGCGCAGATAAGGCTGGCGAAGAATGCGAGTATCTTACCAGGCAGGCCGGCAATAGCGCCGACGTGGATGTCGTAGTTAGAACGATAGATCTTTTCACCAATAGAAGCCTTATTGTACTTGGTAGAATACAAGTTCTTACCAGGTATTTCCTTTAGTGTATACTGATCGAAGTAACGGAATTCTCGTTTATTATAGGTGCCCTGGTCCGGATTGTAGGTCAGGGAGATAGCGTCGTCCTTTTTAACGGCAAACTGTACCTGTATGGTGCCGGTGATGCCTTTGTACTCTTTCAGTGCGTTTTGGAACACTACATCTTCCGGTATGTGACTAAGAGCCGCGGTATATTGCAAGGTATCGGAGCTGGGTCTCGCGCCTTTACCTGCCGGCATGGTCTTGCCACCGGTCAGTGTCCAATAGTAGGATTTGGAGAACCATTTAAAGCCCCATACCAATCCTGTCAGACCTAATACCAGTGCGATGGTCATCACATAGAACCCCAACACGTTATGCAGGTCGTAATTCACCCGTTTGAAGCTGGCTTTCCATTTTACCTTGAAGCTTTGATCGCGGGCTGCTTTGGTCCATTTCTTGGGCCACCACATGATCAGGCCGGAGATCAGCAGGAACACGAATATCAGTACTGCAGAGGCTACGATAGGCTGACCGATCTCGCGGGGCAGCCACAGGTTGAAGTGGCCTTCCAGGATGAAACGGAAGAAGTCATCCTTTAATATCTTCTGGTGTAACACTTTCCCATCGTAAGGGTTCATGTATACCATGGTGTAGCCATTTTTCTTGTCGGTATATGCGGCGATAGCGGCAGTACCTGGAGCGCCATAGCTTACACCGGATATTTTGCTGGTCATAGAATCCGGGGCATTGCTGCCGAAAGCGGCTTTTGCTGCGATCACTTTCAGCTGGGAAGGTGGCAGGTAGGGCGCTTGTTTCGCTTCTACGAACTGGTAGGGTTGTGTGTAGTTACGGATCTCTCTTTCGAAGGCATAGATACAGCCGGTAACGCTCACGATGAACACGATGATACCGGAGATCAGGCCCAGCCACAGGTGCAGGAAATCATTGACCTTGCGGAAACGGGATTTCCCTTTTTTAGCAGGCTTGGCAGCTGGTGAGGATGTATTTCGAACGTTCTTTTGCATGATTATTTGATTACTTCGATACAGTAAGTAGCACAACGCCAATTAGCATCATAAGGTTTCCCATTGTGGTCGCCGGATTTTTTCTCCGTACTGGTTACTTCTACCATATAGCGGCCAGGCCATATCGGTGTGAAACTGGCCATACCGGTGCTGTCCGTGTACAGTTTTTTACCCCAGCCATTAGGCGCTACCACTTCTACCTCTTTCTGGCCAGCTGGCAGCTTGTCGAAGAATGTTTGCAGAGAAACCGCTGTATTGGCTTTGTAAGTATCTTTTGCAGCAGTATAGATGCTGACAGCGTTCGTGTTGTGTTCCGGGCGGTCGCCGGTGTTGGCAGCCCCGATCTTTACAACAGCACTGGAATGATAATCCAGGCGTTTGCCATTGTACAGGTCTTTTACGGTGTGTTGCAGTACTACCGTGTACACACCTTCCTGGTCGGGGGTGAAGCTGGCCTTGAAGTGATCTTTGGCAGCAGTAGAGGTGAGTTTGATCTCTTTTTTGTCGGGAGTGATGAGGGTGAGGGTGTAATCGCGGGTGTCAGAAAACCAATCTGCCACTGGCGTAATGTCCTTGTCGGCGTATTCCCCGAAATAGATACGTACTTCCTGTGCTTTTCCCTTTTTACCGGCAGGGCTGGTTTCCATCCAAAAAGCATGTGCAAATGTCTGCAAAAACATAGTGAGGAATAGTGCCGAGAACAGTAACGCCTTACGAACCATATAGTGATAGATTTGAATATTTCCTGATTGTCAGATAACTCAACAAAAGTATCACAGATACGCGCGCGGGTTTAATCGGATCGGAAATTCCATTTACGCGAAGCGGAAAAATTTTTGAAATGGCAGCAGGTCGCGAAAATTGTAAGTGGTTTATAATGAATGCATTGTAAATTTTTTAAATTTTCTTTTCTTTCCGTCCAAGGTATAATGATACCGTTAGAGGATGGAGTAATGATCTTTCTCTGTGTTAGGTTTCTAGGGTTCTAATCGTTTAGATCGTTCCTGAATGATTTTTTTATATCTCTCCTTGTCTTCCTTATTTAGGAAGCTACTATCAATAAAGTAGTACCTACCATCTTTTGTAGTGATTGATTCATAGCTATCGCTACGCTGAGAATTATTCTTAACAGACTGTAAGCCACTTAAAGCCGCTGTTTTAGTAACATACATTTCGCTTCTAAGTATGGTTTCTCCATTATTCGCTTTCAAGCGGAAATAAAACTGTCCGTTAGCTTGACTTTTTAATAGTTCGAAAACGCCCATTTTTATTGAAGCTAATTTTTATGGTAATAGGAAACAATGCGTACCTGATCGGGTATATATTGGGACGAAAATAGATTTTCATACCCGATCGGGTATGTTTTTTTAAAAAGGACCGGGCTGAGCCGGTCCTTAGCGCAAAAATATTTAAGGAATCTGTTATTTGGTAGTGACCTTATTGACCCGGACATAGTCCTGGAGATAGGAGCATTCTTCGACCCGGGCCTGGAAGAATTTAGTCTGGCTGTATTGGTACAATGCCGGGAAGTGTATGTTCTTTTTCAGTTTGCTTACATAAGCCGGGTCTTCTGAATCGGGTTCAACGGGAATGTGTTTCTGTGCACAGCGGGCGGCGAGGAACAGGCATGCTGCTTTGAGCTCTTTATCGGTAGTGGCATCGGCGGCTTTTTTGTAGTATTCTTCAGCGCGGTATACGCCGTAGTATTCTTTTTCGGTAGGTACGGAATCCTTTTCGGGACTGTACCACCGGGTGCTGCTGCGATAGCCTGTTACAAAGTGCCAGTTGGGACCATAGTAGGAGATGCTGAAGAGGCCGTTGGCATACTTTTGATACTGTTGGGCGGTGGCTTTGCCGGTAGCGAAAGTTTTTTCCAGAGAGCGCATTTCGTTAACGAAAGCCTGCTGGGTGATCACGGGGCCGCTGCTATCCAGATCGCTGCCGAAGTCCTGGTATAAAGGATCGAACAAGTGATAGGCGGACTGTTGTGCCTGATCTGGTGCTTTCTTCAACCACTCCTGCGCATGTACGAAGTCGTGCACGCGTATGAAGCTGGTGCCGATGGCGGCGCTGAGGTCGGCATTATCCATGGGGAAATAGCTGAACAGGTATTTTTCCAGGGCAGATTGTTTTTTAGATTGTTTCAATTCATACAAGGCGATCAGTTCGGCGGGCTGCATCTTTTCCCGGATGAACTCTTTGGCATTGCCGGTGGTTACGCTCGTGTACTCGCCGGAGATATCGTCTTTACGGGCAAGTACCAACGCTTTATGGGGAATGTCGTCCAGTTGTGCATAGCGGTTGGCGACGATGAAATCCAGCAGGTTGCGATAGACACGATTGAAGTAGAAACCGGCAGGGTCGGCGCCTTCGTAGTAGTAGGGGGCACGGGCGGGTTTGCCTTTGTCGTCCCGTTGTATTTTGCTGTCCAGCCATTTAAAGGATTGCAGTAACTCGGCTTCGAATGCCGGCGTGATGTTTTGCTGTTGATTGACGGCGACCAGCAGGCGAACGATCTCCCATTGATCCCGGTAGTTCGCTTTCAACGTAGCGGGTTTGAGGGCATCCAGGCGTTTGCGGGCGCCGGTGTAGTCTTTGAGCATATAGGAAATATAGGCGGAGGAGATCTTCCACAATGCCGCATCCTGTACCTTTCCTATGTTGCCTATACTGTCGGTAACCTGTTGTATCTGTTTGACCCAATCATTCTTTTGCGGGCGGTCGTAGTACCAGTTATAATTGGTGGTGGGACGTACGAGGTCCTGGTTAATATTGCGATCCAGGTAGCCATCCTCTATTTTGTTGATCTCGCGGAGCAGCAATACATCGAGCATGGGTGATTGCGGATCGAAGGTATATACCTGGCGCAGCCCGTCTGGGTAGGCATCTGCATGGCGGAAGGCATACATGCCGGCGACGGTGGCTTTTTCGCTGTTATTGCGACAGCGCCTTAGTACAGCGGTGATGGGTGCCGCTGTCCAGCCTGCGTTGAGGAATGCCATCTGCCGCAGCGCGGGTACGGCCTGGAATACCTGAGAGAAGTAATAAGCACTTTCCGTCTTGCGGCCGGTGCGATATAATGCGCCTGCTTTCAGTGCCAGTGATTTATAATGGATATAGCCGGTAGTGGTGCTGCCGGCAAGCAGGGAGTCGTACAGGTGGATGGTCCGTGGATAGTCGTTGCTGAAATGGGCCATGCGGATGGCCTGATAGGCGAAACGTTCTTTGACCTGCGGATCTTTGCACACATTGAACAGTTGCAGGCCATTGCGTTGCAGGCGTGTCATCTGTGCGATATTAGGTTTACGCGCTGTCCAGGCATCTTCTGCCAAAGCATGTGGTTCGCATTGTTTGGCGTACATCAGGTACCCCAGTGTCTCCCGGTCTTTATTACTGATCAGTGCCTTGGTGACGGTATTGCGGGTTACGCTATCCGGTACCTGCAAGGCATCGCCTTTTTCGATATGATTATAGATGGCCGTCATCTGCGGACGGCTGTAAGTGTATACGAATTCCTGTATATCTTTTGGTGTCGCTGTTTTAAAAATCTGCTGCCATTCGTTGACGTTGGCGGAGGTTTCATCGTTGTCATCCAGGTAGTACTGTGACAGGGCGGTATAATAAAAGGGAGTGTATCCTTTATCTTCTGCCAGGTTGGGGTTCATGAATGATACATAATAATCGTAAGGATCGCCGGAGTCGGAGCAGGAGAAGGTGTAGATCACCTCTCCGAAGAAGGCCGCCAGGAAACTAACGGAAAAGATGATAGATGTCTTCCAGTTCATCAATAGTGTATTTACTTAAAGTCAGAGAATCCAGGTGATAAAAAATGATGGTGGGCTCGTATTGCTGACGCTGGCGGGCGATGAGCTGAGCGGCTTGTTTCAGCAAAGCGGGGCCGGTGGTCTCACGGCGGATCACATCTCCTTCGCGTAGCGGATAGCCGTTAAGTATAGTATCCTTCCGGCAGGTAAATGTATAGGCGCCGGTTGGTGTGAACAGTTTGCTGTCTGCTAGTTCCTTGTCCCCCATGCTACGTAAGATACCGGTGTAGGCGAATTTGCTGAACAATACACTCCACTCGAACAATGGCAAAGCCAGGTCCAAAGGTAATGGATATTCCTGTATATGATCGGGGGCGATGTAGGCCTTCAGTTCTTTCATATTAAGGATGGAGTTGTGGTCGCCCCATTTGCGGAGGTCGCCCATGTTGTAGCACATGAGGAGTCCTTTGTCGACCGGAGGGATGCCATTGGCGCTGAGGTATTTGACCTGGTGCATGCGGATGGTGGCGGAGAGTTGGCGGCCCTGGCAGGCATTGGTCTGCCGGAATGCGCGCAGGAAAGCGAAATAGATTTCTTTCTGCTGGCGGGTCCAGTCGCAGTCGATCTGTATTTCGGGGATATGGTGGGCGGGGATGCTGCTATAGCGGTCCAGCAGCAACTGGCTGACCCGGTGGGCCAGTTGTGTTACCGCTATGCTGTCGGTATTGCGCCAGATGTCATTCATCAGGAATACCACTGGTACAATCCTGGTGGAGTCGGGGATTTTGCTGCGGATATCGACGGGCGCTACTGGTACCGGTTGTTGGGTGGCGGGGTCCATGCGCACATCGAATGCCCGCAGGTACAATCGTTGTACGTGCAGGGCGGATAAGGTATGTTGCTCTGTGCTATCGGCCGTATAGCGTTGTTTCCAATAGTAAAAACCTTTGGTGATCTGCCTGGGCTCTTGAGAGCGGCAGGCGGTAAGCAAGAGGCATAATGAAAATAAGTACCAGGTGTGACGCATGTACGGTGGGTGGGTCAGTCAATAAAATGTAAAGCTATGGTTTTTACTGCCGGTATTTGCGCGTGAAGTAGGTGATGGAGAGTAAGGTCCCGGCAATACCGGTGATACTGGTAAGGATTACCAGCTGCATGAAGAAGGGCAACCATCCGTCCCGGATGAACTGCCAGGTCTTCATCAGTAATACGGCTACGCTGCCCAGGTATCCGAAGGCATCGGCTATGTAGATGAGAAAGCCAACGTTGCCAGCGATGCGGAAGGAGGCGATGAAACGATCGAACAGGATACTGTTGAACGGGATGTATACCATATACAGGCCTAATCCGGCCAGCATCATCCAGGAGTACATGGATACCAGTTGCTGTTGGTGCAGGAGGGTAATGGTCAGTGCGATGATAAAGCCGGCCAGCATGATACCCTGTGCGAGTAGGAATGCCTTGAAGTTGTGTTGTAGCCATACCATGGCGGCGATGAGTACCAGGATGATGAGGCTGATGGTTGTTTCTGTGCGGGCGAAGGTACCAGGTACGAAAGCGGCGCCGGATTCCCGCCACATATCTGCCATAAAGCTGTCTCTTACTTCGCGGAGTATGGTAACGAGGATATATATGATGACAAGGGCGACGATGCCTGGCAGGAAGCGACGTACTAAAGCTTTCCGGTCGGCTGGTGGCATGGGCTGCCGGTCTACCCGTTGGCGTTTGTCTTCTTCATCGGGAGGAGGCAGGCGTTCCAGCAGGTAGGTAAATAACAGGAGGGGTAACAGGAACAGTGCGCCTACGGTGAAGGGCATCCAGTATTCAGATACCTGCCAGGCACTCATGACCCATTGCGCGGCAGATTTAGCCAGGCCGGAGGCGAATATAAAGCTGACGGCCAGGGCGGCACTGATCATATCCGTGGTTCTTCTTCCTTCTATGTAGGAGAATACGATACCCCATATCATCCCCAACGGAAAGCCGTTCAGCAGCAGGCACCAGCAATTATATGGTGGCGGTATCAGTGCAAATAACAGCCATGATAGCCAGGCGATACCTACCAGCGATAGGATGAGCCTCCCCCGTCCTATCCTTTTCATCTCTGAAATAAAACGGATGCCGTAAAACTTGCTGGCCATATAGCCTATGACCTGGGTGATCACGAGGGCAATTTTAAAGTCCATGCCCCATAGGGTATACCCGGAGAAGTGTGCTACGTTAAACGCTTTACGATAGGCGAATATGGAAGTATATGCCGCGAAGCTGACGATGGCGGCAAAGATGGCGGTAGTGATCTGTTGGGATGTGAAACGTTGGTTATGCAAGTTGATGAATGGAAATGGTGGTATTTAAATGTACACAAAAAAACCTTCTCCCCGTGCTAGCGGAAAGAAGGTATTCGTGATCATGTATCTGGAGGATTACATGTAAGTGGAAGGTTATTTCACTGTTTTGAGCAAGGTAGGTGTGTTCTTGCTGTTATCGGATTGCCCGGTCAGCAGTTCGTAAATGGAGCAGCCATTTTTTTCCTGTTTGATATACAGGAAGCTGCCTGTTTCGGCGAACTCGCCTCCGCATGCCAGCACGATGTCTGCATCTTTAGGAATGGGATTTGTTTGCTGGAAACTGTTTTTATCCAGGAAGCTGAACATGGCGGTGTATTTTTTATGCAGGATCTCTTGTCCGTTGACCTTCACGGTCAACTGGGTTTCGGGGAGTGATTGTCCATTGTCTTCTTTTGACTGGAAGGCGATACCTACGGAATGTTTACCAACAGTGATCTCCCGGCTTGCTGCGTGGGCGACTTCCGTGGTAGCGGCAGTATCTTTTGCCGGTGTTGTAATATGTGTGCTGTCGCTATTTCCGGCGTTGTGATCTCCTTTCGGCTGACAGGCATTAAGCGCTGCCAGAAAGGAGCAGATCAGCGGCATTGTCCATCTGTTCATATAGCTGTTTCTTTAGTACTGATCAATGAATATGCCATCTTGTACATGCTATCATTCAGCATTCAAATCACATGATTGTAGGATGCTGCTGCTACCTGGAAAGGTGTAATTTTTAGTATAGCAATATCTGTATTGAGCTAAATAGGAAAAGCCCTTATTCTCTGACTAACTGAGCATTCTGTTTTGTTACTATTTAAACCCCACTGCAATGAAAAAGTTCATTTATTTACATTGGAAGGAGGGACGGCCGGCGATATGCAGTTATATCCCAATCTGACAAACGGACTGTTATCGCTGTATGGAGTGACGGCGGGCAAGGAGACTATGACGAGGCAGATATTCAGTCCGGATATGCGTTTGCTGAAGACGATACTGGTGAGCGGTGGACGGCTTTCGCTGGAGGGGCCGGATACTGGTTTGCATTTCATTAAAGTGTTTGACGGTAAGGGATCGAAGGTGTTTAAGATATGGAAGCAATGATTATTATTTGACGATATACGGGTACGGGCGATGATGCCGGTACAGCTATGCTTGAGGAAAGGCCTCTCTGGATATTTCTCAGAGGGGCTTCCCTTTTTGGGGTTGTCATTAATACGGTTAGAGAGGGGCTTTTTTTACTGATTTAGTAAAGTCATAATATACTGACAATTAGAAAGTTATGTACTTATTGCTTATAGGATGTATAAGCGTTCTATAAGCATTGTATAAGCGTTGTATAAGCAATGTATAGTCAAGGTATAGGCATGGTATATTGGGGGTATACCTGTTGTATACTCATTGTATAAGTTTGGATAGGCTTAGCTTATGCAATGACTATACGAATGCTATAGGAATGATACAGGAATGTTATAGGAAGGGCCGCTTCCCGGACGGTGAGATCGGGGGGCGGCCCTTGATAAGAAGGTGAGCGAAAAGGGGGTTATTGTACCCTTACGATCTTGGCGGTGCTTATTTTTTTGCTTTGGCCATGTTGTATGTTAAGTATCCAGGTGCCTGCGGGTACCTGGCTGATATTGAGCTGGATGGCCTGTCCTTTTACGCCGAGGGTTTGTACCTGGCGGAGGATAGGCTGACCGGTTTTGATATTCAGTAAGGATATCTGCAGTTGTTCGCCAGGTGTACCATCTACGGTTACCTGTATGGAGGAGCCGGTGGCGGGGTTGGGATATACGTTGATGGTTTGGTTGTTATCGTCGCCGATATGAGTAGGTTCGTTGAAGCTGCGGGCGGCGGCGCCGCAATCGCCTACATATTCCCAGGCTTTGCCGGAGCCGGTGTTCTGGTCAGGACGATCGCCCTGTGTCCACCATTTGGCTTTGTAGATCTTGCCGCTGTATACGGCTTGTTGACCGCCGGTGTATGCTTTGGTGGCATCCCATACGGCGATGCTGCCACAGCCGCCGCCAGGGTTGGTGCCATTTACGGCAACGGTTACAGCTGCGGAGGTGCGGCTACCCCCTTTGTCGTCGGTAGCTTTGGCGGTGATGGTGTAGTTGCCGGCGGCTACACTGCTCCAGGTGAAGTTGTAAGGAGCGGTGGTGGTTTCGCCTAATTTGGTAGCGCCGTTGAAGAATTCCACTTTGGCGATGCGTCCGTCTGCGTCGGTGGCGTTGGCGCTGATGGTAATATTAGCCGGTGCGTTGTAGCTGGCATTGTTAGCGGGAGCGGTGATATTCACTACCGGTAATTGGTTGCCGGTGCCGCCGCTGCAAGCGCCCAGTAATTCCCAAGGGTCGGCTGCGCTGGGTAATGCTGCTGCACCTGCCCACCATTTATTGCGGTAGATGCTACCGTTGTACAATACGATATTGCCAACAGTGGTATAATCTTTTGCCTGCCATGCGGGGAGGTTGGTACAACCTTCGAAGGATACGTCATTCCAGATAACGAGATCTACGGTAGTGGTTACAGAATCCTTACCAGCGCGGGCACCGGCAGCATAGGCTTTGAATTTGCCATAAGCCGGTGGTGTCCACTGTGCGGTGGTGCCTGTGAAGCGCTGACCGTTGATATTGATCACGATCTGGGTTACTTCATTGGAAGGATCGTTTTTACTTACCTCGATAGCGATGGGCGACAAGGAAGTGGTGGCGATGGTGTAGCTGGTTGGTTTGGTGAAGGTGAGTGCGGTGATGCGGGAACATTCGGCAGGGTCCATTGCGAAACGTTTCATGTTGGCGCAGCCCAGGTTGGCGGTGTTGTTGCCACCATTGAGTTCCATGCTTACCTGTTTGATACCGGTATAGCGCTGGAAGTGAGCGATACGGCTCAGCACTTTATTGTTTTCCGTAGCGCCGCCGCATTCTACGCCACCGTTGATGATGTTAACGGTTGTACCGAATCCTGCTTTGATACCACCTGCTGCTTCTGCTGGTGTGGGTGTCCATTTACCAGGGATCATTACATCGTGGCAGGAAGGTTTAGGATATTGAGGGGTCATCCAGAACCAGATACCTGTTTCGAAGGCGATCACGCCATCCTGTATTACTTTTTCGGGAGTGGCCAGCAGTATGTTTTTGTCGCCGAACAGGAATTCGCTGGCTTGTCCGTAGTTGTAGTTATAGCTCAACTGGATGGGACCGCGTCCGTGATAGGACTTGCCCGGAGCGGGGGGATAGATGGCGTGGTCTACGCGGTAGCCGATATTAGTGGTGCCTTCATATCCTTGTTCTTCGCGGAAGTAAAGGCCCCAGGCGAACTGGCCACCCGGTGCGGTAGGCCATCCACCGGTGGTTTCCTGGGAGATGTTGGCGAGGAATGCCATCAGCTCGCGTTTGCGGGTATTGATGTCTCCTTCGTTGGCGAAGGTGGCGTAGTCCAATGTTTCCTTTACGATCGCGAGGTTAGCCCAGGTAGGATCGTTGAAGGAAGGGTCAGTACGCATGACGGTGGTTACGCCGGTGGCTTTGTCGGTACGGGTAATGCGGTAATAGTCGGTACCACAGCGGCGTTCCAGTACCAGTTTGATTTGGGCCATTCTTCTGCAAGCCTCTACGAAGTTGGCATAAGAATAAAAGTCTTTAGCCGGTGTGGTGGGCAGGGTCCCTGCCCCGGTACGATCATCCGGATTAAAGCGATGTGGAAAAATGACATCCCACTCGGCGGCGGTGAGGATGTCGGCGATGGGGTTGTTTGGATCTGCGACGGCTGCTTTCGCTGCCTTAGCCTTCTTGGCGGGAGGACCTGCCAATGCTGGTTTGGTCATTAGCCAGCAACAGAGAAACAAACAAGTGGAGGCGGATAGCAGCTGCAATGCTATCCTTTTGAACGTAGTTTTGGTTGTCATGTGTTGAGGTTTTATCAATTTAACTGATTGGGTATGAAATAAGATTCAGGGTTCTTCCGGCGGTTGCAGGAGGGTGTGCTGCCACTGTTCCGGGCTATGTTCATTACGTGTATATCAGGATCTTCTTATGTTCTGCTATTCCCAATATACTACAGTACCAGTAGAGATGCAAGCGATAACACGTTTATGTGAGTGCGTTAGTGTGGGAGATACGCAATGTTGAAATGGTTTATGGTAGGGAGTTTGGTAGGAAATGAGCGGTAGAAAATTTGTAAAAACTGCGTTGGTGTGGGAGCGATGTGACTGCAGTCGTGAGGTAAAAAGAACAGGTCCGCATGAAATGATACTTCATGCGGACCTGGAATGTTATCAGTCGTCTTATTAAGATTTAGCGACGAGGTCGACTTTGAGGTTGATCTCATTGCTGATGGCATCGTCTTTCATACCGGGATAGGTGATACCCCAGTCATGCCGGTTGATATTAAAATCGGCTTTGGCTTTGAGTGTGGAGCCGGTATTTTCCAGTATATCTGCATCAAAGGAGATGTTTTTGCTAACACCTCTGAGGGTAAGATTGCCGGTGATATTGGCTTTGTTGTTACCCAGGTCTTTCACGCCAGTGATTTCGAAGGTAGCCTGTGGATGTGCGGCGGCATCGAAGAAGTCGGGGCTTTTCAGGTGCGTTTCCAATTTGGTTTTGTATTCCGCATCGGTGATATCGCTATTCTTCAGGGAGTTGATATCGATCGTGAATTTGCCCCCGGTCAGTTTGCCATCCTGGATGAAGAGGCTGCCATCGGATATTCTGATCTCGCCGTGGTGGCTGCCGGTTACTTTTTTGCCCAGCCAGGCAACTTTGGAGGCGGTAGTATCCACTTTCAATTCGGTGCCGGTGGTGGGGGCTGTAGTAGCCACAGCGTCTTTGGTTTCGGCTTTCTTACCTTCGGGGTTGCCAGCACAGCTATATAATGCGACAGTCCCTAACAGTGCAACAAATAGATTCTTCATACCAGACATGTTTTTAGGTAATGATGAACGAATAAGAATGATCCCTATAAAAATAGGGGATTTTCCGTTGTTGTATTTTATTGTCAGACAGTAGTTTGTAAAATCTGTAAGACTTCCGGGGTGAGATCGCCGAAGATTGAGACGCCGGCGGCGCCGTTTTTCAGTGCCAGCTGTACTCCCTGGCGGATATCTTCATTTTTTCCCTGGAAATCGGGCAGGAACAGTCCGGCATACAAGGGGAAGCGGCCGTTGAGTGTTTTCACGCCTTCTGCCACGGCGTCGCCGATCCAGCTGACCTGTTCGCGATAGAAGCCATGATAGATCATGGGGCATACGGCATCCAGGGGCCAGTTGGTCCAGTCTTGTCTTACAATACGTTTTGCAATCTCGGGAGTAGGAAATACGGCTGCGGTGATTGGTTTTTTATGTTGTTTGGCTTCTTGTGCCAGGGCGGTCACCACCTTGGTAATGCGGTCGTAACGGAACTTGCGCCAGGAAGGGCTTTGATCCGGATGTTCCATTTCCAGGGGATCTATATTATGTTCTGCCTTATAGGCTTGGCGGCAGGTATCGCAGTAACAGAAGTCGTATTCGGGCAGTTCTCTGGATTGGTCGATGCCATATTTGCTCCAGAGATTGACGGGGAGGATCACATCGCAGTAGCGTACATAATCGAGGTGGATGCCATCGACATAATCTTTGGATACGATCTGTTTTACTTTATCCCGGAGGTAGTTGGTTACTTCGGGTTTGCTGGGACATAGCCAGCGATAGTAGTCTACATAGGGGGGATGGTTGGCGCAGGAAGCGCCTTTACGGTTTTGTGCATACCATTCGGGATGAGCGGCCAGCAGGTCTTTCTCTCCGCGGTTCATGGTCCACATCCAGCGATGTGCTTGTATGCCGTTAGCTTTGGCGGCGCGGAAGTGTTTTTCGCTGTCTTCCTCAAAATAGATCACGTTGATACCTGCCCGTTTGTAGGCGGCATAACGTTCCTGTAATTGGGCTTCGGTATCCTGGTGTGAGGGGTTGATCCACACACGATGGCGGCCTTTAGGGGCGGGTGCTGCTAAAGATGCAGCTGCTGCTACAGGCAGTTTAGGTTGTATCAGGGCCAGGCTGCCGAGTCCCAGCGATTTGAGAAAGTTGCGCTTGTTCATAACTGCTATTTTATAGGTGATATTTTTCCTTCCTGATTGATGCTGATCTTGTCACGCATATTACCACCCTGCAGGGTGGCGGTGTATTGATCTTTGATGGCTTCCAGCGTCAGTTGATAGGTTTTGCCATTGTCGGTAATCGTCGCAGGTATATTCAGGGCAGACAGTTGTGTCGCAAATCGATGTTGTTTGCGACGATAAGTCTGTTGTCCGTAATACACTTGCCACAGGTATTTGCTGATCAATGCTTCTTCCGGAAGACGAAATACGGGCGCAGTGGTACCAGCCGGTGTACGTGAAAAATGGAGATAGCCCCATTTTTCAGGTGCATGCATATCAATGATACCTTGCGGGGACCACACCCAGTTGTGTTCTGCCTGCTGGCGTTTTATATATTGTCCGTTGCGGATATCGGTATCCCATTGTACGCGGGAGAAGTTGATCCGCCAGAGTTGTCCATCGCGCGGAGCCGGAGACTGGTTGTAAAAACCCAGCGTATGGAATGGGATAGCGATCTCCACACTCCAGCCCTTATCGATATCGGAAGGGTTGTTTATTGTACCGTTTATATGTACTGCCGTGCGTACCCCTTTTGCGTCCCAGTTCAACAGTGCATTGCCGCCATTGCGGTAAGGTCGGGGCATAAACAGGTCCATGACGGTATTATAGGCATTAATCTCCAGTTCATAGTATTGATGGGTGTCGCCATCGGGATCGATGAATACTTCGAAATCGTTATCATGATAGATGATGGTATCATGTTGTTGCAGTCTTGCCCATATGTGCGGTTCTTCTATATCTGCCAGTAGGTAGAGATATTGATCATCCCAGAGCATTTTTACGCGGGTACGCAGATTGGGGAAGGGTTTTTTACTGCTTTCGATATCCTGGAAGTCGAGGGTCCATGCTGCTTGTCGCCAAGCGGTTTCTTCTCCTTTACCATCGATGGTGAGTGGTGCATTGGTACGCTGGCAGGTATATAGCAAGGGTGTAGACGGGTCAGGGCTTTGTGAGGCCGGAGACTGCGTATATGCGTTCAGGGAAAACAGCGATGCGAGTGCTGGTAATAGCAGGTTGCATAAGCGACGTGTGCGTGATGGGCGACAATACATGCCGTTAAAAATAGCAGGAATGCGGCAAGCGTCAAAGCAGGTCGGGATGAGCGGAGCAGGGAGCGGAGGAACTCCCCTGCAGCCGTTGTGAATTGCAGGGGAGCGTATGTGGGTTATTAGCCGGCGGATGCGGGTTCGTTCACCGGTTGTCCTGCATCTTTGACGATAAAGTCGTTGGAGAACAGTTCGTTGCCCAGTTCGTCGGCCACGCTGAGTTTGCAGATTTTCATGGATTTTTTGGCAGGCGGTATCTCGTAGGAGAAAGTGATGGTGGTTTCTCCAGAAGAAGGATCGGGGATGATGTCATCTGCCATTTTGATGGTGATCCTTTTTTTGTCGAGGGAGCGGCCTTTGATAGTAACGATGTTTTCGCCCTGTTGTTGTAATACGGGCGGCGTTACTTCGGTGATGGTAAAGTCTTCTGTCAGCTTATCGGGGCGATCGTCTTTGGGTTTGAAGATAACGGTGAAGATCTCTTCGAGTTTAAGGGTCGCTTTGTCGGTAAAGAGGCCGGAGAGGGCAGACAGTGCGATAATGCCATAGAGGTTGATGCTACCGCCGTTATCGCCAACGTTGAGGAATCCGGCGCGGAATACAAAATAGAAGATGACTGCTACGGCAGCGCCGGTGAAGGGTTTCACAAAGTACCACAACATCCAGCTACGTTTGAATTCATTTGCGCCGATATAGTTTGTAAAGGAAGAGGCGATATGTACCATGCTGCCCAGGAATCCGGTCGCGGCTACCAGTACCAGCAGGATGGTATTGAGGTGCATGGTGCGGGCGGCGGGGTGGCGGGCAGGTGCAGGGGATATGACAGCGGCATGTGACGCACTGTCGGCGCCGGTGCTGTCGGAGGCTTTTGTACTATCGGCAATGAAGCTGACTTGCGGTGCTGTGGCGGTAGGGGGGTGTGAGCCGGCAGCCGCTGTATCGTTGTTAGCCGCTGTTGTATCTATCAGGGTGACGTTGAACCACTCGAAGTGATAGCGGGTGATCTTTTCACCAGGCTGTGGCATGCGATCGGGCCAGAAGCCGATGAGTATCATCAGGGCGCCTACGGAGGCGGCGATGAGGAGCAGTCCGGCTACGACCTTACCGAGTGTGGATATTTCCTGACGGGTATTCATGGTGTGCAGCAATTTAAATGCGATGTAGGATAATACGGGTTTTCTGTTTTAAGGTATGGACAGTGCGACGTGATTGTTGGCCATCTTCAGTTGATCACACCAGTACCCTTTTGGGGTAGCTAAGTGATACGTGATTGTATAGGGAGGGCTTTCCAATGGGGACGGTACCGGTAATCGGGTACAGTTTGTGTGTAACACTGTTTCCTGGCCATAAAGATACGAAAGCAGGTCCTTATTTTTGATTATTAAATCGTTAGCGGATGCGGATTCCATTTGACACATTAAAGAACGAATTCAGGCGTGTATTACTTGAGCTGTCTTTTACGACAGAGAAAGCGGACCGCTGTGCTGGTATATTTGCTGCCAACAGCCGGGATGGGGTACACTCTCATGGGTTGAACCGTTTTCCGGTATTTGTACAGCTGGTGCGTGACGGATTTGTAGACCTGGCAGCCAGTCCGGAAGTGGTAACACAGCAAGGTGGTTTTGCGCTGTGGGATGGTCGCCAGGGACCCGGAATGTACAATGCCTCCCTTTGTATGGAACATGCGGTGGCATTGGCTAAGACCCAGGGTATTGGCTGTGTGACCATCCGTAACAACAACCACTGGATGCGTGGTGGTACTTATGGCTGGCAGGCTGCTGATGCCGGCTGTGTCGGTATCTGTTTCACCAATGCGATCGCCGGTATGCCCGCCTGGGGTGGCAGTACTCCTGTATTGGGCAACAATCCACTGGTTATTGCGGTACCCCGCCAGGAAGGGCATGTGGTGCTGGATATGGCTATGTCGCAATATTCCTTTGGCAAGATGCAGGAATATGAATTGCGTGGTGAGCAATTGCCCTTTCCGGGAGGCTATGATGAGCAGGGGCAGCTGACTGCTGATCCTGCCGTGATCCGGCAGACCAAGCGGGCCTTGCCGATAGGTTACTGGAAGGGATCGGGGCTGGCGTTGCTGTTAGACATATTGCTGACTGCATTAGGCGGTGGCCGTTCTACGCGGGATATCACCAATGATGGCCGGGAATACGGTGTATCCCAATGTTTTATTGCTATTCACCGGGAGGACATGCACGAGGCGCTGATCGACGCTATACTCGATTATACCCGTCATAGCGCTGGGGGAGCCGGAGAGCAGGTCTCTTATCCCGGGGAGCGGACGTTGCGTACTCGGCAAGAGAGCGAGGCTGCCGGCGTATGGGTCAATGAGCAAATATGGGAGCAGGTGCTTGGCCTTTGACGATCCCGCTATGCGTACCTGTATGCAAGATAAGGGGGTATTCCCTACCCTATTTGCGCAGTAGCGATTTGGGGGGAAGTGGCCGTGCCACTGGCAGGCGGCACGGTCTTGTGGTGTATTAGTAGGCTAGTGTACCGAACTGACCGGTCTTTGCATCGCTGATCGCTTGTTCGATCTCTTCCGGTGTGTTCATCACGAAATTATCTTTTACTGCCAGGGGCTCCTCTATCGGCTCGCCCGACAGGAAAAGCAGCTGGGCATCTGCGGTAGCAGTGACAGTAATATCGGTGCCTTCCTTGTCAAATATCACCAGGTGGTACGCTCCGACCGGTGTGTCATTTTGGACGGTCACCTGCCCATGTGCTACATACAGGAGTGTCCACCAGCCGGCTTTTGCTGGCAGTTGGATGGTGCTTCCGGCAGTTAGGGTGCCACAGAGGCTGACGATGGGTGTATAAGTATGGATAGGCCCCTGTTGTCCGTCGAACTGGCCGGAGGCCAGTCGAAGGTCAACGCCTTGGGCTGACAGCACAGCCGGTTGTTGTGCATTGGTAACGTGTTGGTAATGAGGCGCATCTGCTTTGTTTGCTTTGGGGGCATTGATCCAGAGCTGTATCAGCTCGTAATGTCCACCTTTTTTCAGCATCTCCGGCGTAGGCCCTTCGCTATGTAGGATACCCCTGCCGGCAAACATCCACTGTACATCACCGGCTTTAACGACCATATCATGTCCTGCATTATCCTTATGGTAACCCTCTCCCTGCAACATAAAGGTAACAGGCGCAAACCCGCGATGGGGATGCGGGTGCAGACGCATCTCCTGCTCTCCCGGCGCGATATATTGCGGTTTCATATGATGCAGTACGATGAACGGATTAGCGAACCTGAAGTCCTTATGCGGCAGTGGCTGCAATACGATATCCGTTTCCGTAATATGTTTCTCCTTTCCTTCCAGTATATGAGCGATCTTCTTTTGCATAATGGATATGAGTTATAACATTGAAAGTAGGTAAAGCCTGTAATATGACAAAATTACCCGATTGTGGTAGATGAGGGTATGCTTTTTGTGACCATATCGCGATAATCAAACCTGGCAACATGGATAAACCACTACATGGACAGGTAGCTATCGTCACTGGCAGTAGTGCCGGTATAGGAGCTAGCGTAGCCGAAAAGCTGGCGCTGGCAGGAGCTACCGTTGTAATCAACTATAACAGCGATAAAAGTTATGCCGGTGCGGATGCTGTACTGGGACGTATACGCATTGCCGGTGGAGAGGGGATACTTTACCAATGTGATGTCAGTAAGGAAGAGGACGTGAAGAAGTTCTTTGCGGATATAATTGCCCAATTTGGCACCTTTGACATACTGGTCAGCAATGCTGGGATACAACAGGATGCGCCTTTTATAGAGATGACGCTGGAGCAATGGGACCGGGTGATCGCGGTAAACCTCACGGGTCAGTTTCTCTGTTGCCGGGAGGCCGCGCGGGAGTTCATCCGGAGAGGGGTTATAAAGGAGCGGTCGATAGCTGCGGGCAAGATCATTTGTATGAGCAGTGTGCATGAGGTGATACCCTGGGCAGGGCATGTTAACTACGCTGCCAGTAAGGGAGGGGTGAAACTGCTGATGCAGTCTATTGCCCAGGAGCTGGCGCCTCATCGTATACGGGTAAATGGTATTGCTCCCGGCGCTATCAAGACGCGTATCAATGCGGATGCCTGGGATACGCCGGAAGACGAGGCGAAGCTGCTTGAGCTGATCCCTTACGGGAGGGTCGGCGATGTAAGTGATGTAGCGAAAGCGGCAGTGTGGCTGGCCAGCGATGACAGTGACTATGTAACCGGCACTACCTTGTTCGTAGACGGGGGGATGACCTTATATCCCGGTTTTGCTGACAACGGTTGATAAAGCACAGCTGTACGATAAAAAGGGAAAGCCCGGTGATGCGGATCACCGGGCTTCTTTTCTAGTTCACGACGTGTTAAATGGCTGCTTTTAATACCCATCGTTCTGGGTGAGTCGGGAGTTTACATCCCTTTCTCCTTGCGGTATAGGCATAAACCGATGTTTGGCAGTAATGTTGGTTTTGCCGGAGGCTTTCATCACATTAATGAAGTAGTTGGGATCAGGATGTCTCAACAGATCATACCAGCGATGCATCTCAAAAGCAAATTCCACGCGGCGTTCCAGGTATATTTTTTCGAGGTAGGCAGCATCGCTGAGGCCGGCCGGCAGCGGGTCTAATCCTGCCCGGGCCCTTACCTCATCTACATATGGCTTACCAGCGCCAGGGCCGGCGGCCTCTGCGTAGATCAGCAATACTTCGCTGTACCGCATTACCGGTACATTCAATGCGCAGCTCCATCCGCCACCGTCGCCGGAGGTGTTGGATGCCGGTACGAAGTATTTGCGGATGTTATATCCACGGGGGCTACCTACGAGGTTGTCCGGCTGTGTATAGTTGCCGAATTTATCACCCGGCATCCACATGCTGGCAGGTCTCCTTTTATCTTTGATATTACCGCTGCCATCCCTTTCAAATTTGCTTACCAGGTCTTCTGTCGGGATGTTCCAGCCATATCCTTCTGACTGTACAACGTTCTGATCGCGGGGGGCGAAGAAACAGTTCATTTTCTGGCCGGGGCCGTTGTCGCTCCATTGTTCGCCACCATTACGGTATTGTACTTCGAACAGGGATTCGTCGCTGTTCTCATGTAGGAGGTCGAAGTTCCATCCGTAGTTATCATTGAGGTGATAGATACCAGCATCGATAACCTGGCGGGCGGTGGTGGCGGCATTAGGTTTATCTTTCAGGGTCAGGTATACGCTGGCCAGTACGCCTTTGGCGGCGCCCCAGGTAGCACGACCCAGGTCGTCTCCACCGTAGTTGTTGGGAAGGTCGTTGGCTGCTTTGGCCAGGTCCTGTTTGATCAGGTCATATATCTGATTGATCTCTGCACGCTCTACCTGGCGGGATTCGGCGTCGGTAAGTACGGTAGTGATCAGCGGTACTTTGCCGAACAGGCGTACCAGCTGGTAGTAATAGTAGGCACGCAGGAAATAGGCCTCTCCTACTGTCCGCTTGCGGATGGGCTCAGAGATCGTGGTGATAGTCGGGATCTTATTGATGACCAGGTTAGCGCGGAAGATGCCGATATAACACTGCTTCCACATGAGGCTTACCACCGGGTTGAAAGGCGTAACGCTGAAGTTGTCCAATTCGGCCGTCTCCAGGCCGTCTCCGCCACCACCACCACCGAGGTCGGTATCATCACTCATAATATCGCCCAGGTGCCAGGCTGCGCCGTTATAGATGACCTGTAAGGGCTGATAGGCGGCGGTTACCGCCTGGATGGCATCTTCGTCGGTCTTATAAAATCTTTCTTCCGGAATGAAGTTGTTAGGCTGCACGTTCAGAAAATCCTTGGAGCAGCTGCTCAGCCACAGACAGAGCAGGGCCGCGCCGATATATTTTTTGTATTGGATAAGCTGCATAGCTAATTTTTTTAAGTATCTACGGTCAGTAGGATCAGAAATCGACATTAATACCAAACTGGAAGGTGCGAGCCTGCGGATAATAACCATAGTCTACACCATCGCCCACCTCGGGGTCGATACCACTGTATTTGGTAAAGGTGGCCAGATTCTGTACGCTGGTGTACAGTTGTATTTTTTGCAAATGTGCATAGGAGGTCCAGCGTTGTGGCAGCCGATAGGACAACCGTACGTTTTTGATACGCAGATAAGAGCCATTTTCTACAAAGCGGTCGGATACACGCTGATTCTGGTTAGGATCGTTTTGTATCATACGGGGCATGCTATTGCTGGTACCAGGCCCTGTCCAGCGCTCCAGCACTTTCTGACTGTAGTTACCATTGCTTACACCACCCTCGGTATACCAGCGGGTGAAGTTGAGTACTTTATTACCCTGTGACCCCTGCAGGAAGATGCTGAGATCAAAACCTTTAAAGGAGAAGTTGTTGGTAAAGCCGTAGGTGAAGGTAGGATACTGATTACCCAGGTTGGTACGGTCTTCATCGTTGATGACACCATCGCCATTGATATCTACAAAACGGATATCGCCGGGTGCGGTGCTGGTAGTAGGATCTGTACCAGGTACCTGTACAGCATGTTTATTCACTTCATCCCAGGTCTGGAAGATACCATCTGTTTTAAAACCATAGAAGTAGAAGGCAGGCATGCCGGCAGAGATACGTTTGGCCCCACCTGTGATACGCTGGAATTCCTGGTTGATGGGAGAGCTTTTACCCAGCGAGGTCACTTTGTTACGATAGGCAGCTACCACGATCTGGGAAGACCATTTGAAGTCCTTACCATCAACGTTAACGGTGTTCAAGGCAACATCCACCCCTTTGTTCTGCATCAGACCGGTATTGGTGGCTGTAGGATCGATATAACCGGATACGCCGGCAGGAGATACCAGCAATAACAGGTCTTTGGATTTACGTACATACCAGTCCACGGAACCGGATATACGGCCATCCAGTATAGAGAGGTCTACACCGATATTCAGTTGTTCGTTCATTTCCCACTTTACCAATGGATTGGCGTAGGTAGTAGGGGCTGCGCCACCGGTAGCGCCACCGCTGCCGCTGCTGTTGCCGAATACGTACTGCAAGCCTGTATTGATCTTGGTTAGATAAGTAAAGGTGGGGATGTTCTGGTTGCCATTGAAACCATAGCTCACGCGTAGTTTGAGGTCGTCAAACAGGCGCTGTTGTTTCATGAAAGATTCCTGTGTAACCCTCCATGCGGCGGAGAAGGAGGGCATATTGGTAAAGCGGTGATTAGCGGCGAAATTGGAAGAGCCATCCCGTCTTAAGCTGGCGGAGAATAGGTATCTGTCTTTAAAATCGTAGTTCACACGACCGATATAAGAGATAAGGCGGTTGCGGCCAAAGCTGCTGAAGTTGTCGATCTGGGAGAGATCTTTTAAGGTAACGGCGCCATTATCCAGTACTGGCATATCTATTCTGCCATAACCATTACGGGAGGCATTCAGTGAGCTGAATTGGTTGTCCTGGGCGGTATAGCCGAGGAGTACGCCTACGCGATGCTGACCGAAAGTGCGGTTGTAATCCAGGGTTAGCTCACTCAACCAACTAGGGTCGAGATTGCTGGCTTCATTCAGCCGGGTGATGGTAATGGGAGCACCACCGGTAGCTGGCGTCGCCGGGTAGAAGTCTTTGCGGGCGGCATGCAGCAGGTCGGCGCCTACATTGGCTTTAAACTTCAGGTGATCGGTAATGAGGTATTCTGCAAACACGTTACCGGTGATGCGGTAGCGGGTATAAGCACGCTGAGGTACCTCAAGATTATACACAGCATCTGGTTCTCCGAAGCCATCTTCGCTGAGGCCGCCGGCATAGGAGCCATCAGGATTTTTAGGACGTACGGTAGGAGGTGCTGTCAGGGCCAGCAGGATGGTACTGTTGAAAGGATCGGTAGATTCGATACCATGTTCTACGGTGCGGCTCATGCTGAGGCTGTTGCCTACTTTGAGGCGTTTGCTGGCTTGCAGGTCGCCGTTAAAACGGAGGTTGAAACGTTCGAAGTCGCTGTTGCGGATGATACCATTCTGTTTGAAGTATCCCCCGGATAAAGCATATTGGGCTTTTTCACTGCCGCCGGTAACGCTCAGGTTCACGCTTTGCATAGGCGCCTGCCGGAAGATCTCTTTCATCCAGTTCGTACCCTGACCATACTTTTGTTCGATCGCATTGGGATCTACCAGTTTAGGGATAGGGTCTAATCCGCTGGCTTTACGGGCCTCTGTGTTGATAACAGCATAGTCTTTGGCATTCAGCATTTTAGGCAAACGCCAGGCTTCCTGTATACCGCGGTATACATCTACGTTGATATTTGCACGGCCTGCTTTTCCTCTCTTGGTAGTGATCATGATGACACCGTTAGAACCACGGGTACCATAGATCGCAGAGGCGGCGGCATCTTTCAGTACGTCGATAGAGGCGATATCATTCGGAGAGAAGCTGTTCAGGATATTATCTGCATCCTGATCGGGCAACGGAAATCCGTCGAGTACGATCAGCGGATTATTAGTACTGGTGAGTGATGAGATACCACGTATACGTATCTGGGTACCACCGCCGCCACCCGGCACGCCGGAATTTTGTACGATTGTTACACCGGAAACGCGACCCTGTAATGCCTGCCCTGCATCCGCTACTGGAGTGGCGGATATCTCTTTGGAGGTGACAGAGCTGATAGAGCTGGTCAGGTCTTTACGACGACGGGTCCCATAACCTACTACCACTACTTCGCTTAAGGCTTCATTGCTGACAGCCAGCTGTATATTGATATTACGTTGGTCCTTTACGACTATCTCCTGGCTGGTGAAACCGATGGCAGAAAATACCAGTACGGCATCATTGCTGTTCACATCGATATGATACTGCCCCTGCGCATCTGTTTTAGCGCCGTTGCGGGTATTCTTTACCAATACGGTAGCGCCGATAACGGGTTGTCCATCCTTTTCATCCAATACTTTACCTGTGATAGCACGTTTGCGGAGTGTATCTGACACCTGAGTAGTGGCCGTAGCAGAATTGACGGTATTGAGCGAGAGGGGTTCTCCTCCTTCCGTCACCTGCTGGGAGGGTGTTTTCGGGCCATATTTGGCACCTTCGACGATCGCATAGGTGTTATCATATACTTTACGATAGTCCAGGGAAAAGGGCTTTAACAGGTCGTCCAGTAAAGGTTCGAGTTTTTTATACCTGGAGATCTCAAACTGTACGGCAGCATCAGGGAGGATACCTGCTTTATACACAAAGTCTACTTTAAATACCTTGCGGGCAGTGGCGAGAATATCTGCTACTGTTTGGCGCTGATTGCCTACCGGCCAATGTTTTTCAGTCCCGGTCGGTTGGGAAGATGCATTGGAGGGAACGGCAGTTGCTGGTAAGACAAAACCAGCCATCAGGCACGCTGTGAAAGGAAAAAAGGTCGTTGGCATACCTTTCTTTCTTTTTTTCATAAGCGATCATTTTTTTATTGGTGATAAAATGGAACTTCCATGGCGCACCATCAGTACCATGGGTCGCTGTATTTCAGCTACAGGTATAGCATATAATTAAGTGTCGTAAAATATGTAACGTGTACGCATGTGGTAACGATTTTGGTTGTCCGCGAAATACTACAAGTGTGTTTGATTGATGTCCTGTCCGTCTACTGCTTATACACAAAGATCACCTGATCCTTTACTTCTGTCTTGATATGTAAGGCTACTTCCATCGTTTGCAGGAATTGGTTGATATCCCTGATCTTCAGGTCTCCACTTAATGATAGTTGTTGCAGGGAAGGGTCGGCAAATTGCATTTCCATACCATAATAGCGTTGGATGAAAACGGCTACTTCCGCCATAGAAGTACCATTGAAGTGGAAAGAGTGATTGGTCCAGTTGCTGAACCGCTCTACGTGTTGCTGGTGTTTGATACTATAATCGCGGCCTTTGATCTCTACCACATCGCCGGGAGCCATCACGATCGGTTGCTTATGCAGGCTGAGCAACTCTTTGGAACTTAACTGTACCTTACCTTCATTCAGGGCGATGGATGCTTTTTCTGTGCGGTTATTCACATTGAACTTCGTACCTAACACTTCTATCCGCAGATCGTTGGAGTGAACGATAAACCGGCTGTCGGACTTGGTATGGGTGACTTCAAAATAAGCCTCTCCGCTCAACCATACTTCCCGGCTGCTGCTATTCCACCGTGGCGGATAGCGTAGGGAGGAGTGAGCGCTCAATACTACGACAGAACCATCCGGTAAGGTCACCCTTTCTATATTACCATAATTAGTACGACGCTCCTGCCAGGCAAACTGCCAGGTCCAGATGCCATATCCCAATAATAGCAGGATGACACTGTAGACGGTCATCGCCATCAGGCGTTTCCGCCTGCGATGAACAGTACGGTCCGCAATACCATAATAGATAGCCTGCCAGCTATGCCTTACCTGCTCCGGATCAGGAGCGGCAGGTTTATTAAATCGGAATGGCCAGTTATCGGATGGCTGTTCGTCCATAATGCTGCTTTTTCTCTAAGACACGTAGTCTGAAAAAATATACTCAGCCAGGCAAAAAAAATTGAAATTAAATGACGAGGAAGCCAAAAAAGGAGGATAATCCCATCTTTCGCAGGGAAGTAATGGCTCGCTGCACCAGGTTGAGTGCACTTTGATAGTTCAGGTGCATGATCTGAGCGATCTGCTCATAAGAGAGGTCTTCGAAATACCGCAGATAGATAATCTCCCGCTGGCGCTGGGGTAACTGGTTGAGTGCCAGTTGTATCTTTTGACGCATGGCCTGGTCGGTCTCCTGCTCTACCAATATATCTTCCTGTGAAAAGACGATATCGGGTGTCCGGTTAAACTGTACCTGCAGCCAGTTGCTTTTTAACTGTCTTAACTGGTTTAATACCTGGTTACGAAGTGCCCGCAGCAGGTAAGCCTTTACATTTTGTATGGGCCGGATACGTTGGCGTTTCAGCCAGAGACGAATGAATAACTCTTGCACCGCATCCTCAGCCAGTGCCGGCTCCTGGAGCATGCGTAACGCATATTGATACAGCGAACCGTACATATACTGATGGATTTCAGCAAATGCCTCCTGGCTCCCGGAAAGGAACATATTCCACTTTTCCAGCAGCTGCTGTAGGTTCGTTATTTCTGGATCAGGGATCAGCACTGTACAGGATGACTAATTAATGGCATAAAAAATACTCATTTATTCTTGATATCTATGCTATTTTATTAGTTACAGGCCTCAGATGGGCATTTTACTATTGTTATAAGCTAAAAAAATAAAGGGACAATACCAGCTGGATTTATCAGTGCCCCTTTTTTTCTTGAATAATTATTGCGCGCTGAGTATCTTTTTCGAAATTTAGTGTCTTTATACCATGATCAACCAACTAAATACGCAGCGGATATTATCTATCGATGCCTTACGTGGTATCACCATATTGGTAATGATATTTGTAAATGAAGTGGCCGGCGTCGGTGGGATCCCTCCTTGGATGAAACATATGCCGGCAGATGCGGATGCTATGACCTTTGTGGATGTCGTGTTCCCTTCTTTCCTGTTTATTGTAGGTATGTCCATCCCTTTTGCGATTAACAATCGTATAGCCAAAGGGGATAACGTCTGGCAATTGCAGATACATATTATATGGAGAACGATAGGTTTGCTGGTGCTCGGTGTCTTTATGGTCAATACGGAAGGAGGATATAATGAGGCTGCTATGGGTATGTCTATATCGCTTTGGGCGTTCTTGTTTTATGTATCAGCAATATTGGTATGGAATGTCTATACATTTAAGAATAAGATCTTTACCTACATCTGCAAAGCCGCCGGCGTGATCGGATTGGTATCGCTGGCGGCTATTTACCGTGCCGGAGAGTCGGGTACAGCATATATGCAGCCGCATTGGTGGGGTATTCTCGGATTGATAGGGTGGGCCTATTTGGCGAGTAGCTTGTTGTATCAGTTATGGAGAGGGCGTATCTGGGGATTGTTTTTATCGATAGTGATCTGTACGGGTATCTATATAATTGGCAGCTGGCCGGGTGCTGATGCTGCGGGCCTGGGATGGACTGAGATGCTGAAAGGGCATGCTGCCCATACTTCCATTGTACTGAGCGGAATGGTATTATCGCTTATTTTCTTTGATCAGCAGAAAGCGCGTACGTCGCAACAACGTTTTACACAGGCATTCGTTTTCACTGCGGTATTATTCATCGCGGGCTATGTATTACGGCCGTATTATACCATCTCCAAGATTTGGGCTACCCCTACCTGGTGTTTTTACAGTGCCGGCATATGCAGCCTGCTGTTCGCGTTCCTCTACTGGCTGATAGACCTGCAAAAGCAGAGCAGTTGGACCAGCTTCCTGCGTCCTGCCGCTGCTAATCCCTTACTCATTTACATTCTGCCAGGGATACTGTATAACCTTTGGCATATTCTGCATATCAGCTTTCCGCCCGAAATGTTCCGCTACGGCCTTCCGGGCATCATCTGGTGCGCAGCATATGCCATACTGCTGATGTGGGTTGTAAAAGGACTAAACAAACTGAAGATAAGATTGCAGCTATAATTGCCAAAGCGATAGCAACGGCCCGTCGCCACCATGAACGGGGTCCGTATCCGGCAGTGGAAGGGCACTAATCCGCTCGTCTGCTGCCGGACGCTCTACGGTCCTACCCCTCAGAATATCATATTGCTCCTGTCCCGGAGGGTAAGCCCCTACGCAATGGAAATCATGACTGCTACCCAGGTTGCAATGCGCCACACCTGCAGGTATTACCAGTACATCTCCCCTGCTAAGCTCCAGTAAGATGCCCTTAGGGCCACCCAGTTGCACCTGGGCCATACCCCCATATATACCCAGTACCTCATGCGAGGTGCTGTGATAATGATGGAAATCATAAATACCATTACGCCAGTCTCCACCCCAGCCATTGTTACGGAAAAGCTGCTCTATAACTGACGCCGTAGCTTTATCTGCCTGCAGGGCGCCTTTATATAAGACCACCGGTAATATACTATTAGGGTAAGTGCCGTCATCCTGTAACTTGTAGGTCTGTAGTGCACCGGACAATAGATTCGTTGTTTTCATATAGGTCCGATCGTTTTATTCCATAACATTTATATCAAGTCATGTACCATTCGACCGGCTATCAGCTGGTAGCATTTCTACGACGGTTCAGCCCGTTAGGGTGTGGCGACATCGGACAGCCTGGATCGTTTTACAGACCACGCTTGTAGAAATTAATCTACAGACCACCCGCTATCTGCGTGCCTTCCTCTTAGGGAATGGCAATGGCATCCCGTTTGTAAAATCTGATTACAGTGAACAGGGCTAAAATGATTTCTATTCTCGACTATAAAAAACAACCCCCCATGAGAAAAATAGCGCTCGCTGCTGTTGCTATCGGCGCCATTCTGGTAATATTAGCACAGTATGCTATAACAAATGATTGGATGTGGTTTAAGGTATTTCATACGCTGGGTTTTGCCGGGTATATTTTTATTATTAGCGCAGCGGCGTACTTCTCGCTGGAATTCATCCACCGGATGTCAAGAGACGAGCGGGTGCGCATGCGTAGGTATGTACCAAAAGAAAGGGAAGAGAATGTATAATGTGCTGAATTTGTTTACATTTACCGGGCAATAAATGCTTGTCAGCTTTGGATAATTTCAATCTTAAATTTCAATACAAAGGTCAGCCGCATATACTGGAAGTACATCCACAAGGACAAGGCTATAAACAAGTGTATAAGGTTACTATTGCAGAGCATGAAGTAACTTTTGAACACGATGAAGACAGCAGCTTGCGTGCCATAGTAGACAAAGGGGCCCACGAGGTGAAGCTGGACGTCGGATTGCTTGAGGAAGTAGCCCGCCTGATAGAAGATCACCTTATTTCCGGACAGCAGTAATTTACTCTTTAGCTGGCTGTTCCTCTTCCGCCTCTGCAATAAGGCTCTTTTCATCCCATCCGGGGGATACAGATTCCCATCTTTTTACCTGGTCAGTGGCCATCAGCTTTTCCAACTCTTCGATCCTCTCTTTTACTGTATTGATGTAAAGCTTTTTATCGTCACGGATGGCGGATAGTCCTTTCAATGCTTTTTCGTCCTGTTTCAGGAAAGTGCCGGCTGCCCGTTGAGCCTGATAGGCGCGGAAACCTAACATACGTAAAGCGTCAACTCCCATCCGGAGAGAGGTGTCTACCGTTTCCCGGTAAATATGTATTACCCCCAACTCCATCAGGTCAAAAGTATCGGGGATATGTTCTGCTTTTACCAGCATTTGCAGGTTAGGAAAATATTTCCGGACCATCCTGACGACATCCAGCGTCTGTTCCACCGTATCCATCGCGATGATGATCACCTTCGCATCAGCAGCTCCCGCCGCTGCCAGCAGGTCATACCTGGAAGCATCTCCATAATATACTTTGATGCCGAGATTATGTAGCGCATCTACGCGGTCAGAATCCAGATCAAGAATAGTCGCCTTTACACCATTGGCACGTAAGAAACGGCCAGTAATATTACCAAAACGCCCGAAGCCGGCGATAATAACGGGATTTTTTTCCTGGATCTCATCGGCCTCCCGGTCATTCTCCTCCGATCTCGTAAAGCGCGGTTGTACCAGCTTCTCATAAGCCAGCATGATCAACGGTGTAAGTGCCATACTGATCGCTACCACCGCCGTTAAGATACTGGTAGTCTCCTTGGGAAAGATTTGCGCTTGTAGTGTAAATGATAATAATACGAATGCGAACTCGCCGATCTGAGCAAGGGCAAATCCGAAAAGTAAATTCTGATCGGTGCTCAGCCGGAAGATTTTACCCAGACAAAGCAATACCAGCGCCTTTAGCACTATTACGCTGGCAACAATACCCAATATCAGCCAGGGCTGTGTCAATAATAACTGAAAATCTATTGAGGCGCCTACTGCCATGAAAAATAAACCCAGCAATAATCCTTTAAAAGGTTCTATATCGCTCTCCAGCTCATGTCTGTATTCACTATTAGCCAACACTACCCCGCCGAGGAAAGCGCCCAATGCGGGACTTAACCCTACGAGTGTCATTAAGACAGATATTGACACGACGATCAGCAAAGCACTGGCAGTAAACAGTTCTCTTACGCGGGTACGTGCTATTACACGCATTAGTGGCCGGATAAGGAATCGTCCTGCTATAATGATCGTAATCACAGCGCCAAGTACCACCAACGTCTGCGCCCATGCGGGAAGGTGTGCCTGTAAAGTATTGCCATGATCTGCTGTGGCGGGCGCTGTAGGCGCCAGCAAAGGGAAGATGGCGAGCATCGGGATCACCGCAATATCCTGGAATAGTAATACAGAAAAGGCACTTTGCCCTGCAGCAGTACCCAATAGCCCCTTCTCTTTCATACTTTGTAATACAATAGCCGTAGAAGAAAGCGAGAGGATCATGCCCAATGCCAGCGATGCATTGAACGAAAGTCCGCTTAAAAGGGCGAGCCCACCTGCTATTACAGTGGTAAGTATCACCTGCAGCCCTCCCAGCCCCAGTATGGGAGCCCTTAGCTTCCAGAGCAGATCCGGTTCCAGCTCAATCCCGATAAGGAACAACATCATCACCACACCAAATTCGGCAAAGTGCATAATGTCTTGCCCCTCTGCACCAATAAATCCCATAATACCAGGACCGATGATTACCCCTGCCAGCAAATAGCCCAATACAGAACCTAATCCCAGTTTTTTTGCCAACGGCACAAAAACAATTGCTGCCGTCAGGTATATCATTGCAGTAAAGAAAAACGAATGCTGGTCCATGCTGTAATTTTTATTGGGTTAAAGGAGCGTCGCGTAACTGCTCCAGCCACTGCCGGTATGCACCGGCCTGCGTCCGTATGTCTGCCACATCCATCCGGTGGGTGCCTTGCACCACATAAGGAGGCAGATAATGCATATTACAAAGCGCTGCCGTTTGTACATAGGGCAGTAGGAAGGATTCCAAAGGGTGGCCATGTTTCGCACCTGGTTGATAAGTGTCCGTAGCGCCTCCGGTACTGAGTACATTACTCATAGACTTACCGACCAGCGAACGACCGGTATGTCCGTAAGCCCAACCATGCTCCAGGACGAGGTCCTGCCATTGTTTCATCAGTGCAGGAGCGCTATACCAATAAAGAGGGTGCTGGAATAAGATGATATCATGCCGGAGCAATAAGGCCTGCTCACGTTTTACATCTACGTTAAAATCGGGATAAGCCTCATACAGATCCTGCACTGTCACTCCTGGTATATGTTTTGCAGTCTGCAGTAATTGTATTTGTACTCTGGATTTCTCCAAGGCAGGATGCGCAAATAATATAAGTATGTTTGCCATGCAGCCTGCAATTTATGAATAATAAAACCTTTTTCCTTGCTACCTTGCAAGGAACCCGGGTCATTAAATTGGGTGTTATATGTCAGCCTATCCGCCACTAGCGTTATATTTTGATACCTTACAGCATGATACTCCTTTGTGGCAACAGCTGATAGATCATTTCCCGGCTTCAGTATATATCACAGCGATGGATGGCTATCGTATCGTTTCTGCCAACGAACGGGCGACAGGATTGCTGGGATATACCTTGCAACAGACAGAAAGTAGTATTGCAGATATATTCTCACCGGAAGACTGGAAGCTGTTACTTCCCTCTCTGGAACTGCTCAAACGGCAGGAACAATCCTGTATCAATGCGATCCGGCAACTGAAAGCAGAAAATGGCAGCTCCCGTCTGGGTCATATCACGGTATTTATTACCGGAAGCCCCGATACCGCCTTGCACCTGGTATGGATCATTCAGGATGTTACCGGGCAAATGGAAAAAGGAGAACTGCTCAGGACCACACAGGAACTGGTCTGCGAAATAGAAGACCTGTTGCAATTCGGAAGCTGGACATGGTGGCCCGAAGATAATAATGTACAATGGTCCGATGGGATCTATAAACTACTCGGATATGAGAGGACTAGTCTTCCCCGGGAACCCGACTTCAGCCTTTATATGAGCCATGTGTCTGAGGAAGATGCTGACTGGGTAAATGCTGCGCTCTATAAGGCCGTGAGTCAGAAAGAGCCATTTGAAATGGAGTATGATCTGCTCGACCAGGCGGGCAAACGCAAAAAGATACATGCCAAAGGGAAGTACGTTTATGATCACGAACGTAAGCAGGACCGCTTTATCGGCGTATTGAGAGATATCAGTACTGTGTGGCAGCTTGAACAGGATCGGAAAAGATATATCCAGGATCTGCGACGTTCCAATAAGGAACTGGAAGAGTTCGCGTATGTAGCCTCCCATGATCTGCAGGAACCCTTACGTAAAATACTGACATTCGGAGATCTACTCAATAATCGCTATCGCGAACAGCTTGGTAACGATGGCAAACAATATATCGACCGGATGATGAAGGCGTCGCAGCATATGCAACAGCTGATAAATGACCTGCTTACCTTGTCCCGTATCTCCAGCAGAAAACCAGATACCACCAGCGTTAAACTGGATGAGGTATTACAGGGGGTACTGGCCGATATGGAAGAAACTATCCGGGAAAATAACGCAGAAATCATCATACATCCATTACCGGAAATAAAAGGATACCATGTGCAATTCCAGCAGCTGTTCACAAACCTGCTCGGCAATGCTGTCAAATTCCGTGATAAAGAAAGGCCACCGCGTATTGAGGTCAGCTGCAGAATACTGAATTATCAGGAAGTAGTAGCGCTATTGTTGGATGTGAAACATACCTGGTATGAGATCACAGTCGCCGACAACGGGATTGGATTCGAGAATATACATAGTCACCGCATCTTCCAGGTATTCCAACGCCTACATGGCAAAACCGAATACCCGGGTACTGGCCTGGGACTCTCTATCTGTCAGAAAATAATCGAAAATCATGGTGGAAAGATCAGCGCAACCGGCATACCCGGGGAAGGCGCCCGGTTCATCATCCATTTGCCGGATACCGGCCTTACTGATTAAATCACTAGTCATTCTCAGAGTACTCCTGCAATAAAAGCCGGTATTTATTTAATATCCTGGATTTAGAAAGGAACCCGACGAGTTTGTTGTCTTGCACCACAGGAAGCGTCCATACCTGCGTTTCATCGAAGCGTGCAATGACGTCTGCTACATTATCCCCGGCATGTATGATCGCCGGAGGCGCCTTCATCAGATCCTTGACCGTCAGCGTATCATAATGTTCCTGGTTGAACATGATGGGCCGTATATCCTCCAGTGTAATAATACCCTCCAGCAGTAGCTGTTCGTTGACCACAGCGATCATATTACGTTTGCCCTGTTTGATCAACTCTATCAGCTCCCGTAAAGTGGCATACAGATCAATTTGCTGTATATCCTTTTCAATAAGATCCTCCAGTTGCAGCCTTGTAAGGAGGTTTTTATCATGGGCCTTTGTGAAGATCTTACCAGCATCCGCCAGCTGTTTGAACTCCGGAGAGATAGGTGAAAACCACTTTGCCATCAGGAAGGAGGTGGTCGAGACGATCATCAATGGAATAAACAGATCATAGCCCGAGCTGGATTCTGCTATCAGGAACGTGGCTGTCAACGGTGCATAAAGCACACCACTCATCACCCCCGCCATACCCACGATCACCAGATTGGTGACCGGCACATCCGTAATACCCAATTGGGTACACAACATAGCAAAGAAATAACCAAGGAAGCCACCGGCAAAAAGCGATGGCGCAAAATTACCGCCGTTGCCGCCAGCATGAATGGTAATAGAAGTAGCGAAAACTTTAAGCAAACAAACACAGCCGGTAAACGCCAGGATCAGCCAGCTCTTCGCAGGTAAGTAACGGAAGAAACTATTTTGTATGATCCATTCTGTATCGCCGGTAGCCAGCGATTTAATGCTTGCGTATCCTTCCCCGAATAAAGGAGGTAATAACACACATAACAGGGATACCAGCAGGCCGCCAAGAATGGCCTTTTGTAACTTGGAACGCTGAAGTTTGGCAAACCGGTGCTCCACCCATTGCGAGATAACCACGAAGTAACGGGCATAGAAGCCACTTAATAATCCTAGTAGTATGTAAAAAGGTATATTCCTGTAATTGAAAGGTTGACGTGACTCAAAATGGAATAACACATCTTCCTGTAAGATGATCTTCGACAGCAAACTACCACACACCGCTGCCAGGATGAGCGGGATAAAGTCTGAGAAAACCACACCGGTAAGTAAGATTTCGAATGCGAACATCATCCCGGCGATAGGAGCATTAAAAGCAGCGGCAATACCGGCAGTAGCACCTGCAGCAAGTAACAGCGTACGTTCCTTATACCCTAAATGGTAAGTACGGGCATAATTAGAGCCAATTGCTGCACCTGTTACAGCAATAGGGCTTTCCAGCCCGGCGGAGCCTCCAAGTCCTACTGTAATCGCACTTTGAACGATCTGTGAATACATCTTAACCGCCGGGATCAGGCTGGAATTCTGGGCTATTTCATACAAGATGGCAGGAATGCCTTTCCTGGACTGCCCTTTGAAAAACCAAATGACAACAAGCGTAGTAAGCAGGATGCCTAAAAATGGAAAGACAACATAAAAAACGATCTGCGTGCTGAAATGCACCTTGTGTGTGATGATATAATGGATATAGTGCACCAGCATCTTCAGGACAACGCCTGCCAGTCCGGCAGCACATCCTACCAGCATACCGGATAAGATGAGAAATTGGTTGCGGTTTAGTTTACTATGCAACCAATGAATGATCAGCTCATAACTTTTAACCTTTTTCAGGCTGTACTGCTCGAAATCCTTCTTGAATCGAAAGAATCCATGATGCTTACGGAGGAAGTTAAAATTGCTCATACGCTTCAGATGCCTGTTTCAGATTGTTTCAATTTTAAAGCCAAGGAGCAAAGGTCTGCCTCAAATACTCAAATTCCAAAGTAAATTATAGCTCTATCAAAGCATACACCTTATCGTTCATATAAGGTCCGCCAGGTCTTCTGGCAGTATAGTCCAGGTTGATCCAATACTCTCCTTTCATCTCGTGGTAGTAGATCTCTTTGACAGGAGGATGTGGAAAAAGAGTGATGATAGCCTGTTTCATAATCTCAAAATCCTCCTTGCTACCACAATAAAGTTCGGGATAGGCATGTCCCTTGATCAAAACAATACGGCAACGGGCACCTATGGACTGCAGACACGAAGCCATCAGAATAGAATGGTCATCACAATCCCCCCCCAGGCCATTAAGGATAGTTTCCCGGGGAGTAGCAAAATATTCATCCCGCCTGGAGTCATTAACATATTTGAAATTCCGGTTAATGAACTGGAATAGGGAAAGGAATCGTACTATTTTACCATACTTGGGAAAATACTCATCGAATTCTGCCGTAGAATGGCGGACGGAGAAATTACGCACCAGGGAGTCTTTATAATCCACTTTTTCTCTTATGCCCCGTACCGTCTTGTCACGGTAAGTCTCTACCCTCCGGGGGTAAAAGCTAAGGATGTCCAGTTGTTTACTCTCTTTTGCTCCCCAGTTACCCTGAACCATACCCTTATAATCATTTAACACATTGGTAAAGGAGTAATTATTCGTCAGGTTGTTGAAAGCCAATATACAGCAAAGTATCACGAAGGTAGGGACGATCAGTGGGCGGAAAAACCATAGTAATAAACGCGTAAACAGAAAAGCGGTAATGACGGATACAAAAAGATCCAGGTGCCAGCCGGCAACGATAATCGTAGGGATATACCGGTTAATAAAGGGCGCTAATGGCAGCACTGTGAGAAGACTCAACAGATGGAACAGGGAGCGCTGGAAGGTGGTGTATTTACTTTCATCAATGGCCATTACGCTATGCAATAACACAAAATTATGCCAGAATAACAAGCAATTTGTTGCAAGAAAACCCCACCGATACCCTTGAAAATAAAAAAGGGGCTGTCTCCATAAAAGGATGACAACCCCATGAAAAGAAGCGTCTTTATCAGAAGTTCTGTACTGCGCCCAACAGCTTGCTTACCTGTTTAAACGAGGTACTTTTCCGGATCAGGTCGATTTGTTGCAAAGCAGAATCTTGCTGTTTGTCCATCCGTAACTGGGTGTAAATACGGTGGAGCAGACTGAAGTTCATGAGTGCCAGTAACTTATAATCTTGTTTTTGGGCAGTCTCCATAGCGTATTCAGCAATCCGGACTGCTTTGTTGTATTCTTTTTCTGTGTAATATATGTGAGCATGGATGATCTTCTGTAAAGTCTCCAGGTGGCGGCCGTTGAAAAAGTCCACTGCGTACCGTTTCAATACCTGGTCTGCGTGTCGGATGATCCGTTCGGCGACCTGTGTATTACCCATGCCTACATGAGCAGATGCCTGCCATATCAGTAACATCATGCGGAAAGAATCCGTTTTCTTATAAGGCAACGATGGATAATTTTCAAACATGCGTTGCGTAAAATTCAACAAATGACTATAATCTTCCAGTAGCATGAACACAATACCGATAGACCGATATACAATTTCCTGGGCTACGGACAACTTCTGCTGTCCCGATCCATCCCAGAAATACATATAATTGTAAATCTTCGCTTTGACCTCCTCGTTTACGATACCAAACTTAAGATATTCGTAAATAAACAGATACACTTCATAAGGAGTGACCCAAACCTCGTCCGCCAGGTCGTCGGGTGCGTATATTTTACGGATATTATTCAGCTCTATCTCGGCTTGCTCAGCATCCAGCTGCATTAATGACATAATGAACAGCAGGCTTCTGATCTTCAATCGGTCTTCCGGCATTTCAGCCAAACCTAACAAAGCACCTAAAATTTTCCGCTTGCCGTAATGTACAAACTCATCACTGATAAACAGGTTAAGCGGTAATTTTTTGAAGAATCCACTGGGGAAGATGGACTTGAGTTCCACCTGTTTATTGCCTTCATGTTGGTAATGCAATACAAGATATTCCAGTAAAGAGGACTTCTCCATATTTGATAATGGCAGATAGAACATCTTATGAATGCTGGGCATCTGCGCGTGAGTAATAGCATATCTGAGCAGCCATTTGAACACACTTACCCGGAAAGTGGACTGAGGCAGATGCTGTAATACCCTTTGCAATACCTCCGCCGATATCTCTTGCCCACTTTCCTGTATATAATGCATCGCCGTGAAATACTCCAATAAAAAGTTATGGGCAAACCGCACTTTTACATTGAACATGATCTCCTGGCTAAGATTCTCCTCTACTAATATATTATCAGCCAGTAGCTCCTTATATGCAGGGAAAAGATCCGGGTTCTGGTTAAGTAACAGGTTTTTATCAGTGTATTGACCACTGCGTCCCAGGTCTAATAATTGCAGGAGCTGCTCTATGATCTTGATCTTAAAGGTGTTACTCTGACTGCTGAATACCCGGTTCTGTATGAACTTGGATACTATTTCAAATAAGCTGAGATGCTCGTTGACGGAGGATTGCCCAGGGCCTGTATTCAACTGACAGAATAACTGCAGATAATAAGGATACCGTAACTTCTGAAGGAACCCTTCACTAAAGGAGCGTACGGTAGCCGGATCAAATTGATGATTGTACAGGATGGACTTGACCTCTGCCTCTGAAAGAAGCGGGATATTAATATTGGTTTCCTCATCCATATCCGGACCCAGGTACCAATACCGCCGGAATGCAGGGTACTGCAAAGAATGCTGGAATATATCCGACCAGGTGCTGCTCCGGATCGAAAGGATCACTTTGATCCAGGGGAACAGGTCATTGGAATAAACGAAATCTTCCAGTTTGGTATACAGCAAACGTAACTTCTCTCCTGCCACCGCAATTTCATCAAAGCCATCTATTATCAGGATAAGCCGGCCAGACTTTTTGTCCAGGTGTTTGGCAAAATATTCCCGTAAATTCTCACCATTGCCCAGGTTAAGCTGATTATCCAACCAAGTCGCCAGCGAAAAACCCTTTAAGAGAAGACTACCCGCTGCGTGAGCATGAATAAACCAGCAAATGTCCTGCTTATGGATCGCATCTTTTCCAAACCAGAAATGCTCCGCCAGGTGCACCAGGGTAACAGATTTACCCCAGCCTGAAGGCGCCACCAACGCAGTAGCGGCATAGTCACTTTCCAGGAAACGTTCGATATGGGAAATACAGAATTGACGTGGCACAGTCTGGCCAAAAGAAATACCGGACCTGTTTTTCAAAGTCAACATGGTATAATGGGATACCGCATCTGCCTTGGTCTTCAGATCAGACCACTCACTACGGGTCTTCTCCGGAACGCCGTTTAATTCCTGATAATAATGATGCTGAAAATCCTCCCAGTCTTTAAAATTACAATACTGGGATAACGTGTTGAGGGTATAACGTGAAAAACTATGTTGGGCAACAGCAAACCCGAACACTCGTTTGAGTGTCGTTTCGCTTACCAACTTGGTTGTTGTAGCAGAAATAGATTCCGAAAGACGTTTACAGTCTCCCGGGAGCATCACATCCACACCAAATCTCCGTAAGACTTCTTTTTGCAACGTTATGATAAAGTCATAGGATAGATCTATCATAATCCAGGGGGCCTAATAAGTAAATTAATAATGGATTCAGGTACTCGATTAGTTACGTAATTGCTCCACTCTTAGATTTTTGGTCATCTGGAAGATAGTAAATGCCTTTTATGTATGATGGACTATATTATATATAAATTATAACAAATGGTTTGTTGCTAATAAACAATATTTTAAAGAGTTTATTTTATATATATGAGTATAAATAAAAGATTTTTTTGCTATATAAGGAAGGAGGAAAGAAGGAACTCCGGAAAAAAAACGTATAAATCCACGGTAAAAACTGCGTAAAAAGACCTTTAAGTGTAAAAATGAACAAAATGAACAGATAGTACTTAAAAGAATAAAGAATAGCTCGCTAAGAATGAATGAATAAAAAGAGACTTCCGATGCATCACCATTGATGCTACTTTCGTACCAATAATTTTGCTAACAATTCATTAACACATGGAAGAAATTTTACTATAAAAACACACATATCCCTGCTTTTCTGTGCCCCGGGTCTCTATAGTATCATTTCTTTACCCTCCCGCATAGCCTGCTGTCCACACTTTAGATGTAAAGCACAATACCAGGTTTACCAATGAAGAACCACAACGGTTTATTATCCAAACCAATTAATTGCTATGCATTCAAAAGTTACTCCTAAAGGCTTACTCCAGGCTTTTACCTTCGCTGTTATTTCCTGTATTTGGCTAATTGGTTTGCCAACCAACGGAGTGAATGCTCACAGGTTAAGTCTAACCGAACCTGCAGCCAAAACTGCATACAACTCCCTGTATGCCTATCTGGATAATTATAGGAAATGGCACCCATATAGCCCACTGAAACAGCCTGCCGGCAACAGAGCAGCTGGCCCACTCTGGAGCTATGCCAATAACCAGCAATTTATTACCGGTGGCCTCGGTTGCGTAGCCTGCTTCATCGACCATCCGCAAAATGCCGTCGATGGAGATACCACCACCGCCTCCAAGATCGTCGTACCACTGGCAGTAGGCGCCTCCGCCGGACAAATACTCAAGTTCCCTGGACAATATCAGGCAGGTGAATACATCGCCATCGACTTGGAAATACCGGATAAAATATATACTAAACAACTGTTGTCTGCCGTAAAAGTACATACCCTCAATGCCGGTATCGATAATAATGACGCCATTACCCTCGATAATGCACTGATAAGACTACAAGTACTTGGCCTGGGACTTGGTAGCACACCAAAATTCCGTGTTATCTTCCCTGCCACAAAAGACTTTGATGCCGTACAGATAGATCTGGCCGCCCTGTTCGCCGAATTTGGTGCACTCCGTATCTATGAAGCGACAGCATTTGTACCTGTAGCGATCACCCCGCTTACTCCAACCGTACAAGTAGGAGGAACCGCTAATCTCAACGCAGCCATTAGTCGTATACCTGGCGCCTCATTTCGCTGGTATAATTCGCCAGCTGGAGGAACCCCTGTATTCACAGGTACTAACTTTATTACACCCCCACTACAAAGACAGACCACCTATTATGTAGAAGCTACTTCAACCGTAGATGGATTAAATAGCTATGTGAGAACAGCAGTGACCGTAGGTGTTAGAGGTGGTCAAGGACCATTGTGGAGCTTCGCCGATACCGAGGAAAGTCCTATCACCGGAGGTATCGCCTGCGCATTATGCAGTGTGGAAAATCCTGAATGGGCCGTTGATGGTGACACGACAACTTCTTCAAGATTAATACTACCAATAGGAATCGCTACCTCACTAGGACAAAGACTGAAATTTGCAGGGGATTATAAAGCGGGTGACAATATCGCACTGGACCTCGAATTACCTGGCCAGATATTAAACGCCCAACTACTCTCCGGCTTAAAAGTCAGAACCTTCAACGGAAATGTAGACAACGCGGATATTGTTACACTGAATACATCATTGCTTAAAGTACAACTATTAGGATTAGGTATAGGTAATACGCCGAAATTCCGGGTAGTGATACCCGTAACCAAAGACTTTAATGCCGTACAGGTAGATTTACAGGCGCTTATCAGTGGTTTGGGTTCTCTCCGTATCTATGAAGCAACCGCATTCATCCCGGTATCAGTAACACCTGCCGCACCAGCTATAACAAGTGGCCAATCAGCGATACTCACCCCTGCTATCGATGCGCGTGTATCCTCTCCCACCTATAACTGGTATACAACACCAACTGGCGGTACCCCAGTTTTTACCGGTAACGGAGCATTTACAACCCCAGCACTGAATACGAATACTACTTATTATGTCGAAGCAGTAGGAGCAGATGGACGGAAAAGTTACGTGCGTACTCCCGTTACTGTCAAAGTACAAGGCGGCGCTGGTGCTCTCTGGAGTTATGCGAACGACCAGGAATTTAAAACGGGTGGATTGGGCTGCGTTGGTTGCTTTGTTGACCAACCAGAAAAAGCCGCAGATGGAGATACAACGACCGCTTCCAGAATAGTCGTACCATTGGCCGTAGGTGCCTCTGCCGGACAGATACTGAAATTCCCGGGTAAATATAAAGCGGGCGAAAGCATCGCACTCGATCTGGAAATTCCAGATAAAATATATACCAAACAACTGTTGTCTGCAGTAAAGATTCATACACTGAATGGTGGAGTAGATAATAATGATGTCATTCAATTAGATAATGCCCTGATAAGATTACAGGTACTTGGACTAGGCTTGGGAAGCACGCCTAAATTTAGGGTGATCGTTCCCATAACAAAAGATTTCGATGCCGTACAGGTAGACCTAGCAGCTCTATTTGCCGAGTTTGGTGCACTTCGGATTTATGAAGCCACCGCATTTGTACCGGCTACTATTACACCCGCAACCCCAACTGCACAGGTAGGTGGAACAGTTAATTTGTCCGCTGTTATCAGCCGTATGCCTGGTAGTACTTTCCGTTGGTATACATCTCCAAGCGGTGGTGCGGTGGTATTTACTGGAGATAATTTTACAACACCTCCGTTGAGCAGAAGTATTACTTATTACGTAGAAGCCACCTCTCCTACGGATGGTTTGATCAGTTATGTACGTACGCCGATAACGGTTAAAGTACGTGGCGGGAACGGTCCGCTCTGGAGCTTCGCAGATACGCAGGAAAGTCCGCTGACAGGCGGTATCGCCTGCGCTCTTTGTTATATAGATAACCCAGACTTCGCAGTAGATGGTGATACAACCACTGCTTCAAGATTAGTACTCCCCGTAGGTATTGCAGCCTCATTAGGTCAAAGGCTTCAATTTGCCGGAGACTATAAAGCAGGAGATAATATTGCTATCGACCTGGAAGTACCTGATCAGATCATCAACGCTCAGTTGTTGTCATCAATAAAAGTAAGAACCTTTAACGGAACAACGGATAATGCAGATGTTGTCACCCTAAACAGCTCACTTATTAAGCTACAGGTACTCGGTATCGGTCTCGGAACAACACCTAAAGTAAGGGTGATCATTCCTGCCACCAAAGATTTTAACGCCGTACAGGTAGACCTGGAAGCATTGGTGAGTGGCTTGGGGGCATTGCGTATCTATGAAGCATCCGCATTTATCCCCGTTACCGTAACTCCTGCGTCTCCCCTGGTAACAAGTGGTCAACCTGCGACACTGACACCGGCGATCGATGCCCGGGTAGCCAGCCCCTCCTTTAGTTGGTACACTTCCCCGACAGGCGGTACGCCTGTATTTACGGGAACGGGTGCATTTAATACCCCTGCATTGACAGCCAACACAACATATTATGTAGAAGCAGTAGCTGCTGCAGGATTGAAGAGCTATGTGAGGACGCCCGTTACCGTAAAAGTACAGGGGGGTGCAGGCCCATTATGGAGCCATGGAAATGATCAGCAATTTGTTACCGGCGGTCTGGGCTGCGTGGGCTGCTTTGTAGATCAACCCCAAAACGCAGTAGATGGCGATACAACCACTGCTTCCAGGATCGTCGTACCCTTGGCAGTAGGCGCCTCCGCCGGACAAATACTCAAATTCCCCGGACAGTATAAGGCGGGTGAAAGCATCGCATTAGATCTGGAAATTCCGGATAAAGTTTACACCAAACAATTACTCTCCGCTATAAAGATCCATACCCTGAATGGAGGTATTGATAATAACGATGCCATTCAATTGGATAACTCCCTCATAAGATTGCAGGTACTGGGTCTCGGATTGGGCAGCACCCCCAAATTCCGGGTGATCGTACCGGTAACAAAAGACTTTGATGCCGTACAGGTAGACCTCCAGGCATTATTCGCCGAATTTGGCGCATTACGTATCTATGAAGCCACTGCCTTTATTCCAGTAGCCATAACGCCTCCTAGTCCTACTATCCCGGTTGGTAACACAACTAGTTTGTCTGCCGCGATCGGACGTATACCCGGAGCAACCTTCCGTTGGTATACAACAGCTTCCGGAGGAACTCCTGTCTTTAGCGGAACAAACTTCACAACCCCAGTCCTGAATCGTAGTAAAACATATTATGTAGAAGCAATCTCTCCCGTTGATGGATTGATAAGTTATGTACGTACCGGTATATCCGTAAAGGTCCGGGGAGGTAATGGCCCGATCTGGAGTTTTGCAGATACACAGCAAAGTCCGATAACCAACGGCGTTGCCTGCGCATTGTGTTACGTCGACAATCCCGACCTGGCAGCAGATGAGGATACTACCACGGCTTCCCGGCTGGTATTGCCTGTTGGGGTAGCTGCCGGCGTCGGACAAAAACTTCAATTCGCCGGAGATTATAAAGCAGGTGACTATATCGCACTGGATCTGGAGATCCCCGACCAGGCACTGAGCGCTCAACTGTTAGGTGGTATTAAAGTCAGAACCTTTAATGGCTCGGCAGATAATGGAGACGCTGTCTACCTGAATAACACAGTAGTAAAATTACAAGTATTAGGACTTGGACTGGGAACTACACCTAAATTCCGTGCGATCCTACCCGTAACCAGAGACTTTAACGCCGTACAGATAGACCTGGAAGCACTGGTAACAGGTTTAGGTTCATTAAGAATATATGAGGCTACTGCCTTCATCCCTGTTAAAATAGCACCGGACAACCCACTTATTACAGCCGGACAGACAGCGGCACTTACTGCCTCTATTGACGCCCGCGTATCAAACCCATCATTTAATTGGTATACTTCTCCGACAGGTGGTACGCCATTATTTACCGGCAATATCTTTACCACTCCTGCTCTTATCAGAAATACGATTTATTATGCCGAAGCAGTGTCTCCGGTTACTGGCTTAAATAGCTATGTCCGTACGCCTGTTACAGTTAAAGTTGGTGCCGGACCTGGCATTATCTGGAGTTTTGGACAAGATCAGGAAAGCCCAATTACAGGTGGAGTAGCCTGTATCGGATGCGCCGTATTGGACCCGCTGAATGCTTCAGATGGTGACACCACAACAGCATCCACTTTCTCTGTACCACTTGGAATTGCAGGATCGGTTGGACAACTCATAAAATTCCCGGGTGTTTATCAACCGGGAGATAGTGTAGTATTACTCATGGAAGCACCGTCAGCAAACCTGAGCGGTGTGATCCTGCCTAAGATACAGGCACAGACTTATTATAATGCAACACAAGGGGCTGCCGTATCCAATAATGACCTTGTGACACTAAATGCCGCAGTGATCAAATTACAACTGCTGGGTATCGGTGTAGGAGGAAACCAGAAATTCAGGGTAAGTTTCCCTGTTAATGCAATTTTTGATGCAGTAAGAGTCGACCTGTCTGGCTTAATATCAGCAGCGGGTAATGTAAAGTTGTACGAAGCGGCAGCGACCATCCCAATTACAGTAACACCCTCTCCTGCTACAACACCTTATCGTACCCCGGTAGCATTGACACCGTCAATAAGATTGAATAACCCGGCTACCCCGACATTCACATTCAGGTGGTATACTACGCCTACTGGTGGGGTGCCATTACCAGGAGCAGGAGCGCCGTTTACCACACCTCCATTGAGTAGGAATACCACCTATTATGTTGAAGCAGTTGATCCCACCGGTATAGTAAGCCTGGCCCGTACTGCCGTGCCAGTGCGGGTAGTTGGTGGAAATGGGCCTATCTGGAGTTTCGGTATAGAACAAAATACATCTACCGGAGGAATAGCTTGTGCCCTGTGCACTGTAAACAATGCACCTCTCGCCGTTGACCAGGATACTACCACGGCGTCCAGACTAATAACCGGACTTTCTGTGGCGGGCTCTGTAGGACAGAATATAAGATTCCCCGGCACTTATCAGCCTGGCGACAGCATTGTGCTGATACTCGGCACCAAAACAGATCCTTTAGCTTCACTGTCATTACTGAATAGTATTCAGGTTACGACCTTCAACAATGGTACAAGCAATAATGACGCGATTACCATTAATCCTAGCCTGCTGAGCCTGCAGCTACTGGGTGGAGATACCATTAAGAAATTCCGTGTTAGCATCCCTGCTACCAAGGCCTTCGATGCCGTACAAGTGGATCTCAACTCCCTGGTAGGCGTATCCGGGTCCCTCGATATATTTGAGGCAGTAGCTATGAAGCCAGTAACAGTAACTCCTAACCCGGCTAATATAACAGCCGGACAAACAGCTACGTTTACCGCTTCTATTGCTAATATCGCAGATATTGTTTTCAATTGGTATGAAACTCCTACTGGCGGAGCACCGATAGCCACCGGAGCTACCTTTACGACACCCCCACTATATGCAAATAAGACGTATTACGCAGAAGGCATCTCGCCCACAGATGGTTTAACAAGCTTCCAGCGTACCGCTGTACAAGTCATCGTAACCCCTGTAAATGGAGGTAACTCGCTTACTTGTAATAGCCCGACTACCTCCCCGGATGCAGGTAATGGTGCACAGGGCCTTTGCGTGGGTTGTTATGTAGAAAATGCATCGCTGGCAACAGATGATAAATTGGAAACAGGTTCTACACTCCATACGGTATTAGGTTTGCTGGGCGGCTATGTCCGTCAGACCCTTGTGTTTGATGCCGGAAAAGGTGGTAAAGCAGGCGATAGCGTTCGTATTGGTTTAGGATCCGCTACTGGATTATTAGACCTGGGTGTACTGAGCGGTATTCAGATAAGTACCTATAATGGTGCTACTCCTAATAATGATCTCTTCACCGTTACCTCCGATCTGCTCACTATTAAATTATTGATGGGAGTACAACAGAATGCAGTCACCTTCAAAGCAACAAAAGACTTCGACAGGATCGAAGTAAGATTCAATGCTGGTGTAGCTGCATTATTGAGTGCCTTAAATGTGTATTATGCAAAAATACTTGTACCGGAACCGCAGGTAACAGCAACCGATGTACGCGTATGTAGTGGTCAGACTGCTACATTGTCTGCTACCGGACCTGTTGGTCAAACCTATCGTTGGTATACCACCATGACCGGTGGAACTCCCTTATTTACCGGCGCGAACTTCATTACACCAGCCATCACGGCTAATATTACCTATTATGTAGAAGCAGTATCTGCTACCGGTTGTGCCAGCGATACCCGGAAACCCGTTACAGTAACAGTCGGATTACCAAGTGTAAACGTAAATCCGCCTTCTGCTACTGTGACTGCCGGACAAACTCCAACCTTTAACGTGTTGAACCCCAACCCAACATATCGCTATGACTGGTATACACAACCAGTGGGTGGTACAGCGGTGTTTGTCGGACCACAATTCACTATTCCTGCTGTATCTGCTAATATTACCTATTATGTAGAAGCAACAGATCCAACTGCCGGTGCAGGTTGCAAAAGCTTACGTACACCAGTACCAGTTACCCTGAATGGTGGTGGCGGACCACTACAGCCGGGAGATATTGACTGCGGTGGCGCAACAAGTCAACAAAGCAACAGCGGTGGTATCTGTGTAGGATGTTATGTAGAAAAACAAGACTCCGCCGTAGATAACAGCACCAAAACAGCGTCCGTAATGCATACCGTACTAGGGGTAGGTTCTTACATTGAACAGACGTTGATCTTCCCAACCCGAGGGAAACAGGGTGATAGCGTGCGTATCGGGCTCGGCTTCCCAACATCTTTGCTGGATCTTGGCCTGCTGACGTCAATACAAGTTTCTTCTGCGAATGGAGGAACAGCTAACAATGATATGGTAGCCCTCAATTCACCGTTGATCCATTTAAGTTTGCTCAATGGTAATACAGATGCTATACTGATCTTCGCACCGGGTAATAACTTCGATAGAGTAACCGTGCGGTTAAATGGACTGGTAAGCGCCCTGACTGCACTGAAAATTTACTACGCACAGGCATTCGCTGGAAAACCAACAGTGGAAAAAGAGAATATATATGTTTGCCAGGGTGGATCCGCTACCCTCAAGGCTACAGGGCCAGGCACCAGCTTCCGCTGGTATACCCAGCCAACTGGTGGTACAGCGATCGCTACAGGCGCAAATTATACTATTAACAACGTAATATCTAACGCTATATACTATGTAGAGGCGGTAAGTGGTGCTGGCTGTGCAAGCGCCGCGAGGAAAGCTGTAAATGTATTTGTCGGATTACCAATACCAACGGTAACGCCGACAGTACAAACAATTAATAGCGGTGCTGCTGCTACCTTCACCGTCAACAACCCTAATACGGCATATGAATACAATTGGTTTGATGCGCCGGTAGGTGGTAATGAGGTGGCACATGCAAAAACTTCATTTACAACGCCTCCACTGACTGCGTCCAAGATCTATTATGTAGAAGCGAAAGATCCGTCTACCAACTGTACAACTCCTACCAGGGTGGCGGTACGGGTAGATATTAATATGCCGTCAGATCCGACGCCTTGTAGCTTTGCCACCCAACAGCAAAGTCCAATTATCACCGGAATTTGCGTGCTGTGTGGTGTAAACGATCCTGCATTCGCAATTGATGCAAATGCTAACTCTGCATCTACTATTAGCGCCGTAGTTGGTGCCGCAGGATATGTGGGTCAGTTGCTGAAATTCGATCATACATATCCGGTCGGCGATAGTATTACACTTGATCTGGAAATACCTGGACAGCTGGCAGATGTACAATTGCTGGGTGGAATAAGGGTAGAAACGTATAATGGCACAACTGCCAACGGCGACGCAATAAATGTAGCAGGTGGCGGAATCCTATCTCCACTGGTACGCCTCACCCTGCTCAACACCGGCAATAAATTCCGTATCACATTACCGGCAACAAAAGAATTTAATGGAGTGCTGGTAAGTATTAATGGTCTGGTGACATTAGTGACCAACCTCAAAGTATACTTTGCAGCGGTGGTAACGCCAAGACCAGTAGTGACTGCTCCTATTGTAAATACATGTAGTGGCACAGCAGCAACGCTGACAGCTACAGTGTCTGATGGAGCAGTAGTGAACTGGTATATAGATGCTGTGGGAGGAACTCCGGTAGGTACAGGTACTACATTCGTAACGCCGGTACTCACCAGCTCCCTGACTTACTACGCAGAGGCCAGCCGCTTTGGTTGCGCATCCCCGGTTAGAGTACCAGTATCAGTACAGGTAGGAGGAAGCCCGGCTGTACCAACCGCTGTAGGCAAGAGCATATGCGCTGGCGAAACGGTAACGCTGCTGGCTACAGCTCCCGCTGGCGTCAACTTCGCGTGGTATAGTGCCCCGACAGGTGGAACCTTACTAGCCTCCACACCTGCTTACACTACAAATGTACTGACCGCTGATACCGCATTCTATGTGGAATCAGACAATAATGGTTGTAAGAGTGTCACCAGGACCAGGGTGCCAGTGACTGTCAATGCAGCTCCAACCGGTCTGACGGTGTTCCCGATGGGCACATCCATATCCCGTGGTCAGTCCGCACAATTTACAGCCAGTGCCACCGGGACAAATATTAACTATAAGTGGTATAATGCTGCAGGTGATTCCGTGGCAACAGGCGCAGTATTCAATACAGGACCGCTGCAGGCAAGCACGACCTATGCAGTAGAAGCGTCTACCGCAACAGGCTGTAAAGCCGCACAACGAGTTACCGTAAGCGTAACCGTACTCGGCGGAGGAAACGACCTGCCATGTGATGCCGCCACTACCCAAACAAATGGAGCAAATGGCGTATGTGTAGGTTGCTATGTAGAAAACCCGTCACTTGCAGTAGATAGCAGCACACAAACAGGATCTACCTTACATGTCATTCTCGGATTGTTAGGTGGTTACACTCAACAGACGCTTATCTTCCCGAATGTAAGTGAGCTAAATGATAGCGTACAGGTAAGCTTGTCATTTCCTGCCAGCCTGGCAGATATCGGATTGCTTTCAAGTATTCAGATAGGTTCTTACAATGGAGCACAATCCAATAATGACTTTGTCGCTATAAATGATCCACTCGTGAAAGTCGTACTGTTGAGTGGAAACCAGCAGGCGATGTTAGGCTTCAAACCTAAAGGACTGTTTGACAGAATTGAGATCAGACTTAACTCTGGCGTAGCAAGCGCTCTGAGTGCCGTAAATATCAATTATGCAAGCCGTCTTGTAGGTCCTGCAATAGTACAGGGCACCACAATATGTGCTGGCACCCGCGCCTCACTCCAGGCAAATGGTCCGGCAAATGTTAAATTCAATTGGTATTCTCAGGCTATCGGTGGTACGCCGATATTTACCGGTAATACCTTCCAGACACCTGCTCTCCAAAGTACCACTACTTATTATGTGGAAGCAGTGAAAACCAGCCTGGATTGCCCGAACTTATTGAGGGTACCGGTAGTCGCAACCGTAACACCGGTTCCGGATGCTCCGCAATTGGATACGGCTACTATAACGGTTTGTGCAGGTGGGACCGCCACGTTTAATGTCGACAATGTCGCTGTAGGAGTAACCTATCGCTGGTATACTACCCCAACTGCCGGAACACCAGTATTTGAGGGCGTTTCCTTCACGACACCAGCATTGTCTGCCACCACTGTTTATTATATAGAAGCATCCAATGGACAGAATTGTGCAAATACAACCCGCACTCAGGTTACTGCAAATGTAACGGCACAACCACCCGTACCGGTAGTTACCCCATCTAGTGCCAGTATTTGTGCTAATACCACTACCCAACTGGTAGCATCGTCTACCGCAACTGGTGTGGTATTCCGTTGGTATACTACCGCGGTGGGTGGTACCTCCATCTTTGAAGGAGCTAATTTCACCACACCGGTATTAACGGCAAATACTACTTACTATGTGGAAGCCGCGACTGGAAATTGTGCTAGTGCCACCCGTGCAGCTGCAGTAGTTACAGTAAATCCGACACCAGAGGCACCTAACGTAACGGTAGTGCCGGCCGGAGGAATTGTAACCTCTGGACAAACAGCAACATTGACAGCTACTTCCGCAACGCCTGGTGTTACATTTAAATGGTATACAGTGGCAACAGGCGGAAGTCCCGTATTCACTGATAATCCATTCGTAACCCCTGCATTAACCAGCAATATCACTTACTATGTAGAAGCCGTTACCGCTACCGGAGCATGCCCGAGCGCACGTACCGCTGTTAGCCTAAGTGTCAATCCAGTGCCCAACCCTAGTTGTGACTTTGCAAATGCACAGACTAACAGTACCCAGGCGATATGTGTGCTCTGTGATGTTCTGAATGCAGCGAATACAACAGACGCTGATCTGAACAACTTCTCTACCTTGTCTATCCCGCTGGGAGCTGGCGATGGTGGCGTTGAGCAAACACTTATATTCCCGCAACCTGCTGCTAAAGGCGATAGTGTAAGAATAACGGTTGAGCTTCCGGCACAAATACTGGATGCTGCCATCAGATCTGCAATAGAAGTATCCAGCTTCAATGGCGCTACCGCCAATGGAGACGCTGTCCTGCTGGATAACGCTACTATTAATGTTAGCTTGTTGTCGGGCGCCAGTAAATACATGATCACATTTGCTCCCGGCGCGACCTACGACCGGGTTCGGGTAAGGCTAAAAGCAGGTATTGTTTCCGCATTGCTGAGATTGAACATCTATTATGCAACACAGCAGGTAGCTGCACCAAACGTTAGCATAAGAAATGTAGATATCTGTAGCGGTACTAAAGCAACCCTGAATGCGACAGTAACGCCAGTAGCGAAACTTGAATGGTATGATGCGCCAGTAGGTGGTAATAAAGTCGGTGAGGGAACAGCATTTGAAACACCAGTGCTGACAACTACCACCACTTACTACGTACAAAGCGTTCGGTTAAGTAACAACTGCGTAAATCCAAACCGCGTGTCAGTAACCGTTAACGTCCTGCCTGCACTGCCTGCTCCAACAGCAAATAATGCCACGATTTGCGCAGGTCAGTCTGCGACCCTGACAGCCACCGCGGCAGGTAGCGGCGTACAGCTAAGATGGTTCAGCGCAGCTGTAGGAGGAACACTCCTGTTTACAGGCCCAACCTACGCTACCAATGTACTGTCGGCTGATACCGCATTCTATGTAGAAGCCTATAATGGAGCTTGCGCCAGTCCGGCCAGAACAAAAGTAAATGTGACCTTAAATGCTGGCGCGCCGATGCCAACATTGCAAACCAATAATGTTACAATTTGTCAGGGACAAACAGCCACGTTCACTGTAACATCCAATACAACAGGTATAACCTATAGATGGTATACCTCACTGGTAGGAGGTACGGAGATATTCACCGGGCCTGTGTATATAACACCAGTGTTGAATACGACGACTGTATACTATGTGGAGGCCGTAAATGCATCGTCTGCATGTACTGCTCCGACGGCAAGAGTGACGGCGACAGCCAACGTCGCTCCTGTACCACCTGCTCCACAACCGGTTAGCGCCAGCGTGAGAGCTTGTGCCGGACAGGATGCTGTACTGGGAGTATTGGATCCCCAGGCGAACCTGGTATATGAATGGTACAGCGCACCAACAGGTGGAACACTGGTATCATCAGGCCCTGCCTTCACCGTGAAAGCAGTAACCGCCGCTGTAGACTACTATTTACAGGCAGTAAATAGTAGCGGATGTGCAAATGCCGGTGGCAGAATAAAAGTGAGCATATCGGTTGACCCGGCTCCGGCTACTCCGACAGTAGCAGCTGCTGCTGTAAGCGTATGTCGCGGTTCCGGTGCAACACTCAGTGTGCAGAATCCTAATGCATCATTTACATACAGATGGTTCGATGCCCCAAGCGGCGGAACATTACTGTTCACCGGAGCGGTATACAATACCGCTGCTTTGATTACAAATGCTGACTTCTATGTAGAGGCTAGCAATGGTAATTGTGGTAGCACAGTAAGAGCCAGGGTAAGTGTAACGATCGATCAGACCGTTCCTAACCCCGTGCCGGAAGCTGCCAATGTTACTGTTTGTACAGGAAGCTCCGCTACCTTGAAGGTAATATCCTCAACAACGGGTGTTGACTATAAATGGTATACACAAGCTACCGGAGGCGTTGCAGTGTTCACTGGACCTCAGTTTGTGACGCCGGCGTTGACAACCACAACTATCTATTACGTAGAAGCGGTGAGTACTACCTCACAGTGCATCAACGCCGGAGGAAGAGTGACTATTACCGCTACCGTTGTACCGGCTCCTGTAGTGCCGGTGCCAGTAGCTGGAAGCGTGAGAGTATGTGCCGGCAGAGATGTAATGCTGGCTGTACAGAATCCTCAACCAAATGTAATCTATCAGTGGTTCGATGCAGCAACAGGAGGTACCTTGGTATTGACAGGAGCTTCGGTGACAGTGCCGGCAGTGACCGCCAATATTGACTACTATGTACAGGCAACAATAGGTAATGGAGGGTGCAGCAGTGCAACCAGAGCCAAAGTCAGCGTAGTAGTAGACGATGCACCAGCTACTCCTGACGTCGCAGCCACAAATGTGATAGTATGTGTGGGTGGTACAGCAACATTTAATATTCTCAATCCGAATCCAGCCCTGACATATCGTTGGTACGATGCACCGGCTAATGGAACCCTCGTATCGACAGGTACGCAATACACAACGGCTGCCTTAAATCAGACAACAACATTCTATGTTGAAGCGCTGAATGGAAGCGGTTGTAGCAGCACGGCGAGAATAGGAGTGACAGCACAGGTCGTAACAACGATAGATGCTCCTGTGGCATCTGGTGCTACCATCTGTAGTGGTCAATCGGCTGTTCTCCAGGTTGCCAGCCCACTGGCAGGAATTACTTATAACTGGTATACTACAACCAGCGGTGGTACGCCGGTGTTCAGCGGAACAAACTTTACCACCAATCCGCTCACAGCAAGTATCACCTACTATCTGGAGGCATCTTCCAACGGAGGTTGTATAAGCGCTAGCCGTACACCAGTATTAGTTACGGTTAATAATGTACCGGCAACACCGGCAGTGGCTAATGCTACAGTGCCTGCTTGTATAGGAGAAACAGCCTCCTTGTCAGTACAAAACCCGGATCCGGCATTAACTTATCGCTGGTATGATGCACCAACTGGTGGTACACAGGTAGCCACAGGTGCTACTTTCACTACGCCGTCAGTGAATGTTAACCAGATGTACTATGTAGAGGCTGTGAACGCCAATGGATGTAGTAGCGCGGTAAGAACAGGTGTAAGTGTAACTGTAGGACCGCCTCCCGGAAATATAACCGTGACCGGCAACGCGGCGGCAATATGCCCTGGTGGTACCGCTTCTCTGACAGCAACATCAGCTACTGCCGCTGCAGGATTCCGTTGGTATTCAGCTGCGACAGGTGGAACACTGCTGGCAACAGGCGCTAACTTTACTACGCCAGCTCTTACCACCACCACCACATACTATGTGGAAGCCTTTACTACTGGTGGATGTGCAAGTAGTACAAGAACAGCTGCCGAAGTGAAAGTATTCGCGGCACTTGCCACACCAACAGTTACAGTAGGAACTACAACACCGAATAGCGTCACCTTTACCTGGACTGCCGTGCCAAACGCAGTGCGCTATGAAGTAAGCCGCGACGATGGCATCACTTTCATAACACCAAGCTCCGGTGCCAGTGGTCTGTCTCATACAATAACAGGACTGTCTCCAAACCAGGAGGTAACTATCAGGATACGCGCAGTAGGTACTAATCCATGTGAAACGAGCCAGCTCTCTGCTGCAGTAACCGGTAGAGCTACTAATCCGGCAGGTGATAATGTTTACATACCAAACATGTTCAGCCCGAACGGAGATGGTGTAAATGACGTCTTCACAATATATGGTAGCACTATCCTGTCTATGGAAATGTATATCTATAACCAATGGGGACAACAAGTCGCTGTCGTAAAAGACCAACGCCGCGGATGGGATGGTACTATGAGTGGTACTAAACAACCGGCAGGTGTATACGTATATGTCGTACAGGTAAGACTACAAAACGGTACTACCGTAACCAGAAAAGGTAATGTAACAATCATCAGATAAAACTGAAGGCTGCCCAACATAAAGGCCGGAGCCGATCATACGGTTCCGGCCATTCATCAAAACTTATCTAAAAATACTCCCATGAAGAGGAATATTACAATATTGGCGATGCTGTTCTGTGTATTGGCGACACAACTTGCAAAAGCCCAGACAGATCCTCATTTTTCACAATATTATGCCTATCCGCTTTGGCTAAATCCTGCCCTAACTGGTATTCTTGACGGTGACTTCAGAGTCAGCGGTAATTATCGTACCCAGTGGAACAACTTTGGTAAAGCTTTTTCGACAGCAGGGGTATCCTTCGATGCCGCTACACAGAAAAACATGGGTGTTGGCCTGAATATAATGAATCTCTCGGCCGGTGATGCGGGGTATAATTACTTTAATGCAATGGCCAGCTTCTCCTATAGCGGGGTGAAATTTGGCGCTACGGGAACTACCAGATTGGTATTTGGGATACAGGCTGGTATCATCAATAGAAGGGTGGACCCGGCAAAATTTCAATCCGGCAGTCAGTACAATCCCGTCATTGGTTTTGATCCCAGTATTTTCCACGGAGAGAATATTAACACGACAACATCTACCGTTTTTGATGCATCTGCGGGCGTGATGTTATTCGATGGGAATCCCAATCACCGCTTTAATCCCTTCGTCGGATTCTCCGCAGGGCACCTAACACAACCGGAAGACCCATTTTTAGAGAATGATACCCGTAAATATCCATTACGTTACTTGGTGCATGGTGGAACCAGGATACAATTGTCGGAGGTTTTTGGAATTACCCCCCATGCATTACACATGCGGCAGGGCAATGCAAATGAGACCGTCGTTGGAGCTTATGTACAATTTACTGTCAACCCTGAATTTGATCTCCTCGGTGGAGTTAACTATCGTATTAAAGATTCCGCAATTCCTTTTGCAGGCTTCCATTTTAAGAATTTTACACTTGGCCTGAGCTATGACGCTAACACTTCCAATCTACGTAGACTAGTAAACGGCAGCAATAGTTTCGAAGTGTCATTATCCTTTATCAGTCGTAAACGCAGAATATTGAATGAAGAATACTTTATCTGTCCAAGATTGTAAGTAAATGTTCCGCCTCATCGAAAAAACAAATGGCACCCTCATGAAAAAAATTGCACTGTTCTGCCTGATATCTCTTATTTGGGCGATAAAACCCTCTAATGCACAATACGTTTACGACTATAAACGTACTGCAGATGTATATTTCGCATCTGGAGATTACTACTCTTCCGCCCAATACTACAATAAAGCATTGGGGACGTTTAATATTAAACCAGAGCAGATACTGCCTTACGCCGTAGAAAAAAAAGGAAAAGAACCTGCCAGGATCAAAGATTATGAAACAGTAGTTTATCGGCTGGCAGAATCCTATCGCCTGTATGCAGATTTTGGAAATGCAGAAAAAACATACGAACAGGTAGTTGGATTTAATAATAACACCCTGTTTCCATTAGCAAGATATTGGTATGGCGTATGTCTGAGAGCAAATCGAAAATATCAGGAAGCACTGGATCAATTTAAACAATTCAAACAGACGTATACAAATACGGATGAGATATCTGCCAGAGCTGCATTAGAGATCGCCAGCTGTGAATTTGCAATCGAACAGGCTGCTGCCGCTCCACGATTTACCCTTACAAAATTAGGAGGGAATGTAAATGAAGGTGGCGCTAACTATGCAGCGGCAATAATAGATCCCAATACACTCTTATATACATCTTCAAGACCAGAAAAAGCAATTATCGAGTCTAAGAATGATAAAAAGAAAAAGGAAAACCCCTACGTCAATGACTTTTATATTGCAGAAGGAAGTGCTACTAATTTTGATAAAGTAAGTAAAGTAAATATCCCGGTAGTAAAAGGAATGCATCAGGGGGTTGGAATGACTGCGCCAGATGGTAATAGCCTGTACCTGACCCGTTGGTCTTATAAGAATGGAGAACGGGTCGCCGCTATCTATATGAGCAAAAAACAGGGTGCCGGCTGGACTGAACCCCAAGCCTTGGGTGCCAATGTGAATGTGACCGGATATAGTTCTATGCAACCGTTCGTGACAGATGACGGTAAGTACCTGTTGTTTGCCTCTAACAGACCTGGAGGGATGGGTAAATACGATTTGTGGTATTGCCCACTATCGAATGGTACACCAGGTGCCGCGAGGAATATGGGAACCGGTATCAACTCCCGCGACGAAGATCAGGCACCTTTTTATGATGCAGAAAAGAAGGCGTTGATGTTTAGCTCTGATGGCCGTATTGGACTAGGAGGACTGGACTTTTACGTTAGTGAAGGAGACTTCAGTAACTGGACGCCTCCACGTAATATGGGAGCCCCAATGAACTCGTCTAAAGACGATATTTATTATACCGCAGCTAATAAGGAACATCCGCTGGCCGCTGGATTTATCAGTTCAGATCGCGAGTCAGTTTGTTGTCTGGAAGTATTCGCTATTAAAAAGAATTCTAAGATAGTAAGCGGGCAAGTGCTGGATTGTGACGATGGACTACCCCTTACCGGCGCCAGAGTGACGCTGCTGGATACCACCGTGCAGAAAGTATTACAGCAGTTAACACTTGACGAAACCGGGCGATACAGCTTTGAAGTCGATCCGCTTAAAAAGTACAAGGTGCTGGCAGAAAAAGAAAACTATTTCTCTAAAGCCATCTACTTCTCTACAGAAGAATTAACTAAAGTGGACTCACTTGTAAACCCGACTATATGTCTGAAGAGATATGAGATCGGTAAACCGATCATATTGAAAGATATCTATTACGATTTCAATAAGGCTACGCTAAGAGAGCAATCTAAAATAGTACTTGATACCGTCGTATCTATAATGCAGGATAATCAGAATATCGTGATAGAAATGAGCGCCCATACGGACAGTAAAGGGTCTGATGCATATAATATGAAACTCTCACAGGCCAGAGCGCAGGCATGTGTTGACTATCTTATCAGCAGAGGAATTCCTTCATCCAGGATGATCGCTAAAGGATATGGGGAAACACGCCCAATAGCGCCGAATACAATAAACGGTAAAGACAATCCCGACGGAAGACAACTTAATCGTAGAACGGAATTTAAAGTACTACGGAACTTGTAAAAAGATATTGATTAAGCTCGGTACACCAGCGGAAGCAATTCCTGCTGTGGCCATATCCTATAAGAGAAGACCATCATAACAATAGCCGGCAGTTCGCACGGCTATTGTTTTTTATACCTATTTTGTCACTCACACGTAGCTGACAGCACGGAATAGGATAATTGATAGAATAAATTAGAAAGGCCTATGGCTTGAAACTCTTGAATATATTACCTCTGGAAATAATACTGTCGCTACCCTGTGCTTTCAGTATCTTAACAAAGGCCTTACGGTTCAATGCACTGTCATAAGAAAATCTATTCTCATTTTTAGCAATCTCAAAAACGATGCTGTTACCTGTACCTGCTACCTCCTTATTGTAAATAGTGTCAATCAAAGGTGCAGCTGTATCACCGGTAATTATATACAGCCTGTGTTTGACATCTTTCAACGTCTTGTCAAGGCTCATCGTCAGGTCGAAGGTTTTATTGGTATTTTCTTTAATGGTTACTACACCCACTTGTTTGGCAGCATCTGCACTCTTGGGGTCTCCGAATATCTTATATACAGCACTCCTTGTCGGAGGAGGAGAATCATCTCCACTCTTACTACAGGCACCTAAAATAATTCCCGATAGCGCAGCCACCATCACTCCCACTTGGAAAGCACGTCTTTTTTGATTCAACATGATGTTTAGTTTTGTTAATAGGTTTTTGTAATAGAACTAGGTTGTAGTTGTAAGTTGGCATCCATAAGATGCAAAGTATTTCAGCGCTGAGATGTTTGTTAAACGGCAAGGGTCGTTAAAAGTTACAAATGAGGTTAAAAAAATATTCTACTTACATCAACACAAGATAGAAGTATGCCCCTGGACAGAAAAATTATAAGTCGGAAGAATAAATTGCTATATTTGAAATCCTCAATGAAACACATATGATTGTTTGATCCTTTCCAACTTAATGGATACCAGCCAACACACTCCTTGGACATAGGCGTATCAGCCTGCCATTCATGAATTTTATAATCATTAATCTCCTTATATGAGCCTTATTGCGCAATCACTATCGCGTGTAAAAAAGTTTTTTCATCTGTTTATGATCGCTGTCCGTGGCCAGGAAAAAGAATTTACCAGCGGCAATATCAACCGTGCTATTTTCCTCCTGGCAGTACCCATGGTATTGGAAATGGTTATGGAATCATTATTTGCAGTAGTAGATATTTTCTTCGTCAGCAAATTAGGAATAAACGCAGTGGCCGCTGTTGGTCTTACCGAATCAATATTGGCATTGGTCTATACCGGTGCTATGGGGCTGAGTATGGCAGCAACTGCTATTGTAGCCCGCCGTACCGGCGAGAAAGATCCGGATGCAGCAGCACATGCTGCCATGCAATCATTTTATATTGCATTAACATTCTCTGCTTTGATAAGTGCCGCCGGCTGGGTGTTCTCAAAAGATATCCTGCGTTTGATGGGCGCATCTGCAGAAGTGATCAATGATGGATATATCTACACCACGATCATGCTTGGCGGCAACTTTGTTATCATACTACTATTCCTCATCAATGGAATATTCAGAGGAGTAGGAGACGCCGCGATCGCGATGCGTGCCCTCTGGATCGCCAATATATTAAATATCGTATTATGCCCGCTATTGATAAATGGTTGGGGACCTATACCGGCATTGGGGCTGAAAGGAGCCGCTTTGGCTACCTTTATCGGACGTGGTATCGGTGTTTGTTATCAGGTTTACTTGTTGATTAAAGGAGAAGGCTTGGTGCGTATTAAAACATCACATTTACGTCCGGACTTTTCCGTGATCTGGCGCATGCTTAAAATTGCGGCTGGCGGTACCGTACAGATATTGATCGCCTCCGCCAGCTGGATTGCCATAGTGCGTATCATATCTACCTTTGGCAAGGATGCAGTAGCAGGCTATACAATCGCTATCCGGGTCATCATATTCACTATTTTGCCTGCCTGGGGAATGGCAAACGCTGCGGCTGCATTGGTAGGGCAGAATTTGGGTGCAGGCCATCCCGACAGGGCCGAAAAATCAGCCTGGAGGGCTGCCATATTTAATATGTTCTTCCTAGGGATCGTATCACTATTATTCTTTATTGCTGCTAGGCCTATCCTGCAATTCTTTACCAATATGGAAGACGTGCTGTCATACGGCATAAGTTGCCTGCATCTCATCGGTCTGGGGTATATATTCTATGCCTATGGAATGGTGCTGTCGCAGTCATTTAACGGGGCAGGGGATACTCGCACACCACTGATTATCAATTTGTTCGGTTTCTGGGTCCTACAGGTTCCGTTGGCTTACGCACTAGGGATATTGTTAAACTGGGGACCGGTCGGTGTTTTCTGGGGAATGGCTATCTCTGAGAGTGCTACAGCTATCCTTGCTATCATCCTTTTCAAAAGAGGAGCCTGGAAAAAGGTAAAGGTGTAAATAAACCCGCAGCGGCAGCATTACAGGGCAATTATCGTAAAACCGCCACTATCAGGAATTTTTCATCTAATGGTCATCTTAAATAGTGGCATCATATAACAAATCATATTACCTTTGGCACTGTTTTGCCGTTTGAAAACCTCATTAAACAGGATTGTCGGCAGACGTAGATATAGCATAACCCTTAAACAAAAAAGAAGCAAACATGTCGCTTATAGTTGTAGGTTCCATGGCGTTTGATGAGATTGAAACGCCATTCGGAAAGTCAGGTCGTATCATAGGAGGTTCCGGCACTTTTATCGCCTGGGCCGCCTCCAACTTCGTGCAACCCATTAACCAGGTATCTGTTGTCGGTGGAGACTTTCCCCAATCAGAACTGGATGCGCTCACCGCTAAAGGCGTAGCGCTGGATGGCGTACAAATTAAGAAAGATGAAAAATCATTCTATTGGGCGGGTAGGTACCATATGGATATGAATACCCGCGATACCCTGGCGACAGAACTGAATGTACTGGGTGACTTTCAGCCCGTTATACCTGACAGCTATCAGGGAAGTGACTTCCTGATCCTGGGTAATCTGACCCCACAGGTGCAAATGAGCGTGATCGATCAACTCAAGGTACGGCCTAAGCTGATTGTCATGGATACCATGAACTTCTGGATGGATATCGCCCTGGATGACCTTAAAAAGGTGCTAAAAAAAGTAGATGTACTGCTTGTAAATGACGGAGAAGCCCGCCAACTCAGTGGAGAATATTCCCTGGTAAAAGCAGCGCGCAAGATCCAGGAAATGGGCCCTCGCTATCTGATTATCAAAAAAGGAGAACATGGCGCCTTATTGTTCCACGAGAATCATGTATTCTTCGCTCCTGCTATGCCGTTAGATGAGGTATTTGACCCGACCGGTGCAGGTGATACTTTTGCTGGTGGCTTCATCGGACACCTGGCTAAGACCAAAGATATTTCCTTCGAAAATATGAAGACAGCAATTATCGTAGGATCTGCGATGGCGTCCTTCTGTGTGGAAAAATTTGGTACCGATCGCCTGAAAGAGATCAGCATGGCTGATATCAATACCCGTATTGAGCAGTTTGTAGAACTCGTGCAGTTTGATATTGACCTGGTATAGGCCGATATCCCATTTGTAAATACTACTCACCTCTCCAGCTATAATGGTTGGAGAGGTTTGATCCCCCTCTCCTCTTTAAATAAAATATAACAGCCTCCCGCAATGCGAAAGGCTGCCTTCATCGTATTAATAAGATAGTTATTTGAATGTTTCGTTGAGCAAGGCTGCAAGACGTAAACCTCCTTTTAACAGCTGCTTATTCAGATCACCCAAAAACCAATAGTTATAACGGTAACTGAGTTTGTCCTCAGGTTTGGTCTTACTATAGATCACCTCCGCCAACTCATGCGACTCAAACATCCAGTCCTGCATAGACCCTTTTTGCAAGGCCTTTACTTCTTCGGGAGATACAACGTCCAACGCCTTGCTGTATTCCGTATAGCTTAACTGTTGAAAATCGATCAGGTCCTCATCCCATACCCGGTGGAGGTTGCTGGGTTTATCAAACCAATACACTTTTATTTTATTGCCGCCCTGGTCTTCATCCCTGCCTACATGTAGAGGCATGTGCATATCGCCTATGAGATGAACGAGAAAGCTCAACGAAAACAGCTGTTGCTCGTGAGTAAGTTTAGCCTGCTTCAGTTGCTGCATCATTGCCTGGGATTGGGTATATAGGTTTTCATGCTGATAACTTTTTAACAGGCTATCAAATGCTACCCGGCTACAAGCTGCGGGGAAGTCCACATAATGCCAACGGGAGGTCCCGTCATACTTGTGAGTAGTATCGGATTTAATAAAATCCGGCCAGTTGGCGATCATCGCTAAGGGCTGACGTCCGATTATAGCATCGATTTGCTTACGGGCCTTGGGAGTAAGGTGCTGATAAGCAATCTCTGCAACCACCCGGTGTCCTGTAGGTCCCCAACCATAACCTGCCAACGGTAATAAAGGCAGTAATAGCCCTATTACTAGGGAATAGATAACTTTTCTCTGCATAGGAATCTTTTAAGAAGGTGTAAAGGTCTGTTCATTTTCTTAAATGAAGAAACCTGAGTGCCTATTTTGCATATTCATAACAGATACGTAGACGAACGTTTCGTAAATTTGTAACTTGCAACAACAAACAAGTAACTCCCCCACAGCCCTTTTAAAAATAGGAATAAGAATAGCGGCCTGCCGCTTTGCAACAACATCATTTTACTACTGGACCTAAAAAGAATATGCCTTTTAAATTAAACGCACCATATGAGCCTGCCGGCGATCAGCCCAGGGCTATTCAGGAACTGACTGAGGGATTGGTCAATGGAGAACCATTTCAGACCCTGCTGGGTGTGACCGGTTCCGGTAAAACCTTTACCGTAGCGAATGTCATACAGAATGTACAACGACCCACCCTTGTGCTCACACATAATAAGACCCTGGTAGCACAGCTATACGGGGAGTTACGCCAGTTCTTCCCGGATAATGCGGTAGAGTACTTTGTGTCGTACTACGACTATTATCAGCCGGAAGCCTATATGCCGGTAAGCGATACTTATATTGAAAAGGACCTGGCTATCAATGAAGAACTGGATAAATTAAGATTGAAAGCCACCTCCAATCTGTTATCCGGCAGACGGGATATTATAGTAGTAGCGAGCGTCTCCTGTATTTATGGTATGGGAAACCCTACTGACTATGAAAACGGGATCATTCGTATTCACCAAGGACAGACATTAGGTCGTAATACCCTGTTGCATGGATTGGTCAATTCTCTTTATACAAGGACTACCGGCGATTTTAACCGGGGTAATTTCCGGGTGCAGGGAGATACTGTAGATATTAACCTCCCTTATGTCGACTACGGATACCGTATCACGTTTTTTGGGGACGATATAGAAGAGATCGAAAGTTTTGACGTCGCCACCGGGAAACGTATTGGAAAAATGGACAATGCTGCCATTTTTCCTGCCAACCTCTACCTGGCACCTAAAGATATTATGACACAGGTCATCTTCGAGATACAGGATGAGCTGCTGGCACAAGTGGAATACTTCCGCGCCCAGGGTAAACACCTGGAAGCTCAGCGACTCTCCGAAAGGGTAAATTACGATCTAGAGATGATCAGGGAACTCGGCTATTGCAGTGGTATTGAAAACTATTCCCGCTTCCTGGATCGCCGTAAACCCGGAACACGTCCTTTCTGTCTCCTGGATTATTTCCCCAAGGATTTCCTGCTGGTAATAGATGAAAGTCACGTCACAATACCACAGATAGGTGGTATGTACGGCGGTGACCGTTCCAGGAAACTGACGCTGGTGGATTTTGGCTTCCGTTTACCTTCCGCTCTGGATAACAGGCCTCTCAATTTCTTTGAGTTTGAGAACCTGCTTAACCAAACCATCTTCGTAAGCGCTACACCTGGTGAGTATGAGTTGAAACAAACGGAGGGTATCGTAGTCGAACAGGTGGTAAGGCCTACAGGATTGCTGGAACCCCCTATCGAAGTGAGACCCAGTATCAACCAGGTGGATGACCTCCTGGAAGAAATAGATAAACGGGTACAGAAAGGGGATCGCGTGCTGGTTACAACTTTGACAAAACGAATGGCGGAAGAAATGGATAAATACCTGCATCGCATCAATGTGAAATCACGCTATATACACTCTGAAGTAGATACATTAGACAGGGTGGAGATATTGAGGGATCTCCGGTTGGGGAATATTGATGTGTTGGTAGGGGTGAACCTGCTTAGAGAGGGGTTGGACTTACCGGAGGTGTCTTTGGTCGCTATATTGGATGCAGATAAAGAAGGGTTCCTGAGAGATGAACGTTCGCTCACGCAAACTGCCGGCCGTGCCGCCCGTAACGTCGATGGACTTGTTATCTTTTATGCAGATAAAATGACCGACAGTATGCAGCGGACGATCGATGAGACAGATCGCCGTCGGGAAAAGCAAGCAGCTTACAATACTCTCCATGGTATTATCCCCAGGACCGTACGAAAAACGAAAGAACAGATCTTGGGGCAAACATCTGTATTGTCTATCAAACAATTTGATGATAGTTCACCATATGCCATCCATGACGAGGTGTCCCTAGTTGCAGAAGATGCAGCGGAATATGCCAAAACAACCGCAGCTGCAAAGACTATCCCGCAAATGGAGAAAGCGATTGTAAAGGTCAAAAAGGATATGGAAAAGGCAGCAAAAGACCTGGATTTTATGGAAGCTGCCCGTTTGAGAGATCAAATGTTTGCCATGCAACGGGAATTAGAAGACATGAAGCATCAGGGGTAAACATTTGGTTTTTGAGGTGTTTTAAAGATAAAATTGAAAGAGACGCATAATAAATATTAGATGTGAATATATTTAATATGAGTGCGTCTTTTTTTGCTCTATTTATATTTTATTTATTTATAAATAATTGTAATTCAAACAACATATTGGAATTGTAGTAAATTGTGGTAACCCCATCTTCCCAGTTTTTAGAAAAATGCTAATCACCAAGTAGTTAATCTATAATTTATTGATAAATAATTTGTTATTGTTAAATATTGCGCTGTTTTTGCTTTGATGTAAGATATCATTTCTATTATTATATGTATATTATTCCTAATATTATTAGGAATATCTCAATATTGTTAGTGAATATTTAAACATTTCTATTTTTAGGGCCTAAAGTTTGATTTTTTAAATTTCAAATCTACTTTTATTTAAGAATTTTAAAATCAAACGCTATGAAGAAAATATCACTTATTGACTATTTGCCTTTCATTTTTCTGGCAGCATTAGCCATAATTGGGATGTTCATTCCCGTTTTGCCCAACTTCGCAGATGGTGGTAAATACAATAATGCTGATATCGCATGGATCCTGGTAGCATCCTCCTTGGTGTTTCTGATGACCCCTGGTTTGTCCTTCTTTTATGGAGGGATGGTCAACAGGAAAAATGTGATCTCTACCATGATGCAGAGCTTCATTGCTACCGGCCTTATCAGCGTTGTTTGGGTGGCTGTCGGTTTTAGCCTCGCTTTCGGAAAATCCAAAGGAGGACTGATCGGAGACCCTTCCACTTTCTTTTTCTTTCAGAATGTTAGCTCCGGTGAGCCCTGGAGTCTTGCCCCCACTATTCCGCTGCTGTTATTTGCACTCTTCCAGATGAAGTTTGCCATTATTACACCAGCCCTGGTAGTAGGTGCTGTTGCTGAAAGGATCCGTTTTACCTCTTATGTATTGTTTATGGTACTGTTCAGTCTCTTGGTGTATGCACCGATTGCACACTGGACCTGGCATCCGGATGGTATTCTCTTTAAAATGGGCGTACTTGATTTTGCCGGCGGTACGGTAGTACATATATCCGCTGGTTGCGCAGCACTAGCAGGCGCCCTGGTACTTAAACGGAGAAAGGACCATATTGAGAAGAAAGAACTTACACCTGCAAATATTCCCTTTGTACTGCTGGGTACTGGTTTGTTATGGTTTGGCTGGTTCGGCTTCAACGCTGGTTCTGCACTGGGAGCCAACTCGCTGGCTGCCTCTGCGTTCGCAACTACCAACACTGCTACAGCAGCAGCAGGCCTTTCCTGGGTATTCTTTGATGTGATCCGTGGTCGTAAACCTTCTGCGCTTGGCTTCTGTATAGGAGCGGTAGTAGGACTGGTCGCCATCACGCCTGCCGCAGGTTTTGTAGGAATCCCCCAGAGTGTAATGATCGGCTTCTTTGCGGCTATCGTATCTAATCTGCTGGTACATTACAAATCCAAAACGGCGATAGACGATACCCTGGATGTGTTCCCTTGTCATGGTGTAGGTGGTATGGTAGGTATGCTGCTTACCGGCATATTTGCTACCAAGGCAGTAAATGCTGCCGGCAATGATGGCCTTTTCTATGGCAACTTCGAACTGTTCAAGAATCAGGTGTTGGGACTGGTGCTTGTAGTAGGCTATAGCTTCGTCGTATCATTTGCAATATTCAAACTGATCGACTTCCTGTATCCGCTGAGAGTGTCTGAAGAAGAAGAGGAGCTAGGCCTCGACATTACGCAGCATAATGAAAATTATCACCCTGCAATGATGTCTGTAAATGATGCGGGAAATCTAAAGGAACAAGAGCTCGTACACTAATATCAATATCACCCTGTTATAACAATAAATATGTGCTGTACGTATGCGTACGTACAGCACATACCTCACTGCTACATCTCCCCGAAATAACCATATCATACCTAAGCAGGCAGCATACTTTCCATTTTATCAACCAAAATTTGCTACATGAAAAAAGCGCTATTGACGGCACTGATTGCCGTTCAGGTCCTTACTGCCTTTGCCCAGTCAACAGATTCTATTCCAAAGGGACTAAGGATATCCGGTAATGCAGATGTATATTATAAATATAACTTTAACGAGAACTATACGGATAACAAGACTAGTTTCACTAATTCCCATAATTCTTTCGAGCTGGGAATGATCTCTCTGAAACTGGAACATAATACTGATAAAGTAGGTGTAGTAGCTGATATCGGCTTTGGCAAACGGGCAGCAGACTTCTCGTATACAGATATAGGTAGCCAGGGTACTTCGTCTTCTTCTGCCATCGCAATAAAACAATTGTTTATCAGCTATTCGGTGACTTCCAATCTCAAATTTACTATGGGTAGCTATGGTACGCATGTTGGATATGAATTGGTTGATGCGTGTCTGAACAGGAACTATAGCATGTCCTATATGTTTACCAACGGCCCGTTCTCTCATACCGGTATTAAGGCCGATCTCAGCCTTGGAGAGCATAGCTTCATGCTGGGTGTATTCAATCCCACGGACTTCAAGTCTGCTATTTTCAAAGACGGTAACCTGACGAGCAAAAAATATATAGGTGCCCAATATGGCTACTCTTCTGCTAAAGCGCCGTTGAAAGCTTATTTGAACTATATCGGAGGCGTTGATACTGTGGGGACCCGTAATGACCAGGTAGACCTGGTCATCACCTATCAGTTCAGTCCTAAGTTTGGGATTGGTTATAACGGCACCTACAGCATGTTCAATTTCAAGACCGCCAACGGCAATGGCAAACCAAGTTCTGATAAAAGAAACTGGTATGGATCAGCATTGTACCTGAACTATGATCCGGTTGAGAAATTCGGCTTGACCCTGAGGACAGAATATTTTGGAGATAAGGATCAGCTTAAGGTGTTTACAGATCCGCTGGCTTTTCCTAGGGGAGGCAATGTGCTGGCGTTTACTTTATCTGGAAACTACCGGATCGGTGGTTTGACGATTGTGCCGGAGGTGAGACTGGATCAGGCGTCAGAAACAGTGTTCTCCAAAAAGGATATTCCCAAGAAGAATACAGTAAATGCACTGCTGGCGGTACTTTACAAATTTTAATATAGCCGCATACATCATTACCCAATCTTTTATTATATAACAAGATTTAACCATTCTTTTAGTCAGTTGCTGATAGGGTGTCCCACTGCAGGGGACACCCTTGGCATTTTTTATTATTTTACAGTTTCAAAGCGAACGCACATGTTACAAGCTACCACGTTGAAGTTTCTGAAAACATTGGACAAAAACAACAACAAACCCTGGTTTGAGGCTAATAAGGACGCCTATCAGGATGCAAAAGCGGATTATGAGAGTATGGTACAGCAGCTGATCGACGGGTTAGCTAAGCAGGATGCTGCGGTGGAGGGATTACAGGTGAAGGATTGTGTGTTCCGTATATATAAGGACGTTCGTTTCTCAAAAGACAAGACGCCTTATAAGACAAATATGGGTGCCGCCTTCAGTCCTGGAGGGCGCAAGTCTCCTCGTCCCGGTTACTATTTTCATTTACAGCCCGGCGGGCAAAGTTTTGCCGGCGGTGGCCTCTGGATGCCAGATGGACCGCTGTTGAAAAAGGTAAGACAGGAGATTGACTACAACTTCGATGAATTCCAGGATATTATATCCAATAAGGAATTCATCAAATATTTTGGTAAGATAGAGGGAGAGTCATTAAAAACAGTCCCTCAGGGCTATCAGCCTGATAACCCTGCCATTGCTTATCTGAAACTTAAAAGTTTCACTACCTGGCATCGTATTACCGATGAAATGTGTACGCAACCAACGTTGGTGCGTGAAGTACTGAAAGTGTTTGCTGTAATGCAACCATTCGTGAAATTCCTGGACCGGGCATTGGACTAATTATCTCACGGTGTTTGATCGGATGCTATCATTCCCCACCCTCAGGCATCCCGCACATAGTGCAGGATGCCTGATCTGTTTTTAACCAGTACGCTATACCCATGACTTCATATGCTCACTGTAATAGTGAGGGGTTAGTGTCAGGTGTCGAGAATGTACGGTGTATAACGATAATGTATACACTCTAATAGGCATAGGGGGTAAACAGCAAAAGATAATTGGAATAGGGAAAAACAGGATAGATGGAATAGATCGTGGAATAATACAGGAATGAATAACTAATAGCCTTTTTGTATGATCAGTACTGCCTTGTACAGATATTTAATAGCCCCGGTATTACTAATTATTCATTCTTAATTATTCTGTAAAAATTAATTCTTGTAGATCAAGAATTCAAAAGGGCGCGCTTTGCGGTCCTTTAAGAGATTTTCTTTGTCCATACGGTTATGGGCAAAGCGTTGATTGTAAACATTCGCTACCTCAATAATGGGTATTATCCCATCCAGCGTGTCCTGCTGGTCGACGATATTCATGATCCTGGATACCTGAGAAGAGAAGTTTGCGCTCCATTCTTCAGTAAACTTGTGCATCAATAAAAGCTCACGGTTAGCGTTGGTTTTCATAGGACTAAGGGTATTTACTGATTAGAAAATTAATTGTTATTCACTTCATTGCTCTCTATACAACGGCACATCATTTCTCGAAAAAACTGGCATAGGATTATGTTCCAAAATTGAATTTAATCTGTCAGAAATCAATACTACTTCTGTGTAATTTTTACGCTAATGATGTTATGCTTTTGTAAAGTTGTAATAAAAAAGCAAGCGATAATACGCTTGCTTTTAATTACTTACAAAATAACGTAGACGCATTCACGAAAATAATACGTTTAGCACATATACCTTTCGTTATGCTCCGGTCGTTACACCCATTTTTGCGCATGCAGGTATTCCGCGATTTGCACGGCATTAGTAGCTGCGCCTTTACGCAGATTATCTGATACGATCCACATATTGATGGTCTTGGGCTGTGTCTCATCACGGCGTATGCGTCCTACGAACACTTCATCTTTGTCATGGGCATCTTTTGGCATGGGGTATTGCAGGTTGGATGGGTCATCTACTACCACCACACCAGGTGTATTGGATAATATTTCACGAACGGCGCTTACTTCATACTCGTTCTCAAATTCTATGTTTACTGCTTCGCTATGGCCACCGATCACAGGTATGCGTACAGTCGTTGCTGTTACACGGATATTGTCATCTCCCATGATCTTAACAGTTTCCTTTACCATCTTCATTTCTTCTTTGGTATAACCGTTGTCTGTGAAGACATCTATCTGGGGGATAACATTAAGATCGATCGGATAAGCATATGCCTTCTCTCCTTCTATACCCTGGCGCTCGTTCATGAGCTGCGTTACTGCTTTCACACCAGTACCTGTTACGGATTGGTAAGTGGATACTACTACACGGTTCACTTTATACTGCTTGTGTAATGGGCTTAACACCATTACCATCTGAATAGTAGAGCAGTTAGGGTTGGCAATGATCTTATCCGCTGCGGTGAGTGTATCGCCATTTACTTCGGGTACGATCAGTTTTTTGGATGGGTCCATTCTCCAGGCAGAGGAATTATCGATCACGGTGATACCAGCTGCTGCAAATTTGGGGGCCATCTCCAGGGAGGTGCTGCCACCTGCGGAGAATAATGCAATAGCCGGCTTCATTGAAATAGCTGTATCCGCATTAACTACCTTATACGGCTTGCCCTTAAATGTTACTTCCTTACCTACAGACTTCTCAGAAGCTACAGGTATGAGTTCTGTAATAGGAAAATTCCTTTCTTCCAGTACTTGCAACATTTTTGAGCCTACCAGTCCGGTGGCTCCTACTACGGCAACTTTCATTGGTAATTTATGATTTGATGATGAATACACTAATGAGCCCTGAGCTATTACCCTCTTTGTCAGGTACTTATATGCCCGATTTTACTATAGACCGGGTGTCGACCTGCTTTTGGCAGGGCAAAATTACTACATACTGACCGCTTTTCATAACCAGTGTATTAAATATACCAGTACTTGGCTCATATGCATGAAAATCTTATTTTCATTGTATTAGCGATCCTTCATCACCATACGAACATATGATACGTACTATTGTTTGTGCAGGCTCGCTACTGTTAACTTCTCTCTCATTTGCACAGGTGCAGGACGATTTTAGCGATGGTAACTTCACGGTCGCTCCTCCCTGGAAGGGTATTGATACATTATGGCAGGTAAAGGATGGCCGGTTACAAAGTAATTGTCATCAAAGGAATACCAGTTTCTGTCTGGCTATGGATGCAGGCACGCAACCCGCTGCTAATTGGGAGTGGTGGATGCGGTTGGATTTTAATACTTCTTCCGCTAATTACGTCGATGTATATCTGCGGGCGAATACTCCTTTGCTGACGGACTCGAACGTATACGGGTATTTTGTACGCATAGGCGGTACGGCTGATAACATATGTCTTTACCGGCGAAGTGGTGGTAGTATGCGCTTGTTGATCGAAGGGCCTGATGGGTGGACGGATCATCGTAGCAATACATTACGGATCAGCGTAGGTTGCAGTCCTGAAGGAGTGTGGACCCTTCGTGCTGCTAATGGCAGTGATGGTGTTTTTGAGTCGCTGGGTAGCACGCAGGAAGTGTTGCAGCCTGCGGGGCCTTGGTTTGGCTGGATGATAAGGCAATCCACTCCTTCCTTTTTTGAGAAGCACTTTTTCGATGATTGCCATATCACACCTTTCCAACCAGACATGGAGCCCCCGGTGTTGCAGCAGGTAGTTGCCTCCGGCAAGCAGGAATTATCGCTCCGGTTCTCAGAAATACCAGATATCAGGACGGTAGCACAACTGTCCAATTATATGGTTGGAGCTGGTGTCGGGAAGCCTCAGCGTGCGACGGCAGCGGGCGATGTGGTCCGGTTGTATTTCGGGGCTGCCTTTCCGGATGTAGATAGTATATCTTTTCAGGCTAGCGGGATAAAGGATATGGCTGGCAATATCATGTTGCCCTATACTGGTTATTTCCGTTACTACCGGCCATCTGTCCGGGACCTCGTAATCAACGAAGTATTATATGATCCGCCGGCGGGGATACCTGAGTTTGTGGAACTATACAATCGCAGTCAGCGGGCGGTAGACCTGCGGCAGTACATGATCGGTACGCGCGATGTAGCTGGAGCGCCGGACCGGATGGTTGTACTGAGTGCGTCGCCCCGGTGGTTACTGCCAGGTGGCTATATGATCGTGTGCAGGGACCCATCGGCTTTGTGTACGCATTATTACTGTATGGGTGGTACCCAGCCCCGGTGGACGGTGGATTTGCCTGCATTGAGGAATGATGGCGCCGTAGTGTTACTGACGGATACCAGTGGCCTGGTGGTAGATGAATTCCTGTATGATCCCCGGTTCCATCATATAATGGCCAACGCGACGAAAGGCGTATCCCTGGAGCGGTCGCACGCGGATATGCCTACTCAGCAGCTTTCCAACTGGCACTCTGCAGCTGGTACTGCAGGGTATGCCACGCCGGGCGGGCCTAATTCACAGGTAGAGGCCCATGTGCTGCAAGGGACTATGACCGTGTCACCGCAGACCTTTTCCCCGGATGGGGATGGGATGGATGACTGGGCCGTTCTGTATTATGAGCTGCCGGCCGGCGGTTATGTTGGTACGGTTAGTATTTTCGATGGGGAAGGGCGGCTGGTCCGCAGACTGGCCAGCAGCATAACGCTAGATACCCGGGGACGTTTCACCTGGGATGGCCGGAATGAGGCCGGACAGATGCTGGGAACGGGTATATATATTATCTTCGCCGAAATATTCAACCCGGAGGGAAAGGTAAAACGTTGGAAATTACCAGTGGTAGTGGCACGAAAGTTGAATTGAGCAGATATCTTTTAAGCTGAAAATGAGTCGTTTGTACAGTAAATGATAAATGATTCGGTTAAAAAGGTAAATAATCATGCGTTCTATTATAATTATTTATATTTGCGCTTCCTAAAAATTTGAACATGCAGTACAGAGAAATTGTAGCAGTAACCGGTTTGGGCGGTTTGTTTCAACTGATAGCCAGCAAGCAGGATGGTGCTATTGTTAGATCCCTGGAGGATAAAAGCACCAGGTTTGTATCTTCCCGCGTACACAATTTTACCCCGCTTGAGAGTATTGAAGTATTTACAACTGGTGATAATGTAAACCTGGCAGAGGTATTTAAAGCCATGCAGGAAAAAGAGGCAGAGATATCCCCTGCTGAAGTGAAAGGTGATAATAACGCCATTAAAACATACTTCAAACAGGTATTCCCTTCTTTCGATGAGGACAGGGTATACGTGAGCGATATGAAGAAGATGGTGAAATGGTATGCTATTCTGAAGCATAACGACCTGCTGAAGTTTGAAGAGATCCTGGCTACTGAAGAAGCGGAAGAGGGCGCAACAGTTGAGCCTGTAGCAGAAGTGGTAGCTGAGACGGCACCTGCTGAAGCAGAAAAACCAGCGAAAAAAGCTACTAAAAAGAAAGCGGCTGCTAAAGATGCTGATGCTGATGAAGCAGCACCTGCAGCGGAGAAAGAAAAGCCTGCGAAGAAAACAACTGCAAAGGCTAAGAAAGAAGAAGCACCTGTTGAAGAAGGTGAAGAAGCTCCTAAAAAAGCTACCCGCACCCGTAAGAAGAAAACAGAAGAAGAATAAGGATATTCCTCGGGAAACCATCTTTCAATATCCAGGCATTATGCATTCGTTGTATAGCGCCTGGAATTTTTTATTTTAGCAATATGGATAAAATACTAAATGCAGATATCAAACCGCTTCCGCGGAAGTTTTTACCTGAAGACTTTTCGGTAACAACGTGGGAGGCATTACAGCCATACTATGAAGCCTTACTGCAAAGGCCGCTGGATAGTACGGCCGCACTGGAACAATGGCTGAAGGACAGTAGTGAGATACAGGCCGTAGTAACGGAGGATGTGTGCTGGAGGCAGATCCGTATGACATGTGATACTAACAATAAGTCATTGGAGGAGGCATTCACCTACTTTATGATGGAGATACAGCCTAAGCTGTTGCCTTATGAAGATCAGCTGAATAAGCGTCTGCTGGACAACCCATACCTCCATGAGCTGGATCCTGAACTGTATAAGACCTTTCTGCGTAATGTACGTAAGCAGGTGAAGCTGTTCCGCGAAGCCAATGTACCGCTGCAAGCTGAGCTGAGTGTGATGGCGCAGCAATATGGTGTAATAAATGGGCGAATGACTGTGACCGTGAACGGACAGGAATACACTTTACAGCAGGCTGCAAAATTCCTGGAAGGCAGTGACCGGTCACTCCGGGAGGAGGTATTCCGTAAGACGGGAGAGCGTCGTTTACAGGATCGTGCTGCATTGGATGGATTATATACCGGGCTGGTACAGAAACGTCACCAGGTAGCTACGAATGCAGGTTTTGCTAATTATCGTGACTATAAGTTCGAGGAGCTGGGGCGTTTTGACTATACCAAGGAGGATTGTTTCCAATTCCATGCAGCGGTGAGAGAACATATCCTGCCTATTGTGGGGCAAATGTTGCAACGGCAACAGCGGAAGCTGGGGTTAGATACTTTACGGCCCTGGGATACTGATGCGGAGCCGGCAGGTGTAAAGCCCTTAATGCCTTTCCATACGGGAGAGGAATTAGTAACGAAGGCCAGCGCGTGCTTTGATCAACTACGTCCTTTCTTTGGGGACTGTCTCCGGGAGATGAAACGACTGGGCCGGTTGGACCTGGAAAGCCGTATGGGTAAAGCGCCCGGAGGTTATAACTGTCCTTTGCCGGAGACGGGAGTGCCTTTTATATTTATGAATGCGGCCGGTCAGATGAAGGACCTGACTACGATGGTACACGAGGGCGGACATGCGATACACTCTTTCCTGAGTCATCCGCTGGCGCTGAGTGCTTTCAAGGAATATCCGATGGAGATGGCGGAAGTGGCAAGTATGAGTATGGAACTGTTGACGATGGACTATTGGGATATCTTCTTCAGTGATCCGGAGGAGCTGCGCCGGGCTAAGCTGCAACAGCTGGAGCGCTCGGTGTCTATCTTCCCGTGGATCGCTACCATTGATAAATTCCAGCACTGGGTATATGAACATCCGGAGCATACTGCCGAGGAGCGTACTGCGCAATGGCTGGCTATATTGAATGAATTCTCTCCGGATATGGTAGATTGGAGTGGACTGGAGTTGTACCGGGAATTTGGCTGGCAGCGGCAGCTGCACTTGTTTGAGGTGCCCTTCTATTACATCGAGTATGGTATTGCCCAACTGGGAGCTATCGCGATGTGGAAACAGTACCGGGAGAATAAGGAGCAGGCGTTGGATAACTATATCAAGGCGCTGAGCCTGGGAGCGACCCGTACCCTGCCTGAGCTCTATAAGGCAGCAGGTATCCGGTTTGATCTTTCACCGGCTTATATTAAAGAGCTGGCAGACTTTGTACAGCAGGAGATACAACCACTCGCTGAATAGCGGTTTATAAAGTACTGATGACTGATGAAGCCCATCCGTCATCAGTATTATTTACATTGTTTGCAGACACCACTTACCACTACTTCTACATTGTGTGCCGCATATCCTTTAGGTAAATGAATAGGCGGGATGTCTGTTTCTTCCAGGCACATGGTATTACCACATTCTTCGCATTTGAAGTGAACATGGTGATCATGGTGATCATGTTCGGAGCATTCCGATTTGCAAAGTGCGTATCTTACGGAGGTATCCGTAGTAGGTATCTTATGGATGATGCCTTTGTCCAGGTAAGTCTGTAAGGTGCGATAAATGGTGACGCGGTCAAAAGCTTTACCGGTCAGTTTATCAAAGTCTCCATGTTCCAGGGCGCCATCACTTTGCATAAATAGCTCCAGTATCCTGACCCTGGTATCTGTAATACTCAGTTTACTTGCTTTGAGTATTTCTTCGATCTGTTCTCTGTTATTTTTCTTGCCCATGATAACCTTAATTTCTTTTATTCGTTTATCAGGCGGTCTATGTCTAGGATCAGCTTATCGATGTCCTGCTGTTTGGTACCTTCATACAGTCCGCGGACACGACCTTGTTTGTCGACCAGCGCAAACCACTGGGTGTGCACAAAGTCTTCGTCACCGGTATACACGCCATCATCTACCATATAACTTTCCCTGGCCAGTTTATACAGTTCTCTCTTAGTACCGGTCAGGAACCACCAGTTTTTGGTGTTTGCTCCGAGCTTTTCTGCATGTGCTTTCAGCACGGATACGCTATCATGATCCGGATCAACGGTATGCGAGAGGATCAGGAAATCCGGCTGATCTTTGTATTTGGCATACACTTTCTGCATGTTGGCATTCATCTTTGGACAGATGCCGGTGCAGGTGGTAAAGAAATACTCTGCCACGTAAAATTTGCCTTTCACATCATTGTTGGTAACGCTCTTGCCATCCTGGTTGGTAAATGAGAACCCTTGTATGGTATGACCTGGCGTACCTAATATCGGTAGCCGCTCCTTTCCGAAAAAACTACCTGTTTCACCCAATATCACATAGCCGGCATAACTTAAAAATGCAATGCTCAGGAGGGAAAAAAAACCGATGTAAAATATAGCCTTTTTAGACATAATGCCCCTTGTTTGAATCTATCTGCAAAGGTAGCACAGAATTAAATGAGGGGCGTCATATGGATGTTATTTACTATTGATTAGTCCCGTATAAAGATAATGATTGAATTTTATTAACTGTTTATCAGTTGATTATGCTACTCTCCTACTGCTTCTGCGCGATCGAGATTATAGTAAAGTTCGTATATGTTCTTTTCATTTAGTCTCAATGTGCCCTGGAATGACAGGTAATCATCTGTTTCGAACCTGGGTTGTCCCTTTTTCAATTTGAGGGTCATGACGGATTCGGGGCCAGCGCCGCCGCAGAAGAAACAGGAACTGTTGGGATTGGCAGACAGGACGTAGACCCCTCCTTTTACATCCAGGGGGATGACATAGCCGGATATGATGATATAGAGGCCATTGAGGGCTTTGATATTGCGGCTGAACTGGGGGTAAAGCATGGGCATGTCCAGCTTTTCGTCCCATACGCGGTTGAAGACGACGTCTTTCAGCTGGTTCCAGCGGATGCGGCGGGGGGGATCTGTTGCAGTTATAGAGACGGACCTGTCTTCAGCCGTTGCTGCGGGCGAAGGTTGGGCGGTGTGCCGGGACAGCAGTTGCTGGTATTGAAGGAGATAGCTGTTGCCGATACCGGTATGTTTACAGAACTGGGAGATATCGCTGCAGGAGACCAGGAGGAATGCGCCGATCCAGCACAGGCAGTATTGCCATTTACGCATGAGATAGTGTTTTAGAGATATTCAGCCGGAAGGCCATCATGCCGGGGATGACAGCTGCCAGCAAACATATGAGCCAGGCTGCGAGGGCCAGTATCAATTCCTGGCTGGCTGGCTGCCATAGCAGACTGGTTTCGTAATGCCATTTGTGTTGCAGTACCGGCTGCAGGGCCAGCAGTGCAAGCCGGCTGAGCAGATATCCGGAGAGGATGCCGGCGACTGCCAGCAGGGATGCTTCCGTCAGCACCAGTTGTAGCAGGGCTACGGGGCTGGCCCCCATGCTGCGTAACAAGGCCAGTTCATAGCGGCGCTGTTGTATGGACTGAAATAACAGGAGGAAAAGGCTACAGGCACCCAGGCCCATCAGCAGCCAGGCAAAGAGGCGAAGGGTATCTATGCCGATACCCATAAGCGACAGCAGCCGATTGATTTCTATAGCCGGTACAGCGGCTTGCATCGCTGTTTGGCTGTTGATGATCCTGGGTAGTTGCAGTTGAGCTAGCGGAGTATTGTATTGCAGCAGCACAGCGGTGATCTGCCGATCGTCGGAAGCGGGGACGTCAGCTGTTTCTTCTTTGTGTGCATGGTGATGGTCGTGGGCAGCATGTATGTGCCATACGCTGCTGATGGATGTGATGATCAGTTGATCGAGGAGGGTACCTGTTGGCTGTAGTACGCCGGTAACCTGGTAGGGATGTTCGGTGTGTTCCTCCCCTTCGCCTGCCAGCCCATGGGAGCCGGCAAAATGATCGTCAGGATGCAGGTGGGTCCGTTGTGCGACATTGCTGCCTATCACGGCTTCCATAGGCTTTGCAAAGAGCCGGCCTGACTGGAGCTGACCATCAAAGTGCCGGATATATTGTGTATTGGATCCTACTATGCGGAAGCCTTTATAATTGTCGCCCATGGCGAGCGGGATCGCTGTTTTCACAAAGGGATGGTGCATCCACTTGCTGGCGCTGTCCAGTGATATATTACCGGTGGGGGCATCGGCCTGGTATACGGCAGAGAGTACTAGCTGTAGCGGGCTACCTTTTGCGCCCAGTACCATATCGACGCCAGCCGCGTTTTCTTCCAGTTGTTTGCCGGTCTGTTGTTGTAAGAGCAGGAGTAATGCCAGCATACCGGTGCTACAACTGATGAGTAACCAGCTGCTGATGGCGGGCAGGGGTCTGTATCGTAAGTTGCTCAACGCGATCTTTCCTATCATGATAGTGCCAGTTGATGAGAGAATAATTGTTTGAGCCGGTTGTCGTGTGTGACGATGATCATGGCGGTCTGCCGTTGTATGGCCTGTTGGCGGAGGAGACGGGCTACGTGTTCGCAGTTATTATCATCGAGACTGGCGGTGGGTTCGTCGGCAAGTATGACGGCCGGGCTATGGAGTACGGCTCTTGCGATAGCTGCTCTCTGGCGTTCTCCCTGGCTAAGTTCGGCAGGGTATCTTTCCAGCAGGTGGTGGATGCCCAGGCGGTGGCAAAGTTCCTGCAGATGCCGGACGGTGGTTGTCTGCCGGGTGAAGGTGGCCGGCAATTGCAGGTTGTCGGCTACGGAAAGTGCGGCGATGAAGTGAGGTTGCTGGTGGATAATGCTGGTATGTTGTGCTCTGAACTGGTCGAGGTGTCGAGCAGACAAGTGATTGATCACCGTTTGTGCGATATGTATTTTGCCGGTATCGGGTAGCAGCAGACCTGCCAGCAGATGCAGCAAGGTGGTCTTACCTACCCCGGAAGGACCTGTGATAAGCAGCACCTCTCCTGCTGCACATGTGAATGGTGGAAATCTTAAAGTATGGCCATCGTGTGTATGTGCATATGAAAGGGCGGTTGTCTGAAGCATACTCGATTATTTTTCGCTGCTTCAAAAGTAAGTCAATTCTACATTATGCAACCTAGTTGCATTTGTTAAAATATACAAAAAAGGACTGTCATGTCTGATTAGAGGTGCGGTGGGCTTTAGTTATAGATAAAAGAGAGGGTATATTTTTTATTTCGTAGGGGTAGTGTACGGGTGCCGCTGATTTTTCGTTCTCCTTTGTAGGCGAATGATATTTCTTCTTCCATTCTTTCTTTTGAGAATCGTTGGTATTTCATGAGCCGGTCTTTGTCGTCATAGTCCCAGATGGTCCAGGTATGTGGGGCGTCTGCGCCTGCGCTGTTTTGTTCTTTTATCAGGAGTCCATGTGGGTTGTACACTTTATCTACATAGGATACGAAGGTGGTATCACCTGCGGCATTGATACTGTAGCTGGTAATAGAGGTGATGTGTTTATTCTCGTCATAGATATAGGACTCTATGGTTTCGAGGGTATTAGCCGGTTGTTTGAAGAACCGGGTTTGCAGGGCCAGGCTATCGGGGCCTAGTTTGCTTTGCATGATGTGTTTAAAGCGGACATCATTGAAGCCGAAGTCTTTGCTCAGGTAGTTACCGAAGCGGTCGAATTGCTGATGTATTTCCAGGGTGGGTGCATCGGGCCGTTCGAGGAAGGAGGTGACGATGCGTTCGGCGCTATCGTGTAAGGTGGTGTATTTCTGATAGGGTTCCTGGTTGAAGAAAATGCGTTTGTTCAGTTTTTTTTGCCGGTAATATTCGATGCGGAGGGTATCGATCTTTCCGGAGTCTTTGCCGTATTGGTCGAGGGGTCTTTCCAGCCATATCAGCTGATAATCCGCTGGCAGTGGTGTGTTGCAGCGGGTGAGCAAACATAAAGAGAAAAAGCAGACCATTGGGATAACAGGCCAAGGTAAAGACTTCAATGACATGGTTTTGCTAATACTGATTCCATGCAAAGGAAAGCATTGGTATTATAATGTGATCATCTTTTCTTTAAATAATTTGCAACGATGTTGCATAAATGACATAGCTTTGTTGGCGGAACAAAAACGGAGGTCATGTTTGGAAATGTTTTAAGAAAGTTTAGTCTGGATGCATTGGGTATAGGGGCGTCGTTTGTATGTGCGGTACACTGTGCGTTATTGCCGTTATTGATGACTTTTTTGCCCTTATTAGGACTGGAATTATTTGAGAATGAGTCGATCGAGTGGTGTTTGCTGGCGGGGTCTTTCCTGTTAGGTTTTGTATCGATGTACAGGGGATATTACCGGCATCATCAGCGGTTGTTGCCGGGGGGGATGTTCTTATCGGGTTTTATCTGTTTGCTGGCGGGGCATTTACTGCATGGACATTTATGGGGGTTGTTAGTGATTCTTACCGGGGCGGTGTTGATCATTGCGGCTCATATGAAGAACCTGCGGGAGTGCAGGCGTTGCAGTCATTGAAGCGTGTAGGTTATAACTAAATAATACTGTTGAATATGAAGAAACTTCCGGTAACCGTATTAAGCGGTTTTTTAGGCGCAGGTAAGACGACGCTGCTCCACCATGTATTGCATAACCGGGCTGATATGCGGGTAGCTGTTATTGTCAATGACATGAGTGAGGTGAACATTGATGCGCAGCTGGTAAAGCAGCAGCATGAGCTGCATCATACGGAGGAGCGCCTGGTGGAGATGAGTAACGGTTGTATCTGTTGTACGTTGCGGGAGGATCTGTTGCGAGAGGTAGCGGTGTTGGCGGAACAGGACAGGTTTGACTACCTGCTGATCGAGTCGACGGGGATATCGGAGCCATTGCCGGTGGCGCAGACTTTTTGTTACCAGGACGATGCGGCGGGGATTGATCTGAGCCGGATGAGCCGGCTGGATACGTTGGTGACGGTAGTGGATGCTTTCAATTTCATCCGTGATTTCAATAGCAATGAGTTGTTGGAAGAGCGGGGGCTTACGGACGATGAGGCAGATCAGCGTACGTTGGTGAACCTATTGACGGAGCAGGTGGAGTTTGCGAATGTGATCATACTTAATAAGTGCGACCTGGTGAGCGAGGGGAAGGTGCAGCTGTTGAAGGCGGTATTGCGTAAGCTGAATGCGGATGCGCGGATACTGACATCGGTGAATGGGGTGGTGCCTTTGGAGGAGATATTGAACACGGGTCTTTTTGATTTTGAGCGTACTTCTCAAAGTGCGGGGTGGATAGCGGAGTTGGAGAAGGAGCATGTGCCGGAGACGGAGGAGTATGGCATTTCTTCTTTTGTGTACCGGCACAGGGCGCCTTTTCATCCGGAGCGGTTCTGGCGTTATCTCAATGAGGGATGGCCGGCCAATGTGATCCGGAGTAAGGGATTGTTCTGGCTGGCATCGCGTCCTGATGTGGCGGTGAGCTGGAGCCAGGCGGGAGGTTCGTTGCGTGCGGATCGGGCCGGCGCTTGGTGGTGTGCGATACCCCGTGAGCGCTGGCAGATGGAAGATGCTGACCGGGACCGGCTGTCGTTGCGTTGGGACCCACAGTTTGCCGACCGTTATAATGAGCTGGTTATTATAGGGCAGCGATTGGACGTGCTGGATATGACCCGGAATCTGGATGCCTGTATCTGCACGGCGGAAGAGGTAAACCATTGGAAATCAGGTCAATACTTCCAGGACCCCTTCCCGGAAATGTAAAGTGTTGATGGCCATATGGTTGCATACTTGTTGCATATAGGTTGTATAAGCGTTGTATAAGCATTGTATATGCAACTATATGCCTAGCTTATACAATGACTATACGAATGCTATAGGAATGATACAGGAATGATATAGGAATGTTTTGCTGAAAGGTGTGGGAAATGGAGCGTACGTTACCTGCCCTGACGTGCTTACTTACACCCAATATTTAGGCTAGACTAAATATTTATTTAGAATAGTTTCATTATTGATTATACTTTTGTTAAAATGAAATATTCAAAATGGTTAAATATTTACAAGTTCTGTTGTTTATATCATTGCTTCCTGTCTTTAATTTGAAAGCCCAGTCGGTACCAGGCGGGCAGCTCAGGATCACTGTGCTGTCCGATGGTAAACCGGTACCTTTTGCCAGCGTAGGGATCAGCGACCTGAAGGTCGGGGGCCGTACGGGTGATGACGGGCAGTTGGTGTTAAAGGAGATACCAGCAGGGAGGCATATGTTGCAGGTGAGTGCCATTGGCTACGCGAAGTATTCGAAGACGGTGGTGGTGAAGGGAGATGATCTGACGGAGCTGGCTATATCTGTACAGTCCAGTTCTTCCAGTTTGAATGAGGTGGTGGTGACGGGAACATTACGGCCGGTATCCAAGATGGCCAGCCCGGTGCCGGTGGAAGTATATACGCCGTTGTTTTTTAAGAAAAATCCTACTCCCAGTATTTTCGATGCGTTGCAGCATGTGAACGGTGTGCGGCCGCAGTTGAATTGTAACGTGTGCAATACCGGTGACATCCATATTAACGGATTGGAGGGGCCGTATACGATGGTGATGATCGACGGTATGCCGATCGTGAGTGCGCTGTCGACGGTGTATGGCTTATCGGGTATTCCTAACAGCTTGGTGGACAGGATAGAGATTGTAAAGGGGCCGGCTTCTACGTTGTATGGTTCGGAGGCGGTAGCGGGGCTGATCAATGTGATTACCAAGGATCCGGCGACGGCGCCTACGTTTACGGCGGATGTGTTCAGCACTACCTGGAAGGAGGTGAATGCTGACCTGGGGGTACGGTTGCGTGCGGGGAAGGCGAAGGGATTGTTGGGGGTGAATTATTTTAACTATCAAAACCCGACGGACCATAACGGGGATGGTTTTACAGATGTGACGCAGCAGCACCGGATATCGTTGTTCAGCAAATGGAATTTTGCCCGTAAGCATAACCGGGTGGCTACATTAGCGGCCCGTTACTTCTATGAGGACCGCTGGGGAGGTCAGATGGGATGGAGCAAGCGTTGGCGGGGTACGGACAGTATTTACGGGGAGAGCATTTATACGAACCGGCTGGAGGTAATTGGTAGTTATCAGTTGCCATTGCGGGAGAAGATCATGCTGCAGTACTCTTTGAATATTCATGATCAGAATTCGGCTTACGGGGACCGGTTTTTTCTGGCGAACCAGAAAATTGCTTTTGCGCAGCTGACCTGGGATAAGCAGTTAAAGAATCATAACCTGCTGGCGGGTATCCCATTCCGTTATACTTATTACCAGGATAATACGGCGGCTACGGCGGACAAGCCCGGGAATGAGACGGGGCAGCAGCTGAAGCATACTTACCTGCCCGGTGTATTTGTGCAGGACGAAATCTCATTGCATAAGCATCATACGTTATTATTGGGGATGCGCTATGATTATAATTCTATACACGGGAATATCCTGACGCCGCGAATGGCATATAAGTGGGCGCCGGACGATGAGAATACGTTGCGATTGAATTTCGGTACTGGTTATCGGGTGGTTTCTATTTTCACGGAGGATCATGCGGCGCTGACAGGGGCGCGGGATGTGGTGATAGAAGGTGCGTTGAAGCCGGAGAAGAGTTGGAATTTGAACCTGAATTATGTGAAGAAGTTGTATCTGGGGAATACTTATCTGGGATTGGATGCTGCTACTTTTTACACCCGATTCAGTAATAAGATCATTCCTGATTATGAGACGAATATCCAGCAGATACGGTATGCTAACCTGAACGGGTATGCGGTATCGAAGGGGGTTAGTCTGAATGCGGACCTGGTGTTTCCTTTTCCGTTGAAGGTGCTGGCGGGCGTAACATTGATGGATGTGTACCAGGTGAAGGAGGATAAAGGGGAGCGTAAACGGGAGCGTCCGATGCTGACGGAGCGAGTGACGGGTACCTGGGCGGTGTCTTATACGATAGGCCGGTGGGGTTTGTCTATTGACTATACCGGTAATATATATGGACCGATGCGGTTGCCAGTGTTGGGGCCATTGGATCCGAGGCCGGACATGTCGCCGGTGTGGAGCATACAGAATATCCAATTTACGAAGAAGTTTGCCCATAACTGGGAGGTATATGGCGGGGTAAAGAACCTATTGAATTTCGGGCCACGTAAGGATGCAATTTCCCGGCCATTCGATCCATTTGACAAGTATGTGCAGAAGGGGGCGGACGGTAATATTATTCCTGTTACGGACCCTAATGCGGGGCTTTATTACAATCCTTACGGGATGAAGTTTGAGACTAGTTATGTGTATGCGCCGAACCAGGGTATCCGTGGATTCCTGGGTGTGCGGTGGACACTATTATAATATGATGCGAATGTCGGTGGCTGTATTGCGCGCTAATGGAACATTACAAGGTAAAGTAGGATGAAGATGCTGGCATTCCTGCCGGGTATTGTGATACAGCGCCGGGCATTTGCCTGTAGCGATTTCCGTCAAGCTAATTTAGTTGGTTTTAAAAGTGAAATGCCATATGGGCACTGCCTGCCGGTATCGTCCGGTGGGCATTTTTATGGGTATATTAGCGGGGTCTCAAGCCCAGTTTGATACCTAGCTGGAGGCTGGGCAGTATGCTGACGAGGCGGCCGTCATTATGTTCTATGCCGCCATTTTCTATTGCGTTATAGTTGGAGTACCGGTAGACTTTTACGCGGGCACCTGCGCCGATGTACGGATCGAAGATGATCCTGTCTTTACTGAATTGGCGGCCCAGCAGCAGTTGGAGGCCGAATACGTTTTTGCTGGCGGACTCGGTGTATTTGGTGCTGTTGATGGTTACTTCTTCATTGGGGTAGAAGACTTTTTTATACAGTAAGGTAGGTTGGAAGTATGCACCCCGAGCGCGATTGCCTGCGCTGCCGGGGATGAGGTACCAGCGGAGGCCTGCGCGGAAGCCCAGTCCCCTGCCTTCTACGAACTGTTCGGTACTGATATCTGGTTTTTTTTGTCCGATATCTATCTTTTTTGACAGTACGTAGTCAGGATAATCTGTGTAGATACCTGCAACGCCCAGTTCGATGCTCATGGTGTTACTGATTTCCTGTTCGATCAGGATATCGAGTTCGTTGATGAGGGTGGTCGGATTTACCTTGATGTAGGTATTTCTGCGGGAGGGGGATTTGTCGTCCTGGGCTTTTGCCCCGATTGTATACAAAAGTACCAGGAGTAAGACGGGCAGTATTTTTTTCATACAGTTGTAGCGCGCTAGGATTATGCTGTAAGGTTATGTATGCTTCCGGGTATTATCGGCATGCTGCACAGTAGTTCTGAGGTCTATTCATCAGACAGGATCAGGACAATAATCGTTCCACAATTACCGGATACCAGGTGTGTTCGAGGGCGAGTACCCGTTGTGCGAGTGACTGCGGGGTATCATTTGGTAATACGGGGCAGCGTTCCTGCAGGATGGGGGCGCCATCGTCGTATTTTTCGTTGACGTAGTGGATGGTGATGCCGCTTTCTGTTTCGCCTGCTTCGATAACGGCGGTGTGTACAAACTGGCCGTACATGCCTTTGCCACCGAATTTGGGAAGGAGGGCGGGATGTATATTAATGATACGTTTCGGAAATGCGGCGACGAGGTTGGCGGGTACTTTCCAGAGGAAGCCTGCTAATACGATCAGGTCGATCCGGGCGTCCTGTAGTTGTTTAACATATATATCTGAACGGAAGAAGGTCTCTTTTTCGATGAGCAGGGAGGGGATATTTTCCCGTTCTGCTATCTGGAGTATCCCGGCGCCAGGTTTGTTGCAGACGATGAGGGATACTTTGGCCTTCTGAGAGTTGTTGAAATGATCGATGATCTTTTGAGCATTGCTTCCGGTGCCGGAGGCGAAAATGGCAATATTTTTCAAGATGATGCAGTTAGTGGATGTTCCGACCGCAAAAGTAAAAAAAAATACAGATGCGGGGTGGCTTACTTGATATACTCGCCACAGCCGTGATAGGTTTTGTCGCCCAGTTGTAATTCGACGGCGATGGGGCGCATGAAACCGCTCATATCGTCGAGGCAGGCCTGGTCTCTGATAGAGAGTTTGAAGTTGCCTGCTTTGGTGGAGGCGGTGTATACTTTGAGGGAGTCGGTATTGGGGCGGGCTGGGGGGATGGGTATTTCGAGGGAGTCGAGCTGGCTGGTGTGAAAGGTGATCTTATTGCCTTTGCGGAGGTCGATGGACCAGTTGGGTTCGTTGCCACCAGCGGTGAAGGAGATGCCTTTGGCGGCTTTGTCTTTGCGGATGGATGCGTTGGCTCCTTCTACGGGGCGTAATATATAATTATCGTTGAGGGAGCCTCCTTTACGATTGCCGGTCTGATCGAGGAAAAACAGGCGATTCTCTTTAAAGAGGAGTTGTTGGGGTTGTTTGCGTTCTAATATAATAATGGAGTCGTTGAGCAATTTCCAGCTGCCGACATCGGTAAAGGCTTTGTTGTTATTTCGTTCCTGGTAGAGGGTGAGGTCCTGGAACTGGTTGTTATCGAGGAAGGTGAGCTGGTAGATGATGCCCGGACAGTCGGCGCAGGGGATGGTGCCCTGATAGGCGCCGGCGGGGACGGATGGGGGGCTGGCGGGGACGGTGGTCATTATATTATGGTCATTGTTGGTAGAAGTGTGGTTGTTACAGGCGACGGTGGTGGCCAGGAGGACGGTAAAAATTGCTATCCGGGAGGTCATAATTGTCTTTTTAAACGATTAAATCGAACATTATTTACCGGTAGGAGGTTAATACAAATAATATGCTAAGGTGTAAGAGCGGGTCAAATGGTTACTAAGGAGCTATGATTCAAGGCGATAAATGTCACTTTTCGGGACGGGGGTATGGTTGCTGCCCCGGTAATATATATAATAATAAACGTTATATGGGTTCTTTTAAGAAGGTATCTGCAAAACATGATAAATGTCATGTTTTGATTAATGTTATTACGTTATAATCCGCCATAGAAGCGGGCTAAAAGGCAGTTAAACTGGTCAGGAAAGGCCATAAATATTTTTTTAATTGTTGATAAATTGTCAACATTCTGTCTTATTTTTGCTGGCACTTTTAAGAAACTTAAGGTCAAATCTAAACTATATAGGCTGTGTATCGTCGTGTTTCCATTCGTTTGCGCAAGCATTTTGTGAGTGTTCTTGTCCTATGCGCGGGTCTAGTACTTTCGTTTTCAACCGCTAGTGCGGCAGATCCGGGAAAGGGTAAGGCATTGTTCCAACAGAATTGCGCATCTTGCCATAATGTACATAAAAAGCTTACTGGTCCTGCATTGAAGGGCGTTGAGGAAAGATGGTCTGACAAGAAATTGTTACACCAATGGATCCACAACTCCACTTCTGTCGTTAAGTCTGGTGATGCTTATGCTGTTGCGCTCTTCAATGAGTACAACAAGCAGGTGATGCCGTCTTTCCCATCTTTTACGGATGAGGATGTAGACAACATCCTGGCGTTTATTCAGGCTGAAGGTGCTAAAGAGCCCGGTGGGACTAAAGGCACTCCAGGTGCTGAGGGAGCTGCTGGTGCGCAGGAGTCCAGTGATAATAGCCTGGTGTTTGGTATCATTACATTGATACTTGCTGTGGTAGCGCTGATCCTGATGCAGATCAACAGTAACCTGAACAAGCTGGCTGCTGATAAGGATGGCCAGGCGGTATCTGAGCCGGTGCCTTTCTACAAGAACAAGGCTTATATCGCGCTGGTGGTGATGATCCTGTTCATTGTGGGTGGTTACTATACGATCAACGGAGCGATTGGTTTAGGTCGTCAGAAGGATTATATGCCTGAGCAGCCGATCTTCTATTCTCACAAAGTGCATGCAGGTGTTAACCAGATCAACTGTCAGTATTGTCACTCTGGTGCGGAGAAGAGCAAACATGCGATGATTCCTGCGGAGAATGTATGTATGAACTGTCACAAGGCGATCACGGAATATACTGGTCCTGAGCTATTTACTGCAGAAGGTAAAAAAGTGAACGGGACTGCTGAGATACACAAACTTTATGATTACGTAGGCTGGGACCCTGAAGCCGGTAAATACAGCAAACCCGGCAAGCCTATTGAGTGGACCAAGATCCACAACCTGCCTGACCACGTTTACTTCAATCACTCTCAACACGTAGTAGCCGGTAAAGTACAGTGTCAGACTTGTCACGGTGAGATCCAGAATATGGATGAGGTACATCAGTTTGCTGATCTGTCTATGGGATGGTGCGTGAACTGTCATCGTACTACTAAGGTTCAGTTTGCTGACAACAACTACTACAGCATATTCGAGAAGCTGCACCAGGATATCAAGGATAAGAAGATTGACAGTGTAACTGTTGAGATGGTGGGCGGTACTGAATGTCAAAAATGTCACTACTAATATATATCGACCGGGTCTATTGAGATGCGGCGATTCCGGGGGCTGGGAAGTAAGGTTAGATCGAGGAGTTCGGACCGATTACCAGGTTAGGAAGCTGGGCATATCTGAAGACCGGTAAATCAAAATTTCAATCACGTAACTCGTAATAAATAACATGGAGCAAAAAAAGTATTGGAAAGGCTTGGAGGAGTTGCACAATACCAAATCTCATCAGGAGAATGTGAAGCATGAATTTAATGAGGATTTGCCTTTTGTAGAGAGTGATAGCCTGTTGAATGCTACAACCCCGCGCAGGGACTTCCTGAAGTACCTGGGGTTCACTACAGCCGCGGCTACTATTGCTGCCAGCTGTGAGCTGCCAGTGAAGAAAGCTATTCCTTACGTTAACAAGCCGGAGGATATTACGCCGGGTGTACCTAACTATTACGCTTCTACTTATGCGGTAGATGGTGAGTTTGTACCTGTTGTGGTAAAGACCCGCGAGGGACGTCCGATCAAGATTGAAGGTAACGAGATGTCTTCTGTAACGGGAGGCGCTACTACCGCTAAAGTACAAGGTGCTGTATTGAGCCTGTACGATGCTTCCCGTTTACGTTTCCCGACTATTGGCGGAACGGAGACTACCTGGACAGAGCTGGACAAACAAGTAGGTGCAGCGCTGGCTGGCCTTGGAGGTCCTGCCGTGCTCCTTACTTCTACTATATTGAGTCCTTCTACCAAGAAGGTGATTGCTGGTTTCCTGGCGAAGTTCCCGAACTCCCGCCATGTCACTTATGATACTGTTTCTTATTCTGGTATGTTGCTGGCGAATGAGGCTTCCTATGGTAAGCGTGCACTCCCCTCCTACCATTTTGAGAATGCTAAAGTGGTGGTGAGCCTGGGTGCTGATTTTCTGGGTACCTGGTTGAACCCTGCAGAGCATAGCCGTCAGTACGGAGCTAACCGTAAGATCAATGCGAAGAAGCCGGAAATGAGCAAACACTTCCACTTCGAGAGCCTGATGTCTCTTACAGGTGCGAATGCTGACGAGCGTTTCACACACAAGCCATCTGAAACCGGTGCTGTAGCGCTGGCATTGTTGAGTGCTCTGGGTGGTGCTGTAACAGCTCCTGCTATCGCAGACAAACGCCTGGCGGAAGGTATTCAGAAAGCGGCCAAAGCTATTAAGGCTAATAACGGCAAATCGCTGGTAGTGAGTGGTTCCAACGATGTGAATGTACAGCTCATCGTAAATGCGATCAACAACCTGGCTGGAGCTAACGGCACTACGATTGACTGGGCGGTTACGGCCAACTACCGTCAGGGTATTGACAGCGAAATGGCTCAGTTGGTGAATGATATGAACGCCGGTAATGTAGGCGCGCTGTTCATTCACGGTGTGAATCCTGCCTATGATTATTTTGACGCCAAGAAGTTTGAGGAAGGTCTGAAGAAAGTGAAACTGGCTGTTTCCTTCAACGACCACCAGGATGAAACTTCTGTGCTTTGTAAATATGGTGCTCCTGATCATCACTTCCTGGAGAACTGGGGTGATGCGGAAGGCCGCACTGGTTATTTCAGCTTTACGCAGCCTACTATTGCACCGTTGTTCAAAACACGTGCTTTTGAGGATAGCCTGCTGGCCTGGAGTGGTAATACTACTACCTGGGTAGATTTCCTGAAAAATGAGTGGGTAACCAAACTGGGGGATCAATCCCTGTGGGATAAAGCGCTGCAGGATGGTATTATCGAGCCGGCTGCCGGTGCTGCCCTGGGTGGTGCTGCTTTCAGCGGTGATATTGCCGGTGCTGCTGCTAAGATCAACAGTGCTAAAAAAGGTGGTAATCTGGAGTTGGTACTGTATGAGAAGATCGGTATCGGTAATGGTAAGCTAGCTAACAACCCCTGGTTGCAGGAGATGCCGGATCCTATCACCCGTACTACCTGGGATAACTACGCTTGTGTTTCCGCGAAACTGGCTAAAACTTTCAGTACTGAGCTGGGCGATAACTACGAGATCACACCTGAGAAGAAAGTATTAAAGATAAAAGCTAACGGCAAGGAAGTTGAACTGCCTTTGCTGATAGTGCCTGGTATGCATCCTGATGTGATTGCTATCGCTGTAGGTTATGGCCGTAGCAAGAATGCAGGTAAGGCTGCCGGTGAGATCGGTAAGAATGCTTATCCTTTTGTAAGCTTCAACGGTCAGACGTTCGACTATTTTGCGGTAGATGCTACTGCTGAGGCTACTGGTGCCAAATATGCACTCGGTCTGACGCAGACCCATAACAGCTACGAAGGCCGTCCGATCGTAAAAGAAACTACCCTGGAAGAGTTCATCAAGAACCCTAAAGAGGTAAACGAAGACCGTGAGGAGTTCAAGATCTACGGTGATAACTTCCGTAAGGACGCTACGCTGTATCCTGACTTTGCTTACCCAGGTATCAAATGGGGTATGTCTATCGACCTGAACACCTGCTTTGGTTGTGGTGCCTGTACGATTGCTTGTCAGGCTGAGAACAACGTATCTGTAGTAGGTAAGCAGGAGGTGATCACTGGTCACGAGATGCATTGGATCCGTATTGACCGTTATTTCAGCGGTGATGTGGACAATCCGGAAGTAGTGTTCCAGCCGATGTTGTGTCAGCACTGTGATAACGCTCCTTGTGAGAACGTATGTCCGGTGGGTGCAACCAACCACAGCTCTGAAGGTATTAACCAGATGGCGTATAACCGTTGTATTGGTACCCGATATTGCGCTAACAACTGTCCTTACAAAGTACGTCGTCTGAACTGGAGAGACTGGAATGGTGCTGATAGTTTTGAGGACAACCTGTACGATGTGGCTGATATGAACGATAACTTGACCCGTATGGTACTGAACCCGGATGTAGTGGTTCGTAGCCGTGGTGTGATGGAGAAATGTTCTTTCTGTGTGCAGCGTCTGCAGGATGCTAAACTGACTGCTAAGAAAGCGGGCCGTCCGATGAAAGATGGAGAAGCGCGTACTGCTTGTCAAATGGCATGTGCTGCTGATGCGATCGTATTCGGAAACGTGAATGATAAAGACAGTGCGATCTACAAAGTTCGCAATGAGGAGCAGGCTGATCGTATGTACTATGTGTTGGAGCACCTGCACGTACTGCCTTCTATTAGCTACCTGGCAAAGATCCGTAACAAGGATGCGGCGCCGAAAGCGGAAGGTCATGGTCATCAGGAGGCTGAACATAAAGCAGCAGAAGCCCATCATTAATCTTGCGGTGATCCGTAAGTGTAAAGGCAATCTGATAAAAGATTAGAAACAGAGAAAAGTTTTAGGTTTAGATCAATAAAGCTCCCTTAGGGGATAAAAGCTTAAATAACTATGCATTTAAAGTACGAATCCACACTGAGAGAACCTTTAGTAGACGGCGTGAAGGATTACCACCAGGTAACGGAAGATATTATCCGTCCTATTGAAGCAAAGCCTGGTAAACTGTGGTATGTAGGCTTTTTCATCTCCCTGACGTTGTTAGGTTTTGGCGCGTTTTCCGTGTTCTGGCAGATCTATTTCGGTGTGGGTGTATGGAATCTGAACAAGACGATTGGATGGGGTTGGGATATTACCAACTTCGTATGGTGGGTAGGTATTGGTCACGCGGGTACGCTGATTTCTGCGATCCTGTTGCTGTTCCGTCAGGGATGGCGTACGGGTGTGAACCGTGCGGCTGAGGCGATGACGATCTTTGCGGTAATGTGTGCGGGTCAGTTCCCGATCATTCACATGGGTCGTGTATGGATGGCTTTTTTCATTCTGCCTTATCCTAACACCCGTGGTCCTGTGTGGGTGAACTTCAACTCTCCGCTGTTGTGGGACGTATTTGCGATCTCTACTTACTTTACGGTGTCTCTGTTGTTCTGGTATTCTGGTTTGCTGCCTGACTTTGCGACTATCCGTGACAGGGCAAAAACGAAACTGCGTAAGTTATTATATGGTATAGCATCTTTTGGTTGGACGGGTTCTACCAAGCACTGGCAACGTCACGAGGCGCTGTCTCTGGTACTGGCAGGTCTGTCTACTCCGCTGGTACTGTCTGTACACACGATTGTATCTTTTGACTTTGCCACCTCTGTAATTCCGGGTTGGCATACTACCATCTTCCCTCCTTACTTTGTGGCGGGTGCGATCTTCTCCGGATTTGCGATGGTACAAACACTGTTGATCATTACCCGTAAAATACTGAACCTGGAAGATTACATCACTATAGGTCACATGGAAGCGATGAACAAAGTAATCGTTCTGACTGGTTCTATAGTAGGTTGTGCTTATCTGACGGAGTTGTTTATGGCTTGGTACTCTGCGGTGCCTTATGAGTTTGACACGTTCTACAAGTTCCGTGCTGCTGGTCCGCTGGGATGGTCTTACTGGATCATGATGACCTGTAACGTGATTTCTCCGCAGGTGTTCTGGTTTACCAAGATGAGACGTAATGTGATGGTAACATTTGTGATGTCTATCATTGTGAACATCGGTATGTGGTTTGAGCGTTTTGTGATCATCTGTACCTCTCTGTATCGTGATTATATTCCTTCTAGCTGGAGCTATTATACTCCATCCTGGCCGGAGGTTGGTTTCTACTTAGGTACATTTGGGCTGTTCTTTACTTGCTATTTCCTGTTTGCGAAATACTTCCCTGTAATCGCTGTTGCGGAGATCAAGCATGTATTGAAGACTTCTGGTGAGAACTACAAGAATGAGATGGTGAAGTATGAGGAAGAGAGCGCTGAGAAGTTTGCACACGATGTAGCGCACGCTCACTAATCATAAAGGGTAAAAAGGAATCAGGAATTTGTTAATAAGCATTTGAACTTTAAAATATATGGCTGTTAAAAAATTTGTTGTAGGCAACTTTGAGGATGAGGCGGTGCTGTTTCCGGCTGTGAAGAAAGTGCGGACAGCAGGGTACAAGATCCACGATGTGTATACACCTTTTCCGGTACATGGTTTGGACCATGCGTTGGGCCTGAGAGAGACTAGTCTGCACACGGCTGGTTTTATCTATGGTATCACCGGTACCACTACAGCATTATCCTGCATGAGCTGGATATTTACGACAGATTGGCCTTTGAATATTGGTGGTAAGCCACATTTACCGCTGCCTGCATTTATTCCGATCACTTTTGAGTTGACGGTATTATTTTCTGCGGTGGGTATGGTGTTGACTTTCTGTTATCTGTGTCAGCTGGCACCATTTGTAAAGAAGCATATTTTCAATCCCCGTCAGACGGATGATAAGTTTGTGATGGCGATAGAGCTGACGGAGAAGACGAATGTAGAGGAGTTGAAGAACTTTCTGACAGCTGCTGGTGCGAAGGATGTACATGAGCAGACTGCGGAGACCGGTTGGTGGTTAGGACGTTTTGATCGTGATGATATGGTGTTCAACAAACCGGTAGCACCTTTAAACGCTTAGTAAACAAAGAACAGCAATAACAAGAACCAGGGTAATGCCGGTTCTCCCGGTAGCCGGGATGCATAAATAAGAAGAATAATAAACAGATGAAAAGGACTTCCAACATATTGATTGCAGTTGCAGTGGCAAGCGGAGCTTTCCTCGCGGCCTGCAATAAGGATCCCAGAAAGCCCGGCAAAATTTACATGCCAGATATGTATGAATCCCGTGCGTATGAGTTTTACAATCCTCGTCTGTCTGGACTGAAGCCGGTGGAGGGGACTGTAAGAAGGGGGCATGCGTTGCCTTACCACCTGAAAGCGCAGGATACTGCGGCTGCTAATCTGGTGAAGAACCCGCTTGTGATCACTAAAAATGATCTGGAAGAAGGAAAGCGCCTGTTTAACATTTACTGCGGTATTTGCCATGGTACGGCATTGGATGGTAATGGTCCGTTGTATAAAGGAGGAGATGGTCCTTATCCGGCAGCGCCAGCTAACCTGGTGAGTGGACCTAAGGCCAGCTATTCTGAAGGCCGCCTCTTTCACGTAATGACTTATGGTTTTAATGTGATGGGTAGCTATGCGAGCCAGCTGGATATCGAGCAGCGTTGGAAGATTGCCGCATATATTAAGAGCATGCAGCCAGGTGGATCTGCTCCTGCGAAGGAAGCAGCACCTGCAGCGGATAGCGCGGCAGCGAAGAAATAGAACGTTAAAAAAAGAATTTCAAACAAGTATTTTAATATACAGTAATGAAAGACCAATTTGTAGTACCGGCAAGATTAAAAACGACCAGCTTCGTGTTAATGGGCATTGGCTTGCTGACTTTATTGATCGGATTATTTGCGCTTCACGGTGAGCATGGCGCTACACGTTTCTGGGCTGGCCTGTTACAGAACAGTACTTTCTTCCTTTTGGTGGTACTGGCCAGTACTTTCTTTATTGGAGCTACCACACTGGCACATGGTGGCTGGCAGATCGCCTTCAGGCGTGTACCTGAAGCCATCTCAATGGCGGTACCTGTATTGGGTGCGATTGCCTTCTTAGTGCTGATGATCCTGGTATTCGGTGAAAAAGAGCACATTTACCACTGGGTGAATGCAGAGCACGTAAAACATGACCGGATACTGAATTTCAAATCTCCTTTCCTGAACAAGAGCTTCTTTACTATAGCGACTGCTATTACTATTGGTCTCTGGATATTCTTTACGATCAGACTCCGCAGGATGTCTATCGAAGAAGATAGCTGGGATCTGAGCAGAGAGACCGGTAAAAAACTGATCTGGAGAAATACGGTATGGTGCGGTGGTTTCATTGTAATATTTGCACTGAGCGTAGGTTCTACTACTCCGTGGATCTGGTTGATGAGCATCGATGCGCACTGGTACTCCACTATGTACAGCTGGTATACATTTGCCAGCACCTGGGTATCGGGTCTTTCCCTGATCGCATTGTTCGTGATCTACCTGAAAGGTAAAGGCTATCTGCCTTATGTAAATGAGGAGCACCTGCATGACCTTGGTAAATTCATGTTTGCGTTCAGCGTATTCTGGACTTACCTGTGGTTCTCCCAGTATATGCTGATCTGGTATGCTAACATTCCTGAGGAAACTGTTTACTTCCAGCCACGTGTATGGGGACCTTTCCGTCCGGTTTTCTTCCTGAACCTGTTGATCAACTTTGTTACACCGCTGCTCATACTGATGAAACGCGATGTAAAACGTAACTATACTACTGTTGCAGTAATGGCTGGTGTGATCATCTTCGGTCACTGGCTGGATTTCTTCCAGATGGTGATGCCTGCGACGGTGAAAGAGTTGCACTTCCCCTGGTACGAACTGGGTCTGGGCCTGGGATTTGTGGGTCTGATTATACTGATCGTTTCCAATCAGCTGACGAAAGCGCCGCTGACGCCGAAAAACCATCCGTATTTGAAAGAAAGTATTGTACACCACACCTAGTAGGTAGACGAGTGAAACAAACAACGAAAAGCAATTAGATAACTTAATTATTTCAAATAGCAATGTCAGGATTTTTAGCAGTCTTAGTTGTTGTTCTCATATTCGTAGTCATCTTCCAGATTGCGAAGGCCAGTGAGTATGTGTCCATATTGAAAGGAGAAAAGAAGTCTCGTCAGCAGTCCAACCGGATCAACGGGTTTCTGATGATCGCTTTCCTGGTATTGGGACTGATTGGTGTATACTACTGTAATGAGATATTAAAAGATAAGATTCTGGGCGAATCCGCATCTGATCATGGTGAGGGGATTGACAGCCTGATCCATATTACGCTGGTTATTACCGGGATCGTATTTGTGGCTACACAGATACTGTTGTTCTGGTTTGCCTTCAAATACCAGGAGAAAGAAGGCCGTAAAGCTTTCTACTTCCCGCATAATAACCGTCTGGAGGTAATCTGGACTGTTATTCCAGCGATCGTGCTGACTGTGCTGGTAGCTTTTGGTTTGAAGCACTGGTTCCAGATCACTTCTGATGCTCCTCAGGATGCTATGGCAGTTGAGATCACCGGTAAGCAGTTTAACTGGCTGATCCGTTATCCTGGTAAAGACGGTCAACTGGGTCGTAAGGTATTTAAGAATATTGACGATGCTACCAACCCTGTAGGTCAGGATTGGAATGACGCGCTGAACAAAGATGATTTCATGGCTACAGAGATGCACCTGGTAGTAGGTAAGCCGGTAAAACTGATCATCGGTTCCAGAGATGTGATTCATGACGTAGGTCTGCCTCACTTCCGTTTGAAGATGGATGCTGTGCCTGGTATTCCTACTACGCTTTGGTTTACGCCTAAGTTCACTACCAAACAGATGAAAGAAAAGACCGGTAATCCGGACTTTGTATATGAGATCTCCTGTGATCAGATGTGTGGTTCCGGTCACTACTCTATGAAAGCCAACATTGTAGTAGAGACACAGGCTGAGTTTGATGAGTGGGCTGCTAAACAGAAATCTCAGTTTGAGCTGGCTAATACTTCGGCTGCGCCGGCCCCTGCTGCTCCTGCAGCACCCGCGGCTGACAGTGCTCAAAAAGTGGTAGCTGCCAATTTAAAGCCGTAAATTCGCAAAGGACCTTCAGGTGAGCCCTTAAGGTCCGGGAAATAGCCCACAAGTGTGCCAGCGCGTAAAAGTAAGCGGGTTATTTACTGACAATCAGCTCGGTAGGAATAAAATAATTAAAAAGAAAAAAGACAACGACTATACTTCCCTGGTGTAGTTTATAATAAACAGAACCGATTATGAGTAACGAAGCAACATTGCACAGTCAACAGGAGGTAATGCACGGGCATGATCATCATGGCAACGGGCATGATGGCCATGAGCATCACCATGAGGATAGCTTCATTTCGAAGTATGTTTTCAGCATGGACCATAAAATGATTGCCAAGCAATTCCTGACCACAGGTATTATCTGGGCTATCATTGGTGCTTTCTTCTCTGTACTGTTCCGTTTGCAACTGGGTTATCCCGATGCCACATTCCCTTGGCTTGAGTCTATTCTCGGACATTGGGCAAAAGGTGGCCGCATCTCTCCGGAGGCGTACTATGCACTGGTAACTATGCACGGTACTATCCTGGTATTCTTCGTATTAACTGCCGGTCTGAGCGGTACTTTCTCTAACCTGTTGATTCCCTTACAGGTAGGTGCCCGCGATATGGCTTCTCCCTTCATGAACATGCTGAGCTATTGGTTCTTCTTCATGGCCAGTGTTGTGATGATGTGTTCTCTGTTTGTACAGACAGGGCCTGCTTCCGGTGGTTGGACTTCCTACCCTCCGCTGAGTGCATTGGGTGATGCATCTATCGGTTCAAAAATTGGTATGGACCTTTGGTTGGCCAGTATGGCACTGTTCGTTGTTTCGCAGTTGCTGGGTGGTCTGAACTATATCTCTACTATTCTTAACATGCGTACGAAGGGTATGAGCATGACTAAGATGCCGCTGACCATATGGGGCTTCTTCTTCACTGCTATCCTCGGTGTACTGTCCTTCCCGGTATTGCTGTCAGGTTTTATCCTGTTGCTGTTCGATCGTCATGCGGGTACAAGTTTCTACCTGTCTGAGCTGTTCGTTGCCGGTAAAGCACTGTCTAACGAAGGAGGTAGCGCGATCCTTTACCAGCACTTGTTCTGGTTCCTGGGTCACCCTGAAGTATATATCATCATCCTCCCTGCGATGGGTATGGTATCTGAGGTGCTCGCGGTTAACTCCCGTAAGCCTATCTTTGGTTACCTTGCGATGGTGGGTTCTATGTTTGCCATCGCCATCCTGGCGTTCCTGGTATGGGCGCACCATATGTTCGTAACCGGTTTGAATCCTTTCCTGGGAGCCTTCTTCGTGTTGCTGACTTTGTTGATCGCGGTACCATCGGCGATCAAGGTGTTCAACTGGATAACTACTATCTGGAAAGGTAACATCCGCTTTACACCTGCTACCCTTTTCTCTATCGGTTTTGTGAGCACCTTCATCTCTGGTGGTCTGACTGGTATCTGGTTGGGTAACTCTTCTATCGATATTCACCTCCACGATACTTACTTTGTAATTGCGCACTTCCACATTGTAATGGGTGTATCTGCGTTCTTCGGTACGTTTGCCGGTGTATACCATTGGTTCCCTAAAATGTACGGTCGTTATATGAATAACACATTGGCATACATCCACTTCTGGATTACCCTGCCAGGTGCTTACCTGATCTTCTGGCCTATGCACTACGAAGGTATGGCCGGTATGCCCAGAAGGTATTACGACTATTCCAACTGGGAGTCTTTCAAACAATTTACATCGCTGAACCAGTTCATCACTATAGTAGTAATTGCGGTGTTTGCTGCACAGCTGCTGTTCGTGTTCAACTTCTTCTATAGCATCCTGAAGGGTCGTAAGGTTACCACTACCAACCCTTGGAATGCGACTACCCTCGAGTGGACTACGCCGATCAATCCTGGTCACGGTAACTGGCCTGGTGAGATTCCTGAAGTACACCGTTGGGCTTATGATTACAGTAAGGACGGTAAGGACTTTATTCCTCAGACGGTACCTGTATCTCCTGACGAGTCCAAGCACTAATGCTTGACTTCCGCAAAGGCGGAATGGAGCAAAGAATGTGAAGTATGAAATTTAAATAGGTCAATTGGCGAAAGCCGGTTGACCGGTATAAAAAATGATCAGCGAAAACTCCATAAAATTGTCGTCATCGTATGCAGTAGCCAGCAAGGCGAGGGATTATTTCCAGCTCATGAAGTTTAATTTAACCTTCATGGTGGTTTTTTCCAGTGTGGTGGGTTATTTATTGGTGCCGGGAGTAGGTTTTGACCTGATTAAAGTTCTTTTATTATTTGCCGGTGGATTGTTGGTATCTGGTTCTGCCAATACCATTAACCAGATATTGGAACGGGATACGGATAAACTGATGGCACGTACCGCTGTAAGGCCGTTACCATCAGGAAGACTCTCTCTTACTGAGGCATCCATTGTAGCACTTATTACCGGTACTGGTGGAGTGTTTATAATGGCAATGGCTTTCAACTGGTTAAGTGCCGGGTTGAGCTTGTTCTCCCTGCTCATTTATGGATTTGTGTATACACCCTGGAAGAAATGGAATTCACTGGCAGTGCTGGTGGGGGCTATTCCAGGTGCTTTACCGCCATTGATCGGATGGGCGGCAGGTGCTAACAACCTGAGCGAAGGAGGGTGGTCACTGTTTGCAATACAATTCCTCTGGCAGTTTCCGCATTTTTGGGCAATAGCCTGGATTGCACATAAGGATTACGCCAATGCGGGATTCCGGTTGTTGCCATCGGCAGGTGCACCCAGCAGAATAACGGCGCTGCAGTCAGCAATGTATACCTTATTGCTTATTCCTGCAGGGGTAGCTCCTTACTTCCTGCATTTGTCAGGATGGATCTCAGCTATCATTTGCATATTGGCAGGTATATTTTTCCTTTACCGGGCCGTGATGCTGTATAGAAAATGTGATGTGCCGGCAGCCAGAAAGCTGATGTTCGGGTCTTATATCTACCTGACTGTGATACAGCTGGCGTTGTTGGCAGATAAAGTATAAACGTATTGGAAGAAGTGATGCAAACAATGAGTTTACAACGAAAGAAAATACATCCGCACAAATATGCCCTATGGATTGCTATGGCCAGCATTACAATGATGTTCATAGGATTCACCAGTGCATACGTTGTAAAACGAGCTCAGGCAAACTGGACGACATTTGCACTGCCGCATATCTTCTGGGTTTCTACAGCGGTTATTCTGGCCAGCAGTGCTACTATGCAGCTTGCCGTGAAGAACTTCAAGGAGCGCAATATGATCCGCTATAAGCAGTTGATCACATTGACTGCGATATTAGGTGTAGCTTTTGCGGTATGTCAATGGTTTGGTTTTGTGCAGATGTATAAAAACGGGTTACCGCTTAACGGACCGGCTTCTGCTTCTTTTATTTATGTGATTGCGGGTGTACATATCCTGCACGTTTTAGGCGGCGTGGTGGTTTTACTGATCATGTTTGCCAGGGCTTACCGAACGAGAGTACGTACCTACAGTGCAGTACCTGCTGAAGTGGCCGCTACCTATTGGCATTTTGTAGATGTCCTGTGGTTATATCTTTTAATATTCTTTAGCATCGCTAGATAAACATTATAAAAATTACAAAACTAAAAATGGATACAGCAGTTACAGCGAAGAAAAAATGGTGGAGCGGAGGATATTCTCCCTTTAACGTGAGCTACGGAAAGTTGATGATGTGGTACTTCCTGATGTCGGATGCTTTTACTTTTGGTGCATTGCTGATATCATATGGTACTATCCGCTTCATGAGCACATCCTGGCCTGACCCTAACGAGGTGTTCAAGTCTGCTCCCTTGATGGGCCATGCTAATCTGCCACTGGTGTTTGTGAGTATCATGACCTTTATCCTGATCATGAGTTCTGTAACAATGGTGTTGGCGGTGCATGCAGGACATATGCGTGATCGTAAGAGCGTTGTCAAATGGATGATCTGGACTATCATTGGTGGTGCATTATTCCTGGCTTGTCAGGCTTGGGAATGGACACATCTTTTCCATGAAGGTGCATGGTGGGGACGTAATCCTTTTGCGAATGTTGACGGTACCGCTGCTTCTTCCAACTTTACTAACTTCTTCTTTACAATTACTGGTTTTCACGGTTTGCACGTAACTTCTGGTGTGATCCTGAATATTGTGATCCTGATGAATGTGCTGAAAGGTACTTATGAGCATCGTGGTCACTATGAGATGGTGGAGAAAGTAGGTCTGTACTGGCACTTTGTGGATCTGGTATGGGTATTTGTATTCACTTGTTTCTATTTGTTGTAATAAGTAAGGAATAGAATTAATAGGCGAAGATTGAGCGGTGTAGTGGGATGATTTAAAGCATTGTATTTTTAAAAGAAACTGAGATTTAAATTATTTTATAATGGAGCATACACATAGTGCAGAAGGTCACGGTCACCAGGTTGATTCATCCACCAAACATATCTGGAAAACATTCTGGATCTTATTGGCTATCACTGTTGTGGAAGTGGGCTTGGCATTCTTGCATCTGGAAACGGGTTTTCCAAATAGATTGTTCCTGAACGGTATATTCATTATCCTGACTGTGTTCAAGGCGTTCTTTATCGTGGCCGAATTCATGCACTTACGTCATGAGATCAAGAACCTGATCTATACCATTCTGATTCCTTTATTGCTGTTCATTTGGTTTATCATCGCTTTCCTGGCAGATGGTGATTCTTGGAAGAACATGCGTAAAGATCTGTCTCCCGGTACTCCTGCTCCTGTAGAGAAAGTATCTAACGAAGCAGGACATCACTAGTTATTACAACGATTAATCGAATCATTAAAACGGCATATCATTTCTAGGAAGGGGCTCATAGGACTTATGTTGGCGGTGCTGGTTCCAATTACTGGCTATTTAATCACCAATCACTACAGTAAAAACGTACTGCCTGTACCCCGCTATTATATACCAGAAAGGATAGATACTATTATGAAAGATGGTAAACCTCACACGGATACCGTCTTTCATAAGATCGCCGATTTCTCCCTTACTAACCAGCTAGGACAACAAGTAAGCCTGAAAGATATGGAAGGCAAAGTACTGCTGGTTGATTTTTTCTTCACTTCCTGTCCTTCTATTTGCCCCACTCTCACTGCTAACCTGAGGAAGATACAGGATGCTTACGTTAAAAACGATACTTTACTACAGATACTGTCATTTACAGTAGATCCTACCCGGGATACTGTAGACCGGCTACGGGAATATGGCTACAAACACCAGATCAACCCGGACAACTGGTGGATGCTTACCGGTGATAAAAAGGCCATTTATGATCTGGCCAGACATCAGTTTTTTGTGAGTGTTACGGAAGGGAACGGTGGACCTGATGATTTTATTCATACGGAAAAGCTGGTGTTGATAGACAAAAACAGACATATCCGTGGCTATTATGACGGCCTGGACTCTAATGCGATCAAACAGGTTGCAAATGATATCGCTACCCTTCATCTGGAGAAAGACAGGAGCAAGCCCGGATTACTTAAACGTATTTTTTCCGGACAGCAGCACTAGCTATCTGTCATATTGATTGCATCCGCTACCACCATCCAATATTGTGCTCCGCAATTTTAAAGACAAGACCATCATGGATCTGAAGAATAAGAACCTGAACGTTGCCATTACTATTATATCTATTGTCATTCCGGTATTGGTGGCGATATTGTTTTATTTGCCGAGACCGGAAGGTGAAGCAGGTTTTAACGTTAATATACTGCCGCTGTTCCATGCGATCCTGAACTCTGCTACAGCTGTATTACTGGCAGGGAGCCTGTATTTTATCAGGATAGGTCAGATCAAAGCGCACAAGATTACCAACCTGATCGCTGTTATTTTATCCGTCGTGTTTCTGATCTCATACGTGACATACCATTTTTATACGGATTCGACCAAATTTGGCGACTTAAATCATGATGGTATTGTTGATGCTGCTGAGAAGGCCTTGATAGGCGGTACCCGTTATGTATATTATTTTATTTTGCTCACACATATAGTGCTGGCTGCCATTATCGTACCATTGGTATTGTTTACATTGTTACGGGCATTTCAGACGGACTATGTAAGACATAAGAAGATCGCCAGAATTACATGGCCTATATGGTTTTATGTAGCTGTGACCGGTGTGGTGGTATACGTGATGATCTCTCCTTATTACGCATAGCATAAAAGGTTTTTCAACATATCTGTTATTCGCTAACTTTGATAGTATGAAAAAGAAAGTGTTGATATTGGGTGTATTAATTGCTTTTAGCGCGCAGGTAATGGCACAATGTTCTTTGTGTACGAAGACTGCCCAGCAATTAGGAGAAGGTCCAGCAAAAGGGTTGAATTCAGGTATCCTTTACCTTGCGATTACACCATTGGTGTTGATCGCTGTACTGGGGTACCGCTGGTGGCGTAGCAACCAGAGCCCAGAGTAGTATCGCATCCTGACTACGGATGATAACGGGGAAAACTTTTAGGGAAAAAAGAATTATATAGAAAAGGGGAAGGGCTGTTTTTAATAGCCCTTCCCCTTTTTTGATATTATGCGAAATTCTTTTTCTCGTAGATATAATACCCGTATTGCAGGATCGCTTTTTCCCAGGCGGGGATCACTTCTTGTGTATGACAGAACCTGCATTCTCTGGCAGAAAGGGGATGTGTCCCTTTTAGCTTTGATTGGAGGTATTCCTTTCCAAAATGTAAAACACGCTCATATTGCGTATCCGCAGCTACTATGATATTGAAATGCATATAGCCTCCTTGTTTCTTTTGCGCATACGCATCAAAAATAGCAACCTCCATAAACACTAGTTTTGTGAAGTCATTCACCTGTTGGGGAAAGGACGGTTAATATAGAATTGAAAATTTCCGTTTAACTACTAACAAAAAATATGGTTAATAGTTCATTCCAGGTGTGAGTTCATCACAAATATTAGTGGCCTCCGGAAGACACGAATTTTAAACCGATGATAGAACCGATAAGCATCATCAGGAAGAATATGCGCCAAACGGCTGCGGGCTCTTTAAATAGTAAGATACCTGCGATTACAGTACCTGCAGCACCTATCCCTGTCCATACCGCATAGGCAGTACCCATGGGTATGCCACCGGTAATAGCTTTATTCAGAAGAAAGAAACTTAAGGATATACACGCTACAAACGCAAGAGAAGGCCAAAGGCGGGAGAAGTTTTCAGAATACTTAAGAGAAATGGTGAAGCCAATCTCAAATAAACCGCCAAGCACTAAGAATAACCATGCCATAATGATTAATTTTTAGACAATTAGAAATAATATGCAGTAAAAATGTAGAGGAAAATTAACGGGAGTAATGGGTATAAAAAAGAGGAACAGTATACCCTTACGGCTTATCAGAGGCCGTAATTAAATATTGCATAAACAACCAAAATCTGACGTATCGGATATCGTCGCATGGCGCAAATGTAAGAAAAAACGGGGAGATTGGCGGCTAACTATACTTGTGCGTCTTCTTCGAATTGTTGGACAAAGCGGTAGATATTAAAGGAGGTTAATTCGCTGTACTGAGCGATCTGTTGTTGCAACTGGTATTTGCTGAGGTTTTTCATCCGGCGATGTTGTATCAGCTGATAGGCCTTTTCAGCAAGGAGAAGTGTATGTCGTTCCCTGTTATGAGTAATGAGTTGTTGGTGCTGTTGTATATGGTCTATGACTTCTTCAATGCCTTCCTGCCGGGTGGCAATCGTTTTGATCACTGGTATTTGCCAGTTCTCATTCATGCGGCTATGGGCTAACAATCGTAGATTTTTAACAAAATCATTAGCATTGTCGCGATCTGCTTTATTCACAACGAAAATGTCGGCGATCTCCATAAGTCCCGCTTTCATTGTTTGAATTTCGTCACCAGCTTCTGGCACTACGGTAACGATAGTGGTGTCAGCGATCCCGGCGATTTCTACTTCACTCTGTCCTACCCCTACTGTTTCAATAAAGAGATAATCGAAACCGGCCCCTTTTACCAGATCACAGACTTCTATGATCTTCGCGCTAAGTCCACCCAACGCTCCCCTGCTGGCAAGTGAACGGATGTATACATTAGGATCATTGAAATGTTGATTCATACGTATACGGTCGCCCAGCAGCGCACCAAAATTGAAGGGGGAGGAAGGATCGATGGCTATGATGGCAATTTTCTGTTGCCGGTGTAGCAGAGCAGCAATCAGTGCATTTACCAGGGTACTCTTACCTGCACCCGGAGGGCCGGTAACACCTATAACACGGGTTGTCCCGGAGGCAGGGAGATGGGTCAGTAACTGCTCATATCCCTGTGCTTCGTTTTCAACCAGGGAAATACAACGGGCCAGTGCTCTGATATCCCCTTTTGTCAATCCCGTCAGATATTGTTGGTATTCCATGCTATATGATCTCCAGGTTACAATGCATCATGTAAGTGTTGTAAAGGTATCTTTTTAAAGTTACAAATAAAGTATCCGATAGCTACCGATAAGCCTGGCTATGTCTACCTAAGTATGTCTTTATTGCATTAAATTGCAGTGCCGTATAGTGTGATTAAGCTATTGGTGTTTCATAGATGAAAGTATCCGGATTTACCTTTGTGCGCAATGCTATTAAGTATGATTACCCCGTTGTGGAAGCAATAAAATCCATTTTACCATTATGCGATGAAGTAGTTGTGAGTGTAGGCAATTCTGAAGACGATACACTGGGACTGATACAGTCTATTAACTCTCCTAAAATCCGTATTACTCATTCTGTTTGGGATGATTCTTTACGTAAGGATGGTCGTGTGCTGGCAGTGGAAACAGATAAGGCATATGCCGCGATAAGTGCGGATGCAGATTGGGCTTTTTATATCCAGGCAGACGAGGTCGTACATGAGGATGGATACGAAGCGATCAGGAACGCTATGATCAAATATAAAGATGATACAAGTGTAGAAGGCCTCTTATTCAACTATGTTCACTTTTATGGCAGTTACGACTATGTAGGAGATTCCCGTACCTGGTATCAGCATGAGATCAGGATCGTTCGCAATGATAAACGTATACGTTCTTACCGGGACGCACAGGGATTTCGTAAGGACAATGAAAAATTGCATGTAAAGTCTGTAGCTGCGGCTATTTACCACTATGGATGGGTAAAAGACCCCTATCTGCAAGCAAAGAAAACAACCAACTCCCTGCAGTTATATAATGGGGAAAATGAAGCTGCTATCAGAGAAAAAGCCAGCCAGGAACTTTATGACTACAACAATATAGATTCCCTGGAACATTTTAAGGGAGTGCATCCCCAGGTGATGTTACCGCGTATTTCTCAAAAGAACTGGGATTTTAACTTCGATACGAGCCGGAAGAAATTCAGGAAAGTGAAATATGCTATCCTCTATTGGATAGAGAAAAAGACAGGCAAACGCTTATTTGATTACCGGAACTATAAACTCATCCGATAGCACAAGCTGTTTAATACAAGCTTCTGTAAATATCGAAATATTGGCGGGCCGTTTCTTTCCAGCTGAAGGAATGTGCCCGCTCTTTTAATTTTTGTTGAGGTTGATGTGTATGATAATGCTCCATACCCTTGTAAAAGGTGGCTTGCATATCGTCTGGGTCGAAACTGTTAAAGTAATAGGCTATATCTCCACCAACTTCTGGCAAAGAGGTATAACGGGAGCAAAACACCGGTTTACCCATATGCATTGCCTCTACTACCGGAAATCCAAATCCTTCTGCCAGACTCGGGAATACGAACGCTGTACAGTGGGCATAATACCAATATTTCTCCTCTTCTGTAACGGTGCCTGTGATCCTGACCCTGTCAGCTACCCCATGATGCCGGGCTTCTTCTATAATCCTGGCCGTATAGGCAGGATCCGCGATGCCTGAAATGATCAATTCATATTCATTACCTCTGAGCAGACAAGGCAATACGTGAAAATTCTTTTTGGGGAATACAGTACCGATCGCGAAAAGGAATGGTTGAGTAGGGCGATATCTGGGAGTATCGAATCCCGGAAATGTTTTCAGTTCGCAGCCGTTTAATACTACGCTGGCTGCCTTATGATCAAGCTGCAGATGTTTCTTTACATCTGCCATCACAAAGTGAGAGATGGTTGCAATGTGATCAGATTCATTGATTGTCTGCTGTAGCCTTTTGAGATACTTCCGGATCTTGTGGGGAGGCTTATTTTCGTGTATAAAGTTGAGGTCGTGAATGGTAAGTACCCGTTTGGTCTCTTTACGCGTAGGTTTATATTGTGAGCCCTGGAAGCAGGTATGCCACACATCGATATTACGATGCGGCGGCATGTAGAATTTGTCTAACAAGTTGACAGTGATATAATGTTGGTCACGGCCGAAGAATCCTTTCTGAAACGGCCACATGTAGAAATGTATCTCTTCATTTGTGTGACGTGTTGCAGGATCCAGCAGCGAATATCCAAGATGTTTACCAAATTCAAACAGACCGGTGTTAGGATATTTCATTCTTTCGCAATCAAGCACTATTCTATGCATTAATATCCGGATTGATCATTGAAAAAACGTTGTTTCGCATAAAGATATGAATGTAGGCCCGTGCTCAGGCCTGCAAATGGACAAATTATACTTTTAGGACGCTTTGTTGTAGGTACTTTTTCCTGCCTATATTTCTGAACCTGATCCCGAAAAGGGGATATCATGCTAAGATAAACGAAAATTCTAATTCATATCTGTTGACATCTCATTTGACTAAATCAGTGTTCTCCTTTTACTCCAAACACCTGGTCCAGTGTATTATACCTTTGTGAGGTAGCAAAAAACATGCTGATCGTTTCGCGTGCCCACTGTTGTTGCTGGTTGTATATGTGCTGGTCGGTAAGCAGCTGCATAATATGCGCAGCAAAAGTTTCCGGCTCGTCACTGACGAGGCAGCCATTCCTGCTTTTATCGGGCATGCCGTCTATGCCTTTGGTATTACAAACCACCGGCAAGCCAAACGAAAGCGCTTCTATCGTCTTGATCTTAATACCAGTTCCACTAAGCATGGGGCATATAGCTACTTTCGACTGGGCATAATATTGTTCCAAGGTTTCGGCAAATAGCACACGGTCTACATTGCTATATTGGCCCGTGACAGAATGGTTGATCCTACCGATCAGACAAATGCGTAAATGAGATGGCAATAGCGGATATACCTTTTCAAAGAACCACGCCGCAGCTCTGCGGTTGTGAATATTCTCACTGGCTATATATATCAGATCATATTTTTTTTCCACTGCAGGAAGGCGCACATTGTCGAATATTGGCAAGCCCAGCCGTTGTTTGCTACGGCCAAAATGGCTGAAAATGTACCTTTCTTCGATAGAGAGACACCACGATTCATCAAACATATCCAGCCGTTTCACCTCTTCTTCGAATGCTTTGCCTAGCCGGAAGCCTTTTCTATCCATCACCTGAGCGGTGATAAAATCATGGGTATCAATGATCTTATATGCCGTAGTGGCATAGCGGTTATGTTTGATCAAGTTAGCCCAAGTTACATAGCTGATGATAATATATCCGTATTCCTGCTGCTTTAACAACATGTTAAACGCTTTTCGCATGGCAGGAGTTACATTATCAGGTATGGCAGGAGGAATAATACCGAACTTATTTACCGAAAACAAGGCTGGCAGCTTGTGGAGGAAGAAGTATCGTAATTTGTTAGTCTTTTTATAGGGTTTTCTGTCCAGTACATACAGGTCGTTCGCAATACCGCTTTCTTTAAATGTTTGTATCTTCTGCTCATCCCATTCTCCCCAGTGGTATTCACTGACAAAATCCACCGGGATATTCCGATCTTTAAAGTACTGTAGCAGTTTTAACGGAGGTATATTGTTGCCTGCTGTTTTTTTCAGGGGATTATCAGGCATGAAATAGAGAACACGCTTATTCATTGCAACAAGGTTTGAACGGCCGTTTCAAAAATCGGACTTTATAATGGTGCAAGTTATTATATAAACTATACTTATTCAAAATATCGGGGGACCAGGTAAGGGCACCTACCCGCTGGTAATCTGAAGGCGGGTAGGTTGTATTTTCGTCCGGTATTACTCTACAATGAAACCTTTTCTCTTTCTTCTGCGAGCCAGGATAAAACCAGGCGTCCTTGCTATGCAAGCCACCAAGAAAGGGCTGTATTTAAAGGTTTTTAATTTTACAGCTATATCATTCCATTGTTCTATTGTAGTCATTGAACGTACATTCAATAGTGTATGCCAGTTATGTACGCGCTGCATTACCTTCACAAAGGCATTGTGTAAAGCATTACCTTCAGGAATCAACAATTCAGTGAATAGCTTATACCCATCAATGTCCCATAGGAAACGCTTCACCCGGCCATAGTTACGAATGATCTCATCATTATTCCGGCTATCTACCAATGCCTCTGTTAATACTTTTAATTGGCCTTCTCTTCTCATGGTAATCGAGAGTAGCATAAACACGTGCGCATAACATAGGCCTGTAGCACGATCATCATACTTTACCTTATCCCAGCTGGACTTGGCGAAGATAAGCGAGCTCAGAAAGCTGAATAGCCCACCCAATGAGCGACAAGCGTCAAAGTAGGCGATCAGGTCTGCATCGCTGGAAAGATCGAATGTTTTCTTTGTTAGTCGCTCATTGTACCAACTGTCGTAACGTAGTGGGTTCAGGTTGATATCACACTCCGTACGACATCCATTATAGATTACTGCTGCATCCGGTCGCTTGATCTCATTCAGAACCAGGCTGATCGCTCCTTCTTTCATGCGGTCATCATCGCCCATATACCAGCAATATTTACCGGAAGCAATATTGATCACATCCAGGAAGTTCATGTCCGGGCCTAAATTTTGTGCCTGTTTTTTGTAGACGATCTTTACAGGCGATGTTGCTTTGAATGCAGCAACAGCCTGTTCTGTATCATCAGGAGAGTGATTGTCTGATATACATATCTCTAACACGTCTGTGCATTGCTCTTTCAGAGCCCGTTCAACTATAGACGTGATATTTTCTATCAAGTATGCGCTACGGTTATAGGTCGGTATACAGATGGAAAGTAATATCATATTCCTCGTTCGTAAATTAATTTCCTTAAGGATTCTACTTTGGCATATGGAGAATCGATATCATCGATCATTACGGACGCATCCTGGCCGATCGCCTTCACCAGCGTCTCGTTGTTCTTTATCTCGCGGCAGGAAAGCTGACCTTTCTGTAAAGGTACTGCCATGTAAAAGTCATCATCAAAAGTTTCATGATTGATAACATAACCAGCAGGGAGGTCGCGTTTTGCATACACACCTCTTACAAGCGCATCGAGATACGTGATTTCTTTTTCCGGGGGAATACGTTTCGCCGTACCAGGAGCTCCGCACATTTCTTTTGCTTTCTTGAATGCCTTGAACCATACATCTACCTGCTCCGGTAATGAGCAATAAGGTGATACGGGGATGCCATCATCTTCAATGTCTATATGTCGCTCGAAGGTACGTGCGCCTTTAGCATAGGCCATCATGATAGAGGAGGTCCAATCATGATATTCATGTGTTGAAAAGCCGATCACCAGGTCAGGATATCTATTTCTCAGGAAATCAATCTGGTTAAGCTCCAGCTCACGATCTTCTGAAGGATAGATAGACACACAGTGATTGATAGCTAGTGGAATATTGCGATTGGTGAAATATGCAACGAAATCATCCATATCCTTCAGAGAGGCTCCTCCAGTAGACACGATCACGGGTTTCTTGGTTTTGCCGATATGTTCCAGCAGTGGCCAGTCATTCAGATCAGAGCTGGCTACCTTAAAAATAGGCAGGTCCAGTTCGTCACAGAAGTTTACTGAATCCTCATCAAATGCGGTAGCCATAGGAATACAGCCATTATCTTTGATGGCATTGATGAGTATCTTATAATCCGCTTTGCTCATTTTGGTATCCAGTGTTTTCTTTATATACCGGATGTCAGTTCTATTCCGGAAATCCTTATGGATAAAGCGGTCTACATCTCTGAATTGAAGTTTGATAGCAGCTTTAACGTTGTTGAATCTTACTACCTGCGAAAACTGTTCTATGATCTTTAACCCACGGGCCACGCTTCCCCAGTGGTTGTTGGCCACTTCCAATATGAACAGATCTTCAAAAACCTCATTCTTATTTTTCATATAGGCTAGTTGTTTATTAGTTCTATAATGTCCAATGGCTTATTAATACGATGTGTCATAGATGTTACTGCTCCAAAGCCATAAGAAGCAAATACAAATGTAATATTATTTTTCTCTGCGGCTGACTGGTCGTGTATAGTATCACCTATCAGTAAAGTATACTTATTATCCAATGATTCCCTATCTATGATATTAGCTACCATACTGTCTTTGCTCGTATAAGCCGGTTGCACGGAGTCAATGCAGTAAATGTTGGTAAAGTAGTGCGCTATATCAAGATGCCGAAGTATCAGTTGCGTCGGTACTGCTCTTTTATTGGTGGAAATAAATAGCTTTTTCCCTGCTTTATGTAACGTCGTGATCACCTCATGCATACCTTCATACAGGCGACAGGTAGCATATTCCAATCCGTCATAACGTTGCTGATAGGCCTGGACAAAACGGTGGATCACATCCTCATCCTGCTCGCCGGAGACCTGTACGAATATATTACGCATTGGAGGTCCTACCAAGGCACGTATGCTTTGATCGTTAGTACGATTGTATACAGACTGATAAGCAAAGTCAAATGCATTCTGGATCCCTTCACTTGAATCAATGATAGTACCATCCAGATCAAATAATACATTCATATTAGAAAGCTTTTAATGGAATGATCATATTGGATTCCAACTCCTCTTTGCTCAGGAATGGGAACATATCTTCCAGCGGAGCAGATACCATCCTGCCATCAGGTAATTGTTTGGAACTTAACTTCGGTTCAAATAGTTGCTCCGGATCCAGTTTTACATTGCAGAGTACCGGTCCTTCCATCTGGAGTACCTGTTTAACCTGTTCCTGGAAATCGAACTGGTCGATGGTAAAAGATGGGATACCGTATGCCTGGCCGATCTTTTCCATATCCGGAAAGCTCACACCACTACCGGCATGGCTACCTACGGATAAGCCAAAGAAATTCTGTTGAGTTGATTTGATAGACAGGTAACCGGCATTATCCAGTATAAATATTTTAATATTCCAGCGGTGATGTGCCAGCGTTTGCAATTCCTGTATGTTCATTTGTACACTTCCATCTCCTGCCAGACAGATGATACGTTTTTCCGGTGCGGCAACGGCGGCGCCAATGGCAGCAGGCAGATCATAGCCCATCGAAGCACAACCGGAATTACTGAATAACCGTTGTCCTGGCTTGATCTGTGAGGTTTGGAAGGTAACGATGCAGGCAGTAGCATCACCACATACGATCACATCATTACCATCCAGCTGTTGTTGCAGCTCGTGCAGGAAGTGGTAAGGATTGATAGGTTTGTGGGGGTCTTTATGGTGTGGAAGTACAAGTGGGTATTTTTCCTTTCGTTCCTTACACCAGAGCAGCCATCCGCTATATTTCCCTTTATCGAAAGCTGTGGTTTTCAGTGCCGATACCAATGCCTCCAGGAAATCTTTCGCATCATATTGCAAAGGCATATCAGCCTTGGTAATAGGCTTTTTCAGTTCGGCGCCGTCGATGTCTACATGTATCTTGTATGCCTCTCTCGCAAAGTTTTCCCAGTTATAGCTTACCTGGCGGATGGGCATCCTGCTGCCTATGATCAGGGCCAGGTCTGCGTTTTGAACGGCAAAGTTGCCCGAACGATCGCCGATAGAGCCTTGTTTGCCTACATATTGCGGATGATCATAATGGATGATATCGTGTGTCCAGGCGGTGGTAACTGGAATGCCCAGCAGCTCGATCGCTTCATAAAAAGCATTAAGCCCGTTGGCCAGACGTACGCCTGTACTACCGATGATAACTGGTCGCTGTGCACTTTTCAAACGTGCGACCACTGCTTCCACATCTTTTTGCAGAGAAGCGTTTAATGGTTGCTCCTCCGTTGGGGTGTAGCCGGAGAGTGTATGCTCATCTATCACGGCCGACTGTACATCTACCGGAATATCCAGCCACACAGGGCCTGGTCTTCCGTGACTGGCGAGATAGATCGCCTTTTCCAGGTGATAACGGATGCTTTCTGGCTCGGTTACAGTTACCGCATATTTAGTGATATCTTTTACCATTGCTACGATATCCACTTCCTGATCTCCCAGTTGCCGCAGTCCGGGGATATTGTAGGTACCCATCATGGTTTCGCGTTTCACTTGTCCGGATATTACGATCATAGGGATCGAATCTGTATAGGCGCCAAACACACCATTGAGGGCGTTAATACCTCCTGGACCCGTAGTCACATTCAGGATTGCAGGTTTGTTGGTAACCCTGGCATATCCTTCTGCGGCCATAGCAGATGCCTGTTCGTGATGATTACATATAAAATGAAGCCCTTGTACACGCCCCACGGCATCGTTAAGGTGCATAGCGCCGCCACCGGTTACCAGAAACACGGTATCTATACCATGGTCCTTCAGGGTGGAAAATATGTAGTTAGATAATTTCATCTTTATCAATTTGGAATAGCATATTGTATATCAACTCAAATAAGGCGACATAGGTACTCAGGCAGATGTACGCTTATAAAACAGTTGTGTCTTTAATATTGATTCGGCTAGCGAGGTATATACGCCTAATCCCAGTGTCGACTTGGCCAGGTCAACATTGGGTACATACCGCTCTGCCGGCTGATCGGGTACCGGTGTACCTAATATCTTCACTTGTATGGAAGTATTCAATGCACCTACTTCCCGTGCCAGTGCTCCGATAGTATAATCTTCATCAGACCCCACATTGTAAGGGGTATTGTTTTTACCTTTTAACAGGATCGTCCAAAGCCAGATAGCCAGATCCGCTGCATATAGATAAGAACGATAAGGGGTACCATCCCCCTTGATTATAATATCCTCTCCCCGCAGCACATTACCGATAAAATTGCCGATGGCAAAATGTTTGTCCAATGGCAGGTAAGGGCCTACAAAGGCAAAACATCGCGCGATCTTTACCGGTACACCATATTGCTGGTGATATAATGAGCAATACAGTTCCGCGATCTTTTTCCCTTCACCATAAGCGATTGCGGACCCCGAAAGGTTACTATTTGCCGGAAAACTTTCCGTTTCTTTAACATGAGTAACCGTAGGAGGTTGTTTGCCATAGACAGCACCGGAGCTGGTGAAAAGTAACCCTTCCAGTGGTTGCTGGCTGGCGAAATCCAGTATACGCCGCATACCATCGATAATGGTATTGAGCATCAGCAACGGTTGAGCCGAATTCAGCGCCGCATCCGCAGCGGTTGCGGCATGAATGATGTAGTGAAAGGTCCGATCCCGGAAATCTATCGTTTGTATATCTCCTTGCAGGAAATGTACGCCCGCTGTGGTACGGTACCGGGGGTAGCTATCCAGAAATGCTGCCGGGTCACGGCTGAGTACCGTGATCTGTGCATCCAGTTGTAGTCGTTCGTTGATGTAAACAAATGTTTCCAGCATCCATTTGCCGAAAAAACCGGTACCCCCGGTAAGCAGGATATGTTTCCCACGGACCGGCGTCCATAGGCCCACTGTATGCTGTAGTACGTGTGACAGATCATCAGCGGCTATCCCGTTCACATTATTGTTGTTTAACGAACTCACTGATCTTGCCTATGATATAATGATAATGTTCTTCCTGTAAGCCAGGCCAAACGCCCAGCCAGAAAGAACGATTCATGATGATGTCCGAATTCTCCAGGTCTCCAACCCTGCGGTACGGTATATCTTTGTAAGCTGGCTGCCGTAACAGATTCCCACCAAAGAAAAGACGAGTGCCGATCTTATTGGTTTCCAGGTACTCTACCAGTTTGTTACGGTCTACAGGACTACCCTCCCGCACTGTCAGCATAAAACCGAACCAGCTGGGATCTGCGTGAGGAGTTGCTTCCGGAAGGATGAAATGTTCCTCCAGTGGTTGCAGCATAGATTTCAGCAATATGTGATTCTCCCGCCGCTGTTGCACAAAATGATCCGCTTTCGTCAGCTGGCTGAGTCCGACAGCAGCCTGCATATCGGTTACTTTCAGGTTAAAACCGATATGGGAATAGGTGTATTTGTGGTCATATCCTTCTGGCAATTGGCCTAGCTGCCAGCAGAAACGTTTCCCGCAGGTGTTATCTGCACCCGGTGCACACCAGCAATCTCTTCCCCAGTCCCGGAAACTTTCCGCTATTTTCTTCAGTTGCGCATTGTTGATGAGCACTGCACCGCCTTCTCCCATGGTGATATGGTGAGCCGGATAAAAAGACAGCGTGGCCAGGTCGCCGAATGTGCCTGTCTTTTTATCACGATAAGTCGCCCCTAGAGAGTCACAGTCATCTTCTATTACCCAGAGATTGTATTGCTTGGCTATCTGCATTACTACATCCAGGTTGAAGGGATTACCTAAGGCATGAGCGATCATGATCGCTTTTGTCTTAGGGGAGATGGCAGCTTCAATATCCTCAGCTTTGATATTGTATGTAGGAATATCAACGTCCACGAATACCGGAATACAGCCAAATTGTATCATCGGGTTGACTGTTGTGGGAAATCCTGCTGCTACCGTGATCACTTCGTCGCCGGGACGAAGTGCACGCTCTCCTAGTTTGGGAGAGGTCAGCGTATAAAATGCCAGCAGGTTGGCAGATGAGCCTGAGTTCACCAGCAGGGAATAACGGCTCCCGAAGAAACGTGGTAATTCCCGCTCAAACTCAACACTAAAACGACCGGCAGTAAGCCATCCGTCCATCATCGCTTCGATTCCCCATAAGATATCGTCTTCATCAATGATCTTACCAGTCACAGGAATATAATCCTGACCCGGAACGATAGTACGGCGGATATTTTTTCCAAACGCTCCTACCAGAGCTGATCTCAGCCCCTCGTCTGCCAGATTTCGTTGCTGCACGGATTTCAATATCTCAAGTGCTTTTGTCATCTGCTATTTAAAATAATGATTCATAGTAGTTTATGTCTTCTTCTAACAGCCGGTCGACGGCGGCTCCATTATAAAACTCCTTATACCAATTAATAGTACGTGCGATCGCTGTTTTTACAGGTATCCGGGGCTTCCAGCCCAATTCACCGACTACTTTACTGATATCCAGTCTTAATAGCCTGGCTTCGTGAGGAGCGTTGGCATCTTTATTAATATTGACAATGCCGCTTCCCCACAGCTCACTGGCATTTGCTGCTACTGCGCTTACGGGAAGATTGTCGTCGTTGTAGGGGCCGAAGTTCCAGCCGCCAGCATAACGGACAGCGTCGCGATGTAATAATGCTGCCAGCATAAGGTATCCGGCTAATGGTTCCAATACGTGCTGCCAGGGGCGCACCGCATCAGGGTTCCGGATCTGCATCGCCTGCCCGGATGAAAAGGCTTTCACCATATCCGGTATCAGCCGGTCTTCCGACCAGTCGCCGCCACCAATAACGTTTCCTGCCCTTGCACTGGCTATGGCCTTCTGATGTGTGCTGTAGGCAGATAATGGAAAAAATGATTGCTGATAAGAACTGATAAGTAACTCTGCACAGGCCTTACTGGCGCTATAAGGGTCGTGTCCGCCCAGCGTGTCGGTCTCCCGGTAAGGATATACCCATTCCTTATTTTGGTATACTTTATCCGTGGTGATCAATACCGTTGTACACTTACCTGGCAACATCCTGATGGCTTCCAGTACATGAGCCGTACCCATCACGTTTGTTTGGAAAGTATCCAGCGGCGCCCGATAGGATTTTCGTACCAAAGGCTGAGCAGCCAGGTGAAAAACAAATTCCGGCTCGAAAGCCTGGATCTCCCGGCTAAGAGCAGTTGCATCATTGATGTCTGCAATGACAGAAAGCGTAGCCGGCAATGCCAGCGCTTCATATAAAGATGGAGTGGTCTGAGGGGCCAGTGCATATCCGCGTACATCAGCGCCCAGCCTGCGCAGCCACCAAAATAGCCACGAGCCCTTAAAACCTGTATGCCCGGTCACTAATACCCGCTTCCCGCGGAATATATCCAGTAGTTGTAGGTCTACCATATCTTCCACTCCGCTTTATTATTATTCCAGCGTTCGTTAAGGTCTTGTTTGTCTTTCAGGGAATCCATAGGACGCCAGAAACCGTGATGCTTAAAAGAGCTCAACTGATGCTCCTGGGCCAGCCGTTCCAGCGGTTCCCGCTCCCAAATGGTCTGGTCGCCAGCGATATAATCAAATATACCAGGTTCACACACGAAGAAACCACCATTGATCCAGCCACTGTCTTCTGCCCGCTTCTCATGAAAAGAAGTCACCTCACTGGCGGAATTGATCTGTAATACACCAAAACGGCCCGAAGGCTGTACGGCTGTTACCGTACACAGCTTCTGCTGTTGCTGGTGGAATGCCAGTAATTCAGGTATATTAATATTACCTACGCCATCCCCATAGGTGAGCATAAAAGGTTGATCACCCACATACCGCTGGATACGTTTGATCCTACCTCCCGTAAGGGTATCACTGCCGGTCTCTACCAGCGTGATCTTCCACTTTTCCGCAGGGCCATTATGTACCTCCATGCTGTTATTGGACACATCTATTGTCACATCAGATTGATGCAGGAAAAGATTGGCAAAATACTCCTTGATGACATATCCTTTATAACCCAGACATATGATAAAGTCATTGAACCCAAAAGAGGAATAGATCTTCATGATATGCCATAGGATCGGCTTCTCTCCTATCTCGACCATAGGTTTAGGACGGATAGTGGTCTCCTCGGATAATCTTGTACCAAGGCCGCCGGCTAAAATAACTACATACATTCAACTAAGATAGTTCTGTAAAAAAATAAGTAATGCCCCCGCCTGGTCGTTTACTCCTTGTACCTGTCTGTAGATAACATTTGCATCATCCATACCCGCGCTTCCATATGCTGTCAGGGCAAGTAAACTTGTATAAAAAGTGAGTGCGAAGGTATACTTTAAACAGCGATATTAAAAAAACAGCACGATATTATGAAAATAAAACATATTAATAAATCTTTGTTGTTTAGAATGTTCGGTATCTTTCTCCTATTCATAGCGGGTAACTTACGGGCATCCGAACGGCTTTGACATGCCTTCCGGATAAAATGATTGTATTTAAACGACTTTATTAAATCTTGATTCTTTTTGCGCATATTTAGAATTGCCAGAATGCTTTTATTACCCGTCCTAAATTGTAACTTTATTCGAATCAGAAGGAGCATGGTATGACTAACTTTATTCCCATATTCCCGTTAGGTATCGTAGTGTACCCGGGAGAACAATTGAATCTGCATATTTTCGAGCCGAGATATAAGCAACTGATCCACGATTGTATACAGACACCTAAGCCATTCGGGATTATACCCGTCATAGACAAGAAGGTAGTAGAATATGGTACTTCGGTAGAGATCGTGCGGATAGAGAAATCCTATGAGAATGGAGAAATGGATGTGGTGACCAAGGGCATCCAGACTTTTCGTGTACTCGAAGTGATCGGTCAGATACCCGATAAACAATACCAGGGAGCGATTGTAAGCTACCCTGACAATATACATAAGACCCAGGCCAGGCTTCGCCAGCAGGTATTGCATGCTATTCGCGAGCTACATACCATCCTGCAGGTCAGCAAGACCTTCCCCCGGCCTGACGACGAACTCACTGCCTACGACCTGGCTCATCATGCCGGATTGTCATTGTATGAAGAATATGAAGTATTACACCTCTTCCAGGAATTGCAACGGCTGGAATACCTTAAAAGACACCTGCTAAAAGTCATCCCGCTGATGGCTGAAATGGAGAAATTAAAGGAAAGGGTCAAATTAAACGGACATTTCCGGAATTTATCTGCAGATATTTTATAATTTGTCGCCGCTCAAATAAATGGGAAAAATGGCGCGAGATCCGCGCCAGCTGAGAACTTTAACGCGTTTTTAACAGGGGGTAATTTGGTTTTTTTTTGCTTCCCGCCTTAAAAATAAGATATTTGCAATCCCATAGAAAATTTGTATCACAGGTAAAATTCAATCTTCTGAACTCAATGCATTGGACTAAAGCTAGCATTTTTTGCTTCCTGGCTGTACTGCTGCTGGCAGCGAATCATGTTACCGCACAGGATAATTCTCCATATTCCCGCTACGGCTTAGGCGATCTGAATTATAGCCAGAATGCGATCAATCGGGGTATGGGTGGTGTATCTCAGGCCTACGGAGATCCCCAGAGTATTAACTTTACTAACCCCGCCAGCTATTCTAACCTGTTACTTACAACGTTGGATATCGCCGTAGAAGGTGGCGTTCGCAACATCTCGCAGAAAGATGCCCGCTTCCGCTCCGGTATAGGCTCTCTTTCCTATCTCCAGCTGGGTGTTCCGGTAAAGAAAAACTGGGGCCTCGTATTCGGTCTTCGCCCGGTCACCAAAGTATCTTATAATATCAGCCAGGACATGGGGCGTCAAACGTTTTTTGATACCCTCAACCTCCGCGTCGTTAATCAATTTGAAGGCAGTGGAGGTCTCTACCAGGTATACACCGGTACGGGTGTCGCCATCGGCAACTTCAGCATCGGTGTTAACGTAGGGTATCTTTTCGGAAATATAGTGAACAGCACCAAAGTGATCTATCCGCCGAATGAATACGTATTCCCTTCCAAACATAGCTCCCGGATAGATTACGGTAGCTTCTTCTACAATTTCGGTCTGCAATACCGCGCCAAATTGTCTAAAGAAATGGACCTTACCTTCGGTGCTACTGGTAGCCTCAAACAAAACCTGAAAGCCCGTAAGGAACAAATGAGGGAAACGCTCGTTTATGATGCTTCCTCCGATCAATACTCCACTATGGATACTGCCTTCTATGAGCGCGGCGCCCGTGGGGAGATCACCTTTCCGCAACAACTGGGTGGTGGTATCGTATTACGTAAGGTAGATAGCTGGCTGATAGGTGCCGACTTCACTACCACACAGTGGGACCAGTTCCGTAACTATGGCGTAAAAGATACCGCTGTTAAAAACTCCTGGAAGTTCGCATTAGGCGGACAGTTCGTACCTAATGCCAACGCCATGGGTGGCTACTGGAACCGCGTTAGCTACCGCCTCGGTGGTTACTACGGTAAAGACTATGTCTATGTAAAAGGTCAGGAGATGCCGATCATGGGCTTTACATTCGGCCTCGGCCTGCCTATCCGCCGCCAGGCTTACTCTAACCAGTTTACCATTATCAACGCAGCCTTCGAAGTGGGCCAACGGGGTAACAGCCAAACTATCCTCAAAGAAAATTATTACCGCTTCGTACTGGGCTTCACCCTCAGCGACAGGTGGTTCATAAAGCGAAAATATGATTAACGTTTCCGCTAAGAATACTAAAAAGACTAAAGGAGAAAAGCAAGTCGCTTTTCTCCTTTCTCCTTTAACCCTTTCCCTCTGCCTGCTCTTCTCCGCCTGTGAAAATGATATGAATGCGATCATGGAGCTGGATAAAAAGAAAGCAGCTACCGAAGAAGGTATAGACATTACCGGCATGTTCAGCCAGTTAGGAAAAGTAAAAGCCAAGCTGACAGCTCCGGCCATGCTCCGGCATCTCGAGACGCCCCCTTTCGTCGAGTTCAACAAAGGTCTGAAAGTAGTCTTCTACCAGGATAGCTCCTTGCTGGTAGAAAGCACCCTCACTGCCAAATATGGTAAATACTACGAGAACGATGCGAACGTATTCCTCCGCGATAGTGTAGTGGTCGTTAACAAAGAAGGGCGCCGGCTTGATACCAACGAACTGACTTGGGATGCCAAAAAGGAAGTATTCCTGTCAGACAAAGCAGTGCGTATCAGCACCCCTACAGATACCATATATGGTACTGGCCTGGAATCCAATCAGGACTTTAGCAACTATAAAATACTAAAGGTACATGGTCCATTCACCGTACAGGATTCCACTATGAGAGGCCCGGCAGCACCCTCCGATAGTACCCTCTCTCCGGTTCCTGCTACCCCCGCTGCAAAAGATACTGCCGCTCCCGTCAAAAAATAATATAGTTCCTGATAGCCATAAACGAAATTACCCAGCGCTGCAAGCAGGCTGGGTAATTTCGCTTTAACCTATTTTTAACCTAAAATTTTTTCAAAGATAATGGCGCAATAATCATGCCGTTGTCTCCTCTGTATTTCAAGTACTATCACTTATTTTTGGATATACAATACCAATAAGTTAGTAAAACCCTTTAAACGTTCAAACATAATGGAATATAGAAGACTAGGTAAAGCCGGACTACAACTAAGCGTGCTCTCTTTTGGCAGCTGGGTCACTTTTCATAAACAGATAGAAGACCAATTGGTAGACAGGCTCATGGGCATCGCTTACGACAATGGCGTCAACTTCTTCGACAACGCAGAAGGATATGCACTGGGGCAGTCTGAAAAAATGATGGGGAGGGTACTCAAAAATAAAAACTGGGAACGCTCTTCCTACGTCGTTTCCAGCAAAGCATACTTCGGGTGGCATGGGAAAGATAATAAGCCCAATCAAACCGGACTTAGCCGCAAACACCTGGTAGAAGCCTGTCACGAAGCATTGGGCCGCCTGCAGGTAGATTATCTCGATCTGTTCTTCTGCCATCGCCCCGATAGCAACACGCCTATAGAGGAAGTCGTATGGACGATGAACCTGCTTATCCAACAGGGAAAGATATTGTACTGGGGTACCTCAGAATGGAGCGCACAGGATATCCTGGAAGCGCAAATGGTCGCGCAACAGTATCACCTCATCGGCCCCACCATGGAACAACCGGAATATAACCTCTTCAATCGCAAAAGAGTAGAAGGCGATTATCTGCCGCTCTATAAACAGATCGGGTTAGGTACTACCATCTGGAGCCCCCTGGCCTCCGGATTACTTACCGGTAAATACAATAATGGTATACCTGAAGATTCCCGGCTCGGCCTGGTAGGATTCGAATGGCTGAAAGACAGACACTACGCTGAAGAAAAACTGAATAGAGTGAGGAAATTGGAACAAGTAGCCAAACAAGTAAATACTTCATTGGCTACTTTATCGATTGCATGGTGCATCTGCAATCCAAATGTAAGCACCGCCATCCTGGGCGCTACCAAAGAACAACAATTAGAAGAGAATCTCAACGCATTGGAAATCTATCCACAACTCACGCCTGCCATACTCCAGGAAATAGATGATATCATGCAAACAAAGCCACTGCAATATGTAAGCAACTAATCACTGCAGTAAAAGACGCATTGCTTGTTAAATGGTTGTTAACAACGAATAAAACTATACGTTCCCGGAAAAAACTAAGCCATTGACAAAATGAACCATTCATCCCTGATACGCAGATCTATCTTTGTGTCAGGTTTTTCATAGGATATGGTTAAAATTTTTGAGGGCGGTATTCTTACCGCCCTTTTTATGTCCCGCACGTTCGATCGCGCGGGACATTTTTTGTTTATAAGTATGGTTGTTAATCGCTTGTTAAGACCCCCTGTATCGCTACGTTCCCTGACAAAATTCAACCGTTGACAAAATGAAGCTTTCACCTCTGGCCGACACGCCTATCTTTGTATCAGGTTTTTCATAGGATATGGTTAAAATTTTGAGGGCGGTATTCTTACCGCCCTTTTTATGTCCCGCGCGTTCAATCGCGCGGGACATTTTTGTTTATAAGCATGCTTGTTAATCGCTTGTTAAGACCCCCCGTATCGCCACGTTCCCTGACAAAATTCAACCGTTGACAAAATGAAGCTTTCACCCCTGGCCGGCACGCCTATCTTTGTATCAGGTTTTTCATAGGATATGGTTAAAATTTTTGAGGGCGGTATTCTTACCGCCCTTTTTATGTCCCGCACGTTCGATCGCGCGGGACATTTTTTGTTTATAAGCATGGTTGTTAATCGCTTGTTAAGACCCCCCGTATCCCCACGTTCCCTGACAAAATTCAACCGTTGACGAAATGAAGCCTTTACCCCTGGTCAGCACGCCTATCTTTGTATCAGGTTTTTCATAGGATATGGTTAAAATTTTTGAGGGCGGTATTCTTACCGCCCTTTTCTTTTGTCCTCCCCCTCTCTTTCGTGCCCATAACCACCTTATTTCATCCCTGATCAAACCATTACCACATTTACAGCCAGCGATGTTTTGTAGATCCGTTAGAAAATGCTATTTTCAAAACCTTACAAGAAGAAATAGGTATGGATACAATTAACTGGCAGGATTTTGAAAAAATAGATATCAGAGTAGGGACTATCATAGACGCCCAGGTATTTGCCAAGGCGAAAAACCCCGCTTATCAACTTCAAATAGATTTTGGCCCCGCGCTTGGCATCAAAAGATCCTCCGCACAAATCACCAGACTTTACCAACCTGATGTATTGATCGGCAAACAAGTAGTCGCCGTTGTTAACTTCCCCGTAAAACAAATTGCCAATTTTTTCTCTGAATGCCTCGTTCTCGGAGTCGTAAGCGATGACAAGGAAATAGTGCTGTTACAGCCAGAAAGAAGTGTACAAAACGGATATAAGATCGCTTAAATTTTCAATTTCATCATTACCACTTATTAACTTATGTAAATATTATACAATCTTATTATTGTATAATATGATACTTTTTGTCATATGACTAATGCCTGCCCGATCTTGTCATTTTACGAGGTATTTTCTATCGTTCACGGAAATAAGGGAAAAAGCACTGGCACCTGGTCTATCTTTGACTTAGGTTTTTCATAGGATATGGTTAAAATTATTACAAGGGCGGTATTCTTACCGCCTTTTTTATTTAACAAAGGAAAATAAACTGAATGCCTGCAAACCCTTCGCGCCAAATCTGCAGAAATATGCAGTAAATGTACGTATGGTTATACACGTATATATGTATGTGAAAACCTCAGTCAAAGGTTGGTACTCTTTAAGAATGACGGTTTTTAAATTGATAATCAATTGTTTACAATAAATGTTACCCCGTATACCGACACCGTGGTTTTACGGGACATTTCCCTACGTTCACCTTCCTTTTTGCTACGTTCCCGGACTAAAATATAGCGTTCACTAAAAGGGATAATGTCGTTTAGCAAAATAACTGCACCTTTGGTGTAGGTTTTTCAATAAAGATATGGTTAAAATTTTTCGGGGCTGTAGTCTTGCAGCCCCGTTTCTTTTCCCGACATCAGACGAACCACCAGACCATTACCATCGCAGTTTTGTTTATTCATATACTTTCTTAAAAAGGGCTTTACCTAAAGCCCTTTTTTATTTACCCCCCTCCATTATATATGATCTGCCACTCCTCGCTATATCTCTCGTCCACCTCTTGTATAGCTTAGGCGTATCATTCGTATACCTAAAGTCCTTATAAACAAGAGGCTGACCGTTGACGGCCAGCCTCTACTTATAAATCGATAAAGTCACTATTGGTTCTCAAATGCCTTCGGGAAAGGTTTCTCCAGCAAGTGCTGGTAGTAGAAACGGAAAGATTCATCCCGGCTGTGGATGCCTTTAGCACCTCCCCAGCCATGACGTACCCCCGGATATATCATCAGCTCGAAATGTTTATTCATATTCTCCAGCGTATCCATCAACTGATAACTATGTTGCAGGTGAACATTATCGTCCATAGTCCCATGTACGATACGTAGCAGGCCCTTGTATTTGTTCGCATAAGTCATTACAGAAGTCTCTTTATAACCTGCCGGGTTCTCTTGCGGAGTATCCATAAAGCGCTCTGTATAATGGCTATCGTATAACTGCCAGTCGGTTACTGAGTAATTGGCGATCCCGTAAGGGAACACATCAGCACCATATGTCAGGGCCATGCAGGTCATGTATCCGCCAAAGCTGCCGCCGGTGATACATATCTTGGCTGGATCAGCCCAGGGCTGCTGACCAATCCATTTGGCAGCATCCATAAAATCTTCTATTTCATAAATACCCATCCGCCGGTGGATATAGTTCATACCGGTTTTACCCAGATGGCCGGAGCTGCGGTTGTCTACTGATACCAGGATCAGGCCTTCCTGTGCCCACCATTGCTGGCTGGCATTATAGGTCCAGGTGTCAAATACACGACCCGCATTGGGGCCCCCATACATACTGATAAGTACGGGATATTTTTTACCTGGCTCCAGCTGTAAAGGCAGGGAAATGGTTATAGGCAGTTCCAGCCCGTCTCTTGTTTTATAGGTCTGCAATTTGGTACGGGCCAGGTTGTAGATATCAAACTGGGTGCCCTTTGCATCCCCCAGCTCGCGGATCACCTTGCCTTTGGTGTTCAGAAGCGCGATGCGGGTAGGTGTCTGTAAGTTAGAATAGGTGGTAAGGAAGTACTTATTGCCAGGGCTCAGTTTGATCGCATGGGAATAATTACCACTGGTCAGACGGGTAATAGCGCCTGTTTTCAAACTTACCTGGTAAAGGTCCAGCCGGGTAGATGCCTCTTTCCGGGCAGTGAAATATACCAGCTGTGCCTTCTCATCGATGCTCAACACTTCTTTTACCCCCCAGTTGCCGGAAGTCAGCTGCTTTTTAAGGGAGCCGTCAGCATTGTGAACATACAGGTGAGACCAGCCACTCTTATCGGTCTGGATCAGGAAGCCTTTGCCATTATCAAGAAACGGAATATTGTCCAGCCATTCTACCCAGGTCTTCTGGTATTCGCTATATACCTCTTTTTTATTGCCGTCGGCAGGGCTTACGGCGTAGATCTTCAGGCTATCTTGTCCGCGGTTCATCCACTGTACCCACAGCTGTTTGCTGTCGGGTGTCCAGTATGGCGTACCGAAATACTGGTCTTTTTTGGCGTCAAAGTCAGCCCAGGTAGTAGCACCACCCACTACAGGTACAATGCCCATGCGTACTTCCGGGTTACGATCCCCTGCTTTGGGATAACGTGTTTTCTCGGTAAAGCCGTGTTGACCCTTTTCACTGTAGATGGGGAACATAGGCACCTGACTGTCGTCAAAATGCATATAGGCAATATGTTTGCTGTCCGGGCTCCACCAGAATGCACGGTACTTGGACGGGCGTCCCAGTATCTCCTCATAATACACCCAGGATGCCCAGCCATTGTATACCACATCACTACCGTCGGTAGTGTAGCGGGTTTCTTTTTTAGTAGCCAGCTCTACACTGTAAAGATCATTACCCCGCGTAAATGCCACATACTTGCCGTCAGGTGATAAGGTAGCGTTCTGTTCTTCTATTGTATCCTGCGTAAGCCGGATCTCGCTGTTGCCGGGAGTGCTGTAGAATACATCGTTGTCATGTGTCGTAATGGTAATAGGTGGTTGGGCCGGTGCATAAGGAGCCGCCTTCCCGGTTTGTACATCGATGCTCCAGCTTTTGCTCTCCTTGCCCTCCGTACGGACTTCGATATAATGTTCTGCATCCTCCCAGCCTTTGATTACTGGCAATGCCTTCGTGATCCCCGGATCGGATTTGCCAAATGTCTGCTCAAAGGTCAGGGTCTTTTTCTCCTGGGCAGATACTGCGCCGCTGCCTGCCAGTAATGCCACGCCCGTCAGCCAGGCAGGTAGTAGGTAATGTTTACTCATAAAGTCGTTTTAACCGGACAGATTTTGTTGATGTATAGCCTAAAAACCAAAGGTAGCTAACAGCGGGAAAATTATATCCCATCTGTTAACTACCTCTGTATTTTTTATATGAGCGGTTTATTTCTCAGGTCTCATCTGAGGGAAGAACAGCACATCCTGTATAGAAGGCTGGTTCGTCATCATCATGGTCAGGCGGTCAATACCGATGCCAATACCGGATGTCGGCGGCATACCATATTCCAGTGCACGTAAGAAGTCATAGTCGATAAACATCGCTTCGTCATCCCCACGCTCCATCAGTTTCACCTGCTCCTCAAAACGCTCCCGCTGATCGATCGGATCATTCAGCTCCGTATAAGCATTGGCGATCTCTTTACCGTTGACCATCAACTCAAAGCGTTCTACCAGCCCCGCTTTGCTGCGGTGTTTCTTGGTCAGCGGGCTCATCTCGATCGGATAATCGGTGATAAAGGTCGGCTGTATATAATGCCCTTCACATTGCTCGCCGAATATTTCGTCTACCAACTTGCCTTTGCCGACGTTGGCCTCCACATGTATGTTGAGTTGCTTGCACACATCACGCAGCTGTGCTTCATCCATACCGGAAATGTCAATGCCTGTATGCTCTTTGATCGCATCGTACATCGTCACCCGCTTGAAGGGCGCTTTGAAACTGATCGTATTTTCTCCTACCTGTACATCGGTACCACCGTGTAAGGCAATAGCTACCTTTTCCAGTAAACTTTCCGTTGTACGCATCATCCACTCATAGTCCTTGTAGGCGACGTACATCTCCATCACGGTGAATTCCGGATTGTGCGTACGGTCCATACCCTCGTTACGGAAGTCTTTGGCGAACTCATACACGCCATCAAAGCCTCCTACTATCAGGCGTTTCAGGTACAACTCATTGGCAATACGCAGGTACAAAGGAATATCCAAGGCATTATGGTGCGTCACAAACGGACGTGCAGTTGCACCACCAGGTATCGCCTGAAGAATAGGGGTCTCTACCTCCAGGAATCCCAGGTTGTTATAAAAATCACGGATCGTCTGCATAATGCGTGTACGCTTCATAAACACATCCTTCACATCCGGGTTGATGATGAGGTCCGCATACCGCTGGCGGTATTTGAACTCAGGATCTATCACCGCATCAAAAGTCTCTCCCTCTTTCTCTTTCACCACCGGCAACGGACGCAGTGACTTGGATAATATTGTAATCTCCTTTGCATGAATGGAGGTCTCGCCCGTCTTCGTAACAAATGCATAACCCTTCACCCCGATAATATCTCCCAGGTCAATCAGCTTCTTCCATACAATATCGTACAGGGTCTTATCCTCTCCCGGACAGATATCATCGCGGCGAACATACACCTGTATACGCCCCGCCTTATCCTGTATCTTCGCAAAGGCGGCCTTACCCATGTCGCGGTTCGCCATGATCCTGCCAGCCAGGCATACCTCCTGGAATTGCTCCTTGGTCTCCTCTGAATAGTTCGTTAAAATATTCAGCGAAGTGTCATTCACCGGATATTCCGCCGCAGGATAAGGGTCTATCCCCAGTTTGTGTAGTTCCTGCAGTTTCTCCCGGCGTATAATCTCCTGTTCAGATAATTGTGTCATGTATTACTTGTTACTAATAAAGTCCAAATGGAGTGCAAAAATAGCTGATTTTTATTAAGTAAGGACCTGTATTACAGCAGCACTGCTACCTGAGGGTTTCTTGGCATTAAATTTTCTTATCTACTATCTATAACTCATTGCTTTCTGATGTATAATACTAACTTTATATATATGGAGGCAAGCTAAATGATAACCATATGAAGACGATCATCGTTCCTACAGACTTTTCAGATACCGCTTATAATGCCGCCCGCTACGCCATCGGCCTCGCCGGTCAAATGGGTACCGCCCGCATCTTGCTCTATCATGCCTACGAACTGATCGTGCCCATCCCGGACATGCCCACCACTCTCCCCGTTGTTAACGTGGAAGAGCTGAAAGCAGGCAGCCTCGAAGGATTAGAGCGCATGACAAAAGAATTAACGCCTTCATTATCCGCTGGTATCACCCTGGAATACAGGGCAGAAAATACCCTGCTCGCCGCCAATATAGAACAGGCTTGTGAATCCGAACAGGCAGAAATCATCGTCATGGGTATCACCGGCGGTAGCCAGCTGGAAGAAATATTGATCGGTTCCAATACCATCGATGTTGTGAAAAACACCAGCCGGCCCGTTATCATCGTTCCTGGCGATGCCTCCTTCAAACCGATCCGTAAAATAGTGTTCGCCTGCGATCTTAAAAAAATAGGCGAAACAACACCCATCGCACCACTGAAAAAATTACTGGCCACCTTCGGGGCCGAACTGCATGTCCTGAATATCGACCACGATAATAAGCACTTCACCTCCGAAACACCACTAGAAGCTACTACCCTCAACCAGCTGCTGGAAGGATATCAGCCTAAATATCATTTCGTCGATCATACCAATGTCGTACAGGGCATCACCGAATTCGCTGAAAGAGAAAATGCCGACCTGATCCTGACCATCCCTAAAAAACATGGTCTGTTCGAAAGTATCTTCAAGCGTAGTAAAACTTCCCAGCTGGCCTTCCATACCCACATCCCTCTGTTGGCCATTCACGAATAGCCACTGCAGGGCTGTCACATTTTATATCTATCTTTAAAATACAACCACAACATTATGATGAAGAAGTTATTACTGTTATCACTGGGCGTTTTCGTGTTGCAGAGCAGCCAGGCGCAGCTGTTAGATAAGTTGAACAAAGCATTGAATAAAGGCACGGCGCAATCGGGTAATGGTACTACCGGCGCTGGTGTTACAGAGTCAGAAGCAGGATCAGGTATCAAAGAAGCGCTGGCTAAAGGTGTCAATGCAGGTATCGCTGCGTTAAGCAAAAAAGATGGCTTTTTCGGTAATGAAGCCTACAAACTGTTGCTGCCACCAGATGCCGTGAAGATTGGTAATACCCTCCGTAGCGTAGGCCTCGGCAGCCAGGTTGACCAGGCTATCCTGCAGATCAACCGCGCAGCAGAAAAAGCCGTAGGATTCGCCGGCCCCATCTTCGCTGATGCTATCAAACAAATGACTATCACAGATGCATTGAACCTAGTCAGAGGTGGTAATAACTCCGTGACAGAATTCTTCAAAAGCAAAACGACGGATAAACTCAAAAATGCATTTTCTCCGGTAGTGAAAGGCTCACTGGATAGTACCAGCGCCACCAAATACTATGGCGATATCGTCAATACCTATAATAAGCTGCCTACCACCTTCAAAAAAGCCAATCCTGACTTGCAGGATTACGTAACCGGTATGGCTGTAAATGCCTTGTTCGATCAGATCGGTAAGGAAGAAGCCAACATCCGCGCCAATCCCGCCGCCAGAACAACAGAAATACTGCAGAAAGTATTTGGTAAAAAATAAGGAATACGCATATACAAAAAGTCCTGCCTGGTTATATCAGGCAGGACTTTTTGTATATGGTGATAAGATCAAACGGCAGCAGACAACAGCACCTGCCAGGCAGCTTGTACGTGCCCCTGTTCCAGCAGTTTTTGCGCATACCGGTGTAGCTCTTTCTCCATCTCATCCGGTGTCACACTGTAATACTGCACGATCTGTTTGAGATGATCGTCATGGTAAGCAGGGTCGATGGCCGGCAACTCGTGTACATTGCCCAGCATCCCCAGGTTATTGCCGGTCAGTACATGGCTCTGCCGGATAGAGGAAGGCAGTGCATCTACGCCGATGCCCAGCTGCGTATTGGGTTTAGGTACTTCGAATACTGCACTGCCGGAGGCACGGCAGTAATAGTCGGCCCCCATACGGGCTACCAGGTCTATTTTATGAGGATCTATCTGTCCTTTTTCGTTGAGGATGTCATCGTTGATATGCACCAGCACAGGCTCGCAAATCACGAGGTTGCCGGCGCCGCCCTCCTGTCCGGTTTCGATAACATCACGTACGCTACATTCCAGTTGTACCGGGCTTTCCTTTACGCGGAATGGCCGTACTTTTTCTGATGCGATCGGCGTGAACCCGGCTTTCTCAAATTCACTCACACCAGCCGGATACTCACAGCTGGCCAGGGAGGTCTGCTGCACCATGGCATAAGTTACCACGTTGATCACCACTTCCCGGGTAGCATGGATGTTTTCCAGCGTATGTTTGACTGTATTGTCACGCACCCTGCGTGAGGGCGAAAAGATAAGGGTAGGCGGCTTGCTACCAAAGATATTGAAGAAGCTGAAAGGAGACAGGTTAGGCAGTCCTTCACGATTTACCGTACTGGCAAAACAGATAGGCCTCGGAGCTACAGCACTCAACAGGTAAGCGTGCAGCTCGCTGGTCTTAACCGCTCCGGGTGTTATTTGCATGATATCAGGTTAAAGCTTGAAGGAATGGCCTATTTCTTTTTAAGTGCCAGAATGGAAAAATCACTTTCTTCTTCGATGATGGTATTTTGCAGGCTGCCCAATCCGGCTACCTCCAATTCCATTACATCGCCTGGCTGCAGCCATTGCTCCTGGTAGTTGGGGTCATTACGTTTGCCCGTGCCGTTCAGCTCCAGGAAACAACCGGTACCCACCGTACCGCTGCCGATCACATCGCCTGGAAGGATGTTGACACCATAAGAACAACGCTCAATGATCTCCGCAAATGTCCAGTCCATATCTCCCATACTGCCCTCGCTCACCTGCACACCGTTGATACGGCAGGTCATCTTCAGGTCGTAAGCATTACCGGTATGTCCTGGTTTAGCCGGTACCTTAAAGGCTTCCAGCTCATCAGGCGTTACCAGCATAGGGCCGATCACCGTACTGAAATCCTTGCCTTTCGCAGGGCCCAGGTTCAGCTTCATCTCCTCCATCTGCAACGTACGGGCACTCATATCATTCATGATCATATATCCGCCAATATACTCATCCGCCTCTGCAGCAGGAATGTTACGCCCCGGACGACAAACAACCACCGCTACCTCCAGCTCAAAATCCAACTTGTCAAAGTGATCCGGCATACACAGTATATTTCCCGGACCTTGTATAGCATTGTGGTTCGTGAAATAAAAGATCGGATATTCGTCAAACTCCGGGATCATATCCAGCCCCCGGTTTTTGCGCGCAGAAGCCACATGCTGACGGAAAGCATACCCGTCACGGCAAGAGGTAGGAAAAGGTACAGGCGCCAGTATCTCCACAGACTCATATGGAATACCGGTCGCAGAACTGGTCTTCTTACCGGCCTTCAGATCCGCATCCGCATGCATGGCAATATCGATCACCTCATCCCACATCAACAGGAACATTTGCATGTTGTTGGGCAATTGAGGATGTAAGTCCTGTGTGTTATACAACAGACCGTCTACCAATATGGCCAGCTGGTCTGCTTCTTCTCTTAAATAAGTAACAAGTTTCATAATAAGTTTAGGTTCCGGGTGTATGAATGACCAAATATAATAATTAACGCTAAGTGTGCCCCATGCAGCAGAATATTTGCAGTACGCGCGTTTTTATTCTTTATTTTTAAGGAATAGCTGCCAAAATAATCCCGCGTTATGCGTACATGCCTCCTTGTTGTGTACTGGTGCTGCTGCATGCAAATAGGTATTGCCCAGTCTCACACCGATCATTTCCTGGATAGTCTGATCCGCACCCACGCCGATCAGCAACTGCAACATATCCTCCAATACCCGGACTCCTTTCGCTACCAGCTGATCTATACCCGCATTGACCGTGATAAACACAACCGCCCGCACTTCCGGCACTACTACCTTAACGTCAACTCCGCCACGTATTTTAACCCTGCCTCCACCGTCAAAATGCCGGTCGCTTTCCTCGCCCTGGAAAAACTCAACGACCTCCATATACCGGGTCTCGATAAACAAACCGTCATGCTCACCGACAGCGCCTACAGCGGGCAAGTCACCGTACATCAGGATACCACCGCTCAAAATAGAAAACCCTCCATCGCACAATATATCCGCCAGGTCTTCCTCGTCAGCGAAAACGACGCATACAACCGGCTCTATGAGTTCATCGGCCAGCAAACTCTACACGAAAAGTTATGGCAGAAAGGATACCCCGATGTCCGCATCGTACGCCGCTTTATGCCGCTATCCGAAGAAGAGAACAGACATACCAATCCCATACGTTTTGTAACAGCAGATGGACAGCTGATCTATCGGCAACCTGCTGCAGCCAGTACGCTGCAATACGACTTCAGCCATTCCGTATGGATAGGGCATGCCTACCTCGATAAACACGATCAGCTCATCGCTTCTCCCATGGATTTCACCCGGCATAATAATGTCTCCCTGATCGACCTCCAACGGATGCTGCAATCCGTACTTTTCCCAGCTTCCGTACCTCCTGCGCAACGGTTCCACCTCACACCGGCAGACTACCGTTTTCTGTATCAGTACATGTCAGAATATCCGTCCGAAAGCATTCATCCCCGTTATGATACAACCGAATATTTTGATAGCTACACCAAGTTTTTTCTCTTCAAAGCAGGAAAAAGTAAAGTTCCGCCAAACATCCGCGTGTTCAACAAAACAGGCTGGTCGTATGGCTTCCTGACAGATGTAGCATATATCGTAGATTTTGAACACCAGGTAGAATTTATGCTCACCGGTACCATATATGTCAACAGTGATGGCGTATTAAACGATAACAAGTACGAATACGAGGAACAGGGATATCCGTTCTTCAAAAAGGTAGGAGACATCATTTATGCCTACGAACGGCAACGCTCCCGCCTGTTTAAACCCAACCTGGATACTTTCAGATTACAGTATGATCAACCAGCGGAATAACCGCGTCAACCATAGACCATAGCTTATGCGAACATGCTATTGCCTGCTCCTGCTAGCAGTGTTGTATACATTTCCGTTGCAGGCACAGTCGCCACCCATCGATGCCTGGATCAGGATCAACCAGCTCGGCTACACACCACAGGGGATAAAGGTGGCCGTCTTGGGCACAAAAAGCGCTTTACAGGTCCGGCGGTTCTCCCTGCATGACGCCGCCACCGGCCGGAAAGTCTGGCAAGGCTCACCTACCAGCGATTTCGGCGCTTACGGCCCGTTTACGCATACCTGGCGTTTGCCTTTCACCAGCTACATACAGCCGGGCCGTTATTACCTGGAAGCAGCTGGTGTCCGTTCACCGGCTTTTCGTATAGATGCCGGTGTATACAAAGGAACGGCCGATTACTGCCTGCAATATATGCGGCAGCAACGCTGCGGATACAACCCCTTTCTGCGCGATTCCTGTCATATGCAGGATGGGTGCTCCATCTACGGCCCCTTGCCGGATGGCACCCGGATAGACGCCACCGGTGGCTGGCACGATGCGACGGACTATCTTCAGTATGTTACCACCTCCGCCAATACAACTTTCCTCCTGCTGTCTGCCTACCGCGACTTCCGCTCTGTATTTACAGACCGTTTTGCAGCCAATGGACTGCCTGGTGCTAATGGTACCGCTGATATGCTGGACGAAGCCCGCTGGGGGCTGGAATGGTTGCTGAAAATGAATCCGGCAGACACTCTGATGTACAACCAGATCGCCGATGACCGTGATCATAGCGGCCTGCGCCTGCCCAATGAAGATACTGTCAGTTATGGCTACGGGCACGCCCGCCCGGTGTATTTTGCCTTGCCTGCACCGCAAGGACTAAAGCAACATAAGAACAGGTCTACCGGCCTCGCATCTACGGCAGGCAAATTCGCCAGCGCTTTTGCCCTGGGTAGCCTCCTGTATCAAACACAAGACACGGGCTTGTCAGCACGACTGGCCGCTAAAGCCAAAGCCGCCTATCGGCGAGGGCTTGCTTACCCGGGTGTATGCCAGACCGCCCCCTGCCGCGCCCCTTATTTCTATGAAGAAGATAACTGGAAAGACGATATGGAATTGGCTGCCGCCGCATTGCATGCTGTCAGCAGTAACAACGTATATGCCACTGCTGCCATACAATTTGCACGGGAAGAACCGCTTACCCCCTGGATGGGCGCCGATACCGCGCGTCACTATCAGTGGTATCCTTTTCACAATATCGGGCACTATGAGCTGGCCTTGCAGCAATTGCATAAGCAGGAACTAATGGGGTACTATCGCCAGGCTATAAAGAAAGTATGGGATAAAGCCCGACATAATGCATTCTACCGCGGTATCCCCTTTATCTGGTGCTCTAATAACCTCACCACCGCTTTTGCTATCCAGTGCAACCGCTATCGTTCTCTCACCGGTGATACTGGCTTTAACGAGCTGGAACAGGCTTGTATCGACTGGCTGCTCGGCTGCAATCCCTGGGGTACCACCATGGTGGTAGACCTCCCACACAATGGAGATACGCCGGCCGATCCGCATAGTGCCCTAAGCGCCTTACGCCAATACAGCATCGCCGGTGGCCTGGTCGATGGGCCGGTGTATGGTAGCATCTATCGTAACCTGTTAGGGATCAAATTGCTGCAGCCAGATGAATATGCCGGCTTTCAGTCCCCCCTGGCGGTATATCACGATGACTTTGGAGACTATTCCACCAACGAACCTACGCTGGATGGCACCGCCAGCCTGATATACCTGCTGGCCGCACTGGAGAGCGAACAAACCGTTGAGACAGACCGGACAACAGTGGACCATGGTGCCATCGTTCGCGGGGATACCTGCCGGAAAAAGCTCGCCCTGGTCTTCACGGCAGATGAACAAACAGATGGCGCTGGCTACATCCGTAACACCTTGCGCCGCCTGAAAGTGAAAGCCTCCTTCTTTTTTACCGGCAGAACATACCGGCAATCAGCCTTCGCCTCCCATGTACGCCACCTGCTCAGCGATGGACACTACCTCGGGCCGCACTCCGATCAGCACCTGCTGTATTGCGACTGGCAACAACGGGATAGCCTGCTCATCACCCGACAACAATTCGATACCGACCTCCGGGCTTGCCAGGATGTCATGCACAGGTTGGGTATCCCTCCGCCAGGATATTTTCTACCTCCTTACGAATGGCATAACGACACAATCGCCGCCTGGACCCGCGCCAGTGGCTTACAGTTGGTAAATCAAACCGCCCGTATAGGCAGTGCAGCCGACTATACCTGGCCCGAAATGGGAGCTCGGTACAAAAGTTGTGATACAATAATGGAGCGCATTCAACGATACGAAAGGTCATCTGCCGCCGGCCTGAATGGCGCCATCCTGTTACTGCATCTTGGAACAGATCCGCGTCGCTCAGACAAGTGTTATCACAAACTGGAATACCTGATTGGATACCTCCGGCAGGCAGGCTATGAACTAGTTACAATACCACAATTACTGAACGGCAGGGAAAGCACGGATTAAGTAACCGATTATTCAGCATACAGGACAGTTGGATGTGTTGCAATTATTTTTTACTGTAATTTTGCGGAAAACCGGGAAGTCATGAAGTTCGATAAGATTAAGAATAAAGGACAGGCGAGGTTGTTTGAAAGTCAGTACCTGGAAATGCTCACGAAGACCCACCCGCTTGTAATATGGGGCATGTATATACCAATTATCGGTTATATGCTCTACTACAGCCACGATACATTAGGCTTTGATATCAGCACCGTAGCAATGGTATTCTTTGGCGCCATGTTGTTCTGGTCTTTCTTTGAATACATTATGCACCGTTTCATGTTTCACTTCGCCAGTGATAGCCCCAGGGTGCAACGTTTCATTTATGTCATGCATGGTAACCACCACGAATATCCAAGGGATAAACAACGGCTCTTCATGCCGCCAGTTCCCAGCCTGATACTCGCCTCCGTTATCTTCGCAGCGCAATACCTGTTCCTGCGTAAAGTGACCTTTATGTTTTTCCCCGGCTTCATCCTGGGATATCTCATATATGGTAGCATGCACTATGCCATCCACGCCTGGAACCCTCCCTTCAAATTTATGAAAGCCCTCTGGCGCAATCACCATCTCCATCACTATAAAAGTGAGGACAAAGGCTTTGGAGTAAGTTCCGCCGTCTGGGATAGAGTGTTTGGCACCTTCTTCGATCTGGAAAAGGAAAAAGAAGATAAAGAGAAGGTCAAAGAACTGATGTTCGAAAAAGCCGCCAGGTAAACTGGCCCCCCCAATAAACATTAAAAAGGAGAAGCACACGCTTCTCCTTTTTAATGTTACCATTTCTCTTCTCCATCATCAGGAGGTGGCGCCTGGTAGGCACGCCGGGACGTTATCTTCTGCACCTGCCGGTGGATGATCAACGCCGCGATCTGCCGGTATCCTGCCGGATCATCCGCCAGTGCCTGCTGCACCTGCCGCTCTGATACATCAATGCGGTATAGCAGATAGATGAACTGCTGAATATCTTTGTTGATCAGTTGCTCTACCTGATGGGCAAGTAAAGCCTCCAGCTCTTTATAACTCAGCCGCGGTGGAATGCGGAGGGATAAAGTCTCACCGATTACAACCGCTGCTTCTTCCAGGTAGATAGCTGGTGTATCCGTCATATTATTTCATTTGTTTGATCTTGTAAGAAGCGTTGGAAATGATCTTTACAGGCACCTTGATGTCTTTTTTGATCTTTTTAGCTTTGTTAGCTTTATAGGTGTAATTGCCACTCATCTCCGTATTCTGTACACAGATGCCGGGTAGCCCGCTGCTCCTCGTGATCAGGTAGTTACTCTGCAGGTCCCCGGAGATCTCCGCAGTGGCAACGATGCCGTCTTCCATCGTGAATTGCTCTACCTTGTCCGTCATGATCTTACCGGTACCTCCTACTTTCGCGGTCTGACTGTCCGACGTCTGCAGGTTCCAGTACAGGTCTATCCGGCCTACCAACCCCGTACGCAATGGCACGCTCTCCTCCCACTGAGTACCCATTTTAATGCCGTGCATAGGGTAGATGACCAGCAGCTGCTCCAGCCAGGAACGGAACGCATTGGTACCGAATTGATCCGACATCAGCTTCTTATACGCATCCTGCTCCTCTTTCTTCAAGGTCGCAAAGGCAGTAGTAGCCGCCCGCTCCAGCAACTGGTCCAGGCCTTCTATCTTATTGATAATACCCGTATGTTGTATCTCTACCGTAAACGGCTGATCCAGTATGCTCTTCAGGCCAGCCTGAAAAGGCTCCTTGTCATTGGCTATTTTAGCGTCGACGAAGATGTTCTGGTTCTTGGCGTTAAAGTTGAACTTAAGCTCCTTGTATCGGAAGCTAAGCAATGTAGTACCCGGCTTTTCATCGGCTACGGTGATCTCTATCGTGTTATTATAATCCCTGGTAGTGCGCTGTACGATCTCATTTACTGTCATATAGGTCTCACTGCGACTTTCCTGTTTCAGCTCAAACACCTCTCCCTGCTTAAAATGATATTCCAGCTCTACAAACTGCTGGGCACTGGCAGGTAAGGCGATCATCGTGGCCACCGCTATCCATCCAAAGATTTTTTTCATCAGCTTCTATTTATGATCAAACATATTTTTCTATCACCCCTAACCCGAACAAGGCAAAGTCATACTTGGCCGGGTCTGCAGGATCCATGGTTCGCAATTGCGCCGTAAGCGCCAACGCAGTCCGCCAATCTGCCTTCGCTTCGTTGATAAGCCCCAGCCGGGTAGCTACCCTCGATACATGCACATCTACCGGACATATCAGCTGTGAAGGCAAAATGTGCTTCCATAGCCCAAAATCCACGCCATTTTCATCTTCCCTCACCATCCATCGTAAGTACATGTTCAGCCGCTTGCAAGCCGAATTTTTAGCAGGCGTCGAAATATGTTTACGCGTACGCTCCGGGTGCTCCATGGCAAAAAAGATCTTGTGAAACCCCAGCAATGCCTTCTCCACCGTCTGGTCAGCCTTGGTGATGTGCCCGCTGAACGCGAACTCCAATGATGTTACATTGGTATAATAATGCTGTAAGAACTCTACAAAATACAATAGGTCTATCCCATTAAAAGTACGGTGAGAAAAATGCATCAGCTTCATCCGCTCCCGCGGCTGATGATGACGGATATACTCATATGGGCTGTTATCCATCAATTGTAACAGCTCCGTACATTTTTTGATAATGGTCGTTCGATTACCCCAGGCAAGTATAGCAGCAAATAACCCGGCGATCTCGATATCCTGTAATAGAGAAAACCGGTGTGGTATACATATCGGATCGTTGTCGACAAAAGCAGGATCATCATAGTACGCAGCCTTGGCGTCCAGGAATGCTTTAAGCTGTTGGAATTTCATAGTTAGGCCATCAGGAATGTGGAATACGATCACAGGTTGCAAGCGTAGGTACTTGTGTCTTTTTGTTCACCTAACAATCTGTCACCGATATCCGGTATGGTTAAATAATTATTACTGGTCCCCCGTCCCCTTGTATGATATAGTACATACAAGGGGACGGCAGACAAACTTAATGCTGCTAATCGACATGCGCAACAGGGCGCTCAACATTTAATATATCTATCCGATTGCCTGCTGCAGATCCGCTATTAGATCTCCAGCGTCCTCTATCCCTACACTCAAACGTATCAACGAATCCGCCAATCCATTGGCCAGTCGCTCCTCACGGGGAATGGAAGCATGCGTCATACTGGCCGGATGACCAATCAGCGACTCTACCCCTCCCAATGATTCTGCTAAAGAGAACAAATGTGTCCCGCTTAATACTTTGTTAGCCGCCTCCAGGCTATCATCTTTCAGCGTAAACGACATCATACCGCCGAAGTCACGCATCTGGCTTTTTGCAATATCATGATTCGCATGATCTTCAAAACCACACCAATACACGCTGTCCACCTTTGGATGGTCTCTCAGAAACCGCGCAATTACCGCGCCGTTTTCAGAATGCCGCTGCATACGCACGTGCAACGTCTTCAATCCGCGCAATACCAGGAAACAATCCTGCGGTCCAGGAACCGCACCACAGCTGTTCTGGATGAAATACAACTGCTGCGCCAGCGAGTCGTCTTTCACAATCACCGCCCCGTGTACGACATCACTATGTCCTCCCAGGTACTTGGTGGCAGAGTGTACCACAATGTCCGCACCCAAATCCAACGGATTCTGTAAGTACGGAGATGCAAACGTATTGTCCACACACAAAAGGATATTATGCTTTTTCGCAATCTGTGCACAGCCCGCAATGTCAATAATGTTCATCAAGGGGTTGGTCGGTGTTTCCACCCAGATCAGCTTCGTTTGAGGCGTAATATGCTGCGTGATGCTCTGTACATCCCGCATCCCTATAAATTTAAATTTGATACCATAACGCTCAAATACCTTGGTAAAGATGCGATAGGTACCACCGTAAAGATCATTGCTAGCAATCACCTCATCACCGGGCAACAACAGCTTCATAACAGCATCTGTTGCTGCCAGTCCGCTGCCGAAACTAATACCTGCCGTACCATTCTCAATGGCTGCCAGCGCATTCTGTAAAGCATCGCGGGTAGGGTTTTGTGTACGGGCATATTCATATCCCTTATGTTGACCTGGTGCACGCTGCACATAGGTAGATGTCTGGAATATTGGCGTCATGATCGCGCCAGTCGAGGGGTCGGGTGCTACACCTGCGTGTATGAGTTTAGTACCTAGCTTCATTCCTGCTATGTTTTTGTTGTTTCCAAAGATACCGATATATGTACTATGGCCAAATTACCATTCATCCATCACTGTTACCACCCCTATACATAAAAAAAGTCCCGCACTTCAGTGCGAGACTCTCTGAATATCTTATAGTTATATCTATTTCTTTTTGCCGGCAGCAATAGGTTTGGCATCCGTCCACTTGATCGGCAAGCTCACATTTACCTTGTCCCAGGCCATGATCAGGTTGGCGCCCGCCTCTGCTTTCTCAAAAGCCATGGTAAATGCTTCCAGCGCCGTATCCTGCGTATTCACAGGCAGGTCGGTACGCAGGATATCCTTGCTCTGATCGTACTTGTAAGCACCCCAGATATCCGTATCACGGTTCAGGATGACCGTCCATTTTGACTCCGTAGGGATTGCATACAGCGTATATCTTCCCTTCGGTATGCTCTTACCTGCGATAGTCACCGGTCTGAAAAACTCGATCTCCGTAGCCTCGTTAGCACCCAGGCGCCAGATCTTACCGTATTCCTCCAGCTCACCAAAGATCGCTCTGCCCTTCTTCTGCGGACGACTATATACCACACGTGCTACCAGCGTACCCGGCTCTCCCTTCACTTTTACTACATACGGATACATCGGCGGGTAATAACACATATCCATCGGACTCGCATCCAGTGGCGGTAGCTTTTTATCCTGGGCAATGGCCGCTACATTACCCGCTCCCAGAAACGCGATCACTAACGCGAAAATTAATACTGGCTTCATTGTAGGCTGTACTTTTTTAATTATATGAGGATTAATTGAAGCCTCAAACCTACAAGTTTTTACCAACATCCTCAAAAAAGACAACGTTGTTGCATCAGTCCGCCTCCGCCATAAACGCACGTACATGCGCCAGCAAAGCGGGAAAGAAGATAGCGTAACATGCTCTTAACGCATCATAATGTGTCTCAAAGACAGCATAAGGTACCGATGCCGGCACCGGCATATACTTCGTCCGCCTCACCATACCGGTGAAAGATTGCTCTATACCGCTCTTTAACCGGTAGTCATACATCCAGTTCTGGGTCTCCATATAATGTAACATCTGTAAAAAACGATCCGGCAGCAATGCCTCCTGTTTTCTTAATGTGCGGAATATCCCTAAAGTAAAAGGTAACAACTCCCCGGCAGGGAAATAGTTTGGGTCGTTCGCCAGAAAATGATCATACACCACATCCGTAAATATACCACTGTACAATCCACAGGATGGACGGAAAAAGGATTTGGCCTCCGCCGTAGCCGCATGATGATCCGTAAACTGATCGATCTCACGATGTAATCTGATACCCCGCTGTATGCCGGGTGAATAATCCAGCAGGCGCCTCCCCTTCACAAAATCCGCGATCATATTCCCAGCCGTTAATTCCGGTTCATTAAACGATAAGTAAGCGTGGGCCAGGTAATTCATACCCATGAAGGTAACGCAAATTGCTTTCTTACTTCCCGCTCATCCTCGATTTCTACTTTAACAAAAGCTTAACCTCAGCGCTTGCAACATTCGCTTTTTCCATGCAACATCGCAGCAGTGGCGGGTCTTTCATGTCAAAGGAATGTTAATCCCATCACTTATCACAACCCGTCATCCCCAGCAAGTAATCAAGCCCTTCCACTGGTCACTATTACCCTTGTAACCCCGCTCCGGACCGCCGTACATTTGTATCACAATAAACATAAATTTTTCCGCCATGAAAAAGATGTTAGTTCTCATGATCAGTGTAGCTGCTATATTCAGTAGCTATACTTTATCCGCCAAACCCGCCGAAACAGAGGTGAGTGGCAGGATACAGGCCGCTTTCACAAAGGCCTTTACCGGTGCACAGGATGTGAAATGGTACAGCGATGATGCAAACACATACACCGCTAAATTCACCATCAACACTTCCAAAGTGACCGCCTATTTCGATAAGGAGGGTAAGCTTCTCAGCACCCGCCGGATCCTCACAGCGGACCAATTACCGCTCACCGTATCCGTTGCTCTCCAGCAGCGTTATTCTGGACAGAAAGTATATGGCATCACCGAATTTGAAAAAGAAGGTGCGCTGAACTACTATATCACGCTGGAAGGAGAGAAGTATTGGACAATCGTGAAAGCAAACGTAGATGGTGACCTCAGTGTTTACCAACGACTGAAGAAAGCGTGAGTCGCGGATATCCGCCTCATACAGACCTGATCAGGCAAAGCCCGTAATGTTATTCATTACGGGCTTTCTTTTTATTCGTCAAACACCTGATACCTCATCAAAGTGTCCGCATCACCTGTCATAGCATTATCTCACCATTCGTTCCGCCATCCAACGTACCGCTCAGTCACCTCTTTTCATTCATCCTGCCCGCCTTCATATACTTCTCCCCTCGCTCCCCCCGCTTTACCTTGCTTCTTTACCACTTGCCAAAGCAGTACCCCACCATTCGTCCTCCCCCGCCCTTTCTCTCTCCATTATACACCGCTTCGCTTTGCCCCCTTCCAAAGTTTATCTTAACTTTGCCCCGCTGTTTGCAAATAGTTGTCTGACAGTAATTCACGCGTAAATTTTTAACAGACATGAATAAAGGGCCTATCTCTCAATTTATCCAGCACCACTACCGGCATTTCAACGCTGCCGCACTGGTAGATGCTGCTAAAGGCTATGAGACTCATCTGCTCGAAGGTGGTAAGATGATGGTTACACTCGCAGGTGCTATGAGTACTGCCGAATTAGGTATCTCCTTCGCCGAAATGATCCGCCAGGGTAAAGTAGACATCATCTCCTGTACCGGCGCCAACCTCGAAGAAGATATCATGAACCTGGTAGCACACACTCACTACAAAAGAGTTCCTAACTACCGCGATCTTAGCCCCCAGGACGAATGGGACCTGCTCGAAAAAGGCTTCAACCGCGTTACAGATACCTGTATCCCCGAAGAAGAAGCTTTCCGCCGCATACAAACACATATATTCAAACTATGGAAAGATGCGGAAGAAAACGGAGAGCGCTACTTCCCCCACGAATTCATGTACAAACTCCTGCTCAGCGGTGTCATGAAAGAACACTATGAGATCGATCCGAAAAATAGCTGGATGCTCGCCGCCGCAGAAAAAAATATTCCTATCGTCGTTCCAGGTTGGGAAGACAGCACCATGGGCAACATCTTCGCCTCCTACTGCATTAAAGGTGAACTCAAAGCCAGTACCATGAAAAGCGGTATCGAATACATGGTATGGCTCTCCGACTGGTATCGCAACAACTCCGCCGGTAAAGGCGTTGGCTTCTTCCAGATCGGTGGCGGTATCGCAGGCGACTTCCCCATCTGCGTAGTACCCATGATGTACCAGGATCTCGAATGGCATGACGTACCCTTCTGGAGCTATTTCTGCCAGATATCCGACTCCACCACCTCCTATGGCTCCTACTCCGGCGCCGTTCCTAACGAAAAAATCACCTGGGGTAAACTCGATATCAACACACCTAAATTCATCGTTGAATCAGATGCCACTATCGTTGCACCGCTGATCTTCGCCTACCTCCTCGGTTGGTAAGCCTCCGCGTATACAACGTAGCAAATACTAAAGGCCGGTCCGCTATATGCAGACCGGCCTTGTTATTTTGCCATATTATGCAATGTGTTGCAATAATGCCTTGCAATAAGCTGATTATAATGTAGTTATAGCTCCCGTCCACCTCTCCCTTAACATTCCTGTATCATTCGTATATCATTCCTATATCCAACACATACCCCGGGGATTTTTATTTTCTGATTCGTATCTTGTCCGTATTTCCCAATTCATCTAAACTTCCACGGCACAATGAAAAGGTTTCTCACATTATTTATCCTGGCTACCGCAGGCATGGCTGCCTGCGGACCCGGTGGCCAACAAACTAAAAACAATCCGACAGACAGTATGCAGACAAACAACGACAGCTCAGCCATTAGCAAACTCGTACCGGCCGCCGCATTCGACAGCACCATCAATGGCCAACCAGTAAAACTGTACTACCTCAAAAGCAAAGGTGGCGTAGAAATGGCCGTCACCAACTACGGCGCCAAAGTAGTCGCCCTCCTCGCTCCCGATAAGCAAGGCCACCTCGAAGATGTAGTACTGGGATACGACAATCTCGCCCGCTATCTCAATACCACCGAACGCTACTATGGTGGCGTAGTAGGACGATATGGCAACCGTATCGCCAAAGGCAAATTCACCCTGGGCGATAAAACTTACACCCTCGCTGTCAACAATGGCGAAAACCACCTGCATGGCGGTGTAAATGGCTACAATGCTGTAGTATGGCACGCTACACAACCCGACGATCATACCCTCGTCTTTCACTACCTGTCCAAAGATGGAGAAGAAGGATATCCGGGCAACCTCGATATCACCATGACCTACTCCCTCTCCGACAGCAACCAGTTCCGGATCGACTATAAAGCCTCCACCGACAAGGCGACCGTCATCAATCTCACCCATCACTCTTTCTTTAACCTGAAAGGTGCCGGCAATGGCAATGTCCTCGATCACGTCGTTACCATCAATGCCAGCCGGTTTACCCCGGTAGATGCCGGACTGATACCTACCGGCCAACTGGCCCCGGTAAAAGGAACACCCATGGACTTTACCTCACCGACACCCATCGGACAACGCGTAGAAGACAAATTTGAACAACTTAAACTGGGTAAAGGATATGACCACAACTGGGTGCTCGACAAGAAAGGAACAGCACTGTCCCTGGCAGCTACAGTAAGCGAACCGGAAAGCGGCCGCCAGATGGAAGTATGGACAACAGAACCCGGTGTACAGTTCTACGGGGGCAACTTTATGACCGGAAAAGATATAGGCAAACAGGGCAAAGCATACGCCTATAGGGGCGCTTTCTGCTTCGAAACACAACACTTCCCGGATTCTCCCAATCAACCGGCATTCCCGTCCGTAGTATTGGAGCCCGGGTCTACCTATCAGCAGACCTGTATCTACAAATTTGGCGTGAAGACAAACTAAACATCACCATCGTTATTACAGTGGCCGTATGTCAAAGCCCCTTAAACAGGGTCTCCATGGCAGCGGCCACTTGCTTTTCCAGCTGTGTAGGCTTATTAGGGATCACATCAGCCACCACCCCTTCCCACAGCATTTGCTGCTTCACCCGATCCACCAGGTGCACCGATACCGTCCCCTCATTATACCGCCCTACAGGCACCTCCCGGCTCTGCCAGGAATACCGCCGCTGTCCCATATAACGGGGCGCATCCGTCATAAAATCAGTCTGCCGCGTTTGTACCCGCTCCTTGTTCACAATACCGATATTCACCAGCAAATCCGGCTGATCCGCCACCTGCCGCAATCCACGCCGCTCCAGCTGCAAAGCAATGTTTTTACGCAATGCGGCTATCCCCGTATGATACACCTCACTGCTTACACTGTCGCCACTGGCCTCCACTTCATAAAAACCGAAGGTCTTATAGCTTGACAACTGGAAAGGCGCTGCTGCCTCCCGCTTTAATACCCGCGTACTGCTGCAGGCCACCAGGACGAAGAGCGAAATAAAGAGTAGAAAATGGTGAAGACTTCGCATGACAGAAGGTTTTAAAAGATATATAGGTAATTACCCCGAACCATCGTTAAAAGAACAGCTCCGCCGCAATACAATCTGCAAAAAGTTTACCAGCTGCAGTCAATACCAGCGTATCCCCAAGCTGTATCATCCATTCCTTTTGGATAAAGGTCCGGGCGCCGGTTGCCAGTTGTACCCGCCGCTCCTCGCCAAACCGCGCTGACACCAGCGATAGATCACAGCCTTTGGACGTCCGTAGGGACGTCATGATATACTCATTCAGCATAATATCCGGGGTCAGCACCTCCGCCTCAAAAGGAACGATACCTTGCTGAATACTTTTGATGTACAAAGCATTATTGGCAACATTCCATTGCCTGGAATGCTGGTCGAAAGAGTGGGCAGAGGGCCCCAGGCCCAGGTACGCATTGCCATTCCAGTAGCTGCTGTTATGCCTGGAATGCCAGCCTGGCAACGCAAAATTGGAGATCTCATAGTGCTCGTATCCCGCCGCCTGCAACTGCTGCAAAAGCATTTCAAAATGCCGGGCCGCCTTATCCGGGTCTACCGCCTCCATTTTTTTCTTCTTGATGAACTGGTCCAGGGCAGTACCAGGTTCTACCGTAAGCGCATAACACGACAAATGAGGTACCTCCAACGCAATGGCCTGGGCAATATTCGCCAGCCAGCCTTCATCACTAAGCGTAGGCCCTCCATAGATGAGGTCGATGGAGATATTCCGGAATCCTGCTGCCTGGGCCGCCTGTATACAGGTAAGCGCCTGCTGACTATCATGTGCCCGGTGCATCCAGCGCAGGTCTGCCTCATGAAAAGACTGTATGCCGATGCTCAGCCGGTTAATGCCAATAGCACGCAACGCCTGTAACTGCTCCGCCGACAGGTCGTCCGGATTGGCTTCCAGCGTGATCTCCGTATTGGGAAGGATATCAAAAGTGTCGTATATTTTTTCCAGTAGTTGCTGCAGATCAGCTATAGGTAAGATACTGGGAGTACCGCCGCCAAAATAAATGGTACCCACCGGCTGCCCTTGCAGATACGCTTTTTGCAGGTCGATTTCCTGAAGCAATGCCGCCACCAGTGCGTTCCGCTGCCCCAGGGAAGTGGAGAAATGAAAATTACAATAGTAACAAGCTTGTTTGCAAAAAGGTATGTGTAAGTAAATGCCGGTCATTACCGCAAAGATACTGCTGATCCACCACTCCCCGTACACCGGGTATCGCCCGTCCCAAATACCCTGCAGCTGCTGCTGCCACCGGCTTTAACGCCAATTCCTTCCCTTCTGCTCAAAAATCTGAACGGGGAGCAGGCATTTTAGTTATTTTTGCGACAATTGTCATAAAAATTCATCTTGGTGAGAAACTGGTTATCGCTGTTATTCATCCTTTTACAACTGCATGTATTCGCACAGACAGACAGTTCCGCCAATAAGGCGCCCGTAAGAAGAGCAACACCAGCTCCGACAACTACCCGCCCACGCCCCGACACTGCCAGGGCCAGCGCAGCCAACACTGTCGCTCCCCGTACAGCCGCTCCCCGTACAGCCCCTCCCCGTCCGGCCACCGACTCCACCCGCCGTCTCCGGGATACTACCCGGTTAAAGGCCGATTCCCTCCTAGCCCTTACTGACACCGCATCGCAGCCGGCTAAAGTACCTTTGAAACAGGTATCTGCGTACGACACGTTCATGAAGGAGCTGGCACAAAAAAACATATACCTGCAGCCAGGAAATAAAACAAGATATTACGACCTCAACAAAATGCGACCATTCAGAGATATGGACTGGCTCGTATACACAGTCGCCGGGGTCCTGCTCCTGCTGGGCGTAGTACGACTCGTTTACCTGAAGTTCTTTTCCGATCTGTTCCGCGCGTTCCTGAACCCTACCCTAAGCCAGCGGCAGCTCAAAGATCAGCTGTCACAATCACCCCTGCCGAACTTCGTGCTCAATGTATTCTTCGCGATCAGCATGGGACTTTACCTGTACCTCATCATGTACCGGCAACAATACGCCCCCAACGCCGACGCCTGGATACTCATCCCCGGTCTCGTGATCCTGGTGGCAGTCATCTATAGCCTCAAATACGTTGTGCTGCGCTTCTGTGGTTGGTTATTCGGCAGCGCCGAACTGGCGGACGCTTACATATTTATTCTTTATCTAATCAACAAAGTATTAGGGATTTTACTGGCGCCTTTCCTCGTATTGGTGGCCTTCTGTGAACCAGAAATTGCGCGGGCTTTCATGTATATATCAATTTTCTTTATAGTATTACTGGCTGCCTACAGATATATAAGATCATATTCCGTTGTCAGACAGTATCTATCTTTTAGCAAATTGCATTTTTTTCTTTACCTTTGCGCATTCGAAGTAGCGCCCGTATTAATTTTAACGAAGGTGCTACTGATTTGGTTAACTGGTAATCCCTGATTACTGCCTATTGTTAACACAAGAGCAAAAAATGTATGATAAAAGGCGGGCCAAAAAAAGATTTGCAAGTCAAACAAGTTCAGTCGATCCTTATTTCCCAACCGAAGCCTGAAACAGAGAAATCCCCTTATTTCGATCTGGCCAGAAAGTTCAATGTCAAACTGGACTTCTTCCCTTTCATACGGGTAGAAGGTCTCCCTGCCAAAGACTTCCGGAAACAAAAAGTGGATATCCTCAACTACACGGCAGTGATCTTTACCAGCAGAAACTCAGTAGATCACTTCTTTAGGGTTTGCGAGGAAATGAAGATCAAGGTGTCGCAGGATTGCAAATACTTCTGTATCACTGAAGCGGTAGCCTTGTACTTACAAAAGTTCATCCTCTACCGGAAACGGAAAGTGTTCTACGGAGCCGATGGCTCTACCAAAAGCCTCCTCGAGGTAATGAACAAACACAAGGACAACGAAAAATTCCTGTTCCCAAGCTCCGACAGCCAAAAGAAGGACATCGAAGAATGGCTCAAAGCAAACAAATGCGAATACGCCACTGCGACCCTCTACAAAACGGTCTCCAACGATGTCAAAGAGATACTGGACAAAACAGCTTACGACATGATCGTGTTCTTTAGCCCCTCAGGCGTGAAATCCCTCTTTGAAAACGTACCCAAATTCGAACAGAACGGCACCCGTATAGGCGCCTTCGGCCCTACTACCTCCGCCGCCGTCGAAGAAGCCGGCCTCCGCCTCGACGTCAAAGCCCCCGCTCCCCAAGCACCATCTATGGTGGCCGCGTTAGAACAGTACCTGGCTGAAATCTCAAAAAAATAATAATAAGATCATTTACATATAAATACACGAAAGGGACAGCATACCGCTGTCCCTTTTTTATGGATGTATCCGCTATACCCAATAGACTCAACAAAAAAATAATTTATGAAAGATCAGAAAAATAAATTTCTTTGCATGGCCGTATTATATTTATCCAGATAATAGTACCGCTGTATCGCAGCTAACGACGAAGATGGAAAAACCGATGCACACGAATAAACTTGCAACTGAATCAAGCCCCTATTTACTGCAACATGCCCACAATCCGGTAGACTGGTACCCTTGGGGACCAGAAGCCCTCCAACGGGCTATAGCAGAAGATAAACCTATCCTCGTCAGCATCGGCTACGCCGCATGCCACTGGTGTCATGTCATGGAACGCGAAAGCTTCGAAGACCCCGACACCGCCAGCATCATGAACGAACACTTCATTAACATCAAAATAGACCGGGAAGAAAGACCCGACCTGGACCACATATACATGGACGCCCTCCAAACCATGACCGGCGCAGGAGGATGGCCACTCAACGTATTCCTTACCCCCGACAAAAAACCATTCTACGGAGGTACCTACTTCCCTCCCAAAAAGGTCTATAACAGACCCGCCTGGAAAGAAGTACTCCTCGCCATCGCCGGTGCCTTCAAAGAAAAAAGGGAAGAAATAGAAAGCCAGGCCAATAACCTGACCGAACACCTCCACCAAAGCGGCCAATTCGGCATGCAAACAGAAAGCATACTACACCTCCCTGTCGAAGAACTCTTTACCCGCCACCAATGCGATACCGTTTTTAACAACATCCTCAGCCAGGCCGATACGACCTGGGGTGGCTTCGGTAAAGCACCCAAATTCCCGGGTACCTTCCACATACAATACCTGCTCAGATATCATCATAGCTATAAAGCCCCCCAGGCACTCGAACAAGCCCTCCGCTCCCTCGATAAAATGGTGCAGGGCGGCATCTACGATCAACTGGGCGGCGGCTTCGCCAGATATAGCACCGACGAACGATGGCTCGCACCGCATTTCGAAAAAATGCTCTACGACAATGCCCTCCTCGTCGATACCCTCTGCGAAGCATACCTGGTCACCAAAAAAGAGACCTATGCCACCGCCATCCGCGAAACACTGGCATTCGTCGACCGCGAAATGACCGACTCCTCCGGAGCCTTCTATGCCGCCCTCGATGCCGACTCCGAAGGCATCGAAGGCAAATTTTATGTCTGGAGCAAAACCGAAATAACACAAATACTGGGCAGCAACGCCCCCCTGTTCTGCGAATACTATGACGTATCCGAAGCCGGGAACTGGGAAGAACAAAATATCCTCTGGATACAGGAACCACTGTCAGACTTCGCTGCCCGTAAAGGCCAGGACGAACCCTCCCTCCGCTCCCTCCTGGAGCAATGCCGTCAGCAACTGCTGGAAGTCCGCGACAAACGCATCCGCCCCGCTCTCGACGATAAGATCCTGCTGGGCTGGAACGCCCTCATGATACATGCTTACTGTAAAGCCAGCGCCACCCTCCAAGACGACACCTACCTGCACACTGCCCTCAAAGCAGCCGATACCTGCTGGGAAAAATTACGTCAGGACAGTGGCCCGGCATTCTTCCATACCTGGAAAGATGGAGTGGCCAAATATCCCGCCTTCCTCGATGACTATGCCTGCCTCATCCGGGCCTGCATCTCCCTGCAGGAAGTATCCGGCGACCTCCAATGGCTGGAAAAGGCAAAAGAACTCACCACCTTCGTCCTCTCCCACTTCAGCGATGAGGCCGAAAATTTCTTTTACTATACCATCCAAGGCCAGGAAGATGTCATCGTCCGAAAAAAAGAAATCTACGATGGGGCCGTCCCTAGCGGAAATGCCATCATGGCTCTTAACCTTTGGTATCTTTCTGTTGTTTTTGATAATAAAAAGTGGCAACGCCGCGCTATAGAAATGGTGGGCCGCCTTTCCCAAACTGTCACCCGCTATCCTACCTCCTTCGGAGTATGGGCTAGCCTGATCCTCCAGCTGGTGCAGGGTACCAAAGAAGTAGCTATCGTAGGCCCCGAATTTAAAGCACGCCTCAAAAGCGTCAACGGGCACTACATACCCTTCAAAGTACTGCTGGGAGCAGCAGCCGATCAGCCGGGTATACCCTTGCTGGAAAACAGGGCGCAACCAACCGGAACATGGCTATACTGGTGCGAAAATTATCATTGTATGAAGCCTGTTCAATATATAGAAGAAATTGATAATCTAATATAATAATTTGTGTAAATTGCGCCATATATCAGCCACCGCGCAGGAAGTTTTATCAGAAAAAGGGTAGATATAATAAAATGTTAAAAAATACGTTTATTTTAATTGCCGAAGTAAGTATGTAGAATTGAAAAAGTTGGGTAAAAACTAACTACGGATTAAAATTAATTATTACATTTGCTATCTTTCGAGTAAAACTGGCCAGGCCGTAAGTATGAAGAAAACTGTCACCTGCAAGCTGTTGGATATCTGCCTGGCTGTTTATGGAAAAACATGTTCTAATGAAAGCTACCCTTATGAAGCTTAATTACTCAAGTGGTCTTCTGTTAGCAGTAGTGCTGGTTAGCCTGCTAGCCAGCTGTGGTGGTAGTAAAACCTCCAAAAATGCTCAAGGGCAACTCATCGGTGTGAGCCCCAGACCAAAGTATTATCCGCCTGTACCTTATGGAATGGTGTACGTACCCTCCGGTACGTTTCACATGGGTCCCAGTGATGAGGACGTGAACTATTCCTATACCGCCAGGAACAAGTCGATCTCCATCTCCGGCTTCTACATGGATGCAACGGAGATCACCAACAATGAGTATCGCCAGTTCGTAAACTGGGTGCGCGACTCCATCGCTCACGTACTCATGGGACATGTTAAAAACGATGGTGGCCAGGATTACATCGACTGGAAACAGAAGATCAACTGGAAAGACAAATCCACCTACGAAAAACTGGACGCGATGATCTACACACCGGAAGAACGCCTCTATGGTAAAAAGGAACTAGACGTGTACAAACTCGTCTACCACGAGGAGAGCTTCAACTGGGATCAGGCCAAGCTGCGTGAGAATAAAGGCAAACCGCGCTCCTCTTTCATCGTCAAAAAGGATGTACAGATATATCCCGATACCCTCTGCTGGATCAGGGACTTCTCTTACGCATACAACGAACCGATGACGCGTATGTACTTCTCTCACCCGGCTTTTGACAACTACCCCGTAGTTGGCGTAACCTGGCACCAGGCTAACGCCTTCTGCGAATGGCGTAGTAAATTCTGGGAAGACTATCGCGCCTCCAAAAACCTCTACACCGAAGACAAATTCCAGCTGCCTTCCGAAGCACAGTGGGAATACGCCGCCCGCGGTGGTAGAGAACAAACACCTTACCCCTGGGGTGGTTACTACCTCCGGAACAAGAAGGGTTGTCTCCTGGCCAACTTCAAACCTGGCCGCGGTAACTACCCCGAAGATGGTGGATTCTATACCGTTCGCGCCGACGCTTACTGGCCTAACGACTACGGTCTGTACAATATGGCTGGTAACGTAGCAGAATGGTCACAGGATATCTTCTACGAAAACTCTTATTCTTTTACTTCTGATATGAACCCTTATCTCAGAATGGATGTACCCGATAACGCGCCTCCCAAAATGAAGCGTAAATCAGTTAGAGGTGGCTCCTGGAAAGATATCGGTTACTTCCTCCAGACAGGTACTCGCTCTTACGAATACCAGGATAGTGCTAAATCTTATATCGGCTTCAGATGTACCATCGCATTCCTCAGCCGCTCTAAAAACGATTTCAATAAAAGAAAGTAAAACCAGCCATAGCGTATGAAGCACCAATTCTTATGCACCGCAGGCAAAGAGCCTCTAATGAGCAACAACTATTCCATATTCAATCTAACCTTTAACACTATTTCTAAATTTAACCAGTTTAAATTTTAACCTATGGCTATGAATCCTAACAAAGCTAAATGGCTTAATTTTTTCGTGTGTATCGCCGCTTCTGTGGTAATCATCGGTGCCCTCTTTAAACTGCAACACTGGCGGGGTGCTGACGTAGCATTGATCCTCGGTCTGAGCGTGGAAGCATTGATCTTCTTTGTATATGCTTTCGTGCCGGATACTTCTGCTACCGCTCCTGTAGCCGTTGCCGTAGCTGGTGGATCTCCTGCCGTAGCCGGACTGGACAAAATGCTCCAGGAAGCAGATATTACGCCTGCCAACCTCCAACGCCTCAGCGAAAACTTCCAGAAACTGGGAACTACCGTTGACAAAATGAGAGACATCAGCGATGTAGTAGCCGCTACCGGCGACTATACACAAAAAACAAGAGAAGCAGCAAATGCCATCGGCAGCGTAGCACAAGCTTACACTACCGCCGCTTCTGCCGTTTCTTCTTTCAACAGCGCTTCTGAATCTACCCGTAGCTTCCACGAGCAAATGCAGAGCATGACCAAAAACCTGGCCTCGCTCAATGCCATCTACGAACTGGAACTGCAGGATACCAATAACCACCTCAAAGCTATGAACACGTTCTACAGCAACCTGCTCAACGCTTCTCAGGTAATGAACGGTAGCATCGATGATGCTCGCAAGACCGGAGAACAGATCTCCGCACTGGCTAAAAACCTCGGTAACCTGAATACCGTTTACGGCAACATGCTGACCGCCATGCAAGGCAGATAATGGTGAGCTTATAGTTTTTTAGTTAACAAAACAGGCAATCACTAAATCTGAAAACGAACTATGGCACTACCAAAGGATCCCAGGCAGAAGATGATCAATTTCATGTACCTGGTGCTGACCGCCATGCTGGCATTGAACGTCTCTGCTGAAATATTAAATGCATTTAATATCGTAAACAACTCTATCAATACATCCAACAACTCGCTGACTGATAAGAACAACCTGACTTACGCGCAGTTCGAAAAGCAGATGGCCAACGACGCCGCGAAAGTAGCCCCGCTCAAAGCAAAGGCACAGGAAGTGAAAAAACTCTC